>CAUPON010000005.1:0-198004 GCA_963513025.1 uncultured Albidiferax sp.
CAGGTCAACGACGCGGTGCATTTGCTCAATCACAGGCCTCGTAAGTGCTTGGGCTACCGAACTCCCCATGAGGTGTTTTACAACCTACCGGTTCGGCCTCTTACACTGCATTCCGTTGCACTTTGTACTTGAATCCGCGATCTAAATTACGCTGACACGGCGACCGGAGTGCGGCGCTTGGCCACCGCAATCGGCGGCGCCCAGCGCGCGTTCTTCGGCTTCTTGCTGGTGATCAGGGTGATCTCGGCGGGCTCGAAGACTTCCAGGTTGTGGGTGATAGGCGTGGTCAGCACGTACTGGGCTTGCGTGGAGCGCAGGAAGTGGCCGACCAGCTGGATGTTGCGCACGTCCAGGTGGGCGAAGGGCTCGTCGATGAAGACAAAGCCGCCGGAGGCGGTTTCGTCGTCCTTCAGCAGCGCCACCAGCAGGATCAGCGACTTGATGACCTGCTGGCCACCCGAGGCCTCGCCGTCGTTCAGGCCGATGCTGCCCTTGCCGTCGAAGTTGAAGTGCACCTTCAGCCCGGCCTGGGCCAGCACGCTGTCTTCGTTCTCCAGCACCGGCAGGTCGGCATTCACGGCCACGCCGGCCAGCTCGCCGAGCTCCTGGATGTTCTTGCGGTAGCGCCGCACCGTGCTGCGCAGCACCTCGATATAGCTTTCGCGGGCGTTGTGCACGGCGATGCCGGCCTGGGCATTCTTGGCCTGGTGGTCGCCCAGGCTGTAGCCCTGCTCGCGCACCAGCACTTCCATGCGGCGGTAGCGCTCTTCCACCGTCGCGTCTTTTTCCCAGGTGTCGAGTTGCAGTTCTTCGTGCACCGACTGCAGGCGCAGCCGGGCCTGGGTGTCGTTCTGGTAGGTTTTGACCAGGCTTTGCAGCACCTCGGCCGTGCGCCATTTTTCGGGGATCTGGCGGCGCCGGTGGTTCGAGGTGTCGATGTTCGCGGTCTGCTGCTTGCGGGTCTGCAGCAGCTCGGCCACCAGGCGGTCCGCGTCCTGGTTTTTCTGGCGCAGGCTTTGTTCCAGCTGGCGGTACTGGGTGTCGGTCTGCTGGTGCCGGGTCTTGGCGTCGCCATAGGCTTTGTCCAGCGTCTGCCAGTGCTGGGCGGCGGCGACGCGGGCCTGCTTGGCGCCGGGCAGGGCCTGGCGGGCGGCGCTGAACTCGTCGTTGCGGCGCGCCAGCTCTTCGGCGGCGCTATGGCCTTCCAGGGATTTCTGGCAGTCCTTGATCTGGCGCTTCAGGGCCAGCAGCTCCTGCGTCAGCGGGCCGAGTTCGGCGTCCAGCTTGCGCAGGTCGCGCTCTACCGCGTCGCGCCGGGCGATCAGGGCGGTGGCGCCGAACTGGTGGTCGCGCGGCTCCACCCACACCGAGCGCGCACCGCGCCCGTCGAAGCTATAGGCCTGGGGCGTGATCCAGCTGCCGCTGGTCTTGCGGCCTTCGCTCGGGTCGGCCACGCAGCGCAGGTTTTGCAGCTGCTGTATCAGCCAGCGCGGCAGCTTGGCGTCGAAGCGCACCTGGGCCAGCAGCGAGGCGGCATCGGCCTGGGGCACGCTGTCGCCGGGGGCGGTGATGTAGTGGCGGTAGCGGTCGGCCGAGGCGATGCTGTCGGCCTGGGCCACGTCGTCGGCTTTTTCCAGCAGCACCATCCAGCGCAGCGGGCGCAGCACGCCCTCGATGGCGGCGCGCCAGTGCTCGTCGCGCACCTCGACCACTTCGGCCAGGAAGCGGTGGCCGATTTTCTGCGTCTGCAGGCGCTGGCGCAGGCGCCGCGCGTCTTCCGGGTGGGGTGGAGTGTTTTTGCCCTCTAGCGCAGACAGTGCCTGCGCAGCTAGCTCTCTTTTTTGTAGTGTGGCGCTGTGCCGGGCCTGCAGCCCTTCTTCCTGGGTGTGCAGGGTTTGCAGATGGGCGGTCAGGGCTTCGGCGTCGCTTTCTTTGTCGACCAGGGCCAGCAGCTCGGTTTCGCGCTTGGCCAGGTCTTCCAGCGGGCGCTCGAAGTCGCGCGTGCTGTCGCGCTGCACGGCGGCGGCATCGCGTTCCTGCAGCAGCTGGCTGGCGTGGGCGTCGGCCTGGCTGCGCACTTCGAGCAGCTCAAGCAGCTGGGCGTTCTGCCGCGCGCGCTCGGCCAGGGCCTGGCGGTGGTGCTGGCGCTGGCGGCGCTGCTCGCGGCTGCGCTCGGTGAGCTTTTGCCGCTGGCCATGCCATTCGAGCACCGGCACCACCTCGGTGGCCAGGCGCTCCTGCTCCTGAACCTTGTGCTGCCAGTTCTGGTAGTTGCTGACCCGGCTTTGCAGCTCGGCCAGCTGGGCCTTGCTGTGGTCGAGCTCGTGCTCGGCCTGGGCCATTTCGCGGCCCAGCTGCTGCTGGTGTTCACGCGCGGTGTCGTAGTGGTTCAGCACCTCCTGGTCGCCGAACACGTCGAACACCAGGCGCAGCAGCTCGCGCGGGCTGAATTCACACAGGCGGTCGGTCTGGCCCTGCTCCAGCGACAGCACTTTGGCGATGGCGGGCGACAGGCCGGCGGCGGACAGCACCCGGCCCCAGGCTTCGATGCCCATCAGGCCCAGGTCTTTGTCGGGCGTGGCGCTCAGCTGCTCGATGCTGGCGTCGCCCTCGACCACCATGTAGCGGCGCTGCCAGTCGCCACCGTTGCGTTCGATGCGGCAGGCCAGGGTTACCTGGTCGCTGTACAGCAGGCGCTTGGCGAACGGCCGGCTGCTGGTCTGGCGGGTTTGCGCCTTGTTGTCGACCACGGCGCGCAGCCAGGCGATGTTGGCGCCCGCATGCCGCGCATAGGTCTTGTAGTCGCGCGGCGACGAGCATTTGAGGCCGAGCAGGGTGCGCATCGCGTCCAGCAGCGTGGTCTTGCCCGAGCCGTTGGGGCCGGCGATGGTGATGATGGACGCGTCCAGCGGCAGGCTGACGCGTTGGCAGTAGTCCCAATGGACCAACTCCAGGCTTTGCAGGTGGAACATGGGTTCAGTCTTCGGAAGGTTTTTCGGCCTGGCGGGCGGCTTGCTCGCGCGCCAGGACATCGGCCAAGGCGCCATCCAGGATGCGCGGGGCCAGGATGTCGTAGTCGAGCAGCACGTCGAGCAAGGGGCCCTCGGCGATGTCGTCCTGCTTGCGCAGGATGAAGCCGTGGCGCTCCAGCAGCTTGAGGTTGCCGTCCAGCCGGGTTTTCTTGCCCAGCTGCGGGCCGTAGTCTTCCAGCAGGGCCTTGTACGACAGCACGGGGCTGACGTCGCGCACCGGCGGCAGCGGCTTGCTGCTGGCGAACATTTCGTTCTGCGGCTCAGCCACCGGGGCGCGGCTGGGCTGGCGCTCGCGCTTGGGCAGGATGATCAGCGACCACAGCACCACCAGCAGGGCCACGCCGTCACGCGGCAGCTCCAGGTTGTTGTTGGCGTTCAGGCCGGCTTCGCCCATCACGCTGGTTTGCGCGGCGGGCAGCAGGGCCAGGCTCACATGCTCGGCATAAATGTTGTCCATCCAGCGCAGGCCGATGTCGGCCAGGCGTTGTTCGACCTGGGTGAACAGTTCGGCATTCACCAGCGCGCGCTTCACACGCGGGTGGGTGCGCGGCAGGCTGCGGCGGGCCAGCAGCTCGGCGACTAACAGGGCGGCTTCGTCCATGGCTTATTCGCTCTTTTCAGGGTTTGCAGTGGACAGCAGTTGGCCGGCGCTGACGCCGGCCAGGGTCGGGTGGTCGAGTGTCAAGAAGTCGGTGCTCCATTCGACACGCCAGGGCTGGCGCGCCAGGTCGCCGGTGGCGCCGGGCAGCAGGCAGGCCTGGGCGTCGCCCAGGAGCGGCAGCAGCTGGGCCTTGTAGGCGACTTCGGCATAGGCCGCGTCCTGCGGCATATCGCCCAGCAGCGCGTCGACTGCGGTGCGCGGGCTAGCGGTGTCGGCATGCCAGGCGGCCAGCAGCTCGGACAGGTCGGCCAGTGCCTGCGGCAAGGCCACGGCGCTGAGTTCGCCGACCGGTGCGACCTGCGATTCAGGCAGGGCATCGGGCAGGCTGGCCGTGGGGCGGTCGCGTTCAAATTCGGCTTCGGTCACATCGAGCAGTTCATGGGGGGCCAGCGCGACCAGTCCCACCGGGTGGGACAGCGCGTCTTGCAAAAGGTGTTCGGGGCTCGCCAAAGTTTGCAGCCAGCGTTTTACGTCGGTGCTGGTGATGCCGGTGGTGCCCAGGGTCACGCGCTCACGGTCCACTTGCTGCAGCGCGCGGTTGAACTGGCTGGCCATGGCCAGCAGCCGGCTCTGCGCCTGGCCGAGGGCCCGGGCGGCGCGCTCCATGGTCACATGGCCGTGGGCGTGGCCGATGATGGCGGTGATGGCGGTAGAGGCCTTGTCGATCAGCCGGGCCGCGCGGTCGTAGCGTTTGCGGGCCTCGCGCAGGCGGAATTCGGAGCCGCTGGCAATTGCGTCCTCGAACTCGGCATGCAGCCGGCCCAGCTGGGCCTGCAGCATCTGCACCTGGGCAGCGTCCAGCGTGCCGAGTTGGTCGGCACCGACCACCTGGCCGAGCAGGCTGGCCAGGTCGCCATCTTCGCCGTCGCCGGGTGGGGCGGTGTTCAGCACGCCGAGCACGCCGGCCAGTTGCTGGGCCAGCGGCGTCAGGCTGGTGCGGCGCTGGGTTTCGTCCCACAGCAGCAGGCCGGTGTCGCGGAAGCGTTTGAACACGGTTTCCAGCGCTTCGGGGCGCACGGCGTGGAACAGCTCATTGAGTTCGTCGCGGTTCAGGTTGGCTTCGCTTTGGCCGAGTAGGCCCATAAAGACCCACAGGCGCAGCCGCACCAGGCCGGACGGGCCGTGGAACAGGCCGCGCAGCGCGTCGACCAGCGCGCCCTGGGCGTCGATGCGCCAGGCGGTGATGGATTCGCTGGCGAAATCAGCGTCGCGGAAGTAATCCGACAGCCGGGTGTCGCTGTCGGTTGGGAGTAAATCGTCCATGGCTAGAACTGCAGTTGGGCCAGGGCGGCCAGCGGTGCGGTTTCGGCCCGCAGCACGCGGTTCGCCAGGGTGACCGGGCGGAAGCCGCGGGCGATGGCCGCATCTTCTTCGGCCGGGCTGAGTCCGCCTTCGGGGCCGCTCAAGAAATGGAGCGGGCCGCTGGCGGGGGCTACTGCCAGCAAGGGCTGGCTGCCGCTGCGTAAAGACAGCAGGAAAGCCGCTTCGGCCTGGGCGGAGGCCACCCAGTCGGCAAAGCTGCGTACTGCATGCACTTCGGGCACGCGGTTGCGGCCCGATTGTTCGCAGGCGGCGACGCCGACGGCATGCCAGTGGGCGCGCTTCTTGTCGGCACGCTCGCCGTTCAGGCGCAGCACGCTGCGCTCGGTGACCAGCGGCTGGATGCTGGCCACGCCGAGTTCGGCGGCTTTTTCGACCAGCCAGTCCATGCGGTCATTGGCGGGCATGCCCAGCACCAGGTGCACGGCGCGCGCGGCTTCGCGCTCCACCGGGTCGTGGCTGGCGACGGTCACGGCCACATCGCTGCGGCCCATGCGGTCGATGCTGGCTTCAAATTCGCCGCCCTGGCCGTTGAACAGGGTGATCGTCTGGCCGGGCTGCATGCGCAGCACCTGCACATGGCGGGCAGCGCCGGCGGGCAAGTCCAGCGTGGCCCCGATGGCCAAGGGGGCAGGACAGAAAAAGCGCGGCATAAAAGTGGGTTGCTATTGTTTGTGTAGCTGCTGGCGCAGGTAGTACCTGCGCCAGAGCCGTATTTCTTTTAAATTCTTTACATCCGGCCGGAGGCGAAGCCGGTGGCGGGGGCGGTGCCTTCGATCTTGTCGACCAGGTGCAGCAGCGGCTTCAGCTCGCGGTAGCGGCCGGCGGTGGCGCGGATGTAGGCGATGAAGCGCGGGGTGTCGGCCAGGTACTTGGGCTTGCCGTCGCGCAGGGTCAGGCGGGCGAAGATGCCGGCGACCTTCAGGTGCCGCTGCAGGCCCATCCATTCCACGCTGCGGTAAAAGGCGCCAAAGTCGTCGCCCACCGGCAGGCCGGCCTTGCGCGCACGCTCCCAGTAGCGGATGGTGATGTCCAGCACAAAGTCTTCTTCCCAGCTGTGGAAGGCGTCGCGCAGCAGGCTGGCGATGTCGTAGGTGATGGGGCCGTAGAGCGCGTCCTGGAAGTCCAGCACGCCGAGTTTGTCGGCGCCGACCATCAGATTGCGCGGCATGAAGTCGCGGTGCACGTAGACGCTGGGGGCTTCCAGGTTGTTGGCGACGATCTGGGCGAACACCGATTCCAGCGTGGCACGCTGGCTGTCGTCCAGGGTGATGCCGCGGTACTGGGCCACGTACCAGTCGGGGAACAAGGCCAGTTCGCGCTGCAGTACGGCCGCATCGTAGGCCGGCAGAACGCCGGGCTTTGACGCGCGTTGCCAGGTGATCAGCGTGTCCACCGCCTGGTGGTAAAGGCCGGTGTTGGCCAGCGGTGTCTCGGGCTGCAGTACGTCGAGCATGGTCTGCGTGCCCAAATCGGTGAGCAGCATGAAACCGTGGGGTTCATCCCAGGCCAGCACTTCGGGGGCGCGCAGGCCGGCCTGGGCCATCAACGTGGCGACCTGGGCGAAGGCCTGGCAGTTCTCCTTGTCGGGCGGGGCGTCCATGGCGATGCAGCTGCCGGTGGCGGTTTGCAAGCGGAAGTAACGTCGGAAACCGGCGTCGGCCGCCGCCAGGTGCAGGCTGTCCAGCTGCAGCTGGTGGCGGGCGGCGAACCCGTTCAACCAGGCGTGGAAGGCCGTTGCGCGCTGGGCGTCAGCCCAGACGATGGGGGCGGATGGGGAAGAAGTTGCCGCGGACGGCGAGGGGGAGTGAGGGCTCATGGATAATCCATTCTACAAATCCGGGTTGGCTGGATCACGGACCCGCCGCTTTGTACAACCCCTTCGCCTGACTGAGTCACCTCTTTGATGCCTGAATCCCAGCGCAGCTTTCGCCGTAGCCGCTTCACCCTGACGCCGGTGGCCTTTGTCGCCATCGCCCTGCTGCCGTTCGCCTTGCACGCCCAGGACGCCCCAGAACTGGACGCGCCGCTGGTGCTCAAGTCCAGCCCCTTGCTGCAGGAGCAGATATCACAGGCTATGCGCGACCAGATGCCGAGCTTCTTCTCGGGCGACCACACCCTGGGCCGGCCGGACCTGGACACGGTGATCGAGGGCAATGCGGTGATGCGCAAGGGCGACATGGTGGTGAAGGCCGACCGGGTGGAGTACTACCAGCCCGACGACTTGCTTAAGGCCCGCGGCAATGTGCGCATCAACAGCGCCGGCAATATCTACGAAGGCCCCACGCTGCAGCTCAAGGTGGATGCGTTCGAGGGCTTTTTCGACCAGCCGCGCTACCAGATACTGAAGAACGGCGCCTATGGCGAGGCCAGCCGCGCCGATTTCATCGACGACAAGCGGGTGGTGTTGCACAACGCCAGCTATAGCACCTGCCGCCGCCAGCCCGGCCCTGACTGGCTGCCCGACTGGATCCTGAAGGCCACCTCGATCAGCATCGATACCGAAGAAGAGGTGGGCGTGGCCGATGGCGCGGTGCTGCGCTTCAAGGATGTGCCCATCATGGCCTTCCCGGCGATGGACTTTCCGCTGTCGGATAAGCGCAAATCGGGCTTTTTGCCGCCCACTATCGGCCTGGACAGCACCAACGGCGCCGAGCTGACGGTGCCTTATTACTGGAATATCGCGCCGAACCGGGATGCGACCTTATTTCCGACTGTGATGAGCAAACGCGGTGTCGATTTCGGGGGCGAATTCCGCTATCTGGAGCCGGACTATCGCGGCACTCTGCGCGCCAATTACATGCCCGATGACAAGCTGCGCGACAGCTCGCGCTGGGGCTACGCCTTTACCCATACCGGAACGATTGATTCCGGCTTGTCGGGCGTCGGCAAGCTGGGTCTGAACCTGAACCTGAACCGGGTCAGTGACGACAATTACTGGACCGACTTTACGCAAACGTCGTCCACTCTGACCCAGCGTTTGCTGTCCAACGACGCCACGCTGTCCTGGGCGCGGGGTAACTTTTCAACCAGCGTGCGTACTCTCAAGTGGCAAACCATACAGAGCATCAGCTCGCCCATCGTGCCGCCCTACGACCGCCTGCCTCAGCTGACGGCGCGCTACGCCCGCTACGACCTGCCGGGCGGCCTGGATGCCTCGGTGGACGGCGACTACACCGAGTTTTCCGCCGACCGCAGCCTGACGCTGCAGCCGAATGCCAAGCGGGCCTTCGTGCTCGGCCAGATCAGCCGTCCCTGGGTGGCGCCTGGCTGGTTTGTTACGCCCAAGGTGCAGCTGCATGCGACCACGTACACGTTTGACCAAGCCTTGGCCAATGGCGCAACCAGCGCCGACCGTACGGTGCCGACTTTCAGCCTGGACAGTGGCCTGATTTTCGAGCGTGACGCCAGCTTCTGGGGCAAGGCGCTGCGCCAGACCCTGGAGCCGCGGGCCTTCTATGTCAAAACCCCGTACCGCAACCAGAGCAATCTGCCGGTTTACGACACGGGCGCGAACGACTTCAACTTTGCCACGGTGTTCACCGAGAACGCGTTTTCCGGCAACGACCGGATTTCCGACAGCAATCTGCTGACCCTGGGCCTGACCACCCGCTTCCTGGAGCCCGATACCGGTGCGGAGCTGGCCCGCTTCGGCATTGCCCAGCGCCTGCGCTTCGAGGACCAGAAGGTCACCCTGCCCGGCGGTACGCCGGTGTCAGACCGGCTCAGCGATGTGCTGGTTGGCGCACAGCTGAACTGGGACCCACGCTGGACTTTCGACTCCACGGTGCAGTACAACCCCAAGACCAGCCGTTCTGAGCGTTCGACCGTTGGTGGACGCTGGAACCCGGGTAACTACCGCGTGATCAGTGCCAACTACCGTTACCAGCGCGGCAGCAGCGAACAAATCGACATCGGCTGGCAATGGCCGCTAAGCGCGCCCTGGGGCGACGCAGAGCCCAGTGCCGGGCGCTGGTATAGCGTCGGCCGCATGAATTACAGCATGCAGGACCGCAAAATGGTCGATGCGGTGCTGGGTTTTGAATACGATGCGGGCTGCTGGCTGGGCCGGGTGGTGCTGAGCCGAACCCAAACCAGTACGTCCACTTCGAGCCAGAAAATCGCGTTCCAGCTGGAGTTTGTCGGCTTCACCCGCCTGGGTGTGGGCACCAACCCCTTGTCGGTCCTGAAAGAAAACATCCCCCGCTACCAGTACCTGCGTGAACAGGTTTCCACCCCTAGCCGCTTCAGCCAGTACGACTAGCCTTTACGTTCTTCCAATATGTCCCCTACCCGTACCATGAGCCACCGAATTTCTCGCATGACGCTGTTGGGCTTGGCGGCGCTGACGGCCTTGACCGTCTCCGCCCAGGGCCTGCGCCCCACATCTCCTTCTGGCACCGGCCTGGCGGGCATGGGGGCTCCGCGTGCAGCAGATCCTCAGCGCCAGGCGGACTTCATCGTCGCCGTGGTCAATTCCGAGCCCATCACCAACAACGAGGTGCGTACCCGGGTGCTGCGAGCGATGCAGCAAATGGCGCAGCAGGGCAACCCGTCTACCGACACCGGCGCGGTGGCGCGCCAGGTGCTTGAACGCCTGATCATCGAAAAGGCCCAGCTCCAGCTGGCCCGCGAATCCGGCATCAAGGTAGACGATGCCACGGTAGACGGCGCCGAACTGAATGTGGCACGGCAGAACCAGATGGATGTGCCTGAGCTGCGCAAGCGCATGGCCCAGGACGGCATGGTGCCCGCACAGTTCCGTGAAGACCTGCGCAACCAGCTGCTGATCACCCGTTTGCGCGACCGCGAAATCGATGCCCGCCAGCGTATCAGCGATTCCGATGTCGACCAGTACCTGCGTGACCAGCAGGCGAACACCGATATGTCGGCTCTGGAGATCAACCTGGGCATGGTGCTGGTCGCCGTACCCGAGAACGCGAGCCCAGCGCAAGTCACCACGCTGCAGGCCAAGGCCGAAAGCGTGCGCGCCAAGGCCGCGGCCGGCGCCGATTTCGCGGCTCTGGCGCGCGAGCAGTCCGACGCACCGGACCGTAGCAATGGTGGCACCCTGGGCCTGCGCTCGGCCGACCGCTACCCTGAATTGTTTGTCGATGGCACCCGAGGCCTCGAGGTCGGCGGTGTCAGCGCCGTGCTGCGCTCCGGCGCCGGCTTCCACGTGCTCAAGGTGCTGGACAAGCGCCAAGGCGGCGTTGCCACCACGGTGCAGCAGCAGCACGCACGGCATATCCTGCTGCGCACCGGCCCGCGCCTGACCGAGGCTGCGGCCGTCGAGCGGCTGGCGGACTACAAACGCCGCATTCAGAACAAGCAGGCCGACTTTGCCCAGTTGGCCAAAGAGAATTCAGTGGACGGCAGTGCCAGCCAGGGCGGCGACCTGGGTTGGTCCAGCCCCGGCCAGTTCGTGCCCGAGTTCGAAGAGGTCTTGAACAATTTGGAGCCAGGCCAGATCGCTGACCCGCTGGTGTCGCGCTTCGGTGTACACCTGGTGCAGCTCCTGGAGCGCCGCGAGGCCACACTGACCGAGCGCGAGCGGCGCGAGATTGCGCGCGGCATCGTGCGCGAGAAAAAACTCGACGAAGCCTATGCGCGCTGGATCCAGGACCTGCGTTCGCGGGCCTACGTCGAACTCCGCGAAGCTCCCCAGTGAAACACATCCCGCGCAAGCGTTTTGGCCAGCATTTCCTATCCGACCGCGGCATCATCGATGCCATCGTTGATGCCATCAATCCCCAGCCGGGTGACCGCATGCTGGAGATTGGCCCGGGCCTGGCCGCCCTGACCCAGCCACTGGTGGAACGCCTGGGCCATCTCACCGTGGTCGAGCTGGACCGGGATCTGGCGCAGCGCCTGCGCCAGCATCCCCAGCTGACGGTGGTCGAGTCTGATGTATTAAAAGTCGACTTTACGCAGATACAGATTGCACAAGCAGCTACGGATTCCATAGCATTTACGTCCAAAAAGCTGCGCGTGGTGGGCAACCTGCCATACAACATCTCCACGCCCATTCTGTTCCACCTGCTGGACGCCGTGGCGGTGGTGGAAGACCAGCATTTCATGCTGCAAAAAGAAGTCATAGACCGCATGGTGGCGCGCCCATCTACCGCCGCCTATGGCCGCCTGAGCGTGATGCTTCAATGGCGTTATGCGATGGAAAACGTGCTTTTCGTGCCGCCCGAGTCCTTTGACCCGCCGCCGCGCGTGGACAGCGCCGTGGTGCGCATGCTGCCGCGCACCGATCCGGCGGCCGTGGATGTGAAGCTGCTGAGTGAAATCGTCCAGGTGGCATTCAGCCAGCGCCGCAAGATCATGCGCCACACCCTGGGTAAATGGCTGTCCGACAAAGGCTTTGCCGGCGCCTTCGACGTGCAGCGACGGGCCGAGGAAGTGCCGGTGGACGAATACATCGCCCTGGCGCTGGCAGTGACCACCGTGACTGCCGCCCAAATGTAAAAAGCCCGTCCAAGGACGGGCTTTTTGTTGGGAGGAACGCAGCTTTAAGCGGCGGCCAACCAGTATCCCGCGTTGAAAGGGCTGCTCATGCGCAGCGCCAAGGGGGATACATCTACCAGTTTGTCGGTTGGCATCTTTTCGCCAGATTCCAACTCAATGCCCGAGACGGCATCGCTGCCTGCCTCGTTCGCCCGTTCTGCTTGGCTGTTTTGTGCAGAACGGGCTACAGAAAAGAATAGAAGCATCGGAACGGAATCTTCCGGTCCCCCCAGTAGTCGGCGGCTTCGCGGAAGATGTCGAGCAGTTGCTCGCGCGCTTCCTTGTCGAACTTGGCGTGCGCGGGAATCTGCTCCAACACCACCACAAAACCAGGCTGCGGGCCTGATTTGTGCAACGGATCGGTCATGCAGTCGTACAGCGCGTCAAAGTTCTTGCCGAAGTGGGTCGGAAAGGTGAACTGTTGGGCGATCATATCCAGCACGTCCTGCTTGCTCTGGGCATTTGCCAGGTTGGCGTACAGGAAATGCTGGCCTAAGCCCAGTGCCGCGTCTTGCAGATCCTGCACCCGGAAGGCACGTATGGACTGCACGATATTGGTTCTAACGTTGCGAAGAGGCATATCCGTCTCCGCTTTCTTTTCAATCATCTAATTTACCCCGGCTTCAAAATTCTGTGGAACCAGCCCCCTACAACTCATTCGACGATCTGGCGAAAACTAGCGTAGTGGTCACTGGTATAAAAACAAGCATCTGGCGTTTTGGGACGTCCACCGCAAACAATCCTTTGGGCGCCCCGGTGGCGTACACCCACCGTTTTCACGGTGTATTCGCGGTAGTAGCCGCGTTGCTGGGAAGGCAAAATACGTTCACGGTTGCCAAACACCGTGCCATCCTTATCAAAAGGAAATGGCCCGCCTTGCTGGATCAGCAAGTAGGTGGCACGACCTTGTACAGGTAGCTCGGCAACCCGGATGGCCTGCAAATTGCTTGGCTCTGTGGATTGACGCGCATACCCCAAAGGGGTGCACAGTACCGATGCTGCACATACCAGCGATGCAACGATATGCCTGCGGGGAATGAGGGGAGCGTTCGGGAACATGGTGAATGCGGCTTCTGCGAACTTCGGGTTAACCCGAAAATTTCAAGGCGCTAGTGTGCCGCATGTACCCCGAAAAAGCAAGAGGCTGCCCAAAAAATGAGCAGCCTCTGCAGGGTTTTGGCGCCAATAAGTTAGTACTTGCTGGCGAATTTGGGCTTATCGCACCACGTTGGCGTCGGCCACGGTCAAAGCCGTCATGTTTACAATTCTTCGCACCGTAGCGCTGGCGGTCAGAATGTGTACAGGTTTGGCTGCGCCGAGCAGCACTGGGCCGATGGCGATGTTGCCGCCAGCTGCCGTTTTCAGCAGGTTGTAGGAAATATTCGCTGCATCGATATTTGGGAACACCAGCAAGTTGGCGCTGCCGGTCAGCGGGCTGTGCGGCATGGCGGTAGCGCGTGCGGCGGCGTCCAGCGCCATGTCGCCGTGGATTTCACCGTCCACTTCCAACCAGGGGGCTTCGGTTCTCAGCAGTTCCAGCACCCGGCGCATCTTCACCGCGGTCGGCTGGTTGCTTTGGCCGTAGTTGCTGTGGGATAGCAGCGCGGCCTTGGGCTTGAGGCCGAAGCGCATCATTTCCTCGGCGGCCATGACGGTGATTTCCGTCAATTCTTCGGCCGTGGGGTCGTAGTTGACATGGGTGTCCACCAAGAACACCTGGCGGCCTGGCAGCATCAAGCCGTTCATGCATGCATACACCGGCACATCTTGCGGGGTGCTGTCACAGCCGCCAGCACGCTTGCCGATCACCTGGTCGATGTAGTGCAGGTGGATGGAGGTGTGACCCCAGGTGCCGCAGATCATGCCGTCGACTTCGCCCTTGTGCAGCAGCATGCTGCCAATCAGGGTTAACCGGCGGCGCATCTCGATCTTTGCCATTTGTGCCGTCACGCCTTTGCGTTCGGTCATACGGTGGTAGGTCTGCCAGAAATCGCGGTAGCGGTGGTCTTGCTCGACGTTCACCACGTCGTAGTCCAACTCTTCGCGCAGGCGCAGGCCAAACTTCTTGATCCGCTCGGCGATCACGGCCGGGCGGCCGATCAGGGTCGGGCGGGCCAGGCCTTCGTCGACCACGATCTGGGTAGCGCGCAGCACGCGTTCTTCTTCGCCTTCGGCGTAGCAGACGCGCTTCTTGGCCGCATTCTTGGCCGCGTCATAGATCGGCTTCATCGTCGTGCCGGAGGCGTAGACGAAGTTTTGCAGCCGGTCGCGGTAGGCATCCATGTCCTGGATGGGGCGCAGCGCCACGCCGCTGTCGGCGGCGGCCTGGGCCACTGCCGGGGCGATCTTGATCATCAGGCGCGGATCGAACGGCTTGGGGATCAGGTATTCGGGGCCGAAGGCAAGTTGCTCTCCCGCGTAGGCGGCTGCCACCACTTCGCTCTGCTCGGCCTGGGCCAGTTCGGCAATCGCGTGCACCGCGGCAATTTCCATCTCCAGCGTGATGGTGGATGCGCCTGCGTCCAGCGCACCGCGGAAGATGTAAGGGAAGCACAGGACGTTGTTGACCTGGTTCGGGTAGTCGGTGCGGCCGGTGGCGATGATGGCATCGCTGCGTACCGACTTCACGTCTTCGGGCGAGATTTCGGGATTCGGGTTGGCCAGCGCCAGAATCAACGGCTTGGCGGCCATCTTGGCCACCATGTCTTTCTTCAACACGCCGCCGGCCGACAGGCCGAGAAATACGTCGGCGCCTTCGATGATCTCGCCCAGGGTGCGGGCCGAAGTCTTTTGGGCGTAAACGATCTTGTCTTCGTCCATCAGCTCGGTGCGGCCTTCATAAACCACGCCGGCCAGATCGGTGACATAAATGTTTTCGCGCGGAATACCCAGCTTGACCAGCAAGCCCAGGCAGGCCAGGGCGGCGGCACCGGCACCGGAGGTGACCAGCTTGACGGTTTTCGGGTCTTTACCGACGACTTTCAGGCCGTTCAGGATAGCGGCGCCCACACAGATGGCTGTGCCGTGCTGGTCATCGTGGAATACCGGGATCTTCATGCGCTCGCGCAACTTGCGTTCGACGTAGAAGCAGTCGGGGGCCTTGATGTCTTCGAGGTTGATGCCACCGAATGTGGGTTCCAGCGAGGCAATGATGTCGACCAGCTTGTCGAGATCGTGTTTCTCGTCGATCTCCAGATCGAACACGTCGATGCCGGCGAACTTCTTGAACAGTACGCCCTTGCCCTCCATCACTGGCTTGGAAGCCAGCGGGCCGATATCACCCAGGCCAAGCACAGCCGTGCCGTTGGTGATCACCGCTACCAAGTTGCCCCTGCTGGTGTACTTGAAGGCGTTGTTCGGGTCTTTGACGATCTCTTCGCATGGCGCGGCCACACCGGGCGAGTACGCCAGGGCCAGATCATGCTGATTGACCAGCTGTTTGGTCGCCGCGATGGCGATCTTGCCGGGCGTGGGGAACTCGTGGTATTCGAGGGCAGCGCGACGCAGCTCGGCGCGTTTTTCTTCGGCGTTAGCCGTGGGGTTGCTCATCTGGCGTGTCTCCTGCCATGGCCGCCGACCGGAAACGTGCCGGGCAGCCACTGTGTCAAAGGGACTGCGATTGTAGGGTCCGCCCAAAGACGGCACCCGTAGGGGGTTTTGCTTACGCCAGGATTACGCGAAACGCGTAGAGGTGGGCGCACGGCCAGCAATGTGGCGGAAGGTGATGCGACCCTTGGACAAATCGTAAGGCGACAGTTCCAGCGACACATGGTCACCAGCCAAGATACGGATGTGGTTCTTGCGCATCTTGCCAGCGGTGTAGGCAATCAGTACATGGCCGTTTTCCAGCGTCACGCGAAAGCGCGAGTCGGGCAGCACTTCGGACACAAGGCCCTTCATTTCGATCAGTTCTTCTTTTGCCATGGATAAATTCCTTGAGAATTGGACAGTATGTAAGTAACTTTTAGGCGGTTTTAGGCGTGCGCGGCGCTCGGATTGGCGTGGCGCGCGCGCACCCACTGCAAACCTTGCTCAACTGCGTATTGTGTCGCGGTTGTGGCATCGTCGAACAGGGCCACGAAACGCATCACACGGTCGTGCGAGCCATTACGGATCGACACGGAGGAGCCAAAACGGCCATCGGCCTGTTCACGGGTCAGCGGCGAGAGCAAATATTTGCCGGCAGCAATCGAATTATTTTTATTCATTATGGAAAACAAGGCGGCCTTACTAATGGGCGCGCCAGAAATACGTGTTGTCACACTGCGGGTTTTAGACAGGCTTCCGATGAAATTGCACTGGAGGCAGGTCTTGCGCAGCACCCGGTGGGGAGGGGTTTTGCGCGCAAAGCACTTGGAGCCCTGGGTCCACACAGCATGACAGGGTGCAGACAAACTCGGGGGTGCAGGCTCGGCGTGGTGGTGCGATGTGTTGGGTTGCATCGCGGAGCTCCATGGCGAAGCCCATCTACCGAGTCCTTGATTATAGCGTATTGCTACAAAAACTGCTTAATCCCGCATCAGGGCCTCAATGGCGTCTGGGTCCACCGGCACGCCGCGGCTGATCAGCTCGCAGCCGGTAGCGGTGACGATGGCGTCGTCCTCGATGCGGATGCCGATGTTATGGAATGCCTCTGGCACGCCAGGTGCAGGGCGCACATAGATGCCTGGCTCGATGGTCAGCGCCATGCCAGGCTGCAGGATGCGGCTGGGTCGGTTGATGATGGTCTCGCCGCTCAGCGGGTCCTTGCGCTGGCTGCTGGCGCCGACTTCCGACGCCTCCACATAGCTACCGCAATCGTGTACGTCCATGCCGATCCAGTGGCCGGTGCGGTGCATGTAGAAGGCGAAGTAGGCGCGGCTGGCGATCACATCGTCCACGGTGCCAACCTTGTTCTTGTCCAGCAGGCCCACGTCCAGCATGCCCTGGGCCAGTACTTTCACGGTGGCGTCGTGCGGATCGGTGAAGCGCGCGCCGGGCTTGGTGGCGGCGACGGCCGCATCCTGGCTGGCCAGCACCAGCTCGTACAGTGTGCGCTGCGGGCCGCTGAACTTGCCGTTGGCCGGGAATGTGCGGGTGATGTCGCTGGCATAACCATCCAGCTCGCAGCCGGCGTCGATCAGCACCAGCTCGCCGTCGCGCACCGGGGCCTTGTCGGCGCGGTAGTGCAGCACGCAGGCATTCGCACCAGCGGCGACGATGGAACCGTAGGCCGGGTACTGCGAGCCGTGGCGGCGGAATTCATGCAGCAGCTCGGCGTCCAGGTGGTACTCGCGCACTTCCTGGCCGGCGCGCAGCATGCGGGCCGACAGCTGCATGGCGCGGATGTGGGCGCCGGCGCTGATTTGCGCGGCGCGGCGCATGGTGTCTTGCTCACTGGCGTCCTTGAACATGCGCATCTCGTCCAGCACGCTGCACAGATCGCGCTGGGTGTCGGGGCACAGGGCGCCGTAGCGCACGCGGGCGCGCACCTTGTTCAGCCAGCCATCGACCCGGCCTTCCAGCCCCTTGTGCGTGGCGAACGGGGTCCAGACGGCGCTGCGGTTTTCCAGCAGGCGGGGCAGCTGGGTGTCCAGGTCTGCTACGGAAAACGCAGCATCTACCGCAAGCACTGCGGGCGCTGCGTCCGGTCCGAGTCTGAATCCGTCCCAGATCTCGCGCTCCAGGTCTTTCGGCGCGCAAAACAGGGTGGACTGGCCTTCGCCGGTCACGACCAGCCAGGCATTCGGCTCGGTAAAGCCGGTCAGGTAGTAGAAATAGCTGTCGGCACGGTACAGAAAGTCGCTGTCGCGGTTGCGCTGCTGCTCGGGCGCGGTGGGGACGATGGCGATGCCGCCGGGACCGATTTCACGGGCCAGTTGGGCGCGGCGTTGGGCGTAGATGTGGGTGCTCATGGTGTGTCGCTTCAGTGGAGTTCGGCCAGTTGTTCGGGGGTGCCCACGTTGTGCCATGGGCCTTCAAAACGGGATGCGGTGATGCGCTGCTGGCGTATCGCGTCAAACAGCAGCGGGCCCAGCGCGGCCTTGCTGCCCAGGGGCAGGGCGCGGCACAGCTCGGCGCGCACCAGGGCCAGGCTGCTATAGGTCCAGCGCTGGCCGTCGGGGCCGGGAGCGTCCAGCGCCAGGCCGTTGTCGGCAATGCCAAAGTCGCCACGCGGGTGGTAGGGAGGGTTGGGCACCATCCACAGCTGTGCCAGAGCGTCGCTACGCGCGAAGTCATTGGCGGCGCTGGCGTCATAGCGGAAGCTGGGCGCATAAATATCGCCGGCCACCACCCAGAAAGCATCGCCCAGCAAGGGCAGCGCTTTGCGGATGCCGCCGGCGGTTTCCAACGCACCGCCGTGGTCGCGGCCTTCCATGGAATAAGTGATCTGCAGGCCCCAGCGCGAGCCATCACCCAGCGCGGCGGGGATTTGCTCTTCCAGCCAGGCGGTGTTGATGACGACATGGCGCACGCCGGCTGCCGCCAGTGCTTCCAGGTGCCAGACGATCAATGGTTTGCCTTGTACGGGCAGCAGCGGCTTGGGCGTGTGGTCGGTCAGCGGACGCATGCGTTCACCGCGTCCGGCGGCGAGCACGATGGCATGGGTAATCAGCGGTTGGGCGGGCATGGTGTGGATTATCGAACGGGTCACGCTACGGCTGCATTTGCTATGAAATAAATAGCTGCTACCGCAGATGGTTATTGCGCTAGCGGTCTAAAAGGCTTAGACCTTGGGTGCCGTGTCTGAGGCCGGTACGCCCAACACGCCCCAGCTCTCCTTGGGCGGCTCGGTCAGCACCACCATCACGTCCAGCGGCGCAATGCCGAGTGCGCCCAAGCGCTGCACGATGCCCTGGTACAGCGCGCGCTTGGCATCGATGCTGCGGCCGGGGAACATCATCACCTCGACCAGGGTGTAGTTTTCGGTCTTGCCCGGGGCCACCCAAAAATGCTCGGGGCGGTGCTCGATGTAGCGCACCTGGCGGTCATCGTCCGGCACTTTCAAGGCTTCGCGCATGGACAGGTAGACCGCCTCCATCAGCGCGGTAACTTCGGCAGCAGAACGGCTGCGGCGGACTTCGATTTTGGCAAGCGGCATGGCGGTTATGGGTGTGTGGGCGGGGGGTTGTCTATTGTGATGGCTTTGCCGCACCCGCCCCGGGTTACCAGGGCAACACAAGGCGCAAGTTGTCAGCCCCGTAAAATAACGGGCTTACCAGAATATCCACCCCGAACTTTCTCCGGAGCTGACCTCGATGGCCGACACCCCCCTGAACGACAACACCCCCGACGTGGCGGTTCTTCCAGATGCGGCTCCAGCTGCTGCAAAGCCCACCACCGCCATGGCCAACGCCATCCGCGCGCTGGCGATGGACGCGGTGCAAGCTGCCAACTCGGGCCACCCCGGCGCGCCCATGGGCATGGCCGACATGGCCGTCGCCCTGTGGGACGAGCACCTGCAGCACAACCCCAAGAACCCGAACTGGCTGAACCGCGACCGCTTCATCCTGTCCAACGGCCACGGCTCCATGCTGCTGTACGCGCTGCTGCACCTGACCGGCTACAAGCTGCCGATGGCCGAGCTGAAGAACTTCCGCCAGCTGCACAGCAAGACCCCTGGCCACCCCGAATTTGGCTACACGCCTGGCGTGGAAACCACCACCGGCCCGCTGGGCCAAGGCATCACCAATGCCGTTGGCTTTGCCCTGGCTGAAAAGCTGCTGGCGCAAGAGTTCAACCGCGAAGGCCATGCCATCGTGGACCACCACACCTACGCCTTCATGGGCGACGGCTGCCTGATGGAAGGCATCAGCCATGAAGCCGCGGCTCTGGCCGGCGCCTGGAAGCTGAACAAACTGGTCGCCCTGTACGACGACAACGGCATCTCCATCGACGGCCAGGTCGCCCCCTGGTTCATCGACAACACCGCGCTGCGCTTCGTGGCCTACGGCTGGAACGTGCTGGGCCCGATCGACGGCCATGACGCCGCCGTGGTGTCGCAAGCCATTGCCGATGCCAAGAAGTCGGCCGACAAGCCCACGCTGATCATCTGCAAGACGCACATCGGCAAGGGCAGCCCGAACCGCGCCAACACCTCCAAGGCACATGGCGAACCGCTGGGCGCCGAAGAAATCAAGCTGACCCGCGAAGCGCTGAACTGGCCTTACGCCCCGTTCACCATCCCCAAGGACATCGCTGCCGCCTGGGACGCCAAGAGCGCCGGCGCCGCCCGCGAAGCCGCCTGGAACACCCAGTTCGCCGCCTACAAGGCCGCCTTCCCCGCCGAAGCCAAGGAACTGCTGCGCCGCATGAAGGGTGACCTGCCGAAGAACTTCGCCCAGACCGCCGTGGACACCGTCATCGGCGCCCATACCAAGGGCGAAACCGTGGCATCCCGCAAGGCCTCGCAGCTGGCGCTGGAAGCCTTCACCGCAGCCCTGCCTGAAATGCTGGGCGGCTCGGCCGACCTGACCGGCTCTAACCTGACCAACACCAAGAGCACGCCGAACCTGCGTTTCGACAGCTTGACCGGCGTCGGCAACGGCGGCCGCCACATTAACTACGGCGTGCGTGAACTCGGCATGGCCGCGATCATGAACGGCGTGGCGCTGCATGGTGGTTTCATCCCCTACGGCGGCACCTTCCTGACCTTCAGCGACTACAGCCGCAACGCCATCCGCATGGCCGCGCTGATGAAGATCCGTGTGGTCCATGTGTTTACCCATGACTCCATCGGTCTGGGCGAAGACGGCCCGACCCACCAGTCGATCGAGCACGCAGCCAGCCTGCGCCTGATCCCCAACCTGGACGTCTGGCGTCCGGGCGACACGGCTGAAACCGCCGTGGCCTGGGCCGTGGCGCTGGAAAACAAGACCCGTCCCTCGGCCCTGCTGTTGAGCCGCCAGAACATCGCCTACGCCGCCAAGGCCGACTTGGGCGACATCAGCCGCGGTGCCTATGTGCTGTCCGAGCCCAGCGCCGTCGGCATCAAGAAGAAGGCCCAGGCCGTCATCATCGCCACTGGCTCCGAAGTGCAATTGGCAATCGCTGCCCAAGCCCTGCTTGCTACCAAGAACATAGCTGTTCGCGTAGTCTCCATGCCCAGCAACAGCGTGTTTGACCGCCAAACCGAAGCCTACAAAACCGAAGTGCTGCCGGCCAATCTGCCACGCATCGCGGTCGAAATGGGCGTCACAGACGGCTGGTGGAAATACGGCTGCGCGGCCGTTGTCGGCATCGATACCTATGGCGAATCGGCCCCCGCGCCGGTGCTGTTCAAGCTGTTCGGCTTCACGCCCGAAAACGTGGCGATGACGGTCGAAAAAGTCCTGCGTAAGAAGAAGTAAACGGCTTAGGCCCGGTACACATCGGGCCTACCATCGCTGGGTTGAGATTTAACTACTGGAGATAAGACAATGGCAATCAAGATCGGTATCAACGGTTTCGGCCGTATCGGGCGCATGGTGTTCCGTGCCGCCATCCAAAACTTTGACGACGTAGAAATCGTTGGCATCAACGACCTGTTGGAGCCTGACTACCTGGCGTACATGCTGCAGTACGACAGCGTGCACGGCCGCTTCAAGGGCGAAGTCTCGGTGGACAACGGCGTGCTGGTCGTCAACGGCAAGAAGATCCGCCTGACGCAAGAACGCGACCCCGCGAACCTGAAGTGGGCCGAAGTCGGCGCCGACATCGTGGTCGAATCCACCGGCCTGTTCCTGACCAAGGAAACCGCACAAAAGCACATCGACGCAGGCGCCAAGAAGGTCATCCTGTCCGCTCCCTCCAAAGACGACACCCCCATGTTCGTGTTTGGTGTGAACGACAAGAGCTACGCTGGCCAAGCCATCATCTCCAACGCATCGTGCACCACGAACTGCCTGGCCCCTCTGGCCAAGGTGATCAACGACAAGTTCGGCATCAAGCGCGGCCTGATGACCACCGTGCACGCTGCCACCGCCACGCAAAAGACCGTGGACGGACCCAGCAACAAAGACTGGCGCGGCGGCCGCGGCATTCTGGAAAACATCATTCCATCGAGCACTGGCGCTGCCAAGGCCGTGGGCGTGGTGATTCCTGAGCTGAACAAGAAGCTGACCGGCATGGCCTTCCGCGTGCCCACCAGCGATGTGTCGGTGGTCGACTTAACGGTCGAGCTGAACACCTCTGCCACCCTGGCCGAGATCAACGCCGAGCTGAAGGCCCAATCCGAAGGCGCGCTGAAGGGCATCCTGGGCTACACCGAAGACAAGGTCGTCGCGACCGACTTCCGTGGCGACAGCCGCACCTCCATCTATGACGCAGATGCCTCCATCGCCCTGGACGGCACCTTCGTCAAGCTGGTCAGCTGGTACGACAACGAATGGGGTTACTCCAACAAGGTGCTAGAGATGGCACGCGTGGTCGCCAAGTAAGCTTTTCCAAAGCCTATGACTGACGCGCCTTCGGGCGCGTTTTTTATTGCAGCGCCCGGTCACACGCTGCGGCGATACTGGGCGCCGCTTTCCACCTCCCTACTGCCACCGCCCATGTCCCCCGGAATCCTCTACGCCACCCTCGCCTACAGCGCCTGGGGCCTGTTCCCCCTGTACTTTCACCAGTTGGCTGGCATACCTGCGCTGGAGGTAGTGCTGCACCGCACCCTGTGGTCGCTGGTGTTTCTGCTGGTCGTGCTGGCCGTGCTCCGGCGCTGGGCCCGGATGCCGGCCCTGATGCGCCAGCCCCGGGTGCTGGGGGCCTTTGCGCTGTCGGCGCTGCTGCTGTCGGCCAATTGGGTGGTCTATGTGTGGGCGGTGCAGCACCAGCATGTGGTGGATGCCAGCCTCGGCTATTTCATTCTGCCGCTGGTGAATGTGGCGCTGGGCTATGTGTTTTTGCATGAGCGGCCGCGCCCCGGCCAGTGGCTGGCGGTGGCCGTGGCGGCGGCCGGCGTACTGTGGCTAACGGTGCAGACCGGGCGTCTGCCGTGGATCGCGCTGGTGCTGGCCTTGACCTTTGGCTTCTACGGCCTGCTGCGCAAGGTGGCCTCGCTGGGTGCACTGGAAGGCCTGGCGCTGGAGACCATGCTGCTGGCGCCCGTGACCATAGGCGTGCTCGGCTACTGGGCCTGGCAGGGCCAGGGCGTGCTGCTGCACGGCGATGCGGCGTCCATTGGCTGGCTGCTGCTGGCCGGGCCGTTGACGGCCATCCCTTTGCTGCTGTTCGCGGCCGGTGCTCGGCGCATTCCGCTGGCCACCATGGGCATACTGCAATACATTTCGCCGACCCTGCAGTTTGCGCTGGGGGTGTGGATCTTCAACGAGCCTTTCCAGGCCTCGCGCTTGCTAGGCTTTGCGCTGATCTGGGCGGCGCTGGTGGTCTACAGCCTGGAAGGCTGGTGGAGCAGCCGGCGCGTCGCCATGGCCTGAAAGCGGTCTCGCAATACTTCGTAAATAACGAAGTATTAATATGGATTAAGCATGTTTTTTGCGAAGCAATGGGTTTTTAGAATTGTGTTTGTGCGCCGGCCTGTAATAGCCGGGCGACACATTCACGGTCTGACCGACCCGTTTTTCACTTGAACAAGGAGTCACCATGCACATCATTGTGGAAACCCAAGGCGCAGATACCAAGCCTGATACCAAGCAATTGGGCACGGCCAGCGAACAGCGGCTGCGTTTTGCCTTGCGCCGCCTGGCCGCGTTCGTTGACACGGTGCGGGTCAGCTACCGCGACGCCAACGGCCCACGCGGCGGTGTGGACAAGCAATGCCAGGTGCAGTTGCACCTGCGTGGCCGTGGCAACATCGTCGTCAAAACCACGGCCAGCGACTGGTATGCCGCGCTGCAAGCCGCCATTCGGCGCGCCGTCAGCCGCGTGGTCAAGCACCTGCAGCAGTCCCGCCCGCCCCATGCCCAGCCGCTGAAGCGCCTGGAATTGGCCCCGGTGGACCAGGGCACTTCCTCTTAACCATTTTTGCCTCAGCGCAGCGGAGAACCAGAGCATGGAAACAATCGGAACCTGGTGGATGTGGGTGGGCTTTGCCGTCTTTGTGGTGGTGGCCATTGGCATCGACCTGTGGGTGATGGAGCGCCAAGGCGCGCACCAGGTCACCATGAAAGAAGCCGCCGGCTGGAGCGTGCTGTGGTTCTCGCTGGCCTTTGTGTTCGTGGCCCTGCTCTGGGCTTACCTGGATTCCAGCCAGGGACGCACCGTGGCCAACACCGTGTCCATGCAGTTCATCACCGGCTACCTGGTGGAGAAGAGCCTGTCAGTGGACAACATCTTCGTGTTCCTGATGATCTTCAGCTACTTCGGCGTGCCGCCCCAGTATCAGAAGCGCGCGCTGATCACCGGCATCATCGGCGCCATCGTGCTGCGCGCCATCCTGATCCTGGCCGGTGCCTGGCTGCTGGCCACCTTCCACTGGCTGCTGTATGTGTTCGGTGCGTTCCTGGTGTTCACCGGCGCCAAGATGTGGCTGGCCGCCGGCAAGGAGCCGGACATTGGGCAAAACCCGGTGCTGCGCTTCTTGCGCGGCCGCATGAAGATCAGCAATGAATTTGACGGTGAAAAGCTGTCTACCCAGATCAATGGCGTTAAGTACTACACCCCGCTGTTTGTGGTGCTGGTGCTGATCGGCACCACCGATGTGATTTTTGCGGTGGACAGCATCCCCGCCATCTTCGCCATCACCAGCGACCCGTTCATCGTGTTGACTGCCAATATCTTCGCCATCCTGGGCCTGCGCGCGCTGTACTTTCTGCTGGCCGACCTGGCGGACCGCTTCCACTTGCTGGCCTACGGCTTGGCGCTGGTGCTGATCTTCATTGGTAGCAAGATGCTGCTGATCGACGTGGTGAAGATCCCTATCGGTTACGCCTTGCTGGTGACGGCGGCGCTGATTGCAGCTTCCATCGTGGCCTCGCTTGCCACCTCGCGCAAACCCGGCCCGCCCGCCCACTGATGGCCAGCTATTCACGCCAAGTGCGCCACTGGCTGCGTGGGCTGGAGCCCAAGGTACTCAGCCATCTGCATGGCCCGATGCTGGAGCGCGCCCGCCCCTGGCTGGACCGGCACGACGTGTTCGACTTCAACCGCCGTCCGCTGGCCCTGGGCGTGGCCATCGGCATGTTCTGCGGCTTGATCCCCGGGCCGCTGCAGGTGCCGGCCACCTTCTTGCTGTGTGCCTGGCTGCGCGGCAACGCGATTGCCGGCGCGCTGGCCACCTGCTATACCAATCCGCTGACCATTGTGCCGCTGTACATGCTGGCCTTCCAGCTCGGCCAGTGGGTGCTGCCGGGTGCCTACGCCCTGCCGCCCATGCCCAGCTTTGGGGCCGGCGCCGTCGACTGGATGGCGGGCTTGATGGACTGGGTGCAGGCCATGGGCTGGCCGTTGCTGGTCGGTTTGCCGCTGATGGGCGCCGGCTTCGCTGTCATCGCCTATGCGGCCATGCAAGCCCTGTGGCTGAGCCCGGCGATCAAACGCGCCTGGCAGCTGGCACTGCGGGCCCGGCGGCATCGACAAGCGTAATTTTTTATCAAAAGTATCTATTCATAAAATAATCTAAGGTATTGAATATATTGAGAATACCTTAGAATTTATCTATTCATCCATAGATAAAACCATGCCCTCCCTCGCCCCCCAGATCCTGCAAGCGGTGCGCCAGCGCGGCGGCGTGGTGTCGGCGGCCGAGCTGCAGGCCGCACTGGGCGTCAGCCAGCCCACGGTGTCGCGGGCGCTGGCACCGCTGCTGCAGGCGGGCGAACTGCTCAAGGTGGGCGCGGCGCGTTCGCAGCGCTATGTGTCGCCGCGCACGGTACGCGATGTGGGCCGCAGCATCCCGGTGGTGCGCATCGACGCCCAGGGCCGTCCCAGCCCGTTTGCGCGCCTGGTGCCGCTGGCCAGCGGCGCGGTCTGGGTCGACGAAGCAGACGGCCTGAGCAAGCGTTTCGACGGCCTGCCCTGGTTTCTGGACGATATGCGGCCCCAGGGCTTCATGGGCCGCACCTTCGCCCACGCGCACCCGGACCTGCAACTCGGCAACGACCCGCGCTACTGGAGCGACGACGATGTGCTGCGCGCGCTTGCGCTGTTTGGCGACGACCTGCCGGGCAATCTGGTGGTCGGCGAGGCGGCGTTCCAGCGCTTCCACAGCCTGCCGGAGCGCGCCTCGCGCGTGGCCTCGGCCGACGACTATCCGCGGCTGGCCGAGCAGGCCATGCAGGGCACACTATCGGGCTCGTCGGCCGGCGGCGAGCAACCCAAGTTCTGCACCATCAACGCCGGGCGGCATGTGATCGTCAAGTTCTCCCCGGCTGGCGATGCGCCCACCGACCAGCGCACCCGGGATCTGCTGGTCTGCGAGCACCTGGCGCTGCAGACCCTAGCCCAGGCCGGCGTGCCCGCCGCCAAGACGCAGATCCACAGCGGTGCCGGCCGGGTGTTTCTGGAAGCCGAGCGTTTCGACCGCACCTCGGCCGGCCGCGTGGGCATGGTCTCGCTGATGGTCTACGACGCCGAATACGTGGGCGCCATGGACAACTGGGCCGCCACCGCCGAACGCATGCAGGCCCGCGGCCTGCTGACCGCCGCCGACGCCGAGCACCTGCGCTTCCTCGAAGCCTTTGGCGTGCTGATCGCCAACACCGACCGCCACTACGGCAACATCTCGCTGCTGCTGGACAACGACGACTGGACGCTGTCGCCCACCTACGACATGCTGCCCATGCTCTACGCCCCGGTCGGCGGCGAGCTGGTGCCACGCAACTTCGCCGCCGGCCGGCTGCAGCCGACCACGGCAACTCTGCCGGCTTGGGAGCGCGCCAAAGCGCTGGCCCGGGTGTTCTGGAGCGCGGCGGCGGGCGATGCACGCATCTCAGCGGAGTTTCGCGCAATCTCCGCTGAAAATTTAAACAAAATCGACGTCTAGCGCAGGTTCTACCTGCGCCACCAGCTATTCTTTCCGTAGCAAATACGCTTCCAGCTGCGCAAACGTGCCGCCAAAGCCATGGGTCATGGACTCAAAATTCTCGGCAAAGCAGCTGCGTTCTGCTGCGGTGGCCTGGATCGGGCCGCCGCGCAGATTGATGGTGGTCTGGCCGTTGTGTTCGCTGAAAGTCACGGTGTTGAAAACCCGCAGCGGCCAGTCGTCGAAGAAGGGCGCGCGGGTGATGTCGCCGGCTTCGTTCGAGAACGAATTGACGAACTCGATGCTTTGCTGCGGCACGATCTGGCCGTAGACAAACTTGCCCCACATCGGCGGCACGCCTGGCCAGACCATGGCGTAATGCGTTTCGCCGCCTGAGCGAAAGTCCATCTTCTTGACCTCTACGGCGCAGCCCGCCGGCCCCCACCATTGGGCAAAGCGCGCGGGCTCGCTCCAGGCCTGCCAGACCTGGGCCAGCGGGGCCTGGAAGCTGTGGCTGATGGCAAAGCACTGCGCGTCGGGCGTGGCCGATACATAGGCATCCAGCCGCCCCAGGGTTTGCTCGCCGCCCTGCACCGCGCCAAATTCGACCAACCTGGCGCGCTCCTCGGCACTTGCCAGAGTCAGGCGCAGCGTGACCCGCGTCGTGCTGTCGCCCAGGTCTTGCAGCGTCACCTCGGAGTGGAATTCGGCGTGCTCGGGGTCGTCGCCGCCATGGGCGTAGGCCATGCGTGCGGGCGCTTCCAGTTCGGCGTAGCGAATCCAGTTGGTGTAGTCGGTGCCCGGACTACCGTCCGCACCCGCAGGCCCGTGCATCACATAGCGCCACAGGCCGCCGACGCGCACATCCATTTCGCTGATGGTGTTGGTGAAGCCGTTGGGTCCCCACCAGTGCTGGATGTGCTCGGCCTGGGTGAACATGTCCCACACCCGCTGGCGCGGCGCTTGGACGGTGCGGGTGATGGTGATTTCAGCGGTTTCCATAAGTTTTTTCCTAAATCCGTATGGGATAAAAAGGCCACTGGCGCTTATTCTGTATGCGTAAGCAGCTATGTAATGTGTAGCGTTTATGTGCGCTGCACGTCCACCACTACGCGGCCTCGTACCGAGCCTTTGAGCAGCGCGGTGCCCATGGCAATCGCTTCCGACAAGCCGATCTCCTGGGTGATGGCATCCAGCTTGGCCACGTCCAGGTCGCTGGCCAGCCGCTGCCAGGCCTGCTGGCGCAGCGCCAGCGGGGCCATTACGCTGTCGATGCCGTAGAGGGTGATGCCACGCAAGATGAAGGGAGCGACGCTGGCCGGGAAATCCATGCCGCCGGCCAGCCCGCAGGCGGCGATGGCGCCGCGGTACTTGGTCGTGGCACAGGCGTTGGCCAGGGTGTGGCTGCCGACCGCATCGACCACGCCGGCCCAGCGCTCCTTGCCCAGCGGTCTGCCGGGGGTCCCGAGTTCGGCCCGGTCGATGGTGCGGGTGGCGCCCAGCGACTGCAGGTAGTCGGCCTCGGCCGGCCGGCCGGTGGACGCGACCACGGTGTAGCTCAGCCCGGCCAGCAAGGCGATGGCCACGCTGCCCACGCCGCCGTTGGCGCCGGTCACCAGGATCTCGCCGTCTTGCGGTTGGATGCCGTGTTTCTCCAGCGCCAGCACGCAGAGCATGGCGGTATAGCCGGCCGTGCCTATGGCCATGGCCTGGCGGGTGCTGAACACCGGCGGCAGATCGACCAGCCAGTCGCCGTGCACCCGGGCCATCTGGGCCAGGCCGCCGCTGTGGCTTTCGCCGACGCCCCAGCCGTTCAGGATGGCCTGGTCGCCGGGCCGCCAGGCGGGGTGTGTGCTGTGCACCACCGTGCCCGCGAAGTCGATGCCCGGCACCAGCGGGAAGCGCCGCACCACCGGCGACTGGCCGGTGATCGCCAGGCCGTCCTTGTAGTTCAGCGTAGACCATTCAACGCGCACGGTGACATCGCCCTCGCCCAGCAGACCATCGTCGATGTCTTGCAGCGTGGCGCGGTAGCCCGCGTCGTCCTTGGTCACCAGAATTCCTTTGAACATCGTCTCTCCTTGCGTGGATAGCCGATCCTAAGCCTTGGCTGTGCATCCGGTGTGTATTTGAATGAAACAGGGCTCTAGCGCTTATTCCACCTGCGGAGGCAGCTATATTTTTAGGACTAAGACGCGCACCGCGTACCATGGGCAGCAGAGGAGTTTTACCCGATGGCAGACACAGCTTCCAGCGCCGAGGCGCTGTTCTATGACGGCACGCAGCGGCTGGCGGCCGGCGATGCCGCGGGTGCCGAGGCCAGCCTGCGCCGGGCGCTGGAGCTGGCGCCGACCCTGGCCGAAGCCCATGCCAACCTGGGCCTGGCGCTGGAGGCCCGCGGCGCGCTCGACCTGGCAGTAGCCAGCTACCGCCAGTCCATCGCCCACAACCCCACCTTGGCGCCCACCTACCTCAACCTGGCCGGTGTACTGATCCTGCAACGCCAGCTGGACGATGCCGAGGTGGCCTGCGCCCAGGCCCTGCGGCTGGACCGTGAAGACCCCGACATCTGGTGCAACCTGGCGGTGGTCTACGCCCGCATGGGCCTGGAAGAAGAGTCCGAGGCCTGCTGCATGGAGGCCCTGGAACGTGCCCCGCAGCACGCCAAAACCCGCTTCAACCTTGCCTACCTGCTGCTGCGCCAGGGCCGGCTGGAGGAAGGCTGGGCGCATTTCGAGTCGCGCGACTGGTATGCGGCCCTGGCCGCACACATAGATTGCCCGCGCTGGCAGGGCGAACCGCTGGCCGGCCAGTCGGTGCTGATCGGCTACGAGGCCGGGCATGGCGACATGCTGCAGTTTGGCCGCTATGCTGCCGAGCTGAAGGCCCGCGGCGCCGGCCACGTCACCCTGCTGTGCCACCCGCCGCTGAAGCGCCTGCTGGCGACGCTACCCGGCGTGGATGCGTTGCTGGGCTTCGACGAAGACTTGCCCCCCTGGCGCTGGGACTACTGGACCCCACTCCTCAGCCTGCCCTACCACTGCCAGACGCGGCTGGACAACATTCCGGCCGCGCTGCCGTATCTGCAGGCCGAGCCGGCGTTGCGCGCGGAATGGGCATCTCGGTTGCCTGCCGCGCGGCTGCGCGTAGGCCTGGTGTGGAAGGGCAACCCGAAGTTTGAAAACGATGCCGAGCGCTCGCTGCCCAGCCTGGCCACGCTGCAACCCCTGGCCGAGGTGGCGGGGGTGTGCTTCGTCAGCCTGCAAAAAGGCGCGGGAGAAGACGAGTCCGCCCCTTGGCTGTCCACCGCGCTGGGCCCGCAGATCCGCGACTTTGCCGACACCGCCGCGATCCTTAACCAGCTAGACCTGCTTATCACGGTGGACACTGCCGTCGCGCACCTGGCAGGGGCCCTGGGCAAACCGGTATGGGTGCTTCTGCCCGACTACCTGCCCGACTGGCGCTGGCTCACCAAGCGCAGCGACTCGCCCTGGTACCCGGGTGTGCTGCGGCTGTTCCGCCAACCGCCGGGCGGCGGCTGGGCGCCGGTGGTCCAGGCGCTGGCCCTGGCTTTACATGAGGAGATCGGACTTAAGCAGCGCCCTCCGTGCCGCCCTCTGGGCGCACGGGAGGGCTTGCGTAACTCCGGGGAGATTGACAAGTCCTAGGCGAGCCGTTTCAATGCATCGGGTGCGAGACAAGGCGGAACCACCGCCCCTAAAAAGAAAGACAAGATGGCATCCAAAAAAGCCCCCCCGCAGCACCCGGCCCTGGCCGCGCTGCAAACATCCGGCGCCCCCAAGGTCAAGGTCGCGGTGACCGACATCGACGGCGTGCTGCGCGGCAAGTACCTGCACATCGACAAGTTTCTCGGCGCGGCCGAGCCCTACCCGGCGGGCGGCTTTGGCTTCTGCGACGTGGTGCTGGGCTGGGACATGACCGACACCTGCTACGACAACACCAGCGTCACCGGCTGGCAGCACGGCTTTCCGGATGCGCTGGCGCGGCTCGACCTGGGCACCGCGCGCCATGTGCCCTGGGACAGCCAGGTGCCATTCTTCCTGGGCGAATTCGTGCTGGCCGACGGCACTCCGCACCCGCTGTGCCCACGCCAGACGCTGAAGCGGGTGCTCCAGCGGGCCGAGAAAATGGGCTTGCAGGTGATGACCGGCATGGAATTCGAGTGGTACAACTTCCTGGAGACCCCGCACAGCTGGGCCGAGAAGAAGGGCGTGGGCGCGACCCCGCTGACCCCGGGCATGTTCGGCTATTCGCTGCTGCGCATGAACCAGAACCGGCCGTTCTTCAACGCCTTGATGGACGAGATGCGCGATTTCGGCGTGCCCATCGAAGGCCTGCACACCGAGACTGGGCCAGGCGTGTTCGAAGTCGCCATAGGCTTCAGCGAAGCCCTGGCCCAGGCCGACCGGGCCGTGCTGTTCAAGACCGGGGCCAAAGAGATCGGTGCGCGCTTCGGCATCATGCCCAGCTTCATGGCCAAGCCGCACCAGCAGCTGCCGGGCTGCAGCGGGCATATCCACCAAAGTTTGAGCGACGGCAAGAACAACCTGTTCTTCGACGCCAAGAACCCGCGCAAGATGAGCAAGCTGTTCGAGAGCTACCTGGCCGGCCAGCTGGCCTGCATGGTGGACTTCGGCCCGATGATCTGGCCCACCATCAACAGCTACAAACGCCTGGTCGACGGCTGCTGGGCGCCAGTCAAGCCTACCTGGGGCGTGGACAACCGTACCGCCAGCTTCCGGGTGATTGCCGGCAGCCCCAAGGCCACGCGGCTGGAAACCCGCTGTCCGGGCGCCGACGTGAACCCCTACCTGGCCATGGCCGCGGTCATCGCCGCCGGGCTGGACGGGGTGGAAAAGGGCTTGAAGCTCACCACCCCGCCGATCACCGGCACCAACGGCGGCGCCGAGCACATCGCCCGCGCCCCGCGCACCCTGATCGAAACCACCCGGCTGTTTCAAAAATCCCCGGTCGCGCGCGACTGGTTGGGCGATACTTTTGTCGACCACTTCGCCGCCACCCGCGAATGGGAATGGCGCCAGTGGCTGGATGCCGTGACGGATTGGGAAATGAAACGCTACTTCGAAATTATCTGATGCACATACGCCGCCTGCAGCTTGCCGACACCCAGCCCTACCGGGCCTTGCGACTGCGGGCGCTGCGCGAGCATGCGGATGCGTTCACCTCCAGCTTCGAAGAAGAAAACCTGCGCCCCGTGGCCGATACCGAAAAGCGCCTGGCCGGCAGCGACAAGCTCTGGGGCGCGTTCATCGACAGCACCCTGGTGGGCATGGTCGGCCTGAGCTTCGAGCCGCGGCTGAAGAACCGCCACAAGGCCACCCTGGTCAGCATGTACGTGGCGCCCGAAGTGGCGGGCCGCGGCATAGGCCGCGCGCTGGTGGCCACGGTGCTGCAGGACGCGCGTACGGCCGGCGTCAGCCGAGTGGTGCTTACCGTCACCGAAGGCAACCAGGCGGCTACCGCGCTGTACCAGCAGGCCGGCTTCAGCGCCTTCGGCACCGAGCCCGATGCGATCCGCGTCCAGGGCCGCAGCTTTGGCAAAACCCATATGGCGATTACCGTCCAACCCGAACCCAGCACCACCATGAGCATTCACTCCTTCGCCTTCCCCACGCCGATCAAGTTCGGCGCCGGCGCGCGCAAGCTCGTCGCCCAGCACCTGATAGACCAGGGCTTGCAGCGCCCCTTGATCGTGACCGACCGGGCCCTGGCCGCCCTGCCGGTGATGGCCGAGTTCGTCAGCCATCTGAACGGCCTGGTGGTGGCCGTTTACAGCGGCGTGCACGGCAACCCAACCTGCAGCCAGGTGATGGAAGGCGCCGAGGCCTTCAAGGCGCACAACGCCGACTGCGTGATCGGCTTTGGCGGCGGCGCGGCGCTGGATGTGGCCAAGGTGGTCGGCATCCCGGCCACGCACCCCGGCGACATCCTGGAATACGTGTGGGACCACCCGCAGGTGCGGCCCATCAGGCAGCCCCTGCCGTACTTTGTGGCCGTGCCAACCACCTCGGGCACCGGTTCGGAAGTCGGCCGCTCCAGCGTGGTCAGCGAGAACGACACCCACCTCAAGCGCGTGGTCTTCAGCGCCCACATTCTGGCCAAGACCGTGTTTGCCGACCCCGAACTGACCCTGGGCCTGCCCGCCCATGTGACCGCCGCCACCGGCATGGACGCGCTGACCCACAACATCGAAAGCTACCTCTCGCCCGCCTACCACCCGCTGTGCGACGGCATCGCGCTGGAGGGCGTGCGCATCGCCGCCGCCGCGCTGCGCACCGCGGTGCACGAGCCCAGCAACCTGCAGGCCAGATCCGACATGATGATGGCCTCGATGATGGGTGCGATCGCCTTCCAGAAAGACCTGGGTGCGGTGCATTCCTGCGCCCATGCGCTGGGCGCGGTCTGCGACCTGCACCACGGCCTGGCGAATGCGCTGATGATCGACACCGTGCTGGTCTGGAACCAGGTGGCCGTGCCGAACAAGTTCGACGAGCTGGCCCATGTGTGCAAGCTGGCGGGCGGCGGCAAGGCCTTTGTGCCCTGGCTGCGCGAGCTCAAGCAGGACATCGGCATCACTGGCCGGCTGGCCGACCACGGCGTGCATTCCGAACACCTGCCGCGCCTGGTGGAGATCGCCACCGCCGACATGTGCCACCAGACCAACCCGCGTCCCTGCACGGCGGAGGACTTCGAGAATCTTTTCAAGGCAGCTTTGTGATGGTGAAAGACCGTTTGAAGATTGGCATCAGCGCCTGCTTTCTGCACCCCGACCCGGCGCGCGCGGCGTTTGCCAAAAAAACCTTGCAGTACGTCGAGCAGTCGATGGCGCACTGGATCATGTCGGGCGGCGCACTGCCGGTGATGGTGCCGTCGCCGGTGGGCGATACCGCGCGCGGCGAGGTGCATTTTGACGACTACGCGCAGTGGCTGGACGGCCTGGTGCTGCACGGCGGCGCCGATGTCTGGCCCGGCAGCTATGGCGAAACCCCGCTGCAGGATCGCTGGAGCGGCGACCGTATCCGCGACGGCTACGAGCAGGCGTTGGTGCATGCCTTTGTGGCGGCGGGCAAGCCGGTGTTCGGCGTGTGCCGGGGGCTGCAGCTGATCAACGTGGCCTTTGGCGGCACGCTGTACCAGGACATCGCCACCCAGCGCCCCGAGGCCGTGCTGCACCGCGACGCCGATACCTACGACCAGCACTTCCACCAGCTGGAAATTGTAGAGAAAACCCGGCTCAGCGCACTATTGGCAGGCGCAAACAGCTACAAAATCAATAGTATCCACCACCAGGGCATCAAGGACTTGGCGCCGGGCTTCGTGGTCGAGGCGCGCTGTCCCGAGGACGGCATGGTCGAAGCCATCCGCGGCACCGGCCCCGCCTATGTGGCGGCTGTGCAGTGGCACCCCGAATTCCACCAACCTGCGCTCGGCACCCTGGACGACACGCCGTTGCTCACCGACTTTCTGCAAGCCGCCCAGGCAGCCAAGGATCAACTGTGCACGCTATGAAAACCCTGAGCATCCACAACCCCGCCACCGGCGCGCTGATCCGCGAACTGCCCTGCGACGACGCGGCCTCGATCTCGGCCAAAGCCCTGGCCGCCCGCAGCGCACAACCGGCCTGGGCGGCACTGCCGCTGGCGCACCGCAAGGACTGCATCGTTCGCTTCCGCGCCGCCGTGGTGGCCGAGCTGCAGGCCCTGGCCGCCACCATGACGGCCGAGACCGGCAAGCCCATCAGCATGTCGCGCAACGAGTTGAACGGCCTGCTGGGCCGCATCGACTTCTTCCTGGCCGAGGTGGATGCCTGCACCGCCACCCAGACCGTGTTCCATGAAGGCGGCATGACCGAGCAGATCGAGCACGTCCCTATGGGCGTGGTGGCGAATATCTCGGCCTGGAACTACCCCTGGTTCGTGGGCTGCAACGTCATCATCCCGGCGCTGCTGACCGGCAACACCGTGCTCTACAAGCCCTCGGAATACGCCACGCTGACCGGCCTGGCCATCGCCCGCCTGCTGCACGCGGCCGGCGTGCCGCTGGATGTGTTCGTGCTCTGCGTGGGCGGCGCGGGCGTGGGCACGGCCTTGCAGGCGCAGCGCATCGACGGCCTGTTCTTCACCGGCTCGTATGCCACCGGCGCCAAGATTGCCCAGACCCTGGGGCCGCGCATGGTCAAGCTGCAGCTGGAGCTGGGCGGCAAAGACCCGACCTATGTCTGCGACGACGCCGACCCGGCCATCGCCGCCGCCTCGCTGGCCGACGGCGCCATGTACAACACCGGCCAGAGCTGCTGCTCGGTGGAGCGCATCTATGTGCACGAAAAGGTGTTTGACGCCTTTGTGGCGGCCTTCCTGGACACCGTGCGCGGCTTCCGGGTGGGCGACCCGATGGATGACGCCACCTACATCGGCGCCCTCACCCGCAGCGCCCAGCTGGATGTGCTGGACGCGCAGGTGGCCGACGCCATCGCCAAGGGCGCGACCCTGCAGACCGGCGGGCAGCGCCTGCCCGGCAACAGCTACGCGCCCACGGTATTCACCGGAGTGGACCACACCATGGACCTGATGGTCGATGAAAGCTTCGGCCCCATCATCGGTATCCAGAAGGTGGCCAGCGACGCCGAGGCCGTGGCGCTGATGAACGACACCCGCTACGGCCTGACCGCCGGCGTATTCAGCCCCGACGAGGCCCGCGCCCGCGCCGTGCTGGCCCAGGTGCGCGCCGGCAGCGTCTACTGGAACTGCTGTGACCGCGTGAGTCCGCGCCTGCCCTGGAGCGGCTACGGCGATTCAGGCATGGGCCTGACCCTGTCGACCTACGGCATCCAGACCTTTACCCGGCCCAAAGCCTGGCATCTGCGCCAGGCGTAATGGCTTTGATAGATAAAAACCAGGTTTGCGCATACGGAATCTTCGCATCTAGCTACAAATAAGGTAGCTGTGTCGCCGCCGCGACAGAATTCTGGTGGTGGCATCAAAGTTGCAATACCCCTGTGTCGCAAAGGCCTATGCACCACAGGGGGCATAGGTTTCCTTTGCGCAAACACCAACCCAGTGCAAGGAACCCGTATGGCCACTCCCTCTAAATCACCCGCGCTGCAGCAAACCCTGGGCACCGTCCAGCTTTGGGGCATCGCCGTCGGCTTGGTGATCTCCGGCGAATACTTTGGCTGGAGCTTCGGTTGGGCCTCGGCGGGCACGCTGGGCTTTACCGTTACCTCGCTGTTCATCGCCGCGATGTACACCTGTTTCATCTTCAGCTTTACCGAGCTGACCACCTCGATCCCGCATGCGGGCGGCCCGTTTGCCTATAGCAAGCGCGCATTCGGCCCCATAGGCGGCTATTTCGCCGGGGCGGCCACGCTGATCGAATTCGTGTTTGCCCCGCCAGCGATTGCGCTGGCGATTGGTGCCTACCTGAACGTGCAATTCCCCTCGCTCGACCCCAAGGTGGCCGCCGTCGGCGCCTACCTGGTGTTCATGACGCTGAACATCGTGGGCGTGCAGATTGCCGCCACCTTCGAGCTGGCCGTCACCTTGCTGGCCATCTTTGAGCTGCTGGTGTTCATGGGCGTGGTCTCGCCTGGTTTCTCGCTGGCCAACTTCACCAAGGGCGGCTGGTCGGGTGCCGACGGCTTCAGCATGGCCGCCATTCCCGGCATGTTCGCGGCGATTCCCTTCGCCATCTGGTTCTTCCTGGCCATCGAAGGCGTGGCCATGGCCGCTGAAGAAGCCAAGGACCCGAAACGTTCCATCCCTATTGCCTACATCGCCGGCATTTTGACCCTGGTGTTCCTCGCCATTGGCGTGATGGTGTTTGCCGGCGGCGCCGGCGACTGGACCAAGCTGGCCAATATCAACGACCCGTTGCCCCAGGCCATGAAGCTGATCGTCGGTGAAAACAGCAACTGGCTGCACATGCTGGTCTGGCTCGGTCTGTTCGGCCTGATCGCCTCGTTCCACGGCATCATCCTCGGCTATTCGCGGCAGATTTTTGCGCTGGCACGCGAGGCCTACCTGCCTTCGTACTTTGCCAAGATCCACCCGCGCTTCAACACCCCGCACCGGGCGATCCTGGCCGGTGGTGTGATCGGCATTGCGGCCATCTTCAGCGACTCGCTGATCACAATCGGCGGCCAGACCCTGACCGCCAACATCGTCACGATGTCGGTGTTCGGCGCCATCCTGATGTACATCATCAGCATGCTCAGCCTGTTCAAGCTGCGCCGCACCGAGCCGAACATGGTGCGTCCGTTCCGGGCACCGTTCTACCCCATCCTGCCGGCGTTTGCCTTGCTGGGCGCCTGCGTCTGCATGGTCACCATGATCTACTTCAATCCGCTAGTGTTCGGCTTGTTCGTGGGCTTCCTGGCGGTGGGCCTGGTCTACTTTTTGTTGACCAAGGGCCAGCGCCAGGCCGCGCTGCCAGGCGTCGCCGCCTAAGCTACCCAGGCTGAGAAAGGCCCGCATGCCCCAGTTTGCCCATACGGTGGGTGCCCACACCTACCGCTTCCGCGATCTGCGCGAGCTGCTGGCCAAGGCGACGCCCTTGCGCTCCGGCGACCTGCTGGCCGGCGTGGCCGCCGGCAATGCGCAGGAGCGCGTGGCTGCGCAAATGGCGCTGGCCGATCTGCCGCTGGCCACCTTTTTGCAGCAGCCGGTCGTGCCCTACGAGAGCGATGAAGTCACCCGCCTGATCATCGACAGCCACCACGCGGCAGCCTTCGCCCCCATCCAACATCTGACGGTGGGCGACTTCCGCAACTGGCTACTCAGCGACCCGGTGGACAGTGCCACCCTGGCCGCGGTATCCCCCGGTATCACGCCCGAGATGGCGGCGGCGGTCAGCAAGATCATGCGCAACCAGGATTTGATTTTGGTGGCCAAGAAGTGCCGGGTCATCACCGCCTTTCGCAACACCGTCGGCCTAGAGCAGCGCCTGTCGACACGTCTGCAGCCGAACCACCCGACCGACGACACCAGCGGCATCGCCGCCAGCGTGCTCGACGGACTGCTCTACGGCAGCGGCGACGCGGTGATCGGCATCAATCCGGCCACCGACAACGTGCCCCAGGTGATCAAGATCGTCACCATGCTGGACGCCATCATCCAGCGCTACGAGATCCCCACGCAAAGCTGCGTGCTGACCCACGTGACCAACACCATCCAGGCCATAGAGCGCGGCGCGCCGGTCGATTTGGTGTTCCAGTCCATCGCCGGCACCGAGGCGGCCAACCGCAGCTTCGGCATCAACCTGGCCTTGCTGGCCGAGTCGCGCAGCGCCGCCCTGTCGCTGAACCGCGGGACGGTGGGCGACAACGTGATGTACTTTGAAACCGGACAGGGCAGTGCGCTGTCGGCCAACGCCCACCACGGCATGGACCAGCAGACCTGCGAAGCCCGCGCCTACGCCGTGGCCCGCGCGTTCAAGCCCTTGCTGGTGAACACCGTGGTCGGCTTCATCGGGCCCGAGTATTTATTCGACGGCAAGCAGATCATCCGTGCGGGCCTGGAAGACCATTTCTGCGCCAAGCTCTTGGGCCTGCCCATGGGCTGCGACGTCTGCTACACCAACCACGCCGAGGCCGACCAAAACGATATGGACGTGCTGCTGACCCTGCTGGGCGCGGCCGGCTGCAGCTTTGTGATGGGTATCCCCGGATCGGACGACATCATGCTGAACTACCAGACCACATCGTTCCACGACGCGCTGTATGTGCGCCGCCTGCTCGGCCTGCGCCCCGCGCCCGAGTTCGAAGCCTGGTTGCACCGCATGCAGATTTTTGAAAGCGATGGCATTGCCCAGCTCGGCTCAGCGATGCCCGCGCCCTTCGCACAGGCCTTGTTGGCGATGGAGTGATCTATGAACATGAACATTGTTTCCAACCCCTGGCAGGCCTTGCGCAGCCTGACCGCCGCGCGCATCGCTCTGGGCCGCACCGGCATCAGCCTGCCAACCGCACCACAGCTCGACTTCCAGCTGGCCCACGCGCGGGCCCGCGATGCCGTACACCTGCCGCTGGACACCGCGCAGCTCGCGCAGGACCTGGGTGCGGTGCTGCCCGGCCACCCCGATGCCTTGCAGCTGGCCAGCGCCGCGCCCGACCGCAGCACCTATCTGCAGCGCCCCGACCTGGGCCGCCGGCTCGACGCCGTATCGCACGACAAGCTGGATGAGTTGTACCGGCCGGTCTGCCCTTATGACCTGGCGCTGGTGGTGGTCGATGGCCTGTCGGCCCTGGCGATAGCGCAGAACGCCGCGCCTTTCATCCATGCCCTGCTGCAGCGCCTGGGCGCCGAGGACTGGTCGCTGGCCCCGACCACCATCGTCACCCAGGGCCGCGTGGCGGTGGGCGATGAGGTCGGCCAGTTGCTGGGCGCCAAGGCCGTGGTGGTGCTGGTCGGCGAGCGCCCGGGCCTGAGCGCACCCGACAGCATGGGCCTGTACCTCACCTGGGGGCCGCGGGTCGGGCTGACCGATGCGGCGCGCAATTGCATCTCGAATGTGCGGCCCGAAGGCCTGTCATATACCGAGGCGGCTTACAAACTGCACATGCTGCTGCGCGAGTCGCGCCGGCGCCAGCTGTCGGGCGTGGACCTGAAGGACGAAACCGTGGATGCGCTGGAGCCCGGCAGCGGTGCGATGCGCAACTTTCTGCTGCCCTGAGCGCGCTACGATCAGGGCTTGTATTTCCACCCCTGTTCAAGAAAGCTCCCGCCATGACCATCCAACGCATCAACCCCGGCAACCGACTCTGCGACGCCACCATCCACAACGGCGTGGCCTACCTGGCCGGCCAGGTGCCTGAGGACAACAGCCTGCCGATTGCGGCGCAAACCCAGAGCGTGCTGGACCAGATCGACACCGTGCTGGCCCAGGCCGGCAGCGACAAGTCGCGCATCCTCACCGCCACCATCTACCTGGCCGCGATGGCCGACTTTGCCGCCATGAACGCGGTCTGGGACGCCTGGCTGGGCACGGCCGGCATCGGCCCGGCCCGCGCCACGGTAGAAGCCCGCCTGGCCCGCCCCGAGATCAAGGTCGAGATCATGGTGACGGCTGCGCTGAACGCCTGAATTTATAAAAAATAGGCCGCCGGCGCATATAACACCTGCGCTGGCAGCTATGTTTTAAATAGCATGGCCTATTTGCGGCCGGTCAGGCCAGGTGCTTGCCGATCAGGCCCGTCAGTTCAAACATCGTCACCTGTGGCTTGCCGAACACCGGTGCCAGCAAGGCGTCGGCATTGATGTTGCGCTTGTTGGTGGCGTCCTGCAAGTTGTTGGCCTTGATGTAGTCCCACATCTTCTTGACCATCTGCGGGCGCGACGCGGCCTCGCTGCCGACCACCGCGGCCAGGGCTGGGCTGGGCGTCAGGCCGCCGCTGCTGGCGGTTTTACGTGGCGTTTTGGCGGCCGTGGCTTTCTTGGCGGCGGCTTTTTTGGCGGGCGCTGCCTTCTTGGCCGGAGCGGCTTTTTTCGCCGCAGCCGATTTGGCGGCGGCACCGGGCCGTGGCGGGAACTTGCTGGGCGCAAATTCAAAATTCACCTTACCCGCTTCCGCGTCCCAGGCCAGGTGGGCCTTGAAGGCGCGGCGTGTGCGCATGGAGACGAACTTGTCCAGCAGATCGGTCTTGCCAGTGGCCAGCAGCTTGGCCATCTGGGCGTTTTCCACCGGCTGCTGCAGGATGATCTTGCCGCTCTTGAAGTCGCAGCTGGGGGTCGGGTGGGCCAGCGTCGGCACGGTCTTTTCGCAAACAAAGTTGGCACCGTATTCGTGCACCGGGCTGCCGCATTTGGGGCAGTTGCCCAGGCTGGGCGCGTCGCCAAAGTCAACCAGCTCGCCGGTTTCCTCGGCTTTTTTGTCGTCGCCGAAGTCGAATTCCAGCTTGTAGTTCTTGGTTTCTTCGTCGAACTTGATGGTCATTTCGGCGGTGAACGGCCAGCCGGCCTTGGAGCGGAAGCCGTCCAGCGGGCCAATGCGGCGGTCGCGCATGAACTGCTCGACCTCGGCCTGCTCGAAAGTGCGGCCAGCCGGCGATTTGCCGAACGAGAAGCCGCAGCCGTCGCTGTGGCCGTCGGCGCCTGTGCAGGTGTAGCGGCGGTAGTTCTCCTTGACGATGCCGCCGCAGTTCGGGCAGGGCGTGGACAGCGTGGCGTAGTCGCCAGGAATGGTGTCGCGGTCGTATTCCTTGGCCTTTTTGACCAGGCGCTCGGTCATGGCGGCGATCTCGGCCATGAAGCTGGCGCGGCTGATCTGGCCGCGCTCCATTTGCGACAGCTTGTATTCCCACTCGCCGGTGAGCTCAGCGTGGCACAGCTCTTCCACGTCCAGGCCGCGCAGCAGCGTCATCAGCTGGAAGGCCTTGGCGGTGGGGATGAGTTCGCGGCCTTCGCGCAGCATGTATTTTTCGGCGATCAAACCTTCGATGATGCTGGAGCGGGTGGCTGGCGTGCCCAGGCCTTTTTCCTGCATGGCTTCGCGCAGTTCGTCGTCGTCAATCGTCTTGCCCGCGCCTTCCATGGCGCCGAGCAGCGTGGCTTCGGAGTAGCGGGCCGGGGGCCGGGTCTTCAGCGCCTTGGGATCGGCCGATGCGGTCTGCACCACTTCGCCAGGCTTCACCAGCACCAGGTTCTTGCCATCTTTTTCATCGTCGTCGCTGACGGCTTCCTTGCCGTAGATGGCCAGCCAGCCCGGCTTGACCAGCACCTTGCCGTCGCTGCGGAAGGCGTACTTCTTGCCCTCGGTCGCCACCGTGCTGACGCGGGTGGTGACCTGGTATTCGGCGCTGGGGAAGAACACCGACATAAAGCGGCGCACCACAAAGTCGTACAGCCGCTGCTCGGCTTCGCTCAGGCCGCTGGGGGCTTGCAGCGTGGGGATGATGGCAAAGTGATCGCTGACCTTGGCGTTGTCGAACACGCGCTTGGTGGGCTTCACATAGCCGCCGCTTATCGCCTGCTTGGCGAAGGGGGCCAGGTGTTTCATGTCGCTGTTGGCCAGCATGCCCATGGTTTCCTTGACCACCGGCAGATAGTCTTCGGGCAGGGCGCGGGAATCGGTACGCGGGTAGGTCAGAGCCTTGTGGCGCTCGTACAGGCTTTGCGCCAGGGCCAGCGTGGTCTTGGCGCTGAAGCCGAAGCGGCTGTTGGCCTCGCGCTGCAGCGAGGTCAGGTCGAACAGCGCGGGCGACGCCTGCGTGGTGGGCTTGCTTTCTTCCGTCACCGTGGCGGGCTTGCCGCGGGCGGCGTTGGCAATGGCTTGCGCCTCGGCTGCGTTCCAGACGCGGTCCGCGCGCTGCTCGGCGTCGGGCTGGCCGTCCGGGCCGGGGGGCGGTTTCTTCCATTCGGGGTTGAACCATTTGCCGGGGTAGTTGCCGGCCTCGGCATCGAAGCTGCCATGCACTTCCCAGTAGTCGCGGCTGACGAACTTGCGGATTTTTTCTTCGCGCTCCACCACCACCGACAACGTGGGGGTTTGAACCCGGCCCACGGTGGTCAGGAAGAAGCCGCCGTCGCGCGAGTTGAAGGCGGTCATGGCGCGGGTGCCATTGATGCCGACCAGCCAGTCGGCCTCGGAGCGCGAACGTGCCGCATCGGCCAGACCCTGCATCTGGGCTTCGGAGCGCAGCGCGTTGAAGCCGTCGCGGATCGCCTGTGGCGTCATCGACTGCAGCCAGAGCCGGCGCACTGGCTTGGCCAGGGGTTTGGAGCCGCCGGCGTACTGCTCGATCAGGCGGAAGATCAGCTCACCCTCGCGGCCCGCGTCACAGGCGTTGATGATGTCGGTCACGTCCTTGCGCTTGGCCTGTTTGACCACCGCATTCAGGCGGGTTTTGGTTTTATCGACGGGTTTAAGGTCGAAATACGGTGGGATGACGGGCAGATGGGCAAAACTCCACTTGCCGCGCTTGACGTCGAATTCCTCTGGTGCCTGGATTTCCACCAAATGGCCGACCGCGCTGGTCACCACGTATTTCTCGCTCTCGAAATACTCGTCGTGCTTCTCGAATTTGCCTGCGGTCGGCGTGAGTGCGCGCACGATGTCTTGCGCCACCGAGGGTTTTTCTGCAATCACCAAGGTTTTTGTCATAGTTTTTTCGCTAATTTTTGAATTCTGTGGAGGGCTTTGCCAGGCCCTGCGCCTTCTGGAGCCGGGGCCACTTCTACAATCCCTATTTGCCGGTTTGCGCCTGCACCAAGGCAATTGCGCACAATTGAGCACCTTATTTAAGTTAACAGAGTTTTGCCCGTGACTTCCAAAACCCCCGTTAAAGCCGCTAGAAATAGCGGGCGACGCATCCAGGTTCGGCGCTCCGGCGTCCATGGCAAAGGCGTGTTCGCGCTGCAGGACATCGCCGCCGGCGAGGTCGTGGCCGAGTACGTGGGCGAGATCATTTCCTGGCAAGAAGCCCAGGACCGGCACCCGCACGACCCCAGCCAGCCCAACCACACCTTCTACTTTCACGTGGACGAAGACCGCGTCATCGACGCCAACTACGGCGGCAACGCCTCGCGCTGGATTAACCATGCCTGCGAGCCAAATTGCGAAACCGACGAGCAGGATGGCCGCATCTTTATCGTGGCCCTGCAGGACATCGCGGCCGGCGAAGAGCTGAACTACGACTACGGCCTGATGCTGGAAGAGCGCTACACGCCGAAATTGAAGGCTGAGTACCCCTGCTGGTGCGGCGCGCCCAGCTGCCGCGGCACCCTGCTGGCCCCTAAACGCCGTATCAGCAAATTACGCAAATGATCTGGCCCGCTGAGTCCATCTGGGAAGCGGTGTATCCGCTGCTGCCCGACTTCACCGTCGAGGTGCTGCCGCAGATCGACTCCAGCAACAGCGAACTGATGCGCCGCATCCGCGCCGGCCGCTGCGAGCCGACCCTGCTGGTGGCCGAGCAGCAAACCGCCGGCCGTGGCCGCCTGGGGCGCGGCTGGCATAGCCAGGTCGGCGATTCGTTGACTTTTTCGCTGGCCCTGCCGCTGGCGCCGGCCGACTGGTCGGGCCTGTCGCTGGCCGTGGGGGTCAGCGTGGTGAACAGCTTGCATGCCGATCTGCAGCTCAAATGGCCGAACGATGTGTGGCTGCACGGCCGCAAGCTGGCCGGCATCCTGATCGAAACCGCCGGTGTGGGCGATCAGCGGGTGGCGGTGGTCGGCATCGGCATCAATATCGCGCCCCCTGGGCTGAATGTGGGCGATGGCCTGTCCACCGCGCCGGCCTGGCTGCAGGAAGTGCTGCCCGGCGTGGACGCGGGCCAGGCCTTGCTGCGCATCGCCGCGCCGCTGGTGCAGGCGCTCAAGGCTTTTGAGATCGGCGGGTTTGCGCCGTTCCAGACGCAGTTTGACCAGCGCGACCTGCTGCGCGACCGGGCGGTGAACCTGAGCAATGGCACGGTGGGCATGGCGCGCGGCGTCGATGCCCACGGCGGCCTGCTGCTGCAGACTCCCGACGGCCTGCAGACCGTGACCAGCGCCGAAGTCAGCGTGCGCCCGGCCGCCACTCCCACCCCGGCAGGTTAGCCACATGCTGCGCGCCGTCATCCTGTTTTTGCTGCTGGCCAATGGCCTGTACTACGCCTGGTCGCAAGGCCTGCTGGCCGCCTACGGCCTGGCGCCCACGGTGGAATCGGAGCCGCAGCGCCTGCTGCAGCAGATCCGCCCCGAGATGGTGGAAGTGCTGCCGCCGAACAGCGCCGTGGCCGCCCCGGACCCCACTCCGGTTGCCAGTGCGGCCGTTGCCGCTGCCGAGCCCACCGAATGCCTGACTGCCGGCCCGTTTGACGTGGCCCGCGGTGCGGCGTTGGCCCAGTCGCTGGCTGCCCTGCCAGCTGGTTCCTGGACCCTGGACGAGGCCGTCGAGCCCGCCCGCTGGATCGTCTACATGGGCCGCTACCCGAATGCCGACTGGGTGGACCGCAAGAAAGCCGAACTGCGCGGCATGCGCGTCAAATACGAGGCTCCGCCCAAGGCGCTGGAGCCCGGTTTGTCGCTGGGCGGCTTTGACAGCGAAGCCGCCGCCAATAAATCGCTGGGCGACCTGACCCAGCGCGGCGTGCGCACCGCCCGGGTGGTGCTCGAGCATCCCGAAGTGCGCGGCGTGCAGCTGCGCCTGCCGGCGGTGGACGCAGCCATCAAGACCCAGCTGGACGGCCTGAAGCCGGCGCTGGCGGGCCGGCCGCTGCGCGCCTGCTGAGCCTTAGCGCGTGAACAAGTTCTAAGTTTTAAGCCGCCGCAGCCAGCCGCCACAGCGAGGTGACTTCGGCAGCCCGCGCTGCATGCAGGGCGGCGGTTGCATCTGTCGCCTTGGGGTGCAGCGGCTTGGCGTCCAGCCGGCCCAGCACCTGCAGCCCGTTGCGTTCAAAGGCCGCCAGCAGCTCTTCGCGGCTGCGCAGACCCAGGTGCTCGGCAAAGTCTGACAGCACCAGCCAGCCCTCGCCCCCCGGTGCCAAATGCGCTTTCAGTCCGGCCAGAAAGCCCAGCAGCATGCTGCTGTTCTCGTCGTACACGGCGTGTTCGATCGGAGATCCCGGCCGGGCTGGCAGCCAGGGCGGGTTGCACACGATCAGCGTGGCCTGGCCTTCGGGGAACAGGTCGGTCTGCACCACCTGTACCTGCTTGGCCACGCCCAGCTGCGCCAGGTTGTCCCGGGCGCAGGCCAGGGCCCGCGGGTCGGTATCGGTAGCCACGATCTGGGCCACTCCACGCCTTGCCAGTACCGCCGCCAGCACGCCGGTGCCGGTGCCGATGTCGAACGCCGTGCCCGCCACCGGCAAGGGGGCTTTGGCCACCAGGTCGATGTACTCGCCGCGCACCGGCGAAAACACGCCGTAGTGCGGGTGGATGCGGTTCAGCGGCGGCTCGCCCAGCGCCGGGATCTCCAGGCCCTTGCGGCGCCATTCGTGGGTGCTGGTCAGGCCTTGCAGCTCGCGCAGGGTGATGACGGCAGGGCCTTCGGCGGCATTCGCCGGGCCCCAGGCCGCTAAGCAAGCGGCATGCACATTGGGCGCGCGGCGCAATGGCACGGTGTAGTCGGCGTTGATGGGCAGCAGCAGCATATTCAGCACCCGCGCGCGCTGGGCCTGGGCCTGGCGGTACAGGTGGAAGGCCTCGGCCGGGGCAACGGCCTCCTTGGGCGCCTTGCGCTGCTTGCGCGCCGGGGTCTGGTCGACGCGCCGCGCGATGGCTTGCAGCAGCTGGCGGGCGTTGTGAAAGTCGCCACGCCACAGCAGGGCCGTACCCTCGCAGGCCAGGCGGTAGGCGGTGTCGGCCGACAAGGTGTCGTCGGCCAGTACCACGCGCTTGGGCGCGGGCGCGCCGCGCTCGGAGCGCCAGCGGGCGGTCTGGGGCTGGTCGGCCTCGGTCCAGTGGATGGTGGGGTGGGTGGCGGAATCAGTGGTCGGCATGGCAGGCTTTGCGCGGTGGGTAACCGGGTCTTTTAACAGACGGGGCGGTTCGTCTCCCAAGTTGGGGAAACCGCGGCGAAAAATCGGCGCGCCGCAGCGCTACATTTTCAGTAGCTGCTTCCGCTTGCGATGCCTGCGCCAACGGCTTTTTTCTTGTAAATTTTTCAGGTATTCCGTCGAATGTATAGTGCCCCTTCCGCCACCCTGGGGACTTTGGACCATGCGATTCCTGCTGTTGACCGTGCTGATGGCCGCGCTGGCGCCGGCTGCCGATGCCGGTGTTTTCACCACGCGCTGCCTGTTCGCCGAGGGTGCCAAAAAACCGATCCTGCTGCAGTTCAGCACCGTGGGCGACGATGCCAGCGGCTGGAGCGGCGGCTTCGTGCGCTACGGCACCAACAGCCGGCCCATCAGCCTGGTGCGCGTGCGCGAATCGCATGTGGAAACCGCGCCCGGCCGGCCGTTTGCGTTCACCACCGTCTGGCTGGAGATCGTCGGCGGCCAGACCCTGGGCAGCTACGAGGTGGAAACCCAGGGCGCGCGTATCAACCGCTTCGTCTACACCCACAAGCGCAGCGGCCTGGGCACGAGCTTTGTGGAAAACCCGGGCATTGACGTCGGTGCCGACGGCGCCTGCCGCTGGACGGCCACGGGCTAGCCCAATTTACTATCGAATGCATAGCGGCTCGCGCAGATACTGCATGCGCTAGCGGCCCATTTCATTAGGATTTTCAGCATGCACACCAGCAGCCAGCGCGGCGACTACCGCATCAGCACCGACCCGCAGCAGCTGGACCTGGCCGCTGTCCATGCCTACCTCACGCAGAGCTACTGGTCGCCCGGCATCGCCCGCGAACGGGTCGAGCGCGCGGCGGCGAATTCCCTGTGTTTTGGCCTGTTCCACGGCGCGCAGCAGGTGGGTTTTGCGCGGGTCGTCAGCGACAAAACCACGTTTGCCTACCTGGCCGACGTCTACATCCTCGACGCCCACCGCGGCCAGGGCCTGTCCAAGTGGCTGATGGCAACCATCCTCGCCCACCCCGACCTGCAAGGCCTGCGCCGCTTCATGCTGGCCACGCGGGATGCGCACAGCCTCTATGCGCAGTTCGGCTTCACCCCGCTGGCCAATCCGGGGCGGCTGATGGAGATGCACCGGCCGGCGGCTTAGCCGCACTTTTTACACTGACCAGGCCAACCCATGACACCACCGCCGCTGGCCCTTACGCCCGAAGAGCAGGTCGCATTCCTGCAGTCTGTCGACCAGGTACAGCAGGCGGCGCTGCGCGGGCTGGCGGCGCAACCTGATGGCTGGGCGGTGGTTGCGTTTATTCGGCATTTGCAGCGCGGCGTGGACGACGTGGTGGCTGCCGTGCGGGACCAGGGCGTGCAGCTGGACTGCGCAGCCGGTTGCAGCCATTGCTGCCACGCCCGGGTGGAGGCCATGGCGCCCGAGATCTTCCAGATTGCCAGTGCGCTGGCTACGCGTCCGCCGTTGGAGCTAGCCGAGACCCTGGCGCAGCTTCAGGCCCATCTGGCGGCGCAGGCCCAGGACGCCAGCCTGCAGGATGCGCCCTGGAGCCGCCGGCCGGCCTGTCCCTTCCTTGGGGACCGGCTGTGCACCATCTACGCAGTGCGCCCCGCTGCCTGCCGCAAGGCGCATTCGCGCGATGTGGCCGCCTGTGCGAGCGATGCCGTGCTGATTCCGCAAAGCCTGGAGCTGGCCGTGCACGCCGAAGCGCTGCAGCTGGGCACCGCAGCGGCCTACCGCCAGCGCGGCCTGGACGCCCAGCCGCACGAGCTGGTGCAGGCCGTGCTGCTGGCGCTGCGCGACCCGTCGGCCCTCAGCCGCTGGCAAGCGGGCGAGCCGGTGTTCGATGCGGCGCCCAGCGCCGGTTAGCCCACCCGGTATACCCGCCCGGTACACCTGCCCGGTTTGCGCGCCTTCCACGCTGCGCTGGTAGGCCAGGGCTGCGCGCTCGCCGGAGACGGGTTCGAAGCCCGCAAAGTAGGCGCCGTGGCTGTTGACAGGCCCGAGCAATCGCGCGTCACCTGCAACCTGGGTGCGCGCCCACGCCCCGGCCGGTCCACCTGGTGTACGCGCCGGACCGGAGCCAGCTGCCCAAGCTGAGCCGCTTCGTTGCCCATGTGCTGCAGGCGCAAGGCTAAGATGCATTTCCCCCCAACCGAATAAGCCGCATGCAGACCACCATCCGCCACGCCGAACAGGACGACTACGCCGCCATCGCCCAGATCTACGCCCATCCGCTGGCAGCTGCCGGCACCATGCAGCTTCCGCTCCAGTCGCGCGAGGTGTGGCGGCAGCGTCTGGCTGGCATGGGCGCGCATGACCGTGTGCTGGTGGCGGTGGTACAGGGCGAGGTGGTTGGCCACCTGGGCATCCACCCGGTGCTGCAGCCGCGCCGCTCCCATGTGGCTGGCATCGGCATGGCGGTGCGCGATGACCGGCAGGGCCAGGGGGTGGGCACAGCCCTGCTGAAGGCGGCCATCGACCTGGCTGACAACTGGCTGAACCTGCTGCGCCTGGAACTCACCGTCTACGCCGACAACCTGGCGGCCCAGCGCCTGTACCAGGGCCAGGGATTTGTGCTGGAGGGAACGCACCGCGGCTATGCGCTGCGCCAGGGGCGCTATGTGGATGCGCTGGCCATGGCGCGCCTGCACCCGGTGCCGCCGGTGCTGGCATGAGAAAGCATCTGCTTTTGCCCCTGCTGCTGGCTCTGGGCTGCGGCCCGGCGCTGGCCGACTGGGTGCGTATCTCCACCAGCGAGACCTCGGTGTTCTACATCGACTCGGCGATTCCGCCCAAGGTGGGCTCGAATGTGATGGTCTGGATCCTGCGCGACCACAGCGCGCCGCAGGTGGGCGCGGGCGGGCCGTTTGCCTCGTCCAAGGACCAGATTGAGATCGACTGCGCGGGCAGGCGGGTGCGCCGCATCTATTCGTCCGACCACCCCGAAGCCATGGGCAAGGGCAAGATGGTGCATTCCGAGCACGGCCCCATGAGCTGGAACCAGGTCGGACCGAATACGATCATGAAGCGCATCGTCGACATGGCCTGCCTGCATTCCTGAGCGGGGGCTGCGCCACCGTTTTGCTATGTAGTTCGTAGCGGATTGCGTCCATTCTGTATGCGGTAGAGTGGTTTTTTATCCAAGGGATGCCTATGTGGATGCAAACAAAAGTGGTGCTGGTCGGGCTGGGTCTGGCTTGCTGCGCGGCGCTGCCAGCCGCTGCGGCGGGCAGCACGGACCCGGCGCAGGCCAAGGCCGCGCCGGTGGACGACAGCCTGTTCCATCCCTGGATGTTCCCGCCGCCGCAGCGCAGCCCCAGCGCCTACTTCAGCAACCTGCAGGACGGCGCGCAGGTCGAGTCGCCCTTCGTGGCGCGCTTTGGCCTGTCGATGCGCGGCGTGGTGCCGGCTGGCCACAAGGTGGGCCTGGCCGGGCACCACCATCTGCTGCTGAACCAGGAGCTGCCGCTGGACTTCACCAAGCCGCTGCCATTCACCGCCAACTACATCCACTTCGGCAAGGGCCAGATGGAGACGGTGTTGGACCTGCCGCCCGGCGTCTACACCCTGCGCCTGGTGCTGGCGGACCAGGGCCATATTCCGTACTTCGTCTACAGCAAGCCGCTCAAGCTCACGGTGACCCAGCGCAAGCCGGGGGTGGCGCCAGCCGATGTGGTGGGCCTGCCGCGGGTGGAGATGCTGGGCGTGGCCGACAGTGCGCTGCTGCAGCCGCCGTTCCGCCTGGTGTTCCATGCCTCGGGCTTCAACATTGCGCCGGTGGCCGCGCAGCTGCCGGACACGCATTACTTCCGGCTGGTGCTGAACCGCCCCGGTGCCAAGCCCGAGGTGCTGAGCTTCAAGTCGGGCCAGACCGAGGCCTGGCTGAACCCGCCCAAGGGTGCGTACACCGCGCAGCTGGAGCTGGTGCGCAATGCCGTAAATCCAGAGGCCGTGGTGACCCGTACCCAGCCCACGGCGTTTACGGTAGGGCCTTGAACAGGTTCTTAAGCCTCAGCTAAGAAAACTTTTCGGGCGCTATACACGCGCCAGTTACAAGCTCTGCAGCGCCTGGCCACTCTCCGGCCTGCGACCCACAGAAAGCTTGTCATGGAACTGGACCCCCTGGATATCGTTGAATCGGCCAAACCCGCCCGCAAGCCCGCCAAGCGGCGCTGGCTAAACCCGGCGGTGGCCATTACCGTGGCCTTGCTGGCGACCTTTTTGGGTATCTGCAAGGTCAAGGACGACAACATCGTGCAAGCCATGCAGCAGGCCCAGGCCGACAAGCTGGACCACTGGCAGTTCTACCAGGCGCGCAATGTGCGCGAGGAAATCGCCAACGCCACCCTGGCCCAGCTACGCCTGCAGGCAATGGCCGTGGTGGCGCCGGCCCAGCAGGCGGCCTACCAGGAACAGATCAGCGCCTTTGCATCCCTGGCCCAGAAGGAAGGCCAGAAGAAGGCCGAGCTCAAAACCCAGGCCGAACAGGACCAGGCCAGCTACGACGCGCTGAACTTCCGTGACGACCAGTTTGACCTGTGCGATGCGCTGATTGCCATCGCCATTTCCATGCTGGCCGTGGCCTCGCTGACGCAGCTACCCGCCCTGTACATGCTGAGCCTGGTGCCGGCCGGCTTTGGGGTGCTGATGGGCGTGTCGGGCCTGGTGGGCCTGGGTATCCACCCGGACGCGCTGATCAAGCTGCTGAGTTAGGAGCCGAACCACACCTCCACCCGCAGGCCGGGCGGCACCGCGCCGGTCTGCGTGTCTTCCAGCAGCACCCGTGCCTGGTGCTGCCGCGCGATCTCCTGCACGATGGACAAGCCCAGGCCCGAGCCATCGGCTTCCGTGCCGAGCGCCCGGTAAAACGGCTGGAACACCAACTCCCGTTCGGCGGGGGGAATGCCGGGGCCGTTGTCTTCCACCTGCAGCAGCGTGCCGTGGCCGTCGGGGGCGGCCAGTATGCGCACGGTGATGATGCCCGGATGCACGTCGGTGGACGGGGTGTAGTGGACGGCGTTTTCCACCAGGTTGCGCACCAGCTCCTTCAGCAGCGTGGGGTTGCCCTGTATCTGTATGCCAGGGCTGCCGGGTTCGGCGCCGTCGTAACCCAGGTCGATGCGTTTCTCCAGCGCGCGTGGCACCGAGTCGCGTACCACCTCCATGGCCAGGCGCGCCAGGTCGCAGAGTTGCAGGCTTGGGCTGACGCCGCTGTTCTCAGCCCGGGCCAGTGCCAGCAGTTGGTTGACGGTATGGGTGGCGCGGACGCTGGAGCGGCCGATCTGCTGCAGCGAGCGCTTGAGTTCGGCGGTGCTGGTGCCTTCGCGCTGCGCCAGGTCGGCCTGCATGCGCAGCCCGGCCAGCGGGGTTTTCAGCTGGTGGGCGGCGTCGGCCAGGAAGCGCTTTTGCGTGGCGATCGATTCTTTCAGCCGGGTCAGCAGGTCGTTCACCGACGACACCAGCGGCGCCACTTCCAGCGGCACGGCTTTCTCGTCCAGCGGGCTCAGGTCGTCGGGGGTGCGGGCGCGGATGCGCTCTTCCAGCTGCTTCAGCGGCTGGATGCCACGCACCAGCGCCAGCCAGACCAGCAGCACCGCCAGCGGCAGGATGACGAACTGCGGCAGCATCACGCCCTTGATAATTTCGGCCGCCAGCACCGAGCGCTTTTCGCGCGTCTCGGCCACCTGCACCAGGGCCAGCGGGTTGCCCGGCAGGTCCAGGCTGACCCACAGGTAGGCGACGCGCACGTCCAGGCCGCGCATCTCGTCGTCGCGTAGGTGCACCGGGCCTTCGGCGGGCTTTTCGTCGGCCGGCGGCAGCGGCAGGTCGGTATCGCCGCTGAGCAATTCGCCATGCACGCCGCGCACCTGGTAGTACACCTGGTCGGAGTCGTCGGCCCGCATGATTTCGCGCGCCGGCAGCGGCAGGTTGAACTGCGCCTGGTGGGGTTGCGACACCACCAGCAGCTGCGACAGCGCCTGGGCGTTGTATTCCAGCGCCCGGTCGAACGGCTTGCCGGCGATGCCCTGCGCCACCAGCCAGGTCAGCGCCAGGCTCACCGGCCACAGCAGCAGCAGGGGCGTGAGCATCCAGTCCAGGATCTCGCCGAACAGGGAGCGTTGTTCGCGCTGGAAGAGGTTCACGGGGCGGTTGGTAGGGGGTGGGGCACCTGTGCATCTTAGCGAGATAGCTCCACTGCGGCCGTGCTGCAGGCGGGCACGGCCTCCGCGCTTCCATCACCAAAGTCTTTTTGCAAATGTGGATAAATTATCTACAATGGACTTTTAAGTATTAAATATCCTGCGCCCATGTCCTATTCGCTACGCCGCGAGCCGCTGCCTGCTGTGGCCCCCGGTAACGCCCACTTTCTGCTGAAGCATGTTTTTACCGGCCCGGTACCGGGCAGGAGCGCGTACATCCACGCCGGCCTGCACGCCGATGAAACGCCGGGCCTGCTGGTGGCCCAGCACCTGCTGCGGCTGCTGCACGGGCTGGAGCGCGAGGGGCTGCTGCGTGGGCAGATCGTGGTGCTGCCGTATGCCAACCCTGTGGGTATGGCGCAGAAGATATTCGGCGTGCTGGGCGGGCGCTTCTACCTGGAAAACGGGGAGAACTTCAATCGCAACTTCCCGTGCATCGCAACCGAATTCCAGCGCACGCTGCCGGCGCAGGCGTTCGCCCCCAACGACCTTGTTGCGTTCAAAAAGGCTTTTCAGGCGCTGCTGCCCGCGCGTCCGCTGGACCCGGTGGCCGCTACCAAATGGGCGCTGCTGCAAGAGGCGCTTCAGCACGACATCGTGCTGGACCTGCATTGCGACACCAGTGGCGTGGTGCATCTCTACGGTCCACGCGACCAGCAGCAGCGAGCGGCGCGTCTGGCCCGCGCCGTCGGCGCGCAGGCCCTGGTGCTGGAGTCGCAGGTGGGCGGCAAGCCGTTTGACGAGTCCTATGCGTTGCCTTGGAAGGCGCTGCGCGCCGCAGGCCTGGTAGACGAAGCGCAGCAGGGCTTCTCTTGCACGATCGAGCTGCGGGGCCAGAGCGACGTGGACGACACCACCGCCTACCAGGACGCACTGGGCATCATCGATTTTCTGACCCAAGAAGGCCTGCTGGCGCCCGGCGTCCGACCCGCCTTGGCGGACCACCATGAAGTGGACTGTTACCCCACCGAGGGCCTGCTGCATGTACCCAGCCCGGCCACCGGCCTGGTGGTGTACCACCGGCGCACCGGTGAGCAGGTGCGGGCGGGCGACCTGTTGGCCGAGATCGTATTGCTGGATGCAGAACCCGGTGCCGCGCGCATCCAGGTACACAGCGACATCGACGGCCTGTTTCTGGTACGCCAGAGCGCACGCCTGGTTCGCGCGGGTCAGCGTATTGCGCTGCTGGCGGGCCAAGAGCCGCTGGCCCACCGGGCACAGGGCGAGCTGCTGATGCATTTCTAGTTCGTAAACCCGGCCTCTGTGCCATCTCTTGAAAGGTCTTTGATGAAACGTAATCTGTATGCCCTGTTGGGTCTGTATGTGGCCGCCGGCCTGGCGTATGCCGCCGATCTGCCGGTGCTGCGTATTGGTGTAGAGGCCACCTACCCACCCTATGAATACAAGGAGCCGTCGGGCAAGCTCGTCGGCTTCGACATTGAGCTAGGCGATGCGATGTGCGCCGAGATGAAGGTGCAGTGCGTGTGGGTGGAGTCGCCGTTTGACGCACTCATCCCTTCGCTGCAGGCGAAGAAGTTTGACGTGGTGCATTCGGCCTTGAGCATCACCGAGAAACGCAAGACCACGGTGGATTTCACCGTTCCGCTGTACCAGTCGGCCACCAAGCTGATTGCGAAGAAGGGCAGCGGCCTGGAGCCCACCGCCCAGTCGCTGGCCGGTAAGCGTGTGGGTGTGCTCAAGGGCACGATCCAGGAAGACTTTGCCAAGAAGCAACTGGCGCCGCATGGTGTGGAAGTCAAAAGTTATGCCGACCAGAACCTGGTCTTTCTGGACCTGCTGTCCAAGCGTATCGATGCCTCGTTGCAAGAGGCCTCCGCCGGGCAGGAGGGCTTTTTGAAGAAACCTGAAGGCGCCGCGTACGAGTTCGCCGGTGCGTCGGTGGCCGACCCGAGCATTGGTGCCGGCATCGGCATGGCGGTGCGCAAGAATAACCAGCCCCTGTTGGACCGGCTCAATGACGCCTATGCCAAGGTGCGGGCCAATGGCAGCTTCAACCGCATGATGAAGAAGTACTTCGACTACGACATCCTGAACTAAGCCTGTGCGGTGGTGTGCAGCCCGCGCACCGCCGCCCACCCGCCATGACCATGACAACCCCCTCTACCTCCATTCCCATCCTGCACGCTGCCGACGTGTTGGCCCTGCTGCCGCGCTTGGACACCCAGAACATCCTGCGCGCGATGTTCCGCGCACTGGCCGAGCACACCGCGGTGCAGCCACCGCAAACCCTGGTGCTGTTTCCGTCCCACGCGGGTGACTTCATCAGCTACCTGGGCGTGCTGGCGCCGCAGCAGGTCTTTGGCGTCAAGCTGTCGCCCTATGTGCCGCGTCCCCAGGGACCGCTGGTCACCGCCTGGTCGCTGCTGATGTCGATGGCCACCGGCCAGCCGCTGATGCTATGCGAGGCCGGCTTGCTGACGGTGGAGCGCACCGCCGCCACCACGGCCATTGCCGTGGATGCGCTGGCCCCTGCCGACGCCCGCACGCTGTGCGTGGTCGGCCTGGGCGCGCTGGGACAGGCCCATGTGCGCCACGCACTGGCCTTGCGCGACTGGCGTGAGATCCGGCTGCATGCCTTGCATCTGGCGCAGCTACCTGCAGCGCAGCAGGATGCGCTGCGCGCCATCGACCCGCGCATCCGCCTGGTCGAGGATTTGCCAGCGGCCACCCAGGATGCAGACGTGCTGATGCTGTGCACCTCCTCGGCCCGCCCGGTGCTGCACAGTCTGCCCGCGGGCAGGCCTTGCCTGGTGACCTCGATCAGCACCAACGGCCCCTCGGCCCATGAGATCGCGCCGGCGCTGCTGCCCGGCCTGCAGGTGTACTGCGACTACCGCGCCACCACGCCGGCCAGTGCCAGCGAAATGAAAATCGCCAGCGCCGAGCACGGCTGGAGCGCACAGGCCATCGTTGGTGATCTGCCTGAACTGATGGCCGGCAGCTGCCCGCGACCCCACGGCCACCAGCCGGTGTTCTTCCGCTCTATCGGCCTGGGCCTGGAAGACATTGCCGTCGTCGCCGCGCTGTATGAACTGACTTTGCAACAGGAGACCCCATGAAAATAAGACCCTTCGGCGTTGAACAATGGATGAACGCCTACGAAACCCAATGCCGGTACAACCTGGCCGAAACCTGCGTCGACTCGATCACCTTCGGTGAGCTGCTGGCCCTGTGCGGCAAGACAGATTCCATCCTGGCCGAGATTGCGCCGATCAAGCTGACCTACGGCGCCATCGAAGGTTCGCTGCGGCTGCGCACCGCCATCGCCTCGCTGTATGCCACGCAGTGGCCCGAAAACGTGCTCACCACCCACGGTGCCATCGGTGCCAATGCGTTGCTGCATGAAACCCTGGTGGAGGCGGGCGACAGGGTAATTTCGGTGCTGCCCACCTACCAGCAGCACTATTCAATCCCCGAGTCGTACGGGGCCGACGTGCAGATTTTGAAGCTGCGTGAAGAAAACCAGTTTCTGCCTGACCTGGCCGAGCTGCAGGCGCTGGTGAACAACAACACCAAGCTGATCGTGCTGAACAACCCCAACAACCCCACCGGCGCGCTGATGGACCGCACTCTCCTGGAACAGGTGGTTCACATCGCCCGCGGCTGCGGCGCCTACATCCTGTGCGACGAGGTGTACCGCGGCGCCGACCAGGAGGGCGACGGCTACACCGTGTCCATCGCCGACCTGTACGAAAAAGGCATCAGCACCGCCAGCATGTCCAAGACCTATTCGCTGGCGGGCCTGCGGCTGGGCTGGATTGCCGGGCCGGTGGAGTTGCTCAAGCAGGTGGAAATCCATCGTGACTACAACACGATTAGCATCGGCGTGCTGGACGATTATTTCGCCGCGCTGGCGCTGGAGAATCGCGACAAGATACTGGCCCGCAACCACGCCATCCTGCGCGACAATCTGGCGATCCTGGACGCCTGGGTAGCGAACGAGCCGACCATTTCCTATACCAAGCCGCGCTCGGCCACGGTGTGTTTGCTGAAATACACGCAGCCGCTGCCGTCGCACGAGTTCTGCCTGCGGCTGCTGCAGTCCAAGGGGGTGATGCTGACGCCGGGCAGCGCGATGGACATGGAGGGCTACCTTCGCATTGGCTTTGCCAACAACCAGCAGGCGCTGCGGCAAGGGCTGGCCTTGTTGTCGGAATTTCTGCAAGAATTGAAATAGCAGATCCACCCAGGCCCGCGGCCACTTTCGGAGACACATGGTTCACAAAACAACAAACGCCTTGCTGGTCGCATCCAAGGCCATGGCGGACGGCGTCTCGGCGCTGTTTTTCCCCTATTCGGAAGTGGTGGTGCACGAGGTCAAAAGTCGGCGTATTGCCTACATCGCCAACAATTTGTCCAAGCGCAAGGTGGGCGACGATTCGGCCATCGACGATGTGATTGCCGACACCGGCGAGACCGTCATTGGCCCGGTGGAAAAGCTCAACTGGGACGGCCGCAAGGTGCGCTTCGTCAGCGTGGTGGTGCGCGATGAAAAAAGCGCGCCGGTGTATGTGGTGTGCATCAACATCAACATCTCGGTGTTCGCCGATGCGCGCAACGCGCTGGACCTGTTTTTGCAGATCACCAAAGTGCAGGCCCAACCCGAGCAGATCTTCAAGGACGACTGGCAGGAGAAGATCAATGCCTTTCTGCACAGCTGGCTGCAGGCGCAGCAGCTGTCGCTGGCCTCGCTGACGCAAAAGCACAAGAAGGCGCTGGTGCTGGCGCTGCATGCCAACGGCGCCTTCCAGGGCAAGAGCGCCGCCGACTACATCGCCAACGTGCTGGCCATGGGCCGCGCCACGGTGTTCAAATACCTGAAGGAAGCCAAGGCCGGGGCTTAGCGATTCAGCTATTGGCGCGGTTTTTGAGCCAGCGCATCAGCCCACCCACGGCCGGCAGTTTCTCGTACAGCTCTTCCGCCGCGTCCCAGTAGTCGCGGTGCAGCGTGATGCGGCCCTGCGGGTCGAACTGCAGGTGCGTGCCGCCGTGGATGGTCTGCTCGGTGCCGCGCTGGAACTGCCTGAAGCGGAAGTGAAAGTCCCAGGTCAGAAAACACTGGTCGCCGTTGGCGATGCGCTGCAGCACCCTGAACCGGGGCGACTCCAGCGTGCTGAACATGTGGCTTAAGACAGCCTCGATGGCCGGCACGCCGCGCACGTCGTTGAACGGGTCCTTGAAGCGCGCATCCGGCGCGTACACGCTGGCGCAGCGGGCCAGCGACTGCGGGGTCAGGGTTTCGAAGAACGAGACGATCTGGTCGACGTGTGGAGTCATAGTCCGGTCATTCTGCGGATGGCGGGGAAGTAGGCGCGGTAGGGCAGCAGGGCCAGGGCCTTCATCCACAGCGTGAAGCGCTTGGGGAAGTGGATCTCAAACTGGCCGCGCCGCCAGCCGCGCACTATGGCAAAAGCCGCTGCTTCGGGGGTGATCAGGGCCGGCATGGGGAAGTCGTTGTGTGCGGTCAGCGGGGTTTGCACAAAACCCGGGCAGACCAGGCTGACGCCGATACCACGGTCTTGCAGGTCCAGGTACAGGGTCTCGGCCAGGTTGATCAGCGCGGCCTTGGTCGGCCCGTAGGCCAGGCTCTGCGGCAGGCCGCTGTAGCCGGCCACGCTGGCCACCAGGCTGATGTGGCCATGGCCTTGCTGCAGCAGCCGCGGCAGCACCGCGTCCAGCATATGCAGCGCGCCCACGTAGTTGACCTGCAGGTGCTGCTGCATCTCGGCCAGGCTGTAGGCGGTGGCGCGCTGCGGCCGGTAGTAGCCCGCGCAGTAGACCACCGCGTCCAGCTGCTCCAGCCCGTCGGCAGCGGCGCGCAGGGCGGCCGGGTCGGCGGCATCCAGCGGCAGCGCCCGCGCGCCCGGGTGCTCGGCGACAAAGCGCTGCAGCGCGTCGGCATGGCGGGCCGACACCACGACCTGCGCGCCCTGGCCGTGCAGCAGCTGCGCCGTGGCACGGCCGATGCCGCTGGAGGCACCGATCAGCCACACGGTCTTGCCGCGCCAGTCGGTGATGGGGGGATTCAATGCCATGCTGTTTGCTCTGTTTTTAATAGCTGCTTGCGCCGGTGGAATATGCGCTAGAGGCCGATTTGGCTTAGGGTTTGGTAAAAGAGAGCGTGACTTCGCCCAGGTGGATGCCGAGCTTGCTCATGCGGGCTTTGTTCAGCATCACCTTGTCGGTTACCAGGTACATCCAGTCGTCGAACTGCACGTGGTAGACCGTGCCGTCCACCGGCAAGGCCAGGGTGTAGCGCCAGTTGAAGGCGTTGCCGCTTTGTTCGCCCACGGCCGCGCCGACCACGTCGTCGGCCCGGCCCCTATACCTGACAGTACCGTGGCCATCGGCCTCGCGGTGCAGCCGCCAGACGCGCTTTTGCGTCGTGCCGTCGGAATAGGTGAAGGATTCGTCGAGCACGCCGTCGTCGCCGCTCCAGCTGCAGACCATCAGCACGGTGAAGCGCTTGACCACCTTGCCGGAGCGGTCGGTGAACACGCCATACGCGTCCAGCCTGCCGTTGAAGTAGCTGCGCAGGTCCAGCTTGGGCGTTTGGTTGGCGTAGTCGGCCACCTGGGGGCCGGCGCAGCCTGCCAGGGCAGCGCTGCTGGCGATGAGGAGAAGACGGCGTTTCATAGGGGGTCCTTGGAGCGAATGATGAGCAGGTACAGCGCGCCGGCCGCGGCCAGCTTGAGCACGCAGGGCAGCAGGCAGTAGATGGCGGTCAGGGCGTGCAGCGCGCCCGCATCCTGGGCACCGGGGGTATAACCCAGCCAGGCCAGCAACGGCAGGGCCAGGCCGGCGGCCAGGGCCAGGTTCAGCTTGGTGGCAAAGTTCCACCAGCCGAAGTACAGGCCCGCGGTCTGGCGGTCGCTGCGCTGCACGATGCCAGCCAGCAGTGCGCCAGGCAGGGCCAGGTCGGTGCCCAGGGCTATGCCAGATGCAGCGCAGACGATGAGAAAGGCCACGCTGTCCCCCGCGCCCAGCAGGGACGCAAACACAAACGCCACCACCGCCACTCCCATGCCGACCAGCCAGGTGCGCGCCAGCCCCCAGCGCGGCACCAGCCGCAGCCAGAGCGGAATCGACAGGGCGGCGCACACGAAGTAGGTCGCCAGAAACAGCGGCTGCAGCGCCTCGGCCGCCTGCAGCCGGTCTTGCACAAAGAACAGCACCAGGGTGGCAGGCACGGCGCTGGCAATGCCGTTCAGCAAAAACACCGCCAGCAAGCGGCGAAACCCCGGGTTGGCAAACGGCTGCCACAGCGCGGCGCGGTGCACCGCCTGGCGCTGCGGCTGCGGACCGACGGCGCGGGTCCAGGCCAGCCAGCCCACGGCCAGGCACAGCGCCAGCAGCAGTACGGTGGCCGGCAGGCCCAGCAGCGTGGGCGCCACGCTGGCCACCACCACGCCCACCAGGCCCAGGCCTTCGCGCCAGCCGACCAGGCGGCTGCGCTGGGCCTCGTCGCCGCCCAGCAGCGCGGCCCAGGACTGGTGCAGCACGCCCAGGGTGCTGTAGGCGGTATAGGTCAACACCAGCGCCGCGGTGGCCCATAGCAGCACATGCTGCTGGGTGGCCGGAAAGAACAGGCCCCAGAAGCCCAGTGCCATCAACACCGCCGCCATGGCGGCAACACCCAGCACGGCACGGGTGGAGCGGGCAAACAGCGCATCGCCCCAGCGGCCCAGTAGCGGGTCGATCAGGCCGTCGAACAGCCGCGCACCCAGCAGAATCTGCCCCAGCACCGCCAGCGGCACGCCCAGGGTGGTGGCGTAGTGGTGCGGCAGCACGACGTACAGCGGCAGCGCCACAAAGGCCAGCGGCAGGCCCATCAGGCCGTAGGCAAAGCCGTTGCGGGCGCTGAAGGCCGCGGCAGAACTCATGGGTTGCCTGCCAGCAGCTCTTTGCGCATGGCCGGCTCCGAGGTGTCGGGCGACAGCCAGATGCCGAAGAACAGGCGTGCGAAGTCGCCGTCGCTGACTTCGCCGGTGGGCTGGCCGTTGGTCAGGAAGCGGGCCGTGCGGGTCTGCGGCAGGTAGATGCCCAGGATGCGGTCGTTCTTCTTCACGTCGGGCAAGGCCGACGCCAGCTTCTGCTGCCAGGCCTGGGCCTGCGCGTCGGAAATCGGCGCGCTGCGGCGCATCTCGGCCAGCGAGCGGCGGGCGATGTCGGCGCGGCTGAAGTCGCGCAGGTAGCGCAGCTCCAGCGCGAACGGCGTATCGGCATAGCGCGCGGCCTGGAAGCCGGGTGCCACCCACAGTTGGGCATCGTAGATGTCAAAGCCCCAGACCTTCAGCCGCGTGCTGCCGCTGAGGCTGGCCTGCGGCACGGCGGCCGCCACTTCGCTAGGCAGCTCGATTGCCCACAAATTGAGGCAAAACAGGCCGCTGGCGCATAGAGCGCCTGCGCGGGTAGCTATTTTTTTAATAGCGTAGGTTTTGCCAACGTATATTGAACGAGATTGATATTGCCCTTGTCGAAGGCGGCTTCGCAGTAGGCCAGGTAGAACTCCCATAAGCGCATAAACCTTTCGTCAAAACCGAGCTGCAGCACCTGGGTGCGGGCGGCCAGAAACTTGTCGCGCCAGCGGCGCAGGGTTTCGGCGTAGTCGGGGCCGAAGGCGAACTCGTCCACCACCTCGAGCCCGGCCGCGGCCGCCTCGCGGCGGAACTCGCGCGGGCAGGGCAGGCAGCCGCCCGGGAAGATGTATTGCTGGATGAAGTCGGTGCTGGTGATGTAGCGCTCGAACAGACTGTCGTCGATAACGATGCTCTGGATACAGGCACGGCCGCCGGGTTTGAGCAGGCGCGCCACCGTCTGGAAGTAGGTGGGCCAGTATTCGCGGCCCACGGCTTCGACCATCTCGACCGAGCAGATCGCGTCAAACGGCGCGTCGGCGATGTCGCGGTAGTCCTGCAGGCGCAGGTCGGCGCGGCTGTCCACGCCCAGGCGCTGCATGCGGGTGTTGGCAAAGGCCAGCTGCTCGGTGCTCAGCGTCACGCCGGTCACGCTGGCGTTGAATTCGGTGGTGCCCATCTCGGCCAGCGCGCCCCAGCCGCAGCCGATCTCCAGCACCCGGTCGCCGGGCTGGACATGGGCCATGGCCAGCGCGCGGCGCACCTTGGCGTTTTGAGCCTCGCGCAGTGGCCGGTCCAGGTCGCCCTCGAACCAGGCCGACGAGTAGTTCATGCTGTCGTCCAGCCACAGCGTGTAGAAGGCATTGCCCAGGTCGTAATGGGCATGGATGTTCTTCTGGCTGTTGGCCTTGGTGTTGCGGTTCAGCAAATGCTTGACGCGGTACCAGAGCCGGCCTATCCAGTGGCCGTAGACCACGTCTTCGATCTCCTGCCGGTTGCAGATGAAGACGGTCAGCAGGTCGGTGAGGTTGGGCGTGGTCCAGTCGCCGGCGATATAGGTTTCGGCTACGCCGATGTCGCCGGACTTGAGGGCTGCTGCGCAGATATTCCAGTTCTTCAGCGTCATGGCCGCGGTGGGCGCATCGCCGTGCTGCTGGTGGTTGCCAAACACCTGCATGCTGCCGTCGGGCAGCTGCATGGTGATGCTGCCGTGGCGCAGGCGTTGCAGCAGCTTGAGCGCGGTGCGGGCGGCGGCGGGCGCGTCGGAGGGTACGGCAAAACCGGAGGCAGTGGTGCTGTTGTTCATTGTCTCTATCTCGTCACAAAATCTTTGGGTGGCAGGGGTTTGCTGAAGAACGGCACGCGTTGCCGCCACAACTGGAAGGCCTGCCAGTGGATACGCGCGACCACGCCGAAGGTCATCGCCGGGTAGCGCCAGAGCGCGCGGCGGATGCTGGCGGCGGTGATCGGTTGCAGGCTGCCGCTGACGCTGGTTTCGATGAGTGCGCCCTGCGCGTCGTCGTAGTCGACGCGGGCCACGGTCTTGTCGCCCGCGCGCATGAAGCGGAAGCGGTAGCCGCCCTCGACTGGGCAGAAAGGTGACACGTGGAACACCTTGGCGGCAGTCAGTTCCACGCCATAACGTGGCTGGTCGAGCACATAGCAGTGGCGCTCGCCAAAAGTGTTGTTGACCTCGACCACGATGGCGCGCAGCGATCCGTCGGCGCGCTCGCAATACCAGAAGCTCACCGGCTTGAAGGTATGGCCGAAGACCCGTGGGTAGCAGTGCAGCCAGATTTCGCCGTCGGCGTCTGCAATGCCTTCGCGCTGCAACAGGGCTTCGATCCAGGCCAGAGCGCTGCCTTGGCCGTCGCCGTGGTCGGCGTCATAAAAGCTCAAGGCCGCGCGGCGGTTGATGGCCAGCGGGGTGCCAGCCAGCGAGCGCATCGGCAGCATCAGAAAGTAGGTCGGGTAGGCGAATGCATGGCGCACCGGGCGCAGCCGGGTGTGGCGTACCTGGCCGAAGCCAATCAGCGGCTTGTTCATGCGCCGGCCTGCAACAGTTCGGCCACGGCCAGACCGGCTTTCAAGCCGTCCTCGTGGAAGCCGTAGCCCATCCACGCGCCGCAAAAGTAGGTGTTCTGCTGGCCTTGCAGGTCGGGCATGCGCTTTTGCGCCGCGATGGCAGCCAGGTCCAGAACCGGATGTGCGTAGTCATAAGTGCCCATGACATGGGTACGCGCGATCTCGCGGATTGGATTCAAGGAGACGACGACCGGCTGGCTCCAGGGCAGCGGCTGCAGCTTGTTCAGCCAGTAATGCAGGCACACGCGAGACGATTCGGTATCCGTGGCCGGTGCGCGTTCGTAGTTCCAGGCGGCCCAGGCGCTGGGGTTGTGCGGCAGCTGCGAGGCGTCGGTGTGCAGCACGGCGCGGTTGGCGTGGTAGTGGATTGCGCCCAGGGTGGCCTGCTCGGCCGCACTGGGGGATGCCAGCAGCGCCAGGGCCTGGTCGGAGTGCGTGGCCAGCACAACTTTGTCGAAGCGCTCGGTGCGGGCGAAGCCGTGGGTCTGGCTCGTGATCCATACACCGTCGTCGCGCCGCTCTATGCGCTGCACCGGGCTGTTCAGGCGCTTGTCGGCTATGGGAGCGGTGATCTTGTCCACGTAATGCCGCGCGCCGCCGGTGACCGTCCACCACTGGGGCCGGTTCAGCACCTGCAGTAGGCCGTGGTTGTGGCAGAAGCGCACCATGGTGGCGACTGGGAACTGCAGCATCTGCGCGGTCGGGCAGCTCCAGATGCAACCCATCATCGGCAGAAAGTACCAGTCGCGGAAGGCGCTACCGAAGCGGTGCTGGTCAAGGAACTCGCCCAGAGGCTGGGCCAGGGCGGCGTCGTTGTTGTCCAAAGCCAGCTGGGTGGTGACCCGGTTGAAGCGCAGCAGGTCGCGCAGCATGCCCCAGAAGCGCGGACTCCACAGGTTGCGGCGCTGGGCAAACACACTGCCCAGTGTGCTGCCGCTCCATTCCACATAGCGCTGGTCCGGGGTGCTGGGGGGAATCTGGGCCGAGAACGACATGTCGGTCTTGGCCGTGGCCACGTCCAGCTCGGCCAGCAGGGCGATCAGCTGCGGGTAGGTGCGCTCGTTGAAGACCAGAAAGCCCGTGTCCACCCCGTGCGTGACCAGGCCGCCGGGTGTGGGCAGGGTCAAGTCAACGGTGTGGGTATGGCCGCCAAAGTAGCTGCCGGCTTCGAAAAGGGTGATGTCGGCCCGGCCGCGCAGCCGGTGCGCAACCGCCAGCCCGGAAATGCCCGAGCCGACGATGGCCAGTTTCAGAGGCGCGCCCATCAGGCCGCCTGGCGAAGGAAAGTGGCTGCGAAGCACCCCGATGCGAACGAGGGAGTGAGGGAGGAGGAGAACCGCCCCGGGGTATCGTGCCTGCACACAGTGTGCGGACGGCTTCGCTGCCAGAAAAAGGTGTGTACCGACGATGCAGCAACCCGGCTATGGAGCGGCACCGGCCGCAATAAGTTCCCGTGCCGTGCTATGGCGCTGGGGTAAAGGAATGTGAAGCGGGTCGATCGCATAGAGTGATAATATACCAATCAGTCACTTTGTGACTACAAAGTTTTATTTCCCGCGCGCCCCGGTGGTTCCGACACTCTGCAATGTCACCCCAACCGCCTAGAATGAAGCCAGTTATGAAGGATTGCCATGCTCTACCCTGAACTTTTTAAGCAACTCGAAGCCGTGCGTTGGAATATGGAAAAAGATGTTCCATGGGCTGACTTCGACCCGAGCCTGTTGTCCGACGAACAGGCGCAGACCATCAAGATGAACGCCATCACCGAGTGGGCGGCTTTGCCGGCCACCGAGATGTTCTTGCGCGACAACCAGGACGACAGCGATTTCTCCGCCTTCATGTCAGTCTGGTTCTTTGAAGAGCAAAAGCATTCGCTGGTGTTGATGGAATACCTGCGCCGCTTCCGCCCCGAGCTGGTGCCCACCGAAGAAGAGCTGCACGACATCCGCTTCGAGTTCGACCGGGCCCCGCCGCTGGAAACGCTGATGCTGCATTTCTGCGGCGAAATCCGTCTGAACCACTGGTACCGCCGGGCCAGCGAATGGCATTCCGAGCCGGTGATCAAGAACATCTACACCAAGCTCAGCCAGGACGAAGCCCGCCACGGCGGCGCCTACCTGCGCTACATGAAGCGCGCCATCAACAACGTGGGCAACGAAGCCCGTACCGCCTTTACCAAGGTGGGCGTGCTGATGGCCAGCGCGCGCCGCACGGCCCAGGCCTTGCACCCGACCAATCTGCACGTGAACGAGAGCCTGTTCCCGCGCGACACCATCCAAAGCCGCCTGCCCAACCCAGAGTGGCTGGAGCACTGGCTGGACTCGCAGATCAAGTTCGACGCCGTGTGGGAGGGCAAGGTGGTCGATCGCATCCTGCACAACCTGAGCCTGCTGATGGACCGCAGCTTCAAGACCGTGCAAGAGCTGAACCGTTACCGCAAAGAGATCAGCAAAGAGCTGGCCGACAGCGCGGCCGCCACGTCGCCCACACCAGCGGCAACCTGAGCTAGATCAGCGCCAGCAGGCGCTCCAGCTGCACCTGCACCTTGACGTCGCGGTGCGGCACATGGGCAATGATCTTGTGCATGGCGGTATTGGTCTCGCGCACGATCATTTCGCCGGTGGGCATGCCTTCGCGGTTGATGATCACCGCCACGCGCGGCGCGGTGGTATTGGCGCTGCGGCGGATCACAACGGCGATTTCACCATTCGCCAGCCGCACATACACCCCGGGCGAATACACGCCCACAGCCTTGATCAGCGCCGCACCGGCTTCGTCCACATGCTTTTTCTCGTCGAAATAGCAGGCCTGCATCGCCGCATTGGGTGGCATCGACAGCCGGCCCGCGCGCGGCGAGAGCCGGGCGATAAAGGTGTCGGCCCGCTGGATCAGCCGCGCTAACCGCAGTGCCACGGTCTTGACGCCCAGTGGTCCGGGCGAGCGGTCGTGGTGGTGGCGTACCGCCAGCAGCCAGTTTTCGTTGTCCACCCCCATGGCCACCAGCATGCTGAAAGCGCGTTGCGCATGCTGCTCGACCATTTCGATCTGCTTGGCGGTGAGCGCCTGGTTCTGCAGGGTCAGCTCGTCCTGCATCGCCGTCATGGCGATGTTCATGGTCAGCGCGGCCTTGCCCAGAGTCTCGTCCAGGTCGGACGGCCAGTTCAGCACCTCGCGCGCCGCCAGGCTGCACACCACATAGACAAGCATCGCGTGGGTGGCGCTGTACATCTGCAACTCGGTGGCCGACAAATGCATCAGCGCGCACAGCGTGGCGTCCGGGTGCTGCTCGACCAGCTGGTTCAGTTCGGTGTACAGCTTGTCCAGCCGTTGCAGGAACTGCTCGTTCTGCGGGTCGCGCAGCAAGCCGTTGGCACGGATCTGCAAGGCAGTCCAGTCGGGGATGGCCGACACCTCGCGCGCATCGCCTTTGTCCAGGTCGGCGGCGGCCAGCTGCATCTCGGCGATATCGCCCAGGGGTGAATCCGAGCGCACCATATCGTACAGCTTGCCCACGTAGGCGCGGTGGTTGTCGGCGGCGTCCACGTCCACGCACAGGGTCATGCCGCGCGAGGTCCAGTAGCTGATCTCGTCGCGGTCGTTGATCACATACCCCTTGTGGGCAAGCAGCACACCCTGCTCGTTACGCAGGGCAAACGGAAGGGGTTGGCCTAGGCGCAGGGTGGAAACGTTGACAGCAATAAGGTTCATGGTCGTAAAGGTTATCAGTTCAGTATCGGCATATCTATAGCTTGCTTGAGCCTGCTAGCATTTATGGATGACCGACACCCTTGCCCCACCCGCTTTTCTCGCCAAAATCTGCAACCGCGACGACGCGGCCGCCAAGCTGGCCCGCCTGCCCCGCCCCTGGGTGTTCACCAACGGGGTGTTCGACATCCTGCACCGCGGCCACGCCACTTACCTGGCCCAGGCCCGCTCTTTGGGCGGTAGCTTGATCGTGGCGCTGAACAGCGACGCCTCGGCGCGCCGACTCGGCAAAGGCCCAGACCGGCCGTTGAACCTTGAGGCCGACCGCGCCGTGCTAATGGCCGCGCTGGAATCGGTGAGCCTGGTCACCTGGTTCGATGAAGACACGCCGCTGGAGCTGATCACCGAGTTGCGCCCCGACATCCTGGTCAAGGGCGGCGACTACGACATGCTAAAGCTGGCGGAGACTGCCGTGGTGCAGGCCTACGGCGGCACGGCGCTGGCGATACCCTTTGTAGACGGCTACTCCACCACCGCGCTGGTGCGCAAGATCAAGCAGCCGCATGGCGCCTGAACCGCCGCTGCAGCGCGTCTGGCAGGCGCTGCGTAAAGACACTTTTCTGCAGATTTTGTTGCTGGCCCTGGTGGGCCTGAGCTGGGGTACCCGCACGCCGTTACGCACCTACCCGACTCTGGTGGACTGGCCCACCATCGCCGCCCTCACCGGCCTGCTGGCCCTGACCCAGGGTGTGGAAACCAGCGGCGCGCTGCACCGACTGGGCCACTGGCTGGTCGGCTACATGACCAGCGAGCGCGCGGCCGCGCTGTGCCTGGTGACGGCCGCCGCCGTGCTGTCCACCGTGCTGACCAACGACGTGGCGCTGTTCGTCGTCGTGCCCCTGACCCTGGGCATCTGCCGCATCACCCCGCTGCCGACCACCCGACTGGTGGTGTTCGAGGCGCTGGCGGTGAATGCCGGTTCGGCGCTGACGCCCATCGGCAACCCGCAAAACTTGTTCCTCTGGCAGTTGTCGGGCAGCTCATTTGCCCAGTTCGTCTGGCACATGCTGCCGCTGGTGGCGGTGCTGATGCTGTTGTTGTGGGCGGTGACCGCGCTGGCCTTTTCCGGCCGGCCGCTGCAGGCCACTGACCCCGATGCCGACCACCCGCTCGACCGGCGCCTGCTCGTCGTGTCGCTGCTGCTGTACCCGGTGTTTTTGGTGCTGACCGACCTGCACTACGCGCCCTGGGCCTTGCTGGCTGTGCTGCTGTGCCTGGGCGCCATCCGCTGGCGCGTGCTCGCCCACATCGACTGGGGGCTGCTGCTGGTGTTCGTGCTGATGTTCATCGACCTGCGCCTGCTGGTCGGCCTGGATGCCGTGCAGCAGGCGCTGGCCGGCTGGGGCCTGGCCCAGCCCCTGCACCTGTTCTGGGCCGGCATCGCCACCTCGCAAATCGTCAGCAACGTGCCTGCCGCGATTGCGCTGGCCGAGTTTTCCAAAGACTGGAAAGTGCTGGCCTACGCCGTCAACATTGGCGGCTTCGGCCTGATGGTCGGCTCGCTGGCCAACCTGATCGCCCTGCGCATGGCGCCCGACAAACGCGCCTGGATCAACTTCCACGTGTGGTCCGTGCCGTTTCTGGTGGCCGGGGCGGCCATGGGGTGGGTGTTGCTGTTTGCTATGTAAAAAATAGCTGCTGGCGCAGGTGGAATATGCGCCAACTAACGTTTTAACGGCGCTTCCACGTCGGAATACACCAGCACGCTGTCCGGCAGGCGCGCACCCTGGATTTCTATCGCAGCAACGGCTGCATCGAGTTCGGCGAATTCCTGCGGCGTGAAGCGCAGGGCTGCTGCGCCGATGTTTTCAAGCATGTGCGGCATTTGTGTCGTGCCCGGAATCGGCACGATCCATGGCTTTTTGGCCATCAGCCAAGCGAGGGCGATCTGGCTCGGTGTGGCGGCCTTTTGGGTGGCCCAGCGTTTGAGTAGCTCCACCAGCGCCAGGTTGCGCGGCAGGTTCTCCGGCGCGAAGCGGGATTCGATCTTGCGGATGTCGCCATCGGCAAACCGCGTCCTTGCGTCGATAGCGCCCGTCAGGAAACCTACGCCGAGCGGGCTCCAGGGCACAAAGCCGATGCCCAGTTCTTCGCACAGGGGGAGCACCCATTTTTCAGGGCCGCGCCAGAGCATCGAATACTCGTTCTGCACGGCGGCCACAGGCAATTCCGCGTGGGCCCGGCGCAGCGTGTTGGGGCCCATCTCGCACAAGCCCCAATGCAGCACCTTGCCCTGGGCCTTGAGGTCCTTGATGGCGCCGGCAACATCCTCGATGGGCACCTGGGGGTCCACGCGGTGCTGGTACAGCAGATCGATGCGGTCGGTGCGCAAACGCTTGAGCATGCCTTCGACGGCGAGCTGGATGTGGTCGGGGCGGCTGATGAGTCCTGGAAGCCGCTGGCCGGTCTGCAGGTCGATGTTCCAGCCGAACTTCGACGTGATGGCGACCTGGTTGCGGAAAGGGGCGATGCCCTCTCCAAGGATGCGCTCGACCTCGTGCGGGCCATAGGCCTCGGCGGCGTCGAAGAAGCTCACACCGCTATCGAAGGCGCGCCGGATGATGTTGACCATCTCGGGCCGGCTTGGCACCGTGGTCTGGTAGGTGCGGCTCATGTTCTGCACGCCCAGGCCGATGCTGGAGACCTGGAGCGTGCCGAGCTTTCTCGACCCCAGGGGGCTGGCCGCGGTAGACGTACTGGCGCCCATGGTTTGCGCCGCAGCGGGTGTGGCCACACTGCTGGCCAACGAGCTTGCTGCGAGAGTGCCGGCCGATAGCAGAAAGCCGCGGCGATCAAATGGGGAATCGGTGTTTTTCGCCATGGCGGACGTTCTCCTGTTGTGGGGTTGGTGTGCTGGGGCCGGGTGCGCGCGTCAGATGTCCAGCCGCCGCTCGCTCATCCACTTGACCCTGGCCGGATCACGGTGCGAAAAAAAGCTGCTGGTGCCGGTCTCCAAGGTGGCGATGTCGGCCATGTCCGCAGCCGACAGCGCAAAGTCGAAGACGTCCAGGTTCTCGGCCATGCGCTCCTTGCGCACCGACTTCGCCAGGGCCACGATGCCGCGCTGCACCAGCCAGCGCAGCACTACCTGCCCGACCGATTTGCCGTGCTTGTTGCCGATGGCCGTCAGCTTTTCGTGGTGGAACAGGTTGTTGCGCCCTTCGGCGAACGGTGCCCAGGCTTCGGCCTGCACGCCGTTGTCGTGCATGAAGCCTGCGCTCTCCATTTGTTGGTGAAAAGGATTGACCTCCACCTGGTTTACTGCCGGCTTGATGTCGTTGAAGGCCATGATGTCCATCAAGCGGTCGGGGTGGAAATTGCTGACACCGATGGCCCGGAGCTTTCCGGCGCGGTAGGCCTCTTCCATCGCACGCCACGATCCGTGGACATCGGCATACGGCTGGTGGATCAGGTAGAGATCGAGGTAATCGACTTGTAGGCGCCGCAGTGTCTTGTTAATGGCCTCACGGGTGCGCTCGAAGCCCGTGTCCTGCACCCAGAGCTTGCTGGTCACGAAAAGCTCTTCACGGGCTACGCCGCTGGCACGCAGGCCTTTGCCGACCGCTTCCTCGTTCATGTACGACGCCGCCGTGTCGATCAGGCGGTAGCCGCAGTCGATGGCGTCGGCCACGCTGCGCTGGCATTCCTGGGCATCGGGAATCTGGAAGACACCGTAGCCGAGGATGGGCATCTGCAGGCCGTTGTTGAGTGTTACGTGTTGCATGTGGGTTCCTTTACCAATGGTTTGGGCGGGTTGTTCACCGAGCGCGGCAGCCAGGCCAGCGTGTAGTGCGTGAGAAAGACATACAGCCCGACGATGGAGATCCAGTGGACGAAAAATCCGGCGGTTGAGGCCTCGAAGTCCCAGCCATCCAGGCGCATCTGCATGGCCAGCCTGCCGCCCACGCCCATGACAAAAGAGCTTTTCAAGCCATAGGCAGCGATCACCACGGCAAGCAGTCGCAGCGCGAACCTGCGAAGTGGGCCGGCTTGGGGCAGCTTCAGTGCGCCGCGCACGGCCAGCATCACCCGCTTCCAGCGCACACCCAGATGCACCGCCACCAGCACCACCACCCAGTAGGCGGCCAGCGTATGGATCTGCCGTGCGGTGAACCCGCCACCCAGCTGCAGGAAGGCGAAGACGTTTTGGGAAATCGAAACGCTGGTCAGCACCAGTGCCGCCATGCCGGCCAGCAGCAACAGCGTCCAGGCCCGGTCGAACCCGCCACGTTGGCGCGGCGACCGCGCGACCTGGCCCCACCAGCGCCGGTTGAACAGGTTATGCGCGAGCAGCAGAACGAACATCGCTGTTCCGATCCACTCGTGCACCGCGTTGCCCAGCCCGTAATAGGCCAATCCAGCCAGCATCAGGCCGGCCGTCACGCCGTCCAGCACCAGCCGCAGCAGAAAAGACTTCTTCAGCACGCCCGCCCCTCTACTTGAAACGCTTCATGTCGCTCAGCGTATACAGATGCTGATCGTCTTCGCGGCCCTGGTGGCAGGACTGGCAGCGCGCGCTGTTCTCGCTCAGGTTGATGGTCTTGTCCGCCTTGAAGTGCTGGAACTGCCAGTCGCCGGTGCGCCGCGCCGGGGCAAATTCAGCGCCCCAGCCGTCTCTTTTTTCCATCACGAAATACCGGAACACCTTGTTGTCGCGGTAGTCGACCAGCACCACATGCGTGCCGCTGGGAATCAGCTTGCCCAGCTTGATGGCGTCGATGGCTTCCTGGGTGGTCAGCAGGTGCTCGGTGACCTCACCACGCTTGACGGTCGTGTAGTGCACCAGCCGGTCGAGGTTGGTGGGGAAGGTCACCCGGTTCACTTCTGCACGGGCGGCGAGGGCCGAAAGCAGGAAGGCGACCAGCGCCACCGCCCCCGCCACGGGCAAGAAAAAGGAGCGAAATTTGGAGAAAGCCTGCGGTTCTGTGTGCATGCGGACAAGTCTAGACACGCACTCATTCGATGACTAGACTACTTAATTTGCATACTCTTTTAAGCCTCATTAAACAATGACCCGTTTCGATGACCTGGCCGCATTTGCCGCCGTCGTGCGCGTCGGCAGCTTCACCCGCGCCGCCGCGCAGATGGGGTTGTCACCTTCGGCGCTCAGCCAGACGGTAAAGGCGCTCGAGTCCCGGCTCGACATGAAGTTGCTCAACCGCACGACGCGTAGCGTGTCCACCACCGAGGCCGGCGAGCGCCTGTACCAGGCCGTGGGCCCGCGCTTCGCCGACATTGAAGGCGAACTCCAGATCCTGAGCGAGTTGCGCGGCAAGCCCGCAGGCCAGGTGCGTATCACCGGCACCGAGAACGCCATCAGCACAGTGGTGTGGCCCAAGCTCGAGCCCTGGCTTCCGCGGTACCCGGAGATCCAGCTCGAGATCAGCAGCGACAACCGCTTTGTGGACATCGTTGCCGAGCGCTTCGACATCGGCGTGCGCCTGGGCAACGACGTGGCCAAAGACATGATTGCCGTGCGCATCGCGCCCGATATGCGCATGGTCGTGGTCGGCGCGCCAGCCTATTTCGCCAAGCGCCCGCCCCCCGCAAAACCGCAAGACTTGCAAGCCCACGACTGCATCGGCCGCCGCCTGCCGACGCACAGCGGCCTGCTGAGTTGGGAGTTCCATGAGGGTGGCAAAAGCTTCAACATCAGCGTTTCAGGCCGACTGGCCTTCAACGCCAATCAATTGATCGTTGCGGCCGCATTGGGTGGCCACGGACTGGCCTGGGTTCGCCACGACCAGGTGGAGCACCATCTCGCAGATGGCAGCCTGGTGTCGGTGTTGGACGCCTGGTCGTCCACCTACAGCGGTTATCACCTGTACTACGCGACCCGGCGCTCCTCGCCAGCGCTGGCGCTGGTAGTCGATGCGCTTCGGTACGAAACCGGCAGCCGGTAGGACAGATCCGGGCCAGTGCCAAGAAGGCCGTCAGGCGCCGGGCACGAACACCATCGCGATGCTGACCCACACGCCGAAGCTGAAGTAAGGCGTTAGCCACAGCGCATCGGCCTTCCATGCCGCCCAGTTGCCGCTAGGCACGCGGCGCTGCCAGGCATCGCGCGCGCCCTGGTCTAGGCGCATATAGGCCAACCCGTGGGCGCGGCCGTGCTGGTAGCGGCGCCAGTACATCGGCACGTCCACGCACAGCACATAGGCCACGAAGGACAGCGCGCCCAGGATGCCGGCGATGGCCAATGCCTGGACCCAGCCACTGCTGTCCAGCGCAACGGCGCCCAGCAGCACTGCCATCCACGAAAAGCCTGCCGCCCACAGCGAGGACTCCACCGCCTGGGTGATGTGGTTCAGCGTCAGCACGCTGTGCCAGCAGAAACCTTGGGCCACCACCATGAACACCGGGATCGCCCACGCGGCCATTTGCACCCACGGCAGGTCGGCATGCACGCCCAGCTGGTGCACCAGCAGCCCCAGCTGCAGCGCGAAGCAGATCTCGGCCACCGTGGCCGCGCTGCGGCCCAGGAAGATGCTGGACAGCCGCGTGTCCACCACCACCAGCCGCTCCAGGTCCACCCGGGGCAGCACCGAGCGGTAGGCGCACACCAGCACGTACACGCCCGACAAGGCCAACTGCAGCCCCGCGTAAATACCGCTGCCAGGCCCCATGTGCAGCACGGCCAGCCACAGGCACACGTTCAGCACCGCAATCGCGCAAAGCGCCCGCCACCAGGAAAGGACTCCCATATCTGCTTCGATGGGTACTAGCGAAAAAGTGTGGCAGTTTGATGACATGTGCCTCAGGGTAACCGGGAGGGGGTTGTGGAGGCAAGCGCTTTTGCCGTTTGAATGACTGCAACGCAGCTTGCAGTCATCCGCGTGTTGACGTCGAACGCGTACTATCGGCCACAAGCGGACAATTTGAAGGGACTAAATGCTGGGGGATATCTTTGTTTCGTCGCGCGGCGATGCGTTTCGCTACAAACGCCTTCTAGGGACCAAATCGATAGCGCCGCCTAGATTTGAGCTTCTCGAATGGAAGGGCATCACTGATGTGGATGTTTCTGTACTTTGGGCCACGCTAATGAACGAGCCTTTCGAGCCAAAGCGACACCAACTCCTTGATTTGGTTTTCCATTCACACGCAACCACGGTCTTGGGAAAACTGCGAATGAAAGCTGCAGTTCTAGGAGCAATGGCTAAGGAGTTGATAGGCGGTGAAAGTGAGCCAACTTTCCTATATGCCTTTCCGCCCAAGCTGGTCGAAGCACTGACGCATTTGTCTACCGACGAAGTTCCACGTGTCGTAGAAACTTGGCTGCATGTGCTGGAAAAACCCGCCGACCGAAGAGCAGAGTTCATTGACGGTCTGAACCAAATTCTTGACCTAGCGACCATCGCGAAGTCTCGCGACCGTACCATTTACCTCTGGTTCGGGGTGTAAGGTTGACATGTTCCATGTCTGCTTTGGGTGAAGCCAGAGGACCGCTGTGGGCCCAACGCAGGCATCGACTCGGCAAGTTTAGACGCTGCGTTGGCAGAGTCTCATCCCGTCAGGCGCATGGTTGACGAGTCTGTGGCCGTTTACAACCAAGCGGGACCTTACTGCTCTCTACAATTGAAGACGCCCGATGAGGTTCATCGGGCGTCTTTGGCTGAGCTCCTTCAGCCCAAACATCCTGCAACTACATGTATCAACCTATAGCAGGACGGGTCAGGTGCTGAGTCTTCAGTTGGACAGCTTAGGCGCTTCGTTCATCAGCGCCGGGTCCCAATGCTCGACAGCCTTGCCGTCCTTGATGCGCCAGGTGTCGAACCAGGCTGTGCTGTAGCTCCCGTTGGGGTGCTTGGGGTCGATGACCCGGCGTGGGTAGACCACCGTCACCAGATCGCCCTCGGCCATGACCTCGGCGACCGGCAGGCCGAGTTTTTCTGGAATCGGCGTGGGCTGGACCTTGAGTATCTGGGTGAAGAAATACACCACGGCATCCCGCCCATTGCGCGCGTTGGGGTTGTGCTGGATGTAGTCCTTGTCGATGTAGCGCTCGGCCAGTTCCCAGTGATTGGCTTCCAGCAAGTCCTTGACGATGTGGTAGGCCACCTGCTTGTTGGCGTGCAGCTTGGGGTCCGGGCTGGTAAACAGTGCGTCGGCGTTGGCCGCCCCGCGCACGGCCTCCTGGGCCTGGGCCGGCAGCGCGCAGGCGGCGGCCAGCATGCCTGCCAGTAGGGATATCTTCATTCAAGTCCTTTCAGGGTTTAGGGCCCGGGCCGTAGAGTCGCCCGGCTGGGGATTGAATGTAGGCATATCACTTACTTTCTGCAAGTACACACAAGATAGTAAGTGCTAGCGCGGGACCCGTATCTACAATCCACGCAGTGTTCTCAAGGAGCTACAACATGGGAATTTCCGCCAAGTTCCAGCGGGGCGATGTGCTGGTTGCCGCCTGCCCCTCGCGGGAGGTGTTGCAGCACATCACCAGCCGCTGGGGCGTTTTGGTGCTGATCGCGCTGGAGTCGGGCACGCTGCGCTTTGGCGAGCTGCGGCGCAAGATCAATGGCGTGAGCGAACGCATGCTGGTCCAGACGCTCCAGTGCCTAGAGGGCGACGGCCTGGTTAACCGCATCGCTTTTGAGATCGTGCCGCCGCATGTGGAATACAGCCTTACCCCGCTGGGACGCGAGGGCGCAGAGAAGGTGCGCCTGCTGACCGATTGGATCGAAGGCAACATTCCGCGCCTGCTCAAAGCCAAAGCGGCTCAATAAACCCCGGTTTATGGAGGTGCAGTTCAAGCCCCTACCGGTCTGATGGGAAGGACGGCGACCGATTAATCCTTCGACTGCAGAAAATCTTGCGTCGTGACCGCTTTCCGTAAATGGGAATGATGTCTCTAGTGAATGAGGTCTGCTGCCAGCTCGTGAAGGCCGCGGATGCATCGTAGATGACCTTGGTTTGGTAGCCGAGGTCGTGGGCGTTGCACACCGTTGACTCCACGCACTGCCGCAAGGCATAGCCCATCACATAGATGTCTTCGATACGGTTGTTCCGCAGATAGCTGTCCAACGTGGTGGCGGCAAAAGCGCTGCTGCCTCCGGTGCGCTCACGGATCACATACTCTCCCGCCCTAGGCTCGAAGCCGGGGAAGAAATCTGTCTGATCGCCAAGGAAGGACTTGTATGCGGGCATCATCGCGCGCAGCCCGTACTTGCCTTGCCCAAGGACCTTGTAAGTCGACTCCAATGCCATGGTGACGTGGATCACTTCCATGTTGCGACGACGAGCCTCGGCCAGGACCTTCGCAGAGTTCACGACCGAGGTGTCGAACTGTTCGCGATCCTGGAGCTGCGGATTGATGCTGCCGGTGGGTGCCACCCAGTCGTTCTGATATTCGATGAGGATCAGCGCGTTTTGGCGAGCGGGACCACTGTCGGGAAGCGTGTCCATTGCTAGGTTTCCTTATTTTTAAACAATGTTTCAGTTGTTGAGGCCGCGATCAGCAGTCAGTGCGCGAGGAGCGCCTGATGCTGGCGAAGGTGCTGCTGGAAGCGCTCGGCATAGTCGCCTGCCACCGCGGCGGCGACGCTCTGTCGTCCCGCCAGCGCCGCCCTCCACGCTGTGACGCGGGGAAGGTTCTCGAAGATCGGCTGCGACACCGTCGGATCGAGGACGTCGAAATAGCGGAAGAGGGGTGCGAACACGGCATCGACCATGCTGAAGGTTGCGCCACCGAAATAGGGCCCTTCCACGAGCACCGTCTCCAGTTGCTGGAGCCTCTTCCGGAACGCCGCCTGCTTTGCATCTGCGGTCGGGCGATCCTTTGCGTTGAGGAACTGCCAAGCCTCTCCGAGGGTTGCCGTGCCGAACTCGATCCAGCCCCGCTGCCGGGCACGGGACAGCGCATCGACTGGATATAACGCTGCGCCGGCCTGAGATTCCTCGAGATACTCGCAGATCACCATGCTTTCAAAGAGAACGGCGTCCGGCCCATCTGCCTGGTTTACCTTGAGCAATGGCACCTTGCCGGTCGGCGAAAGCGCCAGAAACCAGTCCGGCTTGGCCGCCAGATCGACGTCGATCCTGTCGAACGACACGCCCTTTTCCAGAAGGACGATCACCGCCCGTTGAACGAACGGGCATAGAGGGTGGCTGATGAGTGTCAATTGCGTTTGTGGCATTGGAATGCTCCTTGTAAACATGAAGCCCCCGTACCTGTGTGGCGGGCGCATCGCGGCTGATTTACCCGTGTGGCTTTGAGAAATCCTGCGGAGGGTGATAGCTCAGAGGCTGGCAGAAGGAGTCGGCATGGGTGTGCTCCTCTAGGTTTCGCCTGCAATCAGCCGTTAAGTGTGCGACCACCGTCAACGATGATTTCGGAGCCAACCGTCCATCTGGACTCGTCTGAAGCCAGGTACAGCACCGCCTTGGCGACCTCCTCCGGCGTGCCGAAGCGACCAAACGGAATGGTTGCAGTAATGTCTTGGTTGACCTGCTCGCGGTAGGCATCGGGGATGCCGAGCTTGTCGTACAACGGCGTTTCGACAGGGCCGGGACTGACAGCGTTGACACGAATGCCACGCCCGAGCAATTCACTCGAAAGCGTCTTCGACATGTTCAGAAACGCAGCCTTGGTCGCGCCATATACCGACGAACGCGCCGAGCCGACGTGCGCGTTGATCGACGTATTGAGCACCACCGATGCCGGACTTGCGAAAACAGGCAGCAAAGCCTGGATCAGGAAGTAGGGTCCCTTGACGTTGATGTCGAACGAGCGATCAAACATTTCTTCCGTCCACTCTTCGATCGGCAACCAGACGGAGACGCCGGCGTTGAGAAAGGCGATGTCGAGCTGGCCATAGTGCGCCTGGACGGCTTGCGCCAACGCCTTCTGCGCGGCCACACTGGCTGAGTCAGCGCGCAGTACCAGAACCTCGCTACCCAATTCTGCCTGGGCCTTTGCGATGGAATCCCGGTTGACACCGGTGACGATGACGCGGGCGCCTTCGGCGAGGAACTGCTTGGCTGTTTCGAGACCGATGCCACTCGTTCCGCCGGTGATGAGTGTACGTTTGCCTTGCAAGCGGGACATAAAGTTCTCCTGTAGATGATTCGGGGTTAACCAACCTTGGCTAACCTGCCGTGGGGAGAACTATGCACTCATGCGAAAAATTGAATAAGATCGTATATTTGAATATATTTCATGCTTCAGTTGCATGAATAGAGGATTTCACGTGGACCGTTTTTTGTTGATGACGTGCTTCGCTCGTGCCGTTGAGACGGGCAGCTTCTCCGCTGCGGGCCGCGACTTGGGCTTGGGCCAGCCGAACGTCAGCCGCTATGTGGCGGCACTGGAAGACCATCTGCAAACGCGGCTGCTGCACCGGTCGACGCGCAAGCTTGCCCTCACACCAGAGGGAGAACGCTACTACGCGGAAGCCCGGCGGATTCTTGACGCCGTGGACGAATCAGAGTCGGCGTTCAGGGAGAACGTCAACCCCTCCGGAGTGCTGCGTGTTGCCTGTCCGACCGCGCTGAGCTATGCATTTGTGTTGCCGCATGTGCCCGCCTTCCTGGAGCGCTATCCGGGATTGACGCTGGACCTCCAGACCAGTGACCGCTACGTGAATCTGGTCGATGAGGGGGCTGAACTCGCGATTCGGATCGGGCATTTGGAAGACAGCGCACTGCGCGCGCGGCGCATAGGTTTGTTCAAACGCGTGTGCGTTGCCAGCAAAGGATATCTGGCCAAACGTGGAGTCCCCGCTGCTCCCGACGATCTACGCGGGCACGATTGCGTGGTCTACACCCTGCTGTCGTCTGGTGCCACCTGGCGTTTCAGGGATATCGAAGTTCCGGTCACTGGCAGGCTTCGGGTCAGCTCACCCGAGGCCGCACGCGAATCTGTCAACGCGGGGCTAGGGGTCGGCCTTGGCCCGGAATGGTTGTTCGAAGACGGCCTGAAGAACGGTAATTTGCAATTGCTGTTGACAGAATATGACGCCCCGCCTGTGCCGATACAAATCATTTATGTGGCAAACAGACTTCTTCCGAAGCGGGCCATCGTCTTCATGGATTTCATCGCTGAAGCGTTTTCGAAGGTTCCGGCACTCAACGTCCCCTATGAGCGGCCTCTAGTGCGATAAGGGGGCTTCCTTGAATGCCCGCAATGGGTCGAATCTGTCATTCACCAAGTCCACCACCAAGGTTCGCAATCAGCCTGTAACAGTCGTTTGACGGTTTTCAGTGGATGGCCGCTCCAGGCCAATACGTGCATCTACCGCAGATGCCCCGGCACCCGTTTCTCCAACAACGCCACAAGCTCCGGCTGCATGAACTGGTAGTTGTCCGGTATATCCAAACACACCCCCCTCTTGCCAGATAAGTGCCGCTTGAACCGCTGGACGACCTGCGTGCGGTGCCGTTTCTCCATCACGCAGATGATGTCGGCCCACTCGATCTGGTCTGCGCTCAGCGGGCAGTCTGCGTCGGGCGCCAGGCCGGCAGAGTCTGTTTCTACGCCGGGTACGGTGGAGAAGACTTGCTCCGCCGTGGGGCTGCGCAATCTGTTGCGGCTGCAGATGAAGAGTACGCGTGGCATGGCGGGAGCTGTATCCAAGGTTTAAACAAAAAGAGCTGCCAGCGCAGTTGAAATCTGCGCTGGCAGCTCTTATTACGATAGCAATTTAGTCCTTTTGGTACTGCGGCGAGCGCGGTCCGAACAGCAGGCCACCGGGCCGGGCTTGCAGCAGGCGCGCATTGGCGACCGACGAGACTTGGTGGCCGGGGTCGCCTACGCTGCCGATGACCTGACGGACCAGGGCCGTTACCAGGATGCCGACCAGGCCGCCGCCATTGTTCTGCCGGTTTTCGGCGTCCGATGCGCTGGCGCGGCCCGTCCATAGCAGGGCGCCGGTGCGCACGTCCACCAGCTTGCCGTTGGCGGCCACCACGGTGGAACTATCGATCACCTGGTACTTGGTGCCGTACTGCTCTACCGTGATGTAGAGCACCGCGTCCGCACCAAAGATTTCGCGCAGCTTGGCCAGCGGCGCTTGGTGCATTTCGCCGGGGTTGTCCAGGCCGTTTTCTTTGAAGGTCTGGTCCACCAGGGCTACGGGGAACACGTAGTAGCCCGATTCGGCCAGAGGCGCGGTGACAGTGGACATCACGCTGTACGAAGCGCGCAGGTCGGGCGACTGGTTCAGCGGCGGCAGTACCAGGATAGAGCTGGGCTTGCTGTCGCGGAACGCGGTGTAGTCGTAGCTTGGCTTTTGGACGGCGCAGCCTGTCAGAGCCAGCGCTACCAGGGCCGGCAATAGCCGGATGATGGAGGTGGAGGGGGTAAGTCGGATGCGCATCTTATTTCTGGGCATGCTTGATCAGCAGGTCCATGTAGACGGTGGATTCGGGAAACAAGGCCTTTTCGGCCTCAAAGGATTGCACTGCCTGGCCGGGCTTGCCCGACTGGAAGTACAGAGAGCCCAGATGGGCGTAGTAGCCGGGTGGCGCCTTGCGGTCTTTGGCGGCGACTTTTTGCGCGTCGGCTTCCAGCGCCGCAATCTGTGCCTCGACCGGCACTTTGCCGGGTTCGCCGTACTGGGTGTAGAGCTGTTCCTGGTAGCTGCCCCATTGGTACAGGGTGGGCACTTTGGTGGCGCAGCCGGTCAGCAGGAGCAAACCCGCCACGCAGGCCGTGGCGATGGGTTTCAACAGTCCGGTCATCAGTTCTTCACCTTCCAGGCGCCGCTGTCCATGCCATCCACCAGGCGGTTCACGGCTTCGCGGATCGCCAGGTCCAATACCTTGCCGTTCAGTGTGGAGTCGTAGCTGGCGGTGCCGCCGAAGCCTATGACTTCGCGGTTCGACAGCGCGTATTCGCCCGCGCCCTGTACCGAGTAAATGACTTCCGAGCTGATGGCATCCACCACGTTCAGGCTGACCTTGGCATAGGCGGTCTGGGTCTTGGCCCGGCCCAGGATGCCAAATAATTGCTGGTCGCCGGTTTCCTTGCGGCCGAACTCGGTGACGTCACCTGTCACTACAAAGTCTGCCCCTTTGATGCTCTGGGCCTGGCCCTTGAAGCCGGCCTCCTGCTTGATTTCCGCCATGTTGTCGCGGTCCATCACCTTGAAGCGGTTGGCCTGCTGCAGATGGGTGATCAGAATGGTTTTGGACTGACCACCCAGGCGGTCCACACCGTCTGAAAACAGGCCACGCATGAAGCTGGAGCGGTTGTCGAACTTGCCGACCACCAGGGTGTTCTTCGGGCCGTTGTAGGCGGTGACCGCCGATTTCACCTGCGGCGTGGCGATGGCCTGGGAGGTTTCGGTGGCGCAGCCCAGCAGGCTGAGCGCGGGGACGAGGGCGGCGGTGAACGTCAGAAGGGAGCGGCGTTGCATGGAGGCTTTCTCAAGAGAAGGGGTAACAAATCGGTGCGCAAATTTCCATACATATTGTTACACCTGCTTTTGAGTAGCCTGGCAATTCCTCCCCACTTTGGGGGACGTTTAGCCCTCGGAATGCACGGGCAGCTGCGGCGGACTTGCGTCCTTATTGCCGCGCAGCTTGTTGCCCATGCGCCTGAACCAGTGCTCCAGGTCGTCGATATAGGTAAACACCGCCGGCACCACCAGCAAACTCAGCACCGTGGAGGTGATGAGTCCGCCGATCACCGCCACCGACATGGGGCTGCGGAAGCTGCTGTCGGCGGCGCCCCAGCCCAGGGCGATGGGCAGCATGCCGGCGCCCATGGCTAGCGTGGTCATGACGATGGGGCGGGCGCGTTTGTGGCAGGCGTCCAGCAGGGCCTCGACGCGGGTCATGCCATGGTCTCTTCGCGCCACGATGGCGTATTCGACCAGCAGGATGGAGTTCTTGGTGGCGATGCCCATCAGCATGATCAGGCCGATCAGCGAGGGCATGGAGAAGCTCTTTTGCGCGATCAGCAGGCCGACGAAGGCGCCGCCCAGTGACAGGGGCAGCGCGCACAGGATGGTCACCGGGTGCAGGAAGTCCTTGAACAGCAGCACCAGCACGATGTAGATGCACAGCACGCCGGTCAGCATGGCCAGGCCGAAGCTGGCGAACAGCTCGCCCATCACTTCGGCGTCGCCGATTTCCACCACCTTCACGCCGGGCGGCAGCTGCTGGATGGCGGGCAGCTTTTGCACCAGGGCGGTCACGTCGCCCAGCGGCAGGCCGGACAGCTCGATCTCGAAGTTCACGTTGCGGGACCGGTCGTAGCGGCTGATCACGGCCGGGCCGCCATTGGTCTCCAGCGTGGCCACCTGGCCCAGCATCACCGGGCCCTTGCTGCCCGGCACGGCTAGGCGTTCCAGCACGCCCAGGTCTTTGCGCGCAGCGTCGTCCAGCTTGACCACGATGGGCACCTGGCGCTGCGACAGGTTGAGCTTGGGCAGCGACACGTCGAAGTCGCCCACGGTGGCGATGCGCAGGGTTTCGCCGATGGCGTTGCTGGTCACTCCCAGGTCGGCGGCCTTGGCAAAGTCGGGCCGCACCGCGATCTCCGGGCGGATCAGGCTGGCGGTAGACGCCACGCTGCCCAGGCCGGGGACGGTGCGCAGATCTTTCTCTACCGCCAGCGCGGCGGCTTGCAGGGCCACCGGGTCTTCGCCGGTTAGCACCAGGATGTATTTCTCGCCCGAGCCACCCAGGCCGACCTTGCTGCGCACGCCGGGCAGGGCTTCGAGCGCGGCGCGGATATTGTTTTCAATGCCTTGCTTGCGCGGCCGTTCGCCGCGGTCGCTGAGCAGAATCGTCAGCGTGGCCTTGCGCGCCTCGGATGCGCCGGCCGGGGCAAACGGGTCGCCACCCGCGCTGCCGCCGCCGATGGTGGTGTAGATGCTCTTCACATGCTCGACCTCGGCGATCAGGCCGCGCGCCTGCTCGGCCGACACGCTGGTCTGCGCCAGCGTAGAGCCGGGTGGCAGTTCGATGTAGACCTGGGTTTGCGAGTTGTCGTCCGGCGGGATGAAGCCGGTGGGCAGCAGCGGGATCAGCGCGATCGAGCCGAAGAAGAACAGCGTGGCGCCGACCATGGTCAGCACCCGGTGCTTCAGGCACCAGGTGGCCCAGCGCATGTAGATGCGCATCCAGCCGGCTTCCTTCTCGGCGCCGACCAGGGGCTTGAGGATGTAGGCCGCCATCATTGGCGTCAGCACCCGGGCCACAATCAGGGATGCCACCACCGCCAGCGCAGCAGTCCAGCCGAACTGCTTGAAGAACTTGCCGGCAATCCCGCTCATGAACGCAGTGGGCAAAAACACCGCCACCAGGGTGAAGGTGGTGGCGATCACCGCCAGGCCGATTTCGTCGGCCGCCTCCATCGCCGCCTGGTAGGGCGTCTTGCCCATGCGCAGATGGCGCACGATGTTCTCCACCTCAACGATGGCGTCGTCGACCAGAATGCCGACCACCAGCGACAGCGCCAGCAAGGTGATCACGTTGACCGAGAAGCCCAGCCAGTACATGCCGATGAAGGCCGGAATCACCGACAGCGGCAGGGCCACCGCCGACACAAAAGTCGCACGCCAGTCGCGCAGAAACAGCCACACCACCACCACCGCCAGGATCGCGCCCTCGTACAGCAGGTGCATGGAGCCGGTGTATTCCTCTTCCACCGGCGCCACGAAGTTGAAGGACTCGGTGAGCTCCATGTCGGGGTATTGCAGCTTCATCTCGGCCAGCGCTTTTTGCACCGCCGTGCCCACCGCCACCTCGCTCTCGCCGCGGCTGCGGGATACCTCAAAGCCGACCACCGGCTGGCCGTTCAGCAGGGCTGCGGAGCGCTGCTCGGCCGTGGTGTCACTGACCGTGGCTACCTGGTCCAGCCGAATCCGCCGGCCGTCGCTCAGTGCCAGCTGCAGCTGGCCGAGTTCCTGCGCGGTTTGTACCGTGGCCAGGGTGCGCACGGGCTGCTCGCCGCTGCCGATGTCGGTGCGGCCGCCGGCGCTGTCCAGCTGCACCTGGCGCAGCTGGCGCGAGATGTCGGCCGCGGTCGCGCCCAGGGCTTGCAATTTGAGCGGATCCAGCGCCACCTGTACTTCGCGGGTCACGCCGCCGACGCGGGTCACCGCGCCCACGCCGCGCACCGCCAGCAGCTTGCGCGTGACGTCGTTGTCGACAAACCAGGACAGGGCTTCGATGTCCAGCTTGGCGGAGCGGATGGTGAAGGCCAGCACCGGCTGGGCCGCCATGTCCATCTTGTTGACGATGGGGTCGCGCACATCGGCCGGCAGGTCGCTGCGGACCCGGGCCACTGCGGAGCGCACGTCGTCCACCGCCTCCTGCACGGCTTTCTCCAGCCGGAACTCGGCTGTCACGGTGACGCTGCCGTCCTGCACCGAGGTGTAGATGTGCTTCAGACCCTGCACCGTGGCAATCGAGTTCTCCAGCTTGCGCGCGACCTCGGTTTCCAGCTGGGCCGGCGCCGCGCCGGGCAGGCTGGCGGTAACGATCACCGTGGGCAGGTCGATGTCGGGGAAGTTCTGCACCTTCATGGCGTTGAAGGACAGCAGACCGGCAAAGGTCAGCAGCACAAACAGCATGACGGCCGGAATCGGATTCTTGATGGACCAGGCGGAGACATTCATCTGGATGCTCCTTATTTAGTAGCTGATGCCGCAGGTACAGATTGCGCTGGAGCCGTATTTGGCTTGGAATCTTCAACAACCCGCACCAGATCGCCGTCGTTCAAGAAGCCCGCGCCGCTGGCCACCAGCAGCGCGTTCGCATCCAGCCCGCTGGTGATCTCCAGCCGGTCGCCGACTTGCCGCCCGGTCTGCACCTTGACCCGGGCCACGCGCTTGTCGGCGCCCACGCGGTAGACGTAGCTGAAGGCATCGCGCACCACCACGGCGGTTTGCGGCACTGTCAGCGCGGCGCTCTGGCCCAACTCGAATGCGCCCTTGGCGAACATGCCCGGCTTGAGCAGATTGCTCTGCAGATCCACATAGACCAGGCCCATGCGGGTTTGCGGGTCGACCGTGGGTGCCACCATGCGCACCTTGCCTTTGACCGGCGTGCCGTTGGCGGTGCTGACCAGGGCCTGGGTGCCGATCTTGATGCGCTCTAGCTCGGCGGCGGTGACTTCGGCGCGCCATTCCAGCCGGCCCTGGCGCACCATGCGGAACAGCTCGGTACCGCTGGCCAGCACCGCGCCCACGGTGGCGCTGCGGGCGCTGATGGTGCCGCTGTCGGGCGCCAGCACCTGGGTGTGTTTCAGGCGCTGCTGCTGCACCACCAGCGTGGCCTTGGCGGCCTCGACGCGGGCCTTGGCCACCTGCTCGGTGGTCAGGTACTGGTTAATCTGCTGCTCGCTCAAGGCGCCGGTGGTTTGCAGGGTGCGGGCACGGCTGGCGTTGCCAGCGGCATCCAGCGCATTGGCCTCCGCCTCCAGCAGATTGGCCTTGGCCTGGGCCACGTCGGCCTGCACGCTGTCGGCGGCAAAGGTGGCCAGCACCTGGCCGGCACGCACCACGTCGCCCACATTGGCGCGCACTTCCAGCAGGCGCAGGCCGTTGGCTTCGCTGCCGATGCTGGCCTCTTGCCAGGCGGCGACATTGCCGTTGGCGCTGAGCTGCACCTTCCACGGGCTTTGCTGCGGCTGCACGGTGGTGACGGTGAGCGCCGCCTTGGGCTGGGCTGCCTTGGTTTCGTCTGCGGCACTGGAATAAGTGGCGAACAAGCCACCAGCGCAGGTAAGGATTGCCAGAGCAGCTGCGAAAACAATAGCATTGGGTTTGAAGGCGATGGGGGTCATGCTGGGTGTCCGGTAAGTTTTTAGGGCAGGCTGGCGGTGCTGTCGGCGGGGCTGGTCCAGCCACCGCCGACGGCGCGGTACAGCGCCACCCAGGCCAACAGGCGTTCGCGCTGCAGGGCAATCACATTGGTGTCGGCGGCCAGTGCGGTGCGGCGCGCGTCTTCCAGCTCGGGCAGACTGGCCACGCCGGCCTGGTAGCGCGCCTGGGTGGCGGCAAACGAGGCCTGGTAGCCCTCGGCGGCGACCTGGGTGTCGGCCGCGCGGTCGGCGCTGCTGCGCAGGTTCACCAGGGCTTCTTCCACCTCCCGCACCGCCTGCCGCACCTTGCCGCGGTATACGGCCACGGCCTCGGTGTAGCGGGCCTGGGCGGCATCCACATTGGCGTTGCGCTGGCCGCCGTCGAACAGCGGCAGCGACAGCGCCAGCGGGCCGATCGACCAGGTGTTGAAGTTGTCGCTGGCCCCGGCCGAGCGCACATGCATGCCGCCGATGGCGCCGCTCAGGGTCAGCCGCGGGTAGCGCTGGCCCTGGGCGTTGCCCACGTCGAAGCTGGCGGCCGCCACATCGCGCTCGGCGCTGAAGATATCGGGCCGCTGGGCCAAAGCCTGGGCAGGAATAGATGCAATGGAAAAAAGAGCTATCTGCGCAGGTGGCATGGGCGCTGCAGCCAGTTTTTGTGCCAAATCGGCCTCGGGCATGCCGGTCAGCGCGACCATGGCCTTCAGGTAGACGTCGCACTGGGTGAGCTGCTGCACCAGGCGGTTCTTGGCCTCAGCGGCGCTGGCGCGGGCCAGGGCGTCCACCGCCGGCGCGGTAAAGCCTGCGCGGGTGCTGAGGCCCGACAGGCGGGCGGTCTCCTGGCGCGACTGCGCGTCTTCGCCGGCCAGGCCGCGCAGCAGCGCGCAGGCGCGCACCGTCACATACTGGCTGGCCACCTCGGCGGCCACCGCCACCCGGGCATCATGCCACTGGGCTTGTGCGCCCTGCTGGCGGGCCTGTGCGGCGTTCAGCGCGGCGCGGTTGGTGCCGAACAGGTCGATCTCCCAGGCCGCCTGCAGCCCGGCTTGTGCGGTGGTGGCGATGGGCACGGCCGGTTGCGAAATACCGCGGCTGGCGCTGGCAGTGGCATCCAGGCTGGGCACCAGCGCGGCGCCGGCGCCCACCGCGGTGGCGCGGGCCTGGCTGATGCGCGATGCGGCCGAAGCCACCGAGGGGCTGACGCTCTGGGCGGCATCGATCAGCTGCACCAGCAGCGGGTCGTCCAACCGCTGCCACCAGCTGGCCAGGTCGCCCAGCTGGCCTTGGTGCGGCAGCGGCGCCTGCCATTGGGCGGGCGCCTGGGCAGGCGCGCTGGTCGGCGGCGCGGTGCTGGCGCAGGCGGACAGCCAGACGGCCGTGCCCACCAGGGTCCATCGGAGGTGTTTCATACAGGTTTTTCCTTGCGCTTGCGCGGCGCTGCGGTGGCGGGGCTTTGGACTGAACGGTGTGCAGCCTCGGCGCTGACCATGGGCAGGGCCAGGACCAGGGCGTATTCGACCAGGGGGCCAATGATGGATGGAAGTGTACGGGTGTGCAATGCGCGCTTGGGCTGTGGTGCGGGGCCGGAGTTGGGGGTGATCCTAATGGGCTGGCGCTCTTGCCTTGTGACTACAGCCGGCGCTTTTCCCCTATTCGGGGGACGCTGCGCAGCCGCTGCCAGGGGCGATGGAACCAGTGCGCCATGGTGCCGGGGTTGGGGCCGCAGGTCTGCGCAACTGCGTATCCATTTGTGTCGTTTTATGTCTGCCGCCTCAGTGGGCGGGCAGGTCGGGGTAGCCGGGGTAACCGGGGTAGCGGCGGTGGCAAACGCGGTTGCGCCCGCTGCGCTTGGCGCTGTACAGCGCCTCGTCGGCCTGCAGCAGCAGCGCGCTGGCCTCGCCGCTGTGGTCCGAACCCCAAGTGGCGATGCCGATGCTGGCGGTGACCAGCGGGTCGGTCGGCGAGTGGTCGTGGACGATGGCCAGGCCGTGCAGCGCCAGGCGCAGTTTCTCGACCAGGGCGATGGCGCCGGCGGCATCGGTCTCAGGCAGCAGCAGGGCGAACTCTTCGCCGCCGATGCGCGCAGGCAAATCTTGCTTGCGGCAGAACTGTAGCAACAGGGCGCCAATCTTCTGCAGCGCGATATCGCCCATGGGGTGGCCGTAGAGGTCGTTGTAGCGCTTGAAATGGTCTACATCCAGCAGCAGCAAGGACAGAGGCGCGGGACGCCGCGCCAGGCGGACGAATTCGTAGGCCAGGCGCTCGTCAAACTGCCGTCGGTTGGCGATGCCGGTCAGCGCATCGGTGCTGGACAGGGTCTCCAGCGCCTCCACCTGCTCGCTAAGCACTTTCAACAGCGCATTCACGCCCTGCGTCAGCGCGCCGATTTCATCCGGCCGGTCGTAGGCCAGCACGCTGTCCCAGCGCCGCGACGCGGTCAGGGACGCCAGATCGGCATGCAGCCGGCGGATCGGCCGCACCAGCCATAGGTGGACGGTGAGCAGCAGCACCAGGCCGGTGGCCAAGGCCACCACGGCCAGCTGCACGGCCACATCGCTGACGATGTGCTGGGCCTGGGCCGCCAGGCTGCGCTCCAGCCGCATGCGCACCCAGGCCAGGGGCCGGGCGTCCAGGTCCTGCAGTTGGTAGCGCAGCGTGATGCTGTGGGCGTCGTACAGCGCGGTCAGGCTGCGGTTGGCGAAATGCAGAAACTTCGACAGCTCCCAGGTCAGCAGCGTGGGCGCGGCCGCGGCCGCAGTTGGCGGGCCGGTGTTGGGTTCGATGGAAAAGGCCGCGCCAGCGTTCTGGGCGATGACGGCCAGGGCGCTGTCGTTCAGCTCGCGGGCCATCACCACCACGCCGACAGAGGCACCGCGGCCGTCGCTGTGGACGATGGGCGTCCAGCAGACGGACGCCAGCACTTTCTGCATGAACGTGAGCCCGCATTGGGTGGATTGGGCGGGTACCGGCGGGCCGCCCCAGCGGCGTTGCAGCGGTTCTAGGAGATCTTCCTGGCGGGGCATCAGGCCGTTGCCCAGTGCGCGGGCGCCAAAACCCGCGGCCCGGCCTTTTCGGTCAATGAACAGAACCGCGTTCAGGTTCGATGTCGACATGGCGGGAGGGCCGATGTTGCTGCTTTCAAAGGCCTTGTTCGGTCGCAACATATGGTTGTAAAGCTCGTCCCAGTAAGCCCAGTCGCGGTTCAGCACGCTGAGCCCGGACAGCTGCTCGTCGAAGCCGCTCAACAGGCGTTTGGCGCTGTCTTGTGCGAAGCGCTTTTCGATGCTGTCGAAGGCCGGTAACAGGCTGTTTTTCATGACCACCAGCCCTAGACCGCCCATCAAACTAAATACCAGGGTGAACATGACCACGATACGTGGGCCAATCCCAAGGCTGGCACGCGGGCCTCGCCTTAGCTGGCCCATGGCGGGAACGTAAGGGCAGTCATAGCGGCACAGCTTAGCGCCGGAACCGCGCCGCGGCAATGCGGGTAAAAATCCGCTGCCGCTAGCAACGATCCTTTAGTGAAAAACAGCTTTCCACAGCGCCAGCACGGCGTCGCGTTCGGCTTGCAGCAGGGGGGGCACGACCTGCGTGGGGGCTTCGTTCAGGCGCGCCTGGTGCTGTACCTTGCGCAGCGCGCGGTAGGCCTTGGCGGCAGCTTCGCCCACGCCGGCCGGCAGCAGGCCGCCGAGCTCGGCGCGCTGCAGCAGCGCGATATTGCCCACGTTGTCTTGCAGCGCCGGGTGCTGTGCGGCATAGGCCAGCACCAGGAACTGCACCGCGAACTCGGCGTCCACCATGGCGCCGTTGCTGTGCTTGACGTCAAAGTGGCCGCCGCGCACCGGGTGGGCGGCGCGGACCTTGTCGCGCATCGCCACGATTTCGGCCTTCAGCGCGGCATGGTCGCGCGGCGCGGTGATCACGTTCTCGCGGATCGCATCAAAGCGCTGGTGCAGGTCGTTCGGCCCGAGCACGCAGCGGGCGCGGGTCATGGCCTGGTGCTCCCAGGTCCAGGCGACGTTGCTGCCGCGGCCTTCCTGGTAGCTGGCGTAGGCGTTCAGGGTTGTCACCAGCAGGCCGGAGTTGCCGTTCGGCCGCAGCGCGGTGTCTATCTCGAACAGATCGCCTTCGGCGGTCTTGACGCTCAGCCAGTTGATCAGCTTGCGCACCAGGTTCGCATAGGCTTCGGGCGCGCGGTCGTCTTCGTCCTCGTAGACGAAGACGATGTCCAGGTCGCTGCCGTAGCCGAGCTCCTTGCCGCCCAGTTTGCCGTAGCCGATGACGGCAAAGCGCGGTTCGTCCAGGTGGTGGCTCTTCAAGCGCTGCCAGCACCAGCGGGCGGTGACGCGCAGCACCACCTCGGCCAGGGCGCTCAGGTCGTCGGCCACCTGTTCGACGCTGATACGGCCTTCGACGTCGCGCGCCAGCGTGCGGAACAGCTCTGCATGGTGGGCACGGCGCAGCAGATTCAGCAGGGTTTCGTCGTCGTCCTCTTGCGTGCGGGCCAGCGCGGCGCGGCGGGCTTCGAGCTCGGCTTCGAATTCGGCGGCAATAAAGCGCTCGGACAGCATGGTTTCGGCGGCCAGCTCGTCGATCACCCCCGGGTGCTGCAGCAGGTAGCGGGCCGGCCATTTGGCGGCGCCCAGCAGGCGCAGCAGGCGCTGGTGGATGGCCGGGCGCTCCAGCAGCAGGGCCAGGTAGCTCTCGCGGCGCAGCAGCGGCTCGATCCAGTCCATCCAGCGCAGAACGCCGTCCAGGCTGGTTTGGCCCTCGCGCAGCCAGGCGGCGGTACGCTGCACCAGGCGGGCCAGGCGGTTGCGCGAGACCTCGCGCAAGGCCAGCACGCGCGGGCTTACGCTCCAGGCCAGCAGGCGTTCACGCAGGGCCGGGTCGAGCTGCTCGGCCAGGCTGGCCAGGTCGGGGGCGCCGCTGGCGTCGCCCACTGCCTGCTTGGCGCCCTTGCCGTTGCAGCCCTTGCATTCCTTTTTGCCACCCAGCAGGGTGTCGAATTCTTGCGCCACCCTTTCGCGGTGGGTGTCCAGCGCGGTCAGGAACTCGCAGCAATCGGCGCAGCCCATGGTTTCGGCGATCCAGGCCAAGTCGGCATCGACGGTGGGCAGCACATGGGTCTGCTGGTCGTCCAGATACTGGATGCGGTGTTCGACCCGGCGCAGAAAGGTATAAGCCTCGGCCAGCGCGTCGGCCGTGGCCTGCGGCATCAGGCCGGCGCGGGCCAGGCGCTGCAGTGCGTCCAGCGTGGGGCGAGTGCGCAGCTCGGGAAACTGCCCGCCGCGCACCACCTGCAGCAGCTGCACGGTGAATTCGATCTCGCGGATGCCGCCGCGCGACAGTTTGACGTCATTTGCGCGCTCGGGCCGGCCGGCGCTGCGCTTGGCCGCGTGTTCGCGGATCTGCTGGTGCAGGCTGCGCAGCGCATCGAACACGCCGTAGTCCAGGTAGCGGCGAAACACAAACGGCAGCACCACGCCGCGCAGCGCACAGGCGTCGGCAATGCAGCTGCGCGGAGCCACTACCCGGCTTTTCAGCCAGGCAAAGCGTTCCCATTCGCGGCCTTGCACCTGCAGATAGTCTTCCAGCGCGTCCAGCGATACCGCCACCGGGCCGGAATTTCCGTTCGGCCGCAGTGCCAGGTCGACCCGGAACACGAACCCGTGTTCGGTGGTGTCGCCGACCAGGCTGTAGATGGTCTTAACCACCTTGCCAAAGTATTCGTGGTTGGAGATGCGGCCCCGGCCTTCGGCGGTGCCGGCCGTGTCGCCGTCCTGGTTGTAGACATAGATCAGGTCGATGTCGCTGGATACGTTGAGCTCGCGCGCGCCCAGCTTGCCCATGCCGACCACCCATAGCTGGGCCCGTTGGCCGTCGGCACCTAGGGGAGCGCCGTGCTGGGCGTCCAGCGTTTGCTGGGCGTGCTCGCAGGCGGCGTCGAGGGCGATTTCGGCCAGTTCGGTGACGGCCCGGGTCACCAGCTGCAGTGGCGCCTGTTCATCGCAGTCCAGCTGGACCAGGCGTTCCATCACCAACTGGCGCAGGGTGCGCAGGGCGGCGCCGAGTTCCAGGCCCTGGGCCAGCAGGGTGGCCAGGGTGGATTCCATGCTCGCGCGGACTGGTGCGCCCACGGGCAGCAGGTCGAGCTGGTCGGCATAGCGCCGGCGCAGGCGCTGCACAAAACGTGAATGGAACGACAGGGCGGCAGGGGGAGTCTGAAGGTTTAACAAAACGTCACCGTAAAGCATTCAATACCCGCTGGGGCGGGAGTCATAATTCCTGTTGCATCCATCTGTCCCATGACTGAATCCAAGCCCTTGCCCTCGCGTCTGCTCAAACTGGCTGCTACCGCAGCAACCTGGTCTCTTGGCGTGGTGCTGGCGGGCTGGTTAGTGCTCGCTATGGCTTGGGGGGCTTTGCACGGCTGGATTGTGCCGCGAATTGGCGAGTTTCGCCCGCAGCTGGAGAGAGAGGTCGGGCGGGCACTGGGCTTACCGGTGCGCATAGGCGCGATTTCTGCCGAATCTGTACACCTGATCCCCACCTTCGAGCTGCGCGATGTGGCTTTGCTCGACGCCCAGGGCCGCACCGCTCTGCAGCTGCCCAGGATCGTGGCGGCGCTATCGCCGACCTCGCTGCTGAAGCTGGGCTTTGAGCAATTGGTGATCGACCAGCCCGAGCTGGACATTCGCCGCAGCGCCGACGGCAAGATTTTTATCGCCGGACTGGACTTCTCGCAGACGGACAAGAGCGACGGACGCGCGGCCGATTGGCTGTTTTCCCAAACCGAGCTGGTGGTGCGCGGCGGCACCGTGCGCTGGACCGACGAGCAGCGCGCCGCGCCCACGCTGGCGCTCAGCGGCGTGGATTTTGTGATGCGCAACAAGGGGCTGCGCCACCACCTGCGCCTGGATGCCTCGCCGCCGGCCGACTGGGGCGAGCGCTTCAGCGTGCAGGCCCAGTTCCGCCAGCCCTTGCTCAGCACCCGGCGCGGCCGCTGGCAGGACTGGGATGGCCCGGCCTATGCCAGCCTGCCGCGGGTCGACATGGCGCAGCTGCGCCAGCATGCCGACCTAGGCTTTGACATCGGCCAGGGCGTGGGGGCTTTGCGGCTGTGGGCCGATATCCGCCACGGCCAGGTGCTGGCCAGTACGGCCGACGTGGCCTTGCAGGACATCCGCGTTACCCTGGCGCCCGAGCTGGAGCCTTTGGCGCTGCAGTCCTTGCAAGGCCGGCTGGGCGTGAAGCCTTTGCCCGGCGGCATCGAGCTGTCGACCGAAGGCCTGCAGTTCACCACCGATGCCGGCCTGCCCTGGTCGGGCGGCAATCTGTTTGTGCGCACCCAGCCAGAGGGTGGCCAATTGCGCGCCGACCGACTGGACCTGGCCACGCTGTCGCGCATCGCCGGGCATCTGCCGCTGGGCGATGCGACCCACACGGCCCTGGACACCTATGCGCCGCAAGGCCTGGTCGAACAGGTGGATGCCAGCTGGCGCGGCCCGCTGGAGGCGCCCACACAGTACCAGGTGAAAGGCCGGGCCAGTGGCCTGGCGCTGGCCGCCGGCACGCTGGCAGAGGGCCGCCCCGGCCTGCGCGGCGCGGCGCTGGAGTTCGACGCCAACCAGGCGGCTGGCAAGGCCACGCTGCGCATCGACAAAGGGGCGCTGGACCTGCCGGGCATCTTCGAGGAGCCGGTGGTGCCGCTCGACCAGCTGTCTGCGTCGGTGGCCTGGCAGCATAGCGGCGATGCCTTGGCGGTCAAGCTCAGTGATGTGCGGTTTGCCAATGCCGATGCGGCCGGCGATCTGCAGCTGGGCTGGCGCACCGGCGATGCGGCGGTGTCGGCCAGCAAGTCGCGCTTTCCCGGTGTACTGGATATGCAAGGCCAGCTGACGCGGGCTGACGGAACGCGGGTACACCGCTACCTGCCGCTGGAGCTGGATGCCGAGGCGCGCCACTATGTACGCGACGCGGTGCGCGCCGGTTCGGTCAGCCGGGTCAAGTTCCGGGTCAAGGGCGATCTGTACGACTTTCCGTTCAACACCAGCCGGCAGGGTGAATTCAAGGTCACGGCCGACGTGCAGAACGCCACCTATGCCTACGTGCCGCCCAGCCTGCGCCCAGGCGAAGCCCTGCAGTGGCCGGCTTTGGAGCAGCTGTCGGGCGAGCTGGTGATAGACCGCGCCTCCTTGCAGGTGAACCGGGCCACCGGCAAGCTCAGCGGTGCGGCGGGCTTCCAGATCACCCAGGCCCAGGCCACGATTGCCGACCTGAACCGCTCGGTGGTCGTCTTCAACGCCCAGGCACGGGGGCCGGTGAACGACATGCTGGGCCTGGTGGCGCGTTCGCCCCTGGCCGCCATGACCTCGCATGCGCTGGACCAGGCCACCGGCAGCGGTGCCGCCGACCTGCGCTTGCGGCTGCAGCTGCCGATTGACGATATCGACCACAGCAAGGTCCAGGGCAGTCTGACCCTGGCTGGCAACGACCTGGTGGTGGCGCCCGACACCTTGCCCATGGGCCGGGCCCGCGGCACGGTCAACTTCACCGAAACGGGGTTCACGCTGGCCGGCGTCCAAGCGCGGCTGCTGGGTGGCGATGCGAAGCTGGATGGCGGCACCCGCCCGGTATTCGGGGCTACCAATCTGGGTGGCGATGCACATCGCAGCCTGCAGTTCCGGGTCCAGGGCGTTGCCACGGCCGAAGGCCTGCGCCAGTCGCCGGCGCTGGGCCTGGTATCGCAGCTGGCGCGCCAGGCCACTGGCAGCGCGGCCTATTCCGCGGTGCTGGGCGTGCGCCAGGGGCTGCTGGAAACCAGCGTCACCAGCAGCCTGCAAGGCTTGGCCCTGGCTCTGCCGGCCCCACTGAACAAGAGCGCCGAGGCCAGCCTGCCGCTGCGCTTTGAAAACACCTTGCTGCCGGCCACCCCGGGGCCGCAGCGCGACCGCCTGCTGCTGGAACTCAAGGGGCTGGGCTCGGTCAACTATGTGCGCGATGTGTCCGGCGCCGAGCCCCGGGTGCTGCGCGGCGCAATTGCGGTCGGCGTACCGCCGGCCGAATCGGTGCCGCTGCCCGAGGAAGGTGTCACCGCCAATCTGCAGCTGGGCGCATTCAATGCCGATGCCTGGGATACGGCGATGGCGCAGGCCCCTGCGGCCCTGGGCGCGGCCAGCGTGGCGCCGGCCACCCCGCATGTCGACGGCTACCTGCCCACCACCCTGGCGGTGCGCGCCAATACCCTGACCCTGGGTGGCCGCACCCTGCACCAAGTGGTGATGGGCGGCACCCGCGATGGAGCCAACTGGCGCGCCAATGTCAGCGCCCAGGAGCTCAACGGGTATGTGGAATACCGCCAGCCGTCCGATGCCGGTGCCGGCCGGGTCTTCGCGCGGCTGGCCCGGCTGACGCTGGCACCCAGCGCGGCGAGCGAAGTCGAAACCTTGCTGGACGAGCCTTCCGAGACCGTGCCCGCGTTGGACATTGTGGTCGACGACCTGGAGCTCAAGGGCAAGAAGCTGGGCCGCGTAGAGATTGAGGCGGTGAACCGCGGTGTGCGCGAATGGCGGCTCAACAAGCTGACGATCACCAACCCTGAGGCCCAGCTCAGCGCCACCGGCAACTGGGTGTCGGTGGGTGCCCAGGCGGCGTTGGGCGGGCCGCGCCGCGAAACCAAGGCCGCACCGCGGCGCACCGTGCTGAACTTCAAGCTGGACATCGCCGACGCCGGCGGCCTGCTGACCCGTTTCGGCATGCCTGGCGTGATCCTGCGCGGCAAGGGGCCGATGGAGGGGCAAATTGCCTGGGTTGGGTCGCCGCTGGCGCTCGACTATTCCACGCTGTCGGGCCAGTTCAACCTGGGGGTGGAAAACGGCCAGTTCTTGAAGGCCGACCCCGGCCTGGCCAAGCTGCTAGGCGTGCTGAACCTGCAGGCCTTGCCGCGCCGCCTTGCGCTGGACTTCCGCGACGTGTTCAGCCAGGGCTTTGCCTTTGACTTCATCCGTGGCGACGTGCATATCGACCAGGGCAAGGCCGCGACCAATAATCTGCAGATGAAGGGCGTGAACGCCGCCGTGCTGATGGAGGGCAGTGCCGACATTGCGCGCGAGACCCAGGACCTGAAGGTGGTGGTGGTGCCCGAGATCAGCGCCGGCACAGCGGCCCTGGTGGCCACAGTTATCAACCCCGCGGTAGGCATAGGCACATTTTTGGCGCAGTGGTTTTTGCGCCGCCCCTTGACCGAGGCCGCGACCCAGGAGTTCCATATCGACGGCACCTGGGCCGACCCCAAGATCACCAAGGTGGCGCGCAAAGGTGTGCCGGGTCTGGAGCCCAAGGTCGAAGCCCAGGCGCCGAACAGCAACCCCAGCTCCGGAGCCACACCATGAAAGTCGCCGCCATCCAGATGGTCTCCGGCACCAGCCTGGCCAGCAACCTGGAACGGGCTGCGGTGCTGCTGGCCGAGGCGGCGGCCTGGGGCGCCGAGCTGGTGGTGCTGCCCGAGTATTTTTGCCTGCTGGGCCAGCGTGATACCGACAAGCTGCAGATCCAGGAAGCCTTCGGCAGCGGCCCTATCCAGGACTTTCTGGCCGGCATCGCGCGCCAGCTAGGCTTGTGGATTGTGGGCGGCACCCTGCCGCTGACGGTGGGCGATGGCAGCCGCGTGCGAAACAGCAGCCTGGTGTTCGACGCTACGGGTGCCTGCGTGGCGCGCTACGACAAGATCCATTTGTTCCGCTTCGACAACGGGCAGGAGCGCTTTGACGAATCGCGGGTGCTGGAGCCCGGCACCGAGCCCGTGCTGTTCGAGCTGGCCGCGCGCGACGGCCAGCGCTGGCGCATCGGCATGAGCGTCTGCTACGACCTGCGCTTTCCCGAGCTGTACCGCGGCTACGCCGCCCAGGGCGCAGACCTGCTGCTGGTGCCCAGCGCCTTCACCCACACCACCGGCCAAGCCCACTGGGAGCTGCTGCTGCGTACCCGCGCGGTGGAAAACCTGGCTTATGTGCTGGCCCCGGCCCAGGGTGGCCTGCACGAGAACGGCCGCCGCACCTGGGGCCACAGCCAGCTGGTCGACCCCTGGGGTGTGGTGCTGGCCGAGCAGGCAGAAGGCGAGGCCGTGGTACGCGGCACGCTGGACGCCGCCCGGCTGGCCGCCTGCCGGGCCCAGCTGCCGGCGCTGCAACACCGCGTGCTGTGAAGCCGGTGCGCATGCTTTCGCAGGGCAGCCTGCTGCGCCTGTGGCAGCGATGGTCTTTGTGGGGGCTGATGCTGCTGCTGCTGGGACTGGTGCTGGGCACCCTGGTATGGCTGGCCGGCCGTTTTGAGGCCAGCCAGGTGCAGGACCGGCTGGAGCGGGACACGGCAGCGGCAGTGGACGACGTGCGGCTGGGCCTGGCCCGCAATGTACAAAGCCTGCAGGCGCTGCAGTACAACGACCCGACCCCCGGCTCCTGGACGGTCGATGCCATCGAATTTCTGCGCAACCACCGGGAGCTGCTGCGGGTCGAATGGCACCAGCCCAATATGGCCTTGGTGGCCAAGGCGCACAGCCCGTTCCGGCCCCAGGCGTTTGAGTGGCAGGGCCAGATCCGGGCCGAACCCGACGCCCAGCTGGCCTGCACCCTGGCCAAGCGCGCCAATGGCCCGGCCTATTCGGGCAGCTATTTCCTGCCGCAGGTAAGCGGGCTGGGGATGGAGGTGCTGGAGCTGTGCATGCCGCTGATCAGCCACGGCGCGCTGAAGGGCTATCTGGTCGCCACCTATGCACTGGGCGATGTGCTGGCCGACATGGTGGGCCGCCAGCTGACCCGCAGCCAGGAGGTGTCGTTCATTGAGCCCGACGGCACCCGCCTGGTGTTGCATGGCTCGGCCCGGCGTGGCACCCGCATGTTCACCGCGCAGCAGCTGGTCAACCTGCCGGGCAACACCATGGTCTTGCGCATGGACAGCTGGCATGGCGACCCCGGCGTGTACCCGAACCTGATGACGGCGCTGGTCACGCTGATGTCGATCGCCTTGGTGTCAGTAACCGTGCTGTTGGTCAAGGACACCCGCTTACGGCTTAGCGCCGAGCGCGACCTGGCCGATGCGCTGGCTTTTCGCAAAGCCATGGAGGACTCGCTGCTGACCGGCTTGCGTGCCCGCGACCTGCAGGGCCGCATCACCTATGTGAATCCGGCGTTCTGCCAGATGGTCGGCTTCAGCGCGGTCGAGCTGTCCGGCCACAGCATGCCGGCGCCCTACTGGCCACCCGATCTGGCCGAGGAATACCAGCAGCGCCAGGACATCCGTCTGGCCGGCAACGCCCCGCCGCGCGAGGGCTTTACCTCGGTCTTCATGCGCAAGGACGGCGTGCGCTTCCCGGTGCTGGTGATCGAGGCCGCGCTGATCAACGCCCAGGGCCTGCAAACCGGCTGGATGAGCGCGGTGGTCGACATTACCGAGCAGCGCCGGGTGGAAGAACTGTCACGCACCAGCCAGGACCGGCTGCAGGCCACGGCCCGCCTGGCCACTGTGGGCGAAATGGCCTCGCTGCTGAGCCACGAGCTGAACCAGCCGCTGGCTGCCATTTCCAGCTACGCCACCGGTGCGCTGAACCTGATGCAGTTCGGCGAGCTGGAAGGTGCCGACCTGGACATGGCATTGCGCCGTATCGCCGAGCAGGCCGAGCGCGCCGGCAAGGTGATCAAGAGCGTGCACGACTTCGTGCGCCGCCGCGGCGACGCCCGCGAGATGGTCGCGCCCCAGGCGCTGCTGGACGCCATCATGCCGCTGGTGCAGCTACAGGCGCGCAAGCTGGGGGTGCAGGTGGTGACCCAGATGGCGCCGGAGCTGCCCCCGGTACTGTGCGACCGCACCATGGTCGAGCAGGTGCTGCTGAACCTGGCGCGCAATGCCATGCAGGCCATGGACCAGCCAGGCATTACCGAGCGCGTGCTGGTGCTGCAGGTGGCGGTGGCCGGGGCCAATTTCCGGGCTGCGCAAGCCACCGGTTGGCTGGAGTTTGTGGTGTCCGACCTCGGGCCGGGCATTCCGGCGGAGGTTGCCGAGCGTTTGTTCACCCCGTTCTTCACCACCAAGCTTGAGGGCATGGGCCTGGGCCTGAGCATGTGCCGCACGGTGGTCGAGCAGCACGGCGGATTTTTAGGCTTTGAAGCCAACTATCCGCAGGGCACGGTGTTCCGGTTTACCTTGCCCACGGGGGGCGGGTGAAGCACCCCCTGGCATGGCGCAGCCAGTTCCATGGCATCCTAGGGCGTGGCTGGACAATTGAATGGAATGTGAGACTGTGATGCAACCTGTACAAGACGCCACCGTATTCATCGTCGACGACGACGCCAGCGTGCGCGATGCGCTGTCCTGGCTGCTGCGTTCGCGCCGGCTGTTCAGCGAGGGCTTTGCCAGTGCCGAGGCCTTTGATGCGATGCTCGACGGCGGCTTCACGCCGCGTCAGGCCTGCTGCCTGCTGCTGGATGTGCGCATGCCCGGCATGAGCGGGCTGGCGCTGTTCGACAAGCTGGTGGCCCAGGGGCTGCACCTGGAAATGCCGGTGATCTTCTTGAGCGGCCATGCCGATGTGCCCACTGCGGTCGATGCAGTCAAGCGCGGGGCTTTCGATTTCTGCGAAAAACCGTTCTCGGACAACTTGTTGGTCGACCGCATCGAGCATGCGCTGGCCCAGTCGGCGCAGAGCCTGCAGGCCCGCGATACCCGTTTGCGGCTGCAGTCGCTGCTGGCCGAGCTGACCGAGCGCGAGCGCGATGTGATGCGCCTGGTGGTGCAAGGCCTGCCGAACAAGCTGATTGCCGACCAATTGGACATCAGCGTGCGCACAGTGGAGGTGCACCGCGGCCGGGTGTTCGACAAGATGGAAGTGAAGTCGGCCGTAGAATTGGCAAATTTGCTACAGAAATTGTAGCTTCTCGCGCAGATGATACCTACGGCGGAGGTGTTTTTTCTTCAGATTTTTGAACGATTTCGCCGTTCTTGCGACCAGAGAACATGGTCCACCAGACAATCAGTACCAGCAATACCCCGGCCCCCAGCGCTTCCAGCAATAGCAACACCATGAACCGATCCCTCCCGTATGTCTTAGTAGCCGTGATTGTAGGAATCCTGGCCGGCTGTGCCACGCATGTGCCCGAGTACCCCGCACCCGAGGCATCCCCCACGCCGACCCAACCCAGCCCTCCCGACCTGCCGCCCTATGTGGTTTCCGGGGACACCGGCCCGCTGCCAGGCCCCATCACCCAGGGCAAAAGCCGCTGGACGGCAGTGCGCTGGGCCGAGTTGCCCGGCTTTGGCCAGGACCCGCTGTTTGAAGCCTGGAATGCCTGGATCAAGAGCTGCGAACGCCCGGGCCCGGTCCACGCGCCGCTGTGCAAAGAGGTGCGCCGCCTCAGCATCGGCAGCGGCGACGAGCAGCGCGCCTGGATGGTGTCGCGGTTGCAGCCCTACAAGGTCGAGCCGCTGCAAGGTCTTGCTGATGGCAAGCTCACCAGCTATTACGAGCCTGTGCTGCGCGCCAGCCGCGTCCCGGCACCGGATTTCGACACACCGCTGTACCGGCCGCCGGTCGGTCTGGGTAACCGCAAGCCGTGGTTCACGCGACAGGAAATCGAGACGCTACCCGAGGCCCGTGCAGCGCTGAAAGGTCGCGAGATCGCCTGGGTGTCCGACCCGATCGATGCGATGTCATTGCATATCCAAGGTTCGGGCCGTCTGGCCATCACCGAACTCGACGGCACGCAGCGCACGGTGCGCGTGGCATTTGCCGGCAGCAACGACCAGCCGTTTCGCAGTATCACGCAGTGGCTCAGTGACCAGGGCCAGGGCAACATGGCCGCACCGTGGACCGAGTCGACCAAAGCCTGGGTGGCGCAGAACCCGCAACGCCTGCAGTCGCTGATGTGGAGTAACCCACGCTATATTTTTTTCCGTGAGGAGGCGCTGAGCGAATTCGACGCGGCCTTCGGCCCCAAAGGCGCGCAAGGTGTCGCGCTAACGCCGGGCCGCTCGATCGCGGTCGACCCGCAAAGCATTCCGTACGGCACTCCGGTGTGGCTGGCGACCAGCGGCAGCGCCTTGCAAGTGCAAAAACTGGTCTTCGCGCAAGACACAGGTAGCGCCATCCTTGGCGCTGTGCGTGCCGATTATTTCGCTGGCACCGGCCCCGAAGCCGGCGCCCTCGCGTCACGTGTCAACCAGCCGCTGAAGCTGTGGGTGCTGTGGCCCAAGTAAAAGGGCAGTAGGCGCTTAGCCGTTCAGGCGGACCACGCCGTTGCTGATCTTCACGCGGTCACCGGTGTTGACACCTGCCAGATCGGCCTGGTGCACGGTGCGGGTGGAGCCGTCGTCGAGGCGCACCACGATTTCGTAGCTGCGCGTGGCCTTGACCTGGCCTTCGATGTGGTTGCCGGCGACTGCACCGCCAACGGCGCCCAGCACCGTCATTACGTCCTTGCCTCGTCCACCGCCTACCTGGTGACCGAGCACGCCGCCGAGTACGGCACCGCCGACTGCGCCCACACCGCTGCCCTTGGCTGGCGTGCTGACTTCGCGCATGGACTCGACTACGCCGCAGTCCAGGCAACGTGGTGCAGCGGCGACCACATGGCTGGGTTCGTTCGCCACGGCCGGGCGTTTGACGGGGGCCGTGACGACCTTTTGCGGGGCCACGGGAGCGGCTTCTTTGACTGGTTCGGTTTGCGCCAACTGGCTGGCATCGGTATTGCGGGCGCTGGACGAAGGCAGCCAGCCCAGGATGGCGGCGGTGCCGACAGCGCACAGCAGAACGATGGCGGCGCAGGCCACGATGATCATCGGGTGGAGACCGGCGCGGGAGGTGGCTTGGGGGATGTTCATAGAGACAGATTCAGGTAATAGTGGTTTGGCCAGACTACCAGATCGGCAGTATCACTGGGGCGCACACCGCCGCTGCTCTGCAAGCGCCCCCATTTGTTGGGCCCGCAGACGCGGTGGCCTCAGCCTCCAACGCGGCTTTGTAGCTGCAAGTTGACATACCGCATGTGAGCACTTGTATCTGCTCACCGCCATACCCATCTGTCAAGACACGGGTATGGCGGCATGTAGCGGTGTCAGAACTTGTGCGTCACGCCCACGCCAAAGCGCGAAGCGTCCAGCGAAACGCTGCCATCGGCGCGCTCTGTCTTGAGCTGGCGGAACGCGGTGTAGAAGCGGGTGCGCTTGGACACGTCGTAGGTGGCCATCAGACTCAGGCCGTGGGCATCGACCACCTTGGTGGCGGCGCTTTTTTCGGTCACCGCAATGGCGTAGCCGATGGCCACGGTGGCGGCGCCGAACGGAGCGTCCAGGCCCAGTTCCGACTCTTTCGAGGTCTGGTGTCCGGTAATCCGCTCGTCGGTTTGCCGCTGGAACGCGCCGACCATATTCATCGGGCCGAAGTTGTAGTTGCCCGCCACCATGGACGGATTCAACCGGTCGATGCAACACACTAAGAACTGCGTAAGCAGAAGGAGTGTTGCAAATGAAGTACCGAACACGAACCTACTACTCCGACAGCCAGAAGGCATTGATGTGGGAGCGCTGTAAAGCTGGCTGGACTCTTCATCAGATCGCTCACCTGTTTGATCGATCGCACGGCTCCGTGCGAGGATTTCTGGCTCAGACGGGTGGAATCCGCCCGCCTGAACGACATCGATCGAGGCTCGCGCTGACGCTTGCCGAGTGGGAGGAGATATCTCGTGCCCTGGTGACTGGCCACTCGATCCGCGTGATCGCGGTGCGGATCGAACAAGCGCCCTGTACGGTCAACCGCGAGATCGAGCGCAATGGTGGGCGAGATGGTTATCGGGCGCATGAGGCCGACAGCGAAGCTTGGGCTCGGGCACATCGCCCCAAGCGCTGCAAACTGGCTGAGAACCGTGCCTTGGCGCGCGTCGTGACCGACAAGCTGCGCCTGCTGTGGTCGCCGGAACAAATTGCTGGATGGCTCAAGCATACTTATCCTTGCGACGAGACTAATCACGTGGCGCCTTGAAGAAGGAGCTGCTGGAGCACCTCAGGCGTACTCGCGGAATGCGTCGCTCTCGCCATCACACCCAGAAGACGGCGATCCACGGACAGATCGTCGATGCCGTCTCGATCAGTGCGCACACCGCCTCTGTTGAGGATCGGGCAGTTCCCGGTCACTGGGAGGGCGACTTAGTCTTTGGCAGCGCCAACAGCCAAATCGCGACTCTGGTCGAGCGCCAAACGCGCTATGTGATGTTGGTGAAGCTGGAAGGCAAAGACACGCAGACGGTCGTGAATGCGCTCATCAGGAATGCTAGAAAATTACCGCAGGAGCTCTACAAATCACTGACCTGGGACAGAGGAACGTAGATTCACGGGCACAAGCAATTCACGATGGCCACTGACATCCAGGTCTACTTCTGCGACCCACGCAGTCCATGGCAACGCGGAAGCAACGAGAACACGAATTGGCTGCTCAGGCAGTACATGCCCAAGGGCGTCGATATCTCTGGCTAATCACAGGCCCAGCTCAACGGGATAGCGCACGGCTGATTGACTCGCACGTCCACGTGTGGCAGCGCGACCCGGCCTTTCCCTTCGCCCAGGGCCGCAAGCCGCCGGAGTTCGACGCATCTGCCGAGATGCTGCTGGACCTGATGGCGGCGAATGGCGTGGCGCGCGCGGTGATCGTGCAGCTCAACCACTACCGTTGGGACAATAGCTAGCCGGCCGATGTGATCAAGCCTTACCCAGGCAAGTTCCACGGCATGTGCCGCATCAACCACGAAGACCCCGCCGCGGCGGATCATCTGAGCCACCTGAAGGTGGTGATAGACCACATGGCGGACACCCGGCACGACCATCCCGCGTAGCTGGCTCCACGATTCTGTCTTGCACGGTGCATGGCATCTGGCCGTTTGGTTTGTAAGTGGCTTGGGGCAACACGGGGTCGGACTCCCATTCACTCTCAAATTGATAGCTGGGTGCGCCGGTATTTCCTGCTCTAGTGGATGATTTGGTTTGTAGGCTCTGTGTGGCTTGTGGGTGCCACAGGCATCCCGGGCCGGGATGTGCGCCCGACGGCGCAGTAATTTTCTTTTGCTTCGAAATAAAGACGAAGTACCTCGCCCGCCGGGGCGAGACCCGGCCGACCATGCACGACACACAAGCAATGCTTCAGAAATTACAAGCCTTTTAGGCCTCTAGCGCATATTCCTCGTGCATACATAGCTACAAATACAGTAGCAATTCAACCCGCTACATGTCACCCCATATTGCAGTTGCAACACAGCGTGCTTGTCCACGACACATAAAACTGCCCGCCGCTTGGGAAGATCACCCCATCGCAACAAACAACCCAAAGGATTCACCATGACACGCTCTTTCAACCGCATCGCCGCTGCCGCCTTCATCGCTCTGGCTGCTGGCCCCTTCATGGCTGCCCAAGCCGCTACCAGCAATGACGCCGACCTGGCTACCGCTGTGCAGTCCTCCTTAAGCAATTCTCTGGGCAGCGATGCCAGCGGCCTGACCGTTACCGCCAACAACGGCAATGTCACTTTGCACGGCTGGACCCAAGGCCCACAAGAAGAATCCAAGGCCCGCTTCGTCGCCAGCAAGGTGCCCGGCGTGCACAACGCTTACAGCTCCGTGCGCACTTTCTCCAGCGATAGCAACGAGTAAGTACCCGCGCTGAAACGGCGCAACAATTTCCCCCAGTGTCCCGAACACACGGCGCAGCCCCCGGGCTCGCCGTAGCTGCCGGGTTAAGGCCTCTGCCGCATGGCATCCATGCGACAGAGGCTTTTTTTTGCCCCGCGTCAGGGCTGGCGCACCACCACGGGCTGCACGGTGAAGACGTTGTCCGAAGCCGTGTCTACCGTGACCCGCACCCAGTGCAGCGAAGGGCTGCCAAAGGTCTCCAGCCGGGTCAGGTTGGCGAGCATTTTGGTCGGGCTGTACAAGGGCTTGTCGAACTTGAAGAAATGGGTGTCGCCGTGCACAAACAGCACCTGGCCCGCGTAATGCTCGGTCTGCTTCACCACGGCGTCCATGAAGTTGCGGTAACCCGCATAGCCGGGCGCGGTGCTCTCATCGATGTCTTCGGTTTCTGGAAGGTCAAAGCCAGGATCGGCCTGCACCACCAGCACGATGCCGCGCGCCTTCTGTGCCTTGGCTTGGGCGAAGGACGCGGCCAGCCAGGCTACGTTGGCGCTGTCGCGCTCCAGGTACTCGGCATTGGCGGCATCGCACTGGGCCGCATTGCGCGCGCTCTTGGCCGTGCAGTCCTTGGCGTTGATCACAAGGTTGTTGTTGCTGCCCGGCATGTTCAGCCCGACAAACACCACGCCACCGTGGCTGAAGCGGGTGTTTTCCACATACTTTTCGCCCAGCTTGCCCTGGTGTTCCAGCGGCATGCGGGTCTGGCCCAGGCTGTCCAGGCTCGGGTACATCACGCGGCGCAGGTGGGCCAGGCGCTCCAGGGTATCGAAGCCGCCATTGTTCAGGCGATGGCAGTCGGTCCACTCGTTGTCGCCGGGCACGTACACCACGGGTTTGGCCATGCTGTTGAACATGGTCAAGGCATCGGTATAGATGCCGTCGGTGCACTGCGAGCTGCCGTCCTTGATATCGCCGTCGTACAGAGAGAAAGCAATATCCGACTGGTTGATGCTCTTCAGCACCGCGGGCAGCTTGCTGTCGTCGCCGGCCTTCTTGTAAGGCATGTCGCCCCACAGGCCGAACGAAAAGGCAGAGGGGTTGGTGCCAGGCCCGGTGGCGGCGCAAGAGACCAAACTGAGCGCGGCGACCACGGTCGCAATACTTCGTACCAACATCTGGAGTCCTGGGCTAAAAAAGCCGGACTGTAGCTGCTCAGCATGTCAACTGAATGACACAAGCGCACACCAAAGCTCTGGCCGATAAAAATGGGTGATTTTTGGCAGTAAACGCATATTGAATAAGCGGCGCTAGCTCTTTATTTTATAGCAAAAATCACATTAGGGTTTCACCCTAGATTGCATCTGTAACAAAGCAGTACAACTTCCGACACACAGCCGTACCCGCGTGTTGAGAAGATCGCTCCATCGCACCAACAATGGTGTAACAACTCAAAGGATTTACCATGACCCGCTCCATCACCGGCATCGCCGCTTCCGCTCTGTTCGCCCTGGCCGCTGGCGCCTTCTTGCCCGCCCACGCAGCCACCGACGCCGACCTGGCCAGCTCTGTACAAAGCGCCATCTCCAGCACCATGGGCGACGACGCAAAGAACATCACCGTCACTGCCAATGGCAGCGATGTCACGGTGCGCGGCTGGGCCAAGGGCCCGCTGGAAGAGTCCAAGGCACGCTATGTGGCCAGCACCGTTCCCGGCGTGACCAATGCCTACAGCACCGTGCGCACCTACTCGAACGAAAGCAGCAAGTAAGCTGCATTGACAGCCGCTTCAGCCGCCTGGCTTGAAGCGCTTCCAACGCCCCCTGTACCGGCCAAGCTGCCTGTCCAGGGGGCGTTTTCGTTGCGGGGATTGCCGGGCTATAGTGCTTCGCTCCGTCCCTCTCCGCACCCCATGAAACTCGCCATCGTCACCGACATCCACGGCAACCTGGCCGCCCTCGAGGCGGTGGCGGCCGACATCCGACGGCGCGGCGCCGACCAGGTGGTGAACCTGGGCGACAGCCTGTCGGGACCACTGCTGCCGCGCGAGACCGCGCAATTCCTGATGGCCGCAGGCTGGCTCAGCCTGGCCGGCAACCACGAGCGGCAAATCCTGACCAACGGCCCCGAACGCATAGGCGCGTCCGATGCCTATGCGCTGGCGCAGCTGACTGCGCCAGAGCTGGACTGGCTGCGCGGGTTGCCCGCCACGGCGCGGCTGGACGGTGGCATTTTTCTGTGCCACGGCACGCCCCGCAGCGATGTCGAATACTTTCTGGAATCGCTGGTCCCCGGCCAGGGCCAGACCCGCTCCGCCACGCCGGCCGAGGTCGCGCTGCGCCTGGGCGATGAAAGCGCCGGCCTGGTGGCCTGCGGCCATACCCATATTCCACGCGCAGTGCGCAGTGCCCGCGGTCAGCTGCTGGTCAACCCCGGCAGCGTAGGCCTGGGCGCGTACGACGACGAACTGCCCGAACCCCATGTGGTGGAAACCGGCTCGCCCGATGCACGTTACGCGATGCTCGAGCGCCTGCCCGATGGCGGCTGGACCGCCGCTCTGCTCTCCGTGCCCTACCACCATGAAGCCATGGCCCAGCTGGCGCAGCAACGCGGTCGGCCCGAATGGGCGCAGGCGCTGCGGACCGGGTACGTCCGTTAAGACTAATCCCAGACCGGCGCCAGGCCGTCGGGGCTGGTCAGGCGCTCGCCGCGGTCCAGTGCGGCGATCTGCGCCATCTCGGCATCGCTGAGCCTGAGCTGTTGGGCCAGCAAATTGCTCTGCAGGTTGGCGCGCTTTGTCGACGAGGGAATCACAGCGTAGCCCAGCTGCATGGCCCAGGCCAGCACCACCTGCGCCGCAGTCGCCGCGTGGCTATGGGCGATGGCTTGAACCACCGGATCGTGCAATACCTTGCCGTAGGCCAGCGTCATGTACGAGGTGATGGCAATGCCCTGGCTGCGCGCAAACTCGGCAAGCTTGCAGTTCTGCAAGTAGGGGTGCAGCTCGATCTGGTTGGTGGCGATTTCGCTGGCGCCGACGGCGGCAATGGCCTGCTGCATCAACGCGATACTGAAGTTGGACACCCCGATCTGCCGCGTCAGTCCCTGGCGCTTGGCGTCCAGCAGCGCAGCCATGAACTCGGCCACCGGCACGGCATTGCCGGGCGACGGCCAGTGGATCAGGGTCAGGTCCACCTGCTCGGTACGCAGCTTGGCCAGGCTGGCTTGCAGGCTGGGCCCCAGCTTGTCCTGGGCGTAGTTTTCTACCCAGATCTTGGTGGTGATGAACAGGTCTTTGCGGGCCACGCCGCTCTCGGCAATCGCCTGGCCGACCTCGGCCTCGTTGTCGTAGATCTGCGCGGTGTCGATGGCGCGGTAGCCGAGGTCCAGGCCGTTCTTCACCGAGTCGATGACGACCTGGTCTTGCAGGCGGAAGGTGCCCAGGCCGAAGGCCGGAATATTGCGTGTATTGCTCATAGTGAATCCTTGAAGTGCAGTGAAAAAATCAGTGGCCGACCGGCACCGCAGTGCCGCTACGGTGTGGAATGCCCTGGCGCCGATCGAGTACGCCGCTCCACTGGGTAAGTGCCAGCGACACCAGCACCACCAGTGCGCCTATCCACGGCGTATGAATCAGGCCCAGATGCGTGACGATCAGGCCCCCGGCCCAGGCGGCACCGGAAATGCCGAGGTTGAAGGCGGCGATGTTCAGGCCGGAGGCTACGTCCACCGCCTGCGGCGTAAAGCGCTCGGCCTGCTTGACCACATACACCTGCAGTCCAGGCACGTTGCCAAAAGCCACGGCGCCCCACAGCAGCACGGTCAGCAGCGCCAGCCATTTGTGCGGCGCAGTGAAAGTCAACAGCAACAGCACGGCCGCCAGCAGCGCAAAAATGATGCGCAGCGCAGGGATGGGGCCGAGCCGGTCGGCCAGCTTGCCGCCCCAGATATTGCCCACCGCCACCGACACGCCGTAGACCAGCATCACCCAGCCCACCGCACCAGCGCTGAAGCCGGAGATGTCGGTCAGGATAGGCGCCAGAAAGGTGAACGGGATGAAGGTGCCGCCGTAGCCAATCGCCGTCTTGGCGTAGACCAGCAGCAGGCGTGGCTCCGCCAGCACCTTGGCCTGCTGCAGCAGCGAGGCCGGCGCGGTATGGCGGATGTTGTTCGGCACAAACAGCCAGCTACCGATAAAGGCCACCACGCCCAGCGCCGACACCGCCAGAAAGGTTTCGCGCCAGCCAAAGTGCTGGCCGATGAAAGTGCCCAGCGGCACGCCGGTGACCAGGGCCACGGTAAGGCCGGTGAACATGATGGCAATGGCGCTGCCAGCCTTTTCCTTGGGCACCAGGCTGGTGGCGATGGTCGAGCCTATCGAGAAGAACACGCCATGCGCCAGCCCAGTGAGGATGCGCGCCGCCACCAGCGACCCGTAGCTGGGCGCCAGCCAGGCCAACAGATTGCCGGCGGTGAACACCACCATCAGCGACAGCAGCAAAGCCTTACGCGGCAGCTTGCCGGTGAGCGCGGTGAGCACCGGCGCGCCGATGGCGACGCCCAGTGCATAGAGGCTAACCAGCAGGCCGGCCGAAGGCAGGCTAATGGCCAGGTCGGCGGCCACGGTGGGCAGCAGGCCGACGATGACGAACTCGGTCGTCCCGATGGCGAAAGCGCTGAGGGTCAGCGCGAGCAAGGCAATAGGCATGGAAAACACTCCTGTATGGGTTAGGCAGGAGTGTGGCGACTATGTCTTTGCAGAAAAACCCTGTAATCCTCAAAATACTATTGATTCGATATCAACAATGCGATCCGCTACATGTCACACCGGATTGCAGTTGCAACACAGCATGCGTGTCCACGACACACAGCATTGGCCGTGGCTTGGGAAGATCACTCTATCGCAACAAACAACCCAAAGGATTCACCATGACACGCTCTTTCAACCGCATCGCTGCTGCCGCCCTCATCGCTCTGGCTGCTGGCCCCTTCATGGCTGTCCAAGCCGCTACCTCCAATGACGCCGATCTGGCTACCGCCGTGCAGTCCAGCCTGAGCAATACGCTCGGCAGCGATGCCAGCGGCCTGACCGTTACCGCCAACAACGGCAATGTCACTTTGCACGGCTGGACCCAAGGCCCACAAGAAGAATCCAAGGCCCGCTTCGTCGCCAGCAAGGTGCCCGGCGTGCACAACGCTTACAGCTCGGTGCGCACCTTCTCCAGCGACAACAACGAGTAAGGCCTGCAAGCCGGCAGCGGATAGCCCATCCGCTGCCCGGCTACTGCTGCGCCAGCCACTGCTCGGCGCGCAGCAAATCGTCCAGCGTGTCGATGTCGGTGACGCACCCCCGGTCGTCCACCTCCATCACCGCTACGGAATGCATAGCAGCTTGCGCCTGCACTATCTGCGCCGCGCCCTGATTCCCCTTTAATTCCAGGAGCTCTGGCCTGCAGGCCGCAGCAAAGCGTACCGGATGGCCGCGCTGGCCCTGGTACTGCGGCAGCGTGACGGCCGCCGGCGGCGCCAGCGCAATCGCCCGCAAGGTCTCGCCGCGCAGCAGCGGCAAATCGCCGGGCAGGATCAGCCAGCCGGGCGCATCGGCAGTGGCCCGCACCCCGGCCGCGATCGAGTCGCCCATGCCGGGCCGCGAGGCATCGGCATACACCACATGGCTGGGCAGGCCGCTGGCCCGCACCGCGGCCAGCACATGGTCGAGCACGCGCTTACCAGCCAGCAGCGCATCGAGCTTGTGCACCTGGCCACCGGACGCGGCAAAGCGCTCGCCGCGGCCAGCGGCCAACACGATGACGACGGGGAGTGCTTTGGTATCTACAGACATGGCGGTGAACGTGAAAGCGCCAGTATGGCCCAGCCCAAGTGTGAATAATGGGAGACTCCAGCCCCTGGCGACATCCCCCGTACTTCCGCATGAACCTGACCTGCCCCAGCTGCCACAAAGTATGTAGACCGCGGGCCAAATTCTGCAACCATTGCCTGCAGTCTTTTGCGGACCTGACCCTGTGCCGCATCTGCAATCAGCTGACCCCCGACGGCCAGGCCTGCACCCACTGCGGCGGCACCACCACGCGCGCAAACGTTGTTGCAGCCGACAGCCACCCCACGGAAGCGCCCGCTGCCGCAAAGCCGCGCCACAGCCTGGTCCTGTTCGGGCTGGCGCTGGCGGTAGCCCTGCTGGGCGGCGGCTATGCGCTGCTGGGCCAGCGCAGCGCGGCGGTTGCCACCACCGCGCCGCCCAGCCCACCGGCCGTGGCCGCACCTGCGGCCATGCCGGCCGGGCTGGAGCAGGCCCAGGCCGAAGCGCTCAAAGCCCTGGCCGAACCCATATCAATACCAGCGCCGGTGCCAATCACACAACCGCTGCCAGTGGTGACCAAGCGCGTGGCCGTCAAGGCCGCGGCCTCCAGTCCCGTCGTACCTGTAGCGACGGTCGCAGCCACCGCCGTGCCGACGCCCGAGCCCGCAGCGGTGGAAAAGCCCGTTGCGCCGAAACCCAAAACCATCGACGAGGTATTCAACGAGCGCCTCAGCGCCGAATGCAGCAGCGGGCTGAGCGGCCTGGTGTGCCGCGAGAAGTTGCGCTACGCGGTCTGCGGTGACCGCTGGTCGCAGACGCCGCCCCCGGGGCAGTCGATCTGCAAGGGTGCGCCGACCCGCTAGGCCTTATTTCGGCAACACCTCGAACGCCAGAAACTGGGTGATCTGGCTGGCGGCGTTGAAGTTGTTGTCCGACACCAGCACCAGGCTGCGCCGGCCGTTTGCCAGCAGAGGGCCCCAGGCCATGCCTTCGAGGTTGTCCACCTTGGCCAGGCCCAGGCTGTTCATGTCCTGCACCAGGCGCTTCTTCAGCGGCGTGTAGCTGGCGCCAACCAGCGCGGCCACGCCGTTGATATTGCTAGCGCCGTCGGTATCCACCTCGTACAGGCGCACATAGTTTTTGTAATTGTTGTCGGCGCCCTGCACGCCGGCGCGCTCCAGCACCAGCAGCTGGTGGCCGTTGATCGCCAGGATCTCGGGCACGCCGTTGTCGGCGTTCTTGCCGGTGGCGGGGGCTGCGGGAATTGCATCCAGCGCATACGCGTACTGGCCCAGGACATTGCCGCTGCGGTCATAGCGGGTGAAGCGGGTGACGGCCGGGGTGGTAGGCGTGGGTAGCGGGCCGTCCTCGTACACCGGGGCTTCCATGGCCACCCACAGCGATTGACCGTCGGGCGCGAAGCTCAGGCCCTCTAATGTGCCGTTGTTCCGCGAGCCTTTGTTCTCCGTAGGGTTCATCTTGAACAGGCTGGGCAAGGGCAGGGTGGCGAGCAGCTTGCCGTCCTTGCCCATCTGGGCGACGAAGGGGTCCAGGCCCAGGCTACGGTCGCCCTCGCTGGTCCACCACAGGCTGTTGTTCAGCGGGTCAACTCGCAGCGATTCGGGGTCGACCACCAGGCCGCCGGCCGTGCGGTTCGGGTAGGTGCTGCCGTTGGCCTGCTTCAGGCTGACAGCGGTTTGTACCTGCACCGCCGTGAAGCCACTCTGGCTGTAGTCCAGCCGGGCTGTGTAGTAGCGCGCGGGGTTGTTGTCCGAACGGTCGTCGCTGACCAGGTACCAGGTGTTGCTGGCGCGGTCGTAGTCAATGCCCGACAGGCCGCCGACCAGCGTGGCGTCTACCTGCAAGGTGTTGGAAATGGTCTGCTCGCCAATCAGCCGCACCGATGCGACGGAAGGCTCCGCTTCGTCACTGCCGCCGCAGGCGGCCAAGGATGCGGCGACCAGCGCGGCCAGGGGGAAAAGCAGATTCATGGTGTGCAAGCCAGGTTGGGTTTGTCCGACGGCACGCCCAGGCCGTCGGATAAACCCCCTCGCCCGCGGTGGGGCGAAGAGGCTAGAAATGGCTCAGTTAGCAGAAGCTCAGGTGCCGATCACGCCGCCGTCGTTCTTGGTGATCACCACCGTGGCCGAGCGCGGGCGTGCCGTCGTGGTACCGCCAGCGCCGTAGCCCGCATTGGCAGGCCAATGGCTGAGGAACTTGCTGGGGTCGGTGATATTGGCCTTGCTGATGGTTTCGCCCGGGTGCTGGATGTTGACGAACACGGTCTTGCCGTCCGGGGTTTCGCTGCAGCCAGTGATTTCGCAGTCCTTGGGGCCGACCAGGAAGCGGCGCAGCGTGTCCACCGTGGGCTTGGCACCGACACGGGTGGTCACGGCCACGGTGCTGCTGTCGGCCTTGGTGTAGTTCAGCGTGGCGGTCGTGCCGTCGCCCACGGTGCCGGGCTTGCCGATCAGCATCATGCAGTTCGTGACATCGGTATACGAGCCGTCGTCGGTCTGGATGAAGCAGAAGCCCGAGCTCCGGCTGAACCACAGACCGTCAGGGCTGGAGAAGTCTTGCGACGCCGTCAGCGCCGACAGATTGACCTTGGCCAGGTCGGCACCGGCCTCGGCGCCGAACAGGTACACATCCCAGGTGAAGCTGGTGGCGGCCGATTCGCCGCCGGCTTCGGCCATGCGCACGATGTGGCCGTTGATGTTGCCGGCCGCGCCCAGGCTGCCGCCGATCTTGGCGTCCTGGTAGGAGCGCGGGTTGGCTGCGTTCAGGCCGAACTGGCTGCCGGTGGGCTCTAGCTTGCGGTTGCTGTTGTTGGTCAGCGTGTAGTAGATCTCGCCGGTGGTGGGGTGCACCGCGCACCATTCGGGGCGGTCCATCTTGGTCGCGCCCACGGCGTCGGCCGCCAGGCGGGCGTTGACCAGCACATCGGCCTGGTCTGCAAACGCATAGGTGGCGTAGCCGGCAATTGCGCTGTTGCTGATGTTCAATTCGATCCAGCTGCCCGAGCCATCGGCGGCGAACTTGGCCACGTACAGCTTGCCGCTGTCCAGGTATTTGTCGCCGGTGGCGATACGGTCGCTGGGGTTGGCGTCGGCCGTGGCCCACAGCGCGGTGGAGACGAACTTGTACATGTACTCGCCCTGCGAGTCGTCGCCCATGTAGACGGCCAGCGGCTTGCCCGCGGTCAGCTTGCCGAAGGACGCGCTTTCGTGCGCGAAGCGGCCCAGGCCGGTACGTTTGCGGATAGCCGCGGTCTTCACGTACGGGTCGATTTCCACGATGTAGCCAAAGGTATTCAGCTCGTTGCGGTAGTCATCGCTGCCGTCGCTGGACACGCCAGTCTGGCTGATGTTCCAGCGGCGGTACTGGTCGGCGCTGCCAGTGGTTTCCCAGCCGTGGCGGCTGGCGGCGCCGGCCGCGCGGCCATAGCGCTTGAGCGACACCACGCTCTTGGCAGTGGCACCGCCGCGCGTCGTGTCGTCGCCAGACACGCGGGTGAAGTAGCCGGCCCAGTTTTCTTCGCCAGTCAAAAAGCTGCCCCAGGGCGTGTAGCCGGTGCCGCAGTTGTTGATGGTGCCGCGGGCTGCCTGGCCGTTGGTCGAATACAAGGTCTTGACCAGCGCATTGCCCTTGACCGGGCCCGACAGGGTGACCGGCGTCAGCGGCGTGATGCGGCGGTTGTAGGCCGAGCCCTGGCTGTAAGCAAACACGCCGGAAGCATTCTTTGCCACCTCGACGATGGATACGCCGTGGGCCGGGATTTCCTTATCGGTCTCGCTGGCCGGACGGGTGCCACTGGTGGTGCCGGCCGCGTGCAGGAACTGGTCGGTGATCGCCTCGTGGTTCATCACCAGCAGGCCGCGGCTGGAACCGTTGGCGTCGCGGGCGGTGCCGGCGGCGTTCAGGCCGAAGTACTCCATGCCGTCATGGTGGTCGCCCGCACGGTTGTCGAAGTCGGTATCGGTGCCATCGTTCTTGTAGGCCGCGGTGCCCGAGGTCAGCGGATCGCCCAGCGCGTAAATGACGTTGGCGGTGTAGCCCGAAGGCACAGCCACCACGTCGAGCAGGCTCTTCTCGACCGCCGTGAAGCCGAGCTTGTAATCTGCCGCCAACGCAGCATCACCGCCGCCGCCACCGCAGGCGGTCAACGCAAAGCTGCCCATCACCGCGGCACCCGCCGTGCCCACACCCATGCGCAACACGCCACGGCGGCTCAGGCGGGTGTCGATCAGGCTGGAAATGCTGGGGTTGTTGCTGGTATTGCTGTCTTCGTGGTGGGAGTCAGCGCCGGGGCGGAGGGATGCGGTCATCGTGGAAGCTTTCTGTGGATTTACAAAACTTCACGATGCTAGAAAGACTGTGTGACACCTGCGTGGCAGTGGGGGTAGTTTGAAGAAAATGCTTATTTTTTGATAGCAGCCTACGCTGGATAAATCTGCGCGCGGTGCCTGTTTTCCATAGGGAATAACGGCGTAAATGCATAGCAGATCAAACAGCCCACCAACTCGCGCCCGAGGCGCGATGGGGCGTAATCCAATTGCCCGCGCCACGCCCCTTTCAACGCCAGTACGGCACGGGTGTACGAGACCCGGCTGCGCCCCACTGAGATGGCCGTGGCCAAGCGTTGACGATACAAAGAAAATCAGACTCTAGCGCATATGCTATCTGCGCAAGCAGCTATAAATATAGGAGCAAATGGATTCACCTGCTGCAGGGCTACTTTTCCTGCAGGCGCTGCAGCACGTCCAGATCAGGATAACCATCTGCCGGCAGGCCGATGCTGCGCTGGTAACGCCGCAGACCGTCGCGCGTGGCCGGGCCCATCATGCCGTCCGGGGTGCCACTGGCAAAGCCGCGCTGGTTCAAGGCGGTCTGCAACTCCAGCAACTGGCTGCGTGTCAGCGCGCGCAAATCGCGTGGCCAGGACGCTTGCACGCCGGGGCCCTGAACCCCGTTGCTACCCAGGCGCTGCGCCAGCAGGCTAACCCCCAGCGCATAGCTGGTGGAGTTGTTGTAGCGCAGGATGGCGCGGAAGTTGGGGCCGACCAAAAAGGCCGGGCCGCGCGCGCCGGCGGGCAGCAGCAGGTCGGCATCGGCCAAATCCGGCAGCGGTGCGCCGTCCATGCTGCGCAGGCCTTCGGCCGCCCATTGGGCCGAGGACTGCCGCACGCCGGCGTCGGCGCGGCCGACGTCGAAGCCCGGCGGCAACTGCACCTCGGTGCCCCAGGGCTGGCCGGCCTGCCAGCCCGAGCGCGCCAGAAAGTTCGCCGTCGAGGCCATCACGTCGGCCATGCTGCCCCAGATGTCGCGCCGGCCGTCGCCATCGGCGTCCACCGCATAGGCCAGGAAGTTCGAGGGCAGGAACTGGGTCTGGCCCATGGCACCGGCCCAGGAGCCGACCATGTGGGCAGGGTCGATGTCGCCGTTCTGCAGGATTTTCAGCGCCGCGAGCAGCTGGCCGCGAGCCCAGTCTTCACGCCGGCCCTCGAAGCCCAGGGTCGCCAGCGCGTCTAGGGTCGGAATATCGCCATAGTTGCTGCCGTAGTTGCTCTCCATGCCCCAGATGGCGGCCAGGATGTTGGCAGGCACGCCGTAGCGCGCGGCCGCAGCGTCGGCCTCGGCGCGCACCTGCAGCAGCTTGTCCTGGCCGCGCGTGACGCGTTGCGGCGATACCGCGCTGTCCAGGTAGTCCCAGACCGTGCGGTTGAATTCGGGCTGCGCCCGGTCCAGCTCGACCACGCGCGGCAGGTAGTGGATGTTGTCCAGCGCCGCATGCAGGGTAGCCTCGCCAATGCCCGCAGCGCGCGCCGTGGCGCGGAAGCCGTCGACCCAGCGCGCAAAGCCCTGCTGGGGCGCAGGCGCATCGGGCGTGGCCTCTGCTGGACTGGTTGACGCCGCTGGCGCTGGGAGCGGCTTGGATGGTGTAGCGGCGCAGCCTGCGAGCAGCACGATCAGCGACGTGGAAAGCAGCCAAGACCGGCGGACCGGCAGAGAAAAGGATAAATGCATTCCGCCGATTTTCACCCACACGCCGCTGGCGCTCTTGCTGCGGCCGGCTAAGCCGCCAAAGACCCCTGGCAGACGTATTTGAAGTGCATGTATTCGTCCAGGCCATGGGTCGAGCCCTCACGTCCATAGCCCGAATCCTTGACACCACCAAAAGGCGCCGCCTCGGCAGCCAAGGCGCCTTCATTGATGCCGACAATGCCACTCTCCAGCGCATCGGCCATCCGCCAGATGCGGCGCACGTCGTTCGAATAAAAATACGCGGCCAGCCCGAAAGGGGTGGCATTGGCCGCCAGGATGACCTCTGCCTCGGTACCAAAGCGGGTGACCGGGGCCACCGGGCCAAAGGTCTCTTCGCACGAGCAGGCCATGCTGGCATTCGCATCCACCAGCACCGTGGGCGCGAAATAGTTGGCACCCAGCGCCGGCAGGCGGGTGCCACCAGCCACCACGCGGGCGCCGCCGGCCACGGCGTCCTGCACATGGCGTTCGATCTTCTCGACGGCGCGGGCATTGATCATGGGGCCGATCTGCGAGGCCGGATCGGTGGCCGGACCGACCACCAGGGCGCCGACCCGGGCCGCCAGCTTGGCGACAAATTGGTCGTGCACACCGGCCTGCACGTAGATGCGGTTGGGGCACACGCAGGTCTGGCCGCCGTTGCGGAACTTGGACACCATCAGGCCTTCGACAGCGGCATCCACATCCGCATCGTCGAACACAATGAAGGGTGCGTTGCCGCCCAGCTCCAGCGAGAGCTTCTTCAGCGTGTCGGCCGAGCGGCGCGCCAGGTGCTTGCCCACCGGTGTGGAGCCGGTGAAGGTGATCTTGCGTACGCGCGGATCGTCGAGCCATACGTCCACCACCTCGGGCGTGCGCTCGCGCGAGGCGGTAACGATGTTCAGCACGCCGGGCGGTACGCCGGCCTCCTCGGCCAGCTTGACCAGCGCCAGCGAGGTCAGCGGCGTGTCTTCGGCCGGCTTGCAGACCACGGTGCAGCCTGCGGCCAGGGCCGGCGCGATCTTGCGCGCAATCATGGCGGCGGGGAAGTTCCAGGGCGTGATGGCGGCGATCACGCCCACCGGTTCCTTGAACGCAAACATGCGCCGGCCCGGCACCGGCGCGGGAATGATGTCGCCGGTGATGCGCGTGGCTTCTTCGGCAAACCATTCGACATAGCTGGCGGCGTACAGCACTTCGCCTTTGCCCTCGGCCAGGGGCTTGCCCTGCTCGCGCGAGATCAACCGGCCCAGGTCGTCCTGGTGGGCAACGATCAGGTCGTTCCAGCGCTTGATGGTTTGCGCACGCTGCTTGGCCGGGGTGGCCCGCCAGGCCGGAAAGGCGGCGTGGGCGGCGTCTACTGCGGCACGCGCATCGGCTGCCGAGCCATCGGGCACGCTGGCAAACACGGCATTGGTCGCCGGGTTGGTCACGTCCAGGCGGCGGGCGTCGCTGGCTTCGCACCATTCACCGGCGATGAAGTGCTGTCCGGGCAAGAGGTTCTGGCGTTGGAGGGTCAATGTCATGGTTGGTTCAGGAAGAAGTTTCAGGCTGCAGCTACGCGTTCTGCGATGGCGATGCCGACGTCGGTGGTCGATGCCGTGCCGCCCAGGTCGGGCGTGCGCGGGCCGTCGCGCAGCACGGCTTCGATGGCCTGCACGATGGCATCGTGTGCCGCACGGCCCACACCTTCGCTGCGGGTCAGGAAGTCCAGCATCAGTGCGCCGGACCAGATCATGGCAATCGGATTGGCAATGTTCTTGCCGTAGATATCGGGTGCCGAGCCATGGACCGGCTCGAACAGCGACGGGAAGCAGCGCTCGGGGTTCAGATTGGCCGAGGGCGCCAGGCCGATGGTACCGGTGGTGGCCGGGCCCAGGTCGGACAGGATGTCGCCAAACAGATTGGTGGCGGCCACTACGTCGAAGCGGTTCGGCTGCAGCACGAAGCGCGCGGTCAGGATATCGATGTGCTGTTTGTCCAATACCACCTCGGGGTAGTCCTGCGCCACCACATCGGCGCGCTTGTCCCACCAGGGCATGCTGATGGCAATGCCGTTGGACTTGGTGGCCAGGGTGACATGCTTGCGCGGGCGGCTCTGGGCCAGGTCGAAGGCGAAGCGCAGCAGGCGGTCAGCACCGCGGCGGGAGTAGATCGACTCCTGGATCACGATTTCCCGGTCCGTTCCTTCGTACATGATGCCGCCCAGCGAGGTGTATTCACCCTCGGTGTTTTCGCGCACCACGTAGTAGTCGATATCGCCGGGCTTGCGGCCAGCCAGCGGGCAGGGCACGCCTTCGAACAGGCGCACCGGGCGCAGGTTGATGTACTGGTCGAATTCGCGGCGAAACTTCAGCAACGAGCCCCACAGCGACACATGGTCGGGCACGGTGGCCGGCCAGCCGACGGCACCAAAGAAGATGGCGTCCACGCCCTTCAGCTGTTCCTTCCAGTCGTCGGGCATCATCTGGCCGTGCGCCAGGTAGTAGTCGCAGCTGGCCCAGTCCATGGTGCGGCATTCGAGTTCGAAGCCGAAGCGCTCGGCCGCGGCCTGCACTACCCGCAGGCCTTCGGGCAGTACCTCTTTGCCAATGCCGTCGCCGGCGATCAATGCGATGCGGAATGTAGGTGTCATATCGAGTTTTCCGTTCAAGTAGTCAGTCGCGCGGTGTCCATCTCGTCCAGCCAGCCGCGGCGGAGTTCGGGCACGGAACGCTCCAGCAGTTCATAGTAAGGATGGTGCGGGCCGCGGTCATAGTCGGCGCGGGCGACCTGCGCGAGCTTGTGGCCGTCCTTCATGACGACGATCTCATCGCAGACTGCACGCACGGTATGCAGGTCGTGGCTGATGAAAAGATAGGACACGCCGAGTTCGCGCCGCAGCTCGGCAATCAGGTCCAGTACGGCAGCGCCCACCACTGTATCCAGCGCGGATGTCACCTCATCGCAAAGGATGAGATCGGGGTCGGCGGCCAGTGCACGCGCCAGGTTCACGCGCTGCTTTTGCCCGCCCGAAAGACCGCCTGGCAAGCGCGACGCCACGGTGTGCGGCAGCTTGACCAGGTCTAGCAGCTCGCGAATGCGCTTTTGCAGTGCCGGTCCACGCAAGCCCTTGTAGAAGACCAGAGGCCGCGCCAGGATGGCCTCAATGGTCTGCGACGGATTGAGCGCCGTGTCGGCCATCTGGAACACGATCTGGATCTGGCGCAGCTCTTCCTTGCTACGCTCGGCCAGCGTAGGTGCCAGTTCACGGTTCTGGAAGATGATGCCGCCGCCGCAGGGCTTGATCAGCCCGGCTACGGCGCGCGCCAGCGTGGTCTTGCCCGAGCCCGATTCGCCGATCACGCCGATGGCCTGGCCACGGTACAGCTTGAGGTCGATGTGCTGCAGGATCAGTTTTTCGGGTTGGCCCTGGAGGTCGGTGGGACCGTAGCCTGCCGACAGGTCGTGGATGTCCAGCAGCAGCTCGCTGCCGCAACCTTGTGGCGACACACGCGGCGCCGGCCGCGCGGCAGCCAGCAGGCTTTGCGTGTAAGGCTGGGCTGGCTGGGAGAGGATCTCTTCGGTCGCGTTGATTTCCTGCATCTGCCCGTTACGCAGCACCAGAATATGGTCGGCCATCTGGGCGACCACGGCCAGATCGTGGCTGACGTACACCGCCGTGGCGCGACGTTCGCGCACCACGCGGCGGAAGGCGCGCAGCACCTCGAGCTGGGTGGTGACGTCGAGCGCCGTGGTGGGTTCGTCGAGGATGACCAGGTCGGGATCGGTGATCAGCGCCATGGCGGCCATCACGCGCTGCAGCTGACCACCGGAGACCTGGTGCGGATAGCGGTCGCCGATCGTCTCTGGACTGGGCAGCGCCAGCTCTGTGAAGAGTGCAATGGCCTTGGCCTCGGCTTCAGGGCGCTTCATGAGTTTATGGATGAGGGCGGGCTCCACCACCTGGTCCATCAGCGTGCGTGAGGGGTTGAAGGACGCTGCTGCGCTCTGCGCGATGTAGGACACGCGGCGCCCGCGCAGGGTACGCTGCCCCGCCGCATCCAGCGTCAACACGTCCACATCGCCGATACGAACGCTGCCGCCGGCAATGGTGCAGCCACTGCGGGCATGGCCCATCAGCGCCAGCGCGGTAGTGGTCTTGCCGGAACCGGATTCACCGATCAGGGCGAGTACTTCGCCAGGCTGGATGGCGAAGCTGAGATGGTCGACCAGGGTCTGGCCGCCTGCGGTGATGTGCAAGCCTTTTACGGTGACTGGTGCGCCCATCAGTGTGCTCCCCGGCGGCGTTCGCGGGCCGCACGGCCCGGCAGGTTGTCGATGACCAGATTGACCGAAATGGTCAGGCTGGCGATAGCCAGGGCCGGAATGATCACGGAGGCGCCGGCTTCGGGTAGTGCGCCGATGTTCTCGCGTACCAGCGAGCCCCAATCGGCCGCCGGCGGCTGGATACCCAGGCCTAGAAAGCTCAAGCTGGCCAGCAGAAGCACCACGTAGACGAAACGCAAACCCAGGTCGGACAACATGGGGCCTAGGATATTGGGCAAAATTTCACGCAGCATGATGTACAGCGTGCCTTCGCCGCGGGTGCGCGCCACCACGACGTAGTCGAGCGCGTTGATATTGACCGCCAGTGAACGGGCGATGCGGAAAGCGCCCGGCACATATATCACGGCAGCGGTGGCAACCAGCATGGCCACCGAAGAGCCGAATCCAGCGACCATGATCAGCGCAAACATCTTGCTGGGGATGGCCGTCAAAGTGTCCAAGACGCGGCTCAGCGTGGCGTCCAGCATGCCGCCACTGGCGGCGGCCAGCAAAGCCAGCGTGGTGCCGATGCCGCTTGCCAGCATTGTGGCCAGCAGTGCCACGCCCACCGTGTAGCGAGCGCCATCAATCAACCGAACCAGCATGTCCCGGCCCAGGTAGTCGGTGCCTAGCCAGTGGGCTGGGCCTATCGGGCCAAACACCTCACCACTACTGGACCCGGCCAGTTCGCGCGACAGCAATGCCGGGCCGGCCACGGCCGCCAACATCCAGAACGCAAGCACCAGCAGGCCGGCAATACCCGACAGGCCGAAGCCGGCTAGACGACGACGCAGCCGGCTCTGCCTAGCTTGCGGGCCGCTGGCAGGAATGGAAGGGGTAGAGGATTTCATGGGACGGATCTCTTTTTCTAGCGGTGGCGCAGACGCGGATTGGCCACGATGCCGCATACGTCGGCCAGGGTCACCAGCAACAGGTAACCGCTGCAGAAAATCATGGCGCAGGTCTGTACCAGGGGCATGTCGCGCTGGGACACGCCATCAACCATCAACTTGGCGATGCCGGGGTAGTTGAAAATCGTCTCAACGATGATCACGCCGCCCAACAGGTAAGACAGGCTAAGGGCAACCGCATTGGCGATCGGTCCAATTGCGTTGGGCAGGGCATGGGCCATCACCATGCGCATGGGCGATGCACCCTTGAGTCGCACCATTTCGATATACGGTGCCTCCAGCTGATCGATCACCGCAGCCCGCGTCATGCGCATCATCTGCGCAATGATCACGCAGCACAGGCTCAGCACCGGCATGGCGAACGCCCGGAGCATTTGGCCGATGGACTCGATGTCGCTGACAAAAGACAGCGCCGGCAGCCAGCGCAGTTTGACCGCGAAGATGAGCACCGCCAGCGTGGCGACCAGGAACTCCGGCACGGACACTACGCCAACCGCCGTCGTCGAGGCGATGCGATCGAACCATGAGCCACGCCATACCGCAGAAGCAATGCCCAGGCTCAGCGCAATCGGCACGGAAAACAGGGCCGTTACGGCGGCAAGCAGCAGCGAGTTGGGCAACCGACTGGCGACCAGCTCGCTGACCGCCAGCTGCGTGGTGGACGAGGTGCCTAGGTCACCCCTCAAGATGCCGCCCAACCACTTCACATAGCGCACAGGTGCGGGAACGTCCAGCCCCATTTGCGCCCGCAGCGCAGCCAGGGCCACCGGCGTGGCGTCCTGCCCAAGCTGTTCTTCCGCGGCGTCACCAGGCAGCACTGCCGTAATAGAAAACACAAGCGCCGACACGGCCAGCAAGGACAACAGTGACAGCGCCACGCGCCGCCCAAGGAGCTTGAGGATCATCCAGTTCATCACGGCTTCCTTATACGGTGAGTGCAGCGCGTTGTTGGCAGCGAGATCAGGCGTCCAGCCACACGTTTTCGGCAAACGCGTAACCCATCAAGCCGCCCAGCGGAATCGGCGACAGCCCCTTGAGCTTGGCGCTGTGGCCGTCGATGCTTGCTAGAAACATCGGAATGCCGATGCCTGCCTCCTGGTTAATCATGGTCTGCATGTCGGCGTATTGTTGCTTGCGTTTGGCCAGGTCGGTTTCGGCTCGCGAGGCGAGCAGCAGCTGGTCGAACTTCGGGCTCTTCCAGCGCGACTCATTCCAAGCGGCATCCGATTGGAAGAACTGCGTCAGCAGCGTGTCGGCGCTGGGGCGCGGATTCACGTTACCAAAGCCTACGGGACTATTCAGCCAGTGGTTCGACCAGTAACCGTCGGCCGGCATGCGCTTCAGATCGATGTCCAGCCCGATCCGCTGGCCGGTCTGTTGCAGCAGCAGCGCGATCTCCACCGAGTACATGGCGGCGGGGGAGGCTACCATCGCTACTTTGCCGGTCACGCCCGACTTCTGCAGGTGGAACTTGGCCTTGTCCAGGTCCATAGTGCGCTGCGGCAAGCCATCAAAGTAGAAACGGTTGGTCGGGTCGATGGGCTGATCGTTGGCGATCACAGCGTAATCCAACGCAATGGTCTTCTTCATCTGCTCACGGTCGAACATGTACTTCATCGCCATCGCGAAATCTGGATTCATGCCAGGGCCCACGTCACGACGCATGATGAGGTCGGAATACTGGCCAGACTGGGTAGTGAAGATGCCGTAGCCCGGCGTGCCCTTGACACGGGCCACCGAGCGAGGGTTCACCGATGCCACCAGGTCCATGCCCCCCGACAACAAGGCGTTGACGCGGGCGCTCTCGTCGCCTATGCCAACGAATTCAATCTCGTCCAGATACGGCTTGCCTGGTTTCCAATAGGCCTCGTTGCGCACCACAAGTGAGCGTATGCCGGGCTTGAATTCCTTGAGTTTGTAGGGACCAGTACCGATACCCGCATTGAAGTCGGTAGTGCCATCCTTGACGATGTGGAAATGGAAGGTACCCACAATGACCGGCAAGTCGGCATTCGGCGCGGTCAGCACCACGGTGACTTCGTTCGGACCGGTGGCCTTTACGCTATCAATCTGGTCGGCCAATACCTTGGCTTTGGAGGCGGTGGCCGGGTCCTTGTGGCGCATCAGCGAATACACCACATCGGCCGGCGCCAGGGCCTTGCCGTCATGGAAGACCACACCCTTGCGCAAGGTGAAGATCCAGGTCTTCGCATCCTTCGTAGCAAAAGACTCGGCCAGCGCTGGCTGAGGTGTGAGGCTGCCGTCGAGCATGGTCAGCCCGTTGTAAAGCATGTTGCCGCGCGAATAGTCGCTCTGATTCGACTGCTTGGCCGGATCCAGCGTATCGGTAGCGGCGGCGGTGGCACCCGCAACCCGAATACGGCCACCACGGCGCGGCGTCTGTGCATGCGCCGATACCGCCATGCCGGCCAAGCCACCCGCCAATGTGGCCTGCATGCCACCAGCCATCAACATGCACAAAATGTCGCGTCTGGTGGCACCTCGGCTCAATGCGTCCATTGCTCGGACGCTATCGCTGGGGCTGACAAAGCTGTCGAACTTGTTTTTGCTGTCGCTCATGGTGGGATGCTCCTATTAAAACTCAGTGGAAAAACACAAAGAAACGTGAATGGTCCGTGCTGCCTGCGATCAGGCCAACCGGTCCTTGAGGCGGTAATACATACCCACCGCCGGCAGAAACCACGGGGCACCGAAATGCCCAGGTATGGCAGGCCAACTCCGGCCCTGCCAAGGATTGGCTGCAGCGTTGCCAGCCATCACTTCGGCCATGCGCTCGCCCATGTGCACGGACATTTGGGTGCCGTGGCCGCTGTAGCCGGTTGCGAAGTAGAGGCCATCGCGCTCGCCCGCATGCGGCAGACGGTCCTGGGTCATGTCGACAAGGCCGCCCCAGCAATAGTCCAGGCGCACCTTGCCGAGCTGCGGAAAGGTTTCTGCCAGACCCGCGCGCAGGATTTCGCCGCTGGCCGCGTCCGACTGTGGGCTGGAGATGGCAAAGCGCGCACGCCCGCCGAAGACCAGCCGGTAGTCGGCCGTGAGTCGAAAGTAGTGGTGGATGTTCGCCACCGTGGTGTAGGTGCGGCGTTCGGCCAGCATGGCGCGCGCGCGCGCTTCACCCAGCGGCTCGGTGACGACGATAAAGCTGCCGATAGGGACGATGCGGCGGCGCAGCCAGCCAAAGCTGCCATAGCCGCCATGGCGGGAAGCACCGGTAGCCAGCAGCACCTGTTTGGCCGTGACCGGGCCGCGCGCAGTCTGCAGTGTGTGGGCATGGCCCTTGCCGATGCGGGATAGACGCTGCACCGCGGTCAGGGTGTGGATTTGTGCGCCCGCGCGTTCCGCCGCACCCGCCAGGCCTGTCGCAAAGTGGCCCATGTGCATCTGCGCGCTGCGTTTGTAGAGCAGCCCACCGTGAAAGCGTTCGCTCTGCACTTCACTGGCGACGCGGGCTGCGTCCAGGACTTCCACATCACTGTCGACGCCATCGTCCCTAAGCCGCTGCGCGCTGCGCTGCAAGGCCGCCATCTGCTGCGGCCGCGTGGCCATCTTGAGCTTGCCGTGGCGCATGAAGTCGCAGGCGATGGATTCGTTCGCAACGATGCGGGCCACGGTGTCTACTGCGTCGTCGTAGGCGTGGTACCAGGCCCGGGCTTGCGCCACGCCGACCTTGGCAGCGACGTCCGCGTAGTCCATCGCCAGACCGTTGTTGACATGGCCACCATTGCGGCCCGAGGCCTCGGCTGCCACCCGCTCCCCGGCCTCCAGTATGACCACCTTGGCGCCTTGACGGGCCAGCGCCAAACCAGCCGACAGTCCGGTGAAGCCGGCGCCCACCACGGCCACATCCACCTGCGCCGGCAGTTCACGTGCAGCGGGGCAGAAAGCAGGGGCCGAATCGGTCCAATAGGAATCGAGCTTCATGGGGGCTGTTAGGTGGTGAAAGCGCGTGGTGAATGAATTGAAATCAGAGGCTGAATTGAAATCAGAGGCCAACCACGCCTGGCAAGCCACCGATGTCCTGGATTTCGGTGTAGCCGTAGGCCGGATTGCCGGGGCCGTGGCCACGGTTCACAAAGACCTTGTTGACGATGCCGATGTCGGCAGCCGACATCAGGTCGTAGCGCAGGCTGGAAGAGACATGCAGCACGTCTTCAGGGTTGCAACCCAGCGAGTCGAGCATGAACTCGAATGCGCGCAGGCGCGGCTTGTACGCCTGGGCTTGCTCAGCGGTATAGACACGGTGGAACGGTGCACCGAGCATGGCGACGTTCTTCTGGATCTGAGCGTCCGCGGCATTGGAAATAATCACCAATGGGATCTCATGCGCGATCTTCGACAAGCCCGCCGCCACGTCTTCATGCGGACCCCAGGTGGGCACGGCGTCGTAGTACTGCTGCGCGTCGCTGTCCAGGTACTGGATCTTCCAAGCCTTGCACAGGCGGCGTACTGCATTCTTCAGTACCGTTTCGTAGGGCTTCCAGTCACCCAGCACTTCATCGAAGCGATAGCAAGTGAAGTCTGCGATGAACTGCTCCATCCGGTCGGCGGGAATACGGTCTGCAAAAATGACACGGGACATCTCGGCCATACGAAAACGCGTGAGCGTGCCGTAGCAGTCGAAGGTGATGTACTTGGGACGAAAAGCCATGGTCTCTGATCCTTGGTGTGCCGGTTTCCGACCGGGAGCGGGCCGCTTCCTAACCTATTTCTGCGACGTCTTGATGTGAAAGATTGAATCACGTAGCGTCACAAGGGTTGTATGGAAATTGACGCTGTTTTAGCCCCAAGCTGCGGTTTGAAGTGGGGGACGCGGCATGGCGTGCGGTTCGCACCGCATGCGTGCGCCGTGCACCTAAGTATTCGGTGGCGAAGTCGATCAGCACACTTTTGAAGCGCAACGAAGTCTCAGCGATTCGGCCCTTAATGCCTTGACCTCTCCGCACGGCTAAGCTGCGGCGGTTGTACGCAAGCAGTACCCCAACCTCCTCTTCGTCGGCAAGAAAATGTTGCGTACGTACGGCGCCAAAGTGGTTCTTCCGCTTTGCGGGAACGATCCCATGCAAGCCACCATCGACCCCCATGGAATGGCCAGAAGGCGGGTGGACACATAGCCGGTCGAATTGGCGCATAGCGATAGCTGTCGGGTGTATTTCTGACAAAAGATGACCGTCTTGTGAAAGACGACCCTGCAAGACCGGATACTAGGCAACAAGCCGCAGCATTTGTGTGCGTATCCGACGCTGTGACGGCAGTGAATTGCAAAGCCGGGGACTTTGACGGGAGATGCTTGCGAGTTATTGCGACAGGCATTTTGGGGCTGGCGCAGTGGATCAATGTGGGCGAATATCGACTGCATTCACATGTTCGCAAGAGAGATTTCCCGCATGTCTTCTTCCTCCCCTTCCGGCGCTTCGCTGGACCCTGTAGTCTTCAGGGCGATGACCGCCGACGACATCGAACAAGCCTACGCCTTGTCAGCCGAACTTCGTTGGCCACACCGACCGACCGACTGGGCGCAAGTCTTTGCGCATGCCGAAGGCACGGTGGCGGAGCAAGGTGGCCAGATCTTGGGTACCGGACTGCGCTGGCGCTGGGGCGAACAACATGCGTCCGTGGGCTTGATCATTGTGAGCCCCGCATGCCAAGGCCGCGGCATTGGCCGCCAACTCATGGAAACCTTGCTCGACGGCCTGGAAGACCACACCGTGCTGCTGCAGGCCACCGAGGCGGGCCGCCCGCTGTATGAGAAGCTGGGCTTCAAAGTGACGGGCGGCGTGCGACAGCACCAAGGGCTTGCCACCCCCACCCCCCTGATCGCGCAGCCGCTTGGCTGGCGCATGCGGCCTGCGGGTCTGAACGAGCTGGCCGCGCTGCAGTCGCTGGACGCAGCAGCGCGCGGAATGCCGCGCCCTGCGCTCATCGAAGGCCTCCTGGCCAGCGCGGAAGCCTGCGTAGTGCTAGACCATGAACAAACGCCGCGGGGCTTCGCCATGCTGCGCCGCTTTGGCCGCGGCCACGTCATCGGGCCGGTAGTCGCACCTGACGTAGAAGGAGCCAAGGCACTTATCGCCCACCTGGCCGGACAGAATGCAGGCCACTTCACGCGTATCGACGTTGATACAGCCGCGGGATTGGGCGACTGGCTGACCGCTATCGGCCTGGCGGAAGTCGATGCGCCGACGACCATGGTGCGCGGTAAACCACTGGTCTATCCCGACGGTGGCCCTGCGCTTTTTGCCATCACCACACAGGCTATTGGTTGAGGGCGGCATGATGCACGAATTCAGTTTTGTCTACAAGTCGGACCCGGTGCGCGGCCGCCAGTGGGCAGAGGTGTTCCGCGAACAGGCGCCCCACATCGACTTCCGCATTTGGCCTGACGTCGGCGACCCCGAGCAAGTGCGCTTCCTCGCGGCCTGGGTGCCGCCCGACGACATCGCGGGCCGCTTTCCCAACCTGGAGGTGCTATTTTCCTCGGGCGCGGGCGTGGACCAGTTTGACTTTCATGCACTGCCAACCGACCTGCCCGTGGTCCGCATGGTCGAGCCAGGCATCGTCAGTGGCATGGTGGAGTATGTGACCCACGCCGTGCTGGACCTGCACCGAGACATACCGCAGTACCGTCGCCAGCAGCAGCGCGCCGAATGGCAACCGCGGCAGGCCAAGCTGGCGGCCGACCGTCGCATTGGAGTGCTCGGCTTGGGCTCACTCGGACAGGCCGTGCTGGGGCAGTTGAAGGCCATGGGGTTTGACTGCGCGGGCTGGAGCCGTTCACAGCACCACATCGAAGGTGTGCGATGCCACTCGGGAAGCGAAGGCCTGGCCGACTTCCTGGCAAGCACCGAAATCCTCATCTGTTTGCTGCCATTGACCGAGGCAACGCGCGGATTTCTCAATGCGCAACTGTTCGAACAGTTGCCCAAGGGTGCCGGCCTCGTGCATGTCGGGCGTGGGCCGCAATTGGTTGATGTCGACTTGCTGGCAGCCCTCGACAGAGGCCAGATCGGCGACGCCATCCTTGACGTAACCGACCCCGAACCGCTGCCTGCCGAACACCCGTTTTGGTCGCATGCGCATATCGCGTTAACACCACACATTGCCAGTATGACGCATCCGCTGAGCGCGGCGCGCGTGGTGCTCGACAACCTGCACCGTTTTGAAACTGGTGAGCCCATGGTGGGGCTGGTGGACCGCGTTCGAGGCTACTGAAAGACTGCACAGAACGCCGGCCAACCATGCCGGCAGATTGCGCTGCGAGAGGCCGCGAATCGGCAATTTCCCACTGTTGGCGGCACCCGCTTCGGCACCCATATTGCAACCTGCGCCCTAGCATAGAGGCATCAAGCAAGCAACTTTGGATAAGGCCTCTTCCATGTCAAAACTTCTCGTCTCCTTCAACCTCGACCAGCTCGGCGAACCACGTGAATACCGGCCGCCGGCGGACCGCGTTATCGAGGGCGACATCGTCTGCCGCAACTGGGATGTCGATAGCGCCAAGGATGGCCAGGTGCGTGCCGGCGTGTTCGAATCGACAGTCGGCGTTAACCACTCCATCAAGGGCGAGACCTGGGAGTTCTGCCTGATCCTGTCTGGGGTAGTAGAGATCACTGAGGCGGGCCAGGCGCCGGTGACCTACAAGGCTGGCGACTGTTTCATCATGAAGCCCGGCTACATCGGCACCTGGCGCACGATTGAAACCGTGCGCAAAGTATGGGTCATGGCCTGAAGCAAGGGCCCACCCGGACAGCACGGACTACCCCACAAGCACAGAAAACCAGACCATGGCAGCCCCCAATCTCACCCTCAACGACGCGCGACTCTATATCGATGGCCAGTGGCTCGACCGTTCCAGCGCTGCGCAAATCGCCGTAGTCAATCCATTCACCGAGCAGGTCGTGGGGCATGTCGCCGCCGGCTCATCGGCCGATGTGGATCTCGCCGTGGCAGCAGCACGGCGTGCGTTTGAGACATTTTCGCGCAGCACGGTGGAGGAACGCCTGGCCCTGCTAGGCCGCATCCTGGCGCTGCTGGAGGACCGCGCCGAACTGTTCGCACAAGCCATCGTGACCGAAATGGGCGCCGCAATCAGCTTCGCCCGGGCGTCCCATGTGCCGTATGCCATCGCTCATGTGCGCGTACAGATGGAGGTGTTGCAGCGCTACGCCTTTCTCACCAACGAGGGCGGCACGGCCTTGGCCAAAGAGCCTATCGGCGTCTGTGCACTCATCACACCCTGGAACTGGCCGCTGTACCAGATCACCGCCAAGGTTGCGCCCGCCATCGCCGCAGGCTGCACCGTGGTACTCAAGCCCAGCGAGCTTTCGCCCTACAGCGCGCAACTCTTCGCGCAGGTGATGCACGACGCCGGCGTGCCGGCGGGTGTATTCAACCTGGTGGGAGGCACCGGTGAAGTCGTCGGCGCGGCGCTGGCGTCGCACCCGGACGTCGACATGATCTCCATCACAGGTTCGACGCGCGCGGGTGTGCTGGTGGCACAGGCGGCCGCGGTGACGGTCAAACGCGTGGTGCAGGAACTCGGCGGCAAGTCGCCCAATGTGTTTCTTGACGATGCCGACTTCGAGAGCGGCGTTGCCAAGGGCGTGCTTGCAGGCATGCGCAACGTGGGCCAGTCGTGCAGCGCCCCGACGCGGATGCTGGTGCCGGCGTCACGCCTGGCCGAGGTGGAAGCCTTGGTGCTGGCGGCCGCAGCCAGCATTGCGGTTGGCGATCCGCACGACGAAAGGACCGCCATGGGCCCGATCGCCAATGCCGCGCAATTTGCCCGGGTGCAGACCATGATTACGGCCGGCATGGAAGAAGGAGCCAAGCTGCTGTGTGGCGGGCTGGGCCGACCGGACGGACTGACGCACGGCTTCTTCGCACAGCCAACGGTTTTCTCGAATGTGACGCCCGGAATGCGGGTCGCACAGGAGGAAATTTTCGGCCCGGTGCTGGTGATCATGCCGTACAAGGATGAGGCAGAAGCTATCGCCATAGCCAACGACACGGTCTACGGCCTGGGTGCCCACCTGCAATCGAGCGACTTGGATCGCGCACGGCGCGTGGCGGGCCGCATCCGTGCCGGGCAGGTGAATATCAACTACCCCACATGGAACGGGCACGCACCTTTCGGCGGCTACAAGCGCTCTGGCAATGGACGCGAATATGGCGTCCACGGTCTGGAGGAATACCTGGAGACCAAGGCCATCGTTGGCTACTGATGATGCCGCCAAGGTGCAGGATTCAGCGCTTGACGCAGCATGGTAAGAAAGGCGGTCGTCCGCGCACTGCGACCACGCCGCGAGCCCAACATGGCCACGACGTCGGCGCCCGGTACTTCCCATTCCGGCAAGACCACACACAAGCGGCCTTGCGCGATGTCGTCTGCGACATTCCATTCCGAGCGGATGGCAACACCCATACCGGCCAAGGCCCAGTCCCGCACCACGGCGCCGTCGTTGCTGGACATCACAGGGTTGATGCGGACAGTTACGGGGTCGCGCCTACCGGCACTGAAGCGCCAGAGCGTGACATCTTCATTGTTCTCCCGCACCACCAGACAGCGGTGTCTGGCCAGGTCGCCAGGCTCGGCAATCGGCTCGGCACGCTGCAGATAGGCGGGGCTAGCGCACAAGATGCGCCGGTTCGGCGCCAGCGTAGTCATGATCTGGTTCGGCGGGCCTGCCGGCCCGATGTGGATCACTACATCGCAGCTTTCAATGAGTTGTGCACCGGGGTGGTCAGAGAGTTCCAGCGATATGGTCACGTCCTCATGCGCACGCGCGAAGGCCTCCGCCACCGGTGCCACGTGCAGCCTGCCAAAGCCATGCGGTGCGGCAACACGCAGATGCCCGCTCACCTTGCTTGTGCGGTTACCAAGTGCTTCGGCGAGCGCGTCGATGGTGTCGGCCACCATACGGCCGTGCGCCGCGACCAGCGCGCCTTCGTCGGTCAGGCTGGTGCGCCGGCCCGTGCGGTCCAGCAGCTGCACCCCGGCACGAGCCTCCAAAGCTTGCAAGCGCTGCGACACCGCGGGCGGCGTGACGTTGAGCTTGCGCGCTGCTTCGGCCAGCGAGCGGGAATCTGCCAGCACGGCAAAAAAGGCGAGATCTTCAGAGGTAATCATTAAGGTATAGCTTAATGTTTAATGCAGAAAACGTAAATTGCAAACTTATAGGTCGGCACGGAAAATTCCTCCATCAACCGACCTGGAGAACCCGCATGAACGAGGCAATCACCGCCGTAGATTTGACGCCGCAAGCGACCACCGAAAGCAGCAGCTTGCACACACTGGAAACGCCCTGCCTGGTGCTCGATGCCGCGCGCATGGAGCGCAACGTGGCACATTTACGCGGGCGTATGGCAGATCTTGGCGTGCAGCTGCGGCCGCATCTCAAGACCGCCAAGTCGGTCGAGGTAGCACGCCGGGTCATGGACTCGCCGCACGGCCCGGCCACCGTGTCGACACTCAAGGAGGCCACACTGTTCGCGGCCGCTGGTGTTCGCGACATCGTCTATGCAGTCGGCATTGCGCCGGCCAAGCTGGCACAGGTGCTGGCGCTGCGTGCCCAGGGGATAAACCTCGCCGTGGTACTCGATACGGTGGCGCAAGCCGAGGCGGTCGCAGCCGCATCCCGCGAGGCCGGCGCCCCCATTCCCGCGCTGATCGAGATCGACTGTGATGGCCACCGCTCGGGCGTGCTGCCCACCGACAAGGCGGCCCTGCTGGGTATCGGCCGTGCGTTGGAGCAGGGTGCTTCACTGCGTGGCGTACTGACCCATGCCGGCGGCAGTTATGCCGCACGCGGCGCTGAGGCTTTGCAGCAATGCGCAGAGGACGAGCGGCACGCAGTCGTTGCGGCAGCCACCATCCTGCGCGAGGCGGGCTTGCCTTGTCCCGTCGTGAGCATGGGCTCGACCCCGACCGCGCACAGCGCCACGGACCTGACCGGTATCACCGAAGTCCGTGCGGGAGTGTTCGTGTTCTTCGACCTGGTGATGGCGGGCATCGGCGTCTGCCGCATCGACGACATTGCACTGTCCGTCATGGCCACGGTGATCGGCCACCAGCGCGACAAGGGTTGGATACTGGTCGACGCCGGCTGGATGGCGATGTCGCAGGACCGCGGCACGTCCAAACAGACGGTAAACCAGGGCTATGGCGTGGTCTGCGACATCACCGGCAAGCCTTACCCCGACCTGATCGTCGCCGATGCCAACCAGGAGCACGGCATCATCACCGTACGACCCGGCTCCGGCGGCAGGCTGCCCGATCTGGCCATCGGCGACCGTGTGCGAATTCTGCCCAACCACGCCTGCGCCACCGGGGCCCAGCACCGCAGCTACCACGTCGTGCGCGGCGCGGACAGCACGGTGGAAGCCGAATGGCCAAGGTTCGGTGGCTGGTGAGAGCCCACTGCATTTTTTAATCTTCATCCACCCTGACCGGACATTCTCACAATGCCTGCACCTTTAACACCCATAGAAACCAGCCCAGACCTGCCGACACACGCCGACGTGGTCATCATCGGCGGCGGCATCATCGGGTGCTTCACCGCCTATTACCTGAGCAAACGCGGCTTGAAGGTTGCCTTGGTCGAGAAGGGGCGCATCGGTGCGGAACAGTCGAGCCGTAACTGGGGTTGGTGCCGCCAGCAGAACCGCGACGCCCGTGAGTTACCGATGGCCTCAAAGAGCCTGGACCTGTGGGAACAGTTCACCGCCGAATCGGGTGAAGAGGCCGGCTTCAGTCGCTGCGGCCTGCTCTACCTCAGCAACAACGAGGCTGAGCTTGCGGGCTGGGCGCGCTGGGGCGAATTCGCCCGCACCGTCGGCGTCAAAACGCAAATGCTGACGGCCGAAGAGGCGGCCCAGCGCGGACGCGTGACCGGCAAGCCATGGAAAGGGGGCGTCTTCTCGCCCACCGACGGCACGGCAGATCCCTCCCGCGCGGCCCCAGCGGTTGCACGGGCGGTGATGAAGCTCGGGGGCAGCGTGCACCAGGGCTGCGCAGCGCGCGGTATCGAGATGGAAGGCGGCCGGCTGTCAGGCGTTATCACGGAGAAGGGCACGATACGCACCAAGATCGCCGTACTGGCCGGGGGCGCCTGGGCGTCCTCTTTCTGCCGCCAATACGGCATCCGGTTCCCGCAAGCGGCCATCCGGCAAACAGTACTGTCGGTGTCGCCGGGGGCCAGCGAGCTGCCGCCCGCACTCCATACCACCGCCGTATCCATGACCCGGCGCAGCAATGGCGGCTACACCGTGGCCATCAGCGGTCGCGGGCGGGTGGATCCCACACCGCAACTGCTACGTTTCTCCGCACAGTTTCTGCCCATGTTCCAACGCCGCTGGCGCAACCTCGCACCTGGCGGACTAGAAGGCATGCGGTCGGGCCATGAAGGAATGTCCCGCTGGCGGCTGGACCGGCCGACGCCGATGGAGCGGATGCGCACCCTCGATCCAGCGGTGGACAAGGCAGTCGTGCGCTTGACCTACCAACGCGCCTTGGACCTGATCCCAGCCCTGAAAGACCGCACCGTCACGGCCGCCTGGGCCGGTTATGTCGACAGCACGCCGGATGGGGTGCCAGGCATCGGCGAGATGGCCAGCGTTCCCGGCCTGGTTCTGGCGGCCGGCTTCAGCGGACACGGCTTCGGCATTGGTCCCGGCGCCGGCCATCTGATCGCCGACATCGTCAGCGGTGCGACACCCCTTGTAGATGCCCGACCCTACCACCCTGACCGCTTCCAGTCGTCTGCCTGGGGCAAGGTCGCGGAGTTCTAAAAATATGCCATCTGAGCCGATCCGCGACTTGCCATCGGATGTGGACAAGCCGGCGCCCCGCCTGATCCCGCTGCGTTCCGATCATCTGCCGCAGGCGGTGGGACTGTCGTCAGCATTGGGCTGACCTTACCGAGAAGCGGACTGGCGCTTCGGCTGCTATCTCGGGGCCGGCTTCGCCGCAGAAATCGACGGTCGCCTGGTCGCCACGGCATTGTGGTGGGCCCGGTGATCGCCAAAAGTTCTCGCGGCGCGTTGGATGCAATGGCCCTCATCGCTGCACTCGCAGTGCTGTCATCATGGCCGGTTCGTCCGGATCGAAGTGACAGAAGAAAGCGGCCTTTCGGGATGGCTAACCGAATTCGGCCTGCCCTGCGTTGGGCACGCGGTGGCCATGGTGCGCGACATTCAAAAACTCCCGCTAGTTCCGCCGACGCTGCCGCACGCCTGTTCGCTCTTTCCAACCAGTCGTTTGGCTGACATACAAACCCACTCCCAAGACCACAATGCTTGAATCGACAAACGACCCTAGCCCGACCATCGGCATTGCGCCGCCGGGCGGGCATTACAGTCACGCCGTCCGCGCGGGTGATCTGGTATTCATCTCCGGCCAGCTCGCGGCGCGGGCGGACGGTAGCCATACCGCGGACCTTCCCTTTGAAGATCAGGTGCGCCAATCGATAGCCAATCTGCGCGCTGCCCTGGGTTTGAGGGGCGCAAAAATGACGGACGTCGTAAAGGTCACTGCGTACATCGTGGATGTCAGCAACTGGCCCCTTTTCAACTCAATCTATGCCGAAGAAATGGGCTTGGCGAAACCCGCACGCACTGTGGTGCCGGTTGCCGAACTTCATTACGGCTATCTCGTCGAGATGGACGCGATCGCAGTATGCAGTCCGTCCGAACGCACTGTTTGAGCACCCACCTTCAATACGAATGCGCCCCTGACACAACGGATATTTTTCTGTGAAGCTGGTGCCCATATGGTCACGCGGGCAGAGCTGCGCGACGAAATCGGATCGGATATGAAAAGTGGCGTCATCCTGCAAAGGTCGCTGGTTAAAGTCTCTCCTGAGTTGAGCAACACCCGCATTGACTACTGCTGGGGCGGCGTGGTCGCGTATGGGACGCCGCAGGATCTGCTGCAAAAACAAGAACAACCGCAGGCTGCGTCATGCCAACGCCCCAATCCAGCACCACACGATTTAGCTCCCCCCCTAAGCTAAAGGCATTGAAACGCACCATCGTTGCGCCCCAACGAACACCGCCATGAATCTACTGTCCGACCTGCCAGACCTGGCCTCCCTGAGTGCCATGGACCGCGCCCATCTGATCCACCCCGTATCACCGTGGCGCCAGCACGAACAGCGCGGCCCGACCGTGCTGCAATCTGGCAACGGCGCCTGGCTCACCGACAGCCAGGGCCACCGCTTGCTGGACAGTTTTGCGGGTCTGTGGTGCGTGAACGTGGGCTACGGCCAGGAGAGCGTGGTGCAGGCCGCGGCCGAGCAGATGCGCCAGCTGCCCTACGCCACCGGTTACTTCCATTTCAGCAGCGAGCCGGCGATCCGCCTGGCCGAGAAGCTGGTGCAGATCACGCCGGCCTCGCTGACCCGTGTGTACCTGACGCTCGGCGGCTCCGAGGCCGTGGATGCGGCCGTGCGCTTCATCGTCCAGTACTACAACGCCATCGGCAAACCCGCGAAAAAACACTTCATTGCGCTGGAGCGCGGCTACCACGGCTCGTCTTCCACCGGCGCCGGGCTGACCGCCCTGCCGGTCTTCCACCGCGGCTTCGATCTGCCACTGCCTACGCAGCACTACATTCCCTCGCCCAACCCGTATCGCCATACCGCAGGCGCCGACCCCCAGGCGCTGATCGCAGCGTCGGTGGCATCCTTGCGCGCCAAGGTGGCCGAACTCGGTGCCGACACGGTGGCCGCCTTCTTCTGCGAACCGATCCAGGGCTCGGGCGGCGTGATCGTGCCACCCAAAGGCTGGCTCAAGGCCATGCGCGACGCAGCGCGCGAGCTTGACATCCTGTTCGTCGTCGACGAAGTCATCACCGGCTTCGGCCGTACCGGCCCGATGTTCGCTTGCGAAGCCGAAGACGTGGAGCCCGACCTGATGACCATGGCCAAAGGCCTGACCTCGGGCTATGTGCCCATGGGGGCGACCATGATGAGCGAGAAGATCTACGCCGGCATCGCCGACGGCGCACCCGCTGGCGCCGCCATCGGCCATGGCGCCACCTACTCGGCCCACCCTGTTGGTGCCGCCGTGGCCCTTGAAGTGCTGCGGCTCTATGGAGAAGGCGGTGTACTGGCCAACGGCCAACGCGGCGCAGCGCACTTCGCAGCAGGTTTGGATGCACTGCGCAACCACCCCCTGGTCGGCGACGCACGCCACCGCGGCCTGCTGGGCGCGCTGGAGCTGGTCAGCAACAAAACCACCAAAACCAGCTTCGACCCCGCGCTGGGCATGCCCGAGCGCATCTTCAACGCCGGTTACCAGAACGGCCTGATCTTCCGCTCCTTCGGCGACCACATCCTGGGCTTTGCACCCGCGCTAATCTTCAGCGAAGACGAGTACGCGCAAATGTTTGCCCGGCTGAAGAAGACCCTCGACGATGTGCTGGCCGCACCCGACGTGCGGGCTGCCCTCGCAGGCTGAAACCAGCTGCCGTGCCCGTAGCAAAATTGGAGTTTTCCACCCCCAGGACCTCGCCATGAACGAAGCCTTCAAGATAGACCGGCTGGACCTGCGCATCCTGGCCCAGCTGCAAAAAAATGGGCGCATGACCAATGTGGACCTGGCCGATGCAGTAGGCCTGTCGCCCAGCCCCTGCCTGATCCGCGTGAAGCGGCTGGAGCAGTCCGGCTACATCGCCGGCTACGGCGCCCACCTGCGGCTGGAGAAGCTCGGCGACACGCTGACCGTGTTCACCGAGGTCACGCTGTCCGACCACCGCCGCGAAGATTTCACCCGCTTCGAAGCCGCGATCCGCGAAGTCGATGAGGTGCTCGAATGCCATCTGGTCAGCGGCGGCTACGACTACCTGCTGCGCTTTCTGACGCGCGGCGTGAACCACTACCAGGAAGTCGTTGAGGAACTGCTGGAGCGCAACATCGGCATCGCCAAGTACTTCAGCTACATCGTCATCAAGTCGCCATTCATCAAGGCGCACTGCCCCGTCGAAAAACTGTTTCCCCACCAGCGCTGAAGCGCGCATCTGACCGCATGCCAGACACATCGCCCCACCGCCGTTCGCCCGCCCGCTTTGTCCGGCTTGCAGAGACCGACCGCCCCGCCCTGTCGATGCTGATCGACGGCGAACCCGCCACAGCCCTGGTGGGCGATACGCTGCTCGTGGCCTTGCTCAGCCACGGCCGCAGGGTGCGCGACAGTGAATTCGGCGACGGCCCGCGCGCCGGTTTTTGCCTGATGGGCGCCTGCCAGGACTGCTGGGTATGGACGCCGCAAGGCCAGCGCCTGCGCGCCTGCAGCACGCCGGCCGAGCCCGGCATGGCCGTGCTGACCCGGCCACCGCTGCAGCATTGGCCGGTCACCGCCGACCTGCAGCAATCTCTGCAGCAGCAGGCGGCAAAGGGGCCTCTGTGAGCGCAGTGCCACGCATCGTGGTGGTCGGCACCGGCCCGGCCGGGGTGCGCGCTGCCCAGGCCCTGGTCCAGGCCGGCCTGCGGCCCACCGTGGTCGACGAAGGCCGGCGCGATGGCGGCCAGATCTACCGCCGCCAGCCCGAGGGCTTCAAGCGCTCGTACGCCAAGCTCTACGGCAGCGAAGCCGGCAAGGCGCAGGCCCTGCACCAGGACTTCGACGCGCTGCGTGCCCACATCGACTACCGCGCCGACACCCTGGCCTGGAACGTGACCGAAAAAGCCCTGCACCTGGTGCATGCCGGCCAAGCCGAGACGCTGCCTTTCGACGCCTTGCTGATCTGCGCCGGAGCCACCGACCGGCTGATGCCAGTGCCCGGCTGGCACCGCGCCGGCTGCTACAGCCTGGGCGCGTCGCAGATCGCCTTGAAGGCCCAGGCCTGCGCCATCGGCCAGCGCGTGGTCTTCATAGGCAGTGGCCCGCTGCTGTACCTGGTGGCCTCGCAATACCAGCAGGCCGGTGCCCAGGTGGCGGCCGTGCTGGACACCGCGCCCGCGGCCAAGTCCTGGGGCGCCATCACCGGCCTGCTTGCGCGGCCCACGCTGGCGCTGCGCGGGCTCGGCCTGATCCGCGGCCTGCGCCGTGCCGGCGTGCCAGTGCTGCAAGGCGTGGTGCCGCTGCTGATCGAAGGCGACGAGCGCCTGGGCGTACAGGCGGTGCAGGTGCGTGACGCGCAAGGCCGTACCCAACGCTTCGAATGCGACGCGGTAGGCCTGGGCTGGCACCTGCGCGCCGAAACCCAGCTGGCCGACCTGGCCCGCTGCGAATTCGATTTTGAACCCGTGAGCCGCCAATGGCTGCCGCGCATCGATGCCGACGGCCGCAGCAGCACGCCGGCGGTTTACCTTGCTGGCGATGGTGTGCGCATCCTCGGAGCCGACGGAGCCGAAGCCGCCGGCCGCCTGGCTGCGTTGGCTGCGTTGGTCGATCTCGGGCATGCCCAGGGTCGTGCCCTGTATGAAAACGAGTCGGCCAGGCTGCGCCGCACACTGGCGCAAATGGACAGCTTCCGCGTGGGCCTGGCCCGCGCCTTCCCCTGGCCGCATACGCAGGCTGCGACCCTGCCCGACGAGGCAGTGGTGTGCCGCTGCGAGGCCGTCACCGCCGGTGAACTGCGCCGCTGCGTGAACGAACTCGGCAGCCAGGAGGTCAACCGCGCCAAGGCCTTCAGCCGCGTCGGCATGGGCCGCTGCCAAGGCCGCTTTTGCGGCCACGCCGCGGCCGAGATCGTGGCCCAGACCTGCGCGATACCGGTAGAACAGGTCGGACGGCTGCGTTCGCAGGCGCCCGTCAAGCCGCTGATGATGGACACACTGGAGGCGGCGGAATGAGCACGACAACATTCGACACCGACGTGCTGGTGCTCGGCGGCGGCCTGATGGGCACCAGCACCGCATTCTTCCTGCGCCAGCATGGCAAGTCGGTCACGCTGCTCGAGCGCGAACTCGTTGGCCGGCAGGCCAGTGGCACCAACTTCGGCAATGTGCGACGGCAGGGCCGCGAACTGCACCAGATGCCGCTGGCCAACCGGGCGCGCGCCGTCTGGGGCCGGATCAAGGAACTGCTGGGCGAAGACGTGGAATTCGTGCCCTACGGCCATCTGCGCGTCTGCTACACCGAGAAGCAGGCTGCGGTGATCGAGAAGCACGCCCACGACGTCAAGCCGCTCGGCCTGGACCTGGAGCTGTTCAGCGCCGAGCAGTTGAAGAAGCGCTGGGGCATCTTCGCGCCCGGCGTGGTCGCCGGCTCGCTGTCGCCGCACGATGGCCACGCCAACCCGCGCCTGGCCGGCCCCGCCTTTGCGCGCGCGGCACAGCGTGCCGGCGCCAACATCATTGAGCATGCCGAGGTGGTGCAGGTGGAGCGTGACGGCAATGGCTTCGTTGCCCTCACGGCCGATGGCCGGCGCTTTCGCGCGCCGCAGATGCTGGTGGCCTGCGGCGCCTGGTCGAACCGCATGGCCGAGCAGTTCGGCGAGCGCGTGCCGATGGAGGCCCGAGGCCCGCAGATGGGTGTGACCGAGCCACTGCCCTACGCGATCGGTCCGTCCATCGGCCTGTCATCGCCCATAGAAACCGAAGGCCTGTACTTCCGCCAGATCGCACGCGGCAACATCGTCTTCGGCGGCGGGCTCAAGGGACCGGCCCATGCCGACCTCATCCGCGCCTATGTGAAACCCGACAACGTGCTGCGGCAGATGCGCGAACTGCGCCGCTTCGTGCCCGCTTTCGAACACGTGCAATTGATCCGGGTGTGGAGCGGCATCGAGGGTTACACCACCGACTGGCAACCCGTGATGGGACCCAGCGCCAAGGTGCCCGGCCTGCACTACGCCTTTGGCTTCAACGGCGAGGGCTTCGCCATCAGCCCCGGCGTGGGCGAGACCATGGCCGAACTGATGGCCACGGGCAGTACCTCGATTCCGCTGGCACCGTACTGGATTGGGCGGTTCGCAGCGCAGCAGGATGCGCAGAAGGCCGCATGACCCAGCGGCGCGGCTGCCACTGGGGTGAAACCTCGGTCGAATCAGCAGCTTGTGGCCAGCTTGATGGCAATTTATCTAGCCGCACAATTGCTATTAAATATATAGCTACTTGCGCTTATTGAATAAGCGCCGGAGCCCTATTTTTCATAAACCGTCATGGGTGGCGGATGGGCGCACATCACTCCCACCGTTTCTGGGTCGCGATGATGCCCAGCGGATACTCGCGCCGGTCCAGCGGCTGGCGCAGCACGATCCGGCTGGCGAAGCGCTCGATGCCGATGTTGTCTTCCAGCATCTTTTCCATCAGCGCCTGAAAATAGCCGATGCCAGGCGCCACGATCTTCAGCAGGTAGTCGTAGCCGCCGCTGACGTTGTAGCACTCGACGATCTCCTCGTGTTGGCCGGCGCCTTCCTCGAATCTGCGGAAATCATGCGGCCGGTGGCTGCTGAGCGTGATCTCGGAGAACACGATGACATGCTCGCCCAGCTTTTCCAGCGCGATATCGGCGCCGTAGCCGCGGATCAGTCCGATCTCCTGCAGCCGCTTGGTGCGCAGCAGACACGGGCTGGGGCTGAGGCCCACGGAATCGGCCAGGTCGACGTTCGAGCAGCGCCCCTCACGCTGGAGATGCACGAGGATCTTGAAGTCGAACCGGTCGAGCGAAACTGCTGATTTCATGGGGTGATCGTACTGTCAGGCGATCAGGCCGATCCCGGCGACTTGCGCGAGGCCTCGGTGAGCGATGCGTCCAAGGCTTCGATGACCATGCCGGCCTGCTCCGCCGACAGTACCAGCGGCGGACGGATCTTCAGCACGTTGTGTCCCTGTGCGCAGGCGCTGAGCAGCACGCCTTTGTCGCGCATCTTGTTGACCACCTGGCTGGTAAGGCTACGGTCTGGCGCCCGTGTTGCCCGGTCCGACACGAGCTCGACACCGACGAACAGCCCCGCCCCGCGCACATCACCGATGGCCTCGTGCTTTGCGGCGAGCCCGGCAATGCCATCGAGCAGCAGTTTGCCAACCTGTGCGGCGTGCGGCACCAGCCGGTCCCGCGCTATGGTTTCCAGCACCGCCAGGGCGGCTGCGCATGAGACCGTGTTGCCGGCAAAGGTATTGAAGTAGCGCGAGTGCTTGCCGAACTCCGCCAGGGCATCGGCGGTCGCCAACAGACCGGCAATGGGCTGGCCATTGCCCATTGGCTTGCCCATGGTGACGATGTCGGGAACCAGGCCGTGGCGCTGGAAGCCCCACAGATGCTCGCCGGTGCGGCCGAAGCCGGGCTGCACCTCGTCGGCGATAAACAGGCCGCCCGCGCGCTTGATCGCCTCGACCGCGCCCTGCAGGAAGCCTGTGGGCCCGGGCAGGATGCCGTCGCTGGTAAAAAGCGAATCGACGATCAGGGCCGCCGGCTTGATGCCATGCCGCTGCAGGTCGGCGATGGCCGCCTCGACATCGCGCGTGAAGCGCTCGCCCAGGTCGGCACCTTCGGCGTGGTACTGGCGCGGCGCGGGCACCAGGCGCACATGCGGGCCGAGGTCTACGCTCACGCCCAGCGATGGCGAGAACTGCGACACGGCGTCGGTGATGCCATGGTAGGCCGTGTCGGTAACGATGATGCCTGTGCCGCCCGTGCGCACCTTGGCAATGCGATAGGCCAGGTCGTTGGCCTCGCTGCCGGTGCAGGTCAGCATCAGGTGGGCCAGGTCCGTGCCGGGTACGCTGGCGAGCAGGCGCTCGGCCAGCTCGAGGATGGTGTCGTGGAGGTAGCGCGTGTTGGTCGCGAGCGTCTGTACCTGGCGGCAGATCGCCTCGGTCACAGCGGGATGGCAGTGGCCGAGCGAGGTGACGTTGTTGTATACGTCAAGGTAGCGGCGGCCCTGCGGGTCCATCAGCCACACGCCATCGCCGCGCACGATGTGCAGCGGGTGTTCGTACATCAGCCGGTAGGCGGGGCCGAGCAGCGCATTGCGCCGCCCGATCATCGCCTCGGTAGCTGGCCCGACGTTGGCGCGGCCGGGGATGTAGGCGTTGACCATGTTGAAGTCGGCGGTGGTTTTCATGAGGAAGCTCCGTTTCGTGTGGGGGTCAATAAGCGGTCGCGCGCTTCGTGGCGGGGAATATCGGCCAGCTGCGACAGCGCCTCCCAGGCCGCAGGGTTGTGGCGCATGATGTAGGCGCGGTTTTCGGGGTAGCGCAAGGCGCGCCACTCCGAGATCAAGGCCGTAACAAGGTGGCGCGTCACCATCAGGTCGGCAACGATGTCCTGCTCCAGGTCGGTCAGCGGCAAGACGGCCTGGTAGGCGCTGACGAATTGCGCTGGCCCCTCGAACGGGTCCGCATTGCCGGTCATATGAAAGGCAGCAGCCGTCGCTACCTCGCCAACCAGTGGCGCATGCAGCATGTCGCCAAAGTCGATGATGCCGGTGATGCGCGCCGGATCGGCCGGTGCGACCAGCACGTTGTAGAGGTGGTAGTCGTTGTGGATCACCTGCGCCCGCAGCGATGCAAGGCGGGGCAGCACGTGGTCGGTGAAACGCGCCATGAACGACTGGGCCAATGCACGGCGTGGTCCTTCGACCAGGCTGTGGAGCTGCGCGGTCAGCCGGTGTGCGGCCGACACGTTCCATAGCAGGTCGTGCTTGGCCGCAGGGTGCGTAAAGCCTTGCAGCGCAAGATTCAGTTCGGCCAGTCCCTTGCCCATCGCCGCGCGCTGCGCAACGGTGCGCGGCGTTTCCCGGATCTGGATGCCGTCCAGGTAGGTGAGCAGGCGCACCGTGGTGGGGGCGCCGTCGGGCAGCACCACGGTATTGCGCGTGTCTCCGTCCAGCGTCCGCACCACGCGGGGCACGGGCTGGCTGGGCGATGTGCGGGCGATGTGCTCCAGGGCGGCGATCTGGAAATCGACAAGCGGCTCGGGCTCTGACGGGTTGCTGATCTTGAACACATAGCGCGCCCCGTCGGCGGTCTCCACGGCACAATTCTGGTCGCGCTCGCCGGCCAGCGGCTGCACGCTGCCGTCGATGCCATAGAGGCGCGCCACCAGCGCCTGCACCTCGGCCGGCGCCAGGTCGGGCGCTGCAGTGCTCAGCGCCGCGGCATCGGTGGGGCGCCCAGCATGCGTCACCCCCTGGGCCCTGGGGTGGGAGTTCAGGCCGGGCATCAGAGTCCGAGCAGTGCAGGAAGCTGGCGCACGTCGCTCAAGCGGTTCACACCGTATTCGCTCGACGTGGGCTCGTGGCCACGGTCGATGAAGGCCTTGGCCATGAAGCCCAGGTCAGACGCCGTCATCAGGTCATACCGGAAGCTCGAGGACACATGCATCATCTGATCGGGCCCGCAGCCGAGCTGGTCGAACATGTACTCAAAAGCCTGCATGCGCGGCTTGTAGGCGCGCGCTGCCTCGGCGGTGTAGACCGCGTGGAAAGGGGCCTTGAGGTGTGCGACGCTGTGAGGGATGAGGTCCACCATCGAGTTCGACAGGATCACCAGCGGCACATGCGGCGCAATCGCCTCCAGCACCCCGACCACATTCGGGTGTGGCTGCCAGGTCGGCACTGCGGCATACAGAGCGACGGCATCCGATGCCAGGCATGCGATGCCATGCGCCTTGCAGGCACGCTGGATGGAGTTCTCCACCACATCGAAAAAAGGCTTCCAGTCGCCCAGTACCTCGTCGAGGCGATAGGCCCGGAAGCTGTCCAGGAAGGCCAGCATCTGGTCGGCCGGCACACGGTCCTTGAACAGGACTTTTGCCGTCGGACCCATCTCGAAGTTGATGAGTGTGCCGTAGCAATCGAAGCTGATGAATTTTGGTTTGAATTCCATGGGTTGGCCCGCTGCGTTGAGATGGAATGAGTCTAGGTTTATCCCCCTTTCAGGAGATGCCATATCGCAGCGGAACCCAAGCAGTTTCTTTGTCAATCCAGACGGGGTCCGGCATTTTTGATGGGTTTGGTTCGGGGAAGCTGAACAACACCACCCGGGCGACTGGAACGCAGCTAACGTCGGGTTCTTGGGCCAGCCCGACACGTAGTCGATGCAGCAGGCTTCGATCCAGAAAAACTACTAAAAACATAGCGCTCTGCGCTTATTGAATAAGCGCCAAAGGCCGATTTCATTCAAAAATATTGGCGCCCTGTCTCACGCCGCCAGCGCACGCTCCGCCACCTCACAGAACCAGCGCACGCCCAGCGGCAGCGCGTCGTCGTTGAAGTCGTAGCAGGGGTGGTGCAGCGCACGTTCGCCATCGGGTCCGGGGTCGGCACGGCCCTGGCCCAGCCACAGGTAGGCGCCGGGGTTGCGCTGCAGCATGAAGGCAAAGTCTTCCGAGGTAAAGGCGGCGCGCGGCGCCACGGCTGCCTGCAGGCCTATCGCCCTGGCCGCATCCAGTGCGCGTGCAGCTTCGGCTGCGGTGTTGATGGTGGCGGGGTAGTAGCGCAGGTAGTTCAGCTCCGCCTGCACGCCACCGGCCAGCGCCACGCCCGCGACGCAGGCACGCAGCGCGGCTTCGATGCGGTCCTGCGTGGCAGGGTCGAAGCTGCGCACGGTGCCGGTGATGGCCACCTCGGCCGGCAATACGTTGTGGCTGTGGCCGCCCTCGATGCGCGTGACCGACAGCACCGCCGATTCGCCGGGGTCGATGCGGCGCGAGACGATGGTGTTGAGCTGGGTGACCAGTTGGCTGGCCGCGAGGATGGCATCCGGCGTGTGCTGCGGCTGCGCAGCATGGCCGCCGCGGCCGCGCAGCACGATGTCGAAGCGGTCGGCCGCCGCCATGATAGGTCCCGGCCGCGTCTGCGCCTGGCCCAGCGGCAGGTCGGGCCAGTTGTGCAGCGCATAGACGCTGTCGCAGGGAAAACGGTCAAAGAGGCCATCTTCGATCATTGCGCGGGCGCCGCCCTTGCCTTCTTCGGCCGGCTGGAAGATGAAATGCACCGTGCCGTTGAAGCCCCGCGTGCGGGCGGTACGGGTTAATTGCCGCGCCGCGCCGATCAGCATGCTGGTGTGGCCGTCATGGCCGCAGCCGTGGTGCACGCCCGGCGTGCGGCTCGCGTAGGCGGTGCGCCCCAGCTCGACCATCGGCAGTGCATCCATGTCGGCGCGCAGGCCCACGCTGCGTCCGCCCTCGCCGCAGCGCAGCGAGCCCACCACGCCGGTGCCGCCCAGGCCTTCGTGCACTTCCAGGCCCAGCAGGCGCAGGCTTTGCGCCACGATGCCGGCGGTGCGGCGTTCGGCAAAAGCCAGCTCAGGATGGGCATGCAGGTCGCGCCGCAATGCCACCAGTTCGGGCAGCAGGTCAACGACCGGTGCTGCGATGTCCGTCAGCATCACAAGCCTTGGTCAACCGCGTCAGCCAGTTCGGCCAGCGTGTGGAAGTGGTAGTCGGGTGTGGTCTGTGCCGATTCGATCGTGCCGCCCGAGCTTGCCAATCCATGCCGGCGCTCGATCCAGCAGGTGGGGATGCCGAGTTGCTTGGAGATGCCGATGTCGTGGTACTGGCTTTGCGCCACATGCAAGTTGTCGGCTTGTTTGTAGCCCCACGCGCCCTCGAAACGGCCGCGTGCATAGGCGAAATAACGTGCATCGGGCTTTTCGCACAGTGCGTCGTCACAGCTGAGCTCCATATCGAATGGCTGGTCGAGCGTCTTGGCGAAGTGCTTCAAAGCCCAGGTCTGCGCATTGGTCATGGTCACCAGCTTGAAGTTTTGGCGCAGCCGCTTCAATGCTTCCACAGAATCCGGGAAGGCTGGCCACTTGGCCACCGAATCACGAAAACCCTTGGCAGTGGCCTCGCTATCCGGCAGGCCAAGGGCGGGCGCGATGGCGTGCCAGACCCGCTGCAGGTCGTCGGGGTACCAGGTCACATCCGGGCTCTTGCGCTCCTTGCGGTAGGCGGCGAGAAAATCCTCGTCGGACACTTTGGTGTCTGGCGCGGCGTCGCGCAGATAGTCGAGCATGCCGCGTTCGAAATCGATCAGCGTGCCGACGACATCGAAGGTGAGAACGTTGAAGGCCTTGAGACGCATGGAAACTCCTGGGAATGGAAGGAACAGATTGCTTCCAAGCTTACGAAGATCGTGCCACCGATGTGGCCGATTCACGGCCGGCCCCTGACAGCAAATAGCGTTTTCGATGCCGCGGACGCAGATTCTTTGGTAGCTTGGAACAACAGGCCCTGCCAGGGCTACTTGCTAGCCCCGTAGACCAGCTGCTCGTCGATGGAGAGCAGGTCGTGGTGCAAGGTCATGGCGGCCCCGATGGCACAGGCATCCGGCCCCAGACCGGACACCTCGATACTGGGCAAGCTGAACGGCTGCACCAAATGCTTGGTGATGGAGTCCAGCACCTCGGTTTGCACCTGCAGGTACAGCACCGCCACCGGCCCGCCGAGCACGATGCGGCCAGGATCGAAAACACTGATCAAGGAAGCCATGCCACGGCCCAGCCACCACGCCCATTCCGTGATCGTGCGCAGCGCCGCAGGAACCTGCGCGTCCAGCGCCACCACAAAATCCGCCAGGCTGGAACCGACACCACCATGGTGCTTGAAGCGGGCCATCACGGCGTTGCGGCCCACATAGCTTTCAAAAGAACCCTGCACCGCGGTTGCGGGGTCAAACCCCTCTTCGCCCAGGTGGATGTGCCCGATTTCACCGGCGTAACCGCGTTGGCCACGCAGCAGCTTGCCCTGCGCAACCAGGCCGCCACCGATCCCGGCGTCCAGGTAAACAAACAAGGCCTCGCTGCTGGCCGACGGCGTACGGCTGTACAGCTCTGCAGCGGCAAATGCGTTGGCGTCGTTCTCCGAGGTAAAAACGCCGTTCCAATGCAGTTTTGCACTCAGCAATGCCTGGATGGGAACCGCGTTCCAGCCCAGAACCGGTGCCCGCAAGACGATGCCAGACCGATCGATCAGACCCGGCACCACCACGCAGATGCCGCGCAAGGGCTGGGCTGGCGAAATTTTCTGGATGAAGGCCTGCACCACCTTGGCGGCCGCATCCACCGCATGGCCCACGTCGCCAAAAGGGGACTCAAATGGAACCGACTGGCTCATAAAACAGTGGCCCATGAGGTCGACCGCCGCCACGGACAGGTGGCCCACCCCCATATCCACACCCACAAAGGTCGAATGCGCAGGATTCAGTTGCACCAGCTGACCCGGACGACCCGCGCGCGCGCCAGGCGTGGAGCCGGAAACTTCGCGTTCCAGTACCAGCCCTTGCTCCCCCAGGTTGGCAATCAGGTTGCCCACTGTAGAGCGCATCAAGCCGAGTTCGCGCGCCAGGTCGGCACGGGTGGTGGCGCCATTGCGGTACAGGGAATCCAGGATGCGGGCTTCGTTGATATGCCTGACGGCACTGGGCATGGACATGGGCGGGCGATGGATTACGGCAATGGATGGACCGCCAAATTATGCAGCCGCCCCCACCCGTCTATCCCGGCAGCAGAATCAGCGACGCGGCACCCACCAGGCCCGAGTTCTGGCCGAGCTGGGCGGCGACCACCGGTATGCCGCGAAACGGCGGCAAGGCCCTGCTCGCCACATGCTGGGCGATGCCGGGGTGCAGCAGGTCAAACCCTTGCGCAACACCGCCGCCGACCACCACCACCTCCGGGCTGTACAAATGCAATAGGTTCACGATGCCAATGCCCAGCAAACGTGCTTCGCGCTCCAGCAGTTCCAGGGCCAGCGCATCCCCGGCGCGGGCGGAGGCCACCACCTGCTTGGCGTCCAGCGCCGCGCCATAGGCCGCCAAGGGGCTGGTGGGTGCGAGCGCAGCCTGCTGGCGCGCAAACTTGCCCAATGCCGTACCGGACGCCAGGGCTTCCCAGCAGCCGGGGTTGCCGCAACTGCAGACTTCCGCCTGCGGGTCTATCGTCATATGGCCTATGTGCCCGGCCAGCCGGCCCCGGCCGCGCAACACCCGGCCATCGGCAACCACGCCGCCGCCAATACCGGTGCTGACGGTGACGTACACAAAGTCGCTCAGGCCGCGCCCGGCACCAAAGCGCCATTCGCCGATGGCCGCAGCCACCCCGTCGTTCTCCAGCTGGACGGGCAGGTCCAGGGCCTCCTGCAGCCAGGCCACGATGGGCACGTTCACCCAGCCGTTCAAGGTGGGGATACCCAGAATCACGCCCGCCTCGCCATCCAGCGGGCCGGGCGCGCTGACTCCCACCCCGCCCAATGCGCTGAGTGCTATGCCCTGCGTGGCTTCGGCTATCAGCTGCTGTATCTGCTGCAGTACAGCACCTGGCCCGCCAACGGCATCGGTACGGGCTGCCGCACGCGCCAGTACCTGGCCGCTGGCATCCACCAGTGCGGCACGCACCTGGGTGCCGCCCAGGTCTACGCCGACCGCCCATCCATTCCCACCCATAGGCTTCATTGCGCGGCCAGCCATTCCATGCGGGCGGCCAGGTCGGCATCGCCAAAGGCCAGGGAACCCAGCACCACGGCTTCGGCACCCGCCGCGCGCAGCTTGGGCACGGTTTCATGGCGGATGCCGCCGTCGGCCACCACGATGATGCGGTGGTCCAGCTGGGCATCGCGCACCAGGGCGCGAGCCTCTTGGAGCCGGTCCAGCGCGTTCTCGTGCAAGCCCTTGCCCTTGACGCCAATGGACGTGCCCAGCAGGGTCAGGAAATGGATGTCCTTCAGATAAGGGGCCAGCACGGCGACCGGTGTTTCCACCTTCAGTACCAGCCCGGCCAGCAGGCCGCGGCGCTTGATGTGGTCCAGTGCGCCGGTGGCTACGCTGGCGCATTCGGCGTGCACGGTGATGACGCTGGCGCCGGCATCGGCGAATTGGTCGATCTGCGCGGCCAGGATGTCGTCAGACACCATCAGGTGCACATGGGCTGGCACCGGGCTGGCGGCGCAGACGCGGGCCAGCAGGTCGGGGAAGAACAGGAACGCGGGTGCGAAATGCCCGTCGGCCACGTCGATGTGCAGCAGGTCGGCATAGGGCTGGATGCGGTCCAGGTCATGGCCTATGCGCAGCAGATCTGCCGACCAGACGGAGAACTCGGCAATCAGGCGGTTGGTGGGTAGTTGGCTGAACCAGCTAGGAAGAGTTGTGCTCATGATGGAAGACTTTGTATGAATTGCCGCAGCGCGGCGTGCAGGTCGTGGACGTAGGCCTCGCGGCTGACGGATTTGGGGGTGATGGTGCCCAGCTGCGCCTGGGGCAGCAGCTGTGCCAGGCTGCGCGCATGCGCCAGTGGGTGAATGGCGTCGTCCTCGTGGCCGAGCACCAGGGCTGGCACGCGGATGGCGCGCACATCGTCCGGGCCCACGCCCGGGCCGTCGGCAGATATGCGCCGCAGCAGCGCAGAGGTGTCGGCTTGCGGTTGGCGGTCGAAGAAGCCGCGCAGCGTGGCCAGGTTGTCGGGGGCGCTAGCCGCCAATTTTTTGGCCGTGGCACTTTGCTCAAAGCATTCCCGGGCGCGCTCAGGGCTGAACTGGGCCAGCAGCGTACCCACCTCGGCGTTGGGCTGCATATTGGCGGGCGTCGATTCGGTGACCCAGGCCGGGCGCACCAGTACCAGCGCACGCACCAGTTCTGGCCGCTTCACCGCAATGCGCAGCGCGATGGCCGCACCCATGGAGATGCCGCCCAGCACCACCGGCGCCAACTTTTCTGATTCGATCAGTGCAATCACATCCTCGCTGAACTGCGCTATCGACAGGGCGTCCACCGGGCCGGTGGGCGATTGGCCGTGGCCGCGGCATTCCAAAGTCAGCAGGCGCAGCTCGGCGTCTTCGGGGAAGGCTTCAGCAGTCTGCTGCGCGCTGCCGCACAGGCCGTGTTGGAACACCACCGGTATCCTGCCCTGTTGCGCATCGAAGAAGGCCAGCGGCAGGCCAGAGCGTTGCAGCGTGCGCTGTTCCAGGCGGTCGAATTTCATGGCTGCACCTGTATGCCCAGCGCGTCGCAGTGGCTGCGCAGAAAGCGCGCCACGCCCGGGGCTTCAGCGGCTGCCAGACCATGGGTGATCAAAGGCCCGTCAAAGCCCGCGGCCTTGAGCTGTGCCAGGTAGTGCGGGTAGTCCAGCACGCCCTGGCCCGCAGTAGCAAAGCGGCCATCGGCGTGGCGGTCTTTGGCGTGGCCCATGGCGATGCGGTCGGCCAGCAGGTCGATCGCCTGGGCGACCGTGTTGCGTTGCTCTTGCAGTGTGGCTACCTCGAACAGATTGGCCGGGTCCAGCACGATGCGCAGACGCGGGCTGCCCAACTCGTCGATCAGCTGGCGCGCGCGCTCTGCCGAATTCACCACATTGGCCAGCTCGGGCTCTATGCCCAGGTAGATCTGGTACTTGTCGGCAATGGCAATCGCGGTTTCCATGGACTGCAGCAGGTCGCGCCACGCTGCGGGCGTGGTGTTGTCCGGGTGTTCACGCCACTGGTCGTCTGCGTCGCGGGTGCCGGTGCACAGCGTGATCAGCTGGGTGCCCATGCCGGCGCAGGCCTGGGCCAATGCTTCCAACCGCGCGTGGCCGGCTTCGCGCACGCGCAGGTCGGGGTGCACCATGTTGTAGGTGCCGGATACGGCGGTGATCTCAATGCCGCTGTCGCGCGCCGCATGGGCCACTGCCTGGGCGGCGTCGGGCGTGATGTGTTCGGGCATGGCCGCCAGGCCCGAGCAAGCCATGTTGTACTGCGCCGCGCTGAAGCCGGCTTGGGCCACGGCCTGCAACACGCTGTCCGGCGTTTTGCCGTCAAAAGTTTTGGAGAAGATACCCAGGCGCATTACAGGCCGCCTTCCACATCGGCCAGGGCCACGGGTTTTCCACTTTCGGCGCTGCGTGCGATGGCCACCATGGCGCGCACCGAGGCAATGCCGTCGTCCACATTCGCGCCGGTCATGGGTGCGTTGTGCAGGACCACATCGGCAAAGGCTTCGACCTGGCGGCGGTAGAAGTGGCCGTCCGCGCCCAACGGGCGGCGGGTGGTGGCGTCTTTCTCGTGGAAGATCTCCACGTCGCTGCTCTTGTAGTACCAGGGGTTGTAGGTCTTGGCCAGCACGCTGCCATGCTCGCCGTAGATCTGGAAGCCTTCGTGCCAGTCCATGCGCACCGCGACGGTCAGGTCCAGGTGGCCCAATGTGCCGTTGGCAAATTCGGTATCCACGAACCAGCAGCGGGCACCGAATCGCTCGGACAGGCGCGCCTGCACGGACACGATCTCGCCGCCCAGGTAGCGGGCCGTGTCGATCAGGTGGCAGCCGTGGGCCAGCATCAGGTAGCGGCGCATATCGGCCTTGGGGTCTACCGCGGGCTTCTTGCGCGCGGCGCTGGTCACCATCAGCGGCTGTACCGCGTCGGTCATGGCGTAGCGGTGGGTGTTGTCGCAGTACCAGGCTTTAAGGGCCAGCATCTGTCCCATGTCCTTGTCGATGAAATCCTTGGCCGCCTGCAGGCCCGCGTCGAAGCGCTTCATGTGGCCGACCTGCAAGACCTTGCCGCTTTGCTGCACCGCCTGCTTCAGCGCCACGACTTCCTCGACGGAGACGCCCAGCGGCTTTTCAGACAGCACATGCTTGCCCGCGGCCAGCGCCTTCAGCGATGCGGGCACGTGGAATGCATCGCTGGTGGCGATGATGACGGCGTCCAGGTCGGGGTCGGCCAGCATGGCGTCATAGTCGCCGTAGCTTTTCTCGGGCTTGTGGGTCCAGGCCATGCGTTCGCGCAGGTCGTCGGCCACGTCGCAGATGGCGTACAGGTCGGCGTTGCGGGCCTTGGTGCAGCTTTCGAAATGGGCGGCTTGGGCGATCGGTCCGCAGCCGAGGACGCCGATGCGCAGGCGGTGGTCTTCTTTTTTGGGCATAAATGGGAGGGCAGAGGTTGGATGAAAAGGTAGTCGTTGCTTCAGTGCACGCGCACGCCGCTGTCACGGTCAAAAACCAGGGCTTTGCCCAGATCGACGCCGAAGTCCACGGCGGCACCCACGGCCACCGGCGCATCGGCCGAGAGACGGGCCATGACTTCGTGCGGGCCTATGCGCAGGGCGGCATACAGGTCGGGGCCGGTGGGCTCCAGCACGTCCACGCTGGCACGCAGGCCAAAGTGGCTGGCGGGCAGGCTGTCGCTGCGCAGAAACCACTCGGGGCGCAGGCCGAACAGCACGCTTTGGCCGTCTTGCAGCGCGGGCCCGGCATCGGCCTTGGCCGGCACGGGCACCAGCAGGTCCGTGCCATCGATCTGCAGCTGCAGCCGGCCACCGCTGGGCCTGGCCACTGCGGGCAGCAGGTTCATGGCGGGCGAGCCCATGAAGGTGGCGACAAAGGTGTTGGCTGGTTTGTCGTAGATCTCGGCCGGCGTGCCAAATTGCTGGACCTTGCCGTCCTTCATCACCGCGATGCGTGTCGCCATGGTCATGGCCTCCACCTGGTCGTGGGTCACGTAAATGGTGGTCTTCTTGACGCGCTGGTGCAGGCGCTTGATCTCGGTGCGCATGTCTACACGCAGCTTGGCGTCCAGGTTGGACAGCGGCTCGTCGAACAGGAATATCTTCGGGTCGCGCACCAGGGCCCGGCCCATGGCCACGCGTTGGCGCTGCCCGCCCGAGAGTTGCTGGGGTTTGCGGCCCAGCAGGTGGCCGATCTGCAGCAGCTCGGCAACTTCTGCGACCTTGGCGGTTTGCTCCTTGGGCGTGTGGCCGCGCATGCACAGCGGAAAGGCCATGTTTTTCTCTACCGTCATGGACGGGTACAGCGCGTACGACTGGAACACCATGGCGATGTCGCGCTCCTTGGGCTCCAGGTTCTGGATGGAGCGGCCATCCACCGTGATGCTGCCACCGCTGAGCGGCTCCAGCCCGGCAATGATGTTGAGCAGGGTGGACTTGCCGCAGCCCGATGGGCCGACCAGCACCAGGAAGTCGCCATCCTCGATGGCGATGTTGATGCTGGAGAGTATGTTGACGTTGCCGAATTGCTTGGTGACGTTGTCGATCTTGAGGGCGGTCATGTGGGGTTTATCCTTTCACCGCACCGGCCATCAGGCCGCGTACGAAAAATTTGCCAGCGGCTATATAGACCAGCATGGTCGGCAGCGCGGCGATCATGGCGGCAGCCATGTCCACGTTGTAGGCCTTGGTACCGGTGGTGGTGTTGACGAGGTTGTTCAGCGCCACCATCAGCGGGCGTGAAGTGGGGCCGGAGAACGAGGCGCCGAACAGAAAGTCGTTCCAGATCGAGGTGAACTGCCAGATCACCGACACCACCGCAATCGGCCCGGAGATGGGCACGATCACAAAGAAGAAGATCGCCCAGAAGCCCGCGCCGTCGATGCGCGCAGCCTTGACCAACTCGTCCGGAATTGCCACGTAGAAGTTACGGAAGAACAAGGTGGTGAAGGCAATGCCGTACAGCACATGCACCGCCACCAAGCCGGTCATGGTGCCCGACAGTCCCACCAGGCCCAGCAACCGCGCCACCGGGATCAGCACGATCTGGAACGGAACGAAGCAACTGAACAGGAACAGCGCGAACACCAGGTTGTCGTGCTTGAAGCGCCACTTGGTCAGCGCATAGCCGTTGATGGCGCCCAGGCTGACGGAGATCAGCACGCTGAAGAAGCACAGCACCAGCGAGTTCCAGAAGTAGCCCTTCAGCCCTTCGCAGCTGACCGCGATACAGGCGCTGGACCAGGCCAGGCCCCAGGCCTCCAGCGAGGGCGACTGCGGCGGGCTGAGGATGGTGCTGCTCTGGTAGGGCGGCAGGCCGGTGATTTCGGGCATGCTTTTCAGCGACGTGAACACCATCGCCAGCAGCGGCACCAAAAAGGCCAGCGCGGCCAGCACCAGTACCGCATACAGCGCCAAGCGGCCGAGACGGGCGGTGGAGAAGAACGGCCGGCTTTCGACCGACGACAGGGCGATGGCCCTGCGGGACTCAGTGGCGCTGTTCATTTTTGAGCTCGGAATAGAGATAGGGGACGATGACGGCTGCCAGCGTGCACAGCATCACCACCGCGCTGGCCGAACCCAGCGCCATCTCGTTGCGGGTAAAGGTAAAGCCGTACATGAAAGTGGAGGGCAACTCGGTGGAATAGCCGGGGCCGCCGCGTGTCAAGGCAATCACCAGGTCGTAGGACTTGATGGCCAGGTGGGCCTGCAACACCAGTGCCGTCAGCATGGCCGGGCGCAGCGCGGGAATCACCACATGGCGGTAGATCTGGAAGCCGCCCGCGCCGTCGATGCGCGCCGCAGAAATGATTTCGCTGTTGATGCCGCGCAAGGCGGCCAGGAACAAGGCCATAACGAAGCCCGCCGCCTGCCAGACGCCGGCGATCACCACGCAGTAGATGGCCATCTGGTCGTCCTTGATCCAGTCAAAGCGGAACGAGGTCCAGCCCCAGGTGTGGAAGGCTTTCTCCAGTCCCAGGTCGGGCGCCATCAGCCATTGCCAGGCCACACCGGTGACGATGAAGGAGATCGACATCGGGTACAGGTAGATGGAGCGCAACAGGCCTTCGGCGCGGACTTTCTGGTCCAGCAGAATGGCAAGGCCCAGCCCGATCACGGTGGTCAGGCCGATGTACAAAAGGCTGAAGACGGCGAAGTTTTCCACCGCCACCGACCAGCGCGGCGTGGCCCACAGCCGCTGGTACTGCAGCATGCCGACAAAGCTCGACAGGCTGGGCAGCATCTTCGAGCCGGTGAACGACAGCACGGTGGTGAAGGCGATGAAGCCGTACACACCCACGGTGATGAGGATCAGGCTGGGCGCGAGCGCCAGCTTGGACATATGGTGGTTGAACCACCGTGAAACGATTGGCATGGTGTGGGGTGTGGGTGGTATGGGCCACCAAGCCGGCCCGCAGGCTGGCTTGGCAGATCGTTACCAGTTACTTGGCGGCCAGCACGGCCTGGGCCAGCGCCTCGGTCGCCGCCTTGGAGCCCATGTCGGAGTTGAAGTGCTTGGTGATCACGTCCAGATAGGCGCGCTGGATGGCGGCCGGCTGGGCATGGCCGTGCGCCAACGAGCCGTACACATGGCTGGCGGCGGTGGCGGTCTTCAGATCGGCGATGGACTTCTTGCCGCATTCATCGAACTTGTCGCCGGAGACATCGCTGCGCGCCGGAATAGAGCCCTTGGCCAGATTAAATGCCTCCTGGAACGACGGATTCATCACCGCCGAGGCCATGGTCAGTTGGGCCGGCCGGCGGTCTGCTCCCACCTTGAACATGGCAAAGAAGTCAGTGTTGAACAGGTAGGAGCCCTGGGTGCCGGGCGCTACTGCGCACAGGATTTCCTTGCCTGGCGTGAGCTTGGCGCTGATCACCTCGCCCTTGGCCCAGTCGCCCATCAGCTGCATGCCGGCTTCGCCCTTGATGACCATGGAGGTCGCCAGGTTCCAGTCGCGGCCGGCAAAGTTGCGGTCCACATAGCCGCGGATCTTGCGCATCTGGTCGAACACCTTGACCATGGTGGCCGATTTCAGCGAGGCCGGGTCGGCCTCGATCACCGCCTTGCGGTAGAAGTCAGGCCCGCCCATGCCGAGCACGATGCCTTCCCAGGCCGTGGCTTCCTGCCAGGGCTGGCCGCCCATGGCCACCGGGGTGATGCCCTTGGCCTTGAGCTTGTCGGCCACGGCATTGAATTCGTCCCAGGTGGTTGGCGGCTTCAGGCCGTTGTCGTTGAATATCTTGGCGTTCATCCACAGCCAGTGCGGGCGGTGGATGTTCACCGGCACAGCCACCCATTTGCCGTCGAACTTGGCAAAGCGCTGCAGCGCGGGCGGCACGACCTTGTCCCAGCCTTCTTTGGTAGCCACATCGTTCAGGTCGCCCAGAAAACCTTCATTGCCCCAGTCGGTCACCGCCATGCCCAGCAGTTGGGCAGCAGTGGGTGGGTTGCCGGCCACGGCACGGGCGCGCAGGGCGGTCATGGCGGCTTCGCCACCGCCGCCGGCTACCGCCATGTCCACCCATTTGACGCCGCGCGTCTCCAGATCCTTCTTCAGCACGCCCACGGCCGCGCCTTCGCCGCCCGAAGTCCACCAGTGCATCACTTCGACCGTCTGCGCACCGGCGGTAGCGCAGCCCAGTGCCAAGGCTGCTGCTGCAGCCGTTTTCATTACACGCCAATTCATTGCGTTGTCTCCTGTTTTTGGGGTTTTAGAGGTGCTACAGACAAGCCAATTGGACGCGCCTTTGATTTGTTTGTTTGCAAAGCAAATATATTGTAGGAGCCTTCATTTCTGGGTCAGTAAAAACCCTGGGTAGGTTTAGAGGCCCACAAATGCACAGCCGCCAAGCCAGGAATGCCAGTCATTGCAAATGGGGTGTCGTCGCGCAAGATCCCGGTCAGAGGCGGGCTGGGCCTAGGCCTGCAGCGGCTTTCCCCCTTACGCTTGCTGGTCCAACGCAAACGGTTATGACCGGCACCAGTGGCCATAGAAACCACGGTCATTTGGAGAAAGCCGGGAATCAAAATATCTGGAAATACCTATACGTCATATTCGATTTTCAAGCAGTATTTGGATATCTACTTGAATATCCTGTCTGCTGGATTCAGATTTCGCAAAAACTAAATCTACAATCGCGCCCCCATGATTGATCGAACCGACCTTCAAAGCCGCCTGCGCGAGTTGCTCAAATCCTTCCGTGCGGTGGAGCTGGTAGGGCCCCGGCAGGTGGGCAAAACCACCTTGGCGCGGGACTTCGTTTCGACCGAATCGCCGAACTACTTCGACCTGGAAAATGCGGCTTCGCGCCGCCGCCTCGCCGAACCCATGGCCGCGCTGGCCGATCTGGACGGCCTGGTGGTGATCGACGAGGTGCAGCACATGCCCGAGCTCTGCGAGGTGCTGCGCGTGCTGATAGACCGGCCCAGCCATATCCACCGCAAAGGCCAGTACCTGCTGCTAGGCAGCGCCAGCCCCAATGCCATGCACAAGACCGAATCGCTGCTGGGCCGCGCGGTGACGCTGGAAGTCACCGGCTTCAACCTCGACGAGGTGGGCGCCGACAGCGAGCCCAGCAACCGGCTCTGGCTGCGTGGCGGTTTTCCAGATGCGTTTCTGGAAGCATCCGACAGCGTGAGCGCCACCTGGCGCGACGCCGCCATGCAGCGCTTCCTGTACAGCGACCTGCCGCAGCTAGGCATGAACGTGCCCGCGCCGCAGATGCTGCGTTTCTGGCAGATGCTGGCGCACACCCATGGCCAGACCTGGAACTCGGCCCCGCTGGCACGCTCGCTGGGCATCAGCGAGACCACGGTGCGCCGCTATCTGGATCACCTGACGCAAACCTTCATGGTGCGCCAGCTCGCGCCCTGGTACGAGGACCTGGGCAAGCGCCAAGTCAAAGCCCCCAAGCTGTACCTGCGCGACTCCGGCCTGCTGCACGCATTGATGGGCGTGTACAGCCTGCCGCAGCTGCTCGCACACCCGGTGTGCGGCGCCAGTTGGGAAGGTTTTGCGCTGGAGCAGGTGCTGCGCATCGCCCGGCCCGACAGCGCCTGGTACTGGGCCACCCACGCGGGCGCCCGGCTCGATCTGCTGATGCTGAAAGGTACGGAGCGCATCGGTGTGGAATTCCAACGTGCCGACGCGCCGAAGGTCACGCAATCGATGCGCATCACGCAGCACGATCTGAAGCTCGATGCGCTGTACGTGGTCTACCCCGGCCCGCACCGCTATCGGCTCGCCGATGGCATGGAAGCCGTGCCGCTGTGGGCGGTATTGCCAGGGCCGACCGCATGACCCGCCTGGCCGTCATCGACTTCGAAACCACCGGCATTTCGCCCGGCCAGGGCGACCGCGCCACCGAAGTCGCCATCGTGCTGCTGGAGCAGGGCAGGGTGGTGGACCGTTACCAGAGCCTGATGAATGCCGGCGTGCGCATCCCCAGCTTCATCACCCAGCTGACCGGCATCAGCAACGCCATGCTGGTCGATGCGCCAAGTGCAGCCCAAGCCATGGCCGAGGCCAGCCGCTTTGTCGGCGACACGCCCCTGGTGGCGCACAACGCCGCCTTCGACCGCAAGTTCTGGCAGGCCGAGCTGGCGCGTATAGCCTTGCCTGCCACTCAGCCCTTCGTCTGCACCTTGCTGCTGTCACGCCGCCTGTACCCGCAAGCGCCCAACCACAAGCTCGGTTCGCTGGTCGACTACCACCGCTTGCCACGCGCCGGCCAGGCCCACCGCGCTTTGGCCGATGCCGAAATGGCCGCGCACCTGCTGGGGCAAATCCAGCACGACTTGCGCCAGCGTTGGGGCGTGACACAGCCCCATAGCGCGCTGCTAATGGACTTGCAGCGATGCAGCAAGGCCACGGTTGGCAAGCTGCTGGCCCAACACCGCTCTGTTGCAGCCTGAGTTTTTAAGCAGAATAGGCCTCTAGCGCATATTCCACAAGCGCAAGCAGCTACAAAAAACATAGTATTTTCTAAACCCATAACCCTGCAATGTCCCCAAGACGCTGCAGGGTTATTTCGTTTTAGACTTACTTTCGATTTAATTTAGATATATCGTAATATCATCTAAATGATATCGAGAACACTATGCGACATTTTGAAGAAGGCATGGAACGCGGCGGCCGCGGCGGTGGTCGCCACGGCGGCGGTGGCGGCGGACGGGTGTTTGGCCATGGCGGCTTGCGCCTGGTGCTGCTGCAGCTGATCGCCGACAAACCGCGCCACGGCTACGAACTGATCAAGGAAATCGGCGACCGCCTGGGTGGCAGCTACAGCCCCAGCCCGGGCGTGATCTACCCCACACTGACCCTGCTGGAAGAGCTGGGCTACACCACCATGGACGAGAGCGGCGGTGGCCGCAAGCTCTACACCATCACCGACGCCGGCCAGGCCTTTCTGGCCGACAACCGCGTCGCCGCCGACGCCATGCTAGCGCGCATGCAGGACGCTGGCGCAGGCAGTCCGGGCCGCCCACCGCAGGTGGTCCGCGCAATCGAGAATTTCAAAATGGCCGTGCGCATGCGGCTGGCCTCCCCCCTGAGCGATGAACAAGCCCATGCATTTGCCCAATTGCTGGACCAAACCACCCAAAGTATTGAACGGATTTGACCCATGACGACGACCTCTGCCACCACCCCTGACCGCGCCATGCAGCGCGTACGCCACGAGCTGCGTTTTCGCGTGCTCGACGTTATGCGCATCCAGAAGACCAGCGCCCACATGCTGCGCATCACGCTGGGCGGGGCCGACCTGGAGGGCTTCCACAGCCCCGGCTTCGGCGACCACGTAAAACTGATTTTTCCCGACCCGGCCACCGGTGAACTGGTGCGCCCCAGCGAAGACGGCCCACGTCCGACCATGCGCGACTACACGCCGCTGAACTATGACGCCCAGGCGCTGACCCTGGACATCGACTTCGCGCTGCACGACGCCGGCCCGGCCACCGCCTGGGCGCTGCAGGCCCAGGTAGGCCAGCGCATCGGCGTGGGTGGGCCGCGCGGCTCGCTGCTGATCCCGGTGGACTTTGACGGCCACCTGCTGGTCGGCGACGACACCGCACTGCCAGCCATCAGCCGGCGCCTGCTGGAGCTGCCAGCCGGCGCGCCGGTGGTGGTACTGGCCGAGATCGACGGCCCGGAAGACGAGCTGCAGTTCAAAACAGCCGCCAGCCTGACCGTAGTCTGGGCCCACCGCCAGGGCCGCACCCACGGCAGCCAACTGCTGGAAAAGCTGCATACGCTGGAACTGCCGGCGGGCGACATCTTTGCCTGGGTGGCCTGTGAATCGACTGCCGCCAAGGCAGCACGCAGCCTGCTGGTAGAACGCGGCCAACCCACGCAGTGGATCAAGGCAGCCGGCTACTGGCGCCTGGGCAGCGCCGACAGCCACGAATCGATAGAGGGCTGAAGCTGGCTTCTGCGGGGCGAATTCAGGGCTGCATAAGCGGCCAAAAATGGGGGGAGCCCGCGGCAACTTTACTTTCGCTTACGATCCGATGCAGACTTTCGCCTGCACCACTGGATACCCCTTAGCGACGGCCCCCTCTGCAATGGGCGGCTGCTGCCACTCTCATGCCTACCAACGACGCCCGCACAGCCCCCCCTTTTGAGCAGCTAACCCAGCTGGCGGCGCAGCTTTGCCGCTGCCCGCTGGCGACCTTGACGCTGGTGGAAGACGGCCAGCATCGCCTTGCTGCGCAAGTGGGCGCAAACACGCTGGGCCTCGACGCGCTACAGGCGCTGAGCACGCAAATCACCTCCTCGCCGCAGGCCCAAATACTGGTGCCGCTGGACAGCGACGCCATCCGCTTCTGCGCGGCTGCGCCGGTCTACGACGCCGGCCAGGGCTGCGTCGCCGTGCTGTGGGTGATGGACTCGCAGCCCCACCAGCTGGACCCGGCCCAGACCGACGGGTTGGCCAGCCTGGCCGCGCAGGTACAGCGCCTGCTGCAGCTGCAGGCTTCCGAGCAGCAGTACCGACAGCTGTTTGACAACAACCCCCAGCCAATGTGGGTGCGCGAGCAGCACACCCGGCGCATCCTGGCGGTCAACGCCGCCGCCATCGCCCATTACGGCTACACCCAGGACGAATTTCTGGCGCTAGCCAGCTGCGCGGTACAACCCGACAGCCCCGATCCGCTGGCCGAGGCTGCCGCGCAAGATGACAACCTGCGCGCCCTGCCGCGCCGCCATCTGACCAAGGACGGTAGCGTGATCGATGTGGAAATGTCCACCAACAATATCCAGTTCAACGGCCAGACCGCGCGCCTAGTGATGATCCACGACGTCACCCATCGGCTCCGCGCAGAGCGCGACCTGGCCCGGCTCAGCCGGGCCCAGCGCATGCTGAGCGCCTGCAACGAGGCGCTGATCCGCGCCACCAGCGAACCAGCCTTGCTGGACGCTATCTGCCGCATGACGGTAGAGATCGGTGGCTATCGCTTGGCCTGGGTCGGTTTCGCGCAGGACGATGCCGGCCAGTCGATACTGCAAGTCGCATCTGCGGGCGCCATGCCAGCGATTGCCAAGGCCTGGCCATTCACTTGGTCGGCCGATTCGCCCTATGGGCGGGGTCCGGCCGGCCGGGCGGTGCGCTCTGGAGAAGCGGTGATCGTGCCCGACATCCACACCGATCCAGCTTTCGAGCGCTTTCTGGCGATGAACCCGATCCAAGGCCAGCGCAGCGTCGCCTGCCTGCCGCTACGCAATGCCAGCCGTTGTTTTGGCCTGTTTTACCTGGCGGCCAATGAAACCCTGGAGATCGGTTCCGACGAAGTGGTCTTGCTGCAGCAGCTGGCCAACGACATTGCTTTTGGCATAGACCACCTGCGAGCCCAGGCGGCCCAGCGCATGGCCGACGCCCACATCCACCACCAGGCCTCGCTGCTGGACAAGGCCCAGGACGCCATCGTGGTGCGCAGCATCGACCACCGGGTGCTGTTCTGGAACAAAAGCGCCGAGCGCCTGTACGGCTGGAGTGCAGCCGAGGTGCTGGGCCGCTCCGTGGTCGACGACGTGTACACCGACAACCCTGCTACCTACGCCGCCTCCACCCAGGCCGTAATGGCGCACGGTGAATGGCATGGCGAGATCACCCAAAACCGCAAGGACGGCAGCAGCATGGTGGTCGAGGCCCGCTGGACCCTGGTACGCGACGCCGACAACCAGCCGTATTCCATCATGGCGGTGAACACCGACATCACCCAGCGCAAGGCCGCCGAACGCGAGGTGCAGAAGCTGGCCTTCTACGACCCCCTGACCCAGTTGCCAAACCGCCAGCTGTTGATGGACCGGCTGCAGCATGCGCTGGCCAGCAGTGCGCGCAGCGGCCAGGGCGGCGCGCTGCTGTTCATCGACCTGGACAACTTCAAGACCTTGAACGACACCCTGGGCCACGACAAGGGCGATCTTCTGCTGCAACAGGTGGCCCTGCGCCTCAGCGCCTGCGTGCGCGGCGCCGACACCGTGGCCCGGCTGGGCGGCGACGAGTTCGTGGTGATGCTGGAAGACCTGGGCCCGAACCCGCAGGCCGCCGGCACCTGCGCCAAGAACATCGGCGAAAAAATACTGGCTGCGCTGAGCGCACCCTACCAACTGGACGGCAAGGAACACCTGAGCACCTCCAGCATCGGCATCGCGCCGTTCTGCCGCCAGCCCGAGACGGTGAGTGAGCTGCTCAAGCAGGCCGACATCGCCATGTACCAGGCCAAGGGCGCAGGGCGCAACACCCTGGGCTTCTTCGATCCGCAACTGCAGGCCGAGGTCGCCGCCCGGGCCGCGCTGGAGGCCGATCTGCGCCTGGCTGTGGCGCTGGGCGAACTGTTCCTGCACTACCAGACCCAGCACAACGCGCAGGGCCGCATGACCGGCGTAGAGGCCCTGGTGCGCTGGCGCCATCCGCAGCGCGGCCTGGTGTCGCCCGCCGCATTCATCCCGCTGGCCGAGGAAACCGGCCTGATCCTGGAACTCGGCCACCAGGTACTGGTACAGGCCTGCACCCAGCTGGCCAGCTGGGGCGAATCGGCGGAAACCCAGCACTTGACGATGGCCGTCAATGTCAGCTCGCGCCAGTTCAAGCACCCAGACTTCGTGCAGCAGGTGATGGACACCCTGGCCCAGACTGGCGCCAACCCGCTGCAGCTCAAGCTGGAGCTGACCGAAAGCCTGCTGGCCGACGATATCGAACTCATCATCCACAAGATGGAGGCGCTGCAGGCCTTTGGCGTCAGCTTCTCGCTGGACGACTTCGGCACCGGCTATTCCTCACTGTCCTACCTCAAGCGCCTGCCGCTGGACCAGCTGAAGATCGACCAGTCTTTCGTGCGCGATGTGCTGACCGACCCGAATGACGCCGTCATCGCCCGCACCATCATCGGCCTGGGCCAGAGCCTGGGCTTGAACGTGATCGCCGAAGGCGTGGAAAACGATGAGCAACGGGCCTTCCTGGCCCAGCACGGCTGTGCGGCCTACCAGGGTTACCTGTTCGGTCAGCCCATCCCAGCCGAGCAGTTGGTGCAGTTTCTGTCGCTGCCGGCGGTCATCAAAGGCTGATCAGCCTCCAAATTCAAAAGAATTCGGCATCCAGCGCAGGTGCTGCCTGTACAAACAGCTACGTTTTCTGTAGCAATCTCCCAAGAAGTCTGGATGTGCCGCACAGTACGGGCTTCTACGCGGAAGTTTTATTAACTCTTCTTCTAATACTTCTATTAATAAATAGTAGTAGTAGTAAGCATGGCCCTCTTCTGTGGATAAGCCGGTTTTCTTGAACCCTGGCGGGCACTTAGCCTAGGTCAAGCACTGTGTGCCGCCATGCTTCCGTGGTGTACCGCAAATATGAACAACTTTGGCCCTCGCAGTCATCCTGTGGATAAGTCATGGCTTATGCCAAAACTATCCACAGGGTTGTTAGCTTTAGAGCGCGGTCGGGGCCTGGGCTATGCTGGAGGTTTGTTGCAAGGAATGCCCCATGCCCCGTTCCATACTGGAAGAAGCCCGTATCCACCCGGCGATCCGCGAAAAAGTCGCCACCCGGCAGCAGGCCATCGTGCAGGAGGTGCAGGCCGCTGTTGCAGCCCATGCGGTGGTGGTGGTGGGGATGGGGATCAACCCGTGGCCTAAAAAGGCCTGCAAGGCGCTGGAGGCGGCGGGTATCGCCCACCACTACCTGGAGTACGGCAGTTATCTGAGCCAGTGGCAGCCGCGCGGAGCGTTGAAGATGTGGACCGGCTGGCCCACCTTTCCCATGGTGTTCGTGCGGGGCACGCTGGTGGGAGGTTTTACCGATCTGGAGCGCCTGGTCCAGAGCGGCGCGCTGGCCAAGATGCTGGCCAGCGCTTAGGTATCACAGACGGGTATTAGCCCTTTTGCGGCCGGTCTTCCGGTCCGCCGTGGCCGCCAGGACCACCCTGGCCGCGATGGGGCATGGCGCTCGCGTCAAACACCTTTTGCTGCTCGGGGCTAAGCACGGCGTAGAAAGCCTTGGTGGCATCGCCGCGTTTGTCCATTTCGGCATCGCGTTCGGTGCGCATGGCGCGCATCTTGTCGATGCGTTCCGGCGTGCTGAGCTTGTCAAATTCGGCGCGGTCGGGCCGCGGGCCGTGGGCGGGTGGCTGCATGCTGGCGGTGAAGGTGGTCCAGGCGGCCTCCTGGGCGGCTGTGATCTTGAGCTTGGCCTTCAGCTCGGCCTGGCGCTTGAGCATATGCGCCTGCATCTTGGCCGGATCGAGCTTGGCCATGCGCTCTGCGGGCGTTGGCGGGGGAGCCGCCGGGCTTTGGGCCATGGCCGCCTGGCCCAGGCCCGCCAACAGGCCGGTCAGCACCAGGCCCTGGATCGATGTACGTATGGAAGCCATATGAATCTCCTTGCTATAAATCGAGAGTAACTTGCCTGTAACCGAGATTGGCTGCAGGTTGAAAGCAAGTGTGGAGGCCACGTGTATCTCCGCCATAACCCGGCGATATGCATTTGTAAAGTTAGCCGCTCCCCCCAGCGGCGACAATAAGCCCATCTTGAGATAACGCGAAAAAGGATCCCTGTGTTCAAAAATGTGATGGTCTACCGCATCGCTCCGGGCTGGACCGCCGACCTGGTCAAAATCGAAGCCGCGCTGGACAAAGAGCGCTTTGCCGAATGTGGCGCCAGCCAGGAAATGTCCATGGGTTGGACCGAGCCGCGCAATGTGGCCAACGGCCCGCTGCTGGAATCTATCGGCGGCCAGCTGATCTTGAAACTGATGTTCGAAAGCAAGGCCGTGCCCAGCTCGGTCATCAAGCGCAAGGCCGAAGAACGCCTGGCACAGATCGAGGCCACCACTGGCCGTAAGCCCGGCAAAAAAGAGCGCAAGGAAATCAGCGAAGACGTGAAGCTGTCGCTGCTGCCCATGGCCTTCACCAAGCGCGGCGCGGTGCTGGTGTGGATCGACCCGGCGGCCCAGGTGCTGGTGATCGACGCTGGCAGCCAGGGCCGGGCCGACGAGGTGATTACCGCCTTGGTCAAGGCCATCGACGGCTTTGGCGTGCTGCAGATCAACACCGCAATTTCGCCCGCCACTGCCATGGCCAACTGGCTGACCACCCAAGAGCCGCCGGCCGGCTTCACGATCGACCGCGAATGCGAGCTGAAGGCCGCCGACGAATCCAAATCGGTGGTCAAGTACGCGCGCCATGCGCTCGACATAGATGAAGTGCGCCAGCACGTGGCCGACGGCAAGCTGCCGACCAAACTGGCCATGACCTGGGACGACCGCGTGTCCTTCATGCTGACCGAAGGCCTGCAGATCAAGAAGGTCACCTTCCTGGACGGCGTGTTCGACGGCACCTCGCAGGAGAAGGAAGACGGCTTCGACGCCGACGCCGCCATCTCCACCGGCGAAATGCGCCAGATGATCCCCGATCTGCTGCTGGCACTGGGCGGCGAGATGGCGCTCAGCGAAGCCGGCACCACGCCCGATGCAGCGCCCGCGCAGCCGCTGCAGGCGGTGAACCTGGCCGAATCGCCGTTTTAAGCCAAATAGGGCTCTAGCGCAGGTATTTCCTGCGCAGAGCGCTATAAAAATAATACTAGGGCTGCCGGGGCGGCAGGGCAGATTGGGCGGCTGCCGTGATCGCCAGCTTGCCGGCAAAAATGTCCCACACGGCCATGAACATGGCGGCGATCACCGGGCCGATGACAAAGCCGTTCAAGCCAAAAATCGCCATGCCGCCCAGCGTGGAGATCAGCACCAGGTAGTCGGGCATCTTGATGTCCTTGCCGACCAGCACCGGGCGCAGCACGTTGTCTACCAGACCAATCACCAGCACGCCGTAGCAGACCAGCGCCACGCCCTGCCATACCGCGCCGGTGGCCAAAAAGTAGATAGCTACCGGCAGCCAGATCAGACCTGCGCCCACCGCCGGCAGCAGCGACAGAAACGCCATCAGCACCGCCCATAGCACGGCTGCGTGGATGCCCAGGAACCAGAACGCCAGGCCGCCCAGCAAGCCCTGCACCACGGCCACCAGCACATTGCCCTTGACGGTGGCGCGGACCACGGTGGTGAATTTGCCGAACAGCTGGCGCTTGGTTTCGGTGTCCAGCGGAATCGCGTCACGCATGCGGCGCAGCAGGCTGGCGCCGTCGCGCAGCAGAAAAAACATCAGGTACAGCATGATGAAAAAGCTGACCACGAAGTCCAGCGTGTTCTGCCCGATGCTGAATGCCTGGGTGGCCAGGGTCTGGCTGGCCTCGGCCAGAACGCTGCTGAGCTTTTCCTGCAGATCGCCCAGATTGCCCAGGCCGAAGCGGTCCAGCAGGTTAGACACCCAGTGGGGCAGGGCCGCCACGATCTTGCCAAAGTAGGCGCCGAAGTTCAGCTCGCCCGACTGCATGCGCAGGTAAAGGCCATTGCCCTCCTTGACCAGCATGGCGGTGATCAATGCCATCGGCAAAATCACGATGACCAGAATCACCAGCAGCGTGCACAGCGCGGCCAGAGTGCGACGCTGCTTTAGCGGCCGCAGCAGCCGACGGAACAGCGGCGCAAACAGGATCGCCATCACCACGCCCCAGAAGACCGCGCCGTAGAACGGCCACAGAATCCAGCCAAACGCCAGAGTCACGCCCGCCAGCAGCAGGAAGAAGGTTTTGTTCTCAAGCTGTGACCAGGGCTGCGGGGGCGTGGTGGGGGTGCCGGAAGAAACCGGCGGCAGGGGGGAGGAAGAAGTCATGGAAGCGGCGCCATAAGCGCAGGGGTTGTGCGATACGCCCATGGTATCGGCAAGCAGGCCCCGGACGCTTTAGCGGATCGCCAGTGCCATCAGCTCGGGCGAAAGGCCGGTCCAGGCGCCGTCCAGCGTGGCCGGGCCAGCGCCCGCTGCCGGAGCGGCCTGGGCCTGGCGGATACCGGCCAGCACGCTGTCGATCACCGGCACGCACACCTGGCTTTGCAGCTGCGCGGCCATACCGGCCAGGCCGGCACCGCCGAGGATCACGGCTTGCACGTCATGCTGTTCGGCCACACTGCGGCAGGCGGCAGCCAACAGGGCCAGGGCCGCTACCGGGTCGGCGGCCAGTTCGGCGCCGGTGGCTTCCACGGTGTGGATATGCGCCAGGCTGTCGGCATAGCCCAGGCTGTGCGCCAGGCGCTGCAGCATGGGCTTCCAGGCCGCGCCGCCGGTAACTACGGCAAACCGGCCATGCTGGGCGGCTTCAAAAAATGCGGCTTCGGCCAGGCCGGTGACGGGGGCCGGGCTGCATTCGCGTAGCGCCAGCAGGCCAGGGTCGCCAAAGCAGCCGATCAGCACCGCGTCGGGCGCGGGGCCGCCGTCGGCCTGCCAGGCAGCCCAGGCGTCCAGCGTGGCATGGGCGGCGACGGCGTAGCTGGCCTCGCTGGAGATGTAACGCGCGCCGAAGCGGGCGGTGGTGGTGTGCACCGCCACATCGGGCGCGCTCGCCTGCAGCATGTGGGTGCGCAACAGCGCGGTCACGCTGTCGCTGGTGTTGGGGTTGATGACCAGCAGGTGGCGCATGCCTAGGCTACCTGGCCGAACAGTTCCACCAGATCCGGGCTGGTGGCGGCTGCAGGTTCGAACTGCAGTTGGGCTTCCAGGTGGCTCAGGTGCTCGCGCATCAGCCGGGTGGCGGCGTCCACGTCGCGCAGGCGGATCGCGTCCAGCACTGCGCGGTGCTCCAGACAGCCGCAGGCGCCGGCCCGGGCGCTGGAGGCTGTCAAGGCCACCGGGCCCCAGGTCATCAGGATCAGCGAGGTGCGCGACACCAGCTCGCGCAGGATGCGGCCCAGGGTCTGCTGGCCCGCGCGCTCGGCAATCGCCAGGTGGAAGTCGCCCGACATGCGGATCGCATGCCGCGTATCGCCACTGGCGCGCGCGCCTTCTTCTTCGGTGATGAAACGCGTAAGTGCCGCAATATCGTCGGCCGTGGCCACGGCCATGAAGCGCTCCAGCAGCAGCGGCTCGACCAGGCGGCGGGCTTCGAAGACTTCGCGGGCTTCTTGCGCTGTAGGCTGGGCCACGCAGGCGCCGCGGTTCGGCGTCATGGTGACGATCTGCTCGTTCGCCAGCCGCACCAGCACCGGCCGGATGCGGGTGCGCGATACACCAAAGGCCGCGCCCAACTTGTCTTCGACCAGCTTGGTTCCGGGCTGCAGCCGGTGGTCCAGGATGGCGGAAACGATGCGCTCGTAAATCTCGGTATCGCTGAGCGCGGAAACGGGGGCAGTGGACACTATGAACGGCCTTTTTGTTTGCGTCCCAAGAATTTTACGAGTAGCAAGGTAATGCCCATCACGATGAAGGACACCACGGTGGTGACGGTGCCGACCGCGTAGATCGACGGCGTGGTGACGGTGGTTGTCAGGCCTTGCAGCTCCAGCGGCAGGGTGTTGACATCGCCAATCGCCTGAGAGGTGCGGGCGATTTCGTCCCAGCTCAACGTAAAGCCGAACATGCCGATGCCGACCACCGAGGGCGCGATCAGTGGCAGCACCACATGCCTAAAGCTCTGCCAGGGCGTGGCGCCCAGGTCGCGCGCGGCTTCCTCGTAGGCCGGGTTGAAGCGGTTGAAAATGGCAAACATGATCAGCAGGCCGAATGGCAGGGTCCAGGTCAGGTGCGCGCCCAGGGCCGAGGTGAACAGGCCAAGCGCAGTGCCGTAGCCGTCCAAGGTGTCCTGCATGCCCAAAAATTCCAGTGCCCATTTGATGCCGCCGTCGAGCAGGCGGAACTCCAGGCCGATGCCCAGCGACACGATGATGGACGGCATGATCAGGCTGGCAATCACGATGAAGAACAGGGTGTTGCCACCGGCGAGCTTTTTGCGGAAGGCCAAGCCGGCGAGCACCGAGAACACCACGGTGCAGGCCATCACCGCCAGGCCCAGGCCGAGCGAACGGCGCAGTGCCGCACCGATATCCACCACGCCCAGGCCTTCGGCGAGCTTGTAGAACCAGTGCAGCGACAGCCCGCGCAGGGGGAAGGTCAGGCCTCCCTCCGGGCCCTGGAAACTGAGGATGAAGATGACGAACATCGGGCCGTACATGAACAGCACGAACAGGGCGAAGACAATGGCCAGGGGCAGGAAGCCGGGAGCGCGTTTTTCGGACATTTTCAGAGCTCCTTGCGGATGTCGACCAAGCGGGTCAGCGCCCAGATGATCATCAGGACGATGGCCAGCAGGATCACCGCGTTGGCGGCGGCCAGCGGGAACTGCAGATACGAGGTCTGCACCTGGATGATCTTGCCGATGGATGCGATCTGCTGGCCGCCCATCACGCCCACGGTAACGAAGTCGCCCATCACGATGGTGATGACGAAGATCGAGCCGATGATGATGCCGGTGCGGCACAGCGGCACCACCACGTTCCACAGGGTTTGCCAGCCGGTGGCGCCGCTGTCATTGGCGGCTTCCAGCAGGCTGCGGTCAATACGCATCATCGAGTTGAAGATGGGCACGATCATGAACATGGTGTAGAGGTGCACAAAGGCCAGGGTCACCGAGAAGTCAGAGAACAGCAGCCACTCTATCGGCTGGTCCACGATGCCCGCACCCACCAGGCCTTGGTTCACCAGCCCGTTGCGGCCCAGCAGCGGCACCCAGGAGATCATGCGGATCACGTTCGAGGTCCAGAAAGGGATGGTGCACAGCACGAACAGCAGGGTCTGCATGCCCGAGGAGCGGATGTGGAAGGCCAGAAAGTACGACACCGCAAAGCCCAGCACCAGGGTGATCAGCCAGACCATCAGGCAGAACTTGAAGGTCGACAGATAGGTCTTCAGCGTGGTGCACATCTCGGCGGTATTGCCGCAGCCGTCAAAGATGGAGATGTAGTTCTTGAAGGTGAAGCCGGGCAGCAGCTCGTACTCGTTGAAGTCCCAGAAGCTGACCATGATGATCAGCGCCAGCGGCACCAGAAAGAACACCGCAAACACCGCCGTCAGCGGCGTGGCCTGCCACCAGGCAGACAGGCTGCGGCCCGGCGCGGGCGTAGCCGAGGGAAGTGGGGCGCTAGGTGTGCTCATGGGTATGTGTCCACGTTACTATCAAAATCGTAGCTGCTAGCGCAGACAAAACAAGCGCCAGAGCCCGATTTCATTTAAATTTCCGGCATTCCTTTCACATCACCAGGGAAGTGAAAGGAATGCCCCCAAACAAGGCGAGCGCAGCAACGCCCCCTCGTGGGATACCGCGGAACCGGCTTTGCCGGGCCGCTGGTATCGCCCCCTCCAAGGGGGTTGGCGCTGCCACACGCAGTGGGCAAGCCTGGGGGTGAGCCTATTTATGCGGCTACAAACTCATTCCATTTCTGGACCATGTAGTTGTTCTCGTCCATCAACGCGTTCCAGCAGGCGATGCCGCCCATGCGGGACTCGTAGCTGCCGCCGTCACGGATCTGGCCGACCTTGGCCAGCAGATCGCCGTTCGGGCTCTTGATGTCCTGGGTGGCGGACTTGCCTTCCATCCAGTACGCCCATTCGTAGGGCTCCATCTTGGCCTTGGCGGTTTCCAGCACGGCGCTGTAATAGCCTTGGCGGTTCAGGTAGGCGCCGGCCCAGCCGTCAAGGAACCAGTTGATGAACTCGTAGGCGCCATCCAGGGTCTTGCCCTTCAGGGTGGCGGGCAGGCCGAAGCCGGCAGCCCAGGCGCGGTAGCCTTCTTTCAGCGGCTGGAAGTTGCAGGCAATGCCCTTGGTGCGCACGGCAGTCACGGCGGGCGACCACATGGACTGGATCACCACTTCGCCGGAGGCCATCAGATTGACGGACTCGTTGAAGTCCTTCCACAGCGCGCGGAACTGGCCTTGCTTCTTGGCTTCAATCAGGGTCTTGATGGTCAGATCAATTTCCTTCTTGGTCATATTGCCCTTGTCGGGGTACTTGTAGATGCCCATGGCTTCGACCACCATCGCGGCGTCCATGATGCCGATGGACGGGATGTTCAGGATCGCGGCCTTGCCCTTGAATTCGGGGTTCAGCAGCTCGGCCCAGGAGCTGATCGGGCGCTTGATCAGATCGGGGCGGATACCCAGCGTGTCGGCGTTGTACACGGTGGGGATCAGTGACATGAACTGGGTCGGCGTGGCCGAGAATTTCTTCGACTTTTCGCCTTCCAGGAAGATCACTTTCTTGGGGGCCGTGCCCTGGTCGCCCACGGGCTTGCCGTTGACCATGCCGGTGGTGAACAAGGTGGTGATCTTGTCGGCGTTCTTGATGCGCTTGACGTCGATGCCCTTCAGGTTGCCGGTGGGCACGATCTTCTTCAGCGAGAAGTATTCGGTGTCGATCAGGTCGAAGCTGTTGGGCGCGGTGACGGCGCGCTTGGTCACGTCGTCGGTGGTCACGGCCACGTACTGGATGGTGATGCCGGTGTCGGCCTTGAATTTTTCGGCAATCGCCTTGTCCTGGTTCACTGCGGTGCCCAGGTAGCGCAACACGATGGGTTCGGCCGAGTGCACTGCCGGGAAGATGCCGGTGGCCAGAATGCCGGCCGTGCCTTTGAGCAGCGAGCGGCGCTGCATCGTCGCCTGCAAGGCGTTGGTGGATTCAGGAAGTGCGTCAGACATAGTGAAAACTCCTAGGGGGTTGCGGTAGTGGAAATTTTTTTAAGCAGCGACGGGAACGGAAACCGGACCGAGCGGGTGCGCCGCTTCGGCGGCCCAGGCCAGCTGCACGGCCTCAGACACCTGGTAGGGCCGGGCCGCAAACTGCGCCTCGGACACCATGACGGAAAATTCGGCGGTGCTGCTGGCGGTCTGCGCCACACCGGGTTTTTGCAGGCCCAGCAGTACATAGGTGCCCTGGTATTCCACATCGCTGACCACCGCACGGATGTTGTGCGCGCCATCGGGCAGGGCGGCCTCGGCGGGGATGATCTGCATGTGGTCTGTGCGCACGCCAATCTTGCCGGCGGCGGTATCCAGCACGTTGTGGCCGCCCATGAAGCGGGCCACGAATTCGCTGGCGGGGCGGTTGTAGATCTCGTGCGGGCTGCCGACTTGTTCGATCAGGCCGTGGTTCATCACCACCATGGTGTCGGCCAGGGCCATGGCCTCTTCCTGCGAATGGGTCACGTGGATGAAGGTCAGGCCCAGCTCCTTCTGCCAGCGGCGAAGCTCGGCGCGCATCTGGATGCGCAGGAACGGGTCCAGCGCCGACAAAGGCTCGTCCAGCAACAGCACCTTGGGCTGGGTGATCAAAGCCCGGGCCAGGGCTACACGCTGCTGCTGGCCGCCCGACAACTCGCCGGGCGTACGGTCGGCCAGATGGCCCATGGCCACGCGCTGCAGCAAGTCCTTGGCTTTGGCGTGGCGCGCGGCCTTGTCCATGCCCTTCATCTTCAGACTGAAGGCCACGTTGTCGAGTGCCGACAGGTGCGGGAACAGCGCAAAGCTCTGGAACATCATGGCCGTGCCGCGCTCGGCCGCCGGCAGGTCGGTGATGTTGCGGTTTTCCAGCAGGATGTCGCCGCTGCTCACCGATTCGTGACCGGCCACCATACGCAAAGTGGTGCTCTTGCCGCAGCCCGACGGGCCCAGCAAACAGCAGTAGCTGCCGCTGGCGATGCGCAGATTAATGCTGTCGACTGCCGGCTTACCCGATCCATAGCGCTTGGTCAGCGCGACGATTTCGATGGCCGAGGGCGAAGAGGTGGGGATGGTGGCTTGCATGGCCATGGCCTATGCATAGGCCGTGCCAGCTCTGCATCCAATGCAAACCGCAGATTGCGTACAAAAATGCACCGGCTATGTGCACAAAACAAAAAGCCAGCGCATTGCCAGCGCTGGCTTGGTGCGCCGGGCTGATTCCGCCTATTCGGCGGCTGCGATTTGCCGCAAAGCCTGCTCGAACACCTCGGGCGGCTGACCGCCGGAGATCAGATGCCGGTCGTTGATGATGACCGCCGGCACCGAATGGATGCCGTGGCTGGTGTAGAACTGTTCGCGCTCGCGCACCTCGTCGGCAAACTCGTCGGATTCCAGGATCGCCTGCGCGCGTTGCGGGTCCAGGCCCACTTGTTGGGCAACCTGCACCAGCAAGGTGTGGGAGCTGGGGTTTTCACCCTGGGTGAAGTAGGCATCGAACAGCGCTTGCTTTAACGCATGCTGCTGGCCTTCCAGTTCCGCCCAGTGCAGCAGGCGGTGCGCATCGAAGGTGTTGTAGATGCGGTCGCGCTTGTCCATATTGAAGGTGAAACCCACTTCTGCGCCGCGCTGGCGGATGGCTTCGCGGTTGCGCGCCGCCTGCTCGGGGGTAGAGCCGTATTTGCGCGCCAGGTGTTCGGTGGTGTCTTCGCCTTCGGCGGCCATTTGCGGGTTCAGCTCAAAGGGCTGGAAGTGCAGCTCGGCGCGGATGCTGTCGTCGGCGACCCGCGCCAGGGCTTGTTCCAGCGACTTCAGGCCGACCACGCACCAGGGGCAGGAAACGTCCGAAACAAAATCAATCTTGAGAGCCGTAGCCATATCTGTCCTCTGTTTTAAAAGCTGTGGATAGTTTCGGAACAACCGGGTAGTTATCCACAGGAGATGCACGCGCCGCAAAGTTGTTCATATTTGCGTGACACCAGAAAGTCAAGGTCACACACAGGCCCCAACACGACGCAAACCCTTGATTGCAAAGCATAAAACGGGCTTACCCACAGGCGGGCGCGATGCTTACTACTACTACTATGTATTAATAACTACATTAGAAGAATAGCCAATGCAAAAAGTCCGCCAACCAGAAAGGGATGTGTAAAACTCCGATTCAGCGGCTTATTGCTACATTTTTAATAGCTGCTAGCGCAGGTTATGACTGCGCAAAACCTCGATTTGGCTGCTTTATTGCAAATTTTGCGTAAAGCGCCATCGGGGTTGGTCCACGTCGGTTAAGCAGCCAGGGCCGGGTAGTCGGTATAGCCTTTGGCACCGCCGCCGTAGAAGGTGGCCTGGTCAGGCGGGTTCAGCGGCGCGTCTTCGCGCAGGCGGCGCACCAGGTCCGGGTTGCTGATGAAAGGCTTGCCAAAGGCCACCAAATCGTCTCCATGGCGCACGGCCTGCTCGGCCAGGGCCTTGGTGAAACCGTTGTTGACCATCCAGGCTGCCTGGCCGCCCGCGTCGCGGTAGGCGGCTTTCAGGGCAGGGTAGTCAAACGGCCGGTCTTCCAGCACCCGCGGGCCGCCGGTCGCGCCTTCCACCACATGCACATAGGCCAGGCCCAGCGGCGCCAGTGCGCGCACCACGTATTCGAACAGCGGCTGGGGATCGGGGTCGTGGATGTCGTTGGCCGGGGTGACCGGCGAGATGCGCAGGGCGGTGCGGCCGCCGCCGATCTCGCCGACCACGGCGCGCATTACTTCCAGCAGCAAGCGGGCACGGTTTTCTATGCTGCCGCCAAAGTCGTCGGTGCGCTGGTTGGCACCGCGCTTGAGGAACTGGTCGAGCAGATAGCCGTTGGCTGCGTGCACTTCCACGCCGTCAAAGCCGGCCTCGATGGCGTTGCGGGCTGCGTGGCGGTAGCTTTCGACGATGCCGGGCAGCTCTTCGGCCAGCAGGGCGCGCGGGTGCGAAGTTTCGGCAAACTGGCCTTGGCCGTCCTTGACCAGATAGGTTTTGCTCTTGGCGGTGATGGCCGAGGGGGCGACCGGTGCCTGGCCGCCGGGCTGCAGGTCTACATGCGAGATGCGGCCCACATGCCACATCTGCACCACGATCTTGCCGCCGGCTGCGTGCACCGCGCTAGTTACGCGCTTCCAGCCGTCAAGCTGCTCGGTGCCGTACAGGCCGGGCACGTCGGCATAGCCCTGGCCTTGCGGGCTGATGGCGGTGGCTTCGGTGATCAGCAGGCCGGCACTGGCGCGCTGCGCGTAGTACTCGGCGACCAGGGGAGTGGGGATGGCGTTGGGCGAGCGGTTGCGCGTCAGCGGAGCCATCACGATGCGGTTGGCCAGTTGCAGGCTGCCGGCTTGTACCGGGTCAAACAAAGAAGTCATGCGGGTTTCCTGTCAAAAAATGCAGGGTAAACCCAAATAAGAAGCCTTGTTAGATGCGCCTAAGCCGGCGCTGTGCTAGGCCGGGTGGCGATTTCCAGCTGCGTCAGATAGTGCATCGCGTGGTCGTTATGGCTGCCGCACATGTCCAGCGCTGGCTGCAGCTGGCCGCAGACCGCCGGGCGTTCGGGCTGGCCAAAAATGCGGCACAGGTTGGCCGCGTCCAGCTGTACGCAGCGCACACCCGCAGGTTTGCTGACGCCATTGACCACCGGCATACCGGGGATGGGCGAGCTGATGCTGGGGGCGATGCAGCAGGCGCCGCAGCCGGAACGGCATTCCATGGTTTTGCTATGGATTTAAGAGCTGCTAGCGCTCGTGTAATAAGCGCCAACGGCCCATTAGGCTTGTAGTTTCTGCGCCGCCCAGAGCACCTGGTCGACCACGGCCTGCACGCCGGCGCGGTGCGCGTCCTGCTTCAGGCTGCCGTCTTCGGCAAAGGCTTCGAAAGCGCGCGCCAGGGCGAATTGCTTGGGCGCCACCCAGCACTGCAGGTTCATCATCAAGGGCGTGAGGTGGCTCAGCGAGCGCAGGCCACCCAGGCCGCCGGGCGAGGCGCTGAGCAGGCCGACCACTTTGCCGCTGAACGAGCGGAAGCCGTCCTTCCACACAGGGTCGGATTTCACCGGGCTGGAGGCCCAGTCGATGGTGTTCTTCAGCAGCGCGGTATAGCTGCCGTTGTATTCGGGCGCGCAGATGATCCAGGCCGGGTGCTCGAACATCAGCTGTTTCAGGCGCAACACATCGGGTGGTGTGCCCTTGGCTTCCAGGTCGGCGTTGTACATCGGGATGTCGAAGTCGGCCAGTTCGATATGGCTGACCCGGGCCCCGGCGGCGGTCGCCAGCTGTGCCGCGGCGTGGGCCAGTTGGCGGTTGTACGACTGTTGGCGGGTGCTACCCGCGAAGATGAGGGTTTTCATGGCACAGATTTCACCACAGCCCGGGCTTCGCGGTAGGCCTTGGGTGTTTGCCCATGCTGGGCGCGGAAGGTGTGGATGAAATAGCTGGCGTTGGCGAAACCGCAGGCCCAGGCGACTTCTTTGACCGCCAGCGTGCTTTCGGTCAGCAGCCGGGCGGCGCGGGCCATGCGCATGCGGTTGATGTAGGCCACCAGCGCTTCCTGGGTTTGCTGGCGGAACAGGTGCGACAGGTAGTCGGCGGTGCAGCCGCATTGGCTGGCCAGGCCGCGCACGCTCAAGTCCTGGTCGCCTAGCTGGTTCTGCACCAGCACCCGCAGCTTGCTGACCCAGGCGGATTCGGTCGCGGCCTGCGGGTCGCTTGCGGCCAGGGCTTGCAGCACGCCGGCGGTGGCGGCGGCCAGCAGGGCGCGCACCTGGGTGATCTGGGTGGTGGCCCAGGCCGGCGCGCCGCCTTGGCCGAGCCGGGCCGCATCGGCCAGCCAGTCGTGGATATGCCGGGCCTGCGGGTGCTGGCGCATTTCCAGGTGCTGGATGCCGGGTTGGCCGGTGTTTTGCTCATAGGCCAGGTGGCAGGTCAGCGCATGGGCTTCGGCATAGACCACCAGGTTGGCAAAGTTCTGTCCTGGTGCGGCACGCACGTTTTCACAGTGCAGTAGCTGGGGCGGCATCAGCAAGGCCTCGCCGGGACCCAGGGTTTGCGTACCGTGGGGAAATCGGAAGTCCGTCCAGCCGCTGGTCTGCAGAAACAGCTCGGGGCCGACGTGAAAGTGGCCTTCGCCACGCGCGACCGGTGCCCCGGTGGGCAGGTGCACGACCAGGCTGCCGGCCATAGCGTGTTGCAGAAAGTCCGCCAGATGCCCGCGCATGGCCAAGGCATTCGGGCCTCCGGCCGGAGCCGAAGGGGTGGTTTGCAGGCAGGAGCTGGCTTGTAATCTGACATCCATGATTTTTGCTATTGATTGCGGATTTTTGGCAGATATTGCGCTTGGTCCACCGCAGGCTGCGGCTTAAAGTTTTGATCCATCAGGGCGAGCAAGCCTATATCCGCCCCCTAAGGAGACTCTCAGTGAAAACCCGGATTTCTGTCATTGTCTGGAACGAATACCGCCATGAACGCGAAAACGCCATGGTCGCGGCTATCTACCCCGAGGGCTTGCACACCACCATTGCCCAGGCCTTGCAAGCCACGCCCGGCCTGAACCCCGGTGCCTTACCGCTGGATGTGGGCACCGCCACGCTGGACGAGCTGGAGCATGGCCTGAGCGAAGAGCGCTTGGCGAATTGCGACGTGCTGGTTTGGTGGGGCCACAAGGTGCACAACTTGGTGGACGACGCCATCGTGGACCGCGTGCAGAAGCGCGTGCTCGAAGGCATGGGCCTGATCGTCTTGCACTCTGGCCATTTCTCCAAAATTTTCCGCAGGATGATGGGCACCAACTGCTCGCTGAAATGGCGCGAGGCGCATGAGAAAGAGCGCCTGTGGGTGGTCGAGCCATCCCACCCTATCGCTGCGGGCCTGGGCGAATATTTCGAGTTGCCGAACGAAGAGATGTATGGCGAGCGTTTTGATATTCCGCAGCCGGATAGCACGGTGTTCATTTCGTGGTTTGAGGGCGGCGAGGTGTTCCGCTCCGGCTGCTGCTGGGAGCGCGGCCATGGCCGGATCTTCTACTTCCGTCCCGGCCACGAGGCCTACCCGACCTACCACGATAAAAATGTGCAGCGCGTGATTGCCAATGCCGTGCAGTGGGCCGCACCGCGGGTGAACATCGTCGATGTGTGCCCGAACGCCGCGCCCCTAGAGCCAATCAGCGTCAAGCCTGGCTTCACCAATGTCGGCATTACCCAAACCCAGGCGGACTTGGTATGAGCGAAGCGAAAAAACTCCGCGTTGGTGTCATCGGCCTGGGCATGGGCCGCGCCCACATCCAGGGCTGGCAAGAGCATCCTCAAGTCGAGGTAGTGGCCCTGGCCGACCCCGATGCGGCGCGTCTCGCCCTGGTGGGGGATGAGTTTGCGGTGGCTGGCCGCTACGCCAGCGCCGATGCCATGCTGGCTGCGGAGCAACTGGACGTAGTCAGCGTCTGCACGCCGAACAAGTTCCACAAGGACCTGACCCTGGCCGCCCTGGCTGCCGGTTGCCATGTGCTGTGTGAAAAGCCCATGGCCATGGACGCGCACGAGGGCCGCGAGATGCTGGAAGCCGCCAAGGACGCGGGTAAGCGGCTGATGATCAACTTCTCGTACCGCTTCAGCGCCGCATCGCGGGCCTTGAAAGCCCAGGTCGATGCCGGCTTGTTTGGCGAGTTTTACTTTGGCCGGAGCGTCTGGCACCGGCGCCGCGGCATGCCGGGTTTTGGCGGCTGGTTTGGCACCAAAGCGCTGGCTGGCGGCGGCCCGCTGATCGACCTGGGCGTGCACCGCCTGGATCTGGCCCTGTGGCTGATGGGCTACCCGAAGCCGACCTGGGTGATGGGCAGTACCTACAACGCCATCGCCAGCCCTTTGGCGGAGAAGGCCGGCAAGACCTTTGACGTGGAAGACCTGGCCGCTGGGTTCATCCGCTTTGAAAGCGGCGCCACGCTGGTGCTGGAGGCCTCCTGGGCCGCAAACATCCAAGAGGCTGAGCTGATGGAGACCCGCTTGCTCGGCACCCAGGCCGGCTTGCTGCAGAAAAACCTCCACGAGGGCTATACCTTCGATGCCCATGTGTTTACCGAGGTCAATGGCGCGCCGGTGGATATGCATCTGTGCCCGCCAACCAAGGTGGCCCCATCGGCCATGTTCGACTATGCCGAGGCGATCCTGGGCAACCAGCCGCACCCGGCGGGTGGCGAGCAGGGCCTGGTGGTGATGCAGATACTGGACGCGCTGTACGCCAGTGCGCGCAGCGGGGCGCCGGTGCAGATCCTGGCTTAACACCAGCGGTTTACCATGCCGCATGAACGATCTGAACGCTCTGCAATCCATGGGCCTGACTCTGCCCAGCCCGGCTTACATCCTGGGCGCCATCATTTTTGGTCTGGTGGGTTGGGCGGCGTTCCGGCAGGGGCGTAAGGCTTCCAGGCGCGACCTCACCTTTGCGGGCCTGGGCTTGATGCTCTACCCCTATGTCGTGGGGCAAACCTGGTTGCTGTGGCTGGTGGGCGCAGCGCTGACGGCCTGGGTGGTCTGGAAGTGGAACTGATCTGCAGGGCGGGGGTTCCTACCGGCTATTACAGTCGGGCCGGTATGCATATCCAAAAAAGCTTTTGTGTCTTCTCGGCCGCCGCCGCTTTGCTGCTGGGCGGTTGTTCTACTGCGCCCAGAGCGCCCGAACCATCTGCGGCCAGTAGCGTGCCGTCCCGCCTGTCGTCCGAGCAGGCAACCGACATCACCATCTACGCGCTGAGCCTGGTCGGCACGCCGTACCGCTATGGCGGCAATACGCCGGACGCGGGTTTTGACTGCAGCGGCCTGATCGGCTACGTGTACCAAAGCCGTGCAGGCCTGAAGCTGCCGCGCACCGTGGCCCAGCTGCAGAGCGCCGGCCAGTCCGTGCCGCGCGAAGAGCTGCGTTCCGGCGACCTGGTGGTGTTCGGCCGCGGCACCCATGCGGGCATCTACGTGGGCGAGGGCCGGTTTGTGCATGCGCCGTCCAGCGGTGGCGAGGTGCGCTTGAATCCGCTGGATTCCGGCTACTGGGCTACGCAGAAAATGGCGTTTCGCCGGCCGTGATGGGGCGATGGCCGGTTTCACGTGAAACCGACCCGGGGTCGCCATCTATGCGCAATCGGGCTTTAGGACTAGACTGGCCTTGGTTTCACCGGCGTGCCCCATGCGGGCTCTGCGGCCACATCATGAACATCAACGACTTCGTCAAAGCCCAATCGGTGGCCCTGTACCTGGGCAGCCGGAGCCGCGCGACGTTGGCTGATCCGACCATTACGGGCCTGTCGGCGCAGCCGGGCTTTCAGCGCGCCGAAAAGCGCATCCAGGCGCAGGTCGACACCACTACCGCGCAGCTATCCACATTCGGCAAACTCAAATCTGCGCTGTATGACGCCCAGCAGGCAGCGCGCACGCTGGACGGCGTGGCCACGGCCGGCAGCCCCACGGCGGCGGCGCTGCAAACCGCGGTGCGCAATGTGGCCACGGCCTTCAACAGTGCCGTGGTTGCCGCCAAGGCCACCGCCGCCACCCAGAACGCCAGCCGCGCCGGCAAGGACCTGGTGGCCGCGCTGAGCACCAATGTGCCGATGACCGACGCGCTGAAGAACCTGGGTTTCAGCCTGGGCCTGGACGGCAAGCTGGCGCTGGACCGGAATACCTTCGACACCACCTACAAGGCGGACCCCACCGCCGCGCTGGCCAGCCTGGCCACGCTGGGCCAGCAGGTGTATGCAGTGACCACCAAGGCGCTGGGCGCCGAGGGTTCGTTGGGGCTGGCGCTGTCGTCGCTGACCCAGCAGTCGAGCATCCTGAAGACCCAGCAGGCGATGCTGGCGTCCCTGGGGCTGGGTAGTACCAGCAGCCGAACCAGCAATGGCAATAGCAGCGGTGCCTACGACTTCGGCCTGGCCGCCTACCGCAAGAGCCTGGTGTCAAATACCTAGCTGATGCAGGTGGTACCAGCGCTAGCTGCTATCAAAATCATAGTTTCAGTCTTTGCGCCGGTAAAGGTACCAGGCGGCCAGTGCGGTAAACACCGCCACCATCGAGACGATGGCCATGAAGCCGTGCGGGTACTCGGCCAGCGGGATGCCGCCCACGTTCATGCCCAGCAAACCGGCGACGATGTTGATCGGCAGGGCCAGCACGGTCACCATGGTCAGGGTGAAGACGCTTCGGTTAGTTTGCTCGCTCACCTGGGCGGCGATTTCTTCTTGCAGCAGCTTGATGCGCTCCTTCAGCTCCGACATGTCGCGGATGGTCAGCGAGAACTCTTCCGTAGCCTGGCGCAGCTCTTCCAGGTCGTGCTCGCTGATCCAGGGCGGTGGCAGCCGCAGCAGGCGGAACAGGGCGCCAGGCTCGGGCGCCAGCAGGCGCTGCAAGCGCACCAGTACCCGGCGCAGCTTGCCCAGGTCGGCGCGGCGGTTCTGCAGCCGGCCGACGAGGAACTTGTCTTCGATCACATCTACCTGCACCGTGGCGTCGCGCACGATGCGCACCAGCACGTCGCCCTGCTCCTGCAGCAAGGTGTTCAGAAAAGCCACGGAGGAGGGCAGGGGCTTGCCGGTTTTCACCGCAGCGCGCATCCGGTCTATCGAGCGCAGCGGGTGCGATCGCGCGCTGATGGCCATGTGCGGGCCGACGTTGAGCCACAGGCTGGCGATCTCGGCCGGGTCAAAGGCGAACTCGTAGGCCACATCGTTGACCACCGCGATCAAGGTGTCGTGCGCGTCCTCGATGCGGGTGGAGCGCGAGCCTTCGTGCAGGGCTTCGAAGAACTCGGGCACCACGTCCAGGTGCTTGCGAATGCAGGCCTCGGCTGCCGCGTCGCTGAGGTTGAAGTGCAGCCAGACAAAGTCGCCCGCGGCTTTAGCTTGGCCGTTACCTAGCCAGGCGGTGGCTTCGGCTAGATCAACTGGCACACCGGGTGCGCCGTTTTCAAACCGGTAGCCGCACAGAAGCCCGTTCTTGTCGGAGCCGTAGCTGATGTCCATGGTGTACCGCTAGCGCTTCTGCGCAAAGCGACAAGTTTCTTGCGGTACGGTGACAGTTGTGTGACAAAACCCGGTTTAATTGAGAAGAAAAAGGCCGCTGACGCAGATAGCACCGGGGCTAGCCGCTATGAAATACATAGTGTTCAGGCCGCTGCTTTGGCAGGCAGTACGCGCTTGACCAGGCTGACCACGGCCAGCACCGCGGCACCGGCCAGCACGCCGGTGATGCCGTCCAGCAGTAGCGGCGCCAGGGTGTGCAGCAGCGGGCCGACGCCGGCCACACCAGCGGCTTGCTGTGCCAGCGCTTCGACCAGGTGGTGCAGGGCCGGCCAGCCGTGCGTCAAAATGCCGCCGCCGACCAGGAACATGGCGGCCGTACCCACCACCGATAAGGTCTTCATCATCCAGGGCGCAAACACCAGAATCCCGCGGCCCAGGTTGCGCTGGAAGGCGCTGGCCTGCTGGCTGAGGTAAAGGCCGGCGTCGTCCAGCTTGACGATGCCAGCCACCAGGCCGTAGACGCCGATGGTCATGATCAAGGCAATGCTGCTGAGCACGGTGAGCTGGGTGCTGAAGCCGCTGCTTTGCACCGTGCCCAGGGTGATGGCGATGATTTCGGCCGACAAAATGAAGTCGGTGCGCACCGCGCCTTTGATCTTGTCTTTTTCAACCGCCACCAGGTCCACCGCGGGGTTGGCCACGGCGGCCACCAGGGCGGCGTGTTGGGCGGCGTTTTCATGCGCGCTGTGCAGGTATTTGTGGGCTAGCTTCTCAAAGCCCTCGAAGCACAGGTAGGCACCGCCGACCATCAGCAGCGGCGTAACCGCCCAGGGGGCATAGGCGCTGATGGCCAGCGCTGCGGGTACCAGAATCAACTTGTTCAGCAGCGAGCCTTTGAATACGGCCCACACCACCGGCAGCTCGCGTTCGGCTTTTACACCGCTGACCTGCTGGGCGTTCAGCGCCAGGTCGTCGCCCAGCACACCGCTGGTTTTTTTGGCAGCCACTTTGGTAAGCACCGCCACGTCGTCCAGGATGGAGGCGATGTCGTCGATCAGGGCGAGCAGGCTAGAGGCCATAGGGGTGTTTTTCCAAGCGGGGCCGCGGCACCATGCTGCGGTATCGGCGGAATTGTCGCCGCCACTGCCCATGGGTCACCCGGCGACCCGCAAAAATTTAAAAAATAAAGCTTCTAGCGCTTATAGGACGGGCGCTAGCAGCTATTAAATAAATAGCAAATTACCTTGGTCCGCGTGGGGACTAGCGGCTTTTGTTTTTGGTCGCCCGCTCGTACTTGCGCCAGTAGGTGAACGGGTCTTCATGGACCTCGATGTCGACCTCCATGATGCGCGCCTGCAGCCGCTCCTGCACATCGGCCACCCCCTGGTTGTAGACCAGGGGGCCGATTTCTTCGAGGAAGAAGCCGAGCAGTGCGCCGGCCGCGATGTTGCCGATCTTCTCTTCCATGTTCTCCTGGAAGTAGCGCTCGATGGAGGCAATGGCTTCTTTGCGTGCGTCTTTGGGGATTTCGATGGTCATGGGTGTCGTGTGTCAGGGTTGGCGCATAAGCGCGCGTTTGGAGGCGATCTGCACTGTGATGGCGGCCACCACCGCGGTGCCGAATGCCCACCCCATGGGCAGGCGCGGCAAAGCGACAGACAGCGTAAAGCAGAACGCCACGGCCGCATACTGCCCCGTGATCATCGCCTTCAGCAAGGTGGCGGTAAAGGCCGGCCCCTGGCTGCGGTGCGAAAACACCGCCAGGACCGTACCTAGTACAGGGAACACCGCTAGCAAACCGCTCCAGCCCGGGCCAACGTAGGCGGCGCTCAGCGTTACCGCTACGGTTAAAAAAGCACCTGCCAGCATGCGCAGGCCCAGTTCTACCGCACTGAGTGGGCGTGCCCGCACCACGGCCGTGCTGCGAGGAAAGCAGCGCGGTGCCGTCAGCAGCGCGAGCAATGCCGCCAGCAGGGCCATGGCCTGCGTCAGCGGATATGCCGACAGGCACAGCGCGGTTGCGGTCCAACCCACTAAACCCAGAGCCATGGACGCTTGCCAGGGCAGGCGTTGCGCCGCATGCGCATAGGCCAGGCTGAAGGCCACCGAAGCCAGCACCGCCGACAGCGCCGCCGTCGCCGCGCGGGCGGTGAACGGGACGCCATGTTCTATGGCCAGGAAGAACAGGATGGGGCCGGCGACCACCGGTAGCCCGGCCAACCAGCCGGCAATCGCCGGCCCCCAGCGTTTACCGGCCAGCGTGACCAGCAGCAGAAATGTGGGAACCAGCAAGAGTTTGAGAGTAAGCACAGTAAAAGGGGAGAAGTGGTGTCAGTCCAGCGGGACGCATGGGGAATCTGGCGCGGGAGTCCAAAAACGGCCCGGCCCACTAAAATATACAACCCCCCAGCTTCTAGTCTGTACGCCGCCCCATCCGGGGCACTCTGCGCCGACGCGCCCGTGCATGGAGAACTGGGCGCTTGAACCGATAGGAATGTGTATGTTGTACCCCCAGGAATTTGATGTGATCGTGGTTGGCGGTGGCCATGCCGGCACCGAGGCCGCGCTGGCCGCTGCGCGCATGGGCAGCAAAACCTTGCTGCTGACCCACAACATCGAGACCCTGGGCCAGATGAGCTGCAATCCGTCCATTGGGGGCATTGGCAAGGGCCATCTGGTGAAGGAGGTGGATGCACTCGGCGGCGCCATGGCCTTGGCTACCGACGAGGGTGGCATCCAGTTCCGTATCCTCAATTCCAGCAAGGGCCCGGCCGTGCGCGCCACCCGCGCCCAGGCCGACCGGGTGCTGTACAAGGCGGCGATCCGCCGCATGCTGGAAAACCAGCCTAACCTGTGGCTGTTCCAGCAGGCGGTGGACGACCTGATGATCGAAGGCGACCGCGTGGTCGGCGCCGTCACCCAAGTCGGCATCCAGTTCCGCAGCCGTACCGTCGTGTTGACGGCCGGCACCTTCCTGGATGGCAAGATCCATGTGGGCCTGAACAACTACGCCGCCGGCCGTGCGGGCGACCCGCCGGCCGTGTCTTTGAGTTCGCGAATCAAGGAACTAAAGCTGACGCAATCCCGCCTGAAAACCGGCACGCCGCCGCGCATCGACGGCCGCAGCATCGACTACAGCAAACTGGCCGAGCAGCCCGGCGACGGCATGCCGGGTGGGGTGGGCGACCAGATTCCGGTGTTCAGCTTCATGGGCAAGCGCGCCATGCACCCGGCGCAAATGCCGTGCTGGATCACCCATACCAATGCGCGCACGCACGAGATCATCCGCTCCGGCTTTGACCGCAGCCCGATGTTCACCGGCAAGATCGAGGGCGTGGGCCCGCGCTATTGCCCCAGCGTAGAAGACAAGATCAACCGCTTTGCGGACAAAGAAAGCCACCAGATTTTCCTGGAGCCCGAAGGCCTGACCACCCATGAGGTTTACCCCAACGGCATCTCCACCAGCCTGCCGTTCGACGTGCAGTACGACCTGGTGCGCTCCATGGTCGGGCTGGAAAACGCCCACATCCTGCGGCCTGGCTACGCCATTGAATACGACTACTTTGACCCGCGCGCGCTGAAAAGCAGTTTCGAGACCCGGGCCATTGGCGGCCTGTTTTTCGCCGGCCAGATCAACGGCACCACCGGTTACGAAGAGGCTGCCGCCCAAGGCCTGTTCGCCGGTATCAACGCCGCGCTGCAATGCCGGGGCGAAGCGTCGTGGCTGCCGGGCCGTGACCAGGCCTATCTGGGCGTGCTGGTCGACGACCTGATCACCAAGGGCGTGACCGAGCCCTACCGCATGTTCACCAGCCGGGCCGAGTTCCGCCTGCAGCTGCGCGAAGACAACGCCGACATGCGCCTGACCGAAGCCGGCCGCAACATGGGCCTGGTGGACGATGCGCGCTGGGAGTCGTTCAACCGCAAGCGCGATGCTGTTTCACGTGAAACAGAGCGCCTGCGCGGACTCTGGATCAGCCCGAAGAACCTGGCGGCCACCGAGTCCGAGCGGGTGCTGGGCAAAGCCATTGAACATGAATACAGCCTGGCCGAATTGCTGCGCCGACCCGACGTAAGTTACGGCCAGCTGATGACCTTGGCCGATGGCAAGTTTGCGGTGCAGGAATTTTCTGCCGCTGTTCCACGTGAAACAGCCGAGGTTGATTTCGTTGCCGCGGTGCTGGAGCAGGTGGACATTAACGCCAAATACTCGGGCTACATCGAGCGCCAGAAGTCCGAGATCGACCGCGCTGCGCATTACGAACACCTGAAGATTCCGGCCGACCTGGATTACCTAGCCGTCACCGCGCTGAGTTTCGAAGTGCGCCAGACCCTGCATAAACACCGTCCGGAAACCCTGGGCCTGGCTTCGCGCATGACCGGTGTGACACCGGCGGCGATCTCGCTGCTGCTGGTGCATTTGAAGAAAATGGGCTGGAAGGACCGTCCAACGGTAGAAGAGGCGGTGCTGTGAGCGACCGCCTGCAAACCCTGACCCGCGCCGCCGAGCAACTCGGTGTGGCTTTATCGGCCGAGCAGTTGCAGACCCTGCTGCGCTACCTGGACCTGATCCTGAAGTGGAACAAAGTCTACAACCTGACTGCCGTGCGCGACCCGGACGAAGCGCTGACCCACCATCTGATCGACAGCCTGGCCGCGGTGCCACCGCTGCAAAAGCATCTGGCGACGCTGGCGCCCGGCGCGCGGCTGCTGGATGTGGGCTCGGGCGGTGGCCTGCCCGGTGTGGTGTTCGCCATTTGCTGCCCAGACTTGCATGTGAGCTGCGTCGATACGGTAGGCAAAAAAGCCGCCTTTGTGCAGCAAGTAGCGCTGGAGTTGAAGCTGCGCAATCTGCGTGGAGTGCATGCGCGGGTGGAAAACCTGAAGGAAAAGTTCGAGGTGGTGAGTTCGCGGGCGTTCGCCTCGCTGCTGGACTTCACGACCTGGTCGGTATCGAGCCTGGCGGAGCAGGGCGTCTGGCTGGCCATGAAAGGCAAGCACCCGGACGCCGAACTGGCAGTTTTGCCCGCCACGGTAGAGGTGTTTCACGTGGAACAGCTTGCCGTGCCGGGCCTGGACGCCGAGCGCTGCATCATCTGGATGAAGATTAAAAACCCCGTCGCGTAAACTCGGCTCCTCACACGCGAGGAGTTTTCCATGTTTGGCATTGCAAATTACGGCGCATTTGTCGCTGCCATCATCGTTTTCTTGATGATCCCCGGCCCCGGCAATCTGGCCTTGATCACCTCCACCAGCAAGGGCGGCATCCGCGGCGGCCTGGCCGCGACGATGGGCGTGATCCTTGGCGACCAGGTGCTGATGTGGACCGCGGTGGCCGGCGTGGCGGCCTTGCTGGCCAGCTACCCGGTGGCTTTCGCGGCGGTGCAGTGGGTGGGTGCCGCCTACCTCGCCTATCTGGGTTTCAAGATGCTGCTGGCCAAGGCCGGCGACGCGCCCATCCTCAACATCAAGCCGTCCCACTTTCTGCGCCAGGCCTTGATGATTACCTTGCTGAATCCCAAGGCCATCGTTTTCTACATGGCCTTTTTCCCGCTGTTCGTGGACCCGGTGCAGCACCGCGGCCTACTAACCTTTGCGGTGATGGCGCTGACGATTGCCGCGCTGACTTTTGTATATGGCCTGATCGCTACCTTGTTGACCCATTTTTTGGCCGAACGCATGCGTGCGAATCCGGTCGTGTCCCGCGCGCTGAACAAGCTGGCGGGTGTGTTTTTGATTGGCTTTGGCGTCAAGCTGGCTCTGTCTAAATAATCTGCGTCGAAAGTATCCATGGCCAAAGTATTCTGTGTAGCGAACCAAAAGGGCGGAGTCGGTAAGACCACCACCACGGTGAATCTGGCGGCTGGCCTGGCCAAGGTCGGCCAGCGCGTCTTGATGATCGACCTGGACCCGCAGGGCAATGCCACCATGGGCTCGGGTGTGGACAAGCGCACGCTGGAGCTGACGGTGTACGACGTGCTGCTGGAATCGGCCACGATTGCCGAGGCGCGGGTCCAAGCCGAAAAATGCGGCTACGACGTGCTCGGCTCCAGCCGCGAACTCAGCGGTGCCGAGGTGGAGTTGGTAGCGATGGAGCGGCGCGAAAAGCGCCTGCGCTCCGCCATCGAGGCCGTGGCCCAGGACTACGACTTTGTGCTGATCGACTGCCCGCCCAGCTTGTCGATGCTGACCCTGAACGGCCTATGCGCGGCCAATGGCGTGATCGTGCCGATGCAGTGCGAATACTTTGCACTCGAAGGCCTGACCGACCTGGTCAACACCATCAAGCAGGTGCATGCCAACTTGAACAAGGACCTGCAGATCATTGGCCTGCTGCGCGTGATGTTCGACCCGCGCATCACCTTGCAGCAGCAAGTCAGCGACCAACTGAAGGCGCACTTTGCGGATAAGGTGTTCAACAGCGTGATCCCGCGCAATGTGCGCTTGGCAGAAGCGCCCAGCTACGGCCTGCCGGGTGTGGTGTTCGATCCATCTGCCAAGGGCAGCGTGGCCTATGTCGAGTTCGCCGAAGAAATGGTCGCACGCATCAAGACCATGTAACAAATTGGCCGTTGGCGCAGGTACTATCTGCGCAAGCAGCTACTAAATCAATAGCAGATGACATCTCCACGCGTACTCCTGCTTCCCGGCTGGCAAAACTCTGGTTCCGGCCATTGGCAAACCCTGTGGGAAACCCAGTTTGGCGACCTGCGCGTCGAGCAGCACGACTGGATGCAGCCGCTGCGCGGCGACTGGATCACCCGCCTGGAAGAGGTGGTGCAGCAGCAGCCCGGCCCGGTGCTGTTGGCCGCGCACAGCCTGGGCTGCCACCTGGTGGCGGCCTGGGCCGCAGTGTCCAGCAGCACGGCAAAAGTGCAGGGTGCTCTGCTGGTGGCGCCGCCCGACACGGCCCAGCCTGACTATCCACCCCAGCTGCACCGCTGGACCCAGCCGGTACTGCGGGCCTTGCCGTTCTCGGCGGCGCTGGTGGCATCCACAGACGACCCGTACGGCAGCTTCGAGGCCTCGGCCAGTCTGGCCAACTACTGGGGTGCAGCCCTGCACAACATCGGCGCGCGCGGCCACATCAATGCCGAATCCGGCCTCGGCGACTGGCCGCAGGGCAGGGCGCTGTTACTGAATCAAAAATAGAAAGCACATAGATATGGCAACCCCCAAACGCAAAGGCCTGGGCATGGGCCTGGACGCCTTGCTCGGCCCCAAGGTGCAAGACCCGGTGCCGCAAGAGCCCGGCCTGCCCACCGAGCTGCTGCTGACCGAGCTGGTCGCCGGCCAGTACCAGCCGCGGACCCGCATGGACGAGGGCGCGCTGTACGAGCTGGCCGAGAGCATCAAGGTCCAGGGCATCATGCAGCCGATTCTGGTGCGGCGCCTAACCAGCGGCGACAACGCCGGCAAGTACGAAATCATCGCCGGTGAGCGCCGCTTCCGCGCCGCCCGCCTGGCCGGGCTGGACCGTGTACCGGTGCTGGTGCGCGACGTTCCCGATGAATCCGCCGCTGCCATGGCGCTGATCGAAAACATCCAGCGCGAAGACCTGAACCCGCTGGAAGAAGCCCAGGGCCTGCAGCGCCTGGTGAAGGAATTCGGCCTGACCCACGAACTCGCGGCCCAGGCCGTCGGCCGTTCGCGCAGCGCCGCCAGCAACCTGCTGCGCCTGCTGAATCTGGCCGAACCGGTGCAGACCATGCTGATGGCCGGCGACCTGGACATGGGCCATGCGCGGGCGCTGCTGGCGCTGGACAAGGCTTCGCAGATCACCGCCGCCAGCCAGATCGCCGCCAAGAAGATGTCGGTGCGCGAGGCCGAAGGCCTGGTCAAGAAGCTCAGCGCCGAGTTCTCGCTGACCCCTTCGCCCAAGCTGCAGAAGGAGAAGTCGCGTGACCTGAAGCGGGTCGAAGAAGAACTCTCAGACCTGCTGATGGCGGACGTGGAAATCAGCATCAAGAAGCGCGTCAAGCGCCACGGCAAGATCGAGGAAATGGGCGAGCTGACGGTGCAGTTCGGCTCGCTCGACGAGCTCAACGGCCTGATCGACAAACTCAGCCGCGGCGCCGCCCGCTAAGCCCATGCCGCGCATGCCATGGCCTCTGCCGTGGCCGCTACCGGCGCTGCTGGCCTGGGGCGGCGCCTGGGCGGCGTTTGTGCTGCTGTTGCAGCTCGGCCTGCCGGGCATGGCCGCCTTGCTGCTGGCGACCGCCTGTGGCGCGGCCTGCAGCCTGTGGGGCGCGACCTGGTGGCGGCGCGGGCTGATCGCCGCCGGTTTTCCGTTGTCACTGGCCTTGTCGGGCACGCTGCAGCTGCCGGCCTGGGCCTGGCTGCTGCCGCTGGCCTTGTTCTTATTGGTCTATCCCTTGAACGCCTGGCGCGATGCGCCCTTGTTCCCGACCCCCGCCCAGGCCTTGCAGGGTCTGGCTGCCGTCGTGCCCCTGGCGCAGGGTGTGCGGGTGCTCGATGCGGGCTGCGGCCTAGGGCATGGCCTGCAGGCGCTGCGCCAGGCCTATCCGCAGGCCCAGCTGCACGGCCTGGAATGGAGCTGGCCCTTGCGCGCGGCCTGCGCGCTGCGCTGCCCCTGGGCCCGGGTGCGCCAGGGCGACATCTGGCGTGCCGACTGGAGCGGCTATGCGCTGGTCTACCTGTTCCAGCGGCCGGAGAGCATGCCACGGGCGCTGGCCAAAGCCCGGGCCCAGATGGCGCCTGGCAGCTGGCTGGTGAGTCTGGAGTTCGAGGTTCCCGGTGTGCTGGCAACCGGCCGGCTGGAAGCCCCGGACGGCCGCCCGGTATGGCTGTACCGCCTGCCGCGTACTCCATAAGCAGTAGATTTCAGTGGGTGAAGAGTTGTATTCGCCATATATTTTTGTAAACTCTCGCACTCATTTGGTTTCAAAAACTACCATGCACATCCTCAAAACTTCACTCGTAGCGGCTTGCGCAGTCGCCCTCCTGGCTGGTTGCGAAACCACCGACATGAAAATGGGCAGCTCCGAAGCCAAGACCGTGGCCACCGGCAGCGCGGGTGGAGCCACCAGTGCGAATGAAAATACGCAGCTCGAAAAATGCCCATCGGCCCTGGGCACGGTGTCGCTGATCGAAAACGAACAAGCCGGCTGGTACACCATCCTGCGTAACGAATACCGTTTGCCGCCCACCGCCAACCTGCTGCGTCTGATGATCCAGCAGTCCAACTGCTTCATCGTGGTCGAGCGCAGCGCCGCCGGCATGAACGCCATGAGCCGCGAGCGGGCGTTGATGGGCTCCGGCGAAATGCGCCAGGGCAGCAATTTCGGCAAGGGCCAGGTGGTGTCGTCCGACTACGGCCTGTCGCCCGAAGTCATCTTCAACCAGAACACCGGCGGCGCAGCAGCGTCCATCGGTGGCCTGTTCGGCAACGCCGGCCGGGTACTGGGTGCGGTGGCTGGCTCTACCGCCACGCGCGAAGCCAGCGTCATGCTGACCATGATCGACAACCGCTCCAGCGTGCAGGTTGCTGCCTCCGAAGGCAGCGCCTCCAAGACCGATTGGGGCGGCATGGGCGCCTTGTTTGGCAGCTCTGGCGGCGGAGCCGTCGGTGCCTACAACAGCACGCCCCAAGGCAAGGTGATTGCCGCGGCCTTCATGGACGCCTACAACGGCATGGTCCGCGCTGTGCGCAACTACCGCGCCCAAACCGTGCAAGGCCAGGGCCTGGGCGGCGGCGGCAAGCTGGGGGTGGACGGCGGTGCCGCACCTTCGCAAACTTCGGCACCCGGCGCTGCTGCAGCCAGCATGTCGCTCAAGTCGGCGCAAGATCGACTGAACAAGCTCGGCTACGACGCCGGAGTGGCCGACGGCTCCATGGGCCGCAAGACCGTGGGCGCTCTGAACGCCTTCCAGAAGGACCGCCGCATCAGCCAAACCGGCCGTCTGGACGCTGCGACGATCCAAGAATTGGCGAAGTAAAACCCTGGTGTGTGCCGCTTCCGGCGGCGCATCCTCAAGGGCCTGAACCTGAAATGATTTCGGGTTCAGGCCTTTTTTATAGGCTGAAGATCTTCCCCGGGTTCAGGATGTTCTTGGGGTCCAGCGCACGTTTGATGGCGCGCATCATTTCGACCGCGCCATTACCGGTTTCCGACACCAGAAATTCCATCTTGTGCAGGCCCACGCCGTGTTCGCCGGTGCAGGTGCCTTCCAGCGCCAGCGCACGGCTGACCAGCGTGTGGTTGAGCTGCTCGGCCTTTTCGCGCTCTTCGGCGCTGACGGGGTCGATCAGGTAGCCGAAGTGGAAGTTGCCGTCGCCCACATGGCCGACCAAGAAGTAGGGGATGCCGGAGGCATCGGCCTCGGTGACCGAATCCAGCAGGCAGTCGGCCAGGCGCGAGATCGGCACGCAGGTGTCGGTGGAGATCACCTTGCAGCCCGGGCGCGATTGCACGGCCGCGAAATAGGCGTTGTGCCGGGCAGTCCACAGGCGGGTGCGTTCTTCGGGTGTGCTGGCCCATTCAAAAGCCTTGCCGCCGTGGTCGGTGGCGATCTCTTGCACCAGTTCGGCTTGCTCCTTTACCCCGGTGGGCGAGCCGTGGAACTCCATCAGCAGCATGGGTTCTTCGCGCAGGCCCAGCTTGGCGTAGGCGTTGACCATGCGCACGGTGTTGGCGTCGATCAGCTCGACCCGCGCAATCGGCACGCCCAGCTGGATCACCTGGATGGTGGTGCGTACGGCGTCTTCGATGCTGGGGAACGAGCAGATCGCAGCCGAAATGGCCTCGGGTAGCGGGTAAATTTTGACGGTGACTGAGGTGATCACGCCCAGCGTGCCTTCGCTGCCCACCATCAGCCGCGTCAGGTCGTAGCCGGCGCTGGACTTCTTGGCTCGGGTGCCGGTGTGAATGACTTCGCCGCTGGCGGTGACCACTTCCAGCGCCAGCACGTTTTCGCGCATGGTGCCGTAGCGCACGGCGTTGGTGCCGCTGGCGCGGGTGGCGCACATGCCGCCAATCGAGGCGTCGGCGCCGGGGTCTATGGGGAAGAACAGGCCGGTGTCCTTGATGGCTTCGTTCAGCTGCTTGCGCGTCACGCCGGGCTGCACGGTGACGGTCAGGTCGTCGGCATTCACGCTGAGGATGGCGTTCATGCGGCTCACGTCCAGGCTGATACCGCCTTGCACGGCCAGCAAATGGCCTTCCAACGAGGAGCCAACGCCAAAGGGAATGACGGGCACGGCGTACTCGCTGGCCAGCTTCACCGCGTCGGCTACGTCGGCCGTGCTTTCGGCAAACACCACGGCGGCTGGCGGCGGCACCGAGAACGCTGATTCGTCACGCCCGTGATGATCGCGCACCGCCATGGAGATGGAGAACTGCACGCCGAAGCGGGTCTGCAGCGCCTCGACCAGGGCAGCGGGCATGGCGCGGATGGCGATGGTCGGTAGCAGGTGCTGGGCAGCTGTGGGGGCGTTCATGGGCAGACTCCGGTAGAGGGCGTGGATACCGCACAATTCTCGCTCTATTCACACAAGGAAGCCGCCATGGCCAATCGCCTCACGCAAATCGCCACCCGCACCGGGGACAACGGCACCACCGGCCTGGGCGACAACACCCGTGTCTCGAAGAACAGCCTGCGTGTGCACTCCATGGGCGATGTGGATGAGCTGAACAGCCATATCGGCCTGCTGCTGTGTGAACCCATGCCCGAGGGCGTGCGCGCATTGCTGGTGGAGGTGCAGCACCAGCTCTTCAACCTGGGCGGCGAGCTGTCGATTCCCGGCTTTGAGCTGCTGAAACCCGATGCTGTGCTGGCGCTGGACCAAGCCCTTGCCGAATACAACGCCACGCTGCCGCGCCTGGCCGAATTCATCCTGCCCGCCGGCACCCGCGCCGCGTCGCAAGCCCACGTCTGCCGCACCGTAGCGCGCCGCGCCGAGCGCACGGTGGTTGCGCTGGAGCAGCAAGACGCGCTGAAAGACACGCCCCGCCACTACCTGAACCGGCTGAGCGATCTGCTGTTCGTGCTGGCCCGGGTGCTTAACCGCGTGGATGGCGGCGATGACGTGTACTGGAAGAGCGAGCGCATGGCGCGCAGCGGCGAATAGCTATATTTTCAATAGCGGCTACTGCCGACAGAATAAGCGTCAGCGGCCTAAAACACTAAAACCACCGAGGAAACACCCCTTCCAGAGATACCACGGGACCGGCTTTGCCGGACCGTCGGTATCGCCCCCTGCAAGGGGGGGGGAGGCCACACGCAGTGGGCGAGCCTGGGGGTGTTACACCAACACCGCCATGGTGATGCGCGACACGCAGGTCATCTTGCCAGCGTCATCCACCAGGTCGATCTGCCAGACTTGCGTGGTGCGGCCTATGTGCACCGGCCGAGCCGTGCCGGTGACCCAGCCGCTGGTCACGCCGCGCAGGTGGTTGGCGTTGATGTCCAGGCCCACGGCCTTGTGGCCTTCGGGCGAGGCGTACATCGCGCCGCAGGAACCCAGGGTCTCGGCCAGCACCACGCTGACCCCGCCGTGCAGCAGTCCGTAGGGTTGACAGGTGCGCGTATCCACGGGAACGCGGGCGCTGATAAAGTCGTCGCCTACTTCCAGAAATTCGATCCCCAGGTGGGCTATCGCCGTGCCCAGTGCCATGGTGCTGAGTGCTTCGACCGAGATCGGTTTCTTCCAGATAGACATACCCGTGTGCCCTGTGTTGGCGCCGCTTTCAATGCAGGGGCGCTTGCCTAGTACGCAAAACCGCCAGCATAAACCAAGAGCCCGCATTGCTATGCGGGCTTGCTTCTGGAGACGTTAACTTGCCTGCTGCTACCGCTCTCAGACCGACCGCTTCGGAAAACCTGCGCGGCATCGTTGCCATGGTGATCGCCGTGGGGGCTTTTTCGATGATGGATGCGGCCATGAAGTCGCTCACGGCCATCTACCCGCCGCTGCAGGTGGCGGCGATGCGCGGCGGCGTGGCGCTGCCGCTGGTGCTGATGTACGTGCTGTGGCGCAAGGAGCTGGGCAATGTGTTCAAGGTGCGCTGGCCGCTGCATGCGCTGCGCATGGTGATCGGCGTGACCATGCTCAGCTCGTTTGTCTACGGGCTGCAGACCCTGGGCCTGGCCGAGGCCTACACCATCTTCTTCATTGCGCCGCTGCTGATCACCGTGCTGTCGATTCCGGTGCTGAAGGAAAAAGTGCGGCCCAGCCACTGGCTGGCGCTGGGCGGCGGCCTGTGTGGCGTGGTGGTGGCACTGCGGCCCGACCAGGGTATGTTCTTGTCGCTGGGCGCATTGGCGATCCTGGTGTCGGCCCTGTGCTATGCCGTGTCGGCGCTGACCGGGCGCATCGCCAGCCGCACCGATTCGGCCGCCAGCCTGGTGTTCTGGGGCACCAGCGGCCTGGCCTTTGGCGCGGGTGCGCTGGCCTGGCCGCACTGGGTGCCGGTGCAGGCCGCGCACGCGCCGGTGCTGGGGGTGATTGCGGTCAGCGGATTTGTCGGTCAGCTAGCGATCACCCACGCGTTCCGCCATGGCCAGGCTTCGGTGGTGGCGCCGTTCGAGTACACCTCGCTGGCCTGGGGCATCGCGCTGGACGGCTTGCTGTGGAACAGCCTGCCCGACAGCAACACCTTGCTGGGTGGCGCCATCGTCATCGCCTGCGGGCTGTACGTGGTGCGGCAGGAGCGCGTCAAGGAGCTGGTGGTCACGCCCTGACCCAGGCCGTGCCGGCACGTGTTGCATTTCGTATGCTATTAAAAAAGTAGCTGCTAGCGCATGTTTTATGTGCGCTAGCAGCTTATTTGGCGTACAAATTGGCCCTGTGCCGGCTACTTAAGTTCCATCTCGACAAACACGAATTCGTAGTCGTTGGCGTTGACCACGTTGTGCTCCACGCCGGTCAGCCGGGTGTACGACTGGCCGGCGGTCAAACTGCTGCGCACCTCGCCGTCCGGGGTCTCCAGCAGCAGGGTGCCGCTGGTCATGGGCACCACCACATAGTCCATGCCGTGGCGGTGCCAGCCGGTGTGGGCGCCAGGTGGAAAGCGCCATTCGGTGACCTGGATGCGGTCGTTGTCGATCTGCACCGTGGCTACGGCCGAAGGGCGCTGCGTGGCGGTCATTCCGTTGAGCCCGTGTTAGGCCTGCGCGTTCAGCGTCTCGCCCAGGGCGTTCACCATGCTGTCGATTTCGGCTGCCGTGATGACGAAGGGTGGCGCCATCTGGATGGTGTCGCCACCGTAGCGCACGTAAAAGCCCTTTTTCCACATCGCCATGGCGATCTCATAGGGGCGGCGTGCTGGCTCGCCGGGTTGGGCGGCGATAGTGATGCCGCTGGCCAGGCCGTAGTTGCGGATGTCGGTCACGTGCTTGGCGCCCTTCAGGCTGTGCACAGCGTTCTCGAAATGCGGGGCCATGCTGCGGACTTGCTGCGGCATGTCTTCCTTCACCAGGATGTCCAGCGTGGCCAGTGCCACGGCGCAGGCCACCGGGTGGGCCGAGTAGGTGTAGCCGTGGGCGAACTCCAGCAGGTAGTCGGGGCCGCCAGCGGCCATGAAGGTGTCGTAGATGTCCTTCTTCACCAGCACCGCGCCCATGGGCTGCGAGCCGTTGGTGATCTGCTTGGCCACGTTCATGATGTCGGGCGTGACGCCAAAGGCCTCGGCGCCGGTCATCGCACCCATGCGGCCAAAGCCGGTGATCACTTCGTCAAAAATCAACAGGATGTTGTGGGCCGTGCAGATCTCGCGCAGGCGCTGCAAGTAGCCCACCGGCGGCACTACCACGCCGGCCGAGCCAGACATGGGCTCAACGATCACCGCGGCGATGTTGGACGCATCGTGCAAGGTAATCAGGTCCAGCAGCTCGTCGGCCAGCTCTACGCCAGTCTTGGGCATGCCGCGCGAAAACGCATTGCTCTTCAGCTGGGTGTGGGGCAGGTGGTCGGCCTGCAGCGCCTCGCCAAACATCTTGCGGTTGGCGCCGATGCCACCCACCGAGATGCCGCCAAAGCCTACGCCGTGGTAGCCCTTTTCGCGGCCGATAAAGCGGGTCTTGCTAGCCTGCCCCTTGGTGCGCCAGTAGGCACGTGCCATCTTGAGCGAGGTGTCGGCAGATTCCGAACCCGAGCCGGTGAAGAACACGTGGTCCAGCCCCTCTGGCGTCAATTCTTTGAGCTTGTTGGCCAGCTCGAACGACAGCGGGTGTGCGAACTGGAAGGCGGGCGAGTAGTCCAGCGTCGCCATTTGGTGGGCGGCGGCGGCGGTCAGCTCGGCGCGGCCATGGCCCAGGCCGGAACACCACAGGCCGCACAGGCCGTCCAGGATCTTGCGGCCGTCGATATCGGTGTAGTAGCAGCCCTTGGCGCTGGTGATGATGCGCGGGTCGGCCTTGAAGTTGCGGTTGCCCGAATAGGGCATCCAGTGCGCGTCCAGCCAGGCGGCGTCGGTACGGGGGCGGGGGCTGAGTTGCTGCGTATCGGTCATGTCCATGGCGGCTCCAAGTAGAAAAACAATGCCGCATTCTTGCCGTCCCTGTTACTCTTATAAAGCATTAAATATCCATATTCAGTTAGCAATATATGCAAGTAAAAAATCGCGCCGTACTCGGCCAACTGACCGATATGGACATCCGCCTGCTGCGCGTGTTCAAGAGCGTGGTCGAGTGCGGCGGCATGGCGGCGGCCGAACTGGAGCTGAACATCGGCACCTCCACCGTCAGCCGGCATGTCAAAGACCTGGAAACCCGGCTCGGCCTGACCCTGTGCCGGCGCGGCCGCAGTGGCTTTGCACTGACCCCCGAGGGCCAGCATATTTACACCGAGACCCTGCGCCTGCTGGCCGGGGCTGAGGCCTTCCGCGCCAGCGTGGACGCGCTGCACCAGCGCATGGGCGGCGAATTGCACCTGGCCGTGTTCGACAAAACCGCCAGCAACCCGCAGGCCCGCATCCACGTGGCCATCGCCCAGTTTGCACTGCAAGCCCCGGATGTGCGCCTGAACCTGCATGTGGCCACCATCCACGCCATCGAGCGCGGGGTGCTGGACGGCCAGTTCCAGCTAGGCATCATCCCTGGCCACCGCAACGCCGATAGCCTGGCCTACGACGCACTCTTCCATGAGACCATGCTGCTGTACTGCGGTGCGCAGCATGTGCTGTTTGGCCAGAGCCCGCAGCAGATGCAGACCATGGGCTGGGACGACCTGCGCCGCTACCCGTTTGCCGGCCTGGGCCAGCACTCGCCGAACATGGAAATCAGCCAGCGCGAGCGCCTGCCGCGCAAGGCCACGGGCTTCGACCAGGAATCCATCGCCACGCTGATCCTGAGCGGCCACTACCTGGGCTTTTTGCCCGACCACTATGCCGAAGGCTTCGTGCAAAAAGGCCAGATGCGCGCGGTGCAGCCCGCGCTGTTCCACTACTCTTGCCAGTTTCTGGGTATCACCCGCCGCACGCCCGAGCCCTCACCGGCGACGCGGCTGTTGCAGGAGTGCCTGCGGCTCGCGCATGGGGCGTAAGAACGTGTTCAAGGTCTTTTTGAGGCCGCGTTGGGGAGCAATCGGGATGAGTTGGTTGTCAGCGCCTGCAGCATGGGCTCTGTGCCCATGCAAAGGTGATGGCGGGCAAATCGCCCGATTTCTCCCCAACCCGAAGGGCAGCTGCCTTTTCGGGCAGTCTGGGGCGTTGCGACTCTTGCACATAGCCGAGCTATGTGCGGCGAGCCGCGCCTACCAGCCCCTCCCGAA
>CAUPON010000006.1:0-196737 GCA_963513025.1 uncultured Albidiferax sp.
CGTTGCGGATGCGAGTCAGCAAGTCGGCGATGGGATCACTCATACTCATGTTTAGGTTCTCCTGCCTTACTTACCAGCTGGCCTTGACCATACCGGGGATGTCGCCAGCAAAAGCCAGTTCGCGAATTTTTGCGCGAGCCAGACCAAACTGACGGAATGTTCCACGAGGACGACCCGTGATAGCGCAACGGTTACGTTGACGCGTGGGGTTTGCATTGCGTGGAAGCTTTTGCAAAGCCAAGCGAGCAGCTGCGCGCTCTTCGTCGGTCTTCTTGGCATCGGTCGAAGTTGCCTTCAACTCTGCATGTTTTGCTGCGTACTTAGCGACCAGTTGGTCACGCTTGAGTTCACGCTGAATCAGAGCTTGTTTAGCCACACGTCACCTCAGTTCTTGAACGGAAAACGGAACCCGGCGAGCAGTGCCTTGCACTCTTCGTCGTTCTTGGCCGTCGTCGTGATGCTGATATTGAGACCGCGCAAGGCATCAACCTTGTCGTACTCGATTTCAGGGAAAATGATCTGTTCTTTGACGCCGATGTTGTAGTTACCGCGGCCGTCGAAAGCGCGACCAGAGATACCACGGAAGTCACGTACGCGGGGCAGAGCCACGGTAACGAAACGGTCCAGGAATTCAAACATCTGCACACCGCGCAAGGTCACCATGCAACCGATGGCCTGGCCTTCACGGATTTTGAAACCCGCGATAGCTTTCTTAGCCTTGGTTACCACAGGTTTCTGGCCTGCGATCTTGGTCAGGTCGGCAACTGCGTTGTCCATAACCTTCTTGTCGGAAACCGCTTCGCTCACACCCATGTTCAGGGTGATCTTGGTGAAACGTGGAACCTGCATCGGCGAGGTGTAGCCAAACTTGGCCATCAGCTCGGGAGCGACTTTGTCGCGATAGAGTTGTTGTAGACGTGCCATGCTCATGCCACCTTGATTTCTTCGCCGCTAGACTTGTAAACGCGGGTGCGCTTGCCATCTGCCAGCAACTTGATTCCAACCCGATCAGCCTTGCCGGTAGCTGCATTGAAGATAGCTACGTTGGACTGGTGAATCGGCATATTCTTTTCGATGATGCCGCCGGCCTCACCCTTCATGGGGTTTGGCTTAGCGTGCTTCTTGACCATGTTGATGCCATCGACCAACAGGTAAGAGTCATCTTTGCGCAGCGCCACGGTGCCGCGCTTGCCCTTGTCGCGCCCGGTGAGCACAACGACTTGGTCGCCTTTGCGAATTTTGTTCATGTTGCGTCCTTACAGAACTTCAGGAGCCAGGGACACGATCTTCATGAACTTTTCGGTACGCAATTCGCGCGTCACGGGTCCAAAGATGCGGGTGCCGATGGGCTCCAGCTTTGCATTGAGCAACACTGCTGCGTTGCCGTCGAATTTGACCAGCGAACCGTCTGCACGACGGATGCCTTTGGCCGTGCGCACCACCACTGCACTGTAGATCTCGCCTTTTTTGACGCGACCACGAGGAGCGGCTTCTTTGATGCTCACTTTGATGACGTCGCCAACGCTGGCATAGCGACGCTTGGAGCCGCCCAGCACCTTGATGCAGAGAACGGATTTCGCGCCAGTATTGTCGGCAACATCTAACCGGGATTCAGTTTGGATCATGTCTATGTTTTCCCAACTTGCATCAGTTGTTTTGCTCAAACTTGTTAAGCACCACGCCTGATCAGTCTTGGGCCCGTCGTCCACGCTACAAACCACTCATAGCGCTTCCTTTGGGCAGAAGCATCGCTTTTTGGAAGCGAAGCCCACGATTATGCAGAATTAATTGGAGTGCGTCAACTACCCACAAAGAAAAATGACGCAGTTCCTGGTCAAGAAGCCACAACGCCCGCGCCGCGGACCGCCAAAATGGCCTGGGCCACTTCGGCAAAACCCGCGCCCCGCTCGCCACGGGTGATGTAACGCGGCTTGGACAGCAAGTCGGCCTCAAAACGCCGCACGTTGGCTACGCCTACGCTGTTCGGTAAGGCAGCAAACATCAATTGGTCGTTGGCCGAGTCGCCCACATAGGCCCAGCGGCTGGCTTCGGCATCCAGCTCACGCCCCAACAGGCTGCGCACGATCCAACGCGCGCCCACCCATTTGTTGTGCTCACCAAACCAGCCATTTATATGAATGGAGCTAACAGTCGCATGCATGCCTTCGGCCCGCATGATCGCCACTGCCTGGGCAATCTTGTCCGGTGGCAGGCAGGTGAATTCACTGTGGTCGATCGCGATGTCGGTCTCCCGCCCCGGCGAATCCTCGGATAGTCGGGTACCCGGCACCTCGGCCAACACCCGCTGCGCCACCTGCTGCATGCGGGCAAAGTTAGTCCGCCGGGTCGCGGCATCCTGGATATATAGTTTTGATAGCACCCCCCGCTTATTCTGATTGCGCTCGAGGCCTATTCTGCTGGTATTTAGCAGCGCAACCGCACCGTTCTCGGCAACGATGGCGTCCACCGGCCAACTGCAGGCAAACGACTCGCTCCAGCCCACCGGGCGGCCGGTGATGGCGATCACCGCCAAACCCGCGGCCTTCAGCTCGGCCAAGGCCTGCAAGGCATCTGCAGTTATGACACCGTCCGTGGTCAAGGTGTCATCGATATCGGTCAACACACCGACCAAGCCGCGCCGCGGCTCCAGCGGCCATTGCGCCAGCGGGATCACGCGGGGAGGGTCAAATAGAGTTGCGCCAACGCAACAAACGCGTCTTTTTGCGGGTCCGCGCCGGTTTCCTGCAGCAGGATTTCTGCAACATCCGCAGCCAAAGATCCAGCCAACCGGGCATCCAGGAACAGCAAGCGGCTCCGGCGGGCCAACACGTCTTCCACCGTACGTGCATATTCAAAGCGCGCGGCAAACCGCACCATGGCTTCGGTCAAGCCACCACACAACAATCGGTCCGCTCCCGGCAAGGCGCGGACGGCAGGCTGCTCGGTACCGTAGGCCGGCCAACCTGGCGGGTCGCTAAGCTTGTGCTGCGGAGGCGTCAGGTCTGTCGCCTCGCCCGCACCCACCAGGCGCAGACCGGCAGTCACGCCGGGCTTGCGCGGCTGCAGCAGGGACGCGTCGAAACATTTGTCCAGTACATCCTCGGCCATGGCGCGGTAGGTAGTCCATTTGCCGCCGGTCACCGTCACCAGCCCGCTGCGGCTGACCAGTACCGTGTGTTCACGACTGATACCCTTGGTATTGCCGCCATCGTCGTCCTGCGGCTTGACCAGCGGGCGCAGGCCAACCCAGACACTCTTGACGTCGGCCCGGGTAGGTGCGCGACTCAGGTAGCGCGCCGATTCGCTCAGGATGAACTCCACCTCTTCCTTGAACGGACGGGGTTCACGGGCCAGATCGTCTCGCGGGGTATCGGTGGTACCCAGAATCACCTTGCCCAGCCAGGGCACGGCAAACAGCACGCGGCCATCGGCCGTCTTGGGCACCAGCATGGCGTGGTCGCCAGGCAGGAAGTCGCGGTCCACCACGATGTGCACGCCCTGGCTGGGCGCGACCATGGGTTTTGCAGAACGGCCGGTCGCCGCGCCGTCCTTCTGCCGGAAGTCATCGACCCATACGCCGGTGGCGTTGACCACGCAGCCTGCGCGCAGCGTGATCTCTGCGCCGGTTTCTCGGTCTTCGCAGTGCACTCCGGCCACCTTGCCGTCTTCGTGCAGCAGGCCGGTGGCCGCGCAGTAGTTGACCAAGACGGCGCCGTGGGCCGCCGCAGTGCGTGCCAATACCAGGGCCAGGCGCGCATCGTCAAACTGGCCATCCCAGTACTTCACGCCGCCTTTCAGGCCTTGTGCCTGGACGGTGGGTAGGTACTGCAGGGTCTTGTCGCGCCCTAAAAACTCGGTAGCCCCAAGCCCGGCCTTGCCGGCCAAGGCGTCGTAAATCTTCAGCCCGATGCCATAAAAAGGCGTATCCAGCAGCTTGTACGAGGGCATCACGAAAGCCAGCGGCTGGGCCAGGTGCGGCGCGTTGTGCAGCAGCGTAGTGCGCTCGTGCAAGGCCTCGCGGACCAGGGCGATATTGCCCTGGGCCAAGTAGCGCACGCCACCATGCACCAGTTTGGTAGCGCGCGACGAAGTGCCCTTGGCAAAGTCATGCGACTCCACCAAAGCCACGCTAAATCCACGGGACGCGGCATCCAGCGCCACACCCAAACCTGTCGCGCCACCGCCGATCACCACCAAATCGTAGCGGGCAGGTGCCTTCAGCTGCGCCACCAGGGCGGCACGCACAGTAGCTTGGGGGGGAGATGCGAGCGTCATAAACCTAAATTCCAACCATCAAATAAACCCGCCAAGCGCGAACCGTGCCGGGTGAGAAACGGCCGCGCGGAACCCAGTCCGCGCGGCCAGTCCAGAGACTATTGCATCTCTGTTACGAAGTTAGCGCACCTTGCCGTTTTTCCAGGCATTCAGCAGCGTCTCGTAGGCGATGGTTTCGCCCTTTGGCTTCTCGTTGGCCAGCTTCTTCCAGGGAGCACCCTTGTCGCTCAGGTACTTGTTGGGGTCGCCCTTGGGATTGAGCTTGGGTGCGCAATGGGCCATACCAGCGCGCTCCAGCCGGGACATCACCTGGTCCATCTCTTCCGCCAGATTGTCCATCGCGCCTTGCGGAGTCTTTTCACCCGTCACGGCCTGGGCCACGTTTTTCCACCACAGCTGGGCCAGCTTGGGGTAATCGGGCACGTTGGTGCCGGTGGGCGACCAGGCAACACGGGCTGGACTGCGGTAGAACTCGACCAGACCACCCAACTTGGGGGCCATATCGGTCATGGCCTTGCTCTGGATGTCGGACTCGCGGATAGGGGTCAGGCCCACCGTGGTCTTTTTCAGCGAGGTGGTCTTAGCGGTCACGAACTGCGCATACAGCCAGGCAGCCGCCGTCTTATCGGCATCGTGGTTGGCAAAGAAGGTCCAGGAGCCCACGTCCTGGTAACCGTTTTGCATACCTTGCTTCCAGTACGGACCATTGGGGCCGGGGGCCATACGCCACTTGGGCGTGCCGTCGGCATTCACCACGGGCAGGCCGGGCTTGATCATGTCGGCGGTGAACGCGGTGTACCAGAAGATTTGCTGGGCGATCTGGCCCTGGGCGGGCACGGGGCCGGCTTCGCCGAAGGTCATGCCGCTGGCCTCTTTGGGCGCGTACTTTTTCATCCAGTCCACGTACTTGGTCAGGGCGTACACCGCAGCGGGCGAATTGGTCGCACCACCACGTGACACCGAGGCACCCACCGGGGTGCACTTGTCGGCGCCTACGCGGATACCCCATTCGTCCACCGGCAAACCGTTAGGGTTGCCAATGTCGGCCGTGCCGGCCATGGACAGCCAGGCATCGGTGAAGCGCCAACCCAGGGACGGGTCTTTTTTGCCGTAATCCATGTGGCCATAGACGGGCTTGCCGTCGATGGTCTTCACGTCTTCGCTGAAGAAGGCGGCGATGTCTTCGTAGGCGCTCCAGTTCTGTGGCACGCCGAGCTCATAGCCGTACTTGGCTTTGAACTTGTCTTTCAAATCCTGGCGGGCAAACAGATCGGCACGGAACCAGTACAGGTTGGCGAACTGCTGGTCGGGCAGTTGGTAGAGCTTTTTGTCCGGGCCGGTGGTGAAGCTGGTGCCGATGAAGTCTTTCAGGTCCAAACCGGGGTTGGTCCACTCCTTGCCCTTGCCTTCCATGTAGTCGGTCAGGTTCATGATCTTGCCGTAGCGGTAGTGGGTACCGATCAGGTCCGAGTCGGTGATCCAACCGTCATAAATCGACTTGCCCGACTGCATCGAGGTTTGCAGCTTCTCCACCACGTCGCCTTCCTGGATCAGGTCGTGCTTGACCTTGATGCCAGTGATTTCTTCAAACGCCTTGGCCAGCGTCTTGCTCTCGTATTCGTGGGTGGTGATGGTTTCGGACACGACCGAAATCTCCTTCACGCCCTTGGCCTGCAGCTTTTTGGCCGCTTCGATGAACCACTTCAACTCGGCAGTCTGCTGGTCCTTGCTCAAGGTGGAAGGCTGGAACTCGCTATCAATCCACTTCTTGGCAGCCGCCTCGTCGGCGAATGCATGGCCCGTCAGCGCACAAACGGCTGCAACGGCCAGTAGGGAATAACGCATCTTCATGTCTCGTCTCCTGATTGGTGTACACCCCCATGGAACGAAAGGCTTGCTCGGCTCTGGGGGCAACGGAAGCCGAATCCTTGAAAACACACTGCTCAACCTTTGCGCATGACCAGTGCCAGCAAAACCATGGACAGCACGAAGCTGATCCAGATCGAGGGGTCGCCGTCCAGGCTGAACCACTCGGCGAACTTGCCGCTCAACCCGACAAACGCCAGATTCACATAGGCCGCGCTCAGCAGGCCGATGAACAAGCGATCACCGCGGGTGGTTTCCATCGGCAGGAAACCGCGCCGCACGGTGGTGGGCGACTTGATTTCCCACACCGTCATACCCACCAGCATCAGCGCAATGCAAATAAAGAAAACTGAGACCGGCAAGGTCCACGCCATCCACTCAAACATACGAATCTCCTGTTAGACCGATCACACCCGCCCCATGGCGAATCCTTTGGCGATGTAGTTGCGCACAAACCAAATCACGATGGCGCCCGGAACAATCGTCAACACACCGGCCGCCGCCAGCGTCGCCCAATCCATGCCCGAGGCCGACACAGTGCGCGTCATGGTGGCCACGATGGGCTTGGCGTTCACGCTGGTCAGGGTGCGGGCCAGCAGCAGCTCGACCCAGCTGAACATGAAGCAGAAGAACGCCGCCACGCCTACGCCGGCCTTGATCAGCGGCAGAAAGATCGTCAAGAAGAAACGCGGGAAGGTATAGCCGTCGATGTAGGCCGTTTCGTCAATCTCGCGCGGAATTCCGCTCATGAAGCCTTCCAGAATCCACACCGCCAGCGGCACGCTGAACAACAGATGCGCGAGGGCTACCGCCAAGTGGGTGTCCATCAGGCCCACCGTGGTGTAAAGCTGGAAGAACGGCAGCAGAAACACCGCGGGTGGCGTCATGCGGTTGGTCAGCAACCAGAAGAACACATGCTTGTCACCCAGGAAGCTGTAGCGCGAAAACGCATAGGCCGCAGGCAGGGCCACGGTGAGCGTGATTACCATGTTGATACTCACGTAAATCAGGCTGTTGATGTAGCCCGAGTACCAGGATGGATCGGTCAGGATGGTGCGGTAGTTGTCCCAGGTGAAGTGCTGGGGAATCAGCGAGAAGCTGGCCACAATCTCGCCGTTCGTCTTGAACGACATGTTCACCATCCAGTAGATCGGCAGCAGAGCAAAGACGATGTAGGCCAGCAGGAAAATCGTCCGCTTCTGGAACTTGGGCTTATTCATGGCCGCCTTCTTTCTCTTGGGTGCCGACGCGCTGCATCCAGTTGTACAAAATAAAGCACAGCAGCAAGATGATCAGAAAGTAGATCAACGAGAACGCTGCTGCCGGGCCCAGGTCAAACTGGCCCACGGCTTTCTGCGTCAAGAACTGCGACAGAAAGGTGGTCGCATTGCCAGGCCCACCACCGGTCAGCACAAACGGTTCGGTGTAGATCATGAAGCTATCCATGAAGCGCAGCAGCACGCCAATCATCAGCACGCCGCGCATCTTGGGCAGCTGGATGTAGCGAAACACAGCCAGCTTGCTGGCCCCGTCGATGCGTGCCGCCTGGTAGTACGCATCGGGAATCGAGCGCAGGCCCGCATAGCCCAGCAAAGCCACCAGCGGTGTCCAGTGCCACACGTCCATCAGCAGCACGGTGAGCCAGGCGTGGGTGGCATTGCCGGTGTAGCTGTACTCGATGCCCATGCCTTGCAGCGCGGCCCCGAGCAGACCGATATCGGAGCGGCCAAAAATCTGCCAGATGGTGCCCACCACGTTCCATGGAATCAACAGCGACAGCGACACGATCACCAGCACCACCGAGGCCTTCCAGCCATCGGCCGGCATGGACAAAGCCAGCAGAATGCCCAACGGCAGCTCGACCGCCAGCACAGCCAGCGAGAAGGTGATTTGCCGCAGCAGCGCCGCGTGCAGCTCTTCGTCGCGCATCACCGCCACAAACCACTCGGTGCCCACGAACACCCGGCGCTCGGGCGAAATGATGTCCTGCACCGAATAGTTCACCACCGTCATCAGCGGAATGATGGCGGAGAACGCCACGCAGATCAGCACCGGCAGAATCAAGAACCAGGCCTTCTGGTTCACCGGCTTTGTTGTGGTGCTCATTGCACGATCTCCTCATTCTTATAAAAGCAGGTGTGCTCACCCAGCACCTGCAGCCAAACTTCCTCTCCCTCGGCCGGCAGTTGCACCTCCGGGCTCAACCGGGCCTTCAACGCCTGGCCGTCCACGCTGGCGGTCAGCATCACATGGGTGCCCACATCCTGGATCTTGGAAACCGTGCAGCGCAAGGCTCCCGCACTGGCGGGCTGGGCCAGCGAAACGTATTCGGGCCGCACGCCCAGCTTGAGCGCGCCTTCTGGCAATGCGCGTGGTAGAAACCATTGCGCGCCCGCAACCTGCAACACATCCGCGGTCGCGGTGGCAGGCAGGAAGTTCATGCCCGGCGAGCCGATGAAGTTGCCCACAAAGGTATGGCTGGGCCGCTCGAACAAAGCGTCGGCCGAGCCCACTTGCACGGCCCGACCGCGCGTCATCACCACCACCTGTTCGGCGAAGGTCAATGCCTCAACCTGGTCGTGGGTCACGTAGATCAGGGTCAGCTTGAGTTCGCGGTGGATCTGCTTGAGCTTGCGGCGCAGCTGCCATTTCAGATGCGGATCGATCACGGTCAGCGGTTCGTCAAACAGCACGGCAGATACATCGGGACGCACCAGGCCACGGCCCAGCGAGATCTTTTGCTTGGCATCCGCCGCCAGGTTGGCCGCGCGCTGGTTCAGCTGGCCGCTCATCTCCAGCATCTCGGCAATCTCGCCCACGCGCTTGTCGATCTGGGCCTGGGGTACCTTGCGGTTGCGCAGCGGAAACGCCAGGTTCTCGGCCACAGTCATGGTGTCGTAGATCACCGGGAACTGGAACACCTGGGCGATGTTGCGCTCTTGCGGCGAAGCGCGGGTCACATCTTTACCGTCAAACAGCACCGTGCCCTGCGATGGCGCCAGCAGCCCCGACATGATGTTCAGCATGGTGGTCTTGCCGCAGCCCGACGGGCCCAACAAGGCATATGCGCCACCGTCGTTAAACGTCATCTTCAGCGGCAGCAAGGCGTAGTCACTGTCTTGCGTGGGGTTGGCGCGGTAGGCGTGCGCAAGGTCGAGTTCTATGCGGGCCATCAGATCGCCCCCCCTGCGTTGGCCTTGCGCACTGGGGCCAGCAGCAAGGCACCCTGGGCGTCAAACACATAGGCCTGGGTGGCGTGAAAATACAAGGTCAAAGCAGTGCCCAGTTCAAAGTAATGCACGCCGGTCAGCTGGGCGACCAGCTCGCCGATAGGCGTAGACACGTGCACAAAGGTATCGGAACCCGAGATCTCGGCAAGCTCGACATGCCCGTTCAATGCCACGTCACCAGGACGCGCCTGCACCCGCAGTGCACTGGCGCGCAGGCCTACGGTTAACAGGCCGCCCGTGGTCGTTGGCGGCAGAGCCAATGCCAACAGGGGGCCGGCCTGCAACTGCACGCCACCGGCGGCGGTGTGTGCGGCAACCAGGTTCATCGGCGGGTCACTGAAAGCCCGCGCAACCCGCAGCGACTTGGGCTGGTGGAACACCTCGGCCGTAGGGCCGTACTGCAACAGTTCGCCCGCATCCATCACCGCGGTATAGCCCCCGAGCAGCAAAGCTTCGCCCGGCTCGGTGGTGGCGTAGACCACGGTGGATTCGCCGGCCGCAAACAACGAGCTCAACTCATCCCGCAACTCTTCGCGCAGCTTGTAATCGAGGTTCACCAATGGCTCGTCCAGCAGCATCAGCGGCGCGGCCTTGGCCAGCGCCCTAGCCAGCGCCACGCGCTGCTGCTGGCCGCCCGACAGCTCGGCCGGATAGCGGTCCAGGAACATCTCGATGTGCAGCTTCTCGGCCAGCTCGCGCACCCGTTGTTCCAGGTTCTTTTCGCCGCGCAGCTTGAGCGGCGAAGCGATGTTGTCACGCACCTTGAGCGAGGGGTAGTTGATGAACTGCTGGTAAACCATGGCCACGTTGCGCTCGCGCACAGGCTGGCCCGTCACATCCACGCCGTCCACCCGCACACGGCCATGGCTGGGTACATCCAGCCCAGCCATGATGCGCATCAGGCTGGTCTTGCCCGCCTGGGTGGCACCCAGCAATACGGTGACCGCGCCGGGCTGGGGCGACAAGCCCATCTCATACAACCAGGTCTGCGCCCCCACCTTTTTGCTGATGCCTTCTAAGCTCAACTGCATCACATTCCTTTGTTGCTACTGGTACAAATCTTCGAATTTGATAATTATTGTTCGTTTGTGTTTCTTTTTTATCAGTGACAACCCTCGATTCGTTCTTTGTCTTTCGTTTTAAAGTCTGTATACGTCTTTTATGCATATCGAAACACTGTGAATCCCAACCCGCGACAACTCCTGCTGCTGCATGCCGTACAAGCCCAAGGCTCCCTCACGGTGGACCAGTTGGCCGACAAGCTGAGCGTCACTCTGCAAACCGTGCGCCGCGATGTGCAGCGCCTCGCCGACGATGGCCTGTTGACCCGCTTCCACGGCGGGGTGCGCGTGCCCAGCTCAACGATTGAAAACATCGCCCACCCGCAGCGCGAAAACCTGCACGCAGAAGGCAAGGCCCGCATCGCCCGCGCGGTAGCGGCCGAGGTGCCCAACGACTGCTCCCTGATACTGAACATCGGCACCACCACCGAAGCCATCGCCAAGGCCCTGCTGCAGCACAAGGGCTTGCGCGTGATCACCAACAACCTGAACGTGGCCACCATCCTTTGCGCCAATCCGCAGTGTGAAGTCATCATCGCGGGCGGCGTGGTGCGGGGACGCGACCGCGGCGTGGTCGGCGAAGCTGCTATCGATTTCATACGCCAGTTCAAGGTGGATATTGCGCTGATCGGCATTTCGGCAATTGAATCGGATGGCACTTTGCGCGACTTCGACTACCGCGAAGTCAAAGTTTCGCAAGCCATCATCAGCCACGCGCGCGAGGTCTGGATGGCGGCCGACAGCAGCAAGTTCAACCGCCCAGCGATGGTCGAAGTGGCCAGCCTGTCGCAGATCGACCGCCTATTCACCGACGCCCCGGTGCCAGAACCCTTCACCGCCCTGTTGCGCGACGCCCAGGTGCGCTGCCATATTGCAACGCCATAACGTTCCCCCTAACTTTCATGCACTTGGGGGCAGGGCACCCCGAGTCATGAAAGTTGTTTCACATTAAAGCTTCACCATGACCTATCTCCTCGCGCTCGACCAGGGCACCTCCAGCTCCCGCAGCATCGTGTTCCACGCCGATGGCCACATCGTCAGCCAGTCGCAGCTCGAATTGCCGCAGATCTTTCCGCAGCCTGGCTGGGTCGAGCACGATCCCGCAGAAATCTGGCGCACCCAGCTGGCCACGGCCCGCGCCGCCCTGGCCCAAGCCAAGCTGCAGGCCAAGGACATCCGCGCCATCGGCATCACCAACCAGCGCGAAACCACGGTGGTGTGGAACCGCGCCACTGGCCAGCCCATCCACCACGCCATCGTCTGGCAGGACCGGCGCGCCGAACCCACCTGCGTGCAGCTGCGCGCTGACGGCCTGGCCGACATGATCCAGCGCAAGACCGGGCTGCTGGTCGATGCCTATTTTTCCGGCACCAAGCTCAAATGGCTGCTAGACAACGTGCCCAATGCCCGGGTCCAGGCCGAACGTGGCGAACTGGCCTTCGGCACCATCGACAGCTGGCTGATGTGGCAGCTCACCGAAGGCCGTGTGCATGCCACCGACGTCAGCAATGCATCGCGCACCATGCTGTTCAATGTGCACAACAACCAGTGGGATGCCGAGCTGCTGGCCATGCTGGACATACCACCCAGCCTGATGCCGGCCGTGAAGCCCAGCAGCGCCATCTACGGCGACATCAGCCCCGCACTGCTAGGCCACGCGATTCCCATCGGCGGCGTGGCTGGCGACCAGCAAAGCGCGCTGTTCGGCCAGGCCTGCTTCAAGGCCGGCATGGCCAAGAACACCTATGGCACCGGCTGCTTCATGCTGATGCACACCGGCAGCACCTTCCAGAAATCCCACAACGGCCTGCTGACCACCAGCGCGGCCCAGCCCTCGGCCCAGCCCGAATTCGCCATCGAAGGCAGCGTGTTTGTGGGAGGCGCCGTAGTGCAGTGGCTGCGCGACGGCCTGCACGCCATCCCTCACAGCGGCGAGGTGCAAAACCTCGCGCAAAGCGTGCCCGATTCGGGCGGCGTGATATTCGTGCCCGCCTTTACCGGCCTGGGCGCACCGTATTGGAAGCCCGAGGCCCGCGGCAGCATTACCGGCCTGAGCCGCGGCACCACCCTGGCGCACATCGCGCGCGCCGCGCTGGAAAGCATCGCCTACCAAAGCGCCGCCCTGCTGCTGGCCATGGGCCGCGACGCGGTACAGGCCGGCGGCACGCCGGTAGCCGAGCTGCGGGTGGACGGTGGCGCCTGCGTGAACGACCTGCTGATGCAGTTCCAGGCCGACCTGCTAGGCATCCCGGTGATCCGCCCTGCCGTCACCGAAACCACGGCCCTGGGCGCCGCCTACCTGGCCGGGCTGGCGGTCGGCGTGTACCGCAACACCGACGAGCTTTCGGCGCTGTGGCGCGCCGAACGGCGGTTTTTACCAACACTTGGCACGCAACGTGCTGCGGAATTGATGGCGCGCTGGGAGCATGCGGTGCGGCAAACCGTATTGGAATAAAACAGCACGGTGGCGTAAAACATACGCTAGAGGGTTAACCCTAGGATGGCGCTGGCGCAAAACTAGGGTTAACCCTATAATTCACTTCAACATCAACCCGATGTCCAGGAGTAAACACCATGACCACCAATACTTTGCAACTGACCAGCACCGCTACAGCACCTGCGGTCAATTCTGCTCTGCGTGAACTGGCTACCGCCGCCGCCAACCTGGTCGCCGCCGTATCCGCTTCTCTGTTTCAAAAGTCCGCTCCCCGCGCCCTGACCGTCTTCGAAGAAGCCGAACAAGTGCGCCTGATGGCCGAGTCCTACGCAGACACCGACCCCGGCTTTGCCGCCGACCTGTTCGCTGCCGCCGACCGCCACGAAATCCAGCACGCCGCCAAGTAGGCACGGCGCTGCCCACATCTGGAATGGGGCGTCAGCCCCACGGCTTAGTGCCATAGCCGCTATTATTTAGATAGCTGGCTCAGCACAATCCACCTGCGCCAGCAGGTGTTTTTTATTGCAATCGCTCCCGTTCGCCCGCACCGCCCCGGGGACGGGCTATGCGACGCTATATTTTAGATAGCTGCCACCAAAGGCAGACTCTGTGCCAGAGGCCTTTTTTATACAAAAACTGCCGCACGCACCGCTGGCAGCACGCTGGCACCCAGCTTCTTCGAGCGCTCACCGTTCCAGCCTGCATCGGCATCCGGCAAATTGGCGTTGTCCTTAAACGGCATTTCAATCGTGAATGCGAGGCAGTCGAAGTGTTGCCCCACCCAATTGGTCGCCAGGCTCAGGTTCGCCTGGCCGGGGGCGGCGCGCGGGTAGCCAACTTCCGTCTGGAAGTCGGGGCTGGCGGCCAGCCAGGCGGCTTTGAAAATATTCTGTAAACCCTCGATCCGCGGGCTGAAGCCGGGGTTGGCCTCAGTGCCGACGACGAAGTTGTAGGGCAGGTTCTCGTCGCCATGCGCATCCAGAAACAAGTCCACACCTACGGCCTGCATCTTGGCGCGTACATGGAACACCTCGGGCGATTTCTCCATGCTGGGGGCCAACCATTCGCGGTTCAGGTTTGCGCCGCCGGCATTGGTGCGCAGATTGCCACGCACCGCGCCATCGGGGTTCATGTTCGGCACCACGTAGAACTCGCACTGCTGCAGCAGCACCCGGCTCAGCGGGTCGGCGCGGTCCAGCAAGCGCTGCACGAAGCCTTCGGCGAACCACTCGGCCATGGATTCGCCGGGGTGCTGGCGGGCAATCAGCCAGACCTTCTTCTTGGCCGCGCCCACCTGCGGGTCGGTGATGCGCAGCAGCGTCATGTCGCGACCGTCCAGTGTGGCGCCCAGGTGCTCCACCGCCACTAGGTCCGAGGCCGTGGCTTCGGCCAGCAGATCCAGATGGCGCTCGTGCGAATATGGCTCGAAATAGGCGAAGTAAAGGCGGTTCGCCGTGGGCGTGGTGCGCACGGTCATCACCTGGCCGTCGTAGCTGGCGTCCAGGCGGAACCAGTGCTGGCGGTCCACACTGGCGACGATGCGGTAGCCGTCCCAGCCCGGCGGGTAGGCGCTCTGGCCGGCATTCAAAAATCGCAGCACTACCGACACACCGGCCGCGCCCTGCAGGCAGAAGTAGAACCACTGGGCGAAGGGGCTGGCGTTGTCAGGTCGGATCTGCAGCTGGATGTCTTGCGGGTCGGCCAGGCTGATCACATCAATGGCGCCGGCGTCGAACTGGGAGGAGATATGCAGTGGGTTCATGTGCAGATTATCCTTGGCCTCCACCATAATCGTCGGCTATGGATCTGCCTTCGTCCCAGCCCCCTATGCGGCGCCCCAGCGCCCGGTTTTTACTCTCCCATCCGGCGCACTTCATTGCGCTGGGCTTTGGCTCGGGCTTGAGCCCGGTAGCGCCAGGCACGGCGGGCACGCTGTGGGCCTGGCTGGCTTTTCTGGTGCTGCAGCCGCATCTGACGCAGGCGCAGATGGGCTGGCTGCTGCTGGGATCGCTGCTGGTCGGCTGGTGGGCCTGCACGGTGTGCGCGCGGCATATGAACGTGGCCGACCCCGGCCCTATCGTGTGGGACGAAATCATCGCCTTCTGGCTGGTGCTGTGGCTGGTGATGCCGACCGGCTTTGTCGGTCAGCTGGTGGCGTTTGCCTTGTTCCGGTATTTCGATGCGGCCAAGCCCGGCCCGGTGGCCTGGGCCGACAAGGTGTTCAAGGGCTTGAACGCCCGCGGCGGCTGGGGAATTATTTTTGACGACCTGGTGGCGGCGTTCTGCACGCTGCTGGTGATTGCGCTATGGCGCTTCCTGTAAAACTATCTTTTTCATAGCTAGTCATGCAATCACTACCTGCGCCAGTGGCCGATTTGATGCTGGAAAAACGATGGTTCTTGGCTACCGCCGAGAGCTGCACTGGTGGCATGATTGCCGCCGCCTGCACCGACCTGGCCGGCTCCAGCAACTGGTTCGAGCGCGGCTTTGTGACCTATTCGAACCACGCCAAAACCCAAATGCTGGGGGTGGATGCGGCCTTGATCGCCGCGCACGGCGCGGTCAGCGAGCCAGTGGTGCGCGCCATGGTGGCCGGGGCGCTGGCGCACTCGCAAGCCCAGGTAGCAATTGCCGTCACCGGCGTGGCCGGCCCGGGCGGCGGCAGTGCCGAGAAACCGGTAGGCCTGGTATGGCTGGGTTTTGCCCTACCCGGCGCCCAGCAGACCGATATCTACAGCGAATGCCGGCAGTTCGCCGGCGACCGGGCGGCGGTACGGGCCGCCACGGTGCAATACGCGCTGCAGCGGCTGGTAGAGCTGCTTAAGCCGCCTCGGACGCCGCCAGGCTGATCCGCTCGATCGCGGTCGCCATCCAGTCGGCCGGTGCAGCGGATGGTGTGTCACCCAGGCGGACCACCAGGCCCTGCTCACTGCTCTGCAGCTGGGCGCTGCCGCCCCACCACATCAACCAGGCCAGCCAGGCTACCAGCGCGGGCGAGGGTGGCTCGTGCGAAGCCGCATCCAGCAGCCAGGTCAGCGGCTGGCGGTTGCTGATGGTGGCGCTATCGCCGGCCAATTCAACCTGGCCGGGCAAGGCATCGGCCAGTGCCTGCAAGGCCGCCGCCGGGGTGGCCACGGCCGCAAACACATGCTGCCAGCCGGCCATGGCCTGGCCGATGGCGACGCTGCGCTGGGCTTCGTATTGCATCAGCTCAGCATGGTCCATGCTGCGCCAGTCGATGGGTGGCAGCGCGCAGCCGCTGCGCTCCGCCGCCTGCAAGAACACCTGCAGGCCGCGCGCGTAGTCGGCGTGCATGAAGCCCGCGCAGACCACGGCCAGCTGCGAGATGCGGCTGGCCAGCAGCTGCTGGCGCTGCACAGCCATTTTTTCGCGCAACAGGCTGTCGCGCTCGCAGCGGGTTTCAGACAGCTCCAGCGCATTGCGCATATCTGCGCGCAACAACTCCAAGTCCCAGGGTTTGGTGACGTAGCGGTAGATTTCGCCGGTATTGATGGCTTCGATGGCCTCGCCCAACTCGGAGTAGGCGGTGGTCAGCATGCGCACCATGCTCGGGTGGTGGTCGCGTGCATAGCGCAGCAACTCGTTGCCCATGGCACCGGGCATGCGCTGGTCGGATATCAGCACCGCTATTTCGCCGCCGCGGGCTTGCAGCACCGCCTTGCCCTCTTCCACCGACAGCGCGGTGAGTACCGGCGCCATCGGGCTGATCAAGCGCTCAAAGTATTTGAGCGCCATGGGTTCGTCGTCGACGTACAGAATTTTGTCAGGTCTCATAGGGTCATCTTGCCATGTTTGTGGAAGGAGAAGAACTTACGCAGCATCCGAATGCGGCGTAAGTCGCGCAGGAAAGGGTTTGAAATACAGGCTCACGCAGGTGCCCTGGCCCGGCGGCGATGCCAGCACCATGCTGGCGCCCAGCGACTGCAGCACGCGGCGGCACAGCACCAGGCCCATACCGTGGCCGCCGCTGGCGGCCCGGGTGGTGGCCGGCTCCAGGCTCAGCCGGTCCAGCAGATCCGGTGCGATGCCAGGGCCGTTGTCACCGATGCGGATGCAGTCGCGCTGGCTGGCCGGGTCGTGGCCCAGCCAGATCTGCAGTTGCGGATCGGGCCGGCCCTGCAGCGCTTGCAAGGCGTTCTTGGTCAGCGTGCACAGCACCAGGTACAGCAGATCGCGCTTACCGGGCAGCACAAAGTCGGCATCCAGTTGGGTGCGGACCCATGCGCGCTGATCGCCGGAGAACGGGTAGCCGTCGAGCAAAGACTTGAGCAGGCTGCTGGCCGCTACATGGCTGGCAACACCACCCGGGTCGGCGTCACGCGCCGACTGCACAAAGCGCGACACCAGCGACTGGCAGTACGCGGCCTGGCGTTGGCTGGCGGCCAGTGCGGCCAACACCTCGCCCGCGGTGCTTTCAGAAAATTTAGCCACGCCGGCCTCGGGGGCGATGTGCCGGGCCTGCAGCGCGTCCATATAGCCGCGCACCGTGCTCAGCGGGGTGGCCAACTCGTGCGCCAGAAAGCCCAGGGTGTCGCGCATAGCGGTGACGCGGTTTTCATGCACCAGGCGCTGCAGCGCTTGCTGGCGGTGCAAGGCCAACGCATCGCGCAAAGCCTGCCGGGTGGCCTCGGCATCAAGCGGCTTCTCCAGGATGCGGAACACCTGGGCCACGTTCACGGCGGCGATGGCCACCGCTTTCTCGGCGTAGCCGGTGGCCAGCAGGCGCACCAGATGGCGGTGCTCGCGCAGTGCCACGTCCAATAGGTCCAGCCCGTTGCGGTCGGGCATGCGGTAGTCGGTAACCAGTACCGCCACCTCGGAAGCATGGGCGCGCAGCAGCACCAGCGCCGCATCCACGCTGGTGGCCGTGAGGACGGTGAACTCGTCGGCCAAGCTGCGCGCAAACCATTTGCAGGACTGCGGCTCGTCGTCCACATACAAGATGGTGCAGGCCGTGGCGGCCAGCGGTGGGGGCGGCAGCAGTTCAGACATTTTTATTCGCCAAGCCCAGGTCAAAAGCAAACTCCGTCCAGACGCCGGGCTCGCTGTTCACCCGCAGCGCGCCGCCGTGGCGCAGCACGATGGCGTAGCTGACGCTCAGGCCCAGGCCCAGGCCTTTGCCAACATCGCGGGTGGTGAAGAAGGGCTCGAACACCCGCGCTAGGTGGTCGGGCTGGATGCCGGTGCCGTTGTCGCGCACCGTAACCTCCAGCCGCTCGCCGGTACGCACTGCCCGCACGTCGATGCGCGGGCCGGTGCGCGCGGCCTTGTGCAAGGCCAGCGCCGCATTGCCCAGCAGATTGATCAGCACGCCGATGAGGGCTGGCTCGTCGCCGCGTACATGGGTATCCATCGGCAATTCGACGGACACGGCAATCCCTTTGAGCTCGAAGCCGGTGAGGCGCAGGGCCGACTGCAGGGCTTTCTCAAACAGGAAGATGCGGGTGTTAGTTTCGTCGCCGGGCTTTTGGTAGGCAAAGGTCTTGAGGTCGGAGACGATGCTTTGCACGCGCTGCATGCCCTCCTTGGCGTCACCCAGGCTTTCCTTGAGCTCGGGGCTGTTGACCACCAAGGAGTCCATCATCGACATGTTCAAGGCCATCAGGCTGTAGTTCACCGGATTGTTCACCTCGTGCAGCAAGCCTGCGGCCAAGGTACCGAGGGCGGCCATTTTTTCCTGCTGCATCATGTGGCCCTTGATTTCGGCCAGGGCCTTGTTGGTCTGCTGCAAGGCGTCGTTCTTCTCCTGGATCTCCTTTTTCAGCTGAAAGGACAACCAGCGCCAACGCTCGTTGTACACCGCCAGCGCCACCCCGATCAAGGCATAAAACAGCATGAACAAGGCGTTGCCCCAAAGCGCGTGGAAGTCCTGTATGCCGCCGGCACGCAAGCCGCAGGCCACGCCATAGGCGAATAGCGTGAGCAGGCCAAAAAAGACGGCCTCGAAAAACGAGATCGGCAGGAAGAACGCCATGCCGCTCAGCACAAAGGTCAGACCCACAAAGTAGATCGAACGCTCGCCATCGGTAGCGAAAATCATCCAGGCCACCATGGCCTGAGGGATGCAAATCCAGAAGTAGGTCAGCGCCTTGATGTGGTCTCGCCCCCACTGCAGCCTGTAGCTGAGCAGCACCAGGCCGATGCAGACGCAAGCCAGGACCCGCAGGCCCAGAAAATAGGGTGCGTGGCCGGGATAGAAGATATTGTCCAGACCGATCCCGGCCAGGATCAGCGCAATCGTCATCAGGCAGGCGGCCCGGCTGTTGAAGATCAGATAGCCATGCAACTCTTGCCGGTAGTCGGCGTCCTTGCGGGTCGCTACAAAGCTCAGCATGCAGCACTGGGGCCCACGGTGGACTCTACGAACACATTGACCCCGGTGATATCGGTAAAGACTTCAATGTCCTGCAGGCCCGGCGGCAGGATTTTCTGCACGCCTTGCTCGTCGCGGTAAATCAGATGCCATTCCAGAAAGTGCTCCATCCAGCGCCGCTCCTGGTTGCTGGAATGCACATTGGTAATCAAGACCTTGCCACCCGCCCGCGACTGGTTGACCATGTACTTGACCAGGCGGTTGCAGACCTTGTCGGTCAAATAGTCAAACAGGCCGGCGCAGTAGACGTAGTCGAACTTCTGCTCTTCGGCCAGCGGCTGGGTCAGGACCGCGCGCTTGAGCAGCTGGTTGACCGATTCGTGCTGCAGGGTCAGCTGCAGAGTTTTGCCACTGCCCTGCTGCAGGGCTTCGAGTTGCTTGCGAGTGTAGTCCAGGGTCTCATCGCTGAAGTCCACCAGCACGAATTCCAGTCGGTCGAAGTCCGGACATTTTTGCAGCAGGCGCTGGATTTCCAGCGCCGGCCCGCAGCCGATGTTCAGCACCCGCATGGTCCGCCCGGCCCGTACCGCCTGGGCCGCAAGTTTTTCGAGTCGGTCGTACAGGATGTCGATACGGTTACGGTGCGCCTGGGCCACGCCGGCCTGCAAGAACATGAAGTTGACCAGCTGGAAGTAGCTGCTAGGGCCTTGCCGCGGGTCGCCGACGATCTGGTTCACCATCTCGTAGTCGCCGGCATAGCCCAGCGGCTTGGAAAAGGTGCGGTGCACAAACGGAGCCCGCAGAATCAAGGGGTGGATTGCCGTCTGGGCAAAGCTGCGGTGCATGGGCACCAGCTCGTCGGGCACCTCGGCGGCCTCCCGGTCAAACCACTGCAGGAATTCGCGGCCCTTATGCAGCAAAGGCTGGCCTAGCTCCATGAACACATCCTGCTGGATGCGCCCATCCGCCTCGCGCGGCAGGCTGGCCGCCACATCCAGCTGGTCTACCCAGCGCGCCACATCCGAAAAATAGGCCCGCATCTCGCTGACCACCACTTGGTAGTCGCGCCGCACACTGAAGCGGGTACTCCAGTCCTGCACAAACAATGCCGCCGCCTCGGCCACTGCAGCCATGCCGGGCTCCATCAGCCCGACCTCATTCCACTGGTCCATCAGGTTGACCGACACGACCGCCATCAGGCCGGTATTGACCAGGCTAACTACTACGGCCTTGCCCTTGTAAATGCTCTTCTGCCCCGAGCGCACGGTGAGCTCGTGCAGCACTTCGCTGACCTGCACCAGGGAGTGCGGGTTGTACACCTCCATCACCAGGGAGCCACGCTGGTGGCTAATGAGGGTGCCGCGCATAGCTTCGTCGTGGCTGTTGCGGAACGAAATCACCGGATGGATGGAGCTTAAAGACTGCACGGGAATAGGGCACTCACAAGGGTGGGCCTGCAGAGTTCAACAGGCTGTCGGTTAAGGTGAAAAACCTCCATGCTCCGGCGCATTCCGCGGCCCGCGCATCCAAATCAAGGCGGGCTTTGGATCTGTCGGCCCGGCCCGCCGAGCACAGCGACGAAGGTTCACAACATTCAAGCCCGGCCATTCTGTCACCGTTGTGCGCCGCCAAAGACCGGCCAGGCCGTCAAAATGCATTCTTTGTGGTGGCTGCGCGACTCGATAAAGGAAGCGCCAGCAATCCAAAAAATTACCGCATAGCGCAACATTATGTAACACAAAGGTTTACATGCACCCCAACCAGGCCACGCTTGAACGCTTCTACACCGCCTTCACCCGGCTCGACGCCGACACCATGGCCGCCTGCTATGCCAGCGATGTGCGATTCGAAGACCCAGTGTTCACGCTCAGCGGCCAGCAGCAAGTCGGCGGTATGTGGCGCATGCTGTGCACTGCCACCCAGGCCAAGGGCCGCGACGCCTGGAAGCTGGAATTCAATGGGCTGCAGGCCGACGCAAACACCGGCCACGCCCACTGGGAAGCGCACTACCGCTTCAGCGCCACCGGCCGACTGGTGCACAACCGAATCGACGCACGGTTCCGCTTCAATGCCGCTGGCCTGATCGCTGAGCACCGCGATGCATTCGATTTCTGGGCCTGGTCGCGCCAGGCGCTGGGCACACCCGGCCTGCTGCTGGGCTGGACGCCATTTTTGCGCGCCAAGGTGCGCAAGCAGGCGGCGGCCAATCTGCAGAAGTTTCTGGCCAAGCCGTGAGCCTGTAAAACCACTAGAGGATCACAGTCACACGCCACGGTCATCAGGTCATACCGTGGCACTTCTTGTATTTCTTGCCGCTGCCGCAAGGGCAGGGATCGTTGCGGCCTGGGGTGGCTTCTACGCGCACCGTCTCGACCCGCGGGCCTAGCGAGCGCCAGAGTTCGCGCAGGTCGTACACCGCCCACATGGCTTCGCCGAAAGCCTCCATGCGGGCGTTGGACATGCTGGGTGGCGGCTCTTCGCCGCCTTCTTCGTCGGGGCCAAAGGCTGAAATCTCGGCCGGGCCAGTATCGTCTTCGGTCAGGGCCACGATGGCGCTGAGCGCGCCGTCCAGCCACTGCACGGCCTCCTTGTCCTTGGCCGGCGCTTCCCATTCTTCGGGCCAGGCCTCTACCGCAAACATGAAGCCCAGTGCCCAGACCTGGCCGAACGAGGGCAGCGGGCCGTCCTCGTCGTCTACCATGGCCTCGGCACGTTCTTCGGGCGTTAGCGACAGCATCATGGCGCGCACATCCAGCACCTCGGGGGTGTAGGCTTTTTCGTCGGAAAGGTTCTTCACGTCCTTCTCGTCCAGCGCGATGGTCACCTCGTTCCAGCGCCGCGTCCACAGCGCCATAAAAGCTTCCTTCTGGGCCTCGTCGGCAAAGCTGCCCTCGCCCTCGTCGCCAATATCCAGCAGCACGGAGAAATACTCGCTGGGCGCAATCACCTTGCGACCGCAGACCAGCGCCGCCATGAAACCTTCGCAAAATTCCCACTGCGGAGTTTCGTCGTACCGGGTGCGCAGATCCTCCAGGATCAGGTCCAAAGCGTCAAAGTCTTCGGGCTGCAAAGGGGCGGAATTGGGGGTGGAAGTCATGGTGATCTCGGGTAGCAAACCCCAAGTTTAGCCAGTAGCATCGCGGCCAGGAGAAACCCCCGATGTTGAACTATCTGAATTCGATCTACCCGGTACGCTACACCGCCATGGGGCTGTGCGTGATGGGCTTGCTGCTGAGCCTGTTCAGCGTGGTCGCCTTCCATACTGGTGCTCTGGTCGGCCTGGTGTTTCTGGGCCTGGTCGGCCTGGGCATTTACGACCTGCAGCAAACCAAGAAGTCGGTGCTGCGCAACTACCCGGTCATCGGCCATATGCGCTACATGCTGGAATATGTGCGCCCGGAAATCCGCCAGTATTTCATCGAGGCCGACAACGAAGCCAACCCCTTCTCGCGCGCCCAGCGGGCCCTGGTCTACCAGCGCGCCAAGGGCGATATCGACAAGCGGCCGTTTGGCACCCAGCTGGATGTGCTGGCCGAGGGCTACGAATGGATCAACCACTCGGTCGCCCCCACCGAGGTGGCGACGCACGACTTTCGCATCACCATCGGCCTGGACAGCCAGACCGGGCTGCCCGCCGTCAGCTCCAGCTGCACCCAGCCCTACAACGCCAGCGTGTTCAGCATCTCTGCCATGAGCTTTGGCGCGCTGTCGGCGAATGCCATCCTGGCACTCAACAAGGGCGCGCAGCGCGGCCAGTTTGCGCACGATACCGGCGAAGGATCGATCTCGGTACACCACAAGGTGCACGGCGGCGACCTGGTGTGGGAGATCGGCTCGGGCTACTTCGGCTGCCGCAACGACGACGGCAGCTTCAACGCCGAGCGCTTTGCTACCAACGCCAGCAACCCGCAGGTCAAGATGATCGAGCTCAAGCTCAGCCAGGGCGCCAAGCCCGGCCACGGCGGCGTGCTGCCGGGCCCCAAGGTCAGCGCCGAGATTGCCGAGGCGCGTGGCGTACCCGAGGGTGTGGACTGCGTCTCGCCCTCGTCGCACAGCGCGTTCTCCACCCCGGTGGAGATGATGCAGTTCATCGCCAAGCTGCGCGAGCTGTCGGGCGGCAAGCCCACCGGCTTCAAGCTTTGCATAGGCCACCCCGGGGAATGGTTTGCCATGGTCAAGGCCATGCAGAGCACCGGCATCACACCGGACTTCATCGTGGTGGACGGCGCCGAGGGCGGCACCGGCGCCGCACCGCTGGAGTTCACCGACCATGTGGGCGCGCCTCTGCAGGAAGGCCTGCAGCTGGTGCACAACACCTTGCGCGGCGTCGGTTTGCGCAGCCGCATCCGGCTGGGCTGCGCGGGCAAGGTGGTCAGCGCATTCGATATTGCGCGCATGATGGCGCTGGGCGCCGACTGGTGCAATTCGGCACGCGGCTTCATGTTTGCGTTGGGCTGCCTGCAAGCGCAGGCCTGCCACACCGGCCACTGCCCCACCGGCGTGACCACCCAGGACCCGGTGCGCCAGCAGGCGCTGATCGTGCCCGACAAGGCCGAACGGGTGCTGCAGTTCCACCAGAACACGCTGAAGGCGCTGAAGGAAATGGTCCAGGCCGCCGGCCTGCGCCATCCGGGCGACATCACCGCCCACCACATCGTGCGCCGGGTCAATGAAACCGGGGTCAAGCTGCTGGTCACCGTCCTGCCGCCGCTGGCCATAGACGCGCTGCTAGACCGTGACATCAGCAACCTGCCAAATGTCTACAAGTTCTACTGGCCACGCGCCAGCGCCGAAAGCTTCACACTACAAATTGAATAGCAGTGTGCGCAGGTACCCCCTGCGCTAGCAGCCTTTTTTTCATGGAAAGCACGGCCTTGTCTTTGCTCAGCAGTACGGCCTTGTGGGCCACGGCTAGGTCGATGAAACACTGGTCGTCGGGGTCTTTGCAGATAGCGCTGATACGCGGAGCCACTTCGACCAGGTTGGCAAAGCGGTCGAACTGGGCCAGCACGTCGGCCTTGCTGGTTTGGTAGAAGGCCAGGCGCGGCAGCAGGTGCGCGTAGTCCAGCACCCGCTCCAGCTCATTGCGCATGTGCTGGGTCGCCAGCCAGCGCAGCTGGCCCGCGGCCAGCGCCGGCTGCAGCGGCTTGGAGGCCTGGTCGTCGAAGATGAACACGTCCAGCACGATATTGGTGTCCAGCACCACCGCGTGCGGGCCAGGGCCCAGCTCCAGCGGCTTATTTGCCATCGGTACCGCGTCGGGCCGAGCCGGCCACCATGTCGAAGCGGAACAAGCGGCATTCGATCGGGCCGTTCCACATCGGCACCCGGCGCGACTCTTTGAGGCGCATCTTGCCGGGAAGCTTCAGGTCCGGCGTCAGCATCCAGGCGGTCCAGCCCGCGTAGTTGCGCTTCCAATGGGTAGCCAGCTGCGGGAAGAAATCGCCACTACCGTCTTCGGTCTGCGCGGCTTCGCGCCGGCCCGCCACACCCGCCACCTCGATCCGCTCTCCGTACGGCGGGTTCAGCAGCATCACACCGGATTCGGCGGGCGGCATACGCTGCAGCGCGTCGCCGCCGCGGAACTCGACCACACCAGCCACGCCCGCGCGCTCGGCGTTGCGGGTAGCGAAGTCAACCATGCGGAACGCCACATCGCTGCCGAAAATCTGCGTCTGTGGTTCATGCTCGGCAGCGTGGGCCTGGTCCTGGATGGCGGTCCACACATGGGGCTGGAACGGCAGCAGCTTCTCGAAGCCAAAGCGGCGCAGGCTGCCGGGCGCGATATTGCAGGCGATCTGCGCAGCCTCGATGGCAATGGTGCCGCTGCCGCAGCAGGGGTCGTACAGCGGCGTCGTGCCGTCCCAGCCGCTGGCGGCGATCATCGCGGCGGCCAGCGTCTCTTTCAGCGGGGCATCGCCCTTGTCTTCACGCCAGCCGCGCTTGAACAGCGCGTCGCCCGAGGTGTCGATGTAGATAGTGGCCCGCTCGGTGGTCAGGTGCAGGTAGATGCGCACATCGGGCCACTGCACGTTCACGTCGGGGCGCACGCCGGTTTTGAAGCGGAAGCGGTCTGCCACCGCGTCCTTGACCTTCAGCGCGGCGAAGTTCAGCGAATTCAACGGGCTGTGCTGCGCCGTGACCTCGATCTTGAAGCTTTGCTTGGGCGTAAACCAGATCTCCCAGGCCACATTGCTGGCCGCCTCGTACAAATCCTGCTCGTTGCGGTATTCGGTGTTGGACAGCTCGATCAGCACCCGCTGCGCCAGGCGGCTGTGCAGGTTGAGGCGCATCGCATCGCGCCACGACGAGCGCACTAGAGTGCCGCCGCGCAGGACACGCAGGTCTTCACCCTGCAATCCGGTGATCTCGTGCACCTCTTCGGCCAGCAGCTCTTCCACGCCGGCGGCGCAGGGTAAAAATAATTGGAGTTGGTTCATATCAATCGTTTCCTAGTGTCACCGCGTCCCATACAGGCCAGCGGCAGCCCCTTACAGAGCTTTGCGCAGATTCGTCGGGGCGATGCGCAGTGCTTCGCGGTACTTTGCCACGGTGCGGCGCGCGCATTCAATGCCCTGCTCTTTCAGCATGTCGGACAGCTGGCTGTCGCTGAGCGGCTTCTTCTGGTCTTCGGACGAAACAAACTGCTTGATCAGCGCGCGCACCGCGGTGCTGGACGCATTGCCGCCGGTCTCAGTCCCCAGAGACGAGCCGAAGAAATACTTCAGCTCGAAGGTGCCGTAGGGCGTGGCCATGTACTTGGCGGTGGTCACGCGGCTGATGGTCGATTCGTGCAAGCCCAGCTCGTCGGCAATCTCACGCAGCACCAGCGGGCGCATGGCCAGCGCGCCGTGGCTGAAGAAGTTCTTCTGCCGCTCGACGATCGCATTGCTGACCCGCAAAATCGTGTCAAAGCGCTGCTGGATGTTCTTGATGAACCAGCGCGCCTCCTGCAGGCGCTGCTGCAGGGCGGCATTGTTTGACGAGTCCTTGCCGCCACCCTTGTGCTGGCGCAGCGCGTTGGCATAGATGTCGTGCACGCGCAGGCGCGGCATCACCTCGGGGTTGAGCAGCACGCGGAACCTGGCATTGGCACCGCGGCCGACCTTGGCCACGATCACGTCAGGCACCACGATGTTGCGCTCCACGTCGACAAAACGCCGGCCTGGCTTGGGCTCGAGCCGGGCGATCAAGCCCATGGCCAGCTTGATGTCGGCCTCGGTCGCATGGCATAGCTGCGACAAGCGCTTCACGTCGCGGCGGGCCAGCAGGTCCATGGGTTGCCGGCAGATCCGCAAAGCGGTTTTGCGCACCGGATCGTCGCCCATGGTGGATTGCAGCGCCTTGAGCTGCAGCACCAGGCATTCGCCCAGATGGGTGGCGCCGACGCCGGCCGGCTCCAGGCTTTGCAGCAGGCGCAGGGCCACGGTGAAGCGATGCACCAGCTCGTCCACCGCCTCCGGGTCGTCGCCGGCCAGGCCCTGGGCCAGGGTAGGCAGGTCGTCTTCCAGGTAGCCGTCGTCGTTCAGTGATTCGATCAGGAAGCGCAACGCCGCCTGGTCGACCTCGCCCAGGCGCAGGGCCAAGGCCTGGCGGTGCAGAAAGCTGGTCAGCGACTCCTGGCTGCGCGCCAGCTCGGTGGCATCCACCTCGCCGTCTTCGCCAAGGTTGTTCTGCCGCGCGGGGGCGTCGCCGCCCCATTCGCTGTCGTCGGGCTTGACCTCGGAGGTGCCGTCGCCGTCCCAGCTGGTATCGTCGCCGCCGGTCAGCGGAGATTCGGAGTCATTTGAGGCTTCCGCGCTGCTCTCGCCTGCATACTCAGCTACAGAATTAGCAGCAGATTCGGTTTCCCGATCGCCGGCGCTGACGGGCGTATCCGACTGCGCCAGACCGAACTCCTCGCGCGGTGCGTCGTCCAGGTTGCGCTCGAGAAACGGGTTCTCGTCCAACATCTGGTCGACTTCCTGGCTCAGCTCCAGCGTGGACAACTGCAGCAGACGGATCGACTGCTGCAGCTGGGGCGTCAGCGCCAGATGCTGGGAAACGCGGAGGGAAAGGCCTTGCTTCATGGGGCCATCACATCTTGAAATGCTCGCCGAGGTAGACGCGGCGCACATCGGCGTTGTCCACGATCTCGGCCGGCGTGCCCTGGGCCAGCACGTTGCCGTCGCTGATGATGTAGGCGTGGTCGCAAATACCCAGGGTTTCGCGCACGTTGTGGTCGGTGATCAACACACCGATGCCGCGCGACTTCAGGAAGCTGATGATGCGCTGGATTTCGATCACCGCAATCGGGTCGATACCGGCGAACGGCTCGTCCAACAGGATGAAGCGCGGCTGGGTTGCCAGCGCACGGGCGATTTCGACCCGGCGGCGCTCGCCACCGGACAGCGCCATGGCGCTGGATTCACGCAGATGCTCAACCCGCAGATCCTGCAGCAAGGCCGTCAAACGCTCTTCAATCGCGGCCTTGGACAGCGATTTACCCGCATCGTCCTCCTGCAGCTCGAGCACGGCGCGCACGTTTTCCTCCACCGTGAGCTTGCGGAAAATCGAGGCTTCCTGCGGCAGATAGCTCAAACCCAGGCGCGAACGGCGGTGGATAGGCATGTGCTCCACCGACTGGCCGTCGATGGAGATATGCCCGCCATCGGCCCGCACCAGGCCGACGATCATGTAGAAAGAGGTAGTTTTGCCTGCGCCGTTCGGGCCCAGCAGGCCGACAACCTCGCCTTTCCGTACCGCCAGGGTCACGTCCTTCACCACCTTGCGGCTGCCATAGGCCTTTTGCAGGTGCCGGGCTTCCAGACGGCTGTCGGCGACTTCCACTGCCGCCGTCACTTCTGCCCCCCCTCCAGGGTGGTGCTGGGGCGCAGTGCCGGTCCGGTGCCGGGAGAGGCCGTGCCTGCCGGGGCGGATGCCGCCGCTTTGGGTGTCAGCATCGCGCGGACCCGGCCGTTCTGCGTGTTCTGCCCGCCCAGGTTGTTGTCCACGGTAAACACGTCGGTGGTGTTGTCGTAGACGATCAGCCCGCCGGTGATTTCGTCGTTGACCTTGCTGCCCACCAGGCGGCGCATCACCGCGCGCTTGATGAAACGCACGTTGTCCAGCTTGCTGCTGTATTCAATGGTTTCGCCTTCGCCCTCGATGAATTCATCCAACCCATCGCGCTTTTGCTTGAAATAGGCCAGCTTGCCGGGTTCGGCGGTGACCACACCGAACTGGTTGCCCTCGGCATCCTGGCGCACGTCGACACGGGCGCCGCGGATGATGATGGTGCCCTTGGTCATCACCACCCGGCCGGTGAACACATTGGTCTGCTTCAAGTCGTCGTAGCGCATGGCGTCGGATTCGACATTCATGGGCTTGAGGCGGTCGGCTTTTTCAGCCGCGGCCCACCCACCCGTGAGGGCGCATAGGGCCAGAATGAGGTATTGGAGAGTGGAGAGGTAGGCTTTTTTCATAGAGGCACGAATCTTGCAATCCATTGTAACGGCCGATACGGCCCCGCAAATCGAAAAAGCCCGCATTCGCGGGCTTTTGAGGATTCGGCCCCAAGGTTGTCTATAGGGCCTATGCGCAACAAGACGCTATGGGCGCTTCAAGACTTGATCTTGCGCTGCTGGGCTACCAGGTAGTCCACCACCGTCAGACCGCGCTCCATCGACTGGGCCTGGGTGCCGTCGGTATAGAACTGGCCCGCCACGCCCATCGCTGGCACGCCGGCCACCTGATAAGCCTCTTGCAACTGGGCCGCCTTGCGCACCTTGGTAGCTACGGAGAACGAGCCGTAGGTTTCGCTGAACTTGGCTTTGTCCAGGCCTTGCTTGGCAGCCCATTCGATCACCAGCGCGTCTTTGTCGAGCTTTTGGCGTTCTACGTGGATGGCGTTGAACACCTTGGAGTGCATGGCCTCCAGCTGGCCCATGGCTTCCAGCGTGTAGTACAACTTTTGCGGTGGCACAAAGCTGTCTTGAAACACCACCGGCACGCGCTTGAACGCCACATCCTTGGGCAATTGCTTGAGCCAGGCGGTCAAGGCCGGCTCAAACGCAAAGCAATGTGGGCAGGCGTACCAGAAGAACTCGATCACCTCGACCTTGCCCGCAGGCGCCTCGACCGGCACTTTCTTCTCCAGCACCAGATAGTCTTTGCCTGCTTCGGGCGGCTTGCCCTGGGCCTGGGCCGTGCCCACGGGCGATAAGGCCACTACCGAGCCCGCCAGCACACCGGCTGAGGTCAGCGAAAACTCACGACGTTTCATATGCAATCACTCCTTGTGGGGGGTCGGACCGGGCGGCAGCCAAAAAGTTCAGCGCGCCCGGTGCGGGGTTCTGAGGCGTTCAGCGCTGCACGCGCACCAGCGTGGTTTCGCCACCAGCGCTTTCCAGCTTGTCTTTGGCGCGCTCGGCGTCGTCGCGCTTGGCATACGGCCCCATGCGGACCCGGAATACGGTGCGTCCCGACTGCTCGCGTTCGCTGACCTTGGCTTCCATGCCCATCATGGCCAGCTTGGCACGCTGGGCTTCGGCGTCTTCCGGGGTACGGAAGGCGCCGGCCTGCACAAAATACTCAAAAGGCTCGGCCGTTGGGCCCAACGCTGGGGCGGCCGGAGCGGCTGCCGCGGTGGCTGTAGTCGCCGCCTTGGCTTTAGCCTTGGCCAGATCACCCAGCGGGTCGGCACTGGCGGATGCGGCCGCGGTCGGCTTGGCATCGGCTTTGGCCGGCTTGGATGCGGCCACTACCGGCGCCGACGGCACCAGCACGGGCGTGGCGGCGGCTGGAGGCTCGGGCGCGACTTCAGGGGCGGCCACGACGGGCGCCACCGGGCGCACCGGATTCTTGCCATGCAAGGGCGTGTTCGGGTCCCAGTCCTTGTTCTTCTGGTTTTCGGCAGCATCGTGGTCGGCGCTGCTGTTCTGGGTTTTGCCGTTCATGAACGGCACTGGCACCTTGGTGACGTAAACCGCCACCGCCAGTGCCGAACCCAGACCGACCACCACACCGACGATAAAGCCGATGATGGTGCCGCCGCTTTGCTTTTGTTTTTTCATGCTTGCTGTCAATTACATTTTTTCTGGAGCACCCACGCCCAGTACTGCCAGGCCATTGTGCAATACCTGCGCGCAGGCCGCGACCAGCGCCAGCCGGGCCAGCTTGAGCGACTCGTCGTCCACCAGCACCCGCTCGGCGTCGTAGTAGCTGTGCAGATTGGCCGCCAGCTCACGCAAGTAAAAGGTCACGTCGTGCGGCGCAAAGGTTTCGGTGGCGGAGCTCAGCATCTCGGGGTATTTGGCCAGCTGCAGCATCAGCGTCTGGGCCTGCGGCACCAGCAGACTGGACAGGTCCACGCTCTCCAGCGCCGCCACATCACCACCCCAGTCGCGTAACATTTTGCAAATCCGCGCATGGGCGTATTGCACGTAGTACACCGGGTTGTCGTTGTTCTGCGAACGCGCCAGGTCGATATCGAAGGTGTATTCGGTATCCGGCTTGCGGCTCAGCAGAAAAAAGCGCACCGCGTCCTTGCTGGTCCAGTCGATCACGTCCCGCAGAGTCACATAGCTGCCAGCGCGCTTGGAGATCTTCACCTCTTCGCCGCCGCGCACCACCCGCACCATGGTGTGCAGCACGTAGTCGGGATAGCCCAGGGGAATGCCGACATTCGCTGCCTGCAACCCGGCGCGCACGCGGGCGATAGTGCCGTGGTGGTCGGTGCCCTGGATATTCACCACCTTGGTAAAACCGCGCTCCCACTTGGCGATGTGGTAGGCCACATCCGGCACAAAGTAGGTGTAGCCGCCGTCGGTCTTGCGCATCACGCGGTTCTTGTCGTCGCCGTAGTCGGTGGACTGCAGCCACAACGCGCCGTCTTGCTCGTAGGTCTTGCCGGCGTCCTGCAGCAGCTTGACCGTGGCATCGACCCGGCCGCTGGTGTACAGGCTGGATTCCAGGTAGAAGTTATCGAACTTGACCTGGAAGGCCTGCAAGTCCAGGTCCTGCTCGCGGCGCAGGTAGGCCACGGCGAATTCGCGGATGGAATCCAGGTCGTCCACATTGCCCGAGGCCGTGACTTCGCGGTCGTCGGCCTTGACGGTCTTGCCCGCCAAAAAGTCTTGCGCGATGTCACCTATGTAGTCACCGTTGTAGGCGGCTTCAGGCCACTCGGCGTCGCCGGGCTTGAAGCCCTTGGCGCGCATCTGCGTACTGGTGGCCAGGGTAGCGATCTGCACGCCAGCATCGTTGTAATAGAACTCGCGGTACACATCCCAGCCCTGGGTGGCGTACAGGTTGCAGATCGCATCGCCCAACGCCGCCTGGCGGCCATGGCCAACATGCAGCGGGCCAGTGGGGTTGGCGGAGACGAATTCCACCAGGATGTGCTGGCCATTGCTGGGCTGCACGCCAAAGCTGGCGCCGGCGGACAGCACCTCGCGCACGATTTCCTGCTTGGCCGCGGGCAACAGCCGGATGTTGATGAAGCCGGGACCCGCGATGTCGATGGCTTCGACCCATTTCTCGAACGCCGGCTGTTCCAGCAGGGCGGCGCGCAGGTTTTCACCCAGCTGTCGCGGGTTCAGCTTGAGCGGCTTGGCCAGCTGCATGGCGGCCGTGCAGGCAAAATCGCCATGGGCCGCGACCTTGGGGGACTCGAACGCGGCTTTGGCGCCAGCGCCGGGGGCGATTTTTTCCAGCCCGACGGCCAGCGCCGCGAGCAATTCGTGTTTGACTGAGAGCATCCGGCGATTTTACGGGGCCGGTCATCCGAGTTGCAGGATGCGCCGTTATAGGTTGCAATCCGGTGGCCTCAAGGCGTTTAGCACCGGATTCTTTCCACCCCTCCTTTCTACTGGAGCTTGCATGAAAAAACTGTTCCCCCTCATCGCCGCCCTGGGCATGGCCTTTTCCCTTGGCACGGTCCACGCGGCCGACAAGGAAAAAACGCCCCAGCAAATGAAAATGACCACCTGCAATGCCGACGCCAAAACCAAGGAGCTCAAGGGCGACGAGCGCAAGAAGTTCATGAGCGAATGCCTGAGCGCCAAGACCGAAGGCCCCGCTGCCGCCGACGGCAAGACCGCCCAGCAAACCAAGATGACCACTTGTAACGCCGACGCCAAGACCAAGACCCTCAAGGGCGACGAGCGCAAGAAGTTCATGAGCGAATGCCTGAAGGGCTAAGCCCCCAGCGCCTCGCACACAAGCCCGGCTAGCCGGGCTTTTTCATGTCTGCGGCGGTCCAGAAGCCGGGCCGGCCGTAGTACTGCTTCAGGAAGTCGATCCACAGCCGCACCCGCAGCGGCAAATGCTTGCGCTGGGCAAACACCGCGTAAATACCGTTTGGCGGCGCGGCGAACGCATCCAGCACCGACACCAGCTGGCCGCGGGCAATCTCGGCCTCGACCTCCCAGGTGCTGCGCCAGGCGATTCCGTAGCCGGCCAGGCACCAGTCGTGCAGCACCTGGCCGTCCGAGCAGTCCAGCGGGCCGCCAGGCTTGGTGTAGAAGGTCTCAAAACCGTCCTTTTCGCCCGCGGCCGCCGGAATCCGGAACGCCCAGCCGCGGGTCTGCGACGACTCGCTGGACAAGGCCAGGCAGTCAAACTTCCCCAGCTCGCTGGGGTGCTGCGGCGTGCCGTGGCGCTTCAGGAACGCCGGCGTAGCCACGCACATACGCCGGTTGTCGGCCAGGCGCACGCTGACCAGGCTGGAATCCGGCAGGTCGCCGACCCGCACCGCGCAGTCAAAACCGTCGCGCCCCAGGTCCACCACCCGGTCGCTGAGGTTCAGCGACACCGTCACCTCGGGATGCTGCTCGCGGAACCAGGGCACCAGCGGCGCCACATGGCGGCGGCCAAAGCCGGCCGGCGCGGTGATGCGCAAATGGCCGCTGGCCTGGACGCCGCCGGCCGACACACTTGCTTCGGCCTGGGCCAGATCGGCCAGCACGCGCTGGCAGTCCTCCAAAAACGCGCTGCCCTCGTGCGTCAGGCTGATGCGCCGGGTGGTGCGCAGCAGCAGCTTGACGCCCAGGCGTTCTTCCAGCGCATCGAGCCGCCGGCCGATGATGGCCGGCGCCACACCCTCGGCCTTGGCGGCCGCGGTCAGGCTGCCGCGGGTCACCACGGCGACGAAGGTTTCTAGCTGTTTGAATTGGGCCATGCTGGATTATCCGCACGCCGGAAATTTATAAAAAATATGGCTCTAGCGCAGGTACTGCCTGCGCCAAAAGCTATCTATTCAATAGCATCACGGGGTGCTGAGCGCAGCGATCTCGGCGTCGCCGTAGCCCAGTTCGCGCAGCAGCTCCACGCTGTGCTCGCCCAGGCGCGGCGGGTTCAGGCGGATGCCGGGGCGCTGGCCGTCGAGCATCAGCGGCAGCAACACCGCCTTGGTGCTGCGGCCGTCGGGCAGGGTGATGGGCGCCAGACCGCCGGTGGCGTTCAGGTGCGGGTCGTCCAGCAGGTCGTGCGGGCGGGTGATGGGGGCGAAGGGCAAGGCGTGCTTCTCGAAAATGGCCGAAATCTCGGCGGCGCTGAAGCCGGCTAGGCGCTCGCGGAGCAGCGGCAGCATCCAGTCGCGCGCATGGACCCGGTCGTTGTTGCTGGCCAGGCGCGTATCAGCCTGCAAGTCGGCAAAGCCGAAGGCGGCGCAGAAGGTCGCCCAGGCCGAGTCACTGACCACAGCAAGGAAGATCTGCTCGCCATCCTTTACCGCGAACACCTCGTAGATGGCCCAGGCCGAGATACGCGCCGGCATGGGCGCGGCCGGTTTGCCCGTAACAGCAAACTGCATCATGTGCTGGGCCACCAGGAACACGTTGTTTTCGAACAAGGCGCTTTGCACCTCCTGGCCGAGTCCGGTCTTCTCACGCTGGGCCAGCGCCGCCATCGCGCCGATGGCGCCGAACATGCCGCCCATGATGTCGTTCACGCTGGTGCCCGCGCGCAGCGGGTCGCCGGGCCGGCCCGTCATATAGGCCAGGCCGCCCATCATCTGCACTACTTCGTCCAGCGCGGTGCGGTGGTCGTAGGGGCCGGGCAGAAAGCCTTTGTGGCTGATGTAGATCAGGCGCGGATTCAGCGTCTTCAGGCTGGCGTAGTCCAGGCCCAGCTTGGCCATGGTGCCGGGCTTGAAGTTTTCACTGACGATGTCGGCGGTGGCGATCAGCCGCAGCGCGGCCTCCTTGCCGGCCGGCGTTTGCAGATCCAGCGCCAGGCTTTTCTTGTTGCGGTTGAACATGGGGAAGAAGCCCGCCCCCGAGCCCACCAGCTTGCGGGTGGCATCGCCCTCGCGGCCGTGGCCTATGGGCTCGACCTTGATAACCTCGGCGCCCAGGTCGGCCAGCAGCATGCCGCAGGACGGGCCCATCACCATGTGGGTGAATTCGACGACGCGGATGCCCGCATACGGAAGGGTGTTGGGTTCAGACATTCTTGAATCCTTTGGGTAAGCCCGCTTCGGGTGTCATGCCGTAGATCGGCTCGCCCGGCAAGCCGGCTTGCAGCGGTGCGCGGGCGGCCATGAGTTTTTCGATGTCGATGCCGGTGTCTATGCCCATGGCTTCGAACATGAACACCAGGTCTTCGGTCACCACATTGCCCGACGCGCCGGGTGCATACGGGCAGCCGCCGAGGCCGCCCAGCGAGGCATCGAAGGTGCGGATACCCACGTCATAGGCGGCCAGGCAGTTCGCCAGGCCCAGGCCGCGGGTGTTGTGCATGTGGGCGGCGCCGGTCTTGTCGCCGATCTCGGCGCGCACCCGGTTGAACAAGCGCCGCACCTGGGCAGGGTTGGCCATGCCGGCGGTATCGGACAGGCCGACCTCCTCCACCCCCGCGCGCACCAGTTCGGCGGCCAGCCAGATTACGTCTTCGTCGGCGACTTGGCCCTGCAGGGTGCAGCCGAAGGCGGTGGACATACCGACCTCAATCGGCACCTGCGGCGCGGTCGCATTGCGCAGGGCGACGATGCGCGCCACCTCAACCAGCATTTCCTCGCGGGTCTTGCGCACATTGGCCAGCGAATGGGCGGCGCTGGCGGACACCGGAATCGTCAGCTTGTGCACGCCGGCCTGCAGCGCGGCCTCGGCGCCGCGCGCATTCGGCACCAGGGCCATCACGGTCCAGCCGGGCAAGGCCAGCGCGTGGCGCACGACATCGGCCACATCGGCCATCTGCGGCAGCAGCTTGGCGGGCACGAAGGAGCCGACCTCGATTTCGCGCAGGCCGCTGGCATGCAAGGCGTCGATCCAGCGCAGCTTGTGGGCGGTGGACATGGTGGCCTGGACCGACTGCAAGCCGTCGCGCGGGCCGACTTCGCTGACCAGAACGGAGGGGTTGGTATTTTGCATAATATTCTATAAGATAGAACTATATTCTTTTTATTGAAATAATCACAGCTTCCTAACGCGCTGTCAATGCTGTCAACCCATGCCACGCAAAGCCCAAACCGAATCCTTGGCCGACAGCCATGCCGCCCCCGGTGGCGCCGCCGCGGTAGACCGCGCACTGACCCTGTTGTCGGCCTTCCGCAGCGGCGACCTGGCGCTGGGCCTGGCCGAACTGGCCGAACGTACACGCTTGTACAAAAGCACGGTGCTGCGCCTGCTGGCTTCGCTGGAGCATGCGCACCTGGTACAGAAGCTGGACGACGGCCGCTACGCGCTGGGCGCCGAGGTCGCGCGCCTGCACAGCGTCTACCAGGCGGCGTTTTCACTCGACCGGGTGGTACTGCCGGTGCTGCGCCAACTGGTCGCGGCCACGGGCGAGAGCGCGGCCTACCATGTGCGCCAGGGCCAAGGTGACCAAGCGGTGCGGTTATGCCGCTACCGGGTCGATTCGCCGCACCCGATCCGCGACCACATCAAGGCCGGCGACGTGCTGCCGCTGGAGCACGGCACCGGGGGCCGGGTGTTGATGGCCTTCGGCAGCGACAGCAAGCAGGCGGCCAAGGACCGCGCCTTGTACGCCCATATCCGCGCCCAGGGCTACTACACCGCCGTGGGCGACCGTCTGGCCGAGGTGGCCGGCATCTCGGCGCCGGTGTTTGACAGCGCGGACGCGATTGCCGCCGCCGTCACCCTGACCATGCCCGCGCACCGCTACGACGAGCGCTATGTGGTCCATGTGCTGGAAGCCGCACGCTGCCTGGGCGGTCAGGTCTGATTACATTCATTTAAGTCATATATAAATACAATTTAATCCTGTTAATGCGTCTTAAAGGTTCGAATACAGTAGGCCTATCGTTTGCTTTAATCACCACCCATCTCCATCGCAAAGGCGCACACCATGACCGCACGCACGACACGCCACCAGCTCCAGGTAGCCACCGTTCTGGAACGTTTCATTGAAGAAAAAGTGCTGCCCGGCACGGGCGTGGACAGCGCCAAGTTCTGGGCCGGTTTTGATGCCATCGTGGCCGACCTGGCGCCGAAAAACATAGCCCTGCTGGCCGAGCGCGACCGCCTGCAGCTGGAACTCGACGCCTGGCACAAGGCCCACCCTGGCCCGATTGCCGACATGCCGGCCTACCGCGCGTTCCTCGAATCCATCGGCTACCTGGTGTCCATGCCCGCCGATGTAACGGCCACCACCAGCAATGTCGACGCCGAACTGGCCCTTCAAGCTGGCCCGCAGCTGGTGGTGCCGGTGCTGAATGCGCGCTATGCGCTGAACGCCGCCAATGCGCGCTGGGGCAGCCTGTACGACGCGCTGTACGGAACGGATGCGATTTCCGAAGCAGGTGGTGCCGAAAAAGGCAAGGGCTACAACCCGGTGCGCGGTGCCAAGGTCATCGCCTTCGCCCGCCAGGTGCTGGACCAGGCCGCTCCGCTGGCCAATGGCTCGCACAAGGAAGCCACCGGCTACAGCGTCAAGCATGGCCAGCTGGTCGTCACGCTGCACAACAGCAGCACACACCTGGCGCATCCCGAGGCCTTCATCGGCTACCAGGGAGATGCAGCTGCCCCGAGCTCCATCCTGCTGCAGCACAACGGCCTGCACATCGACATCCAGATCGACCGCAGCACGACCATTGGCAAGAGCGACGCCGCCGGCGTCAGCGACGTGGTGCTGGAAGCCGCGCTGTCCACCATCCTGGACCTGGAAGACTCTGTCGCCGTGGTCGATGCCGAAGACAAGGTGCTGGCCTACAGCAACTGGCTCGGCATCCAGCTGGGCACGCTGACCGAAGAAGTGCACAAGGGCAACAGCACGTTCACCCGCCGCCTGAACCCGGACCGCCAATACACCGGCGCGGCTGGAGGCGAAGTGACCTTGCATGGCCGCTCGCTGATGTTCGTGCGCAACGTCGGCCATTTGATGACGAATCCTGCCGTTTTGTACGGCAACGGCCAGGAAATACCTGAAGGCATTCTGGACGCAATGGTCACCGTCACCATCGCCATGCACGACTTGAAACGCAAGGGCAACTCGCGCACCGGCTCGGTCTATATCGTCAAACCCAAGATGCACGGACCGGCCGAAGTGGCCTTTGCCTGCGAGCTGTTTGGCCGCGTCGAAGCCGTGCTCGGCCTGCCGGCAAACACCGTCAAGCTGGGCATCATGGACGAAGAGCGCCGCACCAGCGTCAATTTGAAAGCCTGTATCGCCGCCGCCAGCGCACGCGTGGCTTTCATCAACACCGGCTTCCTGGACCGCACTGGCGATGAAATGCACACCGCCATGCACGCCGGCCCGATGATCCGCAAGGGCGACATGAAGTCCAGTGCCTGGATCCAGGCCTACGAGAAAAACAACGTGCTGGTCGGACTCAGCTGCGGCCTCCGCGGCAAGGCCCAGATCGGCAAAGGCATGTGGGCCATGCCCGACCTGATGGCCGCGATGCTGGAGCAGAAGATCGCCCATCCCAAGGCAGGCGCCAACACCGCCTGGGTACCCAGCCCCACCGGCGCTACCTTGCACGCGCTGCACTACCACCAGGTCAAAGTGTCGGACATCCAAATTCAACTGGAAAAGATCGACGCCAATGCCGAACGCGACACTCTGCTGAACGGCCTGCTGACCATCCCCGTCAGCGCGGCACCGCACTGGAGCGCCGCCGAGAAGCAGCAGGAACTGGACAACAACGCCCAGGGCATTCTGGGCTATGTGGTGCGCTGGGTCGACCAGGGCGTCGGCTGCTCCAAGGTGCCCGACATCCACAACGTCGGCCTGATGGAAGACCGCGCCACTCTGCGCATCAGCAGCCAGCACATGGCCAACTGGTTGCTGCACGGCGTGGTCACAAAGGCGCAGATCACCGAAACCTTCGAGCGCATGGCTGCGGTCGTGGACGGACAGAATGCGGGCGATCCTTTGTACACAAACATGGCGGGGAATTTCGATACCTCTGCCGCTTACAAGGCAGCCTGCGATCTGGTGTTCAAGGGCCTGGAGCAACCCAGCGGCTACACCGAGCCGCTGCTGCACGCGTGGCGTTTGAAGGTGAAGGCGGGGACGGCTTGAGTGGATTGCTATTGAATCAGTAGCTTCTTGCGCTTATAAAATAAGCGCTGAAGCCTGATTTCATGCATAAAAATGGCACCTGCGGGTGCCATTTGTTTTTGCTACTCAAATAATAGCTGCCTGCGCAGGCCATATCTGCGCATAGGGCATATTTCATGCCAAAAATGCAAAACGGCAGCCTGGGCTGCCGTTGTACCGGGGCCTCACCGCGCCGGGTGTGCCGGGCTGGCGGGAAATACCCCGTTGGGAATCAACGGGCGGGCATACGGCGACGATCGCGGTCGTCGGAAGGCCAGTTGTATTCGGTAGTGCGTTGCGTGGTGCTCATGGGAATCTCCTTGTGCACCTACAACGAACCGTCTTCCCCCGCGGTTGACAATCTTTTTACAAGTTTTTTACCGGCTGCGCCGGACTACGCCTCAAACCGTGACGGATTCCACAAAAACATGGGCCTGGCCCATCACGGTGATCTGCACGGTCGCACCCAGCGGCGGGATGTGGATGGCCGGGGTGCGCACCAGCAGCGGCGCCGTGGCAGCCTGGGCCTCACCCAGCAGGCGTACCGTCAGGCCGCACAGCGCACCGCCAAAGTCGATATCTTCCACCACGCCGTAGCAGGCTTCGGAATCTGGGTCCAGCGCCTCGGCCGGCACCTCGGTCAGCTGCAGCTGTTCGGGGCGCAGCATGATCTGCGCCGCACCGCGGCGCTGCGCGTCGTCGGCCGCCACCACGCCCAGCGCGCAAGCCGCCCAGCCCTGGGCCAGCTGCGCCGGCAGCACAATGGTCTCACCCAGGAATTGGGCCGTGGCCGGGTCGCTCGGGCGCAGGTACAGCGCATGCGGTGGACCCACCTGGGCCAAGCGACCTGCGCGCATCACCGCCACCTGGTCGGCAAACGACAGGGCTTCGGCCTGGTCGTGGGTCACCAGGATGGTGGTGATGCCGGCCGCGCCCAGCAGTTGGGCCACGGCCTTGCGGGTACTGGCGCGCAGGCCGGTGTCGAGCGCCGAGAAAGGCTCGTCCAGCAGCATCAGGCGCGGGCTTTGGGCCAAGGCCCGGGCCAGGGCCACGCGCTGCTGCTGGCCGCCCGACAGCTCGTGCGGGCGCCGCGTCAGCATGGCGGGGTCTAGCGCCACCATCTGCATCAGCTCATGGATGCGCTGGCTACGCTTCGGGTCGTTGCGGGCCAGGCCAAAGCCGACGTTGTCAGCCACGCTGAGATGGGGAAACAATGCGCCCTCTTGCGGCACAAAGCCAATGCCGCGCCGGTGGGCGGGAATGGAGTCCGGGCCATTCGCCAGCACCTGGCCGCCCAGGGTGACGCGGCCGACATCGGGCGCCTCGAAGCCGGCAATGATGCGCAGCAGCGTGGTCTTGCCCGAGCCGGACGGTCCGACGATGGCGGTACGGCTGCCAGCGGGCACATGCAGGTCCACCCCTGCCAGGGCCAGCATGCGGCCGTAGCTTTTGCGCACCGCGTGTAATTCAAGAAAACTCATCGTCCAGCGGTCCGTTTCGATTGCGCGTATAAAAGCCAGGTCAGCGGCATGGACAGCAGCACCATGGTCAGCGCGTAGGGCGCAGCCGCTGCGTAGTCGATCTCGCTGCTGAAGGCCCAGAAGGCAGTGGCCAGGGTTTGCGTGCCGGTGGGAGCCAGCAGCAAGGTGGCCGTCAATTCATTGGTAATGCCCAGCGACACCAGGGCCATGCCGGCCGCCGCGCCGGGTGCGGCCAGCCGCATCGTCACCGACCACAGCGCCTGTGCGGGCGAGCGGCCCAGGCTGCGGGCCGCGTATTCCAGTTCGATAGGCGCCTGGGCAATGCCGGCGCGCAAGCTGACCAAGGCCCGTGGCAAAAACATCAGCATATAGGCCAGCAAAATGGTGGCCGCTGTCTGGTACAGCGGCAGCGCGACCCGCACGGTGATGGTGACTAGCGCCAGCGCCACCACCACACCCGGCAGTGAGCCGACCATGTAGTTGCAGGCCTCCAGCACGCGCTGCAGCTTGCCCGGCGCGCGGATCGACAGCCAGGCCATGGGTACGGAGACCAGCGTGGTCAGCAGCCCGCCCACCAGCGCCAGCAGCAGGGTCTGGCCCAGGGCAGCGCCCATGGCGTCCAGCTGCCAGACGGCGCTGCCGCCGGCTATCAACCAGCGGCCCAGGGTGAAAAACGGTACGCCCAGGGCCAGCAAAGTGGTGGCAAACGGCAGCAGCCAGGCCAGCACCGTGTAGCGGCCCAAACGGCTGCGCAGCGGCATACGGGCTGCGCCGGTGCCGACGCGCGCATAGCGCTCGCTGCCGCGCACGCCCGACTCCAGCCCCAGCAACACAAAGCAGCAAACCACCAGCACGCCGGCCAGCATATTGGCCGCCGGCCCGTTGTAGGTAGACTGGAACTGGTCGACGATGGCGGTGGTGAACGTATCAAACCGGATCATCACAAACAAGCCGTATTCGGCCAGCAGGTGCAGGCCCACCAGCAGCGCTCCGCCGCACAGCGCAAGGCGCAGCTGCGGCAGGACAACCCGGTAAAACACGCTCCAGGGTCCGAGACCCAGCGAGGCAGCGGCATCCTCCATGCCCGGGTCAAGCCGGCGCAGCGCCGCCGACAAAGGCAGGTACATGAACGGGAAATAAGCAATCACCGACACCAGTACGCCACCCATCAGGCCATGCAGGCTAGGCGCCACCGTCATCCAGGCATAACTGTGGACGAAAGCCGGTACAGCCAGTGGCGCAACGGCCAGCCAGGACCAGGTGCGGGCGCCGGGCAGGTCGCTGCGCTCGGTCAGCCAGGCCAGCGCCAGGGCCAGCACCGCACACAAGGGTACGGTGATGAGGACAAGCAGGGCGGTGTTGACCAGCAGTTCGCCGACCCGCGGGCGGAACACCAGGGGCGCTGCCACATCCCAGCCGGTCTGCCAGGCCACCCAGACCACAAAGCCCAGCGGCAGCAGCGCGAACAAAGACACCAACACCGCCGCCGACCCGACCCAGGAAAAGCGCCTGGGGCTACGGCGGCGCAGGCCATGCAGCGGCGCACCTAGGGCGGCAGGTGCACGGGGGAGGGCCGACGGAACGACTGACACCGGAGGTTTACAGCAGGCCGGCCTGTGTCATCAGGTCCGACACTTTTTTGCTGTTCAGCTTGGATGGATCGACCTTGGGCGCTTGCAGCTCGGCCAGCGGCACCAGCTTGGGATTGGACTGCGCGCCTACGCCGACGGCGTATTCATACGAGTCACCGGTTTTCAGAATCTCCTGGCCGCCCTTGCCGGCCACCCATTTGACAAAGGCCTGGGCCTGGGCTGCACGCTTGCTGGTAGCCAGCACGCCGCCGCCGGAGATGCTGACGAAAGCGCCCGGGTCTTCATTGCGGAAGTAGTACAGGCCGGTGTTCTTGCTGTTCTCGCCGGTCTTGGCCTGGTCGCCGAAATGGTAGTAGTGGTAGATCACGCCGCCGTCGATCTGGCCGGCGTTCACCGCCTTCATCACCGTGCTATTGCCCTTGTAAGGCGTGGCGTTTTCCTTCATGGCCTTGAGCCAGCCGGCCGTCACGGTCTCGCCCTTCAGCTCCAGCAGTGCGCTGACGATGGCCTGGAAATCAGCGCCCGAGGGCGACGCCGCCCAACGGCCCTTCCAGCTGGGGTTGGCCAGGTCGAGCATGGACTTGGGCAACTGCTCCGGGGTCAGCTTGCTCTTGTTGTAAACGAAGACGGTGGTGCGGGCCGCCACACCGATCCAGCGGCCATGCGATGGGCGGAAATTGGCCGGCACCAGGGCCAGCGTGGCAGCGTCCAGCGGGGCGAACATGCCGGCGGCGTCCACCAGGGCCATGGCGGGCGAGTTTTCGGTCAGGAACACATCGGCCGGCGACGCCGCGCCCTCTTGCACCAGCTGGTTGCCGAGTTCGCTGTCGCCGCCATTGCGCATGGTGACCTTGATGCCGGTTTCCTTGGTGAAGCCATCGGCCCAGGCCTGCGTCAGGCTAACGTGCTGCGCGTTGTACACCACCAGGCTGTCAGAACCTTGCGCCAGAACCACCAAAGGAGCGGCCAACATGCTGGCGGCCAGCGCGACGGCGCGGGCGAGGAACGGAAGAGATATTTTCATGAAAACACTTCAGATGGAGGGTGGACGCAGGCGCCAAAACACATAGGGTATAGGCACCAGGACTGCAAATAAGAACTACTTGCATCTGAATTGTACTGCGCTCGCCCCACCTGCTAGAGGCGGGGCATTGCGAAGGTATCGCATAGCAAAGTTTCAAAATTGACAGCAGAGTTTCAAAACTCAGACTCCGGCCCGGCCCGACGCCGATAACAGATATTTAAAACATCAATGCAATCAATATCTTAGGAAAATTTTAGCTGTAAACATCAACTATCACGGGCATGAACTCCGGCCTAACGAGAACACATATCAACATGTGATGAGGCTGGACGCTGGTATAGATTTTTTTGCGTAAAGCAGATTTGCGAAACGCCGCAGATCACGCAGGCGGATGTGGAGCGCGTGGGCGTCATGCTGCGCTTGTGGAAGCACTTGGTCAGACAATTCGGGAGCGTCCCGATGGGGCTTCAGCCAAGGCGGCGGAGACGTTGGTGTGCGTCGGACCGGTGAGCAGCAGGTTATCGAGTTGGGCGGCGAAGAGTAAGAGTCATTGCATCGAGGTTTTACTGCACGGAGCTGTTGGCCATGACAGTGTGCCGGGCGCGACGAACGCCTCGGCGTTGTCTTCGATTCCAGCGGCGCCATTGGCAATCGACGTCCAAAGCTCACGACGTGAGCGGAGGATCCGCCCCCTCTGAATCGGGATGTAACAGCAGTTCGAGGCAGCGTGCGCGTATTGATGCAACATGTCTGCTCAACTTGAATCCTTAGTCCCCTATGCAGGGCGGTCATCCGCATGGAAATTTTGAAGGGCTGCTTCGGCTTCAAAGCAGCCCCTCCCCTTCAATGCCCAGCCAGCGCATGCTCCAGCTCGGAAAAGGTCTGTGCCATGGCAGTAACCTGCAGAACCGGAACTTTGGTCACAACGCCCGATGCGACCTAGTCACCAACCGTTCTTCGGTCTGAACGCCAGCGCCACAATGGTCACGCCGGCGGCGACAACCAACGCATCTTCGATTAAACCGCTACGGGTCTGACCGATGCTTGCCATGGCGCGCTTGCGGCAGGCCAGCGTCAGATAGGCCAGAGGTACGGCGCTTGCAACCGCCGTTATGGCACCCGCCTGCGCGCGTCCGCGGGGCGCCAGCGCGGCGCCTGCGATGCCCGCGCTCAACACCCGCGCCAGCAGGCCCAGAAAAACAGTGCGGTCCGGCGCAGTTTTCATCTTGTCACCCCATAGTTCACCCACGCCCATGGCCAAGGCGCCGAACCGGAACAAGGGGCGGTCCAGGAGGACGAGTCGCCCCGGCGGGCGGTAGCCCAGAAGGCGTATTCCCGCGATGCTGGCCATTGGTGTCATGGATCGCGCACTGGCAACCGCGCCAATCAAAGCGGAGAAAAGCAAATCTCGGTGTTTCATGTTGCATCCCGTCGGTGGCCCTGAAAGGGCCATGGTGCGGCATTCTGCATATAGCAGCCAGGCGCAAAACACCCAAGTGCCTGTAGGACAGCTACCGCAAACACGCCCCACGAAACCGCCCCTGCATCGACTTCAGTTCAATCAGGACTTACGCAAGTCCCCCTGATCGGCCAAAGGGCTTCAGGGGGCGCTGCGTAAGTCCTATCAATAGATTTCTGCACCAACGCTATCGCCGTCATGGGCTCGCGGCAGACTTATTCCATTTGCGTCGAATCACCTCTTCGAGCAAATGCTGCTTGAACGCCAGGGCCAATGGCGAGAACTTCTTGCCTGCCGGGTGCACGATGTGCCAAGCGGAGGGCAAAGGAAAGCCTTCCATATCGATCACGCTGACCCCGTGCTCTTTTTGCTGTCCATGCAGGGCATGGCGCGATACCACCCCCACACCCAACCCACCCGCGACCGATTCCTTAACGGCTTCATTGCTACCCAGCTCCAGCCGGACATCGGGTCTGAACTTCAACTTGCGGAAATACCGGTCACTGGTCATGCGGGTCCCGGACCCTTTTTCTCGAAGAATGAAGCGGCGCTGCGCGAGTTCTTGCAAAGGTACGCATTTGCGTGCGGCCAGTGGGTCTGAAGTGGGCGCAATCACCACAATAGGATTGGGCATGAACACCTCGTCGCTCAAGTCCATGTCGGTCGGTGGCATAGACATGATGTAGAGGTCGTCCAGATTCTCACGCAGGCGGTGCACCACCCCATCGCGGTTGAGAATCTGCAATGCAACATCGATACCCGGATGCTGGTTGCAAAAACTGCCCATCAGGCGCGGCATGAAGTACTTTGCCGTGCTGACCACGGCCACCCGGAGCTTGCCGCGCGACAAGCCCTTGACGGCATCCACGCCCTGCTCAAATCCGTCCCACGCCTGTGCGACCGAGCGCGCGGTTGCGGCCAGCTCTTTGCCCACATCCGTGAGGTAAATCTTCTTCCCCACGACTTCATAGAGCGGCAGGCCTACCGACTGGGCAACGTCTTTCAACTGCATGGAGGCGGTGGGCTGGGTGACATGCATGGCCTTGGCAGCCGCGCTCACGCTCCCGGTGTCTGCCAACGCAAGGAACAGCCTCAGTTGCCGAAAGGTGACATTCATAGACTTTTATCTATTCTCAAGTGCATATAAATCGATTTTACAAAGTAGGTCTTTATTTTTAGGATGCGCACAAGGAAAACCCTATGCAAAACCTACTCGATCCCGCCATTCTTTTCTTCGTCTTCGGCGTGTTGGCGGGGGCGGTCAAGTCCAACCTCGAAATCCCACCCGCCATCGCACGGTTTCTGTCCTTGTATCTTTTGATGGCCTTGGGCCTCAAGGGAGGGTTCGCGCTGTCCCATTCTGGGCTGACGGCCGACGTGGGCATCAGCCTGGCTGCAGCGATTGGGTTGGCGATCGGTATTCCATTGTTGGGCTACGGGTTCCTGCGGCGCTTTGTTTCCGGCTTTGATGCCGCTGCAGTGGCCTCCACCTACGGGTCCGTCAGCGCAGTGACCTTTGTGACCGCCGTGCAGTATTTGGAAAACCAGCAGGTGCCCTATGGCGGGCATATGGCCGCCGCCATGGCCTTGATGGAGTCGCCCGCCATCATCATGGCCATCATCTTTGCCAACGCTCTGCGCCAAAAGACCGCGCCGGTGTGGATCGAACCAGGAAGCGCATCTGCCCCCCCTGGCGGTCAACCGCCCAAGCCAGGTGTGTCTGTAGGCAAGATCCTGCACGAATCCTTCACGGATGGTGCGCAGTTGCTGCTGCTGGGGGCGATGGCCGTGGGCCTGATCACGGGTGACGGTGGAAAGGCGGCAATGCAACCGTTCACGGGTGACCTGTTCAAGGGCATGCTGTCATTTTTCTTGCTGGACATGGGCCTGATGGCGGCGCGCAATCTCCCTCAGATTCGGGGCAAGTCGCCAGTGCTGATCGCCTATGCCGTGCTCGGGCCGATGGTGCATGCAAGCCTCGCCCTCGGCCTGGCGTTTCTGTTGAACCTGCCCGCGGGCGACGCAGCCTTGCTCATGGTCCTAGCTGCCAGCGCCTCGTATATCGCCGTGCCTGCGGTGCTGCGGTCCGCTCTTCCGGAGGCCAATCCATCGCTGTACTTCGGCCTGAGTCTTGGCGTGACTTTCCCATTGAACTTGCTTTTCGGGATTCCGACCTACACGGCCCTGGCGCGAGCGCTCCTGCAGTGACCTCACTCAATGCCCCGCCAGCACCTGCTCCAGCTCCGAAAACGTCTGCGCCATGGCCGTCAACGGCAGCTGCTGGCCCAGCTGGCGCTCGACCTGGGTTTGCGACACCAGGCCGCGGATGCGCGGGGCGCGGTCGGCAGTGTCGGAGTCGATCACCAACAAGTGCGGGCGGCCGCGTTGCACCAGCGTAGCCACCACCTGCTCCACGGTGGAGCGCTGCAGTGCGGAAAAGGTGATGGCGTCGATGTCGGCCAGCGGGGTCATCACATCGGCGGCGGTCAGGTCTTGGTGCTTGACCTGGCGCTGGTGCACCAGGCGCATGGGCTTGTCGCCGGCGATGTCGGCGGCGGTCAGGATGCCGTCCACCGAGGGCATGTCGGACACCACGAACAGCAGGCGCACGCCCTGGTAGATCATCTTCAGCTCGGCCTGGTCCAGCGAGGTGTGTGGCTGCACCGTGGCGGCGCGGATCTGCGCCAGGTCGGTAAACACCGCCATGGCCGGCGAATCCAGGGTGACCGGGCCATGCTGCGGCGGCTGGACCTGGACGATGTGCGTGCCTGCGGGGAAGCGGAATGTGGGGAGGGAGCCGTCTGACATGTAAGCCTTTCAAAGCCGCACCCGGGGCCCCGAACCGGAGCCAGTCGCAAGGGGTGCAAACCGGTGCTGCGACGGTCTCGGTTATAGGCCTGCCCCACCAGGGCCACAAGCGGCTTTACTAGGGTTAACCCTGAATTTACCAGCGCTTTGCAATGCACCCGAAAAGCGCTTGTTTTTGCCACTCCTGCGCGCCGCACACGGCCGGATCGGGTAGATTCAATGCCCTCCCCCGACCTCCCGCTCGACTCCGCACCATGACCACCTCTGCCTGGCTCCTGTTCATCACCATTTCCCTGGTGACCGCCTTCACCCCCGGCCCTGCCGTGCTGCTGGCGATGTCGAACACCATGGCCTGGGGCCTGCGCAAGACGCTGCTGGGCAGCTCGGTGGGCAGCGCGATCGGGGTGTTTTTGGTGTCGGGCATTGCCATGGCGGGACTGGGCACCTTGCTGCACACCTCGGCCTGGTTGTTTGCGGGGCTGAAGACCGCCGGCGCGCTGTACCTGATGTACCTGGGCTATCGGCAGTGGACCAACCCCGGCTCGGTGTTCAGCAAAGCTACCCAAGCCGTGGCGCAACCGCACAAATCCCGCTTGGCGCTGGCCCGCCAGGGCCTGCTGGTGTCGCTGACCAACCCCAAGAGCATCTTGTTCTTCACCGCGCTGTTTCCGCAGTTCCTGCACCTGGACGCGCCCATGCTGCCGCAGTTCCTGGAACTGACCAGCGTGTTCACCGCTTGCGCCTTAAGCTCGCACCTGGTGTATTCGCTGCTGGCCACGCGCTTGCAGGGCTGGTTCTCCACCCAAAGCCGGGCCCGGCTGTTCAACCGGGTGACCGGCGGCGCCTTTGGCCTGCTGGGCCTGGGCCTGCTGCGGTTGAAGAACCCGAACTAAACCAAACTGTATGGCCGCACCGCGCAACGCCACCGGCGACTCGTTTTTTGCCTGGGATGGCGATGTGCTGATCGTCAACATCCTGGGTAAGCCTTCGGCCTGCTGCGATGCCATCGCCAAACCCATGGGCACGCAGCTGAAGGTCAGTGTCACCGCCACACCGAAGAACGGCAAGGCGACGGACCACATGGTGCGCTTCCTGGCGCCGCTGTTTGGCGTGGCGGTGGCCGATATCGAGGTGGTTTTCGGCCAGGAAAGCATCCACAAGCAACTGCGCATCAAGGCGCCTAAGAAGCTACCGGCGGTGTTCACCAGCCCCTGAGCAGGAACTTTGCCACCTGCCAGCCGCTCCCACCCGGCATACTCTGGCCCCACCATGCTGCACCGCTTTCTATCTGCTCTGTTTTTAATAGCTGCTACCGCAGCATCCATAAGCGCCAGTGCCCAAAATTCCCCTAAATCGATAGTCACCACACCGCAGGTGCGCGCCGAGCTGCTGGCCCATGCGCCGCAGGGCGTGGTGCCCGGCCAGCCTGTGTGGGTGGGGCTGCAGATCGCCCACCAGCCCGAATGGCATACCTACTGGAAGAACTCCGGCGACTCCGGCCTGCCGACCGTGCTGCAGTGGACCCTGCCACCGGGGGTGACCGCGGGCGACATCGCCTGGCCGCTGCCGCGCAAGATCCCTATCGGCAACCTGGCCAACTACGGCTACGAGGGCACGGTGCTGCTGCCGGTGCCGCTGACCATCTCGCCCGACTTCAAGCCCTCCCTGCTGGCCAGCGAGCTGGAGGTGAAGCTGCACGCCGTCTGGCTGGTCTGCCGCAAGGAATGCATTCCTGAAGAAGGCGACTTCAGCCTCAAGGTGCCGGTGAAGAGCACCACCGCCCTAAACGGCGCCGCGTTCGACGCCAGCCTGGCCGCGCAACCGCAGCCGCTGGCGGCGCGCAGCAAGATCGAGGTGCAGGGCGCTGAGCTGCAGGTCACGGTGGCCGACCTGCCTGCGGCCTTGCGCGGCAAGACCCTGGAGCTGTTCCCGGAAACCCCAGAAATCACCGCCCCCGCGGTCGACATCCGCCAAAGCTGGACCGGCCCGACCTGGACCGCCACCGCCACGCTGACCGCCATGCGCAGCCAAAGCCCCGCACAGATGCCGCTGGTGCTGGTGGCCGAGCAAGACGGGCAACGCCGGGGCTACCGGACGGAAGCGGATGTGCAAGGCAGCTGGCCGCAGGCGGTGGCCGCGCCCACCCTGTCCCCGGCGCTGGAAGCCGCTTTGAAAGCCAATAGTGCGGCCGCTCAAGTCCCCGCCGCACCCAGCCTGTCGTGGGCTGCTGCCCTGCTCGGCGCGCTGCTGGGCGGGTTGATCCTGAACCTGATGCCCTGCGTGTTCCCAGTACTGGCCATCAAGCTGATGGGTTTTGCCCAGCATGCGGGCGACCGCCGCGCCCACCGCGTCGATGGCCTGGCCTATAGCGCTGGGGCCATCGTGTCCTTCCTGGCGCTGGGCGCGCTGGTGTTGGGCTTGCGGGCAGCCGGCGAACAACTCGGCTGGGGCTTCCAGCTGCAGTCGCCGTCGGTAGTGGCAGCGCTGGCCGTGCTGTTCACCGTGGTGGGTCTTAACCTGGCGGGGCTGTTCGAGTTTGGCCAGTTCCTGCCGAGTCGCCTGGCCACGCTGCAGGCGCGCAACCCGGCGCTGAACGCGTTTTTATCCGGCGTGCTGGCGGTGGCCGTGGCCTCGCCCTGTACCGCGCCCTTCATGGGGGCTTCGCTGGGCCTGGCCGTGGGCCTGCCGGCCGCGCAGGCGCTGCCGATCTTCGCGGTGATGGGCCTGGGCATGGCCCTGCCCTACCTGGCCGCCAGCCTGAGCCCGGGCCTGGCCCGGCTGCTGCCGCGGCCCGGCGCCTGGATGGCGACCTTCCGCCAGCTGATGGCGTTCCCGATGTTTGCCACCGTGGCCTGGCTGGTCTGGGTGCTGGGCCAGCAGAGCGGCATCGATGGGGCCGGCAGCCTGCTGGTGCTGCTGGTAGCCGTGGCGGCAGTGCTGTGGGCACTAGGGCTGGCAGGGCGCACGCGGCTGGTGGTTGCTACCCTTTCAATAGCTGCTCTCGCAGGTGTTATCGGCGCTGTAGGCCCAAATGTCATCAAAAATGCACCGGCGGCCAACGCGGTGGCCGCTGGCGAACGCTGGCAGCCCTGGGAGCCGGGCCGGGTCGAACAGACCCTGGCCACGGGCCAGCCGGTGATGGTGGACTTCACCGCCGCCTGGTGCGTGACCTGCCAGTACAACAAGAAGACCACCCTGTCGAACACCGCCGTGCTGGCCGACCTGGAGGCCAAGAACGTGCAGCTGCTGCGCGCCGACTGGACCCGCCGCGACCCCGACATCACCGCCGCCCTGGGCCAGCTGGGCCGCAACGGCGTGCCGGTGTATGTGCTGTACAAAGCCGGCAGCGCGCCGCAGGTTTTATCCGAAGTCTTGAACGTGGACGACTTACGGGCGGCTATCGCCAAGCTCTAGGAGCCTGTCGGACTTGGGGAGCGTCGGCTGCAAATCGGCCGCAGCGGTCCATTTTTCACCGTCTTTTTGCCCCATAGCGTAGCTATGCGGCCGCAAATCCGGCAAAAACTGTCCTCGCTGGGGCCGATTTTCGCTTCGACGCCCCAAGCCCGACAGGCTCCTGGTGAATAGACGGCACCCCCACTGACAGCCGGGTTCATCGAAGCCTGCTATCTTTGCAGGCAACCAAAGGAGTATCGCCATGCCAGCCCCTACGCCCCATGCGTTTGCCAGCACCTTGCAAAGTTTCAGCACCCCCAGCGGTGCCTCCGGCCAGTACTGGTCCCTGCCCCTGCTGGCCCAGCAATATCCCACCATCCACCGCCTGCCGGTATCGATCCGCATCGTGCTCGAATCGGTGCTGCGCAACTGCGACGGCAAGAAGGTCGCGCCCCAGCATGTGGAGCAGCTTGCACACTGGCTGCCGAACGCCGAGCGCACCGAGGAAATCCCCTTTGTCGTGACCCGCGTGGTGTTGCAGGACTTCACCGGCATCCCGCTGCTGGCCGACCTGGCCGCCATGCGCACGGTGGCCGCCGCGCTGGGCAAGAGCCCCAAGACCATCGAGCCGCTGGTGCCGGTGGACCTGGTGGTCGACCACTCGGTGATGGTCGACTACTACGGCACGCCCCAGGCGCTGGACCTGAACATGCGGCTGGAGTTCCAGCGCAACTATGAGCGCTACCAGTTCATGCAATGGGGCATGCAGGCCTTTGACACCTTCCGCGTGGTGCCGCCCGGCTTCGGCATCGTTCACCAGGTGAACCTTGAGTACTTTGCGCGCGGCGTCTACAAGAGCCCGCAGGACCAGAGCGCCAACCCGGTGTACTACCCGGATTCGCTGGTCGGCACCGACAGCCACACGACCATGATCAACGGTGTCGGCGTGGTCGGTTGGGGCGTGGGCGGCATCGAGGCCGAGGCCGCGATGCTGGGCCAGCCGGTCTACATGCTGACCCCCGACGTGGTGGGCTTTGAGCTGACCGGCACGCTGCGCGAGGGCGTCACTGCTACCGATCTGGTGCTGTTTGTGACCAACATCCTGCGCGCCGAAAAGGTGGTGGGCAAGTTCGTCGAATTCTTCGGCCCCGGCGCGGCCTCCATTCCGGTGCCGGACCGCGCCACCATCGGCAATATGGCGCCCGAGTACGGTGCCACCATGGGATTCTTCCCGGTGGACGACAAGACCATTGCCTACTTCCGCAGCACCGGCCGCACCGCCGAGGAGATCGAGCGCTTCGAGGCCTATTACAAAGCCCAGGGCCTGTTTGGCATGCCCAACCCCGGCGACATCGACTACACCAAGACCGTGCGGCTCGACCTGGCCAGCGTGACCCCCAGCGTTGCCGGCCCCAAGCGCCCGCAGGACCGCATCGACCTGGGCAAACTGGCCAGCACCTTTGCCGACCTGTACAGCAAGCCCAACGAGGCCAATGGCTTCAACCAGCCAGCCAGCACCCTGGCGGTGCGGCACCCGCTGCCCTCGGCAGGCGACACCACCATCGGCAACGGCGACGTGCTGATTGCCGCCATCACCTCCTGCACCAATACTTCCAACCCCAGCGTGATGCTGGCCGCCGGCCTGCTGGCCAAGAAGGCGGTGGAGGCCGGCCTGGCGGTGCAACCGCACATCAAGACCTCGCTGGCGCCGGGCTCGCGCATCGTCACCGAATACCTGCAAAAAGCCGGCCTGCTGACCTATCTGGAGCAGCTGGGCTTTTACCTGGCCGGCTATGGCTGCACCACCTGCATCGGCAACGCGGGCGACCTGTCGCCCGAGATCAACGCCGCCATCAGCAGCAACCAGCTGGTCTGCGCGGCCGTGCTGTCGGGCAACCGCAACTTCGAGGCACGCATCCACCCGAACCTGAAAGCCAACTTCCTGGCCTCACCGCCGCTGGTCGTGGCCTATGCGATTGCCGGCAATGTGATGAACGACCTGACCACCCAGCCGCTGGGCAAGGGCACGAACGGCAAGCCGGTGTTTCTGGCCGACATCTGGCCCAGCATGGCCGAGATCGACGAAAACCTGGCCTATGCGATGGACGCGCAGGCCTTCCGCAGCAACTACGACAAGGTGAAGACCGAGCCCGGCGAACTGTGGAGCAACATCCGCGGCACCACCGGCCAGGTCTACGACTGGCCGGCGTCCACCTACATTGCCGAGCCGCCGTTCTTCGCCAACTTCCATTTGCAGCCCGCGGCGGCCACTCCGGGATTTACCGGTGCGCGCACCATGGCGCTGTTCGGCGATTCCATCACCACCGACCACATTTCGCCAGCCGGCTCTATCGCCGAGAAATCGCCAGCCGGGCAATGGCTGCTGGCCAACGGCGTGCCCAAGGCCGACTTCAACAGCTATGGCTCGCGCCGCGGCAACCACGATGTGATGGTGCGCGGCACCTTTGCCAATGTACGCATCAAGAACCTGATGCTGCCACTGGACGCGAATGGCTCGCAGGAAGAAGGCGGCCTCACGCTGTACCACCCGCGCCAGGGCGCAGCCGAGAAGATGCCCATATATGACGCAGCGCAGAAATACATGGCCGATGGCGTGCCCACGGTGGTGTTCGGCGGCGAAGAATATGGCACCGGCTCGTCGCGCGACTGGGCGGCCAAGGGGACGCAGCTGCTGGGCATCAAGGCCGTGGTGGCGCGCAGCTTTGAGCGCATCCACCGCGCCAACCTGGTCGGCATGGGCGTGCTGCCGCTGCAGTTTCTGGGCACCGAAAGCTGGCAAAGCCTGGGCTTGCGTGGCGACGAAACCATCGACGTGGTGGTGGGTGGCGCACTGCAGCCGCAGATGGACGTGGCCCTGGTGGTGCACCGGGCGGACGGCAGCTACCAGCAAATCACCGTGCGCCTGCGCATCGACACGCCCATCGAGGTCGACTACTACCAGCATGGCGGCATCCTGCCGTTTGTGCTGCGCCAGCTGCTGGCGGCATAAACCAGGGGCCTGCGGGGCAGTCTCTGGTTAAAGAATTTGCGCCCAGGCGAATCAGGGCGACCAAAATCGGTTTATTCTGTGCAATCGCCGTTTCATGTCCGGATGCAGCAGCAAAGAGGGCGGCCACTCAGATAACCGTAACAAGGCAGCATGAGCGATTCCCGCATACATACATCCAACGCCCACCCGCGCGCCGAGCTGGACGTGGAAACCACCATGCTGTATGCCGCCTATGGCCGGCAGCCTTTCAATCTGCTGCTGACATTGGCCTCGGTCGTCCTTATCTGGTGGCTGATGTGGCAGAACTTTCCCCACCCAGCCATTGCGGCCTGGCTGGGGTCTCTGCTGGTCTGCGCAGGCTTGAGTTACCTTGTCTGCTTGGCATTCCAGTACGCAAGGCCTTCGCACAAAACGATTGCGCGCTGGCAAACCCTGTTGACGGCCCAGGGCGTAGCAAACGGCGCGTCATGGTCGATTGGCCCGACCTTGCTGATAACCCAGGCCCAGGGGACTGAACTGGCGCTGCTGGTCAGCATACCCCTGGTCGCATGCACCGTGGCGGCGGTATCGGTTGCAGAGCACCGAGCGGCTATGTACGCCTTCCTGAGCACCGCCCTGATACCGCCGATCATGGCCCTGCTGCTCCATGGCGACGCCATGGAGCGAGTGATTGCCGTGGTGATGCTGTTTGGGCTGGCGGCGATGTTCGTAGTCGGTCACAACATCTACCAGACGATGCGCACCTCTCTCGGGTCACAAGCCCAGATGCGCGCCATCCTGAACGCCTCGCAAGATGCGATCATCGGTTTCGACAGCCGGGGCCGCATCACCGACTGGAATGCGCGCGCTGAATCCATGTTCGGTCGCAGCCAGGAAGAGGTTCAGGGGATGGACTTCGAAGCCACGCTGGTACCCGAACGCCGCCACAAAGGCTTTCGCGAAACCAAGGCGCAATTTCTGGCCACTGGCGACAGCCAGCACATGCACCAACGGATTTCGACTACCGCGCTACACCGCAGCGGCCAGGAATTCCCTGTCGAAGTGGCCATAGCCCCCCTGCGGATTCTCAAGGGCTACCAATACACCGCCTTTGTCACCGACATCACCGCACGCAAGGAGTCTGAGGAGCGCTTGGCACTATTTCGCCGGGTGTTCGACACCAGTAGCCAGCTGGTCAGCATTCTGGATAGTGAGGGCCGGGGCCTTTACCAGAACCGGGCACATGCCCAGGAGCTGGGGTATTCGGACGCAGAAATCTTCGGCCAGCACTTCACCCTCACCGTGGCGCCAGAGAGCCTGGATGTCTGCGCTACCGAAGTCCGCCCCGCACTTGCCGCCGGGGGCAACTGGAATGGCCATCTGCAGCTGCAGCGCAAGGACGGCAGCCGCTTCGTTGCCAGCAACAACATAGGCTGCATCCAGGACGCAAACGGCCACATCCAGTACATCTTCAACATCTTCTTCGACTTCGGTCCCGAACTGGCGCGGCGCAACGAGCTGGCGCAAGCCAAGGAGGCGTCCGAGCGTGCCAACCAGGCGAAATCGGACTTTCTGTCCAGCATGAGCCACGAGCTGCGCACACCGATGAACGCCATCCTCGGCTTCTCGCAGATGCTCGAATACGACAGCACGCTGAACGCCGACCAGCAGGACAATGTGCAGGAAATCCTCAAGGGTGGACGGCACCTGTTGACGCTGATCAACGAGGTGCTGGACCTGGCGCAGATCGAATCCGGCCGCACCAACCTTTCACTCGAACCGGTAGACCTGGCCCATCTGGTGGAGGACTGCCGGCAGCTGATACAACCGCTGGCCGATGCGCGCAATATCCGCATGCAGCTCGACGTGCAGCCCCAAGTCACGGTGCGCGCCGACCGAGTGCGCTGCAAACAGGCCCTGCTGAACCTGCTGTCGAACGCCGTCAAATACAACAGCGAAGGCGGCGAGATCCGGTTGGCGATGCTCGCCGCCCAGAGCGGCCGGCTACGGATGGGCGTCACTGACACCGGCGCCGGCATTGCGCCAGAGCGGCTGGCCGAGCTGTTCCAGCCGTTCAACCGCCTGGGTGCCGAACACGGTGAGATCGAAGGCACAGGCATAGGCCTGACCATCACCCGCCGGCTGGTGGACCTGATGGGCGGCGAGGTGGGCGTCGACAGCCAGCTGGGTGTGGGCACGACTTTCTGGATCGACTTGCCCGCCGATGCCCCGACCACCGACCTGGCCACCACGCCGCGCAGCGCCGCCGCCTCGGCCACCGCGTCTGCGCAGCGCTACTGCGTGCTGTGTGTGGACGACAACCCGGTCAACCTGAAGCTGATCGCCCAAACCATGGCACTGCGGCCGCACATCGACCTGCTGACGGCCCACGCCCCCGAGCTGGGCCTGGAACTGGCGCTGGCCCACCGGCCAGACCTGATCCTGCTCGACATCCACATGCCGGGCATGAGCGGCTACCAGCTGCTGCGGGTGTTGCAGGCCGATACCCGGCTGCGGACCACGCCGGTGATCGCCATCACCGCCAACGCCATGCCCAGCGACATCGCCCGCGGACGCGCGGCGGGCTTCAGCGACTACCTGACCAAGCCGCTGGATGTCAGCCTCTTTCTGCTGACCGTAGACCGTTGCCTTGCAGGCAGCGCAAAGGACACCCCATGACATCCGAATCGATGGAACTGGCCCGCATTCTGGTGGTGGACGACGAGCCCGCCAACCTGAAGCTGCTGGAAAAGCTGCTGACCAGCCAGGGCTACCCGGCCCCCGCGCTGGTACAGGATTCGCGCGAAACGCTGCAACGCTACCAGCAGCTACGCCCGGACCTGATCCTGCTCGACATCAACATGCCGCACTTGGATGGCTACCAGATCATGGAGCAGCTGAAAGCCCTGGACGACCCGCTGCTGCCACCCATCGTGGTCCTCACCGCCCAGCTAGGCCGCGAGCACATGGTGAAGGCGCTAGCCCTTGGGGCGCGCGACTTTGTCGGCAAGCCGTTTGACCGCGTGGAACTGCTGATGCGGGTGCGCAACCTGCTGGATGCCCATCGCGCCCACCGCCTGCTACACGACCAGAAAGCCGCGCTGGAAGAAATGGTGCGGGCGCGCACCGAAGACCTCAACCGCACCCGCCTGCAGGTGGTGCACCGCCTGGGCCGTGCCGCCGAGTACCGCGACAACGAAACCGGCCTGCACACCATCCGCATGAGCCATTACGCCGCCCGGCTGGCACATAGCTTGGGCTGGAGTGCAACCGACTGCGAACTGCTGTTGCACGCCAGCCCCATGCACGATGTAGGCAAGATCGGCATTCCCGACGCAGTGTTGCTCAAGCCTGGCAAGTTCGAGCTGCACGAGTGGGAGATCATGAAAACCCATGCCGAGATCGGCGCCCACATCCTGGACGACAGCGACTCCGACTTGCTGCAGCTGGCCAGCACCATCGCCCGCAGCCACCACGAGAAATGGGACGGCAGCGGCTACCCCCGAGGCCTGGCCGGCGAGGCCATTCCGCTGGCCGGGCGCATCGTGGCAGTAGCCGATGTGTTTGATGCCCTGACCTCCAGGCGCCCGTATAAAGAAGCCTGGCCGGTGGAAGAGGCGGTGCAGCAGATCCGCGACGGCGCAGGCAGCCACTTCGACCCCATGGTGGTCGCGCATTTCCAGCAATGCCTGCCCGACATTCTGGCGATCCGCGAGCGCTTCAAAGAGCCCGATTGAACCTGCAGGCTTTGGCGTAGCATGGGGTACATCGCTCTAGCAAACCCCTCCCATACCAAGGAAGCCCATGTCTATCCCCCGCTACCTGGCCCCCGCCCTCTGCGCCGCCCTGTTGTCCGCTTGCGCAACCCCACCGTCCGGCCCCTCGGCCACAGCCCGTCTAGCACCCACCACTGGCAACACGGCGAGTGGCAACATCCATTTCACCCAGCTGCCGGGCAAAGTACTGGTGCACGGCGAAGTCCGCGGCCTGCTGCCCAACACCGTGCACGGCTTCCACATCCATGAAAAAGGCGACTGCAGCAGCGGCGACGGCATGGGCACGGGCGGCCACTTCAACCCTGATGGCCATTCCCACGGCGCTGCCGCTGGTGCCATGCACCATGCAGGCGACCTGCCCAGCCTGCAGGCCGATGCCAGCGGCGTGGCCAAGATTCGCTATGAATCCACCACCCTGGCGGTGGGCAGCGGCGCGACCGACGTGGTCGGCCGCGGCCTGATCGTGCACAAGGACCCGGATGATTTCACCACCCAGCCCACCGGCAACTCGGGGGCGCGGATCGCCTGCGGGGCGATCACCAAGAACTAATTCAGCAAGCCATAGCCGCTACGCCCTCTGCAAGGGGGATGGCGAAAAATGTGCCGCACTGTAGCCCGGGGGTAAGTCACGCCACCCATCACACCTTATGTGTCGACAGCAGGATGCTGGTTTCGGTGGTGGCAATGCCGCTGATGCGCCGGATCGCGTTCAGCACCTTGTCAAACGCCTCTAGCGTGTCAGCCTGCAAGCCGACCACGAAGTCCCAGCGGCCATTGGTGGTGTGCAGGGACGACACATTCGGATGCCCGCGCAGCGCCTGCAGCACCTCGGCCGCCCGCGTGCCTTCTACCGCCACCGTCATCAGCGCATGGATGCGGTGACCCTCGGCGGGCGGCATCAGGCGCAACGTATAGCCCTGGATCGTGCCGTCTTTCTCCAGCCGCAGCAGCCGGTTCTGCACCGTGGCGCGCGCCACCCGCAGCTTCTTGGCCAGCGCCACCACCGGCATGCGGGCATCCTCACGCAACAGGCTGATCAGTTCGCGGTCGGTATCGTCCATGGTTTAAATGTGGCAAATTGCATAGATTAAATAGGCAAGTTGTACGTTGGCATGGCAATAAGTGTCAAGTTGTGCTCTTTTGCTTGGCGGCAGTCCTCTGGAAAATTCTCTGAACCCATCTACTGCCCCAGGAGCTTCCATGCCATCCATCCGCCCCGCCCGTTCCATCCAGGCCCCCGACGCCGTGGTCATGGTGCGTCCGTATGCCTTCACCCCGAATCCACAGACCGCAGCCGACAACCGCTTCCAGCGTGCTGGCGATGGCAGCGCGCCCGGCGCCCTGGCCACAGCCGCCCATGCCGAAGTCACGGCAGCGGCGACCACGCTGGAGCGCCATGGCGTGCAGGTGCATTTGTTCGACGACGCGGGAGAACGCAACACGCCGGACTCGGTGTTCCCCAACAACTGGTTCTCCACCCATGCGGGCGGCCATATCGCGCTGTACCCGATGTACTCACCCAACCGCCGGCGCGAGCGACGGCAGGATGTGATCGAGATGCTGAAAACCCAGTACCGGGTGCAAGACGTGATTGACTATTCGGGCTTGGAACCTGACGGCCTGTTCCTCGAAGGAACGGGCGCCATGGTGCTCGACCACGTGGAGCGCGTGGCCTACACCGCCCGCTCGAACCGGGCCAACCCGGTAGCGCTGGAGCGCTTTGCCACCCACTTCAACTACGAGCCCATGGTGTTCGACGCTGCCGATGCCGACGGCCAGGCGATCTACCACACCAACGTGCTGATGTGCGTGGCAACCGAGTTTGCCCTGGTCGGCTTTGACACCCTGACCGATACCGCACGCTGTGCCGAAATCCGGGCCCGGCTAACCGGCTCGGGCCGCGAGCTGGTGGAACTGAGCCAGGCGCAAATCGCCGAATTCGCCGGCAACGCCATCGAACTCACAGGCCAGAACGGCCGGCTGCTCGCCATGTCCTCACGGGCCGAAGCCTGCCTGAGCCCCGCGCAAAAGCAGTTGATCCAGCGCCACGCCAGCATCCTGCCCTTGTCCGTACCCAACATCGAACTGGCCGGTGGCTCGGTGCGCTGCATGCTGGCGGGCATCCACCTGAGCCGGCGCTGAAGACACCATTGCGCCATCGCCGAAAATCACCGTATTTAGGGATGCTTTTGTGCTGAACCTTTCCAACTTCCAAGCCGCCATCGTCGATCTGGACGGCACCATGGTCGACACCCTGGGCGACTTCGCGGCAGCGCTGAACGGCATGCTGGCCGACCTGGCACTGCCGGCCATCACCGCCGCCACCATCGAGCCCATGGTGGGCAAAGGCTCGGAGCATTTGCTGAATTTAGTGCTAAAACATGCTCTAGCGCAATCCGCACCAGCGCAGGCCGCTATTAATAGTGAAGCATTATTTGACCGCGCCTGGGACCGCTACCAGCACCACTACCTGTCCATCAACGGCCAGTTCTCGCAGGTTTACCCGGGCGTGCTGGCCGGGCTGCAGGCCATGCAGCAGCGCGGCTGGAAGCTGGCCTGCCTGACCAACAAGCCCACGGCGTTTGCGCTGCCGCTGCTGCAGGCCAAGGGGCTGGACGGCTTCTTCAGCCAGGTGTTTGGCGGCGACGCGTTCGAGCGCAAAAAACCCGATCCGCTGCCGCTGCTAAAAACCTGCGAGGCGCTGGGCACACTCCCGCAGCACACGCTGATGCTCGGCGACTCACGCAACGACGCCCAGGCCGCGCGCGCCGCCGGCTGCCCGGTGCTGCTGGTGCGCTATGGCTACAACCACGGCGAGCCGGTGGAAGCGGTGGACACCGACGGCCTGCTCGATTCGCTGGCCGAACTGGCCCGTCTGTAGCGATAACCGGTCGCGCTCAGGCCTTGAGCTTGAGCATGTAGATGATGGCCGTGGCGGTGGTCTGGTCGATCTCGATGAAGCTGCGCAGATCGGCGCCGTCCAGCCAACTCGACTCCCAGCGGTTCTGCTTCAGCGACTTCTGCCAGCTGGCATGGTTGGTGGCGTTTTTGACGCCCGCCAGCAGCTCGGACACCCGCGCCGGCGCCACGCCGCTGCCCACGAACAGGCCGCGCCAGTTGGACATCACCGCATCCACCTTCTGGTCGCGGATGGCCGGAATGCCGAACATCGGCTTGCGCGCCGACACGCCAATCGCTCGCAGCTTGCCGCTGGCCAGCAAGTCGGCGAACTCGCTGTAACCCGATACGCCGGCCACAGCCTTGCCCGTCAGCACGGCCTCGGCCGACTGCACACCGCTGGTGAACGGCAGGTACACCATGTCTGCCACCGGCGCCCCGGCAGCCCGCGCAAACAGGCCGGCAAAAATATGATCGATGCCGCCGGAAGATCCGCCGGTGAACGGCACCTGCTTGGGGTCGGCTTTCACCATGGCCACCAGGTCGGTGACAGAACGGATCGGTGAGTCGGCCTTGACTACCAGCACCAGGTAGTCGCCGGTCAGGCGGGCCAGCGGCTGCACCTGGGCCAGCGTCACCGGCGGCCGCTGCAGGGCCACGGCGCCGACCATCACGGTGCCGCCCATCATCATGGTGTTCGGGTCCTGGCTGTAGCGCTGCACAAACGCGGCCAGCCCGACGGTGCCGCCCTTGCCGCCGATGTTTTCGTAGTCCACCTGCTCGCAGGCACCGGCCGCCACCAGAGATGCGCCCAGGGCCCGGCCGGTCTGGTCCCAGCCACCGCCTTCGTTGGCGGGGATCACGATGCGCAAGCGCGGCGCCACCGGTTTGATAGCGTCTTTGTCACCCGCTTTGCGCACCGGGGCTGCGGTCTGCGCATACAGCGCAGGCGCCAGCCCGGCCAACGCCAGACCCAGGGATTGAGACAAAACGCCTCGGCGATTCAGGCCAATATGTTTCATAAGTTACTTCCCGTCGCAAGTTGAAAACCGCTTCAATGGGCCGAAAAGAGCATAACTGGCCCGGCAGCGGCAGCTTACTACGAAATGAGAACTATGAAATTGATAGCTTCTAGCGCTTGTTGAATAAGCGCTGGAGGCATTATTTATGCAAAACCTGCCATCAGAAGTTACTGAAATCGGGACGCCGGTTTTCCATAAATGCCGTGAGCGCCTCTTTCGCGGCAGGCTCACGCAGCATGCGACTGAACAACACGGTTTCTTCGGCAATGCGCTCGGCCACGGGCGCAGCCTGCTCTTGTTTCATGAGCCGCTTGGTGGTGACCAGCGAAGCCAGCGGCTTGGCCGCCAGACGCTTGGCCTGCAATTGCGCCAGGGCATGTACCTCGGCCGGTGGCACGATGCGGTTGATCAGGCCGACCTCCAAAGCCGTCTCTGCCGTGAACGGGTCGCCCAGCAGCAAGGCCTCGGCCGCGCGCTGGTGGCCCATGAGCCGCGGCACCAGGTAGCTTGAGCCGGCCTCGGGGCAGACGCCCAGGTTCACGAAGGGCATGGAGAAGGCCGCGTTGTCGCCTGCATAGACCAGGTCGCAGTGCAGCAGCATGGTGGTGCCAATGCCCACCGCCGCGCCGCAGACCGCGCCGACCAAGGGCTTGGGGAAGCTGCTGATGACGCGCAAAAAGCGGATCACCGGTGACTCGGCCGTGGGCACAGGTGCATTCAGGAAATCGCCAATGTCGTTGCCGGCCGAGAAAATGGTTTCATGGCCCTGGACCACCGCCACCCGCACGCTGGTGTCGGCCGCGGCGGCTTCCAGCACATCGGCCATGGTGGTGTACATCGCCGAGGTGATGGAGTTCTTCTTGGCGACCCGGTTCAGCGTGATGGTCAAGATGCCCGCGTCGGTATGCGTGAGGATGTCGGTCATGGGGTCACTCGGTAAAAAATGCGGATGTTAGCAACCGCGGTATTACTATCATTTAAATAGCTTCTTGCGCAGACAGAATAAGCGCGAATGGCCTAAATGGATCCAAACCAGTAACGAGACACCCCTTCCAAAGAACCCGTGGAACTGGCTATGCCAGGCCACTGGGTTCGCCCCCTGCAAGGGGGTTGGCGGAAAGTGCAAAGCACTGGAGCCTGGGGGTGCGTCGTCAGACGCGTTCGAATATCCCGGCGGCCCCTTGGCCCATGCCTACGCACATGGTCACCATGCCGTACTTCAGGTTGTTGCGGCGCAGCGCGTGGACCACGGTGGCGGCGCGGATGGCACCGGTGGCGCCCAGCGGGTGGCCGAGCGCAATCGCGCCGCCCATCGGGTTCACCTTAGACGGGTCCAGGCCCAGCGTGTTGATCACGGCCAGCGACTGGGCCGCAAAGGCTTCGTTCAGCTCGAACCAGTCGATGTCCTGGTGCTGCAGGCCGGCGTAGCGCAGCGCGGCGGGAATCGCCTCGATCGGGCCTATGCCCATGATGTGCGGCGGCACGCCTTTGCTGGCGAAGCTGACAAAACGCGCCAGCGGTGTCAGGCCGAAGCGCTTGATGGCGGATTCGCTGGCCAGTATCAGCGCACCTGCGCCGTCAGAGGTTTGCGAGCTGTTGCCGGCGGTGACCGAGCCGCGCGCCGAGAACACCGTCTTCAGCTTGCCCAGGCCTTCGACCGTGGTCTCAGGCCGCACGCCTTCGTCCAGGCTGATGGTGCGCTGGTTGATGCTGACCTTGGCGCTATCCAGATCGACGCTGCGGTCGTCCACCGTGATCGGCGTGATCTCGTCGGTAAACGCGCCGGCCTTCATCGCCGCCAAGGCTTTCATGTGCGATGCGTAGGCGAACTCGTCTTGCGCGCTGCGGCTGATCTTCCACTGCTGCGCCACCTTCTCGGCCGTCAGACCCATGCCGTAGGCGATGCCGTAGTTGTCCACGTCGTCGGTATTCGTGAAGATGTTCGGCGACAGGCTGGGCCCGTTGCCCATCATCGGCACCATGCTCATGCTTTCCACGCCGGCAGCGAACATCACGTCGGCCTCGCCGACGCGGATGCGATCAGCGGCCATCTGCACCGCGCTGATGCCAGAGGCGCAAAAGCGGTTGACGGTGATGCCGCCCACCGAGTTCGGCAGCCCCGCCAGCACCGCGCCGATACGCGCCACGTTGAGGCCCTGTTGGGCTTCGGGAATCGCGCAGCCGCAGATCACGTCTTCGATGGTGGCCGGGTCCAGGCCCGGCACCTGGGCCAGCGCCGCGCGCAGCGTGGTGGCCAGCAGCTCGTCGGGCCGGGTGTTGCGCAGATAGCCTTTGTGCGAACGGCCGATCGGCGTGCGGGTGGCGGCGACGATGTAGGCGTCTTGAATTTGCTTGCTCATATTCGTTCCTTAATTGCGCACGGGCTTGCCGGTGGACAGCATGCCCATGATGCGTTCCTGCGTTTTCGCGTTCTCCAGCAGGCTGCAGAAGGCTTTGCGCTCCAGGCTCATCAGGTATTCCTCGGTCACCAGGGTGCCGTTGTCCACGTCACCGCCGGTCACCACACCGGCGATCAGGCTGGCGATGTGGAAGTCGTGCTGGCTGATGAAGCCGCCGTCGCGCATGTTGACCAGCTGGCCCTGGATGGTGGCTTTGCCGTTGCGGCCTGCCACCAGAAACTGGCGCTTGTGCGGGGCGCGGTAGCCGCTGGCGGCCATCGCTTTGGCCTCGTTCAGGGCGACGAACAGCAGCTCGTCCTTGTTCGGCACGATGACATCGCTGTCCAGCAAATAGCCGAGCTTGCGGCTTTCCAGCGCGCTGGTTCCAACCTTGGCCATCGCGGCGGCGGTGAAGCCTTCGGTCAGGAAGGGCAGCAGGTCCTTGTGGGTGGACAGCGCGGCGTTCTCGGCAGCCCGGCGGGCGATATAGGTCAGGCCGCCAGCGCCGGGCACCAGGCCCACACCGACTTCCACCAGTCCGATATAGCTTTCCATCGCAACCACGCGGCGGGCCGAGTGTACGGCCAGCTCGCAGCCGCCGCCCAGCGCCAGGCCGCGCACGGCGGAGACGACGGGCACGTTGGCGTAGCGGATTTTCAGCATCACGTTCTGCAGCGCTTTTTCCATCTTGTTGATGGCACCGGCGCCGCCCATCATGAAGCCGGGCAGCATGGCCTGCAGGTCGGCACCGGCGCTGAAGGGCTCGTCACCCGACCAGATCACCACGCCCGCATAGTCTTTCTGGGCCAGGTCGACCGCGCGGGCCAGGCCTTCGGAGACTTCGGGGCTGATGGCGTGCATCTTGGTCTTGATGCTGGCGATGATGATCTGGTCATCGAGCGTCCAAAGGCGAATTGCTTTGTCTTCATGCAGCGTCTTGCCAGCGGTTTCAAAGCCACCGCCCAGGCCCAAGCCTTGGGTGTGGCCGGATATTTTTTCGGGAAATAGCTGCCTAGCGTAGACGGGTAGTGCGTGGCGCGCTACGAATTTTGAAGTAAATGGGTTCCACGAGCCTTCGGCGGTGTGGACCCCGCCCGCCTCGGCCACGGGTCCGTTGAACACCCAGTCGGGCAGCGGCGCATCGCTCAGCGCTTTGCCGGCGGCGATGTCTTCCTTGATCCAATTCGCCACCGTCAGCCAGCCGGCTTCCTGCCAGAGTTCGAACGGGCCTTGCTGCATGCCGAAGCCCCAGCGCATCGCCAGGTCCACGTCGCGCGCAGTTTCGGCAATCGTCTGCAGGTGCACGGCGGCATAGTGGAAGCTGTTGCGCAGCACCGCCCAGAGGAACTGGCCTTGCGGGCCTTCGCTGTTGCGCAGCAAGGCCAGGCGCTCACCGGCGGGCTTCTTCAGCATGCGGCCATAGACCTCGTCGGCCTTCTCGCCGCCGGCCACGTAGTTGCCCGAAGCCATATCGAAGCGCAGGATGTCACGGCCGACTTTCTTGAAGAAACCGGCCTTGGCCTTCTGGCCCAGGTTGCCCATCTCCAGCAGCTTGGCCAGCACCGGAGGCGTGCCGTAGCTGCCGTAGAACGGATCGGTTTCCAAACTCAGGTTGTCCTGCAGCGTCTTGACTACATGGGCCATGGTGTCCAGGCCCACCACGTCGGCGGTGCGGAAGGTGCCCGAGCTGGCGCGGCCCAGGCGCTTGCCGGTCAGGTCGTCAACCACGTCATAGGTCAGGCCGAACTTGGCGGTTTCGCCGATGATGCCCAGCATGCCGGCAATGCCGACGCGGTTGGCGATGAAGTTTGGCGTGTCTTTTGCGCGCACCACGCCTTTGCCCAGGCTGGTGGTGACGAAGGCTTCGAGCTGGTCCAGCGCTTCGGGCTGGGTGGTGGGTGTGTTGATCAGCTCCACCAAGTACATGTAGCGCGGTGGGTTGAAGAAGTGGATGCCGCAGAAGCGCGGCTTGATTTCTTCAGGCAGCGCTTCACTCAGCTTGGTGATCGACAGGCCGGAGGTGTTGGACGCCACCAACGCATGCGGCGCGACGAAGGGCGCGATCTTCTTGTACAGATCGAGCTTCCAGTCCATGCGCTCGGCGATGGCTTCGATGATCAGGTCGCAGTCTTTCAACTGCTCCAGGTGGTCATCGTAGTTGGCTTGCTGGATCAGGTCCGCATCTTCAGCCACGCCCAGTGGCGCGGGCTTGAGCTTCTTCAGGTTGGCGATGGCCTTGGCGGTGATGCCGTTGGCCGGACCTTCTTTGGCTTTCAGGTCGAACAGCACGACCTGCACTTTGACGTTGACCAGGTGCGCAGCAATCTGCGCGCCCATCACGCCTGCGCCGAGCACGGCGACTTTCTTGATCGGGAATCGGGACATAAGCGTCTTTCGAAATTACTGAATGCGTTGCCAGATTTGGGTGCGGTAGAACGGGCCGATATAGCCACGCACCTGGAGCTTCTTGCCGTCTTCCAGCGGCTCCATGCGCAGCGTGTAGTTTTTGCCGTTTTCGGGGTCAAGGATCTTGCCGTCTTCCCACACGTCCTTGCCCTCGGTCTTCTTGGCGCCGCGGATGATTTCCAGGCCCAGCTTGGGCTTGTCCTTGCGGTCGTCGGTGCACTCCTTGCACAGCGGTTCGGGGCTGGGGATGAGGGCTTTTTCCACCACCCCACTGAGCACGCCGGCGCTGTTGGCGGTAATACGGATCTCCGCCTTGGCCTGGCCTGTCTTGTCGTCAATATTGCGCCACAGACCCTCGGGGGTCATTTGGGCGAATACGCCGCTAGCGCAGATAAGACCTGCGGTGAGTGCTATTATTTTTTTCATACTTGTCTCCGGGCGCGGGTTTCAGGCCAGAGCCGCGTCGGTGTCCATCAGCGCCTTGCTGCCGGTGCGCATGGTGCGCATCAGCGTGGCGGTTTCGGGGAACAGCTTGGCGAAGTAGAAGCGTGCGGTCTGCACTTTGGCCAGGTAGAACTGGTCGGTGTTGCCAGCAGCGATTTCACGCAATGCGACCTGCGCCATACGGGCCCAGAAGTAGCCAAACACCAGATGGCCGGCCACGCGCAGGTAGTCGACTGCGGCCGCACCCACTTCGTCGGCGTTCTGGAAGCCCTTGAAGCCCAGCTCGGTGGTCAGCTTGGTGACCTGGTCGCCCAGGATGGCGATGGGGGTGATGAACTCGGCCATCTTCTCGTTCACGCCTTCTTCTTCCACCAGCGCTGCCACCAGGCGGCCAAACTTCTTCAGCGTGGCGCCGTTGTTGCCCAGCACCTTGCGGCCCAGCAAGTCCAGAGACTGGATGGTGTTGGTGCCTTCGTAGATCATGTTGATGCGGTTGTCGCGCACATACTGCTCCATGCCCCATTCCTTGATGAAGCCGTGGCCGCCAAACACCTGCATGCAGGCATTGGTGGAGATGTGGCCGTTGTCGGTCAAAAAGGCTTTGACGATGGGGGTCAGCAGGGCCAGCAATTCGCCGGAGTCGGCACGCACTTTTTCGTCCGGGTGGCTGTGTTCCTTGTCCAGCAGCACGCCGCAGAAGATGCCCAGCGCCCGGCCGCCTTCGGCATAGGCCTTGGCCGTCAACAGCATCTTGCGCACATCGGGGTGCACGATGATCGGGTCGGCGGGTTTGTCCTTGGCCTTGGTGCCGGACAGCGAGCGCATCTGGATGCGGTCCTTGGCATAGGCCAGCGCATTCTGGTAGGCCACTTCGGTCAGGCCCAGCGACTGGTTGCCCACGCCCAGGCGGGCCGCGTTCATCATCACGAACATCGCCGCCAGGCCCTTGTTGGGTTGGCCGACCAAGGTACCGATGGCGCCTTCGAGCACCATCTGTGCGGTGGCGTTGCCGTGGATGCCCATCTTGTGCTCCAGGCCGCCGCAGTAAATTCCATTGCGCTTGCCCAGCGTGCCATCGGCGCCAACCATGAACTTGGGCACGGCGAACAGGCTGATGCCCTTGCTGCCCTGCGGCGCATCGGGCAGGCGGGCTAGCACCAGATGGACGATGTTCTCGGCCATGTCGTGTTCCCCCGCGCTGATGAAGATCTTGTTGCCGGTGATGGCGTAGCTGCCATCGGCCAGCGGCTCGGCCTTGGTGCGCAGCAGGCCCAGGTCGGTGCCGCAATGCGGCTCGGTCAGGCACATGGTGCCGGTCCATTCGCCACTGGTCAGCTTGGGCAGGTACAGAGCCTTTTGGGCATCGGTGCCGTGGGCTTGCAGCGCCTCGTAGGCACCGTGCGACAGGCCGGGGTACATGGTCCAGGCCTGGTTGGCCGAATTCAGCATTTCATAGAAGCACTGGTTGACCACGAAGGGCAAGCCCTGACCACCGTAGGCCGGGTCGCAGCTCAGCGCTGCCCAGCCGCCTTGCACGTACTGTGCGTAGGCCTCTTTGAAGCCCTTGGGGGCGGTGACTTCGTGCGTGGTCTTGTCCAGCGTGCAGCCTTCTTCGTCGCCGCTGATGTTCAGCGGGAAAGCCACCTCGGAGGCGAACTTGCCGCCCTCTTCCAGCACCGCGTTGATGGTGTCGGCGTCGGTGTCGGCATGCTGCGGGCAGAGCTTCAGGTCGTCGGTGACCTTCAGCACTTCGTGCATCACAAATTGCATGTCGCGCAGGGGGGGCGTGTAGCTGGGCATGGTTACTCCTTGGATTTTTTAGGGGTGGATGGCGGTGGGGCGACGGGCTGCCCGTAACGCTCCAGGATGTGCTCGAAACCGGTGTTGGCGCGCGCCACGGCACCGGGATTCTTCAAAAAACGGGACTCATAATGCAACGACAAGATCAAGCCGTGTATCTCGAAGGCGACTTGCCGCTCATCGGCGTCGGCGCGCAAATCGCCGACTTCCTTGGCCTGCTCCACCGCGCGGCAGAACGCCGACAGCCAGGCCTGCACTGAACTGGCCAGCGCATCGCGCACCGTGCCGGGCCGGTCGTCGAATTCAACCGCGCCGCTGATGAAGATGCAGCCCGACTGCAGCTCGATGGCCACGCGCTGCATCCAGTTGGCAAACAGCGCGCGCAGCCGTGGCAAGCCGCGCTGGGCCTGCATGGCGGGGTAAAACACTTCGGCCTCAAACAGGCGGTGGTATTCGCGGATCACCGAGATCTGCAGCTCTTCGCGCGAGCCGAAGTGGGCAAACACACCCGACTTGCTCATCTGGGTGACTTCGGCCAGCGCGCCTATGCTCAGGCCTTCGAGCCCGATGTGGCTGGCCAGGCCCAGCGCCGCCTCGACAATCGAGGCCTTGGTCTGCCGGCCCTTGAGCAAGGCGCGGCCCTCGCTGTTGGCATCTCGGCCTGATTTGGCGGACGGTTCTGACGAAGTCATGGATTTAAATTCAAAAATACGAACGATCGTGCTATTTTTTGAATTTAACCAGACTTGTTTTCAAAAGTCTACCGATGGGACCGCATTTCTTGCGCCTGCGCGACAGGGTTTTCCCAGGCCGCCACAAAGCAAAAGACCGCGGCAAAGCGGCGGTCTTTTAGGTAGCACACAGAGCGAATGCTACATATTCAATAGCTGCTAGCGCAGCTTATATATGCGCTGGCAGCCTAAAAGGCATTACACCAGCGCGCCCAGGGCCTACAGCTTGAAAGGCACCACTACCTGGTGCTGCTCGCCCAGGCCTTCGATCCCCAGGGCCATGGTGTCGCCCTTCTTCAGGAACACCGGTGGCTTCATGCCCAGGCCCACGCCGGGCGGGGTGCCGGTGGTAATCACGTCACCCGGCATCAGGGTCATGAACTGGCTGACGTAGCTGACGATTTTGGCCACGCTGAAGATCATGGTCTTGGTGTTGCCGGTCTGCACCCGCTTGCCGTTCACGTCCAGCCACATGCTGAGCTTTTGTGGGTTTGGCACTTCGTCACGCGTTACCAGCCAGGGGCCTAGCGGGCCGAAGGTGTCGCAGCCTTTGCCCTTGTCCCATGTGCCGCCGCGCTCGATTTGGTATTCGCGCTCGCTCACATCGTTGATGGTGCAATACCCGGCGACGAAGTTCAGCGCATCCTTTTGCGACACATAGCGGGCTTGCGTGCCAATGACCACGCCCAGCTCGACTTCCCAGTCGGTCTTCTTCGAGCCCTTGGGCAGCATCACCGGATCGTTCGGGCCCTGGATGCACGAAGTGGCCTTCATGAACACCACGGGTTCGGCCGGAATCGGCAGACCGGACTCGGCCGCGTGGTCGGCGTAGTTCAGGCCGATGGCGATGAACTTGCCCACGTTCGCTACCGGGCTACCCATGCGCGGCTTGCCACGCACCAACGGCAGCTTGGCCGGATTCAGTTTGGCGATCTTGGCCAGCGCGGCGTCGCCGAGCTGGGCCGGGCCAATGTCCTTGAGCACCGCGCTGAGGTCGCGCAGCTTGCCTTCGGCATCGACCAGGCCGGGCTTTTCCTTGCCTGGATTGCCATAACGAACGAGTTTCATGAATTTCCTTTGGGTGTGAAAAGAGCGAATTAAATCGTCATACCGCCGTCAACGGAGTAGGTTTGCCCGGTGGCAAATATCGACTCGTCGCTGGCCAAAAATACCACAATAGGCACGATCTCATGGGCTTGCGCCAGCCGGCCCATGGGCTGGCGGGCGATAAAGGCCTTGCGCGCGGCCACTGGGTCGGCATTCGCGTTGATGCGGTCGTGCAGCGACGGCGTATCCACCGTGCCGGGGGCAATCGCGTTGCAGCGTATGCCCTGGGCCACGTAGTCGGCAGCCACGCTCTTGGTCAAGCCGATGACCGCCGCCTTGGTGGTGCCGTAGACGCAGCGGTTCGGCAGGCCCTTGATGCTGCTGCAGACGCTGGCCATGTTGATGATGCTGCCGCCACCCTGGGCCAGCATTTTTGGCAGCGCTGCCTGGATGGCCCAGAACTGCGCCTGCACGTTCAGCATGAAGGCGAATTCCAGGTCGCGGTTGCTGGCCTCCAGCACCGTGCCGTTGTGCACCACGCCTGCGCAGTTAAAGAGCACGTCGATCTTGGGCATGCGCTCCACCATGGCCTGGATGGCCGACTGGTCGAGCACATCCAGCGGCAGCGCGGTGATATTGGCCACGCCCTCGTAGGACGCCAGCAGCGCCGGGTTCACATCGGTGGCCCATACCTGGGCACCGGCGGCCGCCATGGCCAAGGCAGCCGCCTGGCCTATGCCCTGGCCCGCCGCGGTGACCAAGGCCGTTTTTCCGTGTAATCGCATGTGTTGCTCCAGTGGTTTCAGGGTTTTGCCCGATGTAGGCGCGGACAATCTATGGAATTATGAATTGGCCTTACCACTTGGCCAATTAAGGCTAACCCTTAATCCGTCTTTACCCAACTCCATGCCACTGCAACCCCTGGAACCCCAACGCCTGTACCGCCAGATTGCCGAGCAACTGCGCGCTGGCATGCTGTCGGGCGAATTCGCCGTCGGCACGCGCCTGCCTGCCGAGCGCGAGCTGGCGGTGCAGCTGGGCGTCAGCCGCCCGTCGGTGCGCGAGGCGCTGATTGCGCTGGAAGTCGAAGGCTGGGTCGAGGTGCGCACCGGCTCGGGCATCTATGTGCTGGAGCGCAGTCCCCGCAGCAAGGGTACGGCAGTGGCCGCCGGCGAGTGGGGCCCACTGGAGCTGATCCGCGCACGCCGGGTGATCGAAGGCGAAACCGCCGCGCTGGCCGCCAGCCTGGCCCAACCCGAACACATCCACGCCATGGAACAAGCCTTGCTGACCATGCAGGCCGAAGCCGCCCAGGGCAGCGCACCGCTAGACGGCGACCGCGCCTTCCACTCGGCCATCGTGCAGGCCAGCGGCAACGCGGTGCTGGTGGAGACCGTGCACAGCTTCTGGGACGCCCGGCGCGGCCCACTGTTTACCCGTCTCGGCGGTTACTTTGAAACGCCGCGCTCCTGGCGCACTGCGCTGAAGGAGCACCAGACCATCCTGGCCGCCATCCGCGCACAAGACCCGGCCGCCGCCCGCGCCGCCATGCACGCCCATATGGACAAATCCCACAGCCGCCTCAGCGCCAGCTGGCAGCACGCCACCCCCGCATGAAAGAAACCACCATGGCCACGCCTCCGTTCATCCGCCTCCACCCCGACGACGACGTGCTCATCGCCCGCGCCCAGCTGCTCAGCGGCACCAGCGTCGAAGGCATACCCATCAAAGGCCTGGTGCCGCCCGGCCACAAGATCGCCACCCGGGCGATTGCCGCCGGCGAGCCGGTGCGGCGCTACAACCAGATCATCGGCTTTGCCTCGCGCGCCATCACCCCGGGTGAGCATGTGCACACCCACAACCTGGACATGGGTTCGGACAAAGGCGACTTCAGCCGCGACTACGCGTTTGGCGCCGATGTCAAAGCCGCGGCGCCGCGCCAGGAGGACACGTTCATGGGCATCAAGCGCGCCGATGGCCGGGTCGCCACGCGCAACTACATCGGCATCCTCAGCAGCGTCAACTGCTCGGCCACCGTGGCACGGGCCATTGCCGCGCACTTTTCTCGCCAGACCAACCCGGCTGCGCTGGCCGACTACCCACAGATCGACGGCGTGGTGGCCCTGACGCACGGCACCGGCTGCGGCATGGACGGAGAAGGCCTGGGCCTGCAGCTGCTGGAGCGCACCCTGGCCGGCTATGCCACCCATGCCAACTTCGGCGCCGTGCTGGTGATCGGCCTGGGCTGCGAGGTCAACCAGACCAGCGCCTGGCTGGCCCGCAGCAGCCTGCGCGAGGGTGACACCCTGCGCAGCTACAACATCCAGGACGCCGGCGGCACCCGCCAGTCGGTGGAGAAGGGCATTGCGCTGATCACCGACATGCTGGCCAGCGCCAACCATGTGCGGCGCGAACCCTGCAGCGCATCGCACATCACCATCGGCCTGCAATGCGGCGGCTCGGACGGTTATTCGGGCATCAGCGCCAATCCGGCCCTTGGCGCGGCGGTCGATCTGCTGGTCGCCCATGGGGGCACCGCCATCCTCAGCGAAACCCCCGAGGTGTACGGCGCCGAGCATCTGCTGACCCGCCGCGCGGTGCAGCCGGCCATCGCCGAAAAGCTGATCGCCCGCATCAAATGGTGGGAGCACTACACCGAGATCAACGGTGGTGAGATGAACAACAACCCCTCGCCCGGCAACAAGGCCGGCGGGCTGACCACCATCCTGGAAAAATCGTTGGGTGCGGTGGCCAAGGGCGGCACGACCAACCTGGAGGGTGTGTATGAATACGCCGAGCCGGTGACGGCGCACGGCTTTGTCTTCATGGACACGCCCGGCTACGACCCGGTCAGCGCCACCGGCCAGGTGGCCGGCGGCGCCAACGTGATCTGCTTCACTACCGGCCGCGGCAGCGCCTACGGCTGTGCGCCCTCGCCCTCGCTGAAACTAGCCACCAACTCGGCGCTCTGGCAGCGACAGGAGGAGGACATGGACATCAACTGCGGCGAGATCATCGACGGCAGCAGCTCGGTGCAGGAGATGGGCCAACGCATCTTCGATCTGGTACTGGCCACCGCCTCCGGCGAGCAAAGCAAGAGCGAACGCCACGGCTACGGGCAGAACGAGTTTGTGCCCTGGCAGGTCGGCGCGGTGATGTAGGCCCACCGGCGGCGCTTGCGGAACTAGCCAACGCCACCAAGTTTTATGCATTAAATCGGGCTCCAACGCATATGGAAAATGCGACAGCAGCTACTTATTTAATAGCAATTTAACTGCACAGCGCAGGCATGCGCAGTCAGGCGCCAGCCCCCCCCAATTCGGCTTACCCACGGTTCAGGTTCTGTGTGCCGGCGGCCTGGCGCAGGTAGCTGGCTACGTTGTCCGCCGACATCGGCCGCGCAAAGTAGTAGCCCTGTGCCTCATCGCAACCGAAGACGCGTAGCTGGTGCAACATATCAGCGGTCTCAACGCCTTCGGCGATGGTGCGCAGATTCAGGCTACGGGCCATCTGGATGATGGCGCGGACGATGGCCGCATCATCGGGGTCGGAGCCCAGATCTCGCACGAAGGACTGGTCGATCTTGAGCTTGTCGATGTCAAAACGCTTCAGGTACGACAGGCTGGAATAACCGGTTCCGAAATCGTCGATGGACAGCTTCACCCCCAGCAGCTTCAATCGCTTGAGGCTATCCAACACCCCTTCCACGTTCTGGATCAGGATCGACTCGGTCAACTCTAGTTCCAGCAGCGCGGGGTTCAGCCGGCTTTCTTCCAACGCATGGATCACCGACTGTTCCACGCTACCGCGTTTGAACTGCACGGCCGAAAGGTTCACCGCCATGCATATTGCAGGCAGTCCGTCGCGCTGCCAGGCTACGGCCTGACGGCAGGCTTCACGCAACACCCAGTCGCCAATCGGAATGATCAAGCCGCTCTCTTCAGACACCGGTATGAAGCGCGCGGGCGACACCATGCCGAGCTGGGGATGGTTCCACCGGATCAGAGCCTCGACCCCAACGATGGCGCCACTGGCCAGATCGATCTGGGGCTGGTAATGCAGCACGAATTCGTTCCGCTCCAGCGCGCGGCGCAGGCCATTGCGGATGAACTGGTGCTCGACCGCCTCCACGTTCATCGCTTCGTCGAAGAATCGGTAGGTATTGCGCCCGTCGCCCTTGGCTTTGTACATGGCCATGTCGGCCTTTTTGAGCAGGCTCTCGAAGCTCGTGCCATCTTCGGGAAAGATGGTCACGCCCATGGACACCGAAGTCGAAATTTCCTGGCCTGCGGCATCAAAGGGCAGCTGCATCTGCTCCATGAGCTTGGCCAGCACCGGCGCCGCATCGTCCACCTGGGCCAGGTCCGGCAGAAGAATCAGGAACTCATCCCCACCCAACCGACTGACGGTGTCGGTCTCCCGCAAACAGGCACTCAGGCGGGTAGCGATCTGCTGTAGAAACACATCGCCGCTGTCGTGGCCCAGCGTGTCGTTGATGCTCTTGAAGTTGTCCAGATCCAGAAAAAGCAGCATCAGCCGCGCGTTGGCCCGGCTCGCATGGGCCTTGGCTTGCTCGAAACGGTCCTGCAGCAGCAGACGGTTGGGCAAACCGGTCAGTGCATCATGGAAAGCCTGGAACTGGATCTGCTGCTCGGCCAGCTTGCGCTGGGTAATGTCGGTCACAAGGAATATGTTGGCATCGGGTTGCCCGTCCGCAATGAACAAGGGCGCGGTGGACAAGCTGATGTGGATGACGGAGCCGTCACGGCGCTGCCGTACCAACTCGACCTGGTTGAGCGATTCCCCATTCCGCAACCTGGTGACAATGCCTTCGTACTCCTCTACCTTGTCCTTTGGGATGAACGGCACCCTGTGACCGATGGACTCTTCGGCGCTCCAGCCAAACATCCTATGTGCAGCCGGGTTCCAGCTGCTCACAAGGTTGTTGAGGTCGCAGGTGTAGATGGCCAGCGGCGAGTTCTTCACCATTGACTCCAGCCGCGCATTGCTGGATTTGAGCTCGGCGCCGGAGCGCATGATCTCTTTGCGCATCCGATTGACGGCGTTCGCCACATGGTCCAGCGCGTCGGGGCGCCAGCGGCCACCGTCCTGACGGTTCAGCTGCAGCGGCTGCTCGCTGGATACATTCTTTGAAAACTGCAGCAGATAGCCGGCAATATGTTCCAGATGCTGCCCCACCAAAGCCTGGAAGATCAGCAAAACAAACGCAGTGACCAAAAAGGTCTTGATCGCGTTGCTCACCAGCATGACGATGAATTTGGACCAGAGCCGCGACACCACGTTGTCCACACTGGCAACAACATGCAACTCGCCAATGGGTACGCTCTCGCCAGCATTGAGGCGGTTCAAGGGAAAGACGGTTTCGATCTGGCGCGTAGAGGACCGCGTGCCAGCCGACCACTGGGTCTTGCCATCAGAAACGATACCCACGTACTCGATATCGCCCAGATTCATCAGGCCGTTGAGGTGGTTCTGGATTTGGGTGGGCTCCAGTACCCACACGCTTTCCACCAGAGTGGGCAAATACACCTTGCGGATAGAGTCCACCCGCTCATGGATACCGCGTATGTCCCCCCGGTAGTCCAGGTAGAGCTCCACCGCGGTGATAACTGCAGTAACGGAGGAGCTGAACAAGACCACGGCCAGCATGATCCTGCGCGCGATGCCGTTGTTACGAACCAGCGCCTTGCTGAAAAAATTCACTTTAAGAACGTCGGCAAGTTTCATCAGCTCTCCAGCTACTGGGAGTTGCATCAAAGATGCTCTTGTCGTTCCCGTCAGCGTTGAGGCTCCCAAGAACGTGTCTGCGATCTTAAAACTTGAGCGAGCTTGAAAACTGGCTCCGCATGCGAGTAAGCACGTGTGTCATTAGCCACTCGATCAGAGTGTACGTGTAACAGTAAGCATGGAGATGAACATTTAAACCCTGCTCCAACTACAAAGTCGGGGTATAAATATCCAGGTTTTGGTATTCGCTGCCTTGGCGATATCTACTCCGCAGACCACCGAGGAACTCCATATGGCAAAAAGCAAGAGGGTTCTGTTCTTTCATTTAGTGAGAATTTGGCTATGGGGCCTGCTCGCGAGCGGCATGGTGGCCAAAGCAGCTTATGCCGAAGACCTGGTTTTGGTTGCAGCCGATAGCCGCCCCACGGCCTATATGAAGGACGGCAAACCGACAGGTATTCTGGTGGACTTGGTGACCGAGGCCTTCCGAAGATCTGGCCAATCCGTAAAAATCCAGTTAATGCCCTGGGCGCGCTGCCTAGCGGAAGTGCGCGACGGCAATGTCGATGGGATATTCTCGGTTTTCAAACTACCGGAGCGAGAAGCGTTTCTGGCCTACACCGACATCCCGGTCATTACCCAGGTCGAAGTATTTTTTGTCCACGCAGATTCCAGTATCCAGTTCAATGGCAATTTGACGGCCCTATCGAACCACAGGGTTGGCGTGATCCGGGACACGAGTTACGGCCCGGAAATTGATACGTTGATCAAAAATGGCACTTGGGCGAAGGTCACCAATACCAGCAGCGTTGACAGCCTGGTGGCCATGCTGGCGGCCAAGCGCATTGATATTGCGCCAAGCTACCGCTATGTGTTTCTGGATGCCGCCAAACAGGCCGGCTCCACGGGCAAGCTCAAGGAGCTAACTCCCGCTGTGGAATCCATTCCCAGCTATCTGGCTTTCAACAAAAAGCGCGATTACGCCAAAACCATCGTCGCATTCAACAAGGCGCTGGCATCCATGAAGACGGACAAGTCCTTCGATGCCATCTACGCCAAGTACCTGAATTAGCCGCAGATAGCGGGCTACTGTGCCGCTGCCAGCAAACTCCGCAAACTGCCTTCCAGATGCTCGGTTGGCAGCCGCGTGAAGCCGGAGCGCGCGAAACGTTGTAGGCGCCCGGCGACGAAAGAAGTCAGCACCGAGGCGCGCACCTGGGCGTCCACCGTGGGGGTTTCGGATCCGGCGCTTGCGGCACGCAGGCATTGGCGCAGCGTGGCTTCGATCTTGTCGAAAAACAGGTTCATGCGCTGCTGCAGTCGCTCGTTTTCAAACACCAGCGCATCGCCCACCATCACGCGGGTCATGCCGGGGTTTTTCTCGCCGAACTGCAGCAGCACAGAGACGATGCGGCTGGCTTGGCGCAGGCCGTTGCCGTCGTCATTGGCCATGATCTGGTTCACCAGCGAGAACACCGACTGCTCGATGAACTCAATCAGGCCTTCGAACATCTGCGCCTTGCTGGCGAAATGCCGGTACAGCGCAGCTTCGCTGACCTCCAGCCGGGCGGCCAGCGCGGCGGTGGTAATGCGCTCGGCACCCGGCTGCTGCAGCATGGCGGCCAGGGTTTGCAGTATCTGCACCCGGCGCTCGCCGGGCTTGGGCCGCTTGCGCGGTGCAGCGGTGTCCAGCAGCTCGGCGTCGTGCTCCATTGCGGCCTAGCTCGAACGGATCATGGTGCCGAAAGCCTGGTCGTTCAGGATCTCCAGCAGCAGCGCGTGCGGCACCCGGCCGTCGATGATGTGCACTGCCTTGACGCCGCTCTTGGCCGCGTCCAGCGCGCCGGCGATCTTGGGCAGCATGCCGCCCGACAAGGTTCCGTCGGCAAACAGGCCGTCGATGTCGGCCGCGGTCAGGTCGGTCAACAGCACGCCTTCTTTGTTCAGCACGCCAGGGATATTGCTCAGCATCAGCAGCTTTTCGGCCTGCAGCTGGATCGCCAGCTTGCCAGCCACCACGTCGGCGTTGATGTTGTAGCTCTCGTTGTTCTCGCCAAAGCCTATCGGGCTAACCACCGGGATGAAGGCGTCGTCCTGCAGAGACTTGACTACGCTGGCATCAATCGATTCGATGTCGCCGACCTGCCCGATGTCGTGCTCGACGCTGGGGTCGGTGTTGTCGGCCATGCGCAGCTTCTTGGCGCGGATCATCGCGCCGTCACGGCCGGTCAGGCCCACGGCCTTGCCGCCGGCCTGGTTGATCAGGCCCACAATATCTTGCTGCACCTGGCCGGCCAGCACCCACTCGACCACTTCCATGGTTTCCTCGTCGGTGACGCGCATGCCCTGGATGAACTGGCCCTTCTTGCCCAGCCGGCCCAGCGCGGCTTCGATCTGCGGGCCGCCGCCGTGCACCACCACCGGGTTGATGCCCACCAGCTTGAGCAGCACCACGTCTTCGGCAAAAGCCTTTTGCAGCGCCGGTTCGGTCATGGCGTTGCCGCCGTATTTGATGACCATGGTCTTGCCGTGGTACTTGCGGATGTACGGCAGGGCCTGGGCCAGGATGTCGGCCTTGTCACGCGGAGCGATGGGGGTGGTCATGGTGCGGTTTCCCAAAAAGAGCGGATTAAAGCAGGGCTGGATGACGGAACAGCTTAATGGTGGTGGCCATGTTCGCCGTGTACGTGCTGGTGCGCCACCTCCTCATCCGACGCGGCACGCACGCTGATCACCGTCACTGTGAACTGCAGGGCCTGGCCAGCCAGGGCGTGGTTGCCGTCCAGCAATACCTCGGGGCCCTTGATCTTGACCACGTTGTAGATGTGCTCCCGGCCATCGTCGCTGCGGCCCTTGAGCTGGCCTCCGACCTTTACGCCGGGCGGGAATTCGCTCTTGGGGATGCTGCGCACCAGCGTTTCGTCGCGCAGGCCGAAGGCGTCTTCAGGCTGCAGATTCAAGGTGACCTGGTAGCCGGCCACGCGGCCGTCCAGGGCTTCTTCGATCTTTGGCAAGGTGTTGTTGTAGCCGCCGTGCAGGTAGACCATCGGGTCTTTGGGCGCTTCGATCAGCTTGCCCTTGGCGTCTGCGACTTTGTAGCGCAGGGTGACGGCGGTGTTTTTTTCGATTTTCATGGAGGACTCGGTAAATAGCTCGATAAGGGGTTGCGTGGCTTATTTTCGCGCACGCAGCCCACCGCCCGAATTTTTAGACAAAATCGCCCGCTAGCGCATACTCCATCTGCGCCAGCAGCTATCAAAAGTATTGCAGCCTTAGACCAGCTGCTTGTCGCCGCCCACCATCTGGGTAAAGCGCGCCGGGTCGGTGCCGTGCACCGGCGCCGCGTCGCCCCAGGGCCAGCCGCCAAACTGGGTGCGGCGGTAGTCGGCCATGGCCTGCTCGATCTCGGCCCGGGTGTTCATCACGAAGGGGCCGTACTGCGCCACCGGCTCACCCAGCGGCCGGCCCTGCAGCAGCAGGAATTCGCTGAGCTCGGGGCCGTTGACCAGCTCCACGTCCACCGCCGCATCCAGACCGATGGCGGCGTGGCTGTCCAGCGCCTGGCCGGCGATCTGCACCGACCCGCCTTTGAAGAAGTACAGCTGGCGCCGCGTCTGCGCGCCTATGGCGGCAGGCAGAGTCCAGCGTGCGCCGGGCTCCATGGTGATGGTCCAGATGGCCACGTCGGCATCGGCCTGGGCCGCAAAGGAATCGGGCGGCGGCGCCAGCGGCTGCACATCGCCCAACTGGCCGGCGGTGATCAGCACCTGGGTGCTGCGGCCCTCGGCATCGGTATGGCTGTAGCGCGGCACGTCCTGCTGCCAGAACATGGTGAAGTGCGGCTCCACCATTTTGTTGCGCGCCGGCAGGTTCAGCCAGATCTGGAACAACTCCAGCGGGTTCGGCTGGACTTGGTCGAGCAGCGGGAACATCTCGGCATGCACGATGCCGGCGCCAGTGGTCAGCCACTGCACATCGCCGGCGCCGTAGCGCGCGCTGGCGCCCAGCGAATCGGCGTGGTCGACCAGGCCCTTGCGCACCACGGTCACGGTCTCGAAGCCGCGGTGCGGGTGCGGCGGGAAGCCCGGCACGGTCTCGCCGTGGTACATGCTCCAGCCGTCCTTGCGGCTGAAGTCCTGGCCAATGGCGCGGCCGGCCAGCGAGGTGGCCGGGCCGAGATCGGCATTGGCCTTCGGGTAGGCGTCGTCGTGGTAGGCGCAGAACAGGAACGGGTCCATGGTTTCCCAGGTGAAACCGAGCGGTTTGACGTGCAGAACGGGCTGGCTGACGGACATGGCAGGCTTTCTTTCAAAACGGACAAATGGGGGCGACAGGCAGGGATTCAACCGGCGGCCGCGCCCGGGCTAGCGCTAACCCGGGCGCAACGATACACTGCCTCGGCAACCAGGAGATCCCCACGCTATGCCAGTCTATGCAGTCTATGTTTTGGCATTGCTGATCGGCGTGATCGCAGGCCTGCGCGCCATGACGGCGCCGGCCGCCGTCAGCTGGGCTGCGCAGCTAGGCTTGCTGCCGGTCAGCGGCACACCGCTGGCCTTCATGGGCTTTGCCTACACACCCTACATCTTCACCCTGCTGGCCGCCATCGAGATGGTCACCGACCAGCTACCGCAAACCCCGAGCCGCAAGGTACCCATGCAGTTCGGCGCGCGCCTGGCCAGCGGCGGCCTGTGCGGCGCCACCATAGGCGCTTCGGTCGGTGCCTTGCTGCCCGGCCTGGTGGCCGGTGTGACCGGGGCGGTGATTGGCACGCTGGGCGGCGCGCAGGCCCGCAGCAAGCTGGCCAAGTCCTTTGGCAAAGACCTGCCGGCGGCGCTGCTGGAAAACCTGGTGGCGGTCGTCGGCGCCATCGTCATCGTCTCAACGCCGCTCACGCTATGAACCACAATTTCGACGCCATCATCGTCGGCGCAGGCCAGGCCGGGCCCGCGCTGGCCGGGCGCCTGACGGCCGCCGGCCAGCGCGTGGCACTGGTAGAGCGCCAGCTGTTCGGCGGCACCTGCGTAAACACCGGCTGCATGCCGACCAAGACCCTGATTGCCAGCGCCCACGCCGCCCATGTGGTGCGCCGCGCGGCCGAGTTCGGCGTGCAGATCGCCGGCAGCCTGGCCATGGACATGCAGGTGGTCAAAGCCCGCAAGGACAAGGTGACGCTGGATGCGCGCAACGGCGTCGAGTCCTGGCTCAAAGGGATGGCCGGCTGCACCGTGTTCGAAGGCCATGCGCGGTTTGAATCGGCACGCAGCCTGCGTGTGGGCGATGCGCTGCTGAGCGCCGAGCGCATCTTCCTGAACGTGGGCGGGCGCGCGTCCATCCCCGACCTGCCGGGCATCCACGATGTACCGTACCTGACCAATACTTCGATGATGGCGCTGGCCGAGCTGCCGCGGCATCTGGTGATCGTCGGCGGCAGCTATATCGGGCTGGAGTTTGCCCAGATGTACCGCAGATTCGGCAGTGAAGTGACGGTGGTCGAGCGCGGCCCGCGCATCATCTCTCGCGAAGACGCTGAGGTATCGGCCATGGTGCAGGCGATCCTGGAACGCGAAGGCATTGCCTTCCATCTGAACGCCGACAGCATCCGCTTCGCCCCGCGCGGCAGCGACATCGCCGTCGGCACCACATCCGATGCCGAGGTGGTCGGCTCACACGTATTGGTGGCCGTGGGCCGCCGGCCGAACACAGACGATCTGGCGCTGGACAAAGCCGGCATCGCACTGGATGCGCGCGGCTACATCGCGGTCGACGAGCAGCTGCAAACCAACGTACCCGGCATCTACGCGCTGGGCGACTGCAATGGCCGCGGCGCCTTCACCCATACGGCCTACAACGACTTCGAGATCGTGGCGGCGAACCTGCTGGACGGCGCCAGCCGCAAACTCAGCGACCGCATCGACACCTATGCGCTGTATATTGACCCACCGCTGGGCCGGGTTGGCCTGAGTCCGACGCAGGCTCGCAAGGCAGGCCATGATGTTCGAATCGGTATGCGGCCCATGGCCCGCGTGGGCCGGGCGGTGGAGAAAGCCGAGACCGACGGCTTCATGCAGATTGTGGTGGACGCGCAGACCCAGGCCATCCTGGGCGCCACCATTCTGGGCGTGGGTGGTGACGAAGCCATCCACAGCATTCTCGACATGATGGCCGCCAAGGCGCCCTACCCGGTGCTGCAGCAGGCCATGCACATCCACCCCACGGTGGCCGAGCTGATTCCCACCCTGCTGGGTGAGCTAAAGCCCTGAAGCCGGCAGGCTTGTAACGCCGCAGGCACGGCGGCACAGGCAAACCAGAGTACAAAGTCTGGCATGCCATGGACTACCCATAGGCAGACGAAATAAGGCCCCGGCGCATATGGATCCTGCGCCAATAGCTATCTTTTAAAGAGCAAACTAGCCTTGGAGACACTATGCAACAGCCTACCGACGCGCAGTTCCAGTACCTGACGGGACAGTCGCGCCTCAGCTTTGCGGCCCTGCTGCCGCATTTCGACATCCTCAGTGCCGACGTGGCCAGCGCCGGCATGCTGGACATCCGCTACGGCGACGGCCACCGCGAGTGCTTCGACTTCTTTCCGGCGCGCGGCCGGCCGCGGGCCACGCTGCTGTACTTCCACGCCGGTTACTGGCAGTCGCGCGACAAATCGACCTTCCGCTTCATCGCCCCGGCCTTTACCCAGCGCGGCCTGCATGTGGCCCTGGTCAACTACCCGCTGTGCCCACAGGTATCGCTGGGCGAGCTGGTGGACGCCACCCGACGCGGGGTGGTGGCCGTGCACCGCCATGTGCTGGCGCGCGGCCAGGGCGATCTACCGCTGCTGGCCAGCGGCCATTCGGCGGGCGGCCATATCGCGGTGGAGCTGGCGCTGACCGACAAGCTGGCCGATGACGGTACCCAGCCCAGCCCGCGCATCCACGGCGTGCTGGCCATCAGCGGCGTGTACGACCTGGCGCCGCTGGTCGATACCACCCTGAACCGGGCGCTCGGTCTGGACGCCGAAAGCGCCCGCCGCCATTCGCCGGTAGGCCGGGTCGGCACCGTGGCGGCGCCCGCGCTGTTTGCCGTGGGTGGCGCCGAGACCCGGGCCTTCCTGGTGCAAACCCAGCGCATGCATACGGCCTGGCAGGACGCCGGCCACCCCAGCACCCAGTTGATGGTCGACGGCGCCGACCACCTGACCGTGCTGGAAGACCTGGTGGCCAGCGACAGCAGCCTGCACGGCGCGGTGCTCGACTGGATCGACCAGGCCGTAGCCCAGGCACAGGTCCAGACAGCTTAGGCCCGCCCCCGCCCGTAGGAGAAACGACATGCATCTGGAAGGCTCCTGCCACTGCGGCAGCGTGAAGTTCTCGGTCGATGCGCACGAGCCCGTGCCCTTCATGCGCTGCTATTGCAGCATCTGCCGCAAGACGGCCGGCACCGGCGGCTACGCCATCAACTTGGGCGCCGACCACCGCACGCTGCGCGTCACCGGCAAGCGCTATCTGAAAATCTACCAAGCCACGATCCAAGAGGGCGACGCGGTGCGCCACAGCAGCGGGCAGCGCCACTTCTGCAGCCGCTGCGGCACTGCGCTGTGGCTGTGGGACCCGGCCTGGCCCGACCTGGTGCACCCACACGCCGGCGCCATCGACACGCCACTGCCGACGCCGCCCGAGAACGTGCACTGCCTGCTGGACTCCAAGGCCGCGTGGGTACGGGTGGAAGGCCGCAAGGGCGACCCACGCTTTGGCGGCTACACCGACTTCTCGCTGGCCGAATGGCATGCGCAGCAAGGGTTGACATCGGCTGCGGCGCCTCCAAAAACTTCAAGCAAAAAATAAGCGCTAGCGCAGGAAGAACAAGCGCAAGCAGCTGCTATTTTTCTAGCGAATCAGGCAACCACCGCTGTGACCTGTTTCGGGAAATCCGTCGAAGCGGCCAATCCACGCCACTGCGCGGTTTCGCGCTCCACAAACGCATGCTTGTCGGCAATGGTCTGCAGCGTGTCGGTGCCCAAAGGCATGCGCAGCGGCGGGTTTGGCGATGCCACCAGGGCCAGCAGCGCCTGGGCCAGCCGCAGCGGGTCGCCGGGCTGCTGGTGGTTGATACGCTTAGCGGCCACGCGCACCTGGCCGGCGCTGGCGGCGTAGTCGTCCAGGATGCGCGGCGACACGGCCAGCGATGCGGCATCCAGAAAGTCGGTGCGGAAGTAGCCCGGCTCGACCACTGTGGCGTGGATGCTCAGCGGCGCCAGTTCGGCATGCAGGGCTTCGGTCAGGCCTTCGACCGCGAACTTGGTCGAACAATACAGACCAAAGCCGGCAGACGACCGGTAGCCGCCCAGCGACGAAATATTGATGACGTGGCCCTGGCGGCGCGCGCGCATGGCGGGCAGCACGGCGCGGGTCACATTCAGCAGGCCGAACACATTGGTGTCATACAGGCGGCGCACTTCGTCGGCGCTGGCTTCCTCCACCGCACCCAGCAGGCCGTAGCCGGCGTTGTTGACCAGCACGTCGATGCGGCCGAAGCGGTCCAGCGCCGCCGCCACGGCGCGCACGGCCTGGGCTTCTTCGGTCACGTCCAGCGGCAGGGCCAGCAGGGCATCGCTGTGGCCGAACCGCTGCTGCAGCGCAGCTGCATCGCGGGCGGTGGCGACCACCGCATCGCCTTGGGCCAGCGCGGCTTCGGTGATGCGCGCGCCTATGCCACGCGACGCGCCGGTGACCATCCAGATACGGGGGAAAGAGCTGTTGCTTGTCATGGTGAAGTCCTTGAATCAATGTTGCGGTAGGGCAATGTAGTTTTTGCATCCGCATCTGAATAGCCTGCAATCGCTGGCTTCATAATCAATAAATTCATGACAATCTAGAACCCCATGGCCATCAACGAACTGCGCGCAGTTGCCACCTTCGTCAAAGCCGCCGAACTCGGCAGCCTGCGCCAGGCCGCCGCGGCCCAGGGCATCAGCCCCCAGGCCGCCAGCCAGGCGCTGGTGCAACTGGAGCAGCACCTGGGCATACGCCTGTTCCACCGCACCACCCGCAGCCTGAGCCTGACTGAAGAGGGAGAGCAGTTTCTGCAGGCCGCCCAGCCCGGCCTGTCCACCCTGCAGCGCGCGCTGCACGGCGCGCGCCGGGGCCGCGAAGAGATCGCCGGGCCGCTGCGCATCGTGGCGCCGCGCTCCATCATGCTGGAGGTGCTGTGGCCGGTGCTGGATGAGTTCTGCCGACAGTACCCGCAGATCGAACCCGACGTACAGATGGACGACCGCATCAGCAACTGGGTCGAGGACCGGGTCGATGTCGGCTTCCGTGCCGGGCAGCCCCCAGAGGGCGGTGTCATCTCGCGCCGGCTCATGCCTTTGCAGTTGGTGGTCTGCGCAGCCCCTGCCTACATTGCGCAGCATGGTGCGCCCACCAGCATTGATGCGCTGGCCCAGCACCGCTGCAGCGGCTTTAGGCATGCGAGCACCGGCAAGCCCATGCCCTGGGAATTCAAAGTGGGCGAGGATGTGGTGGCGCGCAACATCGCAGCCTCGCTGCTCAGCAACGATGTGGAGCTGGAAGCGCGCGCCGTAGTGGCCGGCCAGGCGATTGGCCAATTGGTCGGCACAACGGCGGCGCCGCTTGTGCGCGCCGGGCAGCTCGTGCCCTTGCTTACCGCCCACGTGGCCGACCACCTAGGCCTGTACGTGTACTACGGCAGCCGCACGGCCCAACCGGCGCGGGTGCGCGCGTTTATCGACCTGGCGGTGGAGCGGCTGGTGGGCCACCCGCAGTTCGTGCTGCAGCCCCACGAGCTGGCGGCGGGCGTCAGTTCGCCACCAGCACCGGCTGCTCGCGGTAGACGCCGGGCAGCAGGGTCTTGAGGTTGGCGATCTTGGGCAGGTCGTAGCGGGCGATGTACTGCGCGTCGGGGTGCAGGGTCGCGTAGTTCTGGTGGTACTTCTCGGCCGGGTAGAAGCCGCTGAGCGGGCTCAGCTGGGTGACGATCTTGCTGGGGAAGACTTTGGCCGCATCCAGCTCGGCGATGTAGCGCTCGGCCAGCGCCTTCTGGCCGGCATCCGCATAGAACACGGCCGAACGGTACTGCGGCCCCACATCCGGGTACTGGCGGTTCAGCTGGGTCGGGTCGTGGGCGACGGAGAAATAGATCTGCAGCAGCTGCGCATAGCTGATCTGCCGCGGATCGAAGCGCACCTGCACCGCCTCGGCATGGCCGGTGCCGCCCCCGCTGACGCGCTGGTAGTTGGCATCGGCCGGCGTGCCGCCCGCATAACCCGAGGTGGCCTGCAGCACGCCCGTGGTGTGCTGGAACACCGCCTGGATTCCCCAGAAGCAGCCGCCGGCAAACACCACGGTTTCCTCCGCCTGGCTAGCGGGGGCCAGGCCGGCCAGGACCTGGGCCGATGGCGGTGGAATCGGTACCGGCTTCTCGGCCACGGCGCTCGGGCTCCAGTACAGCGCGGCCAGCACCAGGGCGCCGGCCATGAGCAGCAGGCTGGCCTTGGAGATGGCAAAACGAGAAGCGGTGGGGGCAACAGTCGAGCGTGTCATGGTGTATCTTGGGTCAGAGTGGGATGCGGGGCAGCAGGTTCCGCACATGGCCATTCGTCGGCGCAGCGCTCCAATCCTTACACGCAGCCACCGGCAGGCGAGCCTGTCAACATTACTGCAATACCAGGGTCTGCGCCAGATGGCTGTACACCGCATGCACGCGGCGCAAATGGCGCGATTCGGTGTGCGTCAGCAGCCATAGCTCGGTCTGGGCCGCGTCCAGCACATCGCCGAGCTGGCGCAGATCGCTGCGCCGCTGCGCCAGGAACAGCGGCAGCACGCCGATGCCCAGCCCCTGGGCCACCAGCTCGGCCACGGTTAGGATGCTATTCACCCGGTAGACAGGCGCGACCTTGGGGAAATGCTTTTTGCGCCAGAGCACCGACGGATGCTCGGGCAGGGCATCGTCGGGCGCGATCCAACTGGCTTGGGTAGCGGTATCGTCGCTTTTCAAGCCCGCGAACAACGCCACGCGGATCGGGCCTATGTGTTTGCCCACCAGATGCGGCGGCGGGCGCTGGGTGGCGCGTACCGCAATGTCGGCATCACGCCGGGTCAGGCTGGCCAGTTCATTGCCCGCATGCAGCTCGTAGGCCAGCAGCGGGTGCAGGGCGTGCAACTCCTGCAAGGCGGGCGCCACCAGCGCGTGCAGAACGGTGTCAGTCGTAGTGATGCGCACCGAGCCCGCTACTTGCTCAGGCCGGGCCTGCGCGGCAGATCGCGCGGCCTCCAGCTGGGCTTCTATCTGCTCGCCGCGGCTGGCCAACTCCTGCGCCAGCTCGGACGGCAAATAGCCGGTGCGCGAGCGCTCGAACAGGCGCTGACCCAGGCCTTTTTCAATACGCTGGATGCTGCGAAACACGGTGGACGGGTCCACCGCCAGCCGTTCACCCGCCGCCGCCAGAGTGCCAGTGCGGACCAGGGCCAGCACCGTTTCCACATCGGCCGCGCTCAGTCTGTACCGAGCGGCTGCGCCGGTTTTTAAGCCAGCGCCCCTCTGCCCTGGCGCAGCGCCTGGTTGCGCCGGCCCTGGTTTGATCAGACCGGCTTGTTCACAAAGCCCACCACCAACCCCTTGTCGGTGACCGTGATGCTGCCCGGCTGCAAGCCCATGGTGTCGGCCAGCGCCAGGTCCTGCGGGCGCAGCGTGTGCAGCACCACCTCTTGCAAAGACTGCGCGGCCAGGGCCGGGCCGTAGGCGTTCAGCAGCTCGGCCGCGGCGGGCTGCAGGCCGGGAAACTGCAGGTTCTTGAACTGCAGCTGGTGGGCGCGGATGGTCCGGTCGCTGGCCTCGTAGCGCAGCGCAAAGTCCACATCAAAGCTGCCGGTATAGCTGCGCCGCAGCGCCGGGCCTGCAGCCTCGACCTGCATGGCCGCCGCCAGCCGGTTCTGCGCAGGCAGCAGGCTCAGGCGCGGCGCCTGCAGGTCCAGGTTCAGCAGGCCTTCGACCGGGTAGCGCAGCGGAAAGCGCTGGGCCACCGTCTGCTGCAGCACCTGGGCCGACACGGTGTAGCTGGGCTGGGCCCGCGCTCTGTCCATGGCGACCACACCCAATCCCAGCAGCGTCCACCTGGCGCTGGCCACCAACACGTTTCTGCGTTGCATAAGTCTCCTTGCCCTTGTGGGGTTCGCTTCGTCGGCCAGAGTTCCACCCTGTGCTGTAGCAGCCGCTACTTTTACACATAAAAACAAGCGCTGGCGCAGTTTCCATATGCGCAATACGCTATCAATACCGCAGCAATTGCAGGCTTAGGCTATGCCCGTTGCCAGCGCCTGCCCCACAATATTTGCACCGCCGCGAATACAAATGCCCGGCACGCGCCTCTTGGTAGGTGGGAATGTTCCCGGAATCTGGAAAAGGTGGAAACCATGGCGGCTTTTTATGTGAAGAATGTGCCCGGCTGGGAGCGCGCGGCACGCGTGCTAGCGGGCCTGGGTGCGGCAGGGTATGCGGCTTTCAGCCTGCCTGGCCCCACTGGTTGGCTTGTCGCGGCCGGTGCCGTGGATATCGCGATGTCGGGCCTGGTGGGCTTTTGCCCGATGTGCGCGATGTTCGGTCGGCGGCTTGGCCCGCGGGACTGACGCAAAGTGGCCGCCATACCGCACCAAAGTCCGCTGCTGCAGGCCGCCCACGCGGGCGACCGGGATGCACTGGAGGCCTTGCTGCAGGCCTGCCACCCAGGCATCCGGCGCTACGCGCAGCGCCACTGCCTGATCAGCGACGTGGACGACGCAGTGCAAGATGCGCTGGACGGGCCAAGGCCTGCCCCACGTGAGCCGCTGCAATGGCACGCCGCTGGCGTTGCAGGAGCCAGTCAAACCCAACGAAGCAATTGAAGCAAGCTGCGGCTCAATCTTTGTGACAGCGCAGTGTAGGGAGGGAAGAACAGCTTCACCGCCATAAACGGGCCCGAGGCAAGAAACGCTCGCTCATGCGAAAACGCCTTGAAGCCGAAGAACCCATGTGCGTTGCCAATGCCGGAGTTATTGACACCGCCGAACGGTAGGCCACTGTGCGCATACTGTTGCACGCAATGGTTCAGGCAGAAGCCCCCCGAGCTGGTCTGCGCCAGAACCTGCGCGGCGTTGTGCCGACTCTTGCTCCATAAATACAACGCCAGTGGCTTGGGCGCAGCATTGATGCGCTGTATGACGTCATCCAGCGCATCGTAAGCTTCGATCGGCAACACCGGACCGAATATCTCCTCGCCGGAGATGCGTGCATCCGCAGGTACATCGGTGAGCAAGGTAGGAGCGACGTAGCGAGACGATGCGTCGTGCCCGCCTCCAGCCAGCAACCTGGCGCCACGCGCTACGGCATCGTCAATCAAGCCGCCCACGCGCTCTGCATGGCGCGGGTTGATCATGCGACCAAAGTCTGGACTACCAGAGATAGCCGCCTCGCTTGTGCCAAACCGGGTCGCAATCGCCTGTTGACACAGATCCACAAAGCGATCCCTCACACTGCGATGCACAAAGACATGGTCTGGCGCTACGCAGGTTTGCCCAGCATTTGTACATTTGCCCCAGGTAATCAGTTCCGCCGCATGCTGGAGATCGGCCGTTTCATCAACGATGACGGGTGACTTGCCGCCCAACTCCAGCGTGACGGATGTCAGATGCTGTGCCGCAGCGGCCATCACAATCTTGCCCACCGCCGGTGAACCTGTGAAGAAGATATGGTCAAACGGCAATGCAAGCAGATGCTGTGACGTAGCAACCCCTCCATGAACGACTGCCACCTCAGCCGGATCAAACAACTCGGCAATCAGACTGGTGACAACGCCATTGACATGGGGTGTCATCTCCGAAGGCTTCAGAATGACTGTATTGCCCGCAGCCACCGCCGACACCAATGGGCCAAGCAACGTATTGAGCGGGTAGTTCCACGGCCCGATGACCAGACAACGCCCGCGCGGCTGATATACGATCTTTGCCGTGGTACCCAGCATGGTCAGCGTAGGCGTTACGCGGTGGGGGCGCATCCACCGTTTGAGATGCGACAAGGCGTACCCCACCTCGTCAACGACTGGTAGCAACTCGGTCATGTCTACCTCGACCGCAGGCTTTCCCAAATCGTTTTTGAACGCAACGTAAAGGTCCGTGCGGCGCGCCAGCAATGCATCGCGCAAGCGCACCAGCTTGTCCCGGCGGGCGGCCAACGTCGACCCACGAAGAGCCAGGGAAGTGGACGCCTGCCCTGCGAATATTGCGTCAATCGAAGTAAAGCTTGTGTCGGCGATGGAGTTGGTCATGGGAGCGGGGTTGAAATTGGACTAGACGTTGCGCAGGGTGCCGGTCGACTCAGGAGGCACGTCACTGCGCAGAATCCACGTCACCAGCCACTTGGGAAGGAAATACGTGAGCCGGACCATCCAACTGGTTTGCCACGGGAACATCGTATCCATACGCTCTTTGCGAATGGCACGGATGATGTGGTCTACAGCTTGATCCTCCGAGATCTCACGGGGTGCTGGCATGCCGTCGTTGGCGGTTGCTTCCGTGGCAATAAAACCTGGATAGACGGAAACAAACTTGATTCCAAAAGGTCCAAATTCAACACGGCAGGTGTCAATCAATAAGCGCAATGCCCCTTTGGCGGCGGAGTAAGGTCCTTGCATAGGAACGCCCAGGAAACCGGCAAGCGAATTGGTCTGCGCCACCATCCCTCCACCTTGTCGCCGCATCTGGTGCAACACAGGGAAGAGGTAATTGACCGCCACGTCGTAGTTCGAACGCATATAGGCCGTGACCTCGCGGGCCTGCATCTTCCGCATGTCAATAGCCGGCGCACCACCGGCGTTGAGCACGACCAGATCAATGCAACCATGCTGCGCCACGCACGCTCGCACCACGCGGTCCGATGCATCCGCGTCCTCCGCATCAGATACATAGATCGTGCAGCGGCCACCGCGCTGAGTGATCTCCATCGCCAAGGCATCCAATCTTTCCTTACGCCGCGCGGTAACGACCACTTGCGCGCCCTCCTCTGCCAAACGCAAAGCCAGCACGCGACCTATGCCTGATGAAGCACCGACAAGCAGCGCAACCTTACCGTTGAACTCCATAAATGCTCCCTTCAACCCATGACAGTAGAAAATCGGCGGCGTGCGGTGAGCACTAATAGGGCCGCAGCAATGGCGAACCCTGCACTCGTTAAAGGCACAGCGCTGGCATCGTCCCCATGCACCACAAAAGAAGCCACCAGAGGGCCAAATGCACTACCCAACAATTGGGCAGCTGGCACCAGACCGGCCAAACGCCCACTACGGTCTGCACGAAATGCCAGGCCAATATGAAATGGCAACATGAGAAGCCAGAAGAAGCCAATCAAGGCACAAGCCAGTGCGAAAGAAATATGGCTGCCTGCCGGCAAGCCATGGACAGTGAGAGTGATGCCCGTCAGCGCGACCGAAACTGCCACAAGCACGGGCACAGCGGCCCATCTGTGGACAGCCCAAGAACCCACGCTTCCTCCCACCACCTGCATGGCCAAGACGCCGGCAACCAGGGTCTGGGCCGACTGGGCGTCGAATCCGGCGGACTGCCCCAGTGGCTCCAAGTAAGCCCAGAACGAACCCAGCGTGGCCAACTGCAGAAAAATAACAAGCAACGGCAATACCGTACTTGCAGACCAGCGAAAACCCGACACATCGGCGGCAGCCAGCGGGGCTAATTTGGCGGGTTGCAGCCACGCTAGCAGGCATGGCAGCAAGGACAAGCCCGCCAGTGTGGCGAAAGAACCCTGCCAGCCCCAGCGGGGAATAACCGCGTCAGCCAACACCACGCCCAATAGCGCTTGGGCGATCGTCTGGGTGACGAAGAAGATACCGCCTACCCGCGCCGGTTCGGAGCAGCGCACCACGACACCGGTGGTCCCCCACACCAGTACACCTTCAGCAAACCCAGCAGCAACACGCACAGCCAGCAGGGAGCCGTCCCCCGTTGCGCGCAAGGTCAACAGATCGAAAGCTGCAGTGAAAAGTGCCGCAATGATGGTGATAGCTCTGAGTCGAGAGCCCGGAAGCAGCGCATCGCCAAACATGACTCCCAAACCGACCGAGACAATCTCACCCATTGCAACTATGCCAACGCCTTCCAGCGTGACAATCTTGGCTTCAAGTAGCGCGCCCAGAAATATGGGTTGCGCACCAATGATCAGCACAGCAATGGATCCGACCGCCAGTGCGGCGGCAACCTGGCGGGTGCTCCAGGCCACTCCCGAATACGTAGTCATAGCTTTTCCTTCAACTTCAATATCCCTTGCTCTCTTCGGGGAGCAGGCCGCGTTGGAACCGCTCGCCAGCCCGGCGTTCGTCTTTCATCAAACGTCGATTGGCTACAAATCGCACGATCCAGGGAAGAGGCTTTACCCGCCCACCCGTCGCTGCAGCCAGCACATAAGCCTTGGCGCATTTTTCGAAGAGCTCGGCATTCAAGGCCAAACGCGAACCTGTCATGCCAAGGCATACGGCCTGACCCCGCACAAGCAAAACGTTGCCGCCGTCCTTCACGGATCTGGCAATGCCACCGAGTTCGTCCGTAGCTTCACCCATGCACCCCAAGTGACGGACTTGCTCATCAAACACCCCGGGCATCACACCACCAAAGTCCGCCAGGCGCAGGCCAAAAGCCCCACCACCCACGGCAATGGACCCCACATCCTGACGCAGGTGGTATATCGCGGCATGGATATTCGCACCGAGATTCGACACAAGAGTCTGAGTCGTGGACCAGCGGCTTGGCCCGGCATCGGATACTGCGCCAAACCACATGGCGTCCGTGTTGGGTATGCGCAGCGACAAACTGGCATCAGAGGAGACGAGCAACTGCTTGGTCCACAACCGCTCACGGATCTGTAGCCACTGCTCCCGCAGCATGGATTCCGTATGCATGGGCTTAGACCAGCTTGAACACGTCGTCGAATCGATTCAGTGCGTCGTCTATCACCTCATCTGTATCGGCCATGCTCGTATAAATGCGGCTGCCAGCCAGCGTGATCAGGCCGTGCGCCGTATACGCAGCCCCCATTTCTTCCATCATGTGCTTGCGTTGCTTGGCCTCGTCCTTGGCACGCCACAGCTTGTAAAGGTTACTGGTGTCCATCAGCAACACACCCGATGTCTGCAGGTGCACGATGGAGCCCATGTTGTAGGCAACATAGGGAAGACCTAGTCTGGAAATGATGCCGTCAAGGCCTTTGCGCAGCCGGTCTCCTGCTCGCCCTGCCACGCCGGCAGCGTCGCAGCGCTTCGCCTCTAGCAGAGCGTAGTAGCCGGCCACGCAAGACAGCGGGTTGGCCGACAGCGTGCCGCCGACGAATGCGCGCCGTGCCGTGGTGCCAATCCCCCCCACCAGTAGCATCATCACGTCCCTGCGCCCCCCGATGGCTCCGGCCATGGGGTAGCCGCCAGTCAGGCACTTGCCCAGCACCGTCAGGTCGGGAGTCACGCCGAAGTAGGCTTGTGCGCCCCCCATGCCCACACGGAATCCCGTGACCACCTCGTCAAATATCAGCAACGTGCCGAATTCGTCGCACAGCCTGCGAACCTGGGCGTTGTAGTCCTTGTGAACAGGGCGCGTGCCGCTTTCAGGCCCCAGGGGCTCCAGCATCACCGCCGCCGTCCCACCGCGCAATCGGTTCCACTGCAGCTTGCGGCGAAGGGCATCAAGATCGTTGGGGTTACATTCCTGCGTGCTGCCGGTGGCGCCGTGCGGAATGCCCACGGCCTCCATGCGTCCGGTTCCCGGCAGCCGCATGCCGTAGACGAGCTGGTCACTCCAGCCGTGGTAAGCGCCACCAATTTTGATGATCCACTTCTTTTTGGTATAGGCCCGTGCCAAACGCACTGCGCCCATGACCGCCTCGGTGCCCGAGCCCAGCAAGCGCACCATGTCTACACCCGGCATCGACTCACAAACAAGCTCGGCCAATTTGACTTCGTACTCATGTAGCAGGCCGGTGACAGGGCCGCACGAGTCGAGAACCTCGTTAACTTTCTGCCGAATGACTGGATAGTTAGACCCCAGAAGCGTAGGTCCTCCCGCTTGCAAAAAGTCGATATAGCGGTTGCCATCCACATCCGTCATATGCGCGCCGCTCGCCTGGGTGACGGCCAATGCAAATGGATGGTTAAACGCCAAGTTGTGCTGCACGCCTCCAGGGATAGTCTTCTTGGCTTGCTCAGCCAGACGCTTGGAGCCTTGGCAGCGCTCGTCAAAGTAGCGCATCACGCGGGCCATTGAACTGGGGCGAATGGGCCGCATCGGCTGTTTGACCAACGCATCAAACCGTTGATAAAGGTCGCCGACGTCGGGCCATGCCGAAATCGCAGGGCGTGGCATGGCCTGCGCGGCAGATTGGATGGAGGCTAGATTGCTCATGGTAAGTTGGGCTAGTGGAGTTTGGAGATGGAAGACGCGGCGAACGCTTCAGCAACGCGTCGCAGTGCACTTTGAAGGGAAGGAAGGTTTGCAGCGCGTGAGGCGATACGCTGCTCAAGGTGTGCCCGCGCGAGTGCCTCCAGGTCATCGACCGCCTGCATGGCAGCCTCGACATCGCGGCCACAGCACAGAATGCCGTGGTTCAGCATGAGGTACGCATTGATCTCCGGACTGAGCGCACGCCCCAGCTTTCCGGACAGCCAGCCGCTACCCGACGGGCCGTAGCCCACTATCGGGACGCGGCGCCCCAGCGAAGGCTGCAGCTCCGGCGGAACCTCAAGGTCCTGGCCCAGCAATGCGCAGGCACTGGCCACAGGTTGATGCGTATGGATGCTGCAACCCGCGTCTGGGCGTGCGCGCAGCACGCGAGCATGCAAGCCGCTTTCCACGGACGGTGCACGCTCGCCTTCCAGCTGCGAGAGGTCGGCCAAGCGCAGGATGCAGACATCTGCCGCAGTCATCACGTGGTAATCGATAGCAGAAGGCGTGACAGCAATGTGCGTGGCGTCAACACGCAGCGCAATATTGCCGCCAGTGCCGGCGAAATATCCTCGCCGAGACAGTTCAAGGCATAGGTCAACAACAGTCTGACGGTCTTCAGCGTAGTTCATGCGGGCGCAACTCCATGTGGTGAATTCAGGCGGTGGTACAAAGGTGCGAGGCGCTTGTGGACCTCCTTCAAAGTCTCGAACTTGTCGCCATACAGGCGGCGTAATGCCGAGGAGGGCTCATAGGTGCAGCGGGCCTTGCGCAGCGAAGTCAAATCGCTGAACTTCACGGCGCCAATTCCCACACCCGCAATAAAGGCGGCACCTATCGCATTCGCTTGAATGGGACTGGCAAGCTGGCGAATCGGTTGGCCTGTCACATCGGCCAAAATCTGACACCACACGTCCGACTGCGCACCACCGCCCACAGCGGTGATCGTCCCCACGTCGCGCCCGAGCAGCCTGCCAAAGGGTTCCAGCATCCAGCGGGTATTGAGGGCCACGCCTTCGAGAAATGCACGGAAGATGTCCTCGCGGGAGTGCTCAAGCGACATATTGAGAAGCCCTGCGCGCAGACGCGGGTCGTCCACCGGCGTACGCTCTCCAAGCAACCACGGCGCATAGATGAGCCCACGCGCGCCGGGGGGTACCCGTGCCGCGATCTTGTTGAGCACCTCGTAGACGGCGGGATGCTCTTCATCGCTGGCCAGCTCATCCGGGTGGTAGAGGATGCGATCACGCAAAAAAGATAGGTTCGCGCCCGCTGTCGACTGCAGCGCCATCGCCAGATAACGCCCGTCGATGGCGCAAGGTACGGCTGCAACCTTGTGGCGAACATCAGTCTTCATAAAGGGCACGTGTGCCCCTAACCAGGATGAGGTACCAAGATACAGGTGCGTTTCAAAGTCGCCAACGGCTGCCCCCACGGCTACCGCAGAGTTATCTACAGCACCGGCAATGACCACAGTCTTTGCGTCCAAACCCAGCGCAGCAACCACATCGGGCAGGATGTGACCAAGAACGTCTGTGGACTTCACAATCTCCGGCAACTTTTCCGCATCGATGCCCAGCATTCGAATGAGCGTAGCGTCGTAATGCACGTTGTGCGGGTCCCGGTTGTCCGTGACCCAGGCCGTCAGAATCGAGTCCTGCGTGGCACAAAAGCGGCCCGTAAGGCGCAGATTCATATAGTCCAGCACATTCAAGAACTTATACGTGCGGTCATAGACCTCGCGGGCCTCGTCGCGTATGTAAGCCATGTGCCCCGCAGAGTCACGCCCGGTTCCTGAGGGAGCTCCCCCTGTCATGCGCAACCACCGCCACAGCTTGAGTGGTCCATAGCCCTCAATGTTGAATGCGCGGCCCCGTATGCGCCGGGTGATCGCCGCCGCGCCCCGAGAGTCGAGCCAGCTCATTGCGCGGCCTATCGGCTCGCCCAATCGGTCCACGCAAACGGTCACTTCTGTTTGTGTAGAGCAACATACCGCTGCAACGCGGGAGCGAAACTGGGCATTGGCCTCCAGCAACTCTCCTGCACTCTCCAAGAACGCCCTCCACCAGTCACGGGGCTCCTGCTCGGCAAGCGCGCCTTGTACATCCAACGCAACGGGCCGGAACGACCAGGCATGCACCGTTCCATCCACCGCTACCAGCGCGCATTTGCAACCCGAAGTTCCGAGGTCAACAGCTAAGACGAGGCGCTCGTCAGTCTTCGGTTCCATCAAATAAACCTCGTGATTCGCGCTCAAAATTTCCGGGACACAGAGACGACAACTTTGCGGCCATCTAGTGCACGAAGTGCTGCGCCATCCTGTGCCAAGAACAACTCGTGCACCTTGGTCTGTGTGGCAACCCAATCGGCGTTCCACTCAAACCCCCACCTCTTGTGGGTGACACCTATGCTGTAGTCGGAAAAGTTCGCCTCCTTGAAATTCTTGATCTTTTGCATCCCAGCATGCAGGTTCAATGTCGTTGCCGGGCCAACGTTGAATTTGTAGCCCAGGTCAAACAACCAGCTACCGCGAGAGTTGTGGTCGCCCCGTGCGTAACACTCCAATCCCTTGGTCGGATCAGCCATGACCTGCAGCATGAAACCGCACACGCCACCGGTGTCGGCACCACGGTAGTTCTTGGAAATGACATTCAGGATGCGCCCCTCCAGTGCACCGTAGCCAATCTCCATCACTGCGTAGGCTGTGTCGTATTTAGTCGTGCGCGGGTCGGTGGGCGTAAAGGTGCCGAAGTCGAAACCGTGGGGTGCGTCAAATTTAGCGCCGGGAAAGAACTCGGATGCCACTCCAGCACCGAAGTGCCAGGCATCCGGATCACCAAAGCGGTAACCGCCGGCAAGGGTCAGGTTGTAGCCATTGCCGTCGAGATACTGCTTCTTGCTCACAGTAGACAGCTCGACGAGTCCGATGAATCCGCTTTCGTGCGCCACCTGCACATTAAGCTTAAGACCAGGGCCGTTCAGCGAGTCGGACATGCCACGTGTACGCTGATCCGACGTGACCTTTACCGTTGTATCCACAGCGAAGGCCGCCGTATCGTTGTCGGCAGCGAATGCCGTATGGGTAGAGCCAATGACCAGCACGCCGATGGCGGCAAAAAACATACGAGATAGGCGCATAGATTTCTCCTGGATGGATTGATATCAAGACTTGCAGGCTGGAGTGGCAGGGAGCACAGTGATTCGCTGTAGCTGCTCTGTCTGGCCGAGCACTTCCACGCCAACAAATGCTCGGATATACAAGTCACCCGACTTGACGCGAACGGCCGCCTTGTATTTCTTCTTGTCCCGTGGGTCATATACCCAGCCATCGCGCCAGGCGTCGCTGTCATAGCGATCGAGCTGGGCGATATGAACGCCACAGGTATCTGTAGCGGTACCCGCATCCTTGTCCCACACGATGCGCCCACACAAAGAGCCAGCCTTATCTGCGCATGGCTCGAACTGGATGACCGCATCCTTTTCTGCGGTCATCCAAAGGCCTTTTGCATCGTCAGGACCGGCAGCGATTGCGAATGGCACCACGGACGATGCCAGCGCAAACGAGATACAGAAACGGGAAATCAACTTCATCGCGGAGCTCCTTGTTGGTAGTTTCTTTTCTGTCACGAGGTAGTCATAGCTAGTATATAGTCATGACTATCTTTTTACAGCAAGAACCAGACCAGGGATTTACCCTAAAGGGGTGCCGGCCCCGCCATCCGGTATGCGTAGCTGCGAAGAAGCGCAGCGTCTACAACATGGAGAGTGAAGCTATGCAGACCGTATTGGTGACGGGCGGGAGCGGCTATGTCGCAGGCCATTTGGTGCAGTTACTTCTGCGAGAGGGATATACGGTGCACACCACGGTTCGCGACCCGTCAAACCACACCAAGTTGAGCCACCTTTTACAACTGGGAAAACAGCATCCTGAGCGATTGAAGATCTTTGCGGCAGACCTGCTGCAAGAGCATTCCTTTGACGAAGCAATGAAAGGGTGCGAACTTGTATTCCATGTCGCATCTCCGTTCTATCTACCCGAGCAAATCAAAGACCCGAAGAAAGATCTGTTGGACCCGGCATTAGCCGGCACACGTAATGTGCTTGGTGCTGTAAATCGGTGCGCGGCTGTGCACAAAGTGGTGCTAACTTCAACGATTGGCGCAATCTTTGGCGACTATTCCGATGTGCGCCTCATGAAGAATGGCGTTCTGACCGAGGCCTACTTCAATACGACAAGCTCTCTAGATAACAACCCCTACCACTATTCAAAGGTCATGGCCGAACGAGAAGCATGGCGCATTGCCGATGCACAAAATCGCTGGAAGATGGTGGCCATCAACCCCGGACTCGTGATGGGTCCGGCCCTATCGCCCGCTTCAGACTCGGGCAGCTTGTTCTTGTTGGACGAATTGATGCGAGGCGTGTTCTTCTACGGCACACCTGATTTCAGCTTTGCGTATGTGGACGTTCGAGACGTCGCACTAGCCCACCTGCTTGCGGCCCGCAACGAAAAAGCATCTGGTCGCTACATCGTTTCCGAAAAGAACATGGTCACGTTTAGCGACATGTCGAAGATTATTCGCAAGCACCACCGTCGACCCTTGCTTCTTCCAAAACATACGCTACCCAATTGGCTCGTGCGGCTCATAGGTCCGCTATTTGGCTTGTCGCAGTCCTATATACGCAACCATTTGGGCATCCGTTTTTCCTTGAACAACCAGCGCAGCATCAAGGAACTAGGCTTGAACTATCGGCCAATTACCGTAACCTTGAAGGACCACTACACATCGTGGCAAAAATGGCGCGATGCCGCAGGCTAATGGAATGGAGCAGCCGCGGATCGATGGGAAGAAACGGCTGCTTAAAACTTGATGCGCCCCGTTACGATATCCCACCACATCCGCCAATCACCCATGAAGCTGAGGCCGGGATAGCGGAACGTTGCGGGGCGATTGTGCTCAAAGAAGAAGTGTCCCACCCACGCAAACGCGTACCCTTGGAGTAGCGCCGCCAGCAGAAACCAACATTGATGCACCAACAAGGCGGCAAGCACCAGAATGATCGCAATGCACCCTCCTATGAAGTGCAGCCTACGGGACGTGCGGTTCGAGTGTTCACCAAGATAGAAAGGATAGAACTCGCTGAACGTACGGTAGTTTCTAATTTCCGGCATGGTGGTCTCCTTTTTCAAAGCGAGAAACTTGGCCGCACAACTAGCCAGTCCGCCCCTCAGTCCCATGTATTATAGTTATGACTACCATTTAATGCCAATAGCAATCTCGGATAAAGCCTGATGAATCAAGAAACACGTACGTTACCCCGGCGGGGGCGCAACCAGCCGTCACTGACAGCCAAGTTGCAACCGGCCCAACAACGGGCAACAGATACGTTCGAACGGATCCTGGCCGTCACAGCAGAAACACTGGCAGATGTGGGTATCGAGCGTTTATCGACCAACCTTGTTTGCGAGCGTGCCGGCCTGTCACCGCCAGCGCTGTACCGCTATTTCCCCAATAAATACGCGCTGCTGTTTGAACTCGGGCAACGTTTGATGCAACAGCAGAACGAACTCGTCGGCCGCTGGATCACGATCGAGGTCTTTCAAGGCAGCGCCGAGGAGTTGGAACAAGCTTTTGTGGGATTGATTCTTGAAACCTACAACGTTACGCAGCAGACGGTAGGTGGAGTATGGATCATGCGCGCCTTGCGTGCAGTGCCCGCCCTCCAAGAGGTCAGACTGGCATCCCACGCCGAAGTCACTGATACCCAGGTTCCGTTGCTTGTACAAGCCATGCCGCACGCCAGCCCGGTAGAACTGAGACTGGTGAGTCGCATCGTGGTCGAACTGATCTATGCCACTGTAGAAATGCTTTTTGACGAGACACTCGATATAGCAGCTGTGGCACGGACCGTCGCCGGAATGATGTCAAGCCACGTGAATCGCATTCGCCCTGGCGACGCGCCCTTGTCCAAGCCTCCTGCGATCAAGTTGGCATCTCGAAGAACCCGGAAGTAGCACATTGGCCGGCAGTGGCAACTCGGTTTGCGGCTACGCACGGGCATAGGCCGCGCAAGCGGCTTAGCCCACAGCCACCCCAAAAGAAAACACGTTCTTTAAACCGCGTTGCCTTGCGCGTCGACCTCGTAGGTCGTGACCTCGAACTTGGCCAGCGTGTTCTGCCCAAAGGCCATGGTGATGGGTACGTCGCCGGCATCCCGGCCGCGGGCCATGACCACGCGGCCGATGCGCGGCGTGTTGTGGCGCGCGTCGAAGGTGTACCAGCGGTCGCCCAGGTAGACCTCGAACCAGGCGCTGAAATCCATCGGGTAGGGCACCGGCGGTATGCCGATGTCGCCCAGGTAGCCGGTGCAGTAGCGCGCGGGGATGTTCATGCAGCGGCACAGGGTGATCGCCAGGTGCGTGTAGTCGCGGCACACACCCGTGCCTTCACGGAACCCCTCCACCGCAGTGCGTGTGGCGCGGGCGGCCATGTAGTCGAAGCGAATATGGTTGTGCACGAAGTCGCAGATCGCCTGCACCCGGCCCCAGCCCAGGGGCGTCTGGCCAAACTGGTTCCAGGCGAACTGCAGCAGCTCGCTGTCCACCTCGCAGTAGCGGCTGGGCAGCAGGAACTGCAGGGTCGATGTGGGCAGGCCGGTGGGGTCGTGCTGCCAAGCGTTCCAGTTCACCTCGTCGGGCAGCCCGTGGTCGCGCACCACGGCTTCGCTGTGAAAGCGCACCTGGTTCACGCCGGCCGGCGCATTCACCCGGCCGCACAGGTTGCCAAAGGCGTCGTAATACTCCTCTGGCACCAGGCCGGGCTCCACGCGAATGTGCTGCGGCGCCCACAGGTCGCCTCGGCGCGAGGGGTGCACGTGCAGCAGGTAAATGAACGCCATCGGTGAAGTGATAGCCAGCTCGATGTCGAAGCCGATTTTGATGAACATGGGGAGCCCGGTCAGAAGTCAGAGGGAAGATGGATTGCAGACTCGACAGCGTCGAACGCAATACCACCCACTGTGCCGGGATGCGCTACCTCAAAGTAGCGGCCGGTGGCCCGTAGCGCTGTCGGAAATAAAGATCTAGCGTGCCGGACAACTCCTACGCAAGTTGCAAGCCATACGGGTCAGCCGGATGCACCGGATGCAAGCAAAAACAGCTGCTAGCGCAGCTATTACCTACCCAAGCAGCTATCCATTAAATAGCGGATAAAGCCCCACGCCGGAGGGCAAACGGAAGGTCAAGCCGAAATATACTGGCGCTCCTTGCTAGCCATCTCCCAGCCATGCAACCAGACCCTTGGGTCGCGTAGACGCCGCAGACGGTGTCGGCATGCGGCCTGGCACCGTAAGAAACCGATGGCTTCTGTGAAAGTTTCGCGCCGCGACGCGCACCGCCTGCTCGCCGGCCTGTGCGCCCTGCCCTCCGCAACGTCCCTGTGGGCCGACACCCCAGTGGCCACCAACACCCCCGCCGCACGCCTGCCCACCGAGGCCTTTGCGCAGCTGCCCATGCTGTCCGGCCTGGCTTTGTCGCCGGACGGCAAGCATCTGGCCGGCTTGGTGAACCTGGAGAACGACACCGTGCTGGTCACGCGCGCAGTGGCTTCGGGCAGCCAGATGGTGTCGCTGCTGAAAAGCGACAACCAACGCTTTTTCTTCAACTGGGTGAAATGGACCAGCGACGACCGCCTGGTGGCCAGCGTGCGCTATGCGGCTGTGCGCGGCAACGGCATAGGCACGCAGGAAACGCGCTTGATCTCGGTCAAGCGCGACGGCAGCGCGCTGATGCACCTCAATCTGAAGGCCGACCGCGGCGGAGAGATCTCCGCCACGAGCTTGCAGGTGCAGGACAACGTGGTCGACTGGCTACCCGAAGACGGCAAGAACGTGCTGCTGGCACTGGGTGAAGGCAACGAAGGCTGGCCCGCCATCTACAAGCTGGACCTCACCACCGGGATGCGCAGCGGCGTGCATGGCGCCAAGCGCGGCGTGTATGCGTGGATGCTGGACCGCAACCACCAGGTACGCATAGGCGTGGCGCGCAACGGCGGGCGCTTCGACATCATCGAACGCTCCAGCCCGAGCGCCAACTGGCGCACGCTGTGGAGCTTCGAGCGCGACAGCCAAGCCACCGCCTGGCCGCTGGGCTTCGGCAAGGACCCGCAAGAACTCTGGATCCAGGCCTGGCACCAGGGGCATCTGGCGGTGTTCAGCGTCGACCTGGCCAACCCGGCCCTGCCGCGCACCCTGCGGCTGGCCAAGGCCGGTACCGACATGGACGCCGGCCTGATGCGTTCGCCGCGCAGTGGCGAGATTGTCGGCCTGCGCATGACCACCGAATCCGGCAGCGACGACGCCCGCGACGCGCTGTGGGACCCCGAGCTGAAAGCCCTGGCGCTGATGATCGACCAGCAGCTGCCCGGGCGCTTCAACCGCCTGCTGTCTTTCAGCGACGACGAACAAAGCTATCTGCTGCACTCCAGCGGCAATGGCCGCCCGGGCCAGTACTTTGTGGGCCACCGTGCGCGTGGCGAGCTGGCCCTGCTCGGCGAAACCTACCCCCGCCTGCCGACCACGCAATTGACCGGCAAACAGACCGTGCGCATCTTCGCCCGCGACGGCCTGCCGCTGAATGCCTTCATCAGCCAGCCACGCGGCGCGGCACCAGGCAAGCCCTTGCCTCTGGTGCTGCTGCCCCATGGCGGGCCGCACAGCCGCGACGATGTCGACTTCGACAGCTGGACTGAATTCCTCACCAACCGCGGCTACCGCGTGCTGCAGGTCAACTTCCGCGGCTCGGACGGCGGTGGCCTGAAACACAAGCTCGCGGGCATGCAGCGCTGGGGCCTGGAGATGCAGGACGACCTGACCGATGCCGTGCAATGGGCCGTGGCCCAGCACCTGGCCGACCCGCAGCGCCTGGCCATCGTCGGCGCCAGCTACGGCGGCTACGCGGCCTTGATGGGCGCCGTCAAAACCCCCACGCTATACCGCTGCGCCATCAGCTTTGCGGGCGTCTGCAACCTGCTGGATCTGGTGTTTGAAGAGAGTGACTACATCGGTGGCGCCGCCGCCGTCGAGGCGCAGATCGGCAGCGTGTGGGGCGACAGCGAACGCCTGCGCGCCACCTCGCCCGCGCTGCAGGCCGACCGCATCCAGGCGCCGGTGCTGCTGGTGCACGGCAGTGTCGACCGCGTGGTGCCGGTCAGCCACAGCCAGGGCATGGCCGCGGCACTATCCCGCGCCGGCAAGCTCCACCGTTACGTAGAACAAGAAGGCGGCGACCACCACCTGAGCCGCTACAGCCACCGGCTGGAGTTTTTCAAGCTGATGGAGGCCTTTCTTGCCCAGCACATCGGCCAGGCCGTCTAGCGGAAACCTGGGGCGGCGGCCCCGGGCTTAACCGCGTTCCGGAATCGCCAGCCCCCGGACCACCGCCGGCCGATCCACAAACGCCGCCAGCACGCGCTGTACGTTGGCAAACTCGGCAAAGTCCACCAACTCGCCTGCGCCGTAGAAGCCCACCAGGTTGCGCACCCAGGGGAAGATGGCGATGTCGGCAATCGTGTAGTCCTCGCCCATCATCCAGTCGCGGCCTTGCAGGTGCTGGTCCAGCACCGCCAGCAGGCGCTTGCTTTCGGCCACGTAGCGGTCGCGCGGGCGCTTGTCCTCAATGTCCTTGCCGGCGAACTTGTGGAAGAAGCCCAGCTGGCCAAACATCGGCCCGATGCCGCCCATCTGGAACATCAGCCACTGCAGGCATTCGTAGCGCTGCGCCGCGTCGTGCGGAATGAACTTGCCGGTCTTCTCGGCCAGGTAGACCAGGATGGCGCCCGACTCGAACAGCGCCAGCGGCTTGCCGCCGGGACCATGCGGGTCCAGGATGGCCGGGATCTTGTTGTTCGGGTTCAGCGACAAGAAGGCCGGTGAGGTCTGGTCGTTCTTCTCGAAGCTCACCAGATGGGGCTCGTAGGCCATGCCCATCTCTTCCAGCAGGATCGACACCTTCACGCCGTTCGGCGTGGGCAGCGAATACAGTTGCAGCCGCTCGGGGTGCTGGGCGGGCCATTTTTGGGTGATGGGGAAGGCAGAAAGATCGGTCATGGAACAGGTCCTAAAAAATGAGTCAAAAACACCACCAGCGCATTCTCCACCTGCGCTTGCAGCTATCTTTTTAACAGCAAATTAATACGGCAGCTGAAAGCCATTGCGCCCGGCGCTGATGCGCGTGACGGTGGGCTTGTCGTTCAGCACCTGGGCCGACAAGGACACGCTGGCGCCGGGCACCAGCAGGCTGCTGTCGCCGGGCTTGAAGCTGACCACCGGCGCGTCTTCCGGCACCACGATGTCGCGCGCGCCGTCCTTGTATTTCAGCTGCATGGTGCGGCCCTTGGGCGCGGCCACCACGTCGGCCACGGTGGCATTAGTCATGGTGCTTTGCGGCAGCATGTCGAAGGGCCGGTGGCCCTCGCCCACGCCGCGCGCCGATTCGGGGAACACCATCACCGCGATGGCGCGCTCGCTACCGTCCGCCTGCGGCATGGCCGCCGTGCCAATGAAACTGCCGGGCTTGATGTCCGCCATGGCCATGGGGAACACCTCGGACACCGGCGTCTTTTCGGGCATCACCAGGCTCACAACCTCGCCACTGCGGTCCTTTACCGTCAACAGGCCAGGCGCCACGCTCTGCACCGTGCCACGCACACGTACGGTCGGGGCGGCTTGGGCAAAAGCCAGGTTGGCGGCCATACACAAGGCAAAGGCCGCAGTGCGACGTGTCATCAACAACATGGGCGAGCTCCAAGAGGGAAGCCGCAAAGTTTATCGGTCCAATGTGAACCCGCAGACTGCGGGGCTATTCCCCCAACCCAAGGTGCCGCCCTGCCGCTGGTCGTCCTGGTCATCCTCAGCGGTGCCGACCGCTGGGTACGGCTGACGACGGGCTTGTGATGTTGCAGAGGATTTAAGTGCAATCAGGCTCTGGCGCAGGCATAGCGTGCGCCAGCAGCTATTACAAAAATAGCACCCTCAACCCAGCCGCAGCCCCTGCAGCTGCAGGTGCGCCGCGTTGTCCGCGTCTATAGGTTGCTGCTGCTTGGCTTGCAGGTAGCGGTGGGTGAAGACATCCAGGTAGGCCTCCAGCGTCTGCGCGGCGTGCAGCTCGCCGGCCAGCTCCAGGCACAGGCCTGCCACCTCGGAGGTGCAAAAGTGGTCGTCGCGGCGCGACCGGCGCAGCTTGTAGCGCGAGATGCGGTCGGCCTGCAGGCTGAGTACCGGCAACTTGTCCAAGTACGGGCTTTTGCGGAACATCTTGCGCGCCTCGGGCCAGGTGGCGTCCAGCAGCACAAACAGCGGGCGCTTGGCTGGGGCTGTATCGTCCACCGGCAGCAGGTCCGTCACCACCCGCTCGGGCGCCACAAACTCACCAGGAAACACTAGATACGGCTGCCACTGCGGGTCGGCCAGCAGGGTCAGCAGGGCCGGGTCCACCTCGGTACGGGCCCAGCCAAAGGCCCAGGTGTCTGCCACCACATCGGCAATCAGCCAGCCGGTATTGCTGGGTTTCAGCGGCTCGATGTCGGCCATCAGCAGGCAGACGCCGGCCTGGTTCGGATGCGTAGGCAGCGCCGGGCGCAGCGCGCACATGCAGTGGCTGGGCGCCAGGCGGCAGCCGGTACAGCGCTCTACCTTCGAGCCACCCCGCGCGAGGAAGGGCTTGGCGCTGCGCGCTAAGCGACTGGTGCGCAGGCGGGATACCGCGTGGGGACTGGCGTGGGACATGAGAATCTTTGAAGCAGCTGGCAAGTGCCTGTATTGTGCGGGCCCGATGGATCTACGGGAATGGCCGCTATCGGTCGCTACCCGCCGCTGGTTCATTTGTAGACCACGTTGTCGTCCACGCTGTACAACACACAGGCCTGCTGGGCCCGCTCTTCACAGCGCTTGAGGGCTTGCGCGTTCACGTCGTCCGTGCCACCCGACACCCATGCCCAGTGCTTGCGGCCGGGCGCCACCGCAAACGCGCGGGGCAGCGAAGCCTGCAGATAGCGCTGGTATTGCTCCAGACCCGCTGGCGCGTCCACGGGCAGCTTTTGCGCATCTTCCAGCGCCGCATAGCCGCTGGCGGGGAACTGGCGCGCACGCAACTTCTCGGGCAGTGTGTCTTGGTCGGGGCTGGCGATGCGGCGCTCGTCGGTGATCACGCCGCGCTCCAGCGCATTGGTGCCCAGTGCCTCGCAGCTGGTGGGCTTTTGCGCCTGCTGCCCGTCGCAGAAAAACACGCTGTGCCCCAGTGCGGCAGTCACGTCGGGGTGGAAGAAGTTGGCCGCGCCCTTGTTCTTCTCGATCGCGATCCAGCGCTTCACCAGCGCCGGGTCGGCCTTGCCGTCGGAATACTTGACTATCCATTCGTACAGCCCGCCCTTTCCCACCGACAGCGGGTCCAGATTGCCCTGGGCGTTGTAGTGCCCGTGGAAGCCCACATAGGTGCGGTCGGCCGGGTAGTCGTTGGTAAACACGCGCTGCTTGCCACCCAAAAACATGCGCGAACACGAGGAAATGCAGTAGCCCGATACCGCCGTAGTCACACCCGCCTCGCGCAGGAACTCACCCACCCGGTAGCCAGTCCACGCGTCGCCACCGTGTGAGTTGCGCAGCACGACCAAGTCGATCTTGGGGTTGGCCGCAAAAGCATCCTTCACCAGGACCAGCTCCCCGCCCGTGACCGGGCCCGACAAGATGATGGTGTTGCCATGGCTCGCCAACGCCATCGCCAAGGCGCTGCCACCCGATAGCGCAGCCGCGCCCACCGCAAGCGCAGGCAGCAGCCTGGTTGCCAGCCGCCGCAACGGGGTTCTTGCCTTGCCAAACACCATGGCGGATTCCTTTTTTGTCATGCAGAGATAGAGGCTGATGATCTTAGCGGCAGCCTGCCCAATCCCCCATACCACCCTTTGCCACGCGTTCTGGCCACAATACCGCCCGTACCCTAACCAACAAGGAGCAACGATGGGAACCATGGTCAACTTCACACGGCCCGATAGCAAAACCGTGCAGGGCTATCTGGCCGAGCCGCCCGCCAGCAATGCCCCGGCTATCGTCGTCATCCAGGAATGGTGGGGCCTGAACGACCAGATCAAGGGCGTGGCCGACCGCCTGGCCGCCGCTGGCTTCCAGGCCCTGGTGCCCGACCTGTACCGCGGCAAAGCCACGGTGGAACAGGAAGAAGCCCACCACCTCATGACCGGCCTGGACTTTGGCGACGCCGCCAGCCAGGACATCCGCGGTGCGCTGCAGTTCCTCAAACCCCGCTCCCCCAAGGTGGGCCTCACCGGCTTCTGCATGGGCGGCGCCCTCACCCTGCTGGCCGCCCAGGCCCCCGAGCTGGATGCCGCCGTCGTCTGGTACGGCTGCCCTCCGCTGGAATACATAGACGCCAGCAAAATCAAGATCCCCCTGCAAGGCCACTGGGCCACGCAAGACGAATTCTTCAAGATCGACACCGTGGCCGCGCTGGAAGAAAAGCTAGGCGCAGCCGGCGTGGACTTTGAGTTCCACCGCTACCTGGCCCACCACGCCTTTGCCAATGAAGAAGCCGTCGGCCCCGGCCGCATCGCGGCCACGCAGTACGACCCCGTGTGGGCCCAGCAGGCCTGGGACCGGGCGCTGCGCTTCTTTGGCAAGCACCTGGGCTGACGAAGTACGCATGTAGGCATCTGCGGTCTACATGCCAAATAGCCCGCTGGCGCAGGTACTTTCTGCGCCAGTGGCTACTAAAAGCGTAGCAAATTGGCCGCAAGCATTCACGCTTGAGCCGTATTGCGGTGATATTCACCGCACAAAAAGCGGCGAATAAGCCACATAATCACCGCATGCGCCATCACCGCCCCACCCTTACGCCCCGCTACATCTGGCAATTGCCCGATTGGCCGCAACTTACGTTCGACGCCGCCGCCCTGGCCGCGCCCCTGGCCCAGGTGCACCGCGCGCAGGGCATGCTGGCTGGGCGCATGGCAGAGCTGGGACTGGCGCAGCGCGACCAGGCAACCCTCCAGGTGCTCACACAAGAAGTCATCACCACCAGCGCTATCGAGGGCGAGCGCCTGGACCTGGACGCGGTGCGCTCATCCGTGGCCCGCAAGCTGGGGCTGGACATAGGCGCCCTGGCCCCCAGCGACCGCCATGTAGACGGCGTGGTCGATGTGGTGCTGGACGCCACCCGCAACTTCGAGCAGGCGCTCACCCCGGAGCGCCTGTTTGGCTGGCACGCAGCGCTATTTCCCACCGGTTTCAGCGGGCGGATGCGCATCACCGTGGCGGCGTGGCGCACGGATGCCAGCGGCCCCATGCAAGTGGTGTCCGGCCCTGTAGGCCGAGAGAAAGTGCACTTTGAAGCACCGCCCGCCGCCGCCCTACCCGCGCAAACCCAAGCCTTCTTTGACTGGTTTGAAGCCGCCCCGCTGGGCGACGCGCTCGTCAAAGCCGGCTTGGCCCATTTGTGGCTGGTCACGCTACACCCGTTTGACGACGGCAACGGCCGCCTGAGCCGTGCCGTGGGCGACATGGCACTTGCGCGTGCGGAAGGAACACAGCAACGCTTCTACAGCTTCAGCGCCCAGATACAGCGCGAGCGCAAGGACTATTACGACCAGCTGGAGGCCACCCAAAAAGGCCCGCTGGACGTGACCCCCTGGCTCCACTGGTTTCTAGGCTGCCTGCTGCGCGCAGTGCAGGGCGCAGACGCCACTTTGGTGGGCGTGCTGGACAAAGCCCAGTTCTGGCAGCGCTGGGCGGGCACACCCATGAACGCCCGCCAAACGCTGGTGCTGAACCGCGTGCTGGACGGCATGGAAGGCAAGCTGACCAACGCCAAATGGGCGGCCATGGGCAAATGCTCTGCAGACACAGCACTACGCGACATCAACGACCTACTGGAGCGCGGCGTGCTGTGCAAGCTTGAGGGTGGCGGGAGGAATACGGGGTATGGATTGATAGCCCAATAGCCCGCTTGCGCATATTAAATAAGCGCAAGCAGCTATCAAAAGCGCAGCAACCAAACCTTGGTTGGGCGATACAAGACGCAGAGCTGGCGCATACGGCTATGGCTCTGTAATAGACCTGGAGAAGGCCCCCCATCCCACTTCAGGGCCATTCCCACAGAAAATGCAAGCATCTTCCATAAGGACTCTTCGTGTCAGACTCCATCGTCATCCAGCAACCCGCCCTGCCGGCCCAGCAACTCATGGTGCTACACCACGGCGAGGGCGGCAGTGCGCGGCACATGGAGCCCCTGGGGCGGCGCCTGGCCGCGCATTTCCCCCATGCCTTCATCGTCAGCGTGCAGGCGCCGTACCGCTGCGACGCGGCTGCCCCCCAGCCTGCCGACGCAGAAGTGGGCGGCCAGTGGTACCCCACGCAAGACATCGACGACGACCAGCACGCCTCGCGCGCGGCACAGGCCGTGCCCGCCTTTGTGCACAACCTGCGCTACTGGCAAACCCAGAGTGGCGTAGAGCCCGGTGCCACGGCCATCTTTGGCTTTGCACAGGGTGCCACCATGGCGCTGGAAGCCGCGCAGGTCGAACCCGCGTTGGCCGCACGCATCATCGTGCTGTCCAGCCGCTATGCGCAGCTGCCCAGCAGCGCACCCGAGAAAACCACGCTGCATTTCTTCCACGGCAAGGCGGACCCCGTCATCCACTACGGCCACTGCGTATCCGCCGCAGAGCGTCTGGTGGCGCTGGGCGGTGACCTGACGGCAGACGTCATCCCCTTCCTGGCACATGATGTGACAGACGAAGTCATGGACCTGGTTCTCGAGCGCCTGACAGGCCATATACCCAAACACCAATGGGAAGAAGTGCAGAAAGCGGCTGCAGCGCAGCAAGGCAGCTAGCCCGCCGCCAACGCCGTGGCCTAGATGCCAAATAGGCTGCTGGCGCAGGTAATTAAAGCGCTGACAGCTATAAAAAGAGAAGCAATTTACGCCGTGTTTCATGTAGCACGAACGTGCTACTATTTCACGTCTACAAGGAGACTGCAGCATGTCCACCACCACCATCCGTATTGAAGACGACCTCAAAGCCCGCATCGCCGCTGCCGCGCAGCACGCTGGCAAAACCGCCCATGCTTTCATTCTGGATGCGATTTCCCAAACCGTGGAGCAAGTGGAACTGGACAATGCCTTCAACACGCTGGCCGATCAGCGTTGGGCCAACATCCAAGCCAGCGGCAAAACCGTGCCATGGGACGCAGCAAAAGCCTACCTCGCCGCGCGGGCGAACGGCGAGCCCGCGCGCAAACCCGCTGCACGCAAAATGGCCAAGTGACCCAGCGCATGACCTACATCGAGCTGGCCCCGGAAGTCTTTGACGATTTCGACCGTTTCTTTGAACACATCGCCCAGTTCGACCCCGCCGCAGCGCCCCAGCGCATTGGCGACATCTTGGAAGCCATCCAAATCCTGACCCACAGTCCGCAGATTGGGCGGCCCGTGAAAGGCGGCAAACGCGAACTCGTCATTGGCCGCGCCACGCGAGGCTATGTGGCGCTGTACCGCTATGTGGCGGAGATAGATACGGTGTTTGTGCTGGCCGTGCGGGCGCAGCGGGAGATTCGGCATCCGAAGGACCAGAATTCTTGAGTTCCGCGAACTTGGGCTCCATCGTCGGGTTGCCCCGCGTCAGCTTCTTGGTAGTTAAGGATGCTCTGCAAAACTCAAGCGAGGATGTGGTGTTGGGTATCGGGATGGGATGCAAGGCGCGTTGAGCAGCCAATAGCCCTAGCTACTGGCAAGAAAAGCAACGCCGCAGACCGCAGGGAGTTTTGCAGAGCGTCCTCGTTGGCGCGCGGCGAAAGTCCTTGAAATTTAGCGCTATCGAATGATCGGGACGAGCCCATTAAAAACCAACAAAAAACATGCATAAGTGCATGAATGTAAATGGTTTACGGCATTAAATCCACAAACACGGTAGCATACCGAAATGCTAGAAACCAGCGCCAACATCGCACGCCAATACATTGATGCCGTCTCCACCTTCGAGGCGTTGGAAGAAGCCCAAGAGGAAGCAGCCCACGTACGCGGCGGCATGTACTGGCATGCCGGGCCAGCCTCATCACCTGATGCCAAATACCTGGTGCGCACTACACCCGCCGGAGCCGAGACCAGCCTAGGAGCCCGCACAACCGAGACCGAAGCCATTTATGAGCGCTTTACCAAGCGCAAGCAAGAAAGCGCAGAGCGCGTATCTGGCCTCAAAGCCGCTTTGGAACAGCACCAACGCCTCAACCGCGCCTTGCGCGTGGGCCGGGTGGACCCTTTGGTGGTGGCGCTGCTGGGTCGTTTAGCCAGCACCCAATTGAGCCCGCACTTCCGGGTGGTGGGCACCCACGCGCTCTACGCTTATGAGGCCACTGCCGGGGTACGGCTGGACTCGGACACACTGGCCACCCGCGACATGGACCTGCTGTGGGATACCCGCAAGCGCATCCTCTTCCAGACCCAGCTTGCCAAAGTAGACAGCTCCATGCTGGGCGTGCTGAAAAAGGTGGACAGCAGCTTTCGCATACGCAAAGGCCAAAAATACACCGCCGTCAACAAAGACGGCTTTGAGGTGGACATCATCCGCCGCGAGCGTGCAGGCGACGACCCGCACCCCATCAAACTGAGCGATGAAGACGAAGACTTCTGGGTGGTGCAGGCGCGCCGCGCCAATGTGCTGCTGGACTCCCCCGCCTTCTCTGCCGTCATTGTGGCCACCAACGGCACCATGGCGCGCATGCACACCGTACACCCCGCCACGTTTGTCGCGTTCAAACGCTGGATGGCCAACCAGCCCGACCGCGAAGCACTCAAACGACGCAGGGATGTACTTCAGGCGGATACCGTGCAAACCTTGCTGGACAAATATTTGCCGCAGTATTGAGGTCGAATGTGCCTGTAGCCCTTGTGGAATATGCGCAACCAGCTATGAAATCATGAGCAAACCCGTGCACCAACCGTTTGAAACGCGTGACGCCACGCCGCGCACGCTCCAACTGGTCGCAGAAAAACGTGCAGCATGCCGAGCGGCTGATAGCGCAAGGACACATGCAAGCCCCCTGGCCTGGCGCAGGTAGAGGCCGCACGAAGCGCTGGGCCAGCGCCTACGCCGGTAGTGCCACCATGGTGATGCCCGAAGACTTTTTGGCGGCGCTGCAACAAGACCCCGCAGCCCACGCCTTCTACGCCACGCTCAAACGCCAGAGCCTGTTCACCATCTACCCCGGCTGCACAGCGCCAAGCGGCCGGAAACCCTGCAGAAGCGCATGGCAGAGATGCTGGCGAAGTTAGCGCGCGGCGAAAGCCCTTGAGATTTGTCGATCGTACGAGGGCGTGCAAGCGCTAGTTTTGTAAATCAAATTGGCCTCTAGCCCTTGTGCAATATGCGCAAGAAGCTATCAAAAGCGCAGTGATTAGGCCAAAGGCGTGCAGAGTTCCACCAGAAAGCCCTTGATGTCGGCCACACAGGCAATCGTCTGACCCCACGGCATCACCTCCAGCGGGCGCATGGGCGTGGCCCTGGTGGCCACGGCGCGCTCCAGCGCAGCGCCTACATCCGGGGAGCACAGGGCAATCTCAAAGCAGGGTGTATGCGCTCTTGCAGCCTTTGGGTCTTTGCAAGCTGCTTCATCAGCCGGTGCCCTGAAAATGCCAGCGCAATACTGCGGGTTTCCAGCTCGCCGTAGCTTCGGTCTACAGTTTTAGATCAAATCGGGAATTCGATGGATGTTCTGCAAAATAAGCTTCTGATTTCCCACAGAAGTCATAGAAAGCTTGCCAATGGACGGGGTCTGCATCAATTCCTTCCATGAAGTTTTTGCCATTTTTGGCGCAAATCGCATAATACCCAAACATATAGTAAGCAATAGGTGGTTTTATTAGGGCCGATGCTGTAAGTAGCGATATTTCTTCTATAAAGGTTAAGAACTTTCTTTTTTTATCCCACATCGGCATCTCCCTCAACTCTTCGCCATCGCCATCTATATATTGCAATACCTCATATAGAACTGGATCATCAAATATTAGGCGGTGTTGAGCAAGAAAAAATTCTGTTCGCTTTAGAAGAGAGTCATTTTCGCGCTGTGCTCTTATTGTGGCTAATTCTTTCCAAATTTTCCAAGCACCGCCGATCATCGTAAGAAGTGCGAGCACAATTCCGATTGCTTGCCAATTTACCCCCCATTCAGCCATGGTCATACATTCATCGATGTATGGAATAGGAATTTTTGTACAAAAAATCGTATCGTCACTCATACTAAGCCTCGTTTATCGTGAGAATTAATAATCGTTTAATTATTCCGGCGGCATTAGTTACCTGGTAGCCAACAAATTGCCTCTTGCCACTTCCGATCTGATGTGCGCCCTCTACCATTGAATCAGCAGCTGAGGTATGCCCGGGCGGTTCAGACTCATTGAATCCAAGTAAATTAAACGGTACTGCCCGTCCAATATCGTCAATATAAGCTCTTCCGTACCCAGTAAGAATATTGTACTTTGTCACATTTCCCATCCAATATTCTTGAGTACTAGAGCGGACAGATGTCCCTACATAATCCAGAGTCGCATGATTCATGACTAGCGCCGAACCGACTCGAGGGCGAAGAATTTCAATGGTGGTTGCACCGTTTGATTTAATTGGGCGATGCACCTCGATTAAGTAACCTTCCAACGCAGCAGCCATTTCATCAAAATGCCCCTCATTTCGATCAATTTTCTTTTTTAAAAATGATGATGTGGGTTGGTATTCAAGTCCTAGACCCAATGCAAATGTGTAAGTAAAGTAATCCCAAAAATTATTGACTACAACAGATGGGCCCATTTCTTCGGCTACTTTTTTTGAGAATTCAACTTCTATCAAAGTTTCGAAACATCCTTTCTTTGCGCCAGTCATATAGGTATTGATATTTGTTGGCTTTGGAACCTTGCTTCGCGCATCGTCATTATTGGCGAATGCGTGAGAAATACGATTTAGTACTCGTGTAAACCCATGCAATGACTCGGCCGCATCAAAAAGATCAAGTCGACCTGAGTCGGAGCCCTTACCCTCATACTGAATAATAATTTCTGTATGTTTCATCATTCATTCCTAGCTTTAAATAAAATATCGCAATATTTACCTTGCCCACTCGCACCAACTATCAACCTCTGCGTCGCCCTAGTCGCAGCCACATAAAACACCCGCGCCGCCTCCTGCTCATCCTCCCCCGGCGCAGGCATATGCCCCACGCCTGGTAGCGCCACAACTGGAAACTCCAGGCCTTTGCTGACCTTCATGGTCATGATCTGGATGGCGTTGGCGCCGGGTCTGAAGTCGCCCGAGCGCTTGCGCACATTGAAGGGCAGCCTGCGTTGATTGAGCGCGTGGGCGCACAGGTCCATGGTGGGGTAGTCGGCGCAGAGGATGGCCATGTCGCCCCAGGCGTGGCCTTCTTTGTGGGCGCGGCCTAGCTCGTCGGCGATGGCAAAGGCTTCTTCACGCAGGCTGGGCAGGCGAATGATGAGCGGGGCCTCGCCATCACGCCCGCAGCTGATGGGCTTGACCAGAGGGATGCCGTCGTCGTCTTTGTCATCCGCAGTCAGCAGGTCGGCGGCCACCAGGCTGGCGGTTTGCAATATCTGCTTGGTGTTGCGGTAGTTGATCTTCAGGATGGTGGTGCGGCCCTGGGCCTGGATGCCCACGCTCTTGAAGCTGAACTGCTTGCTGCGGGCACGTTCGTAAATACTCTGCGCGTCGTCGTACAGCACCAGCAGGCTGTTGGTGCTGGGGTCCACCATCTGCGTCACCAGCTTCAGCCATTCGGGCGCAAAGTCGTGGCCTTCGTCGAGCATCACCGCCTGGTATTGGCCGCTGGGGATTTGCTTGCGGTCCACGCCGGTGACCACGCGGTTCACCATGTCGTCCATCTTGGCGGATACAGGCAGCCTGTCATCTGGCAGTGTTTGCCCGAACGCCACGAGTTGGTCGCGGCACCATTTGTGAAAGTGGCGCACATGCACCCGGCCGCCCAAGCCCTTGGCGTTCATCACGCTGTGCAGCTTCACGCCCAGCGGCTCGTTAAAGCAGAGGATCAGGATGGGCTTGCTGGTAGCGGTGCTGGCTTGGGCCAGATACTCGGCGCGGTAGCCCAGGATCATGGTCTTACCCGAGCCCGCCACGCCGTGGATAACGCGGTGGCCTTCGCCCAGGCTGCGGGCCAGCTGCTCTTGCTGTAGGTCCATCACCCGCATGATGCTGGGCAGCTCTGCGTCGGCATCGCTGTCGTCAAACAAATCGCCCGTGGTTTGCACCCGCACTTGCGGGAACATGATCCAGCGCACGCGGTCCAGCTGCGGCAGGCTCATGGCGCCGCGCATCATGTAGGGAAACATGTCCCACAGGCGGCTTTGCAGTGCCTCGGCGTCGACGTCCTCCAGCATTTCGTCTTTGCACAGCACGCGGTGCGGCTCGATGGCGTGGTGCAGCTCGGCCGCTTTAAATTGCTTGCGGGTGATGTTGGTAAACACCACGCCATAGCTCCAGGGGAACGCCAGCTTGCCCGCGTGCTGGCCGTCGGGCTGCACCAGTTGGGCATCGCGCTCCAGCGACTTGACTACCTGGTGCGCGTACTGGCGGGCCTGCTCCAGCGGGTTGATCACCGTCTTGGGGCCGCCATCGCCCAGGATTTCCCAGTTTTGCTTGTCGGCCTGGAGGATGGTGCTGGGCTTCCAGTCTTTCACCTCCAGCACCAGAATGCCACGGCGCGGATGCATCACGCAAAAGTCGGGGTGGGTGTTGCGTGGCCCCATGGGCACGTCGTACCAAAGCAGGTAGTCGCCCTCCAGCTTTTGCTCCAGCCGCTCAGCCAAGCGCCGTTCCCCAGAGGTCATGCGCGACACACAGGAACCCAGTGCCGGTATCAATACAGCCATAGCCCCCTGCCTCCAAGTGTTTCTAATTGCAACGTCTGCCGCATGATGCATGCAAAGCCGCAAAAATAAACAGCGCCGCACGCATTAGTCCCCCATATGTATGAAGCACGCCGGCCGTAGAACTTGACGGCTAGCGCTAGAACCAACTCTGCTAAATTGCCCCGCATGCCCCCAGCACGCCCCCTCGCCCCCACCAAGCCCACCCTCGCCGACCGCCTATTCGCCCGCGGCGACCGCTTCTTGCGCATCGCCCTCAGCCACTACGTGACCAACGGCCTGAGCGTGACCCTGGGGCTGGTGGTGATCATGTTGCTGATCTTCGAATCGGCGGGGCTGGCCGGGGCGTCGAGTGCGGCGGTGGGGGTGATGGTGACCAGCCTGCCGGACGTGCCGGCGCCGCGGCGGCGCAAGATCATGCAGATGCTGCCGGCGCCGCTGCTGGGCACGCCGCTGTTCATGCTGGTGCAGCTGGTGCGCGAAGACGTGTTGCTGCTGGGCGTGGTGCTGGTGGCGGGCACCTTCTTGGCGGTGATGCTGATGGCCTGGGGCAAGCGCGGTGGGCCGTTGACGTTTTCGCTGCTGTTCTCGATGCTGTTTTCCATGGCCGCGGCACCGACGGGTTCGCTGGAGCAAATCCTGGAGCACGGCGGCTGGTTTGCGCTGGGGGCGGCGCTGTACCTGGTGTGGGGCGTGCTGACCACCCACTGGCTGAACACCCGCTTTCGCACCCAGCTGCTGGCCGAGTGCCTGCACAGCTTTGCGCAAATATTGCGCACCCAGGCGCAGCGCTTTGCGCCCAACGCCGACCCGCAATCTCTGCTGGCCCGCATGCTGGAGCAGCAGGCCACGCTGGCCGACCACCTGCAGAACACCCGCGATGTGGTGCTCGAATCGCCCACCACGCCGGCCCGCACCCGGCTGGCGGCCATGCTGCTGGGCCTGCTGGAGGCGCGCGACCACCAGCTGGCCTGCGACCTGGACCTGGACACGCTGCTCAAGCACGAGGGCAGTACCGCCACCCTGCCCGCGCTGCAACAGGTGCTGAACACCATGGCCCAGCAGCTGGAGGGCTTAAGCCTGTCCATGCTGCTGGGCCGCAGCATGCAGGCGATTGCGCCGATTGCCGACCTGCGCACCGCGCTGGCCGGGGTGCTGCCGCCGCGGCCCGACCCGGCCATGCTGGTACCCGGCCCGCTGACCACCGGCACGCCGGACGCGATGGCGCTGCTGCACAACATGGCCGATCGCATAGGCCACATCAACGACGAGGCCATGCACCTGGCCGCCCTGGCGCGCGGCGATGCGGCGCCCGAGCTGGCGGCGGTGCGCACGCAGTGGCAGCTGTTTGTGAGCCCCACGCGCTGGGCGATTGCGCCGCTGCTGGGCCAGTTGACCTGGCGCGCGCCCACCCTGCGCTATGCGCTGCGCGCCACGCTGGCGGTGGGCGTGGGCTACATCGTGTCGCTGCACCTGCCGTGGGCGGCGCACAAGTACTGGATTTTGACCACGATCGTGGTGGTGATGCGCGGCAACCTGGCGCAGACCCTGCAGCGGCGCGATGCGCGGGTGGCCGGCACGGTGCTGGGCTGCCTGCTGGTGATGGCGCTGCTGGCCACCCACCCGGGCGCGCGCACGCTGTTCCTGGTGATTGCGCTGGGCATGGGGCTGGCCCATGCGTTTGCGCTGCGCCGTTACCTGTACACCACCATCTTCGCCACCCTGGCCGGGCTGCTGCAGGCGCACATCCTGCTGGTGGGCGCAGCCCCCACCTTTGCGGTGGGCGAGCGGCTGGCCGACACCTTGCTGGGCGCGGCCCTGGCCTGGCTGTTCAGCTATGTGCTGCCAGCCTGGGAGCGCAGCCAGCTGCCGGGCCTGGTGCGGCGCAGCCAGCAGGCCCAGCTGCAGCACGCCAAGCTGGCGTTGGCGCTGGGCGAGCCCGCGCAGACATCTGATTTGCCCTGGCGGCTGGCGCGCCGCGAGGCCTACGACAGCCTGTCGGCCCTGACCCTGGCCACCCAGCGCAGCCTGGCCGAACCCTGCGAGGTGCGGCCGGCGCTGGCGCCGCTGGAGGCGGTGCAGGCGCGCAGCTACCAGCTGCTGGCCCAGCTGACGGCGGTGAAGTCGCTGCTGTTGCTGCGCCGCGCCCAGCTGGACATGGCGGTGGCCACGCCGGCGCTGCAAGAGGCGGCGCGGCAGATCGCCCAGGAGCTGGCGGCCACGGCTGCGCCCAAGGACGCGCCGGCACCCGACGATGCGCCCACCATCGTCGGCCAGCCGTTTCTGCCCAAGCCCGACCCGCTGCTGGCCGACGACCTAACACCCTGGCTGCTGCGCCGGCTGACCCTGGCCACATCGATGGCGCGCGAGCTGCAGCAGGCATCGGCCCTAGCCCAGCTGCGCCAGCCGGCCGCGGGCACAAAAGCCTGACCGCTATGCAAAACGTAGCTGCCTGCGCTGGTACTACCTGCGCCAACGGCCGATTTAGCTCTAAGTCCACCGCATGAGCCAGCCCCCCAGCACCCTCAGCCAGCTGCCGCGCGGCATCTGGGTGCTGGGCTTTGTCAGCCTGCTGATGGACATCTCGTCGGAGATGGTGCACAGCCTGTTGCCGCTGTTCATGGTCACCGTGCTGGGCACCAGTGCGTTGACGGTGGGCATCATCGAAGGGCTGGCCGAATCGACGGCGCTGATCGTCAAGGTGTTCTCGGGCACGCTGAGCGACTACCTGGGTCGGCGCAAGGGCCTGGCGCTGCTGGGCTACGGCCTGGGCGCGCTGACCAAGCCGCTGTTTGCCATCGCCCCCGGCATAGGCCTGGTGCTGACGGCCCGGCTGCTAGACCGCGTGGGCAAAGGCATACGCGGCGCGCCGCGCGATGCACTGGTGGCCGACATCGCGCCGGCCCACCTGCGCGGCGCGGCGTTTGGCCTGCGCCAGTCGCTGGACACGGTGGGCGGGTTCTTGGGCCCGCTGCTGGCCGTGGGGCTGATGCTGCTGTGGGCGAATGACTTCCGCGCGGTGTTCTGGGTGGCGGTGGTACCCGGCCTGCTGGCCGTGGCCCTGCTGTTCTTTGGCCTGCAGGAGCCGGCGCCCCAGCCCGGCGCCAAGCGCAGCAACCCGATCCGCCGCGAGAAGCTGCGCCTGCTCGGCCCCGCCTACTGGTGGGTGGTGGGCCTGGGCGCGGTGTTCACCTTGGCGCGCTTCAGCGAGGCCTTCTTGGTGCTGCGGGCCCAGCAGGGCGGGATGCCGCTGGCCCTGGTGCCGCTGGTGATGGTGGCGATGAACCTGGTGTACGCCGCGTCGGCCTATCCGTTCGGCCAGCTGTCGGACCGCATGGGACACAAGCCGCTGCTGGCCATCGGCCTGCTGGTGCTGGTGGCCGCCGACCTGGTGCTGGCCTACAGCAGCCACTGGGGCGTGGTGCTGGCCGGGGTGGCGCTGTGGGGCGTGCACATGGGCATCACGCAGGGCTTGCTGGCCACCATGGTGGCCGACACCGCGCCGCCCGCGCTGCGCGGCACGGCGTTTGGCCTGTTCAACCTGGTGAGCGGCCTGGCGATGCTGCTGGCCAGCGTGCTGGCGGGCCTGCTGTGGGACGGCTGGGGCGCGGCGGCCACGTTCTACGCCGGGGCGGGCTTTTGCGGGCTGGCACTGCTGGGCCTGGCCTGGCAGCCGAGCGCGCGCAGGGGCGGCGTTTAAAATTTCCCATGCCTAACGACACCCCGCACGACGAAGCCCCCGAGAAAATCCAAGAACCCCGGCTCTGGACCGGCGACGGCTGGACCGCCCAGGTCATCAAGAACGAAGACGACGACGGCTGGGCCGTGGCCATGCTGAAAGACGGCGAGCCCGAGCCCGCCCTGGTAGGCCCCTGGACCATGGGCCGCGACAAAAAGAACCCCAAACCGCTGGACGGCAATGCCTTCAGCACCCTGGTGAAAACGGCCAACGAGTTCGTGCGCCGGCACGAGCAGCAGCTGCACGCCAGCCTGCACCAAAGCATCAGCGTCACGGCTGCCGCCGGCCGGGTGACGGTGAATCTGGACATCGTGCCCGATGAGGACAACCCCTACGCGCTACTGAGCGCACAGGACGATGGTGGCGAGACCCTGGCCGAGATCAAGGTGGCCGCTTCGTTCAAGCTGAACCGCAACACGGCCGTGGCCTGGGCGGATGGTGGTTTTGCCAAGCCCAAAGACCGCTCTTAATTTTGTAGCTGCCAGCGCAGGCAGAATATGCGCCAGGCCCGTTATTTGCTTGTAAGTTTGGCCTTATTTTCACGCCAGACACACGCTCTCTGTATGATCCAACGCTTTGTCTAAAGCATCCCCCCACACCATGTCCGCCGGAATGAACCCCGCCCAGCAAGAGGCTGTGAACTACCTGCACGGGCCCTGCCTGGTGCTGGCGGGCGCGGGTTCGGGCAAGACGCGGGTGATCACGCACAAGATCGGCCGACTCATCGAGTCGGGCCTGGCGCCCAAGCGGATTGCCGCCATCACCTTTACCAACAAGGCGGCGATGGAAATGCGTGATCGGGCCAAAGCGTTGATCGGCCGCGACGCCAAAGACGTGGTGATCTGCACGTTCCACGCCCTGGGCGTGCGCATGGTGCGCGAAGACGGCCACCGCGTGGGCCTGAAGCCGCAGTTCAGCATTCTGGACGCCGACGACGTAACCAGCATCCTGAAAGACGCCGGCGGCAGCACCGACGTGGCCACGGCCCGCACCTGGCAGTGGACCATCAGCAAGTGGAAGAACATGGGCCTGAACGCCGAGCAGGCCGCGGCCCAGGCGGTGGACGACAACGAGGCCATCACCGCCCGCGTAATGGCGCTGTACGAAGAGCGGCTGACGGCCTACCAGAGCGTGGACTTTGACGACCTGATCAGCCTGCCGCTGCGCCTGCTGCGCGACCATGAGGAAGTGCGCGCCAAGTGGCAAAGCGTGCTGGGCCATGTGCTGGTCGACGAATACCAGGACACCAACGCCACCCAGTACGACGTGCTCAAGTACCTGGTGGGCGACGCCGCGCGCTTTACCGCCGTGGGCGATGACGACCAGTCGATCTACGGCTGGCGCGGTGCCACGCTGGACAATCTGAAGAAGCTGCCGGTGGACTTTCCGCAGCTCAAAGTCATCACGCTGGAGCAAAACTACCGCTCCACCAGCGCCATCCTGCGCGCCGCCAACAATGTGATCGGGCCGAACCCCAAGCTGTATCCCAAGACCCTGTTCAGCGAACTCGGCGAAGGCGAGCCGGTGCGGGTGGTGGACGCCGACAACGAAGAGCACGAGGCCGAGCGCGCCGTGGCCCGCATCCAGAGCCTGCGCGCCGGCGCCGCCGTGACCCAGGGGCCGCAGTACCAGGAGTTCCGGCACTTCGCCATCCTGTACCGCGCGAATCACCAGGCCAAGCCGTTTGAAAAAGCGCTGCGCAAGGCGGCGATTCCGTACAAGGTGTCGGGCGGCACCGGCTTCTTCGACCGGGCCGAGATCAAGGACCTGTGCGCCTGGTTCCGCCTGTGGATCAACCACGACGACGACCCGGCGTTCTTGCGCTGCATCACCACGCCAAAACGCGGCATTGGCCACCAGACGCTGGGCAAGCTGGGCGAATTCTCCACCCAGTACCGCTTAAGCCTGTTCGAGTCGCTGTTCACATCCTCGCTGAGCAGCCTGATGCCGGCCAAGGCCATGGACGGCCTGCACGAGTTTGGCCGCTATGTGACCGACCTGGAATACCAGGCGCGCCGCACCATCGGCGCCGAAGATTCGCTGGCCTTCATGCTGCAGTGGCTGAAGGACATTGACTACGAAAAGCATTTGTACGACGGCGAGGACAGCGAAAAAGTCGCCGCCGCCCGCTGGACCAATGTGCTGGAGTTCTGCGACTGGATGGCAGCCCGTGCCGGCGGCCAGACCGACGAGGATTCGGGCACGACGACGGTGCGCGAGACCAAGAGCCTGCTGGAAGTGGCGCAGACCATCGCCCTGCTGTCCACCATCAACCAGCGCGAGAAGGATGCGGACGTGGTCACCCTGTCCACCCTGCACGCGTCCAAGGGGCTGGAGTGGCCGCATGTGATCCTGGCCGGCGTCACAGAAGGCATGCTGCCCTTCAAGCTGGACGACGACGAAGGCCGCCAGCAGGTGGTCAGCGACGACATCACCCAGCGGCTGCAGGAAGAGCGGCGCCTGATGTATGTGGGCATCACCCGCGCCCAGCGCAGCCTGGCCGTGAGCTGGACCCGCAAGAAGAAAAAAGGCCGCGAGATGGTGACCGCCCAGCCCAGCCGCTTCATCAAGGAAATGGGCTTGGACGAATCCACCGTGAAAGAAGACCCGCGCGAAAAGCTGCGTGCATTGCGCGCCGAATTCGCCAAGAAGTCGCAAGACAACGCGGCCGCCGCCCTGGCCGCCCAACAACCATGAAGACCTGGATCGCTACTCTTTTCATAGCTGCTTGCGCAATATCTACCTGCGCTACAGGCCAAAATTTTGCAAATCCACCCGCCAGCTGTCCGGCCGTCAGCACGCTGGGCAATGCGCATTTGTACGGCCAGTGGCTGGCCCAGATCGACGGCGAGCCCGGCGCGGCCAGCGTGCAGTTTCTGAAAGACCCCGACCAGGACGACAGCCTGGTCGGCAGCATCAACCGCAACCCGCCCGCCGACCCCAAGGCACCCAAAGTGCCCAAGGGAGCGGCCCCGAAACCGGCACTGCTGGCTGGCGATGTGCAAGAGGGTGAATTCAATTTGGAAGAATCGGACGACGGGGTACGCATCAGCGCCACCTGGTCCGGCCAACTGGTAGCCGCATCCTGCGGCAAGGAGATCAAGGGAATATGGACCAACGCACTCAACGACCAGACGCATCCGTTCGTGCTGCGCAGACAGGGCGGCTGGCAATGAAGCCGGCAGCCGGTAGCTTAACGCTGGGCCTGATGCTGGCGGCCATGGGCGGCGGCGCGCAGGCGCAGTCGGCGCCAATCACCTCCAGCACCATCGTGGCGCCGGCCACGCCGGCGGCTACCGCCAGCGCGGCCAGTAACGCACCTTGGCTGTCCTGCGCGCGGCTGGTGAACGACCGCGAAGCCCGGCTGGCCTGCTTTGACGAGCTGGCCCAGCAGCAGAGCGCCCCGCCACCGCCGGCCGTGCCGGTGCTGGCCACCGCCAGCGCCGCCCTGCCCGAGATTCCGCCCCAGCCGGTGGCCGTGGCGCTGGCGATTGCCGCCGACCAGGGCTGCAAGGACACGCGCTATTCAGAGTTCTCGCGCTTCTGGGAGCTAGAGACCGGCAGCGACTGCGGCACCTTCAATATCCGCGGCTACCGCCCGATCAGCCTGTCGGTGGTGACCGCCGACAACGTCAACGAGCAGCCCAGCTCGCCCAGCACCGGCCATACCGCGGCCTCCGCCACCGCCTACAAGCGGGTGGAGAACCGCATCCAGGTGTCGGTGCGGACCAAGATCGCCCAGGGCATACTGACCGACCGCGCCAGCGGCCTCAGCGATTCGCTGTGGTTTGGCTACACCCAGCAGTCGTACTGGCAGCTGTTCACGCCCTCGCTGTCGCGGCCGTTCCGCAGCACCGACCACGAGCCCGAGGTGGTCTACGTCTACCCCAGCACCGTGGCCCTGCCAGGAGGCTGGAAGCTGCGCTACACCGGCGCCGGCCTGGTGCACCAGTCGAACGGCCAAAGCCTGCCGCTGTCGCGCAGCTGGAACCGGGTCTACGGCATGGCCGGGCTGGAGCAAGGTGATCGCTGGAGCTTGCAGGCGCGCGTCTGGAAGCGCCTGCCCGAAAGCAACGGCAGCGACGACAACCCCGACAGCAGCGACTACATCGGCCGCGGCGAGCTGCTGGCCGCCTGGAACGTCAACAAGGACAACACCCTGGTCGCTACGCTGCGCCATTCGCTGCGCAGCAACAACCGCGGTTCGGTGCGGCTGGAATGGCTGCAGTCGCTGGACGGCGACGGCCGCAAAAGCGGCCTGCGCCTGCACACCCAGCTGTTCAGCGGCTACGGCGACAGCCTGATCGACTACAACCGCCGCCGCACGGTACTGAGTGTGGGCCTGAGTTTGGTGGATTTCTAACGCCCTTTGCGGGCGAGCCACCTAGGCCGCTTGGGGGCGGCTGGTGGATTTATATGTGTAAGGCTTGGTGTTGAACTTGCCGTGCGGCAAGCTGGCCAGGCGCTTGAACATCCGGCAGCAATAGCCTTCTATGCCCAGGCATTTGTTCAGCTCGTCGACCGGCAGCGGACCGGAGACGACGACGATGTCGTTCGCGTAGTCTTGCGCACCCGCCGCCCGCAGCCGGCGCCGCGCGCCCATGGCCCAGGACTGGATGCGCACCGGATTGCCGTGCTGGTGCAGCTCGCCGGTGCTGATGTCAAAGGCAATTGCCACAATATCGGTCTTCAAACGGAACCGACGCTCGCCCGTGACCGCGCTCGGAGGCGTGTCCATGTCGTACAGGTAGTAGCTGCCGCCTTTGAGTTGGTATTGCAGTTCCATAGCGATTACGGGAGGTTGCCCGCATTGTGGCGCAAATTGCCCCCGCCTAGCGTGCTGAAAGCAATACCGGACCCCGTTAAATAATGGACAAACGGGGCTAAATCTCCAATTTGGCCCCACATGCCATCACACGAACTTACAACTCGTTGCGCGCCTGCACTGCGGTATCGGGGAAATCGCTGAAAACGCCGTCCACACCCAGCTTGTAGAACAGCTTGTATTCCGCTTTGGGGTCGCCCTTGTAATCAGAAGCCAGACGCTTGGCTTCGTTGCGGAAGGTGTACGGAAACACCACCAACCCGGCGGCATGCGCATCGGCCAGCACACTGGAAGCGGGCAGCATAGTGCGATCGCGCTCGTCCACTAGGCCATCGCCGTTGATGTCGTCGGCCTTGCCGTCGCCATTCGCATCCGTGCCTTTAGAGCTGATGAGGTAAGGCTTCCACGGACCAATGCCGTCGGCGTAGGTCTTGATTTCCCTCAGACCAGCGGGGGTCAGCATGGTGACGAAGGTGGCAGCATTGTTGGCTACGGCAAAGTCATACGGCTTGTCGTAGGGCGCGGCAAGGGAGATCGCACCGGTCAGGGTTACATCGTCGGCGTCAATCAGCTGCACTAGGCGTACCGCGGTTTTGCTGCGCAGGTATTTGAGGTTGGAGACTTCAAACGACTGGATGACGACGGGCGAATCCTTTTGGGTGTAGCCATAGCTGGCCAACACGGCCAGCAAGCGGTCTTCCAGCTTCAGGCCCAGATTGGCGTGGAAGGTGGGGTGCTTGGTTTCGGGGTACACGCCGACAGTGCGGCCGATGCGGGTGCTTTCGCTCTTGGCCAGGTCCAGCACCTCTTTCAGTGTCGGGATGCGGAATTTGCCGTTGTACTGGGGGTCGCGGTCGGCCAGGGGCTGCACCGCGTACAGGGTTTTGATCTCGGCCAAGGTGAAGTCAGAGGCAAACCAGCCGGTTTCGGACACGCCATCGACCACCTTGGTCGTCTTGCGGCTGGCAAATTCAGCACGGGTGGAGACGTCGGTGGTGCCGGTGATATTGGGTTCGTGGCGCGCGATCAGCTCGCCGTCTTTGGTGGCCACCAGGTCGGGTTCGATGTAGTCTACGCCCATGGAAATCGCCAGCGTATAGCCTTCGATGGTGTGGTCGGGGCGGTAACCCGCGGCGCCACGGTGGCCTACAACCTGCGGCTTAAGGCCGTTCAAGGTCTTGTAGCTGGGGCCATCGGAGCCCCCACAGGCGGCGATAAGAGCGGATGCGGCCAATGCCAACGCGGAAACTTTATGCATGCTGTCGTCCTCTGTTAAGTTATGTAAAGCAGTCTAGAAGCCGGGTATGACGGCAGCGTGACGGAGGCGCCCAGGGGCTACGCCCGATAATCGGGGCATGACTACACCGCAAAAGCCCTCCCCCGCTACCGATTTCAGCAGCCTGCCATTGGCCCCTGCCATGCTCGCCAACCTGGAACAGCTGGGCTATTTACAGATGACAGCGATCCAGGCGGCCAGCCTGCCGCTGGCTTTGCTGGGCCAGGATCTGATCGCCCAGGCCATGACCGGCAGCGGCAAGACCGCCGCCTTCGCCCTGGCCCTGCTGGCCAACCTGAACCCGCGCCGCTTCGCCATCCAAAGCATGGTGCTGTGCCCCACGCGCGAACTCGCCGACCAGGTGACCACCGAGATCCGCCGCCTGGCGCGCGCCGAGGAAAACATCAAGGTCGTCACCCTGTGTGGCGGCGTGGCCCTGCGCGGCCAGAACGCCAGCCTGGAGCACGGTGCCCACATCGTGGTGGGCACGCCAGGCCGCATCATGGACCACCTGGAGCGCGGCAACCTGGACCTGTCGGCCCTGAACACCCTGGTGCTGGACGAGGCCGACCGCATGCTGGACATGGGCTTCCACGAGGACATGGTGACCGTCATCAAGCAGTGCCCGAAAGAGCGCCAAACCCTGCTGTTCTCGGCCACCTACCCCGAGGGCATCGAGAAACTGAGCCAGCAGTTCATGCGTACGCCCAAGAGCATCACCGTGCAGGCCCAGCACGCCACCACCAAAATTTCGCAGCGCTGGTACCAGGTGGAAAAGTCCGAGCGCCTGAGCACGGTGGGCAAGTTGCTGAACCACTTCCGCCCCGAAAGCGCGCTGGCCTTCTGTAACACCAAGGCCCGGTGCCGCGAACTGGTGGACGCGCTGCAGGCCGAAGGCTTCAGCGCACTGGCGCTGTACGGCGAGCTGGAGCAGCGCGAGCGCGACCAGGTGCTGGTGCAGTTTGCCAACCGCAGCTGCAGCGTGCTGGTGGCCACCGACGTGGCCGCGCGCGGGCTGGACATCGCCGACTTGGCGGCCGTGATCAACGTAGACGTAACGCCCGACTCCGAGGTGCACATCCACCGCATCGGCCGCACCGGGCGCGCCGGCGCCGAGGGGCTGGCGCTGAACCTGGCGTCGATGAACGAGATGGGCTTCGTCGGCAAGATCGACGTGCTGCAAGGCCGCGAATCCGAATGGCACAAGCTGGAAGAACTGACGCCCACCAGCAAAGAGCCGCTGCGCCCACCGATGATGACGCTGCAAATCACCGGCGGCCGCAAGGAAAAGATCCGCGCCGGCGACGTGCTGGGCGCGCTGACTGGCGACGCCGGCTATACCCGCGAGCAGATCGGCAAGATCAATGTGAACGAATACTCCACTTACGTGGCGGTAGACCGCCGCATCGCCCACGAGGCCGAACGCAAGCTGAACGCTGGCAAGATCAAGGGCAAGAGTGTGCGGGTGCGGTTGTTGACGGAATAAGCGAAAAAGGTGAAATGCGAAGTGTGACAAATCGCACGTCGATTTTACTTACAAAATTTTCCGTTTAAATTCCATAAATATAGATAAGTTATTGATAAATATAGATATTTAATCTATGGTCTTAAATTTGCTTTAAGTAACAAGAAGTTATTTTCAGTTACACAACCGTTTTACCATGTTCAAAAAAGCCTTCGCCACTCTCGCCCTGTTAGCCACCGCCACCCTCTCCCAAGCCACACCCGTTTACGTTGGCAGCTACCGGGTGGATGCCGGCCTTAGCTGGACCACCAATCCCACGGTCTATTCCGCTACCGAAGCCGCCGCCCTGCTATTTGGCGGCGTAGCCAGTGACTACGACATCTCCACCGTTTCGTCGAACATTTTGAACATCAACCACCTGGGCTGGTACACGATTTGGGGCATTAGCGGCGGCACCGCTTTTAACGAAGACTACAAGCTGGACCTGGGCTTGCCGGGTTACAACGCGCCCGGCGGCGCCAACAGCGCCATCTCCGCCTACACCGCCGACAACGCACTAGGCGCGCGGTACACCAACTACGTGTTCCGCGTCAGCAGCCTGGCCTCTGACACCAACAAAGTACCCGAACCCGGCTCGCTGGCCTTGTTCGGTGTGGCGCTGGCCGGCTTGGCGGCGGCACGCAAGAAGAAAGCAGTCTGATTCAGCAGACGCCAACCCCAAAAAATACCCCGCTTCGGCGGGGTATTTTTTGTCTGTCGCTTTTGCGGACGGCATCAGCCCCCTGGGCGCAGCATTTCTAGATGGGGTATACCGTCTTCAAGGTAGACCTCAGACACCGGCACAAAACCAAAGCTCTGGTAGAACTTCAGCAGGTAGTGCTGGGCACTGATGCGATTCGGCTGGCCGGGCCAAGTGGCAGCACAGCGCGCCAAGGCTTCGGTGAGCAGCAACTGGCCTAAACCCTGACCCCGGAATGCAGGTGCAGTGAGCACCCGGCCCAACGAGGGCTCGGGGTAGTTGGTACCGGGGTCGGCAACCCGCAAATATGCGGCCAGACGGTCACCAGACCATGCCAAAAGATGCCAGGCCACAAGGTCCAGCGCATCGGCCTCTTGGTAGACGCAGTTTTGCTCGACCACAAACACCGCCACCCGCTGCACCATGGCGGCGTGGAACTCCACCGCGCTCAAGTCATCCAGGCGCGCCCACTGGAAGCGCAACTCAGGACTGGGCATTTTGCAGCGCGGCGATACGCTGTTCGATCGGTGGGTGGGTCGAGAACAACTGGCCGATGCCGCCGGCAATGCCGAAGGCGGCCACGCTCTTGGGCAACTCGCCGGTGTGCAGGCCACCCAGGCGGGCCAGGGCATTGATCATCGGCTGCTTGCGGCCCATCAGCTGGGCGGCGCCAGCGTCGGCGCGGTATTCGCGGTGGCGCGAGAACCAGGCGACCACCATGGCGGCGGCAAAGCCCAGCACGATGTCGAGCACGATGGTGCTGACGTAGTAGCCAATGCCGGGGCCGGAGCTGCGGTCGTCGCCCTTGCGCAAGAAGCTGTCCACCGCATAGCCAATGACACGGCTCAGGAACACCACAAAGGTATTCATCACGCCCTGGATCAGGGTCATGGTGACCATGTCGCCGTTCGCCACGTGGGCGATCTCATGGCCCAGCACGGCTTCGATCTCTTCGTGGGTCATGCTTTGCAGCAGGCCGGTGGAGACAGCGACCAGGGCCGAGTTCTTGAACGCGCCAGTGGCAAAGGCATTCGGGTCGCCTTCAAAAATACCGACTTCGGGCATGCCGATCTGGGCCTTGTCGGCCAGGCGGCGTACGGTGTCCACGATCCAGGCCTCGTCGGCGTTCTGCGGCTGCTCGATGATGCGCACGCCCGAGGTCCACTTGGCCATGGGCTTGCTGATCAGCAGCGAAATGATGGCGCCGCCAAAGCCCATGATGAGGGCAAAGCCGAGCAGCGAGCCCAGGTTCAGCCCGTTCGGCGTGAGGTAGCGGTTCACCCCCAGCAGGCTGGCGACGACGCCCAGTACCGCGACCACCAGGACGTTGGTCAGGATGAATAAAAGAATGCGTTTCATAGGTTCTCCGTGGGAATAACTGGAGGATAGATGCGGATGGCGCGCCACAGTTCAAGCAATCTGCCGCGGCGGCCGAAAAACTTCTGCGTCAGCGTAGAACGACGGCTCGGAATTCTCGGCCCACCAACCCGGCACACCCAGCACCGGCAAGGGTGCAAAAGGCTTGCCGGCCAGGCCGGCCGCGTTGAGTTGGGCCGCCACTTCCGCATCCAGATTTGCTACTGAATAGATAGCTGCTGGCGCGCAGTATACGTGCGCTACGATCGCTTTTCTTGGATAAACCAGCTTCTCCAGCAGGGCATGGCCGAACAGCACCAGCTGGGCCTCGCTCCACAGCGGCCGCAGCGTGACGAACAGCCGCTGCCAGTCGCGCGCGCGCAGCGCCTCCCACAGGGCTGTCGGGGCGATCAGAAAGGCGGCGTTTTCGTCGAACACCGTCAACGCATCGCGCACAGGGCCGCGCAGCGGCTGCACGCCGGCGGCGGCGATCTCGGCGGCCTGCAGCTGGTTCAGGCGGGTCTTGGTCTGCGGAAAGTGCAGCCAGCACAGGCCGTTGAAGAAGTCGTGCAGGTTGTCGCGGGTGGGCACGCAGCGGGTCTGGTGGATGTAGCGCTCGTACGGCTCGCCGGGCGGCAGATCGGCTTGCGGAACGAACTTCACCGTAACAGGGGCCGCGGCATTAAGTGCTGTTGCAATGCCGAAGCTGGCCTGTTCGACTACGGTTTTGCCACGCATGCGGTACGGCGCCAGCCAGGGAGCAGACCAGTCGATGACTAAGCAGTCCGCGCTCAATGGGTAGACAACACCAAGAAATGGCGCTTATCGCGCACGCTGACTTTGGGAGTGCCTTCTTCGCGCAGCTCAAAGGCGCCAGTTGCCCCCAGTAACTTCGACAAAGTGGCGTAACCATAGTTGCGCGAGTCAAATGAAGCTTTATTGCCCCTGGAGTAATCGAATTGATGCATCGGGCGGATGGCGTGCTCGTGCAGCTTTTCTTCCCAACTCTTAAGTTCGTTTTCCTTCCAGTTGCCATAGGCTCTACGCACGTTCGTTACGCCAAAAGTAGACAACTCCGTCAAAATTGCATCTATTTTTGCCGCAGGCGCGTTGTCCGCATCAATCAGCAGCGCGATATGCGCCTCTTGCCGCAGACCATTCCGCACATTCATACCAATTTCCAAGGCAGAGCCTCGCCGGCGCGCAGCGGCTTGAGTTGCGCGTCACCGAAGGCAAAGCTGTCGGGTGGGGTCCAGCTTTCACGGTGCAGCGTGATGGTGCCCTGGTTGCGTGGCAGGTTGTAGAAGTCAGGGCCGTTGAAGCTGGCAAAGGCTTCGAGCTTGTCCAACGCGTCGGCGTTGTCGAAAGCTTCGGCATACATCTCGATGGCCGCGTGCGCGGTGTAGCAGCCTGCACAGCCGGAGGCGTGTTCCTTCAGGTGCGCAGGATGCGGCGCGCTGTCGGTGCCCAGGAAGAACTTGGTGCTGCCGCAGGTAGCGGCCTCGACCAGGGCGACCCGGTGGGTTTCGCGCTTCAGCACCGGCAGGCAGTAGTAGTGCGGGCGGATGCCGCCGGTGAAGATGGCGTTGCGGTTGTACAGCAGGTGGTGGGCGGTGATGGTGGCCGCGGTATAGCTATCGGCCGCGGCCACGTACTGGGCCGCTTCGCGGGTAGTGATGTGCTCGAAGACGATCTTCAGCTCGGGGAAATCACGGCGCAGCGGGATCAGCTGGCGGTCGATGAACACGGCTTCGCGGTCGAACAGGTCGATGTCGGCGCTGGTGACTTCACCGTGCACCAGCAGCAGCATGCCAGCGCGCTGCATGGCTTCCAGCGTCTTGTAGATCTTGCGCAAGTCGGTCACGCCAGCGTCGCTGTTGGTGGTGGCGCCGGCCGGATACAGCTTGGCGGCGACCACGCCAGCGTCTTTGGCGCGGGCGATCTCGTCTGCGGGCAGACTGTCGGTCAGATACAGCGTCATCAACGGCTCGAAGGCCACGCCGGCCGGCACAGCCGCCAGAATGCGTTCTTTATACGCCAGCGCCTGGGCGGTGCTGGTGACCGGGGGGCGCAGATTCGGCATGATGATGGCGCGGCCGAACTGGGCGGCGGTGTGCGGCACCACGGTGTGCAAGGCGTCGCCGTCGCGCACATGCAGGTGCCAGTCGTCGGGGCGGGTGATGGTGAGGGAGTAGGGAGTGGCGGAGGTCATGGGAAGAATTGTCGCATTCCAGATTTCTGGCAAAAAAAATCCTCCGGTGAAGGAGGATTTTCGGGGAGCGGGCAGGATCAGTGCGCCAGGATCTTGTTCAGGAAATCCTTGGTACGCGGCTGGCGGTTTTCCGGGTGGCTGAAGAACTCGTCCTTGGAGCAGTCTTCCAGGATCTTGCCACCGACGTCGATAAAGATCACGCGGCTGGCAACCTTGCGCGCGAAGCCCATTTCGTGGGTCACGCACATCATGGTCATGCCTTCTTTGGCCAGGGTCACCATCACGTCCAGCACTTCGCCGACCATTTCAGGGTCGAGTGCCGAGGTGGGTTCGTCGAACAGCATGACCATCGGGTCCATGCTGAGTGCACGGGCAATCGCCACGCGCTGCTGCTGGCCGCCGGAGAGCTGGCCGGGGAACTTGTCCTTGTGCGCCATCAGGCCCACGCGGTCCAGCATCTTCAGGCCACGCACCTTGGCGTCGTCGGGCGTGCGGCCCAGCACCTTGATCTGGGCCAGGGTCAGATTTTCGGTCACCGACAGGTGCGGGAACAGCTCGAAATGCTGGAACACCATGCCGACGCGGCTGCGCAGCTTGGGCAGGTCGGTCTTGGGGTCGTGCAGGGCGATGCCGTCGACAAAGATCTCGCCCTTCTGGAACGGCTCGAGTGCGTTGACGGTCTTGATCAGGGTCGATTTACCCGAACCCGACGGACCGCAGACCACCACCACGTCGCCCTTTTTGATGCTGACGTTGCAGTTATTCAGCACCTGTACAGGGCCATACCATTTGGAAACGTTTTTAATTTCAATCATGTTTTACTCCACGGGTCTGCATCAACGGATGATGGCGATTTTGAGTTGCAGCTTCTTGACGATGTAGGACAGGCCAAAGCACATGATGAAGTACACCACGGCGGCCAGCAGGTAGGCTTCTTCCGGACGGCCATAGATCTTGCCGGCGGTAGTGAAGCCCTTGAGCAGGTCGTAGGCACCGATGGCATAGACCAGCGAGGTGTCCTGGAACAAGATGATGGTCTGCGTCAGCAGCACCGGCAGCATGTTGCGGAAAGCCTGCGGCAGGATCACCAGCCTCATGTTCTGCGCATAGGTCATGCCCACGGCTTGGCCCGCATGCACCTGGCCACGCGGAATCGACTGGATACCGGCACGCATGATCTCGCTGAAGTACGCGGCCTCGAATGCGATGAAGGTGATGGTAGCCGACAGCTCGGCACCGATGGGCCGACCGATAAGGGTGGGCATCAACAGGAAGAACCACAGAATCACCATCACCAGCGGAATCGAACGCATGCCGTTGACGTAGAACGTCGCGGGGTACATGAGTATCTTCTTGCCCGACAGGCGCATCAGCGCCAGCACGGTACCGAACAGAATGCCACCGACAGTCGCGATCAGGGTCAACTCCAGGCTGAAGAGGAAACCCGTCTGCACGAACTTGCGGATGATTTCCCAGTTGAAGAAGGAAAGGTCTAGTCCGCCCATATCAATGTCCCCCGCCTACGCCACCCGCGACGATAAAGCCGGGGATCTGCATTCTTTTTTCAACATAGGCCATCACGCGGTTCACGGTAAAGGCCGAGATCGCGTACAGGATGGTGACGGCCAGATAGACCTCGACACCGCGCGAAGTTTCTTCCTGGGCTTGCATGGCGAACATGGTCAGCTCGGAGATCGACACGGCAAATGCCACCGACGAGTTCTTCAGCAAATTCATCGACTCGCTGGTCAGCGGCGGAAAGATGATGCGGAAGGCCATCGGCAAAATCACGTAGCGGTAGGTTTGCGGGGTGGTGAAACCCATCGCCATACCTGCGTAACGCTGGCCTTTGGGCAAGGCCTGGATACCGGCACGCACCTGTTCAGCGATACGGGCGGAGGTGAAGAAGCCCAAGGCCATCACCACCAGCGCAAAGCCGGGAATCTGTTGCATCACCGGAAAAATCTTGGGCAGCACGAAGTACCAGAGAAAAATCTGGACCAGCAGCGGTATGTTGCGAAACAGCTCTACCCAGGCATTGGCAAAGCGCACCAGCCAGGGGCTGTTCGGCAGGGTCCGCAAGGTCCCCATCAAAGCGCCCACCACCATGGCGACGATCCAGGAGCTACCGGCCACAGCCAGCGTCCAGCGCCACGCCTCCATCATCCACTGCAGATAGGTGCGCCCACTGCCGTCGTCATTCAAAAATACTTGCCAATCCATATAGCCCTCCTCCAGAAATGTGCCACCCACCGTCTACAGCGATGCTGCGCCTGTGTTACTAGCTTGAAACAAAAACCCCGTCCCTACAGAAGTGGGACGGGGTTGCGAGCATCCTATCTGCAGTGCTTACTTCTTCAAATATTCTTCCACGGGCTTGTCGTTCAGATTCGCCCAGGCTGCCTTGGTGGCATCGCTAGCTGGCAGGCCGACCTTGGTGTTCTTGGGAGGAATAGGCTGCATGAACCACTTGTCGTACAGCTTGGCCATTTCGCCGCTCTTCACCATCGCCGCAATGGTGTCATCAGCCAGCTTCTTGAAGGCGGGGTCGTCTTTACGGAACATGATGGCGATGGGTTCTACGCTCAGTACTTCGCCCACGATTTTGAAGTCGGCAGGATTCTTGGAGGTCGCAATATTGCCAGCCAGAATTTGACCGTCCATCACGAACGCATCGGCACGGCCGGATTCCAGCAGCAGGAAGCTGTCTGCGTGGTCCTTGCCGAAGACTTCCTTGAAGTCGACGCCGGTGGCACGCTCGTTCTTGCGCAGCAGTTGCACCGAGGTGGTACCCGTGGTGGTTGCCACGTTCTTGCCGTTCAGCTGGGCAATCGAGGTGATGCCGGAGTTGGCCTTCACAGCCATGCGCACTTCTTCCACGTAGACGGTGTTGGCGAATGCCACGTCTTTTTGGCGCACAGCGCTGTTGGTGGTGGAGCCGCACTCGATGTCGACGGTGCCGTTCTGCACCAAAGGAATGCGGTTCTGCGAGGTCACAGGCTGGTACTTGATTTCCAGCTTTTTGCCGATCGCTTTGTCCAGGTTAGCGATGATGTTCTGGCACACGTCGTAGTGGAAACCGGTGTACTTGCCATCACCCAGGGTGAAGGACAAAGCGCCCGAGGAATCACGCACGCCCATGGTGATGAAGCCAGCGGACTTGACCTTGGCAATCGTATCAGTGGCTTGTGCCATCGCGCCCCCAGCGGCCAAAGCAGCAACAGCGAAAGCCAACAAATGTTTCTTCATGAAAAAGCTCCAAGGTAAAAGATAAGAACTACACAACGCAAATTTTAAAGACTCTGGCACGCGGGATAACCCTTGCGCCCAATATTGGTGCGTTCAACAAGATCGAAAAATTCAGAATCACACCTACTATGCAGACTTTATGCCTGCCCTCAAAGCGCCGGGCCCTTGCCCGGCAACCCCATGCTTTACTCCGGCTTTACCCCCATAGTTTGGATAATCGTCGCCAACTGCGGACTCATCGGCAGATTGATGCTGACACCGGAAGGCAGGCGGCGCAGAAACCACCGCTTGTAGAGCCGCTCCAGATCACCCTCTTCCGCCAGGCTGCCAAATGCTTTTTGGACCAATGTCGCCAACTGCGCATCGCCCTTGCGGTACATGATGCCGTAGGAGTCGTAGGACAAAAAGTCGCCCACCACCGCATGGTCGGCCTGGCCCTTGTTTTGCGCCAGCAAGCCGTAGAGTAAAACATCGTCGGTTGCAAATGCATCAGCCTTGTCGGACGCCAGGAGAGCAAACGACTCTGCATGGTCGCGCGACGCCAGCAGATGCAGATTCAAGCAGCATGGCCAGCAGGATGGTGACTGCTGCGGGAAATTTCTTTTTCATTGTCGTCCTCTCAACCCATTCAAACCCCAAAGTCGAGAACAAGACACATGCACACCAGCGAAATCTGGAGTGTGGATGTGTTTGTTCTTCGCCAGGTATCCAATAATTTTTATAGACCGCCACGCACCAAGGCCATAGGCTGGGTCAGTTTTTCGGGCACCAGCAAGGCCTCGAGTTCGCTGCGGGACATGATGCCCAGCGACTCGGCCACCTCGCCAATCGGCGCGCCCGTCTTCATTGCTGTCTTGGCGATCAAGGCAGATTTTTCGTAACCGATCAAAGGGTTCAGCGCGGTGACCAGCGTCACCGATTCGCGCACGCGCTTGGCCAGCAACTCGCGGTTCGGCTCGATGCCGGCCACGCAATTGGTTTGCAAGGTGCGGCAGGCCTGGCTCAGGTGCTCGATGCTCTTGAACAGGCTCCAGCCCATGATGGGTTCAAACGCATTCAGCTGCAGCTGGCCGGCCTCGGATGCCATGGTCACCGTCATGTCGTTGCCTATGACTTCGAACGCCACCTGGTTCATCACCTCGGGAATCACCGGGTTCACCTTGCCCGGCATGATGCTCGAGCCGGCCTGGCGCGCTGGCAGGCGGATGTCGCCAAAGCCGGCCTGCGGACCGCTGGAGAGCAGGCGCAGATCGTTGCAGATCTTGCTGAGCTTGCAGGCCACGCGCTTGAGCACGCCGGACAGCTGCACGAAAGCGCCTGTGTCCTGCGTGGCTTCGATGAGGTTGCTGGCTTTTTCGACTGGCACGCCGCTGATCTCGGCCAGCAGCTGGCAGGCCCGGTCGGAATAGCCCCCCGGCGCGTTGATGCCGGTGCCGATGGCGGTAGCGCCAAGGTTGATTTCCTGGATCAGCGCGCGGGCCTCGCGCAGCCGGGCCTCGTCTTCGCCGATCATGATGGCGTAGGTCAGGAACTCCTGGCCCAGGGTCATAGGCACTGCGTCCTGCAACTGGGTACGGCCGATTTTCAGAATATCTTTGAACTCCAGCGCCTTGGCTTCAAAGCCGGTGCGCAGAAAAGCCATCGACGCCAGCAGGCGCTCGATGCCCAGCCACAGCGCGATGCGCACCGCCGTGGGATAGACGTCGTTGGTGCTCTGCGACGCGTTTACGTGGTCGTTGGGGTGCAGCACGTCGTAGCGGCCCTTGTCCAGACCCAGCTTTTCCAGCGCCAGGTTGGCAATCACTTCGTTCGCATTCATGTTCGTCGACGTGCCGGCGCCGCCCTGGATCACATCCACCACAAACTGGTCATTCAGCGCGCCGGCCGCCAGGTCCTTGCAAGCCAGCACAATGGCATCGGCCAGCTTAGCGTCCAGCACGCCCAATTCCATGTTGGTACGGGCAGCCGCCTGCTTTACAAAGGCCAAGGCGGTGATCAGATCGGGCATCGCCGAGATGCGGGTGCCGGAGATAGGGAAGTTTTCTACCGCACGCGCCGAATGCACACCCCAGTACGCATCTGCCGGGATCTGTTTTTCACCCAAAAAATCGTGCTCGACGCGGAAATTGGTAGACATAGAAACCCATGGCAGTTGTGGAGGTGGCGAACTGTAAATGTCCGTTTCCCCAAACACCAATGCTGTTTACAGGGTGCGTTATGCATAAGTGTCATAGATTTGACACGGGCCAAACGCGTGCACCAAGCCGTAGAGCCTACCGCACCAAAACGGCCTCTATTTGCCCGTTTTCTGTGCTGCCAAGTACGTCCACAAAGCCTGGGCTGTACCCTTGGCCGCCGACGGGCCGGTGGGTTTTTCGCGGTAGGCGCGCACGTCCATGGTCATCTCCAGCCCGGTCAACCCGGGCGGCGCGGCGCTGACCAGCTTGCGCGCGCGCAGCTCCTTCTTGACGGCGCTATAGGGCAGGAAGGCGATGCCATGGCCTTCGAGCGCCATGGCTTTCAGGCCCTCGGCCATGTCGGTCTCGTACACCCGGTCCAGGTGGATGGGCGTGGCCGACTGCTTGAGGATCATGTCCACGGTTTGCCCCAGGTAAGCCCCGGGCGCATAGCCCAGATACGGCAGCAGTTGCCCGGGCTTGCCGGGCAGTTGGAACAGCGGCGCGCCGTCGGCATCAGCCTTGACGTAGGGCGCGATCACCTCCTGGCCGAGGCTGACCATCTCGTAGCGGTCGGTACCCAGCTGGAACGGCTGGGCACTGTGGTGGTAGGCGATCAGCAGGTCGCAGCTGCCCTCGACCAGGCGCATCACGGCGTCGTGCACGTTGAGCGCGATCAGCCGGCTTTTGATGGGGCCAAACTTCTCGCGCAGCAGTGACACCCAGGCCGGGAAAAAGGTGAAGGCGAGGGTGTGCGGCACCGCGAACTCGATCACGTCCTGCCCGGCCGAATGGTGGCCTCGCAGCATGGCGCGCGTGCTTTGCAGCGCCTGCAGCATCTCCAGCGACTGGGCGTAGAGCGTTTCGCCGGCCGGCGTGAGCCGGGTCGGGTACGAGCTGCGGTCCACCAGATCGGTACCGGCCCAGCCCTCCAGGGCCTGGATGCGCCGCGAAAACGCGGGCTGGGTCACATGCCGTAGCTGGGCCGAGCGGCTGAAGCTGCGGGTCTCAGCCAAGCTGACGAAATCTTCAAGCCATTTGGTTTCCATGGGCCGGATTATGGACGCGGGCTAGATAGGGGAAACTACGGGTTGGCCCGCAAAATGCCGAGTGCTGTTGTCGATGAAGCGCTGCACCGATGCCTCGATGGCCTGTGGCGACCAGCCGCCCACATGCGGCGTCAGCACCACATTGCGCAGGCCCAGCAGCTCGGCCGGCGGCTGGGGCTCGCTCTCGTACACATCCAGGCCGGCACCGGCCAAGCGGCCGCTGCGCAAGGCGTCGGCCAGCGCCGCGGTATCCAGCACGCTGCCGCGCGCCACGTTCACCACATAGCCCTGCGGGCCCAGGGCCGTCAACACCTCGGCACCGACCAGATGGCGGGTTGCCGGCCCGCCGGGCGTGGCCACCACCAGAAAGTCGGCCCAGGCGGCCAGCGACAGTACATCGGCGAAATAGGCATAGGCCACATTCTCCTGGCGCTGGCGGCCGTGGTAGCCGATCTGCATGCCAAAACCCAGCGCCCGGTGCGCCACCTTGTGGCCGATACCGCCCAGGCCGACGATGCCCAGGCGCCGCCTGGAGACGCTGGCCGGCAACGGCAGCGCATCGCGCCACACGCCCTGGCGGCACTGCTGGTCGAGTTGCGGCACGTTGCGCACCACGCCCAGCAGCAGCGCAAACGCATGGTCGGCCACGCAGTCGTCGTTGGTACCCGCGCCATTGGCCAACACCAGGCCGCGGGCACGGGCGTGGTCGATGGCTATGTTTTCATAGCCCACGCCCAGCGCACAGACGATTTCGAGCAGCGGCATGGCGTCCATCTCGGCCGCCGTCAGGCCCACGCTGCCAATGGTCAGTACCGCGCGGATATGCGCGCCGTCCTGCTGCACATGGGCGGCGCGCAACTCGGCCGAGGGCGCGTACACCAGGTCAAAGAACGGCGTGAGCATCGCCTGGTGGTGGTCGGCCATATAGGTCAGCACAAGGACTCGGGGGCGTAGTGGATGCATGGGCAAAGCTCGCAAAGAGTAAGACGAAATACTATCAAATAAATAGCTTACAGCGCAGAAGGAATAAGCGCCAACCGCCTATTTCATCTAAAGCGCATACCCGCCAGAGACACCGCAGAACTGGCTCTGCCAAGTTCCAGGTCTTGCCCTCGCAAGCGCGGGGCGCAAGCTATTCCGAACTCTGCTGCAAGGCCCACATCGCCGCGTAGCGGCCGTTGGCCACCAGCAGCTGGGCATGGGTGCCCCGCTCCAGAATCCGGCCAGCGTCCATCACCAGGATCTCGTGCGCGTCGACCACGGTGGACAGGCGGTGCGCTATCACGAGCGTGGTCTTGTTGCGCGCCGCGGTTTGCAGCTCGGCCTGGATGGCGCGCTCGTTGGCCGAGTCCAGCGCCGAGGTGGCTTCGTCGAAGATCAGGATGGGCGGGTTCTTCAGCAGGGTGCGGGCAATGGCCACGCGCTGCTTCTCGCCACCCGACAGCTTGAGCCCGCGCTCGCCAACCATGGTCTCATAGCCCTTGGGCGTGGCGCTGATGAAGCCGTGGATGCGGGCTGCGCGGGCCGCAGTCTCCACCTGTTCACGGCTAGCGCCGGGCTGGCCGTAGGCGATGTTGTATTCCACAGTGTCGTTGAACAACACCGTGTCCTGCGGCACGATGCCGATGGCCTGGCGCACACTGGCCTGGGTCACGGTCTGGATGTTCTGCCCAGCGATCAGGATCTCGCCCTGCTGCACGTCATAGAAGCGGAACAGCAGGCGCGCCAGCGTGGACTTGCCCGAACCCGAGGGCCCGACCACGGCCACCGTCTTGCCCGCCGGGATGTGCAGGCTGATGTCCTGCAGAATAGGCCGCGCCGGGTCGTAGGCGAAGAACACATGGTCGAAACGCACGTCGGCATGGCCGTCGCCACGCTCCAATTGCAAAGGCTGGGCGCCAGGCGCATCGGCGATTTCGCGCTCTTTTTCCAGCAGCGCGAACATCTTTTCCAGATCGGTCAGGCTTTGCTTGATCTCGCGGTAGATCACCCCCAAAAAGCCCAAGGGAATGTAGAGCTGGATCATGAAGGCGTTGACCATCACCAGGTCGCCCAGGGTCATGCGGCCATCGACCACGCCCTGGGTGGCGCGCCACAGCATGGCGACCAGGCTGCAGGCAATGATGAGCTGCTGGCCGGTGTTCAGCAGGCTGAGCGTGGTTTGGCTTTTGACCGATGCGCGGCGGTAGCGCTCCAGGTTTTCGTCGTAGCGCCGGGCTTCGAAGGCTTCGTTGTTGAAGTATTTGACTGTCTCGAAGTTCAGCAGCGAGTCGATGGCGCGGCTCTGCGCATGCGAGTCCAGCTCGTTCATCTGCTTGCGGAACTGGGTGCGCCACTCGGTCACGGTCACGGTGAAGGCGATGTAAGCCACCAGCGCGATCAATGTGATCCAGGCAAACCACACATCGAACTTGACGGCCAGCAAGGTCAGCACAAAGCCGACCTCGATCAAGGTCGGCACGATGCTGTACAGCGAATACGAGATCAGCGAATTCACCGCCCGGGTGCCACGCTCGATGTCGCGGGTCATGCCGCCGGTCTGCCGCTCCAGATGGAAGCGCAGGCTCAGGGCGTGCAGATGCTGGAACACCTCCAGCGAGATACGCCGCGAGGCCCCCGCCGTGGCCTTGGCAAACACCAGTTCGCGCAGCTCGGTGAACAGCGATGTCGACAGGCGTAGCAGGCCGTAACCCACCAGCAGCGCCACCGGCACCACGATCAGCGCAGGGACGCCGCCCAGTGCGTCACCCGTCAGCTTGCCGCCGGTGGGGCTCATCGCATCGACCAGTTTTTTCAGCAGCAGCGGCACGCTGACGCTGGCCGCCTTGGCGCCGACCATGAAAGTCAGCGCGGCGATCACCCGCCACTTGTACTCCCACAGATAAGGGAACAGCCGGCGCAGTGTGCGCCAGTCGGACAAAGGCGGCGCGGCGTTGGCCAGCGCCGGCATGGCAGCAGGTGGAGCGGTTTCGCCGTAGCGGCGCATGGGGGACAATCTCGTGGTTACATGGCTTGCACAATGCCCGGGCCATATTTTTATATCCAGCAGATTGTCCCCTATGCCCACAAATTCAATCGCCTCGGTGGAGTTACCCTCCGATATGGAGTTGGTACTCAAGGTCATCCCCATGCCGGCCAACTGCAATTCCAGTGGCGACATCTTTGGCGGCTGGGTGATGGCGCAGGTGGATCTGGCCGGTTCGGTCATCCCGTCGCGCATCGCCCAAGGGCGCATTGCCACCGTGGCGGTGAAAGAGTTTGTCTTCAAGCAGCCGGTGCGCCTGGGCGATGTTCTGTCGTTCCTGGCCGCGCCGACCCGCCTGGGGCGGACCTCGGTGACCGTGCGGGTCGAGGTGTATGCCGAGCGCTTGAGCACCCAGGGCAAGTACATCAAGGTCACCGAAGCCTCGCTAACCTATGTAGCCATCACCGACCAGGGCGAACCCCGCCCGCTACCCGTACAGGCCTGAAGCCTCTCTCTACCCCCACACCCATGCCCATGCAAAACCCCAGCTCCGCATTCAGCCAGGAATGGACCACCCTCCAGAACAACTACGAGCAGCACGAACGCAACGCCTTGCTACTGAAATTGGCGGCCGTGGTTCTGTGCGTCTGCGGCTATGTGTTGGCCATACCCGACCAGCTGAGTGGGGGCATTGCCTTGCTGCTGTGGGTGCAGGAAAGCATTTACCGCACCTACCAGGCGCGCCTGGGTGAGCGGATCTTGCGGGTGGAAGCCATGCTGCAGCGGGGCGCGCCGGCCAGCAATGCCTGCCAACTGCATACCGAGTGGCTGGCCACACGCAAAGGCGGCCTAGGCCTGCTGGCCGAGTACGCAGCCCATGCGCTGCGGCCGACGGTGGCTTTTCCGTATGCCTTGCTGGTGCTGGCGGAGCTGGTGTCCTACGTAGGCACCTAGCCCGCCAAGCTACCGCAATCGGCAGACTACTTGGACAGCACGCGGCGAATGGTGGCGGCCAGCTCTTCGGGCACAAACTTGCCCACATAGGCGTCGGCGCCCACGCTCTTCACATGCACCTCGTTGGCCGAGCCAGACAAGGACGAGTGGATGATGACGGGTAAGGACTTGAAGCGGTTGTCCTGCTTGATCTTGCGCGTCAAGGTGAAGCCGTCCATCTCTGGCATCTCCAGGTCGGTCAGCATCAGCGCAACCTTGTCTTCGATCGACTTTCCTTCGGCCACGGCGGCATCCGACAAGGCTTGCAAGCGGTCCCAGGCTTCCTTGCCGGTCTTGCACATGACAAAGGGCACGCCAATCGCGACCAGGGCCTGCTCGACCAGGGTGCGCGCCAAGGCCGAATCATCCGCCGCCAGCACCACGGCACCGGGGCGCAGCTTGATCGTCGGGCCCAGCACGTTCGGGTCCACATCGGGAGCCGTAGGCGGCATCACGTTGCGCAGAATCTGCTCCACGTCCAGCACCTGGGCCAGGCGGGTGTTGTCCACATCACCGTCCAGGCGCGCAATGCTGGTGATCATGCCGCCGGCGGTGTTCGACTCGGCCGAAAGCACCTGGCTCCAGTCCAGGCGCACGATCTGGTCGACTTCTTCGACCGCAAATGCCTGGGTCGAGCGCGCGTATTCGGTGACCATCAGGATGTTCAAGCCATTCTTTGGCAGGCAGCCCACGGCGCCTGCCAGGTCGATCACCGGGATCACCTGGCCGCGGATGTTGGTCATGCCCAGCATGTGCTTGGTGGAACCGGCGACAGCGGTAATGGTCGGCATGACCATGATTTCGCGCACCTTGAACACATTGATGCCAAACAACTCGCGCTGGGCGGAGTGGGCAGCCTCACCCAAGCGGAACAGCAACAGCTCAAATTTGTTGCTGCTGGTGAGATTGGTACGTTCGTCTACCTCTTGCTGGACTGTGGCCATGGTTTTCCCCTTAGATGCGTGCCATTAGAACTGGATTTAAATTTTTTACAAGTTTTAACACCTGCCATCTGACGCCTATTACGGCCCAGTCCGGTGCGGAAGAATGTAACAGCATGATTCATAACTTCAAGATGCAACTGGCTGGCATGGCGCTCAGCCCGACTTGCCCAGCAACGCGTCCTTGAGCTTAAAGTCCGCCGGGATGGGCCCGAGCCAGATGCGCAGCAAGGCGTTGAAGAATTCTGCTTCGGGGAAAGGCTCACCCTGCGGCTTGCCCTTGACCAGCAGCACCGTGCCGACGCCGGGCGTCCATTCCAGCACAAAATTGTCGCCGGGCACCAGCTTCTTTTGCTCCGCGAACACCTGGCCCATGCGGAACAGGCTGGGCACCAGCTTGGACAGCTCGCCCCGCCCGGTGTTGTCTTCCACACCGCGGGTGAATAGCTTGCCCAGCTCGTTGGCGTCGATCTCGCGCAGCATGTGGATGCTGATGCGCTTGGGGCCGGGCGCGCCCATCACCTCGTCCGGAGTGCTGGCCTTTTTGCCCAGGTACAGGCCAGCGCTGTAGACCTTGAACACGGCCTTGTAGCGCACGCCCGCGCCATTCAGCAGCAGAGTCGTACCGCCCTGCTCCACGCTGTCGGCGTAGGGCACGCCCGCCACAGTTACGGCGATGGCCGGAAGCGCCAGAACCAGCAGACACGCCAGCGCGGCTGAACAAACAAAGCGAGATTTCATGCAGACCAATTTTGTACGGAGGGGCATTCGCACCGAGGCCTGCATTTTCACCGTTCGTGTGGCGATTTACCCCGAAATCTCCTGGTAGATACCCTGAACCTACAGAGCAAACCTGCCAGAACCCCGGTTCGGGTTTGCTACACTTTAGCCATGTCCACCTCACGCACGATCATTGCAGGCTGCCCATGCCAGGGAGCCTGGTCCTGGCGCAAGCCAACATCTGCGCGCACCTGATCGCACGGCACGGCCGTGCACCCCGCTAACCTCGGCGTTCGTCCCCGAGGCAATTGGTTGAATTGGACATACAGCACTCCGTGCTGTCGCCTGGCCCCAGCGGCCCAGGCTCTCTTAAAAGGCAACTCCGTGATTACCGAACTCGAATTCAAAAGCCTGGCCCAGGACGGGTACAACCGCATCCCCTTGATGCTGGAAGCCTTTGCCGACCTGGAAACCCCGCTCTCGCTCTACCTCAAACTGGCGCATAGCCGCAACGGCGGAGCCTACAGCTTCCTGCTGGAATCGGTGGTGGGCGGCGAGCGCTTTGGCCGCTATAGCTTCATTGGCCTGCCGGCGCGCAGCTTTCTGCGTGCCAGCGGCTTCGGCGCCGAGGCCAAGACCGAAGTGGTACGCGACGGCACTGTGGTCGAAACCCACCTGGGCAACCCGCTGGACTTCATCGAAACCTACCAGAAGCGCTTCAAAGTGGCGCTGCGCCCCGGCCTGCCGCGCTTCTGCGGAGGCCTGGCCGGTTACTTTGGCTACGACGCGGTACGCTACATCGAGAAAAAGCTCGAAGCCACTTGCCCGCCCGACACCCTGGGCTGCCCCGACATCATGCTGCTGCAGTGCGAAGAGCTGGCGGTAATCGACAACCTCTCAGGCAAGCTATACCTGATCGTCTACGCCGACCCCAGCCAGCCTGAAGCCTATTCCAGCGCCAAGAAACGCCTGCGCGAGCTCAAAGAGCAACTCAAGTACTCGGTCAGCGCGCCCATCGTCAAGCCGACGCAAAGCCACCCTACCGAGCGTGAATTCGCCAAGGCCGACTACATTGCCGCGGTGGAACGCGCCAAGGAACTGATCGCCGGCGGCGACTTCATGCAGGTACAAATCGGCCAGCGCATCAAGAAGCGCTACACCGAATCGCCGCTGTCGCTGTACCGCGCACTGCGGGCGCTGAATCCTTCGCCCTACATGTTTTTCTACAACATGGGCGATTTCCATGTGGTCGCCGCCTCGCCGGAAATCCTGGTGCGCCAGGAATCCATGCCCGGCGGCGAACAAAAAGTGACCATCCGCCCGCTGGCCGGCACCCGCCCGCGCGGATCTTCGCCCGAGGCCGACAAAGCCGCCGAAGCCGAACTCATCGCCGACCCCAAGGAACGCGCCGAACACGTGATGCTGATTGACCTGGCACGCAACGATATCGGCCGCATCGCCAAGATCGGCAGCGTCAAGGTCACCGAAGCCTTTGCGGTAGAGCGCTACAGCCATGTGATGCACATCGTCAGCAATGTAGAAGGCACGCTGCTCGACGGCATGAGTGCCATCGACGTGCTCAAGGCCACCTTCCCGGCCGGCACCCTCACCGGCGCGCCCAAGGTGCATGCCATGGAGTTGATCGACCAGCTGGAGCCCAACAAGCGCGGCCTATACGGCGGAGCCTGCGGCTACATCAGCTACGCCGGAGACATGGACGTGGCCATCACCATCCGCACCGGCATCATCAAGAACCAGACCCTGTTCGTCCAGGCTGCGGCCGGCGTGGTCGCCGACTCGGTGCCCGAGCTGGAATGGAGGGAAACCGAGGCCAAGGCCCGCGCCCTGCTGCGCGCCAGCGAGCTGGTAGAGGAAGGCCTGGAATGAGCACCATCCCCAAAGCCCAGCACTGCAACAGCATGGCCGAGGTACGCCAGCACATCGACGCGCTGGACGAGCGCATCGTTGCCCTGGTAGCCGAGCGCAGCGACTACATGACCCAGGCCGCACGCATCAAGCAGCGTGCCGACCAGATCATCGACCTGGAGCGGGTTGAGTTCATCGTGGCCCGCGTCAAAGCCCAGGCTGCCCGCCTGGGCGCGCCACCCGAAATTCTGGAAGCCACCTACCGCGCCATGATCGATGCGTCCATCGTCTATGAGCAACGCACGTTTGACAAAATCCACGCAGCACAAAACCAAGCAGGAGTATCCGCATGAAACTGCTGATGATCGACAACTACGACAGTTTTACCTACAACATCGTCCAGTACTTCGGTGAACTCGGCGCTGATGTGGAGGTGGTGCGCAACGACGAAATCACCATCGAAGAAGTCACAGCGCGCAAACCGGACCGTCTGGTGATCTCCCCCGGCCCCTGCTCGCCCAAGGAGGCCGGCATCTCCGTCGCCGCGATCCAGCACTTCGCTGGCAAGCTGCCCATCCTCGGCGTATGCCTGGGCCACCAGGCGATTGGCGCGGCCTTTGGGGGCACCATCGTCCGGGCCCAGCAGCTGATGCACGGCAAGACCAGCGTCATCACCACCACCCAGCAAGGCGTTTTCGCCAACCTGCCCGCGCAGTTCACCGTCAACCGTTACCACTCGCTGTCCATCGAGCGCAGCACGTGCCCCGCGGACCTGGAAATCACCGCCTGGACCGATGACGGCGAGATCATGGGTGTACGCCACAAGTGCCTGGCCATCGAAGGCGTGCAGTTCCACCCAGAGTCCATCCTCACCGAGCATGGCCACGCCATGCTGAAGAACTTCCTGGACCAGGGGGCGCGATGAGCCTGGACGCGCTGGGCATCGTCCACCTGCCGCTGTTCATCGCCGCCGGCTGGCTGCTGAACCTGACGCCCGGCCCGGACGTGTTCTACATCCTCAGCAACGGCCTGCGTGGCGGCTGGCGCGCGGGCGCGGTGGCGGCCTTGGGCATCACCGCCGGCTGCTTCGTCCACATCTTCGCGGCCGCCATCGGCGTCAGCGCGCTGATCACCGCCTCGGCCACCGCCTTCACGGTGCTGAAGTGGGTCGGCGCGGCCTACCTGGTGTGGGTGGGCGTGCAAATGCTGCGCTCGTCGAAACCCGTCAATGCTACGGATTCAATAGCTACTCCCGCAGATTCCACCAGCGCCAGCGGCACAAAAAGCTTGAAGAAGGTATTTCTGCAAGGCTTCTGGACCAATGCGCTGAACCCCAAGGTGGCGCTGTTCTTTCTGGCCTTTCTGCCGCAGTTCATCACCCCGGGCAGCGCGCACCCCACGCTGTCCTTCGTGCTGCTCGGCCTGCTGTTCAACATCAATGCGATGCCGATCAACCTCGGCTACGCCTTGCTGGCCGCCTGGGCGGCGCGCCGCATGGGCGCGGTGCGGCGTGGCATGCACTGGCTGGAACGCTGTGCTGGCGCACTGTTCGTCGGCTTTGGCATCAAACTGGCCCTGTCGGCCAAACCTTGAAATCGGACCCACCATGATCACCCCCCAAGAAGCCCTGCAGCGCACCATCGAACACCGCGAAATCTTCCATGACGAGATGCTGCACCTGATGCGGCTGATCATGAACGGCGAGATGTCGCCGGTGATGATGGCCGCGCTGATCACCGGCCTGCGCGTGAAGAAGGAAACCATAGGCGAGATCACCGCCGCCGCCCAGGTGATGCGCGAGTTCTCCACCAAGGTGCATGTGGCCGACCCCACCCATCTGGTCGACATCGTCGGCACCGGTGGCGACGGCTCGCACACCTTTAACATCTCCACCTGCAGCATGTTCGTGGCCGCGGCCGGCGGAGCCAAGGTCAGCAAGCATGGCGGGCGCAGCGTCAGCAGCACCAGCGGCAGTGCCGATGTGCTTGAGCAGCTGGGCGTGAACATCAACCTGCCACCCGAGCGCATCGCCCAGTGCATCGCCGAGGTCGGCATCGGTTTCATGTTCGCCCCCAACCACCACCCGGCGATGAAGAACGTGGCGCCGGTGCGCAAAGAGCTGGGCGTGCGCACCCTGTTCAACATCCTCGGCCCGCTGACCAACCCGGCCGGCGCACCCAACATCCTGATGGGCGTGTTCCACCAGGACCTGGTCGGCATCCAGATCCGCGCGCTGCAGCGCCTGGGCGCCGAGCATGCGCTGGTGGTCTACGGCAAGGACGGTATGGACGAAGTCAGCCTGGGCGCGGCCACCCTGGTCGGCGAGCTGAAGAACGGCGAAATCCGCGAATACGAAATCCACCCAGAAGACTTCGGCATGACCATGGCCAGCCACCGCGCGCTGCGGGTCGACACCCCCGAGCAGTCGCGCGCCATGCTGATGGGCGTGCTGGACAACGACCACGGCGCGGCCCGCGACATCGTGATCCTCAACGCCGGCGCCAGCCTGTATGCGGCCAATGTGGCCGATTCGCTGCCAGCCGGCCTGGAGATTGCGCGTAAAGCTATCGAATCCGGAGCAGCCAAGGCCAAACTGCAGGCCCTTGTGGCGGCTACGGCGGGCTGACCTCCGCGGTCGCGGCAGGCGCGGCCAAGCCTTGATTTGGGGGGCGGGGTCCAGAGGCTCACTCTGTAAACACTCTGTAAACACTCGGTTACCATCTGGCACCACTGTCGCATCTGCGTCTCGCGCTTTCGCACGGGAACGGGGCGGCCTGCCGTGAACCGACCCGAAAGACCCCGACATGAACGCGATCCGCAACCTCCGCATTGGCCAGCGCCTGATGCTTGCTTTTGGGGTGATTCTGCTCATCCTGGCCACCAGCGCCGGCGTCGGCGTCTGGCGCCTGCAAGAGCTGGCGCAGACCACCCGCAGCCTGGGCACCACCGAAAACGAAAAGCTCAAGCTGGCCGTGCAATGGCGCCAGACCATCGACCTGAACTGGGTGCGCACCCGTGCCAGCATGCAGGACGCCGACACCAGCCGCATCCCCGCCTGGCAGGCCGAGATGGACAAAACCTCGGAAGTCACCCTCGCCTCGCGCAAGCGGCTACTGGAGCTGGTGCACTCCGACGCAGGCAAGAAGCTGATCGCCGACATCGACACCGCCCGCGAGGCCTACCGCACACCACGCGCCCAGCTGCTGAAGCGCAAGCTGGACGGCGAAGGCGTGATGGAAGCCCTGGAAAAAGACCTGCAGCCACTGGCCCTGAATTACATCAACGCCATCGCCAAACTGGAAAAACGCCAGCAAGACATCTACGACGCAGCGCTGACGCAGGCCGAGCAAAACGCAGCCCAGGGACAGAACATCCTGATCATCGGCGGCGTGGCCGCCCTGCTGCTGGGCGCCTACTTCGCGTTCGTCCTGTCGCGCTCCATCGTTGGCCCGATCCAGCAGGCCTCGACCAGCGCGCGCCTGATTGCCGACGGCGACCTGACCGAGAACGTACACATCGAAGGCAGCGACGAGGCCGCTGAGCTGCTGCATGCATTGAAGGACATGCAGAACAACCTGTCCCGCGTGGTTTCGGGCGTGCGCGGCAATGCCGAAGGCGTGGCCTCGGCCAGCGCCCAGATCTTCCAAGGCAATAACGACCTGAGCGCGCGTACCGAGCAGCAGGCCAGCGCGTTGGAAGAAACCGCCGCCTCGATGGAAGAACTCAGCTCCACCGTGCGCCAGAACGCCGACAACGCCCGCCAAGCCAACCAGCTGGCGATGAGTGCCTCCTCCGTGGCGATGCAGGGCGGCGATGTCGTTGGCCGCGTGGTGGAGACCATGAAGGGCATCAATGACAGCAGCAAGAAGATCGCCGACATCATCAGCGTGATCGACGGTATTGCCTTCCAGACGAATATCTTGGCCTTGAACGCCGCCGTCGAAGCCGCGCGGGCCGGCGAGCAGGGCCGCGGTTTTGCCGTGGTGGCCAGTGAAGTGCGCAGCCTGGCGCAGCGCAGCGCCGCAGCGGCGAAGGAAATCAAGACCCTGATCGACAACAGCGTCACCCAAGTCAGCCAGGGCACGAGCCTGGTGGACCAGGCCGGCACCACCATGACCGAGGTGGTCAACTCGATCCGCCGGGTCACCGACATCATGGGCGAGATCAGCGCCGCCAGCACCGAGCAAAGCCAGGGCGTGGCCCAGGTCGGTGAAGCCGTCACACAGATGGACCAGGCCACCCAGCAGAACGCCGCGCTGGTCGAAGAGTCGGCGGCCGCCGCTGGCAGCCTGCAAACCCAGGCCGAGCAACTGGTAGAGGCGGTATCGGTGTTCCGTCTGACGGGTGGCGCGCCTGCCACCCGCTTGCTGCGCTGAGTCCCGGGGGCACGGCCCGGCCCCGAGAATTCCTACATGCACGCCAAACCTTTGTAGCTCGCCGCACCCGCCTACATGGAAGAAACCCGCCTAGGCAACGGGTTGCGGACCCACCCTACCTGGAAGACACATGTGCTGTGCCGGGCGCTGGACAATCCGCAGACCCTGCTGCCGGCCGATGCGAGGCCCTTAGACACCATCGTCGGTGTGGGATGCAGCTTCGGCAGGCGTTTGCCGAGCTGCAGCAGCGCAAAGAAACCGTGGTGAACCTGGTGGCACGCAAGCCCTAGGCAGGCGCCGCTATATATTCAATAGCTGTCAGCGCATATGGAATAAGCGCTAGTAGCCGATTTCCCAAGATTTCAGTTTAGAAGCTTTCCCAATCCGACTCAGCCCCCGTGGCAGGCTTGGACGCCGGGGCTCTGGGCTTGGGTGCCGACAGCTTGATGGGCTTGGCCGGCAGCGGCTTGCGGGCCACTGGCGCGGGTGCAGCCGGAGCACTGCGGACGAGCGGCCGGGCGGGCGCAGCCGCCGCGGGCTTGTGGGACGGCGCTGTATGCCCGTGGTGGGCAGCCTGCGCGCCAAGCTTGAAAACACCGACCACCGTCACCAGATCACCGGCCTGGGTCTTCAGGCTGCTGGCCGCGGCCGCCATTTCTTCCACCAACGCAGCGTTCTGCTGGGTCGCCTGGTCCATGTGGGTGACGGCCTCGCCGACCTGGGATACGCCGGCGCTCTGCTCGGAGCTGGCCACGCTGATCTCGCCCATGATCTGGGTTACGCGCTGGATCGACCCCACCACCTCGGTCATCGTGGTTCCCGCCTGGTCCACCAGACTTGTGCCCTGCTCCACGCGCTCCACACTGGCGTTGATCAGCGCCTTGATTTCCTTCGCCGCCTCGGCGGAGCGGCCGGCCAGGCTGCGCACCTCACTCGCCACCACCGCGAAACCCCGGCCCTGTTCGCCCGCCCGCGCCGCTTCGACCGCCGCATTCAAGGCAAGGATGTTCGTCTGGAAGGCAATGCCGTCGATCACGCTGATGATGTCGGAGATCTTCTTCGACGAGTCGTTGATGCCCTTCATAGTCTCGACCACCTGGCCTACCACCTCGCCACCGCGTATTGCCACGCTGGATGCGCTCTGGGCCAGCTGGTTGGCCTGGCGCGCGCTGTCGGCGTTCTGCTTGACCGTCGCGCCCAGCTGCTCCATCGACGCGGAGGTCTGCTCCAGCGCGCTGGCCTGGCTTTCGGTGCGCGCACTCAGGTCGTTGTTGCCCTGCGAAATTTCCGCGCTGGCGATAGCCACGCCGTCGGCGCTGGTGCGCACCTGCTGCATCACTGCATGGATCTTCTCCACGAACTGGTTGAAGTTGGAGGCAATGGTGGCCAGCTCGTCGTTGCCACTGGTGGCCACGCGCAGGGTCAGGTCCCCGTCGCCGGACCCTACGTCCTTCATGGCATCGCGCAGTACCGTCAGGCGGCTCAGCGTCTTGCTGAGTACCGCAGCGATGATGGACAGCACGGCAGCCGCCACCACCAGCGCGCCGATGACCGAGGACCAGACCATGGCACGAATACCGGCCGTGGCCTCGTCCCGTTGCAGGGCCACGACCAGCGACCAGTCGGTGCCGGTGATGGGTGCGGCATAGACCAGGCGGGACTCGCCATTAATCTTGATGTCGGTCAGCCCTTTCAGGTCGGCAAAGCTGCCTTGGCCCAGATCCGGCGCAATATCGGCCACCGGCTTGAGCAGCAAGTTGGCATCTTCGTGCACCACGATTTTGCCGGCCTTGGACACGATGAAGCCGTAGCTGCCGGGCGTGGGGCGGATGGAGGCCACGTTGCGCGACACGGTGTCCATCAGCACATCGGTGGCGGTCACGGCCTTGACCTGACCCCCCTCCTTCACGGCGGCGGCAAAAGTAATGAGCAACTTCTTGGTGGCGGCGCCGATGTAGGGGTCGGTGACCACCGGGCCGTCTGCCGCCGAGGCTTTTTTGTACCAGGGGCGCCCGGTGGGGTCGTAGTCAGGGGCCCGCGTACGCACCTCGGAGAAGAGGGCTTTCTTATCGGCATAGCCGATGTAGGCCGAGTCCACGCCGCCCGCTACCTTGGCCTGTACCAAAGCCTTGAGCGGGTCTTCCTCGCCCACCGCGGCCGCAATGGATGCCACCACCCTATGGTTTTGCGCGATCCATTCGGCCACGCCTTCGGCATGCGAGTTGGCCAGTGATCGGGTCTGGCTGTCCAAGGCCTCTAGCGCGTACTGCCGCGCGGTCCAGACGTTGTTGATCGACAGGCCAACCAGCCCCACCAGCAGCACGGCGGCGGTGATGGCAACGATCTTGCCGCGAAGAGACGTGAACATTGCAAGCATAGGAGGCTCCAGGCTGGTAAGGGGTACTTGCAAGGACCTTCGGACTCGGTCCTTGTTACGAAAAGTACGACACACCAATTCTTGCCGAGAACCAGCCGCTGCGTAAGGCTCGGCCACGCCAGAGCGACATTCTTTTTACATCGGGGCGCATGGGCTGCCCCGCATAGATTTATACAAAATAGGCTGCTAGCGCATGATCTACCTGCGCTAGCAGCTATCTAAAAAATAGCAGACCCGATCAACCGTAGCGGCGGGCAATCCAGTGGTCCAGCGACAACTTGCCTGGCCCTTGCGCCACCAGGTACAGCAGCAGCGCGGCCCAGGTGCCGTGGGTCGGGTAGGCGTCGGGGTAGACGAAGAGCTGGATGGTCAGGGTCATGCCCAGCAAGGCCAGGGCCGAAAAGCGCGTGGCCAGGCCGAGCAGCAGCAGCAGCGGGAACAGGTGCTCGGCGCAGGCGGCCAGGGGCGCGGCGATCTCGGGCGGGACCCAGGGCAGCCGGTATTCGTCGCGGAACAGGTCGATGGCCGAATCCGACAGCCGCGGCCAGCCGAGCTGGAAGTCGCCGCCGACGATGTCGATGGCCAGCCCCTGGATCTTGGTCTGGCCGGATCTCCAGAACACCGCGGCCACCGAGAAGCGGGCCAGAAAAGCGATCAGCGTATGGGGGATGCGTTTGCACAGCGCAATGCACTGCCGCAGCAGCAGAGGAACAGATGCCATAGTGTTAGGCCTCGGTAGAAATATGGGTGATGAGCTGCTGGCGGATCAGCAGGGCCAGGGTTTGGGTCAGGTCCAGCGCCGGGTCCACGCTGGCGGCGGCAAGCAGGCTGTCGCCCTGCTGCAGCGCGTGGATGCAGGCGGCGCTGGCAACCGGAATCTCCAGCACCTCGACCTCCCAGCCGTTGCGGACCACCAGCGCGGTCTGCGCCTGATAGGGGTCGATGTCGGCCATCGGCAGCAGGCCCTGGTGCGCGGCCCACAGGCTGCAGATGGCAAATGGCGATGCGAGCAGCTGCAGGCTGGGGTGCAGGCCCAGGCGTAACTGCGGCAGTTGCTGCGGGTCGGCCAGGGCCGCCTGCAAAGCCTGGGGCGGCAGAGGCTCGGCATCGGCCGCGTGGTAGGCCCGCACGCGTGCCAGCTCCAGCCGCGCCACGTCGGCCAGATAGGGCAGGCTGGCGGCGGGTGTAAACCCGGCAATGAAATCCGGCAGCTCGGCGCCATACCTTGCCATCACCCGCGCGCGCGGCGGGTGCGCCTGGATGAACAGCCGCGCCATGGCACGGAAGAAGTCTGCGCCCACCAGGGCCTGCACCACCGGGAAGCTGGTGGCCAGCGCATCGACCAGCGACACCACCACGTTGTTGCGGTAGACGTTGAAACGCGCCGCCGGGTCGGAGCCGTTCCAGGTGTGCAGGCCGGGCGGGCACGGCAACTCCGGCTGGAACAAGGCCTGGGCAAAAGCAGCTTGGTTCATGCGGCCACCTCGCATGCTTGCAAATGCATCTCGGCGGCCTGCGCCTCGGCCAGCAGCAGCGGTAGCGCGGGGACTTCGTTGTCCCGTTCAATCAGCGTGGGCAGCGGGCCGGTCAGGCGCAGCGCGGCGGCATACAAGTCCCACACCGGCTGGGCTACGGGTGCACCGTGGCTGTCGATCAGCAGCCGGTCGCCGGCGCCGTCCTGCTGCTCGGCAAAGCCGGCCAGGTGGATTTCGCCCACCTGGTCCAGCGGCAGCGCCTGCAGATAGGCCAAGGGGTCGAAATGGTGGTTGACACTGCTGACATAGACGTTATTCACATCCAGCAGCAAGCCGCAACCGGTGCGTTGCAGCACTTCGCGGATGAATCCTGCCTCGGTCAGCGTGGAGGCGCTGAACTGCACATAAGTAGCCGGGTTCTCCAGCAACATACGGCGCTGCAGCCGGGTCTGCACCTGGTCGATGTGGTCGCAAACGCGCTGCAGGGTTGCGGCGGTATAGGGCAAAGGCAGCAGGTCGTTGAAGAACACGCCGCCGTGGCTGGACCAGGCCAGGTGTTCGGAAAAAGATTGGGGCTCATAGCGGTCGAGCAGCCCGGCCAGCGCGTCGAGGTGCGCGGTATCCAGTGGGCCCTCGGCACCGATGGACAGGCCGACGCCGTGGATGGATAGCGGATAGCGCTCTCGGATGCGGGTCAGCATCTGGTGAAAAGGCCCGCCGTCGACCAGGTAGTTTTCGGCATGCACTTCGAAGAAACCCAGGTCGGGCGTGGTGTCCAGAATCTCCCGGAAGTGGGCAGACTTCAGACCGATACCCGACCTGTTGGGCAGCGCAAACGCGGAATCAAACATGGTGGCTTGGATCTCAAAGTTGGGTGAAATGCCGAACACCACTGCGCACCGCATGGAGAGCAACAGTGCCCCAGGGATACCGCGGAACCGGCTTCGCCGGGCCGCTGGTATCGCCCCCTGCAAGGGGGTTGGCGAAAACGCGAAGCGTGTAGCCTGGGGGTGTGCTTACATCTTTGCGGTGAAAGCCATCTTCTGGCCCATGCCGGTGGGCGAGGTGGGGGACTTCATGGTTTCGCATGTGCCGGCGGGCACATACTTCCAGGCATTCGCTTGGTAGTCCATCTTGGCCGTGCCTGCGCAGGTGGTGCCGGCACCGGCAGCGCAGTCGTTCTTGGCCTTCATGGCCACGCCGAAGCATTTTTCTTTGTCGTCGGCAGCGGCGGCAGGAGCGGCAGCCATGGCCAGTGCCGAGCCCAGTGCCAGGGCCAGAACGGCGGTGGATGCGAAGGATGTAGTAGCGCGAGTGGTCATAAGAATCTCCGGTAAGTAAGTGAAGAGGGTTGGAATGCAGCAGGGTGTTGGCCTTGCTGAACAGTAGTCCGCACAGCCGCTGGTTTCTTACAGGCCGGCGTATAGTTTTTGAAAAATATTTTTGGATCGCATATGCCGCTCACGACTTTGCTGGGTACCCAACTGCCCCTCATACAGGCGCCGATGGCCGGCGTACAAGGCAGTGCGATGGCCGTTGCCGTCAGCAATGCGGGTGGCCTGGGCTCGCTGCCCGCGGCCATGCTCAGCCTGGACGTACTGCGCGAAGAGCTGGAAAAAATCCGCGCCCATACCCACCAGCCCTACAACGTCAACTTCTTTTGCCACACGCAGCCGCAACCCGACCCGGCACGCGAAGCAGCCTGGCACGCAACCCTTGCGCCCTACTACCAGGAGCTGGGCGTAGACCCTGGGCAGATCGTGGCCGGCCCGGGGCGTGCGGCCTTCAACGCCGCGGCAGCGGATCTGCTGCAGGAATTTCGCCCACCGGTGGTGAGCTTCCACTTCGGCCTGCCCTCGCCCGAGCTGCTGGCCCAGGTGCACAGCTGGGGCGCCAAGGTGCTGGCATCGGCCACCACGGTGGAAGAGGCGCTGTGGCTGGAAGCCCGCGGGGTTGACGCGGTGATCGCCCAGGGCCTGGAGGCCGGCGGCCACCGTGGCCACTTTTTGTCGCACGACCTGACGCGGCAGATGGGCACGTTTGCGCTGCTGCCGCAGATCGTGCGCGCGGTGGGCATACCGGTTATCGCTGCTGGCGGCATTGCCGATGCCCAGGGCGTGGCCGCCGCGATGGCGCTGGGTGCAGCCGGCGTGCAGGTGGGCACCGCCTACCTGCTGTGCGACGAGGCCACTACCAGTACGCTGCACAGGGCCGCGCTGCAGTCGCCGGAGGCGCGGCACACGGCGCTGACCTCGCTGTTCACCGGGCGCCCGGCACGCGGCATCAGTAACCGGTTGATGCGCGAACTGGGGCCGCTGAATCACAACGCCCCGGCCTTTCCGCTGGCCACCGCGGCCATTGCCCCGCTGCGCGCGAAGGCCGAGAGCCAGCACAGCGGCGACTTCTCGCCACTCTGGTCCGGGCAGAATGCCAGCGCCTGCCAGGCCCTGCCCGCAGCCGAAGTCACACGCCTGCTGGCCCAGGGCGTCTAGCCCTCCTCCCCCATCCAGGCGCGGCGCAAACGTTACGCCTGGAAACAATTGGGGGTGAGTTACAGCCCGTTACCGAGGGCAAGTACCAATGTTTGTAAAGCGCTTACACCGAAAATGTAACCGCTTACATTGCTGCGGCATACCCTGCGCATCAGAGCAAAAACCATGCTGTATCCGCGTCTGCGGCCTTGTTGCGCGCAGGCCCCGGCACCGGTACGACCACCCGTTGGAGACCATATGCATTACAAACTTCACCTTTCCGGACGCCGCGGCCTGATCGCCGCCTGCAGCGCCGCTCTGCTGGCTGGCTGCGGCGGCGGATCGGGCTCCGAGTCGATGGCCGAGCTGCAGGCCAAGGCTGCGCCAACAACCCTGGTGCAGTACCCTGACTGGCCACACATCAGCAGCGACCTCCCCAGCAATGCCGCCACCGAAGCGCGCATCCAGGCCATCGTCGCGGGCATGAGCCTGGCAGAAAAGGTCGGGCAAATGACCCAGCCCGAGATCAAAAGCATCACGCCCGCGCAGGTCACGCAGTACTACATAGGTTCGGTGCTGAATGGCGGCGGCTCCTGGCCGCAGAACAACAAGCACGCACTGTCCAGTGACTGGGTGAAGCTGGCCGATGACTACTGGATGGCCTCCATGGCCACCGACGCGAAGGTGAAGATACCGGTGATTTGGGGTACCGATGCGGTACACGGCCACGGCAATGTATTCGGCGCCACGCTGTTCCCACACAACATCGGCCTGGGCGCGGCGAATGACCCGGCGCTGGTGCGGCGCATCGGCCAGGCCGTCGCCGTCCAGGTAGCCTCCACCGGCATCGACTGGAGCTTTGCGCCCACGCTGGCCGTCGTGCGCGACGACCGCTGGGGCCGCACCTACGAGGGCTACTCGGAAGACCCGCTGATCGTCAACAAATACGGCTACGAGATGATCAAGGGCTTGCAGGGCGACTTCACACGGCCCACCAACGTGATCGCCACCGCCAAGCATTTCATGGGCGACGGCGGCACCGACCAAGGCAAGGACCAGGGCGTGAACATGTCGACCAAGGCCGAAATGGTCAACATCCACGGCCAGGGCTACTACTCGGCACTGGGCGCAGGCGCGCAGACCGTGATGGCATCCTTCAACAGCTGGACCAACGAGGCCGCAGGCATCACCGTCGGCAAGATGCACGGCAGCAAGGAAATGCTGACCGATGTGCTGAAGACCAAGATCGGCTTTGACGGCTTCGTCATCGGCGACTGGAACGGCCACGGCCAGGTGCCAGGCTGCAGCGACGCTAGCTGCGCCCAGGCCATCAACGCGGGCGTGGACATGATCATGGTGCCTGACCAGTGGAAGGCATTCATCGCCAACACCATCACCCAGGTGCAGAACGGTGCCATTCCACTCGCCCGGATCGACGACGCCGTGACCCGCATCCTGCGCGTGAAAATGCGGGCCGGCATCTTCACTGCCAAGCGCCCACTGGAGCGACTGAACGCCGGTGACGCCGCCCAGCTGCAGCACCGCGTGCTGGCCCGCGAGGCGGTGCGCAAGTCCCTGGTGCTGCTGAAGAACGAGAAGCAGCTGCTGCCCCTGGTGCGCGGCCAGAAGGTGCTGGTGGTGGGCAAGTCGGCCGACAACCTGTCGAACCAGACAGGTGGCTGGTCGCTGACCTGGCAGGGCACGTCCAACACCAATGCCGATTTCCCGAATGCCGACAGCATCCTGGCCGGCATCAAGGCCGCCACCGGCGCGGCCAATGTGGTCTACAGCGAGACCGGTACCGACGTGAACATCAGCGACTTCAAGACCGTGATCGCCGTGATCGGCGAAACACCGTACGCCGAGGGCGTGGGCGATATCGGCAAGACCGGCACGCTGGAACACGCACGCCGCTACCCCGAGGATCTGGCGGTGCTGAACGCCGTCAGCGGCAAGGGCGTGCCCGTGGTCACGGTGCTGGTCACCGGCCGGCCGGTGCTGGTGAATAAGGAGATCAACCGCTCAGATGCCTTCGTGGTGGCCTGGCTGCCCGGCACCGAGGGCAAGGGCGTGGGCGATGTGCTGTACCGCACCTACAACGGCAAAGTGAATTTCGACACCGTGGGCAAGCTGTCCTTCTCCTGGCCCAAGGCCGGCTGCCAGACGCCGCTGAATGTGGGTGATGCGGCCTACGACCCGCTGTTTGCCTATGGCTACGGCATGCGCTACGCTGACCAGAAAACGCTGGCCAAGCTGGACGAAAGCGTACCCACCCTGGGCTGTGGCCAAACCGCTGGCGGTGGCGGCACTGCCACGGTGGACCTGGAAATCTTCAACTCCACCGACAAAGCCCCGTTTGCGCTGGGCATAGGCTCGCCAGAGAACTGGGGCGGCACCGCCATCGGCTCCGACCTGAACGCCGTGGTGTCGCACGCCACGATCAAGGTAGAAACCACCCAGATCAATGTGCAGCAAGATGCCAAAAAGGTCACCTGGACCGGCACCGGCCAGTTCTACTCGCAGGCGCCCAGCACCAGCGACCAGCAAAGCTATCTGAACGCCGACGGCGCGCTGGTGTTCGACACCATCGTCCACAAGGCACCGGACGGCCTGGTCAAGCTGCGCGTCGACTGCAGCTACCCCTGCATAGGCGAAGTGGATGGCACCACGCTGTTCAGCACCCTGGGCCTGGATACCAAGCACACGGTGAAGATTCCGCTGGCCTGCTTTGCCGCCAAGGGCACGGACTTCGCGGCTATCAACACGCCGATACTGGTCTATACCGAAAAGGCCTTCACTGCCTCCTTTGCCAACATCCGCTGGGTACCGGGTGCGGCCAAGGACGCCGACGCCGTGGCCTGCGACAGCCTGGTGCCTCCCACCGCCGCACTGCCCACGCCCAAGCCCGGCCCGAGCTACAGCATGTTCAGCAACGGTCTGGTATCAGACGGTTTCAAGATCAACACCTACTCCACCAACAATGTGCACACCAGCTACAGCGTGCTGCCTAGTGGTGAGTTGGCAATGAACTTTGCGGCTGATGGTGGTGACGGCCTGGTGTTCTTCAACGACAGTGGCCCCATCAACCTGGTGAACTTTGCCAGCGGCAAGCTGGAGTTCGAGCTGAACGTCAGCAGCTACGGCAGCAACAGCGGCGGCCTGGTGGTGAAGATGGAAAGCACAGGCACCAACTGCACCACCGGCGACGTGCTGTTCGGCCGGCCCGCAGCCGGTGGTTGGCAGACCGTCAGCCTGCCCATGGGCACCCTCACCGCCGCCAAGACCGCCTGCTTTGATGTGCGCCGCACCAGCGTGCCCTTTGCCATATTCCCCAAGTGGGGCGACCAGCAGGGCGTGCAGCTCCAGGTGCGCAACGTGCGCTTCACCCAATAAACCTCCATGGAAACCAATATGTTCAAAAAGACAAGCTCGAAAATCATCGCCGCAACGCTGCTCGCCCTCGGCCTGGCCACATCGGCACAGGCCACGCTGGTCACGTTTACCGGCGGCACGGTCGCCCAGAACAGCGGCTCCACCGGCGCCACCAACAACGCCATCAACTGGGACGATGTGCGCAGCTACCAGGAGGCCGGCTACCAGTTTGAATTCTTTGGCACCGACTCGGCGTTTTCCAGCAATGTGGGCGACTTCTATGAACTGGGCAACGACGTGCTGCAAGGCCACTGGGCTACCGGCAACTTTGGCTACCTGACCCAGATCCGGCTGACCCGGATTGATGGCGGCGCCTTCAGCCTGGGCAGCTTCGACATCGTTTCCAACACCGATACCGGTGGCGGCCCGGCATCCGGCAACGAACAGGTCTACATCCATGCATCGGCCAACGGCATCTCCGACGATTACGCGCAGCTGCTGGCCAGCGAGGACTCAGACTTCCCCGCCACCAGCTTTGGGCTGGGCGCGCCGTTCGACAACGTGCGGGCCATCTGGTTCGATGTGACCGGCGCATCCGACAGCTTTGGCGTGGACAACTTCCTGCTGCAAACCGTGCCCGAACCCGGTTCGCTGGCCTTGTTCGGCGTGGCCGCCATCGGCCTGGTCGCCACCCGGCGCCGCCGCCCCGGCTGAGCCCTGCGGCCGCCGGGCCGTGGTTGGTAAGATCCTGCGGCGGGCTTGGCTGACATCCAGCCAGGCCTAGGAGCCTGTCAGACTTGGAAAGCGTCGGCTGCAAATCGACCGCAGCGGTTCATTTTTCACCGTCTTTTTGCCCCATAGCGGAGCTATGGGCCTGCAAATCCAGCAAAAACTGTCCTCGCTGGGGCCGATTTTCGCTTTCGACGTTCCAAGCCCGACAGACTCCCAGCCACTTGCATTGCTACCACCATGTCCACCATCCATACCGTCGCGGCGCGGGCCGGCGTCTCCAGTGCCACGGTGTCGCGGGTCATGAACGAACCGCACAAGGTACGCGAAGCCACCCGCGTCAAGGTCGAACTGGCCATGCGCGAGCTGGACTTTTCACGCAACAGCTTCGCCGCATCCTTGGCCAGCCGGCGCTCGAACTGCGTGGGCCTGGTGGTCTCGCATCTGTCCAGCGCCTTCTTTGCGCCGCTGGTGAACGATATCGAAGAAGCCGTCAGCGCCGTCGGCAGCTACCTGATCGTCACCTGCGGCAAGAACAGCGAGGAAGAAGTGGCTGGCGGCCTGCAGTTCATGCGCCAGCGGCGCTGCGACGCCATCATCCTGTACCCGGGCCAGCTTTCCGATCAGGCCCTGGCCGAGATACTGCTCAGCAACCCGCAGGTGGTGGTGATCCACCGCACCGTGCCAGGTTTTGCAGCCCGTTGCGTGCAGCTGGACAACCGCACCGGAGGCCGGCTGGCGGCCGAATACCTGCTGCGCTGTGGCCACCGCGACATCGGCGTGGTCGCCGGCCCGCACTCCAACCCCGAAAGCATGCAGCGCCTGAGCGCGTTCCGCGACACTTTGAAGGCCGCAGGCGTGGCGCTACCGCCCGAGCGGGTCATCGAGGGCAACTTCCATTTCGAATCGGGACGCCAGTGCATGGCCGAACTCTGGGCGGCCCAACCGGCGCTGAGCGCGGTGTTCTGCCTGAACGACCAGATGGCATTTGGCGCGCTGAACTACTGCCGCTCCGCCGGCATCGACGTGCCTTCGCAGCTATCGCTGATCGGCTTTGACGACGTGGAATACGCCGACCTGATCTATCCGCGCCTGACCACCGTGCACCACCCGGTGGCCGCCCTGGCGCAGACTGCCGCCCAGCTGGCGCTGCGGCTGGCGGTGGGCGAAAGCCTGACCGAGCCCCAAGGCCTGCTGGTGCCCCACCTGGTGGTGCGCGACTCGGTGCGGACGCTGTCCTAGAACGTGCTCTAAAGCTCAGTCCTTCTCGGGCCGCGTCAAGTCCAGCACCGTGATGCCGACCTGCGAGCGGCAGCGCTCGGCCCAGCGCGGATCGGCCAGGCTGCGCTCCACATCGCTGCGGCCGGCCTCCCAGTGCTCGCGCACCGTGGCGCGCGAGAACTCGTAGTCCTTGGACTGGGTTTCGTAGTGCTTGCTGCGGTGGATCAGGTGAACAATGGTCAGCGCCGCCGCCGTGCCGGCGTTCAGCAACTGCTTCAGGTCCGGGTCGTTGGCAAACTCAGGCGGCAGCTTGGCGGCCAGGCGCTTGGCCGCGCTGGACAGCTTTTGCTGCGTAGCAATCAGGTCGGTGTTGAAGCGGGTACGGCTGGCAAACTGGATGTCCTTGCCGCGCTCGGCCACCTCGCTCAGGTTGCGCGGCATGCGGCCACGGGCGCTGAACAAATCCACCTGGAACACCAGCATGTCGTCCGCTGCCGGCTGGTCGATCACGTACTGCAACGGCGTATTCGACACCAGGCCGCCGTCCCAGTAGAACGCGCCGTCGATCTCCACTGGCGCAAAGCCCGGCGGCAGCGCGCCGCTGGCCATGATGTGCTGCGGCCCCACAGGTTGGGCGTCGGACGAATCGAAGTACTCAAAATTGCCGGTGGTCACATGCACGGCCCCGACCGATAGGCGCACCTTGCCCTCAGGGTGCTTGGCATTGATGCGCTCAAAGTCCACCAGGCGCAGCAAGGTGTTGCGCAGCGGCGAAGTGTCGTAATAGCTCAGCGCCCCGGGCGTGCCCGAAGGCTGGAACGGCGCCGGCGGCACGCGCGGGTTGAAGAAGCCCGGCACGCCGAACAGCGAGGCCCAGGCGGCGCTGGATTCGTTGAAGAACTCGCGCGCTTCCACGCCAAAGTGCGCAGGCAGCGCCGGCGCCAGCAGCTGCGAGGACACGCCCTCCCAGAACTCGCGCAGCCGGGCCACCCGCAGCTCGGGCCGGTTGCCAGCGATGATGGCCGCATTGATGGCGCCAATCGACACGCCGGCCACCCAGTCAGGGGCGATGCCGTGGTCGTGCAAGGCCTCATAGACCCCCGCCTGGTAAGCGCCCAGGGCGCCGCCGCCTTGCAGCACCAACGTGCATTGTTCAGGATAGGGTACGGGAGAAGCGCTCATGCAAACACCTTTCAGACTCAGAAAATGCTGCGTTGCAGTATAGGGTGGCAGGGTAAAGCCAAGTTTACAGAAGACCCGTTTTTGCTCTTAAAAATGTAGCTGCTTACGCAGATAACAAATGTGCTACAGCCCTATGGAGCCGCAAGCCGCCAGGCACCCTGCGGCAGATCCCCTAGTTGGTAGTCGCCTATTTGCACGCGTACCAAGCGCAAGGTGGGCAGCCCCACCGCCGCGGTCATGCGCCGCACCTGGCGGTTGCGCCCCTCGCAGATGCGGATCTCCAGCCAGGATGTCGGCAGGCTGGCGCGGTAGCGTACCGGCGGGGTGCGCGGCCAGATCTCGGGCGGGTCGATCTGCGTGGCCTGTGCGGGCAGGGTCATGCCGTCGTTCAGCAGCACTCCCTGGCGCAGCGTCTGCAGCGCGGCCTCGGTAGGGATGCCGTCCACTTGCACCCAGTAGGTTTTGAACTGCTTGCGCCTGGGCTGGGTGATGCGCGCATTCAAGGCCCCGTCGTCAGTCAGCAGCAGCAGACCTTCCGAATCACGGTCCAGGCGCCCCGCCACGCGCAGGCTGGGGTCCTGGATGTACTGCGCCAGCGTCGGCCGGTCACCGTCGGGGCGGAACTGGGTCAGCACATTGAAGGGCTTGTTGAAGAGGACGATCTTGGCCATGGGCAGGCCCGATTCTAGACCCTGAAAATACAAGCTTTTAAGGGCTGCAACGCATATTCCTTCTGCGCAGGCAGCTACGCTTTCAATAGCAAAATATTTACGGCGTCTGCAGCGTGCCGTCACGCAGCCGGGTCTGGGTCCACAGCGTGGTGGCGTTGTCGCACGGGTATTTGCGGGCTTCGGCCTCGTCGATGTCCACGCCCAGGCCTGGTTGGTCATTCGCATACACATAGCCGTTGCGGTACTCGGGCAGACCGGGGAACACGTCCAGCAGCGCATCGCGCGGGCCTTTGAGCTCCTGGATGACGAAGTTGGGCGGCTCGGTGCCCGACCATTCCTGTACCCCGAAATTGCGCGCCGCCAGGTCGATATGGATATTCGCCGCATGGCCCAGCGGCGACATATCGCCCGGGCCGTGCCAGGCGGTGCGCACACCGAACTGTTCGGCAAAAATCTGCAGCTTGCGACCGGCGGTGATGCCGCCGATCTGGCTGAGGTGCACGCGGATGTAGTCGATCAGCCGCTCAACGATCAAAAACTTCCACTCCATCGGATGGTTGAACAGCTCACCCTGGGCCAGTGGCGTCGTGGTCTTGGCGCGCAACTGGCGCAGCCATTCGCCCTCTTCCAGCGCAATCGCATCCTCCAGAAAGAACAGGTCATACGGCTCCAGCGCGCAGGCGAACTGGATGGCCTCGCTGGGCTTGAGGCGCTCATGCACGTCGTGGCACAGCGCCACGTCAAAGCCGACCTGGCTGCGGATGCCGTCGAACAGCTTCAGCGTGTCGCGCATGTACTGCTTGCTGTCCAGGTAGATGCCGTCCAGCGCACCCTGCGGCGCCGTGGCCGGTGCCGCACCGAAGCCCCCGCCACCGTAGCCGCCGTTCTGGCAGCGGATGTGGGTGATGCCCTGCTCGCGGTACTTCTGGATGTTGTCGCACAGCTCGGCCAGGTCGCGGCCATCGGCATGGCGGTAGATGGGCACGCCCTCGCGGCACTTGCCGCCAAACAGCTGGTACAGCGGCATCTGGGCCATCTTGCCCTTGATGTCCCACAGCGCCATGTCCACGCCCGAGATGGCGTTGTTCTCGATAGGCCCGTTGCGCCAGTAGGCGTTCTGGTGCATCAGCTGCCACAGCTCTTCGATGGCGCTGGCGTCGCGGCCCAGCAGCAGCGGCTTCAGGTACTGCTCCAGCAGGCACTGCACGGCCAGTTGGCGGTAGGCATAGGTGGCACAGCCCAGGCCGTACAGGCCCGGCTGGTTGGTCTCGATCCGCACCACCAGCAGGTTGATGCCCTCGGGGGCGGTCAGGATGACTTTGACGTCGGTGATCAGGGTCGCCATGGCGTTTCTTTCTCAGTCGAAATTCAGCAAGACCTTCATGGCCTGCGAGCGGTCGGCAGCCAGCGCGAATGCGCGTGCCGAATCGCGGTAGGACAGCGTGGCCGAGATCAGCGGCTTCACATCCACCAGTCCCTTGTTCAGCAGCTCCACCGCCATGGCGAATTCCTCGTGGAAACGGAAGGCGCCGCGCAGATCGAACTCCTTGGCCACCAGGGTGTTGATGGGCAACGTCATCTCGCCGCCCAGGCCCAGCTGCACCAGGATGCCGCGCGGCCGCAGCGTTTCCAGCGCGCCGCGCAGCGCACGCTCGTTGCCGCTGGCTTCGAACAGCACGTCGAACTGGCCTTTATCGGCCTTGAAGCGGGCCAGGCCCTCGGGCTCGTCGGCAACATTGATGGCCTCATCAGCCCCCACCTTGAGCGCCTTGCCCAGCGGATGGTCACTGACATCGGTGGCCACGATGTGCGCTGCGCCGGCACGCCGGGCCGCCACGATCACCAGCGCACCAATCGGCCCGCAGCCCGTGACCAGCACCGACTTGCCCAGCAGCGAGCCGGCACGCCGCACCGCGTGCAGCGCCACCGCCAGTGGCTCGGCCATCGAGCCCTCGCCATCGCTGACGCTGGCTGCCAGCCGGTGTGCCTGGTGCGGCTCGACCACGATCTCTTGGCGGAACGCGCCCTGCACATGCGGGTTGCGCATGGCACTGCCGTAGTAGCGCATGTCCAGGCAGTGGTTCTGCAAACCCTGCTGGCAATATCGGCACTGGCCGCAGGGTCGGCTGGGACAGACGGCGATGCGCTCGCCCGCCGCAAAGCCGGTCACCGCACTGCCCACGGCGTCGATGACGCCAGCGATTTCATGGCCCAGCACCATCGGCTCCTGCAAGCGGATGGTGCCGAAGCCCCCGTGGTTGTAGTAGTGCAGATCCGAACCGCAGATGCCGCCGCAGCGCACCCGCACGCGCAGCTGGCCCGGGCCAAGCTCCGCGGTAGGAAAGGTTTCGACGCGCAGGTCGCCGGCGGCGTGGATGACAAGTGCTTCCATGGTGCTATGCCTTTGTGCGCGGATTTACTTCTGCAGATTGATGTCGCCGACCAGCTTCTTGAAGTGGTTCGAGGCGTTGTTCATAAAGACCTGGAACGGCTCGCCATCCATATAGGCCGGCTGCAGATTGGCACGCACCAGTGCGTCGCGGAAGGCCGGGTCTTCGCCGGTCTTGCGCGCGGCTTCGCGCAGGTACTGCACGACCTCGGGCGAAGTGCCCAGTGGCACGCCCAGGCCGCGCCAGGTGCCCATCACCAGGTCCACACCTTTTTCTTTGAAGGTCACCACCTTGTCGAACGGTGCGGGCAGGCGGCGTTCGGCCATGGCCACCAGCACGCGCACCTTGCCCGCCGCCACGTGCGAGCCGATTTCGGCCGGGCTGACGGTGATCGCATCCACATGCCCGCCGACCAGCGCCAGCACGCTGGGCGCCGCGCCCTGGAACGGTACGTGGTTGAAACGCACCTCGGCTTTTTCTTCCACCGCAGCCGCAGCCAGGTGCCAGATGGTACCGGTGCCGGCATTGCCCATGGACACCGTGCCCGGCTGCTTGCGCGCCTGGGCCAGCAGCTCGTCGATCGACTGCCAGGGCGCATCGCTACGCACCGCGATCAGGCCCGGGTCGCCGTTCAGCCGGGCGATTGGAATGAAGTCCTTGGTCGTCACCTTGCTGATGCCGACGTGGGAAATGATGGCCAGCTCGGAGATCAGCACGCCTATCTTGTAGCCATCGGGCGTGGCGCGCTGCACCTCGGTCATGCCGATACCACCGCCGGCGCCCGGCTTGTTGCTGACGATGAAGGGCTGGGGCACGTACTTCTTGGCGGTTTCGGCAAACAACCGCGCCATCACATCGGTGCCGCCGCCGGCCGAGGACGGGACGACGATCTCGATAGGGCGCATCGGATAGTCGGCAGCGGCCACGGAGGTGGATAACAAGGCGCTCGCCAGTGCGGCGGCCACAGCGGAAATGGACAGGCGGATGGATTTCATGTTGGTCTCGGAAAGTGGAGAAAAGGTGTGCCGTCAGAGCACGGCGAGCATGCCGCCGTCGACATAAATGATTTGCCCACTGACATAGTCGGAGGCTGCGGAAGCAAGGTAGACCGCGGTGCCGGCCAGCTCGTCGGGGCGCCCCCAGCGGCGCGCCGGTGTGCGGCCCTTGACCCAGGCGTCGAAGACTGGGTTTTCCAACAAGGCGGTGTTCATCTCCGTCGCCATATAGCCGGGGCCGATGGCATTGGCCTGGATGCCGTGCGCGGTCCATTCGGCGGCCATGGCGCGGGTTAGCATCTTGATGCCGCCCTTGGCCGCCGTGTACGGGCCTACCGTGGCACGCGCGGCCTCGCTGGTCAGCGAGCCGATGTTGATGACCTTGCCGCCGCGCCCGCGCGCGATCATGCGTTTGGCGGCCTGCTTGCCGACGATGAATGCGCTGGTGAGGTTGGTGTCGATCACGCGCTGCCAGTCCTTGAGCTCCAGATCGACCAGGGGCATGCGGTGCTGGATGCCGGCGTTGTTGATCAGGATGTCGATCTCTATGCCTTGCTGGTCCAGCGATTCGAACGCGGCGCCGACGGCGGCTTCATCGGTCACATCGAACGGCAGGCCCTGCGCGTCGTGGCCTTTGGCGCGCAGCTGGGCCACGGCCTGCGCAACCTGCTCGGCGTTGCGCGCGTTGATGACAACTTTGGCGCCGGCCTCGGCCAGGCCCTGCGCGAATCCATAGCCCAGGCCGCGGGCGGACCCAGTGATGAGCGCCGTGCGCCCGGTCAAGTCAAAAAGTGTGGACATGGGTTTCCTCTATCGGGTGAATCAGGTGAAATCGAGGCGGTGTGCGGCGTGGACGGTTCCGCCGCGCAGACCGACTTCCCCCAGGCCGGGAAATCGCACGACTACATCGGCATCCTTCGGCATGGGAATCGCTCCCACCCAAGAACCCGTGGTGACTACGGTGCGCGCCGCCACCGTAAGGCCACCGCGCGTGGCGTGGCGCAGCCAGATCGGCAGCAGCCACAGTGGGTCGCCCAGGGAATAAGCCCCCGTGTTGGCGATGACCGGCGTACCGCCGAAGCGGACTTCGCAACGCTGGCCCGCCCAGTCGTGCACCCGGTTAGGTATCCATTCGCCCAGGATCAACGCGCCATGCGAACCCTGGTCGGCCAGCCGCAACGCAGCCGGTGCCTGCAGCCCTTCATCCCAGCGCGAATCGGCGATCTCGATGGCGACGGCCATGGCGTCCACCAGGGCCGGGGCATCGGCAGGGGTCAGGCGCTGCGCGCGCTCGGGCGTCACATCTTCGGCCAAGCGCAGCACGATCTCGGCCTCCACGGCCGGCGTATGAAAGGAAAAGTCCGCCAGCGTGTCGCCTGCCACCCGCACGCCCGCAGACGGCAGGGCCGCATGGCTGAGCACGGAGTCGCGGGACGCTCCGCCCGACTTCCAGTAGCGCGGTCCGCCATCGGCAAACCAGCCCAGCGCCTGGGCCACGGCATCCTGTACGGCATAGGACTCGTCGTCAGTGCTAAGCGCAGCCCGCAAGGGTGCGGCCAGAGCCGCTTGGCCGGAACGGCGCGCCGCAACCAAGGCGGCTACGACCTCTTGCGCAGCCGCAGGCAGGGTGGGAGTGGAATGTGTGTTCATGGTTTAGGCCAGAGCACGTTGTTCAGCGGCTGGCCCTCCAGCCAACGCTGGATGTTGTCGGCCATGGTTTCTTGGCGCCGGCGCACCGTGCCCGAGGTCCAGCCCGACATGTGCGGGGTCATAAGCAGATTCGGCAGCGACGCGAAGTCCAGGCGCGATGGCGTGCACTCGGCCTGGTCGGGCGTCGGGTAGCGGTACCAGGTGTCGATGATGGCGCCACCAATGCGGCGGCTGGCCAGGGCATCGAACAGCGCCTGCTCGTCGATCACAGGGCCACGCCCAACATTCAGAATCAGCGCATCGGGCCGCATGGCGGCAAACGCCTCGGCGCCGACGATACCTGTGGTCTGTACCGTCAAGGGCAGCGAAACCACGATGGCATCGGCCGATGCCATGAAGGTCGGCAACTGCTCCAGCGAATAAGCCTGGTCTACGCGCGCATCGTTGATGGGGCTGCGGTTGGCGACCGTCACGCGCATGCCAAAGGCCTTGGCACGCGCCAGGATGGCCTGGGAGATATGGCCAAAGCCGAGCAGCCCCAGCGTCTGAGATCCCAGCTCGGTGCGCAGCGCCGTTGGCCGGCCGGCCCAGTAGGTCCAGCGCTGCTGGCGCAAATCGGCGTCGGCCTGTGCCAGGGGGACATGGCGCTGCAACAAGGCCGCCATTACGTATTCGGCAATCGCATGTTCGTGCCCAAAGCAATTGCACAGCACGGCGCCAGAAGGCAACAAGGCGGTGTCGATCGCATCCGTGCCGGCGGACGGCGCGTGGAACAGGCTCACTTGCCGTGGCACCGGCATATCGCGGTTCAACTTGATGCCGATGACGACATCCGCGCTTTCGTAGTGCTCACGCTCGCCGGGGCCGGTCAGGGTGTCGCTCAAATCAATGATCTGGTGCCGGGGGTCAATCAAAGATTCGAAGCCCTGGCGGAAGTTGGCGGCGTTCTCGCCGTGGAAGACGACTTTTGCGGTTTTCATGGACTGTATGGGGTCAGAAGAGTTTGAAAAACTACCGGGGCGATCAGGCGGCGCGCGCCATTGCCGGCACACGGATGCGCTGGCCGCTGCGCTCGAACAACACGGCCTCGGACAGATCCAGCGACAACTGCACGGGCTGGCCTGCGCGCAGATCGCTGTAGCCCTGCACCACCAGCATCACATCGCCACTGCTCTCGCCGTCTTCACTGTGGGCCGTATTGGCGTGTTCGAGTTTGATGCTGACAATCGACTCAGCACCTACGTGCTCGACCAGCACCACCTGACCCACCAAAACGCCGTCCGTCAAGCCCAGTGCCTGCGGCCGAACGCCGAGCAGCACATCGCGCGCCGCCTGCTGCCCCAGCGCAGCCAGATGTGCAGGCAGCGGCAGTACTGCCTTGCCCACGACGAGGCCCCTTGGTTCGATGCGCGCCTCGATCAGATTCATGGGCGGCGTGCCGATAAACCGGGCCACAAAGGTGTTGGCGGGATCGGTATAGATCTCGCGCGGTGTGCCGAACTGCTGCACCTCGCCGTCGCGCATCAGCGCGATACGGGTGCCCATGGTCATTGCCTCGATCTGGTCGTGCGTCACATACACAAACGTGCCGCCCACTTCGCGGTGCAGCTTGATGATTTCGGCACGCATCGAGGTTCGCAGCTTGGCGTCCAGGTTGGACAGGGGCTCGTCCATCAGGAACACATCTGGTTGGCGCACCATGGCCCGCCCCAGCGCCACGCGCTGGCGCTGGCCGCCCGACAGTGTGCGGGGGTAGCGGTCCAGCATCTCGGTCAGCGCCAGCGTCTTGGCCGTGCGGTCTACCAGATCACGCACTGCAGGAGTGCGTTCAATGCGCCGCTTGGCAAAGCCGCCAATGATGGGCAGATGGAACCACCAGCGATGCTCGCGCATGATCAGCGGGAAGGTGATGTTGCGCCGCACGGTCATGTGCGGGTACAGCGCATACGACTGGAACACAAAGGCCATGTCGCGGGCACTAGGCGACAAAGTATCGACACGGCGGGCGCCAACATGGACTTCGCCGCTCGTAACTTGTTCAAGCCCTGCCAACATGCGCAGCAGTGTGGATTTGCCACAACCCGATGGGCCCAGCAGCACGAGGAATTCACGGTCGGCGACGTCGAAGGTGATCTGGTTGGCGGCCTTCTTGCCGCCGAAGATCTTGGTGACGCCCTTGAGGGAAATGGATGCCATGGTGGGTGTCCGAAGTGGGTTAGCCTTTGACGCTGCCGGCAGTCATGCCAGAGACAACGTAGCGCTGCACGAAGAGATAGAAGATGACGGCGGGCAGGGTGTACATCAGCCCGATCGCCATCACGGTATGCATGGGCGTACTGAGCTCGCCCACAAAGCCGGCCAAGCCGACCGAAGCGGTCTGCAGCCCCTGATCGCTGATCAGCGTTTGGGCGAACACGTATTCGTTCCAGCCATGGAAGAAGGCGATCACGGCGGCCGCAGCCAGGCTGGGGGCGATCAGCGGCAGCACCATGGTCAGCACAATGCCCAGGCGGGAGCAGCCGTCGATGCCGGCAGCCTCTTCGATGTCGATAGGTACACCGTCCACCGCCCCTTTGAGGATCAGCGTGATGACCGGCACCGTGAACGCCGTGTTGGCCAGGATCAGGCCGGTCAGGCTGTTCAGCAGACCCAGCTGACCAAAGATCGCGTACAACGGCACGACCAACATGGCTTCAGGCAGCATCTGCGTGACGAACAGCGCCACGCCCAGGATGGCCACAGCCCGCATGCGGTAGCGCGACAGCACATAGGCCGGGAAGATAGCCAGCACAATGCTGAGCGCGGCGGTGCCAAAGGCAACGATGGCGCTGTTCTTCAGCCAGGTCGCAACGGCCGTAGTGCTGAAAGCGTGGCCATAAACCGCCGACTGCGACCAGTCAGGCAGCAGGTGCGGCTTGGCCGCAAATAGGTCAGGCGAAGACGTCAACGACGTCACCAACATCCAGTAGATCGGGAACGCGGCCACACCCAGCAGCGCCAGCACCAGGATCATGCGGATCGCGTGGCTCCAGGACATCGTGCGGCTCATCGTTGCCCCTTCGCGCGCTCAACGCGCTGCGTATAGCGAAAATACACCACGGTGATGACCAGTGCAATCGACAGGCCCACCATGCCGACAGCAGCACCCTGCCCGAGATCGCGGTACACGAAAGCACGGCGGTACAACTCGATCACCATGGTGTTGGTAGATCCAATGGGCCCACCCTGGGTCATGAGCCAGATCAGGTCGAAGCGACGCAAGGACCAGATGGTCAGGAACAACGAAAGCAAGGCCACCGATGGCTGGATGGTCGGCCAGACTACGGCACGGAACACACTCAGCCGATCGGCGCCATCGATAACGGCGGCCTCGCGCAACTCCGACGACACGCCCTGCAGTGCGGCCAGAATGACCACTGAGGCAAACGGAAATATCTGCCAGATCGTCGTCAACAGCACCGCCGGTAAAGCCATTGCAGGGCTGTCGAGCCAACTCTCCAGGCGAGCAGTCCCGCCGAATAACCCCAGCAGATGGTTGAAGATGCCGTACTGGCCGTTGTAGATCCAGATGAAGATCAGTGCAACAGCCACCGGTGGCGCTGCCCACGGAATCGTCACCAGCGCCCGGGCGATGCCACGGCCACGGAACGGCGCGTTCAGCAGCAGCGCCGCACCCAGGCCCAGGCTGATCGCCACCACCACGCACACCACGGTGTACACGGCAGTGATCAGAAAGACCTGCCGAAACTCTTCCTGCGTCACCAGATCGATGTAGTTCTGCAGCCCGACATAGGTGTGCTGTCCGGGAGACAACAAGGCCGTCGACGTGAAGCTCAGAAAAAGCTCCTGCACCAAGGGGTAGCCCTGGAACAGCAGCAAATAGAGGGCCACAGGCGCGGCGAACAGGTATGGCGTCCAGTCGCGGCCTGTCTTCGGTGGCGCGACAGTGCCCGCCGGAGATAGTGCAGCATGCATGAGGGAAGAGCTCCGGTGGGCTGGCTTACTTGCGCAGCACGCGCGTCATGGCTGTGCGCTGCGCGTCGTCCATGGCCTTCTTGGGGTCCACGCCGCCTTGCAAGACCTTGAGCACCTGCTCCAGCACGATCTGCTGGATCTCTGGCGTCTTGACCTCCAGGCCCTGGACCAACTGGGGCACGCTGTTCGCGGTCTGGTCGTCATAGACCTTCAGCCAAGGGCGCTTGGCCACCATCTCCGGGCTACGCTCAATCACCGTGGCCACATTGCTGGCGCCCAGCAGTTCCTGCAGTTCCTTTTGGTTGTCAGGCTGCAATGCCCACTTGATGAAGGCTTCGGCCGCGGCCTTGTGCTTGGTGTTGGCATTGATCGTGAGCGCAGTCAGCACCATGCCCTGGGCTCGCGTGGGAAACGGGGACGGTGCCGCCGCAAACACCAGCTCGGGCGCCTGTTGGCTGAAGATGCCCGCCACACCGCCGTTATCCACTTCCATCGCCACCTTGCGCTCCCAGAACATGCGGCGGTACGTGGCCGCATCGGCGCCCTTGGGGATCACACTCGCGTCGTAGATCTGCTTGTAAGCCGCAACACCCTCAATCACCTTGGCGTCGTTCAGGGTCAGGTTGCCCTGCGCGTCGCTCCAGCGGCCACCGAAGCCGTAGACGAAGTTGCACAGGTCCTGCCAGAAACCATTGCCCTCGGCCATGGTGGCGCGGTACGCATAGCCATAAACGCCGTTGCCTGTGGCCACCTTGGCGCTGGCCAGCAATTCGTCGAAGTTCGCCGGTGGCTTGCCGCCCTTGAGCAAAGCGGGGTTGTACAACAACACGTAGTTGCTGAGCTCAAACGGTATGCCATAGCGCTTGCCGCCCACCATCATGTATTTGTCGGGTTCGGCAAACTTGTAGTTGCCGCCCTTAACCAGGTCGTCTAACGGCAAGATGCTCTTGCTGTTAACGGCTGCGTAGTAGTCGATAGCGTCCATGCGCACCAGATCAGGCCCGGCGCCGCCCCCCATCTGCGTAAAGACTGTCTTGGCAAAGCTGCTGAAGGGGATGGCGATCGGCTGAATTTCTGCGGTCGCCTGGCTCTTGTTGAACTTCTCCACCCAGGCCTTCAGGCGCTCGCCCCGGCCCGCCTCGCTGAACGTAACAGCCGCAAACGTCAGCGTCTCCTTGGTCTGTGCCTGGGCAGCCAGCGGCATACCGCCAACCGCGACGGCCCCCACCAGTGCCGCCATACAAACCGAAAGCTTGGACAGTTTCTTCATGCTTGTCTCCATCAATGCGGCCTCAAGGACCGCGAAGTTATTTGAATGGTTGGTTTGCACGGCTTAGCCAGCACTCAACCCGACAGAAAGAATAACGTGATATTTCACAAAAGTTCTTGGTAATTACCCGCATGCAGACTGCATGACACAACGAAAAAATAGCCTGGTTTCCACTGTGTAATGGTCACACCGGCAAGCGCCATCACTTACATATCAGAGTATGCTTGGCAGAATGAAAGCATGCTTTATTGCATGCCATTGAATCGCAGAAAGAACACTATGGCTTCGCCCCTCGGCTCCCGCTCTACATCAGTGGCGGCCTCTGCTCCATCGTCGGAAGCACCACGCCGCCGCAGCCAGGTCAACCTGTCCGATCAGGCTTACGAGCAGATCGAAGGTCTGCTCGTAAGCTGCACGCTCAAGCCCGGGCGTTTTCTGGCCACCCACGAGCTTCAGGCCATGGTGGGCTTGGGCCGCACGCCCGTGCACCAAGCCGTTAGCCGCCTGGCGGCCGACACGCTGGTCATCGTCTCGCCGCGCCATGGCATCCAGATCGCCCCGGTCGATCTGACGCGTGAACGCGTGCTGCTGCAATTGCGCCGCGACATGGAACGCTTTGTGATCCGGCTGGCGACGGAGCGGTCCGGCGCGTCGCAGCGCAACCAGATGCTGCACCTGCGTCGGCAGCTCATCGAGCATGGCGCCGAAATGACGATTGCCCAGTTCAACCAGGTGGACCGGCGTATCGACCAGTTGCTGCTGGCAGCCGCTAACGAACCGTTTGTGGAAAGCACGCTGCGTCCGCTGCACACTATCTTCCGGCGCATCGGCTGGATCTACCACATGCAGACCCCCCAGCACACCAACCTGCAGAGCACGGTGGACGGCCATATCGCAGTGATCGACGCCGTGGCCAACGGCCATGTGGACGCGGCGATTGCAGCGTCGGACGGGCTCATGGACTTCGTGGAAAGCATGTTCACCGTGCTGGAGCGCGAAGTAGCGCCATCCCTGCTGGATTGCAGCCTGGACGCCATGGACAGCACCTTCGCCCCGATCGCCAGCACCTAGCACCTAGCACCTTCAAAATTCCGTGCCCTAGAAGCAGTATCCCGCGCCGTTTTTTGTAACAATTAGCTTTACAACGGCTTGGGGAACAATGGACGTGGTCACGAAGAAGAAAACCCTGTACGAAATCCTGGCGGTGGCTGCCGATGCCTCCGAGGCCGAGATCCAGGCCGCGTTCGACGCCGCCTCCGCCAAGCTGGTGTCGCAGAAGAACCGCATCAGCGCCGACGACTTCGACTTCAAAGTCAAGGTCATCCAACTGGCCTTCAAAACCCTGTCCAACCCCAGCAGCCGCGATGCCTACGACGCCAAGCTGGCCGCAGCAGCCATGCCGGCACCACCTGTGTCGGCGCCGGTTGCCGCGGTGCCCGCGTTGGCCTTGGTGCCCCTGCAGGCCGATGCCGAAGCCCTGTCGCTGCGCGCCGAGGCCATGGCCTTGCGGGCCGACGCCATGACCATGCGCGCCGATGCAATGGCGCTGCGCTCCGGGGCTGCGCCGTTCCGCGAAAGCCGCAGCTTCGCGTCCAGCAGCGAACCGGTAGCGGCTGGCCTGGCGCCGCTGCTGCGCAAGATCCTGATGGTGCTGGGAACGCTGTTTGCCATCGCCGCAGTCGCCCAATCCGTCAGCCTGCTGCTGGCCAACCGCCGGGCCGAAATGGCCGCCACCGCCGCCGCCCAGGCCAGCGAGAAAGTGCTGCTGCAAGAGTACTACCAGACCCACGGCGTGCGCCCGGCCAACAAGGCCGAGCTGGATGCGCTGGAAGCCGAAAACCGCCGCAAAGAGAACGAGAAACGCACGGTGGAGCGCGAAAAAAGCAAGGTCGAACAGGACGCCCGCCGCTTCGAAGAAGAATCCCGGCGCCGGGGCGAACAGGTGGCCAACGAACTGCGCACGGCCGAACTGCAGGCCAAGGAACAGGCGCGGCGCGACGACGAGCGCCGCGAATGGCAGCAAAAGGAAGACAAGCGCATCAAGGAGCAAATGGAGCGTACGCGCATAGAGCAGCAAAAAAACGAATGGCGCGAAGTGCTGCGCCGCTGACCCCATGAATTACTACGAGCTACTGGAGGTTAGCCCGAACGCCAGCAAGGAAGTGCTGCGCGCCGCCTACAAGAGCCTGATGCAGCGCCACCACCCGGACAAGCACCAGGCCGACAGCGCCATGGCCAGCCGGGCCGCGCTGATCGCACAAGCCTACGGCGTGCTGTCGGATGCCGGCCGGCGCGCGGCCTACGATGCGCAATTGAAGCAAACCGCCGTGCCCACCCCGCTGCCCGCAGGCTACCCAACGCCCCGGCCGCGCAGGCCCGCAGCGCCAGCCCCCACATCGAACTGGTACCTGTGGCTGCTGGCCATCGTGATCCTGGCAGCCGGTGGGTTGATAGGGTCGCTGTCGGGGAAGAAGAATCCTGCGCCGCCCGTGGCGACCGCCGCGCTGGTAGCCAGTGCCCCGCTGCTGCCAGAAAAGCCCGCCAGCACCGAGCCCGCCAAAGCCAGCCCCGCCGCCGCCGAAGTCCGTAAACTGTCCATGCTGGGCTCCGAGCTGAGGGTGGTGCTGGCCACCACCGAGCCGCAGGCCGACGGCGTGGAAAGCAGCCGGCACATCCTGTCCATCCCCGCCGTGACGGTAGAGATCGGCAGCATAGAGTCCGAAAAATTTGCCGGCCTGCTGACCCAGCACCAGGACGAGGTTATCCAGAAGCTGTCGGAAAAACTGGCCTACGCCTCCTACGCCGAGCTGCGCATCGAGGGCGACAAGTTCCTGAACCGCTTTATCGCCGACGCGCTGCGCGACATCACTGGCACGCAGGGCCTGGGCGACAAGGCCGGCGCCGGCAGCCCGGACCCCAACCGCTACGGCGTGGTTGCGGTGTCGCTGCCCTCCTCGTTTTCGCTGCGCTAAAAAACCGCGCTTTTACCGCTGGCAGCGCAGATTCAGGGCATGGACGCCAGCAGCGCCGCGTTGCCGCCAGCCGCCGTGGTGTTCACCGTCAAGGTCTGCTCGGCGCAGAAGCGGTACAGGTAGTGCGGGCCGCCGGCTTTCGGGCCGGTGCCGCTCAGGCCTTCGCCACCGAAGGGCTGCACACCCACCACCGCGCCGATGATGTTGCGGTTGACGTAGACGTTGCCGATGTGGGCGGCGGCCGCCAGCGCATGGGCGCGGCTGTCGATGCGGGTCTGGATGCCCAGGGTCAGGCCGTAACCCAGCGCATTAATCTGCTCGATCACGGCCTGCGGGTCGCCCGACCAGCGCACGATGTGTAGCACCGGGCCAAAGATTTCCTGCGCCACGTCGCTCACCTGGTTCAGCTCGAAGGCCTGTGGCGCTATCAAGTTACTAGCAGCCTGCGTAGGGGCCACGTGCGGTAGCAGCACTTTCGCCGTGGAATTCAGACGCTGGATGTGCTTCTGGATACCGTCGAATGCTTCCTTGTCGATCACCGGGCCCACATCGGTCGCCCACTCTGCGGTATTGCCCAGCACCAATTCTTTGGCCGCGCCCTGGACCATCTCGATCACGTGGTCAGCAATCGCGTCGTGCACGCACAGCAGGCGCAGCGCCGAACAACGCTGGCCGGCGCTGCGGAAGGCGCTTTGCACCACGGCATCGACCACCTGCTCGGGCAGCGCGGTGCTGTCCACCAGCATGGCGTTGATGCCGCCGGTTTCGGCGATCAGCGGCACGATGGGGCCGTCCTTGGCGGCCAGCGCGCGGTTGATGATGCGGGCCACCGGGGTCGAGCCGGTAAACACCACGCCGGCGATGCCGGGCAGCGCGACCAGGGCGGCGCCCACGGTTTCACCGGCGCCGTGCAGCAGCTGCACCGCGGCTTCGGGCACACCCACCGAGTGCAGCAGGCGCACGGCTTCCAGCGCGACGAACGGGGTTTGCTCGGCCGGCTTGGCCAAGACCGTATTGCCGGTGGCGAGTGCCGCCGCTACCTGGCCCATGAAGATGGCCAGCGGGAAGTTCCAGGGGCTGATGCAGACCCAGACGCCGCGCGCGCTGAGTCGCAACTCGTTTGTTTCACCGGTCGGGCCGGGCAAGGCCACCGGCGCCATGATGCGCTCGGCCTCGTCGGCGTAGAAGCGCAAGAAGTCCACGGCTTCGCGCACTTCGGACACGGCGTCGCCCCAGGTCTTGAAGGCTTCCTTGACCAGGATGGCGCAGAAGCGCGGCATCTGGTGTTCCAGTGCATCGGCGCTCTGGCGCAGCAGCGCGGCGCGCTCGGCGACCGGGGTTCTGCTCCAGATTTTGTAGCTAGCTGCGCTGGTGGAATATGCGCTAGCGGCCTTTTTGGCATCAAACTCCGGCACGGCGGGAACCGTCAGATTGTCGAAGGCCGTTTGCAGCGCGGCGCGCTGGGTGGCGACTTCCAGGTCCAGGCCGGCGCTGTTCTTGCGGCCGGCGCCAAACAGCACCGGTGGCAGTACGAAAGCCGACTGGGGTTCCAGCCGCAGGGGAGAGACCAGGATTTCTTCCATGCCCACCGACTCGTCGGCCAGTTGGTGCACGAAGGACGAATTCGCGCCGTTCTCCAGCAGGCGGCGCACCAGGTAGGCCAGCAGATCACGGTGCTTGCCCACCGGGGCGTAGACGCGGCAGCCGATCAGCGGGTTCTTCAGCACCTCGCGGTACACGCCCTCGCCCATGCCGTGCAGGCGCTGCAGCTCGAACGGGTTGCCGCTCTTGGCCGCCAAGCTCAGGATGGCGGCGATGGTGGCGGCGTTGTGGGTGGCGAATTGCGGGTAGATGGCGTCCGGCGCGTCCAGCAGCGCCTTGGCGCAGGCCAAGTAAGACACGTCGGTGTGGTGCTTGTGTGTGAAGACGGGATAGTGCGGCAGACCCAGCTCTTGGGCGCGCTTGATTTCCGAATCCCAGTACGCGCCTTTGACCAGCCGGCACATCAGGCGCAGCTTGTATTTGCGGCCGATGCTGGCGATGTGCTGGATCAGCTCCAGCGCCCGGGTTTGGTAGGCCTGCATGGCCAGGCCAAAGCCGCGCCACTGCGGCTGGTGCTGGGCTACCAGCGCGGCCAGGGCTTCGAACACGTCGAGGGACAGTTCCAGGCGATCTACCTCTTCGGCGTCGATGGTCAGGTTGATGTTGGCGCGGGCGGCTTGCTCGCACAGGCTCCAGACGCGTGGCACCAACTCGTCCAGAACGCGGTCGCGCTGGGTCCACTCATAGCGCGGGTGCAGGGCGCTGAGTTTGATGGATATACCGTCATTTTTCTCGGTAGCGCCCGATGCATTTGCGCGAGATGCTATGGCTTCTATAGCAGTCTTGTAGCTCAGCAGGTAGTGCAGCGCATCGGCATCGGTGCGGGCACCCTCGCCCAGCATGTCGTAGCTGTAGGTCAGCTGGGCCTGCTTTTTGCGCGCAGCGTCGGCCTCGTCCATGGCGTCACCAATGGTCTGGCCGAGCACGAACTGGCGGCCCAGCAGCTGCACGGCGCGCACGGTGGCGGCCACGACGGTCTTGGCGCCCAGCTTGGTGAGCAGGCCTTGGGGCGCTTCGGCATCGGGCAGGAATTTCTTCGACAAAGCGATGGCGCTGCTGGACAGCTTGGCCAGCGTGGAGCGGCCCAGGACATGGGCGGCACCGGTTTCGTCCATGCCGTCAAAGTCGGCGCGGCCCAGCTGGTCGGCGGTGAGGGCGATGGCGGTTTCGGCATCGGGCACGCGCAGCAGGGCTTCGGCCAGGCGCATTAGGGCCAGGCCCTCGGCGCTGGAAATCGGGTATTCGCGCAGCAGGCTTTCCATGGCCCAGAACGGCGGCGGGTTGTCGCGCACGGCCTGCACCCAGGGGCGGGCTGGGGCGGAGGCAACAGCCCATTCCAGCGCGCCCGACAGGACTGCAAGACGGTGGGCGACGACTTCGGCCTCGGGCCGGTAAGGGGTGGGCAAGCGCATGGTGAACTCCGGTGGAAATTGAGGGTCTACAGATTGCAATATCCGCTAGTTTGCCGCGCTCACATCCGATAGTTTCACCAAATTATTACGTCAAACTAGTTTTTAAATCTACAAATATCCGCTACTGCGCGATCCCAGGAAAGGCATTGCGCAGCCCCGAGATCAGCATCTGCACCGCCATCGCGGCCAGCAGCAAGCCCATCAGGCGTTCGAGTGCGATCAGGCCCGATTTGCCGATGCGCCGCGCCAGCCCATTGGCCGACAGCAGCACCAGCCAGACCACCACCATGCTCAGGGTGATGGCGCCGGCCCAGGTCCAGGCGCGCTCGGGCTGGCGCGAGGCCAGCAGCAGCACGGTGGCCAGGGAAGACGGACCGGCAATCATGGGGATGGCCAGCGGCACCAGCATAGGCTCGGCCTCTTGCTCGGGGCCGGAGAAGCTGACGCCCATGCTGGGGAAGGCCATGCCCATGGCAATCAGGAACAGGATCACACCGCCGGCGATTTCCAGCGAGGCGTCGGTGAGGTGCATCACGTGCAGCAGCCGGTCGCCGACTAGCATGAAGACCAGCAGAATCGCCAGCGCAAACAGGCATTCGCGGGTGATGACCAGAAAGCGCCGCTCCTTGGGCGTATCGCGCAACAGGCTGAGCACGATGGGCACATTGCCCAGCGGGTCCATGACGATCAGCAGGACCAGCAGGGCGGACAGGAAGTCATGTGGCATCGGTGACTTGGCGCATCAGCGTGCTTTTGCCAAACAGGCTTTCCACCAAGTCGACCGCCAGCTCGGCGGTCTGGTTGCGCACGTCCAGCGCAGGGTTCAATTCGACGATGTCGAGCGAGGCCAGCAGGCCGGTGTCGGCGATCATCTCCATGCACAGCTGGGCTTCGCGGTAGTTCGGGCCGCCACGCACCGTGGTGCCGACGCCGGGGGCAATGACTGGGTCGAGAAAGTCGACGTCCAGACTGACGTGCAAATGGGTGTTGTCGTCCAAGCCATCCAGCGCCATTTCCATGGTGTGGCGTATGCCCATTTCGTCGATGAAGCGCATGTCGAAGACTTCGATGCCTTGCTCGTGCACAAAGCGCTTTTCGCCTGCATCCACGCTGCGGATGCCGATTTGCACGATCTCCCGCGCGCTGATGGCCGGCACATGGCCGCCGATCTCGACCAGCTCGCGCGGGCCATGGCCGCACAGGCAGGCCACGGGCATGCCGTGGATATTGCCGCTGGGCGTCAGCGCCGCAGTGTTGAAGTCGGCGTGCGCATCCAGCCACAACACGCGCAGCTTCTTACCGGTTTCGCGGCAATGGCGGGCAACCGCACTGATCGAGCCAATGCCCAGGCAGTGGTCGCCGCCGAGCATGATGGGCAGCCGGCCGGATTGCAGTTCGAAATGCACCACTTTGTGCACCAGCTCGTTCCACTGGGCGACTTCGGGCAGATGGCGGTAGCCGTCCACCGGCTCCTGCCACGGATTCGCCGGGCCGCGGATATTGCCGCAGTCGCGCACATCCAGGCCCGACTGCTGCAGCGCCAGCGCCAGGCCTGCCACGCGCAAAGCCTCGGGGCCCATGCGCGCACCGCGCACGCCGGCGCCTACGTCGGTGGGTACGCCAATCAGGCTTACGCCCATGCTGGTATTGCTCATGCTGCTATTGTTTCTGCTAGTGGGACGGATGCCACGGCGCGTAGCGCGGTGGGGCGTACCAGACTATACAAATCTTTCGGGTCTGCGAGGTCGGGAATCAATGCCAGACGCTGGCCCAGGCCCAGTTCGCGGGCGGTGTCGCGCATGAAGCGCAGGGCCGAATAGTCTTCCATCGCAAAGCCTACCGAGTCAAACACGGTGATCTGGGTGGAGCTGCTACGGCCGATGGTGGTGCCAGCCAGCACATTCCACAGCTCGGTCACGGCGAAGTCGGCCGGCAGCTGCTGCAGGTCGCCTTCAATGCGGGTTTGCGGCTCGTATTCGACGAACACGCTGGCGGCACTCAGCACATCAGGGTGCAGCTCGGTCTTGCCAGGGCAGTCGCCGCCCACGCCATTGATGTGCATGCCGGGCTCCAGCATTTCGGGCGTGAGGATGGTCGCATTGGTCTTGTCGGCCGTGACCGTGGTCACGATGTCGGCACCGCGCACGGCTTCGGCCGTGCTGGCGCAGACCACCACCTTGAGTGCGGTGGCGCGCAGATTGTCGGCCAGCTTGGCAGTGGCCAGCGGGTCGGTGTCGAACAGGCGGACTTCCTGGATGCCCATCAGATGGTGAAAAGCCAAGGCCTGGAATTCGCTTTGCGCACCATTACCAATCAGCGCCATGCTGCGGCTGTTCGGGCGGGCCAGCACGCGCGCTGCGACCACAGAGGTGGCGGCGGTGCGGATGGCGGTGGTCAGGGTCAACTCACTCAGCAGTTCGGGCACGCCGGTAGCCACATCGGCAAGCAGGCCAAACGCCATCACCGTGGGCAGGCCGTGCAAGGCATTGTTCTTGGGGTGGCCATTGACGTACTTGAAGGCGTAGCTATGGGCATCAGCGATCGGCATCAGTTCGATCACTCCGTCTGCCGAATGGCTGGCGACACGCGCGCACTTGTCAAATTCAGGCCAGCGCAAAAAGTCCGCTTGGATCGCATCGGCCATGCCGCGCAGGCAGGCATCCAGTCCCTTGCGCTGCACGATGGTTGCCACGTCGTGGGCGCTGAGAAAAGGGGTGGTGGCGAGTGAGGTCGTGCTGTTCATGGTGCGGGCCTTTGGCGTGCTTTGGCGTGGAGTGACCTGCATGCGCTGGGGCGTCTGGCTTTCAGCACCGGCAGATCCGTGGAATGCAGCCAGTGTCGCAAGATGCCATGTCAATGTATATCGCCAACAATGCCATCTTTCTGCCGAAATATTGCCAATATGGCAGAAATTTCTGACATAACAGCAATCGCTTATATGCAGGCCAAAAAAAAGCCACCCGGCATGCCGGGTGGCTTTTTTACCATTGCTAAATGCAAACCGGCATCATGCCGGCAGGCAATTAGAACGCGTGACGGATGCCAACTGCGTACAGGTTGAACTTGGTCTTAACACCAGATTGCTTTTCTTCAGACAAGTTCAAGCCGGTGTACACCGAAGTACGCTTGGACAGGCTGTAAGAAGCGCCAACAGCGAAACCGTTGGTCTTGCGGTCAGCTACACCGGCGGTTTCAGCTTTAGCGCTTGCATAGCCAGTGGACAACACCAAGCTTGCACCGACGGGCACGTCAACACCAACTTGCACGGTGTTTTCCTTGTCGTCGCCTAGGTCCGTGTTCTTGACATTGCGGTAGCTAGCCAGCAGCTTGGCCACGCCCAGGTCGTACGTAGCGTTCACCAAGTTGTGCTTGGTGGTCAAGCCAGAACCGTTAGTAACGACAGCATCAGACTTCTTGTCGTTTTGGTAAGCGTAACCAACATACAGAGGGCCGCCAGCGTACTGGACATTCAGAGAAAAGATGCTCTTAGCGTTGGAGGTCGCGGTCTTGTTTTCACCCAAGCCATACGCCACAGTACCGGTCACGCCACCGAAGCTGGGGGAGATGTACTTGATTTGGTTCTTGGGGCTGGCAACGTAACCGGCTTGGATGTAAGCGGTAGGCGACAGGATGGAGTCAAACACGGCATTAGCGGTGCCATGGATGTCATCCAAAGCGGACCAGGAATTGCCCAATTGGACTTCACCGAAACCACCGGACAGGCCAACATACGATTGACGGTCAAAAATGGAACCATTGGTGCGGCTGGTGCCGTCATCAATATTGAAACCGCCTTCCAGGACGAAATTGGCCTTCAAGCCACCGCCCAAGTCTTCAGAACCCTTGATACCCCAACGGCTGCCAGAAACGCCGCCGCTTTCCAGAGCGGTTTGGCGAACGCCATTGGTAACTTTGCTGGATTGCAGGTTAACGTCAGCAATACCGTACAAGGTAACGGAGGACTGGGCCATTGCGGCGCCGGTGGAGGCCAAAACAGCCAAAGCAATCAGACTTTTTTTCATGGGTTTCCTAACGGGGTTGAAAAATTGATGTCCGAAGTTTGCCGCAAAAGATTCGGCAACTAGCGATAACCCTATAAAAACCTCATCCATTGTTGTAATAACCACACAATATGACAGCTTCTTTACATCGTATCGATTTGCAACAACATTTCCGCGCTTAAAACCAACAATTTATAGAACTTATTGGCAGCCAGTTGACACTTAGGCAGCCACCAATATCAGAATGTAAACATGGACGCAATTGACCAACAACTGATATCGCTGCTGCGAAAGGACGCCAGAACCACGGTTGCCACCCTGGCGCAGAAGCTGGATGTATCACGCGGTACGGTGACCAATCGCATCACCAAGCTGGAAGATGCGGGCGTCATCGTCGGCTATACGGTACGGCTCAGACCCGACGCTCAACCCCAGGGCATCAGCGCCTGGATGTCGATTGCTGTGGCCGGCAACGCCACCCGCGCCGTGATCAGCAGCCTGCTGGGAGAGCCCGGTGTTGCAACCCTGCATGACACCAACGGCCGCTGGGATCTGCTGGCTGAGTTACGGGCAGCCAACCTGTCAGAGTTGTCCCAAGTGCTGGAGCGCATCCGACTGGTGCAGGGCATCAGCAGCACCGAAACCAGCATCCACTTAGAAACCTACCGCCTGTCGTGAGTACCACTTTGCTTGACCTGGATCGCATTGATCTAAAGATCCTGGATTTTTTACAGGAAGATGGGCGCATATCCAACCTGAAGCTGGCTGAAAAGGTGGCGTTGTCGCCCACTGCCGTGCTGGCGCGGGTGCAAAGGCTGACCAAGGATGGCTACATACTGGGCTACGAGGCACGTCTGAATCCGCTGCAGCTGGGTGCATCCATGATGGTGTTTGTCGAGGTACTGCTGGACCGCACCACCCCCAATGTGTTCGATGCATTCAAGGTGGCCGTGCAGGTTCGGCCTGAAATCATGGAATGCCATATGGTGGCGGGCGGGTTTGACTATCTGCTCAAGACCCGCATGGCAGATATGCTGGCCTACCGCGAATTTGCGGGCACGGTGCTGTGGCAACTGCCAGGTGTGCGGGAAACACGCACCTATGCCGTGATGGAAGAGGTCAAAAACTCCACCCGCCTGCGCTTGCTATGAAGTCAGAAACGCTGCTGGGCATTCTGAGTTATGGCCGCTGGCCAACCACAGCGCCCGTCAAAACCACGGCCCTAGACGATCCTGGTGCGCAGACCAGCTTGCTCGCCATGCTGCAGCAAGCCCACTTCAGAGCGGTGATGCTGATAATGCTGGTGCTCGGATTCGCCCTGAGCTTGGCTGCATTGATCGCTTTGCGGGCATCAGCCCACCACAACCTGCAGCAGGTGGCCCGCTCCATCGCCTACACCACCGAGGCCGCAGTCGTATCCAAGGACACGATGGCCATCCAGGAAGTACTGGGCCAAATTGCCAGCCAGGAGTCCCTGGCCCATGCCTACGTCCTAGATGCCAAGGGCACGGTGCTCGGCCAGTACCAGCGCAACTCCAACAGCCTGCTAAATACCGTGGGGGACCACATGGTCAGCCTGCTGCTCACGCAGCCAACCACCGTTGCCGTGGTGTTTCAAGGCAAACAGATTGGCGAGGTGCGGCTGCGAGGCGATGGCTCCAGCTTCGTCTGGTTCTTGTTCAGCGGCTTGGCCGGCGCACTCTTATGCCTGGCCGTGGGTGACCAGGCCATGCGCCAGTTGTCACGCCGGGTCCAACGCGATGTCGTGCAGCCGTTGCAAGCCCTGATCGCTGTCACCCGTGCGGCAAACCAGGAGCGGCCAAAGCAGACCCGTGCACCCGCATCGAAGATTACCGAGTTGCACCAACTGGGCAAAGACCTCAATGCGCTGCTGGATGAAATCGAAGCCCACCAGACCCAACTCCAGCAGGAAGACCAGTCGCCATCGCATTTGGCCAACCTTGACAGCCTGACTGGCCTGCCAAACCGGGCCTACTTTCGCCGCCGCCTGAGCCGCGTACTGCAAGATAACCAAACCGAGGGCAGCGGACTGGCCGTGCTGTACCTCGATAACGACCACTTCAAATCCGTCAACGACCGGTACGGGCACGCCACTGGCGACGCGCTGTTGGTAGAAGTAGCCAAGCGCGTGCGGGCGCAAATACGGGAAACCGACGTCGTAGCCCGCCTAGGTGGCGACGAGTTCGCGGTTTTGCTGGCGCCGCTGCACAACGTAGAGGATGCAACGCGCATTTCCGACAAGATCATTGCCAGCATGGCCGAGCCATTGCCGCAGCGCCCCTCAGACCGTATCGTGCCGTCGCTGAGTATCGGTATTGCGATCTACCCCGTCCATGGTCAAACCGCAGAGCAGCTCCTGCGTGCAGCCGACAGAGAGATGTACCGCGTCAAAACCCGGCAACGCGGCCAGCGCCATATTTCCAAAACGTAGGCCAACACCTCAGACCTCAGGAAACCCCTGTAGTACCTACAGTACCTACAACCCGGCCGCCAAAAATAGCCGTACCTACCCGCACCATGCTGCTACCAGCCGCCACGGCCGCCTCCAAGTCAGCGGTCATACCCATGGACAAGGTATCGAATTGCGCAGCCCCCGGCAGCCTGGCGGCAATTGCATCAAACAAGGCTTTGGCCTGCCGCAGTGCTACCAGCTGACCCTCGTAATCGCTGACAGGCTCAGGAATCACCATCAGTCCGCGCAAACACAGCCGCGGCAGCTCGGCGACCTGGGCCGCCAAGTCCAGGGCCTCATCGGGGTGAATGCCCGACTTGGTCAGCCCGCCGTCCACATTGGCCTGCAGACACACTTGCAGAGGCGGCAAATGCGCTGGGCGCTGATCGCTGAGTCGCTGGGCAATCTTCAGCCGGTCAATAGTGTGTACCCAGTCAAAATGCTCGGCAACCAGCCTGCTTTTGTTGCTCTGGATCGGGCCGATGCAATGCCACTCAACGGGCAAATCCCGCAAAGCGGTGATTTTGTCGACCGCCTCCTGGATATAGTTTTCACCAAACCGGGTTTGCCCAGCTGCAAAGGCCTCGCGCACCGCCTCGGGACCCCAGGTTTTGGAAACCGCCAGCAAAGTCACACTATCGACCGGGCGAGCCGCCTGCGCGCAGGCTGTGGCGATACGTGCACGAACGCCTTGGAGATTGTTACTAATGGTAGTCATAATCAAACCCACAGCGTACCAAATATCGAGGGATCCGTGGACATCACCCAACTGCTCGCGTTCAGCGTAAAAAACAAGGCCTCGGACTTGCATTTGTCGGCCGGGCTGCCGCCCATGATCCGGGTGCATGGCGATGTGCGACGCATCAACGTCGATCCGCTGGACCACAAAACCGTGCATGCCATGGTCTACGACATCATGAGCGACAGCCAGCGCAAACACTACGAAGAGTTTCTGGAAGTCGATTTCTCGTTCGAAATCGAAGGCCTGGCGCGGTTTCGCGTCAATGCCTTCAACCACGCGCGGGGTGCGGGTGCTGTACTGCGGACCATTCCCTCCAAGATCCTGACGCTGGAGCAACTCAACGCCCCCAAGATCTTTGGCGACCTGGCGCTCAAGCCGCGCGGCATGGTGCTGGTCACCGGCCCGACCGGCTCGGGCAAATCGACCACTCTGGCGGCCATGGTGAACCACCTCAACGAAACCGAATACGGCCACGTGCTGACCGTCGAAGACCCCATCGAGTTCGTCCACGAATCCAAGAAGTGCCTGGTCAACCAGCGCGAAGTCGGCCCGCACACCCTGAGCTTTGCAGCCGCCCTGCGCTCCGCGCTGCGCGAAGATCCTGACGCGATTTTGGTCGGCGAAATGCGTGATCTGGAAACCATCCGCCTGGCCATGACGGCGGCTGAAACAGGCCATCTGGTGTTCGGCACCCTGCACACCTCCAGCGCCGCCAAGACCATCGACCGGATCATCGACGTATTCCCGGCCGAAGAGAAGGAAATGGTTCGCGCCATGCTGTCCGAGTCGCTACAGGCCGTGGTCTCGCAAACTCTGTGCAAAACCAAGGACGGCCAGGGCCGGGTGGCGGCGCACGAAATCATGTTGGGCACCAGCGCGATCCGCAACCTGATCCGCGAAGCCAAGGTGGCGCAGATGTACTCCACCATCCAGACCGGCAACAGCGTGGGCATGCAGACCCTGGACCAGAATCTGACCGATCTGGTGCGCCGCAATATCATCAGCCCAGCAGAAGCCCGGGGCAAAGCCAAAATTCCTGAGAATTTCCCAGGTTGACCATGACAGACCACTGGAGCAGCCCATGAAGGGTATTCTCGAATTTCTACTACCTAAATCGGGCCCGAAGCCCGAGTCCGCCACGCCCGATTCGGTGCTCTTCACCACGGCCTTCAACGGCCAAAATGTGGACCCGTCGATGCTGGTGCCCTGGGACGCCCGGGCGGTCGAGGTCGGTGCCAAGCGGCTGCCTTCTGGCAATTGCGTGAAGCTTCTGCAGACCCTGTGGGCCAAAGACAAGAACATGGCTCAGCTGGATGCGGCTTCCATCGAACGCATGGAACGCTTCTTCCACTTTGCCCAGGTACCGGGCGGGCGCGACATCATCCGCCAGGGCGAATATGGCAACTTCATGGTGGTACTGCTGAAAGGCACGATCGCGGTCGACCGCCTGCAGCCCTGGGGCGAGCACCTGCGGCTGGCTGAAACCAGGCCCGGCGACATCCTGGGTGAGATGTCCTTGCTAGACAGCGGCATCCGCTTTTCGGCCTGCACCACGCTGGACGACTGCGAAATCGCCACGCTCAGCGCCGAATCGATGGACGACATGATGAACACCGACCCCCGGCTAGCGGCCAGCCTGATCGCCTTACTCGCACGCAAACTGTCCCTCAGGCTGCGCGCCATCAGCGCCCGCTTCAGCGACCGTCCCAACTAGCAGGGCCCATACGATGGAACGCGACCAAGCCAGCAAGTTCATCAACGACCTCCTGAAGTTGATGGTCAGCCGCAACGGCAGTGACTTGTTCATTACCTCCGAATTTCCACCCGGCATCAAGGTGGACGGGCGCCTGACCAAGGTATCGCCCCAGCCGCTGAGTGCAGCCCATACGCTGGCGCTGGCCCGCGCGGTGATGAACGACAAACAGGCGGCCGAATTCGAGCGCACCAAGGAATGCAATTTTGCGATTTCACCCCCCGGCATCGGCCGCTTCCGCGTCAATGCCTTCGTGCAGCAAGGCAAGGTCGGCATGGTGCTGCGGGTGATTCCGGTGACCATACCCACCATCGATGGCCTGGCTTTGCCGCAAGTCTTGAAGGACGTGGTGATGACGGCCCGCGGCCTGTGCATTCTGGTAGGGGGTACCGGCTGCGGCAAGTCAACCACCCTGGCTGCGATGGTCGACTGGCGCAACGACAACTCGTTTGGCCACATCATCACCATCGAAGACCCGGTCGAGTTCGTGCACGCCCACAAGAACTGCGTGGTGACCCAGCGCGAAGTCGGGTTGGACACCGATAGCTGGGATAACGCCCTGAAGAACTCGCTGCGGCAGGCGCCCGACGTGATCCTGATGGGCGAAATCCGCGACCGCACGACCATGGAACACGCGATTGCGTTTTCGGAAACCGGCCACCTGTGCCTGGCCACACTGCACGCTAACAACGCCAACCAGGCGCTGGACCGGATTCTCAACTTCTTCCCCGAAGAGCGGCGTCCACAGCTGCTGATGGACTTGTCGCTGAACCTGCGCGCCATCGTGTCCCAGCGCCTGATTCCGCGGCAAGACGGCAAAGGCCGCGCCGCTGCGATCGAGATCATGCTGAACACCCCGCTGATCTCCGACTTGGTGTTCAAGGGCGAGGTCTCCGAGATCAAGGAGATCATGAAGAAGAGCCGCAACCTGGGCATGCAGACCTTCGACCAGGCGCTGTTCGACGCGTACGAAAACCAACTGATCAGCTACGAAGATGCGCTGCGCAACGCCGACTCCCTCAACGACCTGCGCCTGCAGATCAAGCTCAACAGCCAGCGCGCCAAAACCCAGGATCTGGCGGCGGGTACCGAGCATTTCGCAATCGTTTAGGCTAACCCCCAGGCTCCACACTGCATGTTTCCGCCAACCCCCTTGTAGGGGGCGAACCCGACGGCCCGGCAGAGCCGGTTCCGTGGGTTCTCTGGTAAATGCACTCGGCACGCCTTTGTACTGAGTTGGCACACTATTCAAACTTCTATCCTTATCTCTACCAATGTCTAGCACCAACCCGAAAACCTACGCTTCCGTACCCTCCAAAAAAGTGGCCTTTTTGGGCCTGGGCGTCATGGGTTATCCCATGGCCGCACACCTGGCGCTGGCTGGGCACCAGGTCACGGTGTACAACCGAACCACTACAAAATCCATAGCATGGTGCACAGAGTATGCAAGCGCCAAGGCCCCAAAACATGCAGAAACCCCACGCCTGGCGGCCATCGGCGCCGACATCGTGTTTTGCTGCGTTGGCAATGACGACGACCTGCGCTCGGTGACGCTGGGGGCCGACGGCGCCTTTGCCGGCATGGCGCCGGGTGCGATCTTTGTCGACCACACCACGGCATCAGCCCAGGTCGCCCGCGAACTCGACACGGCGGCCCGAACCCTCGGCCTGCGCTTCATCGATGCGCCGGTCTCCGGCGGCCAGGCGGGTGCGCAAAACGGCTTGCTGACCGTGATGTGCGGCGGCGACCAAGCGGCATTTGACGCCATCGCCCCCACCGCCATGGCGTTCTCGCGCGCCTGCACCCGGGTCGGCGACAGCGGCGCCGGCCAACTGGCCAAGATGGTCAACCAGATCTGCATCGCCGGCCTGGTGCAAGGCCTGAGCGAAGCCGTGGCCTTTGGCCAACACGCAGGACTCGACATGCTGCAGGTGCTGGAAGTTATCGGCAAAGGCGCGGCCCAGAGCTGGCAGTTGGACAACCGTGGCAAAACCATGGTGGCCGGTCAGTTCGAGTTCGGGTTTGCGGTGGACTGGATGCGCAAGGACCTGGGCCTGGTGCTCGACGAAGCCAAGCGCAATGGCTCGCGGCTACCGGTTACCGCCCTGGTGGACCAGTTCTACGCCGACGTGCAGCAGATGGGTGGCCAGCGCTGGGACACGTCCAGCCTGATCAAGCGTTTGAAATAAACAGGCCCCCAGCCCGTTGCGGGCAAAGGGGGCAACGCCTACCGCCTGGCGGCGGTAGCGCGCTTAATTGGTGGCCGGCGTAGGGGTAGCCGATGTCACAGGAGCGGGCTTGGGGGTTAGGCCCTGCAGCTCTTCTTCGGTCAGGATGTCGAACACCCGCACCACTTTTTGCACGCCGCTGACGCTGCGCGCCAAGTCGGTGGCGCGGCTGGCCTCGCGCTGCGAAACACGGCCCATGAGATAGACCGTGCCGCGTTCCGTCACCACCTTCATGGTGTTGGATTGCACATCGCGTGCGTCCACCAGCGTGGCCTTGACCTTGCCAGTGATCAATGTGTCGGACGAGCGCTGCGACAGCGACGAGGCGCCCAGCACCGCCACTTCGTTGACGACGGAACGCACGTTCTCCACCTTCAGCACCAGATCTTGCAGCTTCGCCTGCTCGGCAGCCGTCGGCACCTCGCCGGTCAATAGCACCTGGCGGTTGTAGCTGGTCACGTTGACATGGGCACGCTCGCCCAGGGCCTGGGCAATCCGGTTGTTGGCACGCAGCTCGATGCCTTCATCTTCCAGCTGGGCGCCGGAGGTGCGCCGGTCGGTCGCCACCAGGGCGCCGCCCACGGCCGCCCCGCCCATCACCAGAGGGATGCACCCGGAGATGCTGGTAGCCAGAACCACCGCCGTCGTGGCGGTCAAGAGAAAACGCTGCATGGTGACTTTCATTGGGGCGACTCCAGGTCGCCCAGGAGTTGGGAGTCCACGCCGTCGCACAAGCAGTGCAGTACCAGCAAATGGACTTCTTGGATGCGCGCCGTACGGTCGTGCGGCACGCAGATATGCACATCGGTTTCGCGCAAGGCGGCGCCCATCTTGCCGCCGCCCTTGCCGGTGAGCGCAACCACGGTCATCTCGCGCTCGTGGGCGGCTTCGATCGCCAGCAGCACATTCTTCGAGTTGCCACTGGTGGTGATGGCCAGCAGCACGTCGCCGGGCTGGCCCAGCGCGCGCACCTGCTTGGCAAATATCACGTCGAAGTTGTAGTCGTTGCCGATGGCCGTGATGATGGAGCTGTCGGTGGTCAGCGCAATCGCGCCCAGCTCGGGCCGCTCGCGCTCGAAGCGCCCCACGAACTCGGCCGCGAAATGCTGGGCATCGGCGGCCGAACCACCATTGCCACAGGCCAGCACCTTGCCACCGCTGGTGACACTGGCCAGCATGGCCTGGATGCCCGCGGCAATGGGTTTGCTGAGTGGCTGCGCAGACTGGTACTTCAGGTCGGCGCTGTCAATGAAATGTTGCTGAATGCGTTGTTCAATCATGGTGCGGAATGATACCTGTGCTGTATGAGGCGGTTTGTAAACGAAAGTTCAGCCCGCGTCGAAGGCGGCGCGCAGCCACTCAATGCCGGCGTACTCGATCAGCACTACGTCGAAACGGCATGGCGGCGGGGTGTGCAGGCGCATCAGGTAGCTGCGGGCGGCGAACACGATGCGCTTTTGCTTGGTCGCGCTGATGCTGGCTGCGGCCCCGCCAAAGGCCGCGCTGGCACGCTGGCGTACCTCGACAAACACCACGGTACCGTCAGGTTCGCGCATCACCAGGTCGATTTCACCGCCGCCGCGCCCAGGCGTCCGATAATTGCGCTCCAGCAGACGCAGGCCCTGGGCCTGCAGATGCTCCAGCGCCCGGTCTTCGGCCGCATCACCGGCTTGCTTGGTGGTCGGCGTGGCCAGACCCATCTTTTTGAGGAATCCCATTGAGCGCTTCTTTTGCCTCCGCCTTGAGTGCCGCGCACGAGGCCGCAGCTTCGCAGCATTATCCGGCCGGCACGCTGTACATCGTGGCCACGCCCATCGGCAATTTGTGCGACATCAGCCTGCGCGCCCTGCATGTGCTGGGCCTGGTGGATGCGATTGCCTGCGAGGACACGCGCCACACCCAGGCCCTGCTTCGCGCATATGGCATCGACAAGTCCAACGCCCAGCTGCTGGCCGTGCACCAGCACAACGAGTCCGAAGCCGCGCAGAACGTGGTGCGCCGGTTGCAGCAGGGTGAGCGCATCGCCTACGCCAGCGATGCCGGCACACCGGCCATCAGCGACCCCGGCGCGAGGGTGGTGGCGGCCGCGCGGGCCGTCGGCATCCCGGTGGTGCCGCTGCCCGGCGCCAGCAGCATCACGGCGGCACTGAGTGCCGCCGGCATCGTGCAAGACACCGGCTTTGTGTTCACCGGCTTCCTGCCCAGCAAAGCCACCGAACGCGATACCGCGGCCCAGGGCCTGCTGGCCGAGCCGCGGGCCGTGGTGCTGCTGGAAGCCCCGCACCGCATCGAGGCCCTGGCACGCAGCCTGGCCTGCCTGGGCGACCGCCCGGTGACGGTGGCGCGCGAGCTGACCAAGCAGTTTGAAGAAATCGCCACCGTGCCGGCCCACCAGCTTAGCGCCTGGCTGGCCGCCCAGTCCTCGCGCACCCGGGGTGAATTTGTGGTGGTGGTACACCCTGCCCCACCGGCCGAAGCGCCGGCCCAGGACCTGCGGGTGCTGAAACTGCTGCTGGCCGCCCTGCCGCTGAAAACCGCGGTGCAGCTGTGTGCCGACATCACCGGCCAGCCGCGCAAGGTCTTGTACAGCGCAGCGCTGGCCTTGAAGCCCGAGGCGACTGAAGACTCCTGATTTGATAGCTGCTAGCGCAGGTACTGCCTGCGCTAGAGCCTTATTTCTTATAAATTTACTTGCGCGGCCATAGAAAGCTCAGTGGCTGACGGCGCAGGCGCTGCAGCACGGCCGACCGCAGCCGCTGGCGGTCCAGCCCGCTGACGCTGTGTGCGCCCAGGGCCAGCTGCAGTGCCAGGTAAAAGCTGACCGTCAGGTTCAGCAAGCCGATCAGCGGAATCGCGCCCACGCACCACCAGAAGATCGACATCTTCCACACCGGCAGGCCGTAGGCAGCTGCAGCGGCGGCCAGTTGGCCGGTGGACAGAGTGACATGGCGCGCTTCCAGCCCCAGGCCCACAAAGGCCAGCACCGGCGGCAACAGGCCCAACATCAAGCCCAGCGAGATATTCGAGGCAAAACCCGAGATATGTTCGCGCATGAAGTGCGCCCAGCGGTCGGCCCGCGCCGAGCCTAGCACGCGGGTGATGCGCGGGTTGTAGCGCAGCGCCGAGTCCAGGCGATGCAGCACAAACCAGTTCTCCACCGCACCGGCGATCAGGCTGGCGGCAAACAGCAGCACGCCGGTGAACGCGGCAAACAGCAAGGTGCTGGGGTTCAGCAGGCTAAGGGTCTGGAACACATGCTCCGCATCAACCCGGCTGATCATCGGCTTGCCGCTGGCCCACAGCATGGCGGCACTGATCAACAGCACACAGGGCGTGACCATGCCAACGTTGCCGATCACCGCGGCCACCTGGGAGCGCACCAGGTGCGTCACCTCGTCGACGAAGTCTTCAATCGCATTGCTGGTTTTCAGGTCCTTCAGCTTGGCGGCCATGGCGGGCGCAGTCATGGCTGGCTGCTTGGTGGCCAGGGTCCAATGCATCAGCTGGATCATCACAAAGCTGGCCGCGTACATCACCCCCGACAACATGCCGGCCCAGAAGGCCGTCATGCCCATGGCGGAGATCAGGAACTTCAGCAGCGTGGTCAGCGAGGTGGCAGCGCCGCCGCCCACCGCCTTGGCCAGCATGCCGCGGTACTCGGCGCGGTCGCGGGTGATGTAGTGCTCGCCGGTTTCGGCGCTGCGCTCGGTCACCTTGGCGGCCAGCATGGACGCATTGGCGCGCACCAGCGAACGCAGGCTGCGCCGCTCCTGCCCAGCCTCGGTCAGCCGAGACACCAGGCGCGCAGCACTGGCCTCGGGCGTGCTGGACAGCAAGCAGTCCATCAGGTCGCGTACCCGCAGCAAGCGCTCGCGCAGCTGGCGCAGGATGAACACCAGGTTGACCGAAATCCCGTGGTCGTTCAAATGCGGGTAGACGCTGGCCGCGGCCTGGCGGCACAGCTCCAGCCGCTCGCGCAGGCGCTGGGCCGCAGCCTCCAGCTCGGGCAGCTCGCGTGGCGTGGCGATGAAAGCCAGGCGCAGGGCTTCCACATCGGCCGGCAGGTTATTGAAGGGTTCGGCTTGCCGGGCTGCCACGCTCATGCGCAGGCGCAGCTCGGACGTTACCCCGGTCGCCAGAATCTGGCTGGCGCAGAACGTGATGGCCTGCAGCAGCTCGTCCTGCCACAGCGTGACGCCGGGCGTACGCGAGGGCGAGGACAGCAGGTTGCCGATGCGCTGCAGGCTGACGTCGTCCAGTGCCGACAGCCAGGCTGCGTCCTGGGCCGATGTAAAGGCCAGGTTGAACAGCTCGCCCGCATCCGTTGTCTCGGGGGTGCCCGGCAGGATCTTGCAGCGCACCCGGTCGACGAACTCGCTGAAGAAAGCGGTGCGCGGAGAAAAACCGTGGTCCGACAACACCATGGTGCTGTCCACGGTTTCGGCCAGTACTCGCCACCATTGGCGCAGGCGTACCTGCAGTTCGGGGCGGGACTGCACCGCTTCCAGAAAGCGCTGGACCCGGGCAACCGAGTCTTCCGGCGACAGCCTGTCGCCACGTATCCAGTCCAGCAAACCGATAAGCCACAGATGGCGCTGCGCCAGTCGCGCGTCGGCATCCAGTGCGTCTAAAAGGGAGGAAAGGGAATGTGTGGTCAATGCGATGGGTGTTCTCTAGGGTTTGTGCCTATTCTAGAGAAGATGGTGCGGCTGGCGGGGATCGAACCCACGACCCTTGGCTTCGGAGGCCAATACTCTATCCACTGAGCTACAGCCGCAACGCCAGCGATTGTAGCCGCTGGCCGGCGGCCCCCATTTCAGCACAGAAAGTGGCGCCCCGTGGGGCTTGCCAAGGGGTGACGGTTATACTCGCGGGCTAATTAAAGCCCCCCGAATTTTTGAGGACACCATGAGCGCCAATCCCCACGATCATGCGGCCGAAGAAGCCCATACTGGCCCGATAAAAAACCCCAAGCAGCTGCTCGTCGCGGTGTTTTTCTCGTTTGTGGTGCCGATCTTCATCATCATCGGCCTGGTGTACTACGTCGTCTCGGACGCCAAGCCGGCCGGCACCAACTCCGCCGACACCATGGTGCTGGGCGGTATGACCGAAGAATCGCAAAGTCAGGCCGTCGCAGCTCGCATCCAGAAGGTCGGCATGGTGGAGATCCGCGATGCAAACCGCGAACTCAAATCCGGCGAAGAAGTCTTCAAGGCCCAGTGCACCGCCTGCCACACCGCAGGCGTGGCAGGCGCCCCCAAGTTTGGCGAAGCCAGCGCCTGGGCAGCCCGCATTGCCACGGGCTACGAAGCCTTGCTGCACTCCGCGCTCAAGGGTAAGGGCGCCATGGGTGCCCAGGGCGGCGGCGACTTTGAAGATACCGAAATCGCCCGCGCCGTGGTCTACATGGCGAATGCCGGTGGCGCCAAGTTCCCGGTGCCGCAAAAGCCCGCGGCCGCAGCGCCCGCCGACGCGGCATCGGCACCACAGTAAACACCCAGGCCCGCGAGGCCGTCATAAAAAAGGCCGGCATCACCGGCCTTTTTTATGACGGCAGATTCAAGTACGAAGTGCAACGTTTTCCAAACGGGTTGGGCCAAGAGTGCATAGGATGCACTGTTGTGACCGGCCAGTCCCAAACGTTGCACCATGACCTATACGCACTTGACCCAAGAAGAACGATACCAAATCC
>CAUPON010000007.1:0-193091 GCA_963513025.1 uncultured Albidiferax sp.
CAGGTCAACGACGCGGTGCATTTGCTCAATCACAGGCCTCGTAAGTGCTTGGGCTACCGAACTCCCCATGAGGTGTTTTACAACCTACCGGTTCGGCCTCTTACACTGCATTCCGTTGCACTTTGTACTTGAATCCGCGAAAAAAAGAGCTGCTGACGCAGGTACTACCTACGCGAGCAGCTCTTTATTTAATAGCAAACCAACTGTGAGGGATTAGGCCTTCACGCAGTCGGCGAAGTAGTGGTGCTTGCCGTCGGCGTCCACCTCTTCCACCAAGCCATGGATGTCGGTCTCGAAGCCCGGGCACTGGGTGTTGAATTCGCGCGAGAACTTCAGGTAGTCGACGATCTTCTTGTTGAATACTTCGCCCGGGATCAGCAGCGGAATGCCCGGTGGGTAGGGCGTGACCAGGCCCACGGTGACGCGGCCTTCCAGGTTGTCGATTTCCACGCGCTCGGTCTTGCGCAGCGCAATATGCGCGTAGGCGTCGCTGGGCTTCATGGCCGGTGTCAGGTCGCTCAGGTACATGTCGGTGGTCAAGCGGGCGATGTCGTACTTGGCATACAGCGCATGCAGATGCTGGCACAGGTCGGCCAGACCCATCTTCTCGTAACGCGGGTACTTCTGGCAGAACTCGGGCAGGATGCGCCACATCGGCATGTTCTTGTCGTAATCGTCCTTGAACTGCTGCAGTGCGGTCAGCATGCTGTTCCAGCGGCCCTTGGTGATGCCGATAGTGAACATGATGAAGAAGCTGTACAGGCCGGTCTTTTCGACCACCACGCCGTGCTCGGCCAGGAACTTGGTGACGATGCTGGCCGGGATGCCGGTCTTGGCGAACTTGCCGTTCAGGTCCATGCCGGGTGTCACGATGGTGGACTTGATCGGGTCCAACATATTGAAGCCGGTGGCCATCTTGCCAAAGCCGTGCCAGTTGGCCTTGGCATTGGTTTTGGATTCGCCCTTGATGATCCAGTCGGTGGCGCGCCCAATGCCCTCTTCCACCAGCTTGTCCGGTCCCCAGACCTTGAACCACCAGTCGGTGCCGTATTCCTCGTCCACCTTGCGCATGGCGCGGCGGAAGTCGAGTGCCTCGGCAATGCTTTCTTCGACCAGGGCCGTGCCGCCGGGCGGCTCCATCATGGCCGCGGCCACGTCGCAGCTGGCGATGATGCTGTACTGCGGGCTGGTGCTGGTGTGCATCAGATAGGCTTCGTTGAACAGATGGCGGTCCAGCTTGACGTTCTGCGAATCCTGGATCAGCACATGGCTGGCCTGGCTGATACCGGCCAGCAGCTTGTGGATGGACTGGGTCGCGTACACCACGGCGTGCTTGGGGCGGATGCGCTTCTTGCCCATCGAGTGGTAGCTGCCGTAGAAGGGGTGGAAGGCCGCGTGCGGCAACCAGGCTTCGTCGAAGTGCAGGTTTTCCACATAGCCATCGAGCATGCTCTTGATGGGTTCGGTGTTGTACAGCACGCCGTCGTAGGTGGACTGCGTGAGCGTCAGGATGCGCGGCTTGACTGTGTCGGCGTCCACATGCTGCAGCAGCGGATTGGCGCGGATCTTGGCCTTGATGGCAGCCGGCTCGAACTCGCTCTTGGGGATAGGCCCGATGATGCCGAAATGGTTGCGCGTGGGCTTCAAGAACACTGGAATCGCGCCGGTCATGATGATGGCGTGCAGGTTCGACTTGTGGCAGTTGCGGTCCACGACCACCACGTCGCCCGGCGCCACCGTGTGGTGCCAGACCATCTTGTTGCTGGTGCTGGTGCCATTGGTCACAAAGAAGCAGTGGTCGGCATTGAAGATGCGCGCGGCGTTGCGCTCGCTGTCGCCAATCGCGCCGTTGTGGTCCAGCAACTGGCCCAGCTCTTCCACCGCGTTGCAGACGTCGGCGCGCAGCATGTTTTCACCGAAGAACTGGTGGAACATCTGGCCCACCGGGCTCTTCAGGAAGGCCACGCCCCCTGAATGGCCGGGGCAGTGCCACGAATACGAGCCGTCTTCGGCATAGTCGAGCAGGGCCTTGAAGAACGGCGGTTGCACGCCTTCCAGGTAGCTTTTGGCCTCGCGGATGATGTGGCGCGCCACGAACTCGGGCGTGTCCTCGAACATATGGATGAAGCCATGCAGTTCACGCAGGATGTCATTGGGCATATGGCGCGAGGTTTTGGTCTCGCCATATATATACAGAGGCACATCCAGGTTCTTGCGCCGCACTTCGGCAATGAAATGGCGCAGGTTCAGTACGGCCGGGTCCAGGTCCGGGCCGGGCGAGAACTCTTCGTCGTCGATCGACAAGATAAAGGCGCTGGCGCGGCTTTGCTGCTGGGCGAACTGGCTCAAGTCGCCATAGCTGGTAACGCCCAACACCTCAAACCCCTCCGTCTCAATCGCCTGGGCCAAGGCACGAATGCCCAGGCCCGAGGTGTTCTCAGAGCGAAAATCTTCATCAATGATGACGATAGGGAAACGAAACTTCATGCCGGCCTCCAGCCATAACGGGATAGAACAATGTTCAAAACAGGCGCGAAGTGTAAGGACTTACGGTGAAGCTTCTTCGGCACCCCGTCGCTTTTGTCTGAAAATGTGGCGATAGCAATACAACAGGAGGCGCAATGGCGGAATCAACTTTATGGTGGCTACTGGCTGGAGGGGCGGTCGTGGTCGAGCTGGTCACCGGCACGTTCTACCTGTTGATGCTGGCCCTGGGCTTCGCCGCGGCCGCCCTCGCCGCCCATTTCGGCGCTACAACCGTCGTGCAAACCGTGCTTGCCAGCGTCGTGGGCGGCGGTGCTGTGATTGCCTGGTACCGCATCCGCCGCAGACACCCCAAAAACCTGCCTGCAGGCGCCAACCCGGATGTCAACCTGGACATCGGCGAGACCGTGATGGTGGACAACTGGAATGCCGATGGCACCGCCCAGGTCCACTACCGCGGCGCCAACTGGACGGTGGTGCACCGCCCGGGCAATCCGCCGGTCAGCGGCCCGCACCGCGTGGCCGAAGTGATCGGCAACCGTCTATTACTCGACAAACTGTGAAACACTGAGCCATCTCACCGGAGCATTTATGGAAATTGCCATCGTCTTACTCATTATCGCCATCATCTTTATAAGTCGCACCCTCAAGGTCGTGCCGCAACAGCACGCCTGGGTCATAGAGCGACTGGGCAAATACCATGGCACGCTGACGCCAGGGCTGAATTTTCTGGTGCCGTTTGTCGACCGCGTAGCCTATAAGCATGTGCTGAAAGAAATCCCGCTGGACATCCCCAGCCAGGTCTGCATCACCCGCGACAACACCCAGTTGCAGGTAGACGGCATTCTGTACTTCCAGGTGACGGACGCCATGCGTGCCAGCTACGGCTCGTCAAACTACATCATGGCCATCTCCCAGTTGGCGCAGACCTCGTTGCGCAGCGTGATCGGCAAGCTGGAGCTAGACAAGACCTTTGAAGAACGCGACATCATCAACGCTCAGGTCGTGGCCGCCATCGACGAAGCAGCACTGAACTGGGGCGTCAAAGTGCTGCGCTACGAAATCAAGGACCTGACCCCGCCCAAGGAAATCCTGCACGCCATGCAGGCCCAGATCACCGCCGAGCGCGAAAAGCGCGCGCTGATCGCCGCCTCCGAAGGCCGCCGCCAGGAGCAAATCAACATCGCCACCGGCGAGCGCGAAGCCTTTATCGCTCGCTCCGAAGGTGAAAAGCAGGCGGTTATCAACAAAGCGCAGGGCGAAGCCGCATCCATCACCGCAGTCGCCACCGCCACCGCCGATGCCATCGAACGCGTGGCCGCCGCAATTAGGCAGCCTGGCGGAGAGCTGGCCGTGCAGCTCAAGGTGGCAGAAAAAGCTGTCGAAGCCTACAGCCGTGTTGCCGCTGACGCAAAAACCACCTTGATCGTGCCCAGCAATATGACCGAGGTATCGGCCTTGATCGGCTCGGCCATGAAGATGGTCAACGCCACCAAACCGCAATAGGAGCTCTATGGAAGACCCGGCCATGGATCACAACGTACTCGGCTCCGAGCTGGTGCCCTGCTCCTACGACCCGCTGACGGGCTACTTCCGCGATGGCTGTTGCACCACCGACGAAACCGATAGCGGCTCGCATGTCATCTGCACCAAGGTGACGGCCGAGTTTCTGGCCTTCTCGCTGGCGCGCGGCAACGACTTGACCACGCCTCGCCCCCAGTGGCGCTTTGCGGGACTCAAACCTGGCGACCGCTGGTGCCTGTGTGCCAACCGTTGGAAGGAAGCCCATGAAGCGGGCGTTGCGCCACCGGTGGTGCTGGAATGCACGCACATCCGGGCACTGGAGTTCGTCTTACTCGAAGATCTGGAGAAACATGCAGTTCCCCGCCGAAATGAGGCTTATTGACTGCTATACTTGTGGGCTTAGGAACGGTGGATGAGTGGTTTAAGTCGCACGCCTGGAAAGCGTGTGAGGGTTAATAGCCCTCCGCGGGTTCGAATCCCGCCTGTTCCGCCAGTTTAGGCCCGCCGTATTGCACGGCGGGCCTTTTACTTTGTGCAGCAACACCATGTGCAGGGCAAAACACCGTGTGCATCAAGCGTGAAATAGTTCCGATTCCAGTCACCGATTACGCCATTAGTCCGAATGGACTATCGACTAGGGTTAACACTGCCTTTACGATCAAGCACAAGCAGGTTTGTATGCAATCTAATAAGTGCGTTACCGAGCACCCACCACTCGCCACCAAGGAAGTAAAAAATGCGTAATTTGATGATGGCCATCGCTGCAGCAGCCGTAATGGCAACCAGCGTATCGGCTCTGGCCGCCACTACAAATGTTGGCGTTTTGACTGCCTTGGGCTCCACAGGCTACGACACGCCCGTAATCTACTCCGCCGGCAGTTTCAGCGACACGTTTACCTTCAGCACCACAGGCGGAACTAATATTTTCTCGGTACTTGCCGTCAAAAATTCCCTCACCTCGGCCAGCTTGCTTGACCCGTTCACGGCGGTGTTAACTAGCTTAGGTGGTTTAAGCACGTACTTGACCTACTCCACCGCTGTCAACTCGGCCACCAACTCCTTCAGCCAATCGCTTTACTACACGGGCAATATTGCAGCAGACACATATACGCTGACTCTGTCTGGTGGTGCGAACAACGCAAGCTCGTTCAGCCTGCTTATGTCTGCTTCCAGCCTTTCGCCAGACATCACAACCCCAGTGCCTGAACCTGAAACATACGCCATGATGTTGGCTGGACTTGGATTGATCGGCGCTGTCGTACGTCGCCGCAACAAGGCAAAACAAGACGCGTAACCGTCTTCAACCAAGTTTTCAAAAAGGATTGCTCTGCAATCCTTTTTTTTGCCTGAATTAAGTGAGATTTATCACATAGACCATGCTGCAGCGCAGCATGCCTCTTCATAAAATTCAGGAAGAGATTCACGCTAGCTGCATCTTTTGTCTTTCATTGCGACATCCAATTGCCGGAGTTCCATTTCATGGCGTTTTTGCCATCCTTGTCCTTTGATGAACTCCAGCACTACCATCGTGTCATCAGCGACTCCGTGGAAGTGCGCAACCAAGCCGATATGCAAGCTTGGCTGCAAGGCAATATGCAGCGCTATCTACCGCACGACATATTGATAGCAGCTTGGGGTGAATTCACCAAAGGTCAGGTGCAGCACAACATCATTTCGCCAATCACCGTTATCGATACCCCTGGCATCCCATCTAGAGACATCACCCCCTTACTACAGCACTGGTTCGCACGATGGATCGAATGTGGAGGAAAACCCTTCATGCACCACCCGGACGAATATTGCTTTCCAGTCGAAGGTTCCGGCTTTTCACCAACACAGATGCGATCTGTCATGGTGCATGGCATCCGTGACGCAAGAGGAAGCCATGACTGCCTGTATGTAATTTTCAGCAGACACACCCCACACAGCCAGATTGGGCTTAGCGCCATGTCCGTGCTACTGCCTTATATAGACACCGCTTTGCGCCAGATCCCCCCCCTCCCCCGGCAGACACATGCAACTCAACCCGAAAGCCAGATGTCGACTGGAGCAGTGTTGAAAAAGAACCACGACTTAACCGAGCGCGAAGCTGAAATCTTAAGCTGGGTTACCGCAGGAAAGACCAACTCCGAAATCGGCAGCATTCTGGAAATCAGCGCTTTCACAGTCAAAAACCATATGCAGCGTGTCTTCAAGAAGCTAAATGTAAGTAATCGTGCACAAGCCGTTGGCAAGCTTAAAGCGCTTCGAGAGCATGCATAATGGCGCGCAATAAGGTCAAACCCGGTGTTGTGCTAGGCTGAGCGAATAGTCTCAGCTGCGGCGCTAAGTTGCTATAGCAAAGAAAGGCCATATCGGCGGTGCTGTTGATTAACCAAGCCTACAGGTTGTTGGCATCTACATTGCTTTATCTTTCAACGACCCATCAGGTGGTCATCAATCAGCCAGCCTTCAACGCATGCATGTAAACCGCCCGCACGATCTGCTCCCAGCCCTGTTGCTCCTGGCATGCATGCCGCTCGCATGGGCGCAAGCGGAGGATACCTTTCAACTTGGTGCGGGGTACTCAATACAAACCGACAGCAATATTTATCGGCTGTCAAACAGTGCCATAGCCCAAGGTGGCCGAGCCAGTGCAGCGGAACGCATTAGTCGCTCGTCACTAGGACTCAACGTCAACAAGCCCTATAGCTTGCAACGGTTCAAGCTCGACGTGAATCTTGTAGATTCACGGTATGAGAATGCTCGCTACCTAAGCTTTGTTGCTCGCAACGCAAGTGCGGCCTGGTTATGGAGCTATACACCTAAGCTGCATGGCAGTCTGAGCAGTTCACGCAAAGAGTCACTCAACAACTTCGCTGATAACCCGACGTTCAATGTACGAAACGAGCGGACTGAAATCATCCGTAAGTTTGATGCAATCTATGAGCTAGGTGCGGCATGGCATGTACTGAGTGGCCTAAGCTCAGTAGCGCAAACCAGCGTGCTTCCGCTTGCAGCCGAGGGAGACACATCGACGAATGTCGGAGACCTTGGCCTTCGCTACGTCTGGGCATCCGGAAGCACACTGACCTATACATATAAAAATACAAAAGGCACCTACACGAACCGCACCGTCCAGCCGCTTACCTTGCTGGATGATGGATTCAGGCAACAAGACAACGGTCTCGCCCTGCACTGGTTAGTCAGCGGAAAAAGCACGATAGACCTCAGCGCCGCGTACATCAGTCGCACACACCCGCACTTCACGCAGCGCGACTACAGTGGGTTTACCTCTAGTGCCAGCTTAAACTGGGACATATCAGGCAAATCGTCATTGACTGCAAGCCTGACCAGTGATCTAGCCAGCTACCAAGACACCACGACAAACTTCACGCGAACGAATCGTTTGTCCCTAGGTCCAACTTGGCAAATCAGCTCTAAAACTGCTGTAAGCCTACGCTATGACGTTGCCCTGCGCGACTACCTAGACGCCCCGGGCGGCTTACCGGGCAATCAGCGAAGCGACGTTATTCGGGACGCAAGCCTAGTGTTGGACTGGCAACCTTATCGCAACCTTAGTTTGCGGACTTCTGTGCAAAATGCTAAACGCACATCCAACCAAATTGGTCTGGACTACAACAGCAATATGGCTTCATTCGCTGCCAAATATAGCTACTAATCAGCTTATGAAAATTTTACGCCCCCATTATTTTAGATTAATTTTTATTTCTATATTTTTCTTACTTGGTGTCGGCTGTAGCAATAATGATGGTAAAAAATCGACCTCCCAAGTAGCTGCAAAAGTTGGTGCTGAAGAAATTTCAGTTCATCAAATAAATCACCTGCTAAATCAAACGGGCGTGCAAAACAATGCCATGCAAACAACAAAGAGCGAAATACTTGAGCGCCTGATAGACCAGCAATTAGCGGTGGACCAATCTATCGAGAGCAAGTTGAATCGACAACCCCAAGTAGTGGCTGACATAGAAGCGGCAAAACGGGATGTACTTGCACGCGCATATTTTCGGCAAATAACTAGTGGGCTACCAAAACCCACAAGCCAGGAAATTAAAAAATACTATCAAGAACACCCTCAACTTTTTGCAGAACGACGCATCTTTAATATACAAGAAATTATCATTTCCAAAAGTTTTGGCATGCTAGACCAACTGCGCAGTTTCACGGCCGACGGCAGATCCATGGAAGAAGTTTCAACTTGGCTCAAAGGAAATAAGATTCCCTTTGAATCTGGCGGTGGTGCACGCAGCGCTGAACAGATTCCGCTTGAAATCTTGACCAAGATACATCTGCTCAAAGATGGGCAAAGCACGATTCTTGAGGGTGCCCAAGCCATCACTTTTTTGCACATTACATCGTCACAACAAGCGCCAATTAGCGAAGCTACGGCAATACCGAGCATCGAAAGGTTTTTAAGTAGCCAACGCACAAGTGAAACAATAAGCGCCAAGCTCAAAGAACTCCGCGCCAATACCCAAATTAGTTATGTGGGTGAATTTTCTAAAACCGAATCCCCCCCCACCACCCTACCCAGAACGACAGATACACAAACCGTCATCGAGAAAGGTGTCGCCGGGCTCAAATGATGTTTATGTACTCCAGTTCCCCTATCAGCACGCCAACACGGAAACAACCTATGACACAGCGCCTGCTCCAAGCACTTCACCCTCTACTAGCGGCCGTCCTCTTATTTTTTGGATTCAACGCCCTAGCTCAAACACAACCCGACTATCCACTGGGTGCAGGCGACTCTATTCGGATACAGGTTTTTCAAAACCCAGACCTTACCGTCGAAACACGTGTCTCTGAAAATGGAGCCATTACGTATCCGCTGATTGGAAGCGTGGGATTGGGAGGCTTGTCCATTCCCGTGGCTGAGAAAAAAATTGCCGATGCCTTGCAAAAAGGCGGATTTATCAAGAGCCCACAAGTAAACATCGTGCTGGTTCAGATCCGCGGTAACCAAGTCGCTGTTCTTGGACAAGTAAATCGGCCCGGACGTTTTCCTCTTGAAACAGCAAATACCCGCCTCAGTGACATGCTCGCAATGGCGGGGGGTGCTACGCCGGTGGGCGACGACGTGGCCATTGTCATGGGGCAACGCAATGGCAAACCATTTCGTCAACAGATCGATATTCCCTCAATATTTCTAACGGATAAGGTGCAGAACGATATCGTTCTACAAGGCGGCGACAGCATCTATGTGCACCGCGCACCCGTGTTCTATATTTACGGGGAAGCACAACGCCCAGGGGCTTACCGGATTGAACGAGACATGACCGTAATGCAGGCGCTCGTGCTGGGAGGCGGCCCCTCTGCCCGCGGTACCGAAAAACGTCTGCGCTTACACCGCAAAACGGCAGACGGCAGCATCCAACAAATAGAACCATCGTTGACCGATCCGCTACAGCCGAATGACGTTCTTTACGTCAAAGAAAGCCTCTTCTGACCCGACCACCCCAGCTATGACACTACAACAACTACTGCGAATCCTTCGGGCCCGCTACAAAACGATATTACTGACCTTCATTGCTACGGTTGCGATTGTTGTCACCGTAAGTGTTCTATTACCCAAGCAATACACAGCCAGTGCTGCTGTCGTGGTCGACGTCAAGTCACCTGACCAAATAAGCGGTCTCGTAATGTCTGGTGGTGCAACAGGCTATATGTCAACTCAGATTGACATTATTAATAGTGACCGTGTGGCAAAAGCAGCGATCAAGCTTTTGCATATGGAAGAAAGCCCTGCAATACGCAAACAATGGCAAGAAGCAACGAATGGTGCAGGCAATCTAAACGACTGGCTAGCAAATCTATTACAAAAAAAACTGGACGTAACTCCGGCTCGTGATAGCAGCGTCATCAACATCAATTACACAGGAGTTGATCCAGACTTCACGGCAGCAGTCGCCAATGCATTTGCCCAGGCTTATATCAACGTCAACCTAGACCTGAAAGTTGCACCAGCCCGGCAATATGCAGCTTTTTTTGAAGAGCAAACTAAAGCTGCGCGTGATCGCTTGGAGAAATCGCAACAGGCACTTTCAGATTACCAACAGCAAAACGGCATAACCTCTACCGATGATCGCCTTGACTTTGAAACGACCAAACTCAATGAAACATCCAGCCAGCTTACCGGAGTACAAGGTCAAACCACAGACAGCCAAAGTAAGCGCCAAAATGCAAAAGCTGACACTGTCGCAGAGGTTATGCAAAGCCCACTCATTAACAGCCTGAAAGCTGATATCGCACGGCTTGAAGCCAAACTAACAGAAAGCAGTGTCAATTTAGGAAGAAATCATCCGCAAACCCAACGAGCTGAAGCGGAATTGAGCACATTAAAGACCCAGCTTGATACCGAGACTCGAAAAATAACTTCATCAATTGAAACCACATACCAAGTTGGCAAACAACGGGAACAGCAGCTGCAAGCGGCCCTGGCGACCCAGAAAGCACGTGTACTGGTATTGAATAAACAGCGCGACGAGCTGAATGTTCTACGCCGCGACATTGAATCAGCCCAACGTGCATTTGAACTGGTGAGCCAACGCGCCTCGCAAACCAATATTGAGAGCCAAACCAACCAAACCAATATCGCCGTACTCAATACCGCGGCGGTCCCCAGCGCACCATCTAAGCCAAGGGTGCTACTCAATGCACTTATATCCGTCTTTTTGGGCGCTTTATTAGGCATAGCTCTTGCTCTTGGATTGGAGTTAGCAAACCGCCGGATTCGCTCTACAGAAGACCTCCTTGAAGCCTTGGAGTTGCCCGTGCTAGGCTCAATAAGCTCTGCAACAGGCATGTTTAAACGCACCAATGCTGGAGTTAAAGCATGAACGCCTCCCCCTCCCGCTCCATAGGAGACATATTGGTTGCGACTGGCAGATTGAGCGCAGAAAATGCCTCTCGCATCATGCAGCATCAGCTTAAAAACAAGCTCCAGTTTGGCGATGCAGCTCTGGCGCTCAACGTGCTGACAAAAGAAGACATAGACTTCGCGCTATCCCAGCAATTCGACTATGCCTACCTATCCGACAAAGATACTAGTCTCAGCCCTGAGCTGGTAGCTGCCTACAAGCCATTTAGCCGAGTCGGCGAGAACTTGCGCGCCGTACGAAGCCAGCTCATGCTCCGCTGGTTCAACACCAATGCGTCGCACCAAGTGTTAGCGGTAGTCAGCCCCGCAAAGGCGGAAGGCCGTAGCTTCGTAGCAGCCAATTTGGCCATCGTGTTCGCGCAGCAAGGACAGCGGACCTTGCTCATCGATGGAGACTTGCGCTCCACCTCGGGCAAAGGCCAGCAATCTCTGTTCAAACTGGCAAAAAGTGCAGGCTTATCCGGCATATTGGCGAGCCGAGCCCACCTTGAAGCAGCCCTGCCAGTGATCGGATTACCGTGCTTAACCGTTTTACCTGCCGGGGCCGTCCCCCCCAATCCGCAAGAACTGCTAGGTCGGGCAGTATTCAGTGATTTGCTGTTGGAGGCGCGTAAACACTTTGACGTCATCATCATTGATACCCCCGCTGGAAACGACTACGCTGATGCAGAAATCATAGCATCTACCGCAGAAGCAGCCTTGATTGTGGCCCGAAAAGACCAAAGTGTGATGCCCCAAGCCGCCCTGCTTTCCCGTCGCCTCCAAGATAGCGGTGTAGCGTTGGTCGGCGCAGTGCTGAATGATGCATAAGCAGGTACATGCACAGTCAACAGAAGAGGTGCGCCCGTCGCGGCGAAAGCATCCGAGACTGATCCTTGCTCTGCGCTACAAAAAAGTGGCCAGATAACCATGGTCACTGAACCCAGACAGCAAACCCGCCCCTTGCGTATGGAGCTAATAACTTGGCTTCCTTTCATTGTGGGCCTTGCTGTTTTGTACATCCCCAGTCTGATCGATTTGTTCCAAGGCATCTGGAGCACCGACGCGCAGATGCACGGCCCCCTGGTGTTGGGTGTATCCATTTGGCTCATATACAGCAACTGGCCCAAGATGTTACTGGCAAGCACCCATCAAACAGGTAGTAAATTAGGCTGGCCGATCTTCATCTTTGGGTTGCTGCTATATGCAATAGGCAGATCCCAAGACATTTTGATGTTTGAAATTGGATCTCTGATTTGGCTGCTCGTGGGATGTATCTTGCTAAAAGGTGGCATCGCAGCGCTCAAGACCCAATGGTTTGCCTTGTTTTTCATGCTGTTCATGGTGCCGCTTCCTGCGGTGGTAGTTGATACCGTCACGATGCCTATGAAAATGGCCGTCTCTTATGTTGCCGAGCATGTCTTGTATTGGGCCGGTTATCCGATTGGCCGCCAAGGCGTGATATTGCAAATTGGTCAATACATGCTATTGGTTGCCGATGCATGCGCGGGCCTGCACACCTTGCTTACCCTGGAAGCTCTGGGCCTGTTGTACCTGCACATTGTGCGGCGCGACTCATTATTCAGAAACACGGGCATAGCCATTTTGATCGTGCCCATATCCTTCACCGCCAACGTCATTCGAGTCATTGCATTAACACTCATCACCTACCATTTTGGCGATGCCGCAGGACAAGGGTTTCTCCATGGTTTTGCGGGCATCGTATTATTTTCTAGTGCGCTACTACTCATTATTGGTTTTGACACAGCACTGCATAAACTTGAGACGTATTACCAACGCCCCAATGAATTGACTACAGAAATGGGACAACGATGAAACCCATTGTCAAGAATCTATTGCCCATGGTGCTTATGCTGGTATGTGCCGCCATTACAGCCATGCTCCGGCCCTCAGCAAGTTTGGCCAACGAGCGCACAGCCATTGATCTGGCAGCCATGCTGCCCACAACCTTTGGCGAATGGAAAGAGCAAAGCGACGGCTTCTCCAAAATAGTTGACCCCCAGCTCAAAACCACGATAGACGCGGCTTACAGCCAAGTTCTGGCGCGCAACTACATCAACAACCATGGTTATCGCATCATGCTGTCAGTGGCATACGGTAGTACTCAACGCGGCAACCTTCAGCTACACCACCCGGAAGTATGCTATCCCGCTCAAGGTTTTGAAGTGCAATCCAACCGTACCGGCGAGCTGCCGACATCTACAGGATCCATTCCGGTTCGACGTCTCGAAACCCAATACAACAAAGATCGTATTGAACCAGTCACCTACTGGGCCATGGTTGGCGATCACGTTGTACTCGGCAGCGTGCAAAGAAAACTTGTCGAAATGCGATATGGGCTGCGTGGGCAGATAGCCGATGGCCTGCTGTTCCGGGTCTCCAGCATTGACCCGCACGCACACGCCGGCTTTGAACAGCAAACCTTGTTTGTATCCCAGCTACTCGCTGCGCTTACACCTGCAATTCGCCATCGTATTTCCGGGCTTCCCGACTCTTGAAGCCCGCTTACCCATTCTGTAACAGATACATGCACCAACACCTTAACTACACCTCGCCCCCACCAATTCCGGCCACCCGAAATTGCTTGCCGACCACCACCACACTCCTGCCACAAGGATCCCGCGCATGAAGGTTGCCCACGTCGTACGCCAGTACCTTCCGTCTATTGGTGGCATGGAAGAAGTAGTGCGCAATCTCGTGCAATACCAGCACACCGAAACCGATTACAAGCCCTATGTAGTTACGCTAGACAGAGTGTTCCGCGAGCCCAACCAGGCATTGCCACACCAAGAAACTCTGGATGGAATTTCCGTCCACCGCCTCTCCTACAGCGGATCTGAGCGCTACCCCTGGTGCCCACAGGTGCTGGCCGCCATACGTGATGCAGATCTGGTGCACGTACACGGCATCGACTTCTTCTTCGACTACCTTGCACTCACGCGCCCACTGCACGGCAAACCATTGTTGGCATCTACCCATGGCGGTTTTTTCCACACCGCGTTCGCGCAGCGACTCAAAAAGTGCTACTTCCATAGCATCACCCGGCTATCGGCCTTGGCCTACCAGCGCATCATTGCCACCAGTGAGAACGATGGAGACATATTCAGCAACATCACTAGTGCTCCTCGCTTGCTCACCATCGAAAACGGCGTAGATATTCAGAAATTTGACGATGCCGCATCGCAAACGCTGAACCCTACACTCATTTACTTCGGCCGATGGTCCGTTAACAAAGGAATATTGGAAGCCCTGGACGTATTGGCAGCTTTGTCCACCCAGCAACCAAACACACCGTGGAAGATGATCATTGCGGGCCGTGAATACGACATTGATGCGCAAGCCATCAATGCACATGCGCACCGCCTAGGCATCCAGCAACGCATTTCCATCTTCCCCGGCCCAACAAATGCCGACCTGCGAGCATTGGTCGCACAAGCCAGCTATTTCATCTGCTTGTCGCGGCACGAAGGCTTTGGCATCGCTCCCATAGAAGCAATGAGCGCCGGGCTCATACCCGTATTGAGTGCTATCCCTCCATTTAAAAGATTGGTAGACAGCACGGGCATTGGCCTGGTCCTCGATGCCACAGGCCCATCCGCACAGGCCCAGCAAATTGCCGAACTACACACCCGAAAAATGCAACTGCCGGCGCATGGTGTGAACGAGAGGGCAGCAGCCCGTGACGCTGCTGGAGTCTATTCCTGGAAAGGGGTGGCTGCACGCTATACACAACAATACGATCACGTAATCAGAACTTGATAAATAAGAGTACTACGGCATAGAAATGCTTAACAAGCAAAATATTAAAAATAGCTATGTTGCATTATTTCTTAAAGCATGAAATTTAATGGCCAAATACATAATATTAAAATATTACCCAACACATGCAAAAAAAGCTCATGTAAACCTAATAGATAAAAACAGAATCGACCGAAGATTTTAAAAGTCACTTCTAAATATTTTCAAAATAGCATAATTACCGATTATTTATTCATTAAATACAAGGAAAATAAAATGAAGAATAAATCAACGGAAATTTTACAAAAAAAAGAATATGAAATTTTCGAAAAAAAAGAAATCCTGCCAAATCTTGACGGGATTCGAGCTGCCGCATGCCTACTAGTCGTAATTTCCCATATACCAATACCCGGAAAAATAATAACAACTGGCGAAATTGGCGTAGGCATATTTTTTGCGCTAAGTGGATTTTTAATGAGTCACTTATATGCAAAAAAAGCACTTAATTATGAAAATATTCTACGATATGGAATTGCACGATTTTCGAGAATTGCCCCCATTTATTGGATAGTTGTTAGTGCATGTATTTTTATTTCCTACTATGAGCCAAATAGCGATTTCTATATGCGCATAACAGGCGCAACCCAAATAACAAGACATTATTTATTCGGAGGCGGCGGCTTCATATTCTGGTCAATACCGCCTGAAATTCAATATTATATCTTTTTTATTTTTGTTTGGTCATCAATTTATTTTAGAAAAGCTCATATCTACGTGTTACCAATACTGATATTGGCATGTTCAACTTTATTCCTAGTGAATACATCATGGCCTGGAATTTCTTTGCCACATATGCTGCATTTTTTCATTGCAGGATCAATTGCAGGACTCATACCAAAGCAAGAATGGCTAAGCAAGACTGAAAGAATTGCACTCTATTTATTACAGCTTGCATCAATAATTATTTTAATCTCTCCACTTTGGCTTTATCCAACAAAATCAGCTCTTTTTGGGTCAGTTCCACTTGGCTTTTCTTTTGCAATTGCAATATATTTTTTATCAATCAACTCCCATTGGACAAACATAATTTTTTCTTCCTACTTCTTGAGAAAAATAGGACAGGCCAGCTTTTCAATATATTTAATACATGGATTGGTTTATCATTTCGGCTCAAGAATAATGGGAATTACACAAAAAACCTATGATCCACTCTGGATGGTTCTCGGAATTTTTGGAGTTTTACTACCAATGCTTGCATCTCGCTTCGTAGAAATGCCACTACAACGCATAACGCGTAGATTTTTAGAGCGAAACCTACTGCCAGCACACTAGCACGCTCGAATTACATCAATATAAATTCATTCGATTTAAGATTTATTTAAAATGGCTAATGATTTAAAAAAATATCTAGTTCTTTCTGCTCACCATGACTATCGAACTCCGCGCAGGGCGAGCATCCATTTCATTGCAGATGAACTGGCCAAACGTGGATCAGTTCGATTTTTCTCGATGCGATATAGCGCGCTCTCCAAGCGCAAAGGCGATATACGCACGGTTGTAGATGAACATGCCAATAAAGTGCAAATGCACAATGGGGTTGAGTGCTATTTGTGGAAAGCACCCATCCACCCATTCAACACTCGAAAAAAAATTCTACAACCTCTGGAAAATATCCTATTTAGAATTTACGCCCATTTTCCGGATGCGATTCTTGTCAAATGGATAAAGGAAGCCGATGTCATTGTCTATGAGAGCGGCATTACGCCCATTTACTTCGACTTGGCTAAAAAGCTGAATCCCACAGCGCGCCATGTATACCGGGCAAACGATGACTTGGCCACCATCAATGTTTCGGCCTACGTACACGAAACATTCACCCGTGTAGCCCCGCAAATGGATGTGATTGGCCTGGTGTCCAGATCCATGGCCAGCAACGTCCCCAATACCAACAATGTGTACTTTGTGCCCCATGGTCTTGATGATGGCCTGGATGCACTGGGTGATCCATCTCCGTATGGAGATGGTTTGCATGCGGTATCTGTGGGCTCCATGCTATTTGACCCTTCATTCTTTGAGGTGGCCAGCCATGCATTCCCTGAAATCACTTTCCACGTCATTGGCTCGGGCCACCCACGCGCTCCCGGCTATGCAGACAACGTCAAAGTTTCGGGCCATATGCCCTATACAGACACCATCAAATACGTCAAACACGCAAGCATAGGCATCGCGCCTTACATCTCAAACGATGTACCCGCATACCTCGCCGATAGTTCATTGAAAATGCTGCAGTACGACTACTTTGCATTGCCATCCGTTTGTCCACACAGCGTAACTGGAGATTACCAGGCACGATTTGGTTATACACCAGGTAATGCCGAGTCCATCACAACAGCCATCCGCGCTGCCATTGCTGCTCCGCATATACGCTCGCGCCAAATTTTAAGTTGGTCGGATGTAGTGGACCGTCTCCTCAATCCAACCCAGTACGTTGACACCCATTTTTTGACCACATAAATGTCATATTAGAGCGTTACATTGGCAGTGGCTTTTATTCGCGACACCATGCATCCACTGGTGAAATCAATTAAATAATATTTAACACCAAAAACTTTTGTTAAAAAATAAAATATCTGCCGTACTGAATAAATTGCCGCTGATGTGGCGCTACGGCACACTCATGTTTATTCGTGGCAGCACCATCGCTTTAAAATTCAGCCTTAGCTTATACATCGCACGTTTTGTTGGATTGAGCGAATTAGGCACATATGGACTGGTGGTTGCACTGAGTTTGACCGCCCCCGTATTTTTTCGGGCAGGTCTATTTAACACTATTGCCAGAAGCCTTGTAGATGCGCCGCCCAATCAAATGACCGGGGATCTGAAGCATTATTTAGCCTGGATTTTTGGATGCTATGGCCTGGCATTGCTGTCGGTTCCGGTGCTCTTGCAATTTACAGAACTGAATTCACTGAAAAATAGTGCTTACTTTATATGGGCCATTGTATTAGGCGAACACCTTGCCACGGATATCACATTATTACTTAACAACATCCGAAAACCCCAAGCCGCGAATCTATTTGGCCTTGGCCAAGCTATTGCGTGCGTTATACCATTTGTTGCCATCAGTTGGACGATTCCGTCTTTTCGCAGCCTGGATAGTATTCTTGCTTTCTGGGCAATGGGTACATTTGTATCACTGGCAGGTGTTTCCACATTATTTTGGAAGTGGCCATGGCGTAATTCCGAAAAAATTTCGCAGGCGTGGTACTGGCAACGGCTTAGAAGTTCTGGGTATTTATACTGCTCCGATCTTATTGGAACATTAAGTCAGTTTATCGACAGATACATGATTGCTTTTTTTATCAGCATTGAGCAGGCTGGTGTTTATACTTTATTCTTCCAACTATCAAATGCCATCTACACCCTCATAGGCTCAAGCATTGTTAATACGCATAGGCCAAAGATAATATCAGCTTTCAATGTAAAAAATTTCATGCAAGCAAATTCTCAATTGAGAAAACTTCAAGTAGAAACAATTTTCGTTTTCATACTTTTGTCAATAATCATTGGTGGTGTTTTTAATTTTATTGCTCCTTTGATTAATCGCCCCATTGTATTGATGTACATGCCTTTGATGTGGTTTACGTTTACCGCTACCGCTTTGAAAGCATGGTGCCTAACTGGATTCATCGAACTGTATGCACGCCATTATGATAAAGAATTATTTTGGCTCAACATGTTTGGATTCTTATTAATAACAGCGGGTAGTATTACACTCATACAATTTTGGGGGATATACGGAATACCCACCGCAATAGGACTAACCTACATCATCGTTCTATCGTTGATTAGAATTACCGTGGTAAAAAAAGAAGCCCATCTGGAAAGGCTTGGTAAAAAATGAAGTGCATCATTATTTGTGACAATGCAGATGATACCGGTGGCGTCAGTTCAGTTGTAATATCTCAGTCCGCAGCGCTCAAAGCCAGAGGCCACCAAGTTTATGTATTTTCGGCCTATGGTCCTGTATCCTCATTGCTGGCGGAAAATGCAGAGAGCGTTATTTGCTTATATCCAAAATTCAAACGCCTTGGTCGATTGACCGAAATATGGAATCCACTTGCCTCAGAACGACTTCATGGGTATTTGAAAGATTTCTCGACAGACAACACGATTATTCATATCCATTCGTTGTCAATGGGTTTATCTCCATCGATAGCGAGTGTATTGACAAAACAAAAAATACCTTACGTCATTACTGCCCATGATGCAAGCTGGGCTTGCCCAACAGGTTATTTTTACAACTTTAAAACACAATCTTATTGTTCTTATAAGCCTTTTTCTACATCCTGTTTATCCTGCAATTGCGACAAGAGAACTTATATCCATAAAGCCTTTAAGCTTATAAAAATTGCTACGCTTGATTATGTTTCGCATATCAAGCAGGGTGCGTCGGCACTGATTAGCCCCAGTGATATCTTGAGTACCCGGTTGATAGAAAGAACACCAAACACTACGCCAGTTATCACTCTCCTAAACCCAGTCAACACACAAGACAATGGCCCCAAGACAACAGCGGGTGATTCTTTTGTGTTTGTAGGCCGCATCTGGGAAGAAAAAGGAATCAACGAACTGCTCGAGGCCATTGGAGAGCGTTATCCACTGACCGTTATTGGAGATGGTCCAAACAAAGAGGCCTTGGCAGAAAAGTATCCCAAGGTTGTGTTCAAAGGCTGGATGGCACCAGCGGACGTAAAAATTGAAATGCGCAAAGCTATTGCGCTGATTCTGCCCAGCATTTACCTAGAAGCCTTTGGTCTGGTTGTACCGGAAGCTCTTTCTCAAGGTATACCCACCATCGTCAGCGACCGCGCTGGATCAGTCGATATGGTCGTAAATGGAAAAAACGGTTTTATTGTTGACATGTCTCACCCTGATGAAATAAGGAGGAGTTGCGAGGTTTTACTGGACAAATCAGTAGAACAAGAAATGTCAGCGTATGCCTACAAAAATTACTGGGAAAATCCATTAACAAAAGATCGGTATATTGATGGTCTTTTGGAAATTTTTAATACATCGCTGCGCACAGGCAACGTAAAAGCAGCAGCGTTAGATTAAACAGACATGGGTTTAATTTATACCTAAAGCCATAAAATTCCATTCGACACATAAACATGCAAACGTCCCATAAGATCGAAAAACTTCCACTGGCTGGCTATCCAATAGTCTCTACCAGTTCCAGCGCGCTCTCTGCAATATTGCAGGACAGATTGCGGGCATGCCAGAAAACAGTTTTGCTGTTCTCGAATACCAATTTTGTGTTGCAATGCCAATCGATGCGGCCATGGCTGCGTACCCGCGAAGTTATTCTGGTCAACGATGGCATTGGCATGGATATTGCCGCAAAAATTATCCATGGCCACCGTTACAAAGAGAATCTAAATGGCACGGACTTTTTACCACACCTGCTTAAAAACCTTGATGTTTCACGTAAAATTTTTCTGCTAGGGGGGAAACCCGGGGTTGCAGAAAAAGCCGCAGTAATCATTGAGAAAGAGTTTGGTCAAAAAGTGGTAGGTAGCTTGAATGGGTATTCCCAAATGGCCCCTTCTGCAGTATGCGACACCATCAACGCAGCAGGTGCTGACATCGTGTTGGTAGCCATGGGCAACCCATTGCAAGAAAAATGGATCCAAACCCATATGCATACTGTCGATGCAAAGCTTTTTGTCGGTGTAGGTGCACTTTTTGATTTCCTTTCCGGCGGTGTAAAGCGTGCTCCAGGTTGGGTTCAGAAAATTCGCTGTGAATGGCTTTTTCGACTGAGCCAGGAGCCCAAAAGGTTATTGCGACGCTACACGCTCGACATTTTCAGCTTTCTATTTCTATGCATTACATACCGCTCGAAACCAGATTAATCATGAAAAAACTCTATTTTCTTGTAGCCTTTGGTTTTCTTGCCAACATCATTCCGGCACAGGCTAGCAGCCGGAACGACCTCATGTTTCGGGGTATTAACCTGGGTGCCGCCGCCATTGCCGCAAAGATACAGCCCGGCCTGCATGGCACCAATTACCTATGGCCAACCGCTGCCGAAGTATCTTTATTTGCAAGTGCAGGCTTCAACACTCTCCGTGTTCCATTTTTATGGGAGCGCATGCAGCCGGTTTTGAACATGCCCTTTAACGAGGCAGAACTGGCCCGCCTGGATGCAGTGGTAGCCGCCGCAACTGCGAACCGGGTCACCATCGTGCTGGACCCGCACAATTACGGAACCTACCGACAAGAGATCATTGGGTCTACAAACGTGCCGATCTCGGCATTTGAAGATTTTTGGTCACGCCTAGCTGTTCGGTACAAGGACATGCAATTTGTTGCATTTGGCTTAATGAACGAGCCACATCTTCAAAAGGCAGCGGAATGGGCGCCGATAGCCCAGGCAGCTTTGTATGCGATCCGCAAAACAGGCGCTACGCAGCTCATTCTCGTGCCCGGCACACGGTACTCTGGCGCCTATAGCTGGCTCGGCAAAGACGGCGCCCTCTCCAACGCAGAGGCACTTCAGGGCCTGCAGGACCCGGCAAACAATTTTGTTTTTGAAATGCACCAGTATTTTGATAGCAACTCGTCTGGCACGTCGCCTGCTTGCGTAAGCGAAGACATTGGCGTTAAACGCCTGGAAGGCGTGACTGCATGGTTAAGAAGCACTGGAAACAAAGCATTTTTAGGCGAGTTTGGGGCATCCCAAGAGCCTACATGCCTAAAAGCGCTGGAAAACACGCTGACATTCATGGAGCAAAATAAAGACGTATGGCAGGGATGGACCTATTGGGTTTCCGCAAAATGGCTTGGCGGTTATATATTTAACATTTACCCTCCAGATTCAACTCTATTTCCACAAATGAAGGTCATTGAATCATTTTTGCCACAAGCACCAAAAAGATGAATTGCGCCATGGTGCACTCTCCAACAATAAAAGAGCAACATAGTGCTTCGAACGGCGCATTATGCATCGTTGTGCTGGCAACCATTTTCAATTCTTTACTGGCATTCATAAATGGGAATATCACCTACTTGAACGAAAGTCATGTAGCAATTTCTGAGGCAATAATTTTGTCATTTACCTGTTATTACATATGGACAAGATATAAAAGCCTAAAACAACATTGGCTCAGCCTTTCTTTTATCTATGCAATATTATTAATATTTCTTTGGGTCAGTCTGTTTTATCAAAGTATATACATAAAATCAGTCCGAGATATGATGCTTATTTCCATATTTATCATATTAGGCGGCTTGGCAGAGGAAAAAGGATTGATAAAAATGATGCGGCTTTTAACGGCTGCACTTTTTTTCTTCATGATCATGGAAGGTTGGTTTACTGATCTATATGTATTTATATTTAAACCAGCTGCCTATTACGCAAGCACCCGAGGAGTACAGGAATTATCCACCGACTCATCTGGATTATTTCGAAATTCATTAGGATTTACCGGTCGGTTTTCATTTGGAATATTTGAAACTCATCGTTTATCCTCACTTTTTCTTGAGCAAGTTTCTTTAGCCAACTTCTCCATGGTCCTGGGAATTTTCACGATTGCACTTTGGGATAGAATAAATAAAAATGATCGCATATTTTTTATAACTGCAATCTTGTTTATTCTTTTTACAAACAACACAAGAACCGGTTCAATATTTAACTTGTTTCTATTCATTGGTTATTTTTTATTCCCAAAACTTCCTCGTTTTACACCTATTTTATATACGCCTGCATTAATTTTATTTTCATTTATATTTTTTTACGACCCACACTTTCATGAGGCAACACTAAGTGATGACATGAAAGGTCGCATTGGCCTAACTTTATATAAATTTAGCCACATGGATATATCGTCATTTTTTGTAGGTAATGTTTCGCAGATGCCCCACGTCCAAGACAGTGGCTACCTTTATCTCATCTACTCTCAAACGGGACTGGGATTTATTCTCTATTTGATATATACATCCATTATCGTTCCGGACATCGATGCATCGACCAAGCGATTTGCCCATGGATTGAGTCTATTCATTGCACTCAATTTATTAATTGGCGCGGGAATTTTCACCATCAAGATTGCCGCGCCTCTTTGGTTTATCGCAGGCTATATGGCGAAGCAAGCGTCGCAAAAACCCAAAAAAGGACTACTTAATGCCCAAATTGGCAAACGTACAGTTGGCGCCTGACTTGGCAAAGGCCGGCGGCATACTTCTTGTCGTCTTTGGACATGTACTACGCGGCCTGGTGAATGCAAACATCATCAAAGACAATTCCTTTTGGGGTGAGGTAGACAAACTAATTTATCTATTTCATATGCCGTTGTTTTTCTTTCTGTCCGGCCTGTTTTTCAAAGAAACATTGAATCGCAGGGGGTACAAGCCACTGATTTTCAATAATATTTTTGCACTACTCATACCTTTGGTCGTCTGGTCGTATCTGCAATTCAGTCTCCAGTTTTTAGCCGCTGACGCCACTAATTCCAAGAAAACATTTGATGATGTATTGACGGCGCCCTTTCCTCCGCGTGAGCAATTTTGGTTTCTCTGGACCTTGTTTCAGCTTGCGGTTTTATGTGGGGCCCTGATGCAATTCAAAAGGCACAACTTGCTTTTGACGGTGTTGGCAGTCATAGCCATCATTCTCAACTTGTTTGGGTTGGGCGACCCTGACTCTAAAATATTTGAAAACACAGTTATCAGAAATGCTCCATATTTTATTTTAGGAATAATGGGCGGGGTTAATTTTTTAAGCAATTACAGAATTAAAAACACAACTGCATTCATAGTATTTTCATTTTCTCTGGCAATTTATGGTGCAATTGATTACCCGGCAGAGGCGATTAGACTCATAACGTCATTCTTATGCCTGCTGTCCATTTATAAAATCTCACTTAATTTCTCTGAGGCTCCCCCAGCGCATTCGGGCTTCAGTTTTAAGAGGGTTTTTATTTTTATTGGCATGAACAGCATGATTATTTACCTTGCGCACGTGATTTGTGAGGCGGGCTTCCGCTCACTGTTGCTCAAGTTAGGGGTCATGAATGTAGCTGCTCACCTGATCGGCGGCACTCTTGTCGGCATGCTGGCACCGTTGCTGCTTGTGCCCGTAGGGGTGCGTGCGGTAAAGAGCTTTCCGCGCCTGGCGGCAGCGGTGCTTCCCGTCCGGGTTAAGCGCAGTTAGCCGGCCAATACACTCTTAAACACTATTAATTTGATAGCCTTCAAAGCAGGTTCAGCCTGCGCCACAGCACTTATTTATTTAAATTTACCGAGTACGCCCAGCGCGATACCAACACTTTCTAACATTAATGGCCAAAGACTCCAATACTTCAACCGACTTTCGGACCGACATCAATGGCCTACGTGCATGGGCCGTAGTAGCCGTCATCCTGTACCACTTCGGCGTGCCCGGCTTTGACGGCGGGTTTGTAGGTGTCGACATATTTTTCGTCATCTCCGGTTTGCTGATGACTGGCATTGTTGTTACCGGTCTGGAACGGGGCAAATTCTCGGTATGGGCTTTTTACATGGCCAGGGCGCGCCGAATAGTTCCTGCGCTGGTGGTCTTGTGTGCGGTGCTGCTGGCACTGGGCTGGTGGCTGTTAACCCCCACCGACTACAAGCTGCTGGGCGCCCATACAGTTGCTGCACTTGCGTTTGTGTCGAACATGAAGTTCTGGCTGGAAGCCGGATATTTCGACGCAAGCTCGCACGAAAAGTGGCTGCTGCACACATGGTCGCTCGCAGTGGAGTGGCAGTTTTATTTGCTTTTACCGCTGGTATTGTTGCTGGTATGGAAGTGGCGGCCCGGCAGAGGTCCCGTTACCCTCGTCGTATTAGTGGGGCTGCTGGTGTCGTATGGCCTGTCCGTCGCCTTGACACCGACAAAGCCAACTGGAACCTTCTTTTTGCTGCCAACCCGTGCCTGGGAGATGTTGGCAGGCGGTCTGGTGTATCTGCTGGCGTACCGCGTGCGGCTGAGCACCGCACAGCGCAGAGCGCTAGAGGCTGCGGGTTTGGTATTGGCTATTGCCAGCATCATAGGCTTTGATGCAACCACTGCCTGGCCGGGCTGGCGGGCCATGTTGCCTGTGCTGGCTGCCGTTATGGTGTTATTGGCGGCGCGCACCGACTCTGTATGGACCGGCCACCCAATTGCGCAATGGCTGGGCACGCGCTCCTATTCGTTGTACCTGTGGCATTGGCCCATGGTGGTTGCACTTGTGTATCTGGATGCCCAAGAAGCACCATGGATGGTAGCCGCTGCTTTGACAATCACCCTCTTGTTAGGTCATCTATCGTTTCAATGGGTGGAATCCACTGCCCGCTCACGCTTTAGCAAATTTTCCGTAAAGCGCGGTGCTATAGCCTTGGTATCTGTGACGGCTTTTGTTGCCACCGCGGGATATGCGATTCAATGGAAACAAGGCGTACTCGGGAGACTTTCCAAAGATATTGAAATCGTAAGTCAAGAATCTTTAGATAAAAATCCTAGACGTGAAGCTTGTCATATTAGCAGCGGCGTTGTTTCCCCTTCGTGTCTATATGGTGGCAAAGAGTTACAAGCAATTGTTCTAGGTGATAGTCACGCGGATGCGTTGGTATCTGCTGTAGCCTCAGCTGTGCAAAAACCGGGTGGAGGTGTTATGGAGTGGGCGTACAGCTCCTGCCCAACACTATTTGGCGTGCAACCGGTGGCAGGCCTCAAGGGATCCAACTATCACTGCGATAAATTTCTTGATTGGGCTTCAAACCAATTAACAAAAATCTCAAAAGAAATTCCATTAATAATAATTAACAGAACATCAGTTGCAGCTTTCGGCCCCAATGAAAAAGGAGAAAGCACCGGAATTAATATACCACTGGTTTATTTCACCAAAATATATAAAACACCAGAACCCGAATTTTTAAAAGAATTTTCGGAGAAATTAATTTCCACCACCTGCAGGCTGGCAAAAGACCGCACAGTCTACCTAGTACGCCCGATTCCAGAAATGGGTATAAATGTACCCAATACTGCGCGCGCTATGGTGTGGGGGGTGCATAAAAATGTATCCATATCGCTTGCGGAGTATCACCAACGGCATGCGGTCATCTGGGCAGCACAAGATGCTGCACATGATCAATGTGGCGTGAGAATTCTGGATCCGTTGCCTTACTTGTGTTGGGATGGAGTTTGTCACGGAAGCAAGGATGGTCGACCCATGTATTACGATGACGACCATTTGAGTGAATTTGGCAATCGTCTGCTAACACCCATGTTTTCCCAGGTTTTTGAGTCAACAGCAAAATGAATTCACTATTAACAAAGCAAAAAGTTTATGTAAACCACATTTACCCAGCATCACTGCATCATTAAATCAGACACACACAACTGGTTGAGTTAGTGCAGAACGATATTTATATTTTTTATTCTTGGGGGAAATATTTATGAAAATTACAGTTATTGGAACGGGCTACGTGGGCTTGGTATCGGGGACCTGCCTAGCTGAAGTCGGGAACGACGTGCTATGCCTGGACGTAGACCCGTCCAAGATCAAAATTCTGGAAGATGGCGGCATTCCCATCTTTGAACCAGGCTTGCAAGAAATGGTGCGCCGCAACGTAGCCGCCGGCCGCCTGCACTTCACCACCGATGTGGAAAAAGCTGCGCACTTTGGTACCGTGCAGTTCATTGCAGTGGGTACGCCCCCCGACGAGGATGGCTCGGCCGACATGAAGTACGTCACGGCTGCCGCGCGCAACATCGGCAAGTACATGACCGACTACAAGGTTATCGTGGACAAGAGCACCGTACCCGTAGGCACGGCAGACGCGGTGAAGGCGGCGGTAGCCGAAGAGCTGAAGAAACGCGGCGTGGACACACCTTTCAGCGTGGTGTCCAACCCCGAATTCCTGAAAGAAGGCGCGGCCATCGACGACTTCATGAAGCCCGACCGGATTGTGGTGGGCTGTGACGACGAACAGGCTGCGCTGAACATGCGCGCCCTGTACGCGCCCTTCCAGCGCAACCATGACCGCCTGATCGTGATGGACGTACGCAGCGCCGAGCTGACCAAATACGCCGCCAATGCCATGCTGGCCACCCGCATCAGCTTCATGAACGAACTGGCCAATCTGGCCGAGAAGCTGGGTGCCGATATTGAACAGGTGCGCAAGGGCATTGGCAGCGACCCACGCATTGGCTACGACTTCTTGTACGCGGGCGCGGGCTATGGTGGATCGTGCTTCCCCAAGGACGTGAAGGCGCTGATCAAGACCGCCGCAACAGACGCCGGCATCGACATGAAGGTGTTGAACGCCGTAGAGGCAGCCAACGATGCACAAAAGCACGTGCTGGGCACCAAGGTGAAGACACGCTTTGGCGGCGACCTCGCGGGCAAGCACTTCGCGCTGTGGGGCTTGGCGTTCAAGGCCAATACCGATGACATGCGCGAAGCCACCAGCCGCGAGGTCATCAAAGACCTGCTGGATGCGGGCGCCACCGTTACCGCGTACGACCCGGTGGCGATTGCAGAGGCCAAGCACTGCTTCCCCAACGAACCCCGTATTACCTATGCCGACAGCCAAAGCGCTGCGCTGGATAACGCCGATGCCTTGGTGATCGTGACCGAATGGAAGGAGTTCCGTAGCCCCGACTTTGCCACCCTCAAAACCAAGCTGAAGCACCCCTTGATCTTTGATGGCCGCAATATGTACGACCCCAAACTGGTGCGTGCCATGGGCATTGAGTATTTGGCGATTGGCCGTTGATCTACGTGAGGGCTCATTAATGCAGCAGCATCGTTTCGAAGACACCACGATCCGCTCCGGCGTGCTTTTCGGTACCAGTGGCGCCCGGGGCTTGGTAGCAGCCATGTCCGACGAGCTTTGCTATGCATACACCACGGCCTTCTTGCAAAGCGTGGCAGTTGACGCCGAGAAAGTAGTTGTGGGCCACGATTTGCGGCCCAGCAGCCCGCGCATTGCAGCGGCCTGTGCCGCCGCGATCCGGGACTCGGGCCGCGAATGGGTGTACGCCGGGGCACTGCCCACACCTGCCCTGGCCGCTTATGCCGCCCAACTGGGGGCGCCCGCCATTGTGGTGACGGGCAGCCACATTCCATTCGACCGCAATGGCATAAAGTTCTACCGCGCCGATGGTGAAATCTCGAAGGCGGATGAACAGGCGATGTTGGATGCGGCGGTCAGCCTGCCGGCCTCGGTGGCTCCACCGGCTCTGCCAGAGCCCAATGGCTTGGCCCGTGCTGCATATGTGCAGCGTTACCTGGATTTTTTTGCGCCTGCTGCGCTGCAGGGTCTGACGGTAGCGGTGTACGAGCATTCCAGCGTAGGGCGCGACGTGCTGCGCTCCATTCTGGAGGCATTAGGCGCCCAAGTAATCGCTTTGGGCCGGACCGATACCTTTGTGCCCATAGACACAGAAGCGGTTCGCCCTGAAGACGTGGCCCAGGCCCGGCAGTGGGCGGCCGAATATAGCTTCGACGCACTTCTCTCCACCGATGGCGATGCAGATCGGCCATTGATCGGGGATGAGAGCGGCGAATGGCTGCGCGGTGACGTGGTAGGCATTCTGTGTGCCCAATACTTGCAGGCCCAGGTTGTGGTGACGCCCGTGAGCAGCAATACCGCGGCTGAAAAAAGCGGCGCATTCGCACATGTGGCACGCACCCGTATTGGTTCGCCCTACGTCATTGCCGGTATGGACGCGGCGGTGGCGCAAGGCGATGCATTGGTTGTGGGTTACGAAGCCAATGGCGGGTTCCTGCTGGGCAGCGACGTGGTGCAGCATGGCCGGCGTCTGAGCGCACTACCGACCCGTGATGCTGTGTTACCCATGCTGGCATTGCTGTGCATGGCGCAGGAAAAGCGCTGCAAACTGTCCGCGCTGACGCAGCATTTGCCCCCACGCTTCACGGCCAGCGACAGACTGCCAAACTTTGCAACCGAAAAAAGCCGCACGCTGATTCAGCAGTTGCTGGCCCAACCCGTTCTGCTGGCATCTACCCTGGCGCCACAGTCCGGAAATGCTGTTCAAACAGACCAGACCGATGGGCTGCGCGTGGCATTCGAATCGGGTGATATTGTGCATTTGCGCCCATCAGGCAATGCACCAGAACTGCGTTGCTATGCCGAGGCAGACACACCGGAGCACGCCAAGCTGCTATGCGACGCCTGCTTGGGTCAGGTGCGTATGGCCGCTGGCTCAGCAGATGCAAGTGACAACGCTTAGTCGAATATGCAGATAACCAATGTATTTAACCGCACAAGCAAACTGAATTTGTCACAACATAATGGTCTATTCAGAGTTCATATTAACTATGCAAATGAGTCTAAGGAGTAAAAATGGCTAAGGGAATGATTTTGGCAGCCGGCCAAGGGACGCGCGTACGCCCCCTGACCAAGAACATGCCTAAACCAATGGTGCCCATCTTGGGCAAGCCGGTCATGGAGTACCTGATCGAGCATTTGGCCAACTACGGCATCAAAGAGATCATGGTGAACGTGGCTTACAACCACTACAAGATTGAACAGTACTTCGGCGATGGCCACCGCTGGGGCGTGCAGATTGGTTACGCCTACGAAGGCGTGCGCGAACATGGCGACGTGATCCCCAAACCCTTTGGCTCGGCCGGGGGCATGCGGCGCATCCAGGATTTCAGCGGTTTCTTTGACGAACCTACCCTGGTGCTGTGCGGCGATGCGCTGATCGACCTGGACATCGGCGCGGCTCTGCACGAACACAAGGCCAAGGGTGCGATTGCCAGCGTGGTAACGCTGGATGTGCCACGCACGGAAGTCTCCAACTACGGCATCGTGGTGGCCAATGCCGAGGGCCAAATCCAGTCGTTCCAGGAGAAGCCCTCTCCCGAAGAAGCGCAGTCGACGCTGGCCAGCACCGGCATCTATATCTTTGAGCCCGAGGTGATCGACATGATCCCGGCGGGCAAGATTTACGACATTGGCTCCGAGCTGTTTCCGCAGTTGGTGGCCGAAAAGCTGCCGTTCTATGCGCAGAAACGCTTCTTCAACTGGATCGACATTGGCCGGGTAAGCGACTACTGGGCGGTGCTGCAGCGCGTGCTGCGCGGCGAAGTGGCGCAGATGAACATTCCCGGCCGCGAAGTCAAGCCAGGTATCTGGGTCGGGCTGAACACCTCGGTGGCCTGGGACCAGTGCAACATCCAGGGGCCGGTGTACATCGGCTCCAGCGTCAAGATTGAGCCGGGCGCCACCATCATCGGCCCCTGCTGGATCGGCCACGGCAGCCACATCCGCTCGGGCGCCAAGGTGACGCGCAGTATCTTGTTTGAGTACACGCGCATTGCGGCCGACATGCATTTCAACGAGATGATCGTGTCGCCCAACTATTGCGTGGACCGCGCCGGCGAAACCCTGTACCGCGGCGACGAAACCGCCCAGCTGCGTTGGGGTGACGCGCGCGCATAGTTTGGCTCCCCCTAAGGCTGCGCCGCCCCCTTGCAGCAACTGTGTTGCCAGTCACTTGTTCAAGCCATGGTATTGACCTCGTGAAGTTGTTCATTCCAATCCTGGCCTGAGCGTGCCAACACGTTGAAGATGCGCAGCAGCTTGCGTGAGCAAGCGGTTAGCGCCACTTTCTTGGGCTTGCCTGTGCCTATGAGGCGCTCGTAGAACGCCTTGATGACGGGGGTGTAGCGCACCGCACTGAGCATGGCCATGTGCAGCGTGCTGCGCACCATGGGGCGTCCACCCCAGATATGGCGCTTGCCACGCACCTTGCCCGAGTCCTGGTTGAGGGGTGCCAGGCCGGCCAGCTTGGCAAGCTGGCCATTGCTGGCCTGTCCCAGCTCGGGCATAAACGCCAACAGCGTTGCGCACATCGTGACCCCGACAGTCCAGCGTGGCCGCCGTCTCTTTGAAGTCTGCCTCGGTGAACTTCTCTGAAAAGCTAGAGGCTCCGTGCACCATCAGGAACGTGTTGCCGGGCATTTGACGTTTGTCATCGGCCAGGAACAAGAAGCTGGCGGCCGACATCGCCGCACCCAACACCTGGGTGGTGATGGTCTTGCCGCTGGCACGCAAGGAGTTGTACATCGCCAGTGCAGCAGTCACGTCACCGCCGGGCGAGTTGATCTCGACGTGGATGACTCTTAAGTCGGCGGGTTCACCGGCAGGGGATGGGAATCAGGTTGCTTTTGGGCAACACAACATGCAGATTTATATTTTTAAGTTCAAGTGCGCAGCATGTCAAAAGACATGGAACAGCAATGCACCAAAAACAAGAATACCGACTGGCCTTGATGCCTTGCGGATTGTTATGTGGTTGCAAATGGAAACAAATTAGCAAGCAGATGTAGGCCTGGTCTTACAGAGTATTTCCACCTTGTAAAGCAAGATTCACGCGAACTACACCGGAACCAATTATGAAATTTCTCTCCAAATTTGCCGCGTGCATTCTGGCATCCGTCTGCCTTTCAGCCAATGCCATACCTATAGCGAGTGCAGGAACGGAGGGTTACAGCGTGGTCGTAGCCAATACGGGTGACGTCATTGCAACATTCCAAGGCAGTACGGCAAATTACAGCGATGACCTGTATCTGAACGGCCTAAAAATCTTCAACAACCATGTGTCGCCTGTGGGCAGCATGTTCAATCTCGGCAGCTTTGCTGGCGGCACAGAACTGATCTTCCAGCTTCGCGTGAACAATACCGGGCAACTTTTCTATACAGGCGATGCATCGCGCAACCCAGACCTGACAGCACATGCTCGGGTCGAATCTGACTGGCTTGTTGCTGGCACCAGCTTGGTTAGTTTTGAGGATTTGCTTTTTGGTCCGTTTAACTACAACGACCTAAGTTTTTCGTTCACCAACACAATTGGTGCCGTTGATCCAACAAACCCCATACCGGAACCAGGAAGCCTAGCGCTCATTCTGCTGGGCCTAGGTGCGCTTGGAATAGTTTATCGACGCAAGCAGAGCCAGTCTCTGCCCCATATCTAATCCAGACCTAAGTACGGCTGTTCCCTTTTCTTGCAAACGGGATGGAATGAGGCGGTCAAAGGCCACGGGGGAAGCATACAAGGGGGCGACCCCAGTGGCCTGGCGAAGCCAGATCCACGGTATCTTTGGAAGGGGTGCCTCTTCCGCTGGTATATGCTCTTTAGGCTTCCAGCGCTTATGGAACGGGCGGCAGAAGCTATCTAAAATGTAGCACCCTGGCATACCGCTTAGACATAAAAAAGCCACCTCGCGGTGGCTTTTTTGTGGGTGCTGGAACCGATTAGTTCAGCGCGGTCTTCTTGCCGTCTTTGTAGACAGACAGGGTGATCGCTGGGTTCTTCAGTTCGCCATTGGCTTCGAAACCGATGGTGGTGGTCACGCCCTTGTAGTTGGTCTTGATGATCTCTGGGGTGTAGACCTTTGGATCGGTGGAGTTGGCACGCTTCATAGCGTCAACCAGCACCATCGTAGCGTCATAGGTGTATGGGCTGTAGATCTGGAACTGACCAGGGAACTTGGCGTCGTAACGCTTCTTCCAGGCTTCGCCACCAGGCATTTTGGCCAGGGATGCGCCGCCTTCGGCACACACCACGTTGTCCAGGGTCTTGGCGCCAGCAGCCAGCTTGGCCACTTCGTTGGTGCACAGGCCGTCACCACCGAAGTACTTGACGTTGGTCATGCCCAGTTGTTCCATCTGGCGCAGCATGGGGCCAGCTTGGGGGTCCATACCGCCGAAGAAGATGGCGTCAGGTGCCTTGGACTTGATGGAGGTCAGGATAGCCATGAAGTCAGTGGCTTTGTCGGTGGTGAACTGTTCGTCCACTACGGTCATGCCCTTGGCCAAAGCGGTCTTCTTGAACACTTCAGCCACGCCTTGGCCGTAAGCGGTACGGTCGTCGATGATGGCGACTTTCTTCAGCTTCAGAGCGTCGATGGCGTAGAAGGCCAGCCCTGCACCCAAGGAGTTGTCGTTGGCGATGATGCGGTAGGTGGTCTTGTAGCCGGGCTTGGTCAGGTTGGGGTTGGTTGCCGCGCCGGTAATGTGGGGGATACCGCAGTCGTTGTAGACCTTGGATGCGGGGATGGTGGTACCGGAGTTCAGATGGCCCACAACGCCGTTAACCTTGGCATCGCACAGTTTTTGTGCAGCAGCCGTGCCTTGCTTTGGATCCGCTGCGTCGTCTTCTGCCACCAGTTCGAACTTGATCTTTTTGCCACCGATGACGATGTTCTGGGTATTCAAGTCCTCAACGGCCATGCGGGCGCCGTTTTCGTTGTCTTTACCGTAGTGGGCTTGGCCACCAGACATGGGGGCGACGTGGCCGATCTTGACGACCTGCACGTCCTGGGCTGCAGCCATGCCAGCAACAGCTGCAATGGCGGCAGCGACAGTCAGTTTCAACTTCATTTGCATAAAAACTCCGATAGTGGACAAACTAGAGAACAAATAACTCTGTGAATCAAATAACTTCACGAGCGGCACGATAGCGCAATTTTTGGGCCTGAAACATAGGGAAGATGCCGAGGCTTGAACTGATGGCCCATTAATTCCGCTAATGCAGGCTTTTTCGCTACGGCGTCTGGCGTGTCGCCAACTCATCGGCCACCGCATCGGACACCGATTGGCGCACCACGAACTCGATTTCCTCGCGCAAGCGCGGCACCATGGATTGCGTCTGCTGCAGCACCATGGCGGCTACCGCGTCGCGCAAACGGCGTTCCAGCGACAGGTCCACACGCTGCATCACGCGGTGGATGATTTGGTCTTCCAGTGCCTCCTGGACCAGAGCTGGCGGAGGCGTCGCCGAGGTGACAGGCACCACATTGGACTGCACCACTTCGGTGAGTGTGGGTACATAGCGCGGCGGCTGGCGGGGCGGATTCGACATCAGCTGGGCTCCTTCAATTCAAGATCCTTACGCTGCACCGCATAGCCCCGGCTGGCGTAATGCTTCCAGCGCTGGCGTGCCAGCGCACGGTCGTCTTCGTCCAGCGTCACCACCTCGATCAGCCGCTCGAAACGCTCGAAACCTGCTGGCACCGCATCGCCCAATTGCAGCAGCACCTGCTGGTGCGGCGCTTCCAGCACCGACTCCAGCAGCAGCACGGGCGACGCAGCCAGCACCGTGGCATCGTCGGTGGCCAGGCTGTGAGCGACGAAGTCGGTAGCCGAGAAGGACCACAGAGCGGCGTCCAGCTGCTGCAACATATCGGCCGCCCCAGTGACCACCACGCGTGCCCCCTGGCGGGTGGCTTTGCGCAACAAGCGGCAGGCGTAGCTGATCTTGTCCGGCGCATTGAAATGGAAGGCAACTTCGGTCATGCAGCGCAGTCGGGTTTACTTTGCAGCGGCTTTGCGCGGCGCGGCCGGCTTCCGCTTTGCTACCGTTTTAATAGCTGCCTGCGCAGGTACTACGGGCGCCGCAGCTTGCCCGAGCACATAGTCGAGCAGCAGACCGACGGGCCGGCCGGTAGCGCCCTTGGCCGCCCCACTCTTCCAGGCCGTGCCGGCAATGTCCAGATGCGCCCAGGGCATTTTGGCGGTGAAGCGCTGCAAGAACTTGGCAGCGGTGATGGCACCGCCAGCGCGGCCGGCCACGTTGGCCATGTCGGCAAAATTGGACTTCAGGCCTTCGCCGTACTCGTCGTCCAGCGGCAGGCGCCAGCAGGGGTCGAGAGCCGATTCGCCCGCGGCTTGCAGGGCTGCAGCCAGCGAGTCGTCCGCTGAGAACATGCCGCTGCGCACGCCGCCCAGCGCGACCACGCAGGCACCGGTGAGGGTGGCGATGTCGATGATGGCGCGCGGCTTGAAGCGTTCGGCGTAGGTCAGTGCATCGCACAGCACCAAGCGGCCTTCGGCATCGGTGTTGAGGTTTTCAATCGTCTGGCCGCTCATGCTGGTGACCACGTCGCCGGGCTTCACCGCGCCGCCATCGGGCATGTTTTCGCAGGCCGGAATCAGGCCGACCACATTGATGGCGGGCTTCAGGTCGGCCAGCGCGCGGAACACACCGAGCACGCTGGCGGCACCGCACATGTCGAACTTCATCTCGTCCATCTCGGCCGATGGCTTGATGGAGATGCCGCCGGTATCAAAGGTAATGCCCTTGCCGACCAGCACCGTGGGCGCCACCGTTTTAGCGGCACCGTTGTAGCGCAGCACGATGAAGCGCAGTGGCTCCTTGGAGCCCTGCGCCACCGACATGAACGAGCCCATGCCCAGCTGTGCGACTTCTTTCGGGCCCAGCACCTCGCAGGCCAGCTTGGGGAAGCGCGCGAGTGCTTTGGCGGCCGTGCCCAGCATGGTGGGCGTAGCATGGTTGGCCGGACGGTTCGCCCATTCCTTGGCCAGCTCCACGCCGGCGACCGTAGCAGTACCCAGGGCCAGCTCGGCCTTGGCTGCCGCGGCATCGGGAGCACACAGCCACACCTGGGCCAGCTTGCGGCCTTCGGGCTTGGACTTGGTGGTGGTGTAGACGTAGGTGCATTCGGCTACCGTCTGCACCACGGTGCGCACCGCTTGCTGCGCGGCGGCACCGGCAAAACTGATCAACAATTTCTGTACGGTCGGAGCTTTGACGGTAGCCACTGCGGCGGCTACCGCCTGGCGTACCTGGCGCGCCGAACCGTCGCCGGCACCCACCAACACCAGCCGCGTGGCCACGGCCGCGGTGGAGCGGTACATTTGCAGCAGCTTGCCGGGCTTGGTCTCCAGGTCGCCGCTTTTGCGGGCCTGGGCAATCAACTGAGACAATGCATCTTTGCCCGGCGTAAAAGCCTCGGACACCAACACAATCAAGGCATCACACTTCTCAGTGGCACAGCCCGCCAGGTCCAGAGACTTCAGTTCAAAGTTCATAATTCAGTTCTTGTAAGACTTGCGCCGCTACCGAATGCAGAGCCAGAGGCCATGCATTCGGGCGCTTCGCAAGTCATGTTTAAGTTAGGCCCACTGCTGCGGCCTTGTGTGTAAGCAACCATGTTATTCCATTCTTCTATTCGCAAAGAGCTGGCACGCGGCTTCGGCGCCACGCTGGTGGCACTGATCACCATCGTGATGACCATGATGTTGATCCGCACCCTGGGCCAGGCCGCCAAAGGCTCGGTCAATCCGTCCGAGGTGATGATGGTGCTGGGCTATACCGTCCTAGGGTACCTGCCTACCATCCTGACCCTCAGCCTGTTTGTCGCCACGGTGAGCACCTTGTCGCGCATGTACAGCGACAGCGAGATGGTGATCTGGTTCGCCAGTGGCTACGGGTTGACGGGCCTGCTGCGGCCGCTGCTGCGCTTTGCCTGGCCTATTCTGCTGGCGGTGGCGGCGTTCGCGTTGGTGGTATGGCCCTGGGCCAACCAGCAGATCCAGGGCATGAAAGACCGCTACGAACAGCGTGGCGATCTGGAGCGTATTGCGCCCGGCCAGTTCCAGGAGTCGGCCAACGGCAACCGGGTTTTTTTTATCGACAAAGATTCACCCGACAAGCGCAGCGGCAACAACGTGTTCATCTCCTCGATCGACCATGGCCGCGAGACCGTGACATCGGCCCGTAGCGCAAAGATCGACGATGTGGGCAACCAGCGCTTTCTGATTCTGAGCAATGGCCAGCGGCTGGAATCCACCATCGGCCAACCCGACCTGAAGATCAGCCAATTCCAGGAGTACGGCACCCGCGTCAGCTCCAACGTACTGGACGGCACCGACACCACGCCCTCGCGGGCTCGGTCCAGCCTGGACCTGGTGCGCGACCCCAGCCCCATCAACCAGGGCGAACTGGCTTGGCGCCTGAGCCTGGCACTGGCGGCACTCAACTTTGTGGTGATTGCGCTGGCGGTGTCCGGCGGTAACCCCCGCTCTGGGCGCAGCGGCAACATCCTGTTTGCGCTGTTTTCCTTCGTGGTCTATTTCAACCTGCTGAACCTGGGCCAAAGCTGGATCGCGAATGGCTCCGTGCCGTTTGGCGGCTTCCTGCTGGGCCTGCACGGCGGGGTGTTCGTGCTGGCCATGGGCTGGCTGTTGGCGCGCCACAACCAGTGGTCCTGGCGCAACCTGCTGCCCAAGCCAACCGCACGGGACACCCAAGCATGAAAACCATACGCCAACTGCTGTACAAAGAAATCCTGGCCGCCGTCGCCTTCGTCACACTGGGCTTTCTGGCGCTGTTTTTCTTCTTCGACTTTGTGGACGAGCTGCGCTGGGTCGGCAAGACCGGCGAAAACGGCTACCAGCTCACGCATGCGCTGATGGTGGTCGGGCTGATGGTGCCCAGCCATCTGTACGAGCTGCTGCCCATCACCGTGCTGATCGGCACCATCTTCGTGATGGCCCGGCTGGCGCAAAGCTCAGAGTTCACGATTCTGCGCACCAGCGGCCTCGGCCCCTGGCGGGCACTGCACACCTTGCTCACGCTGGGCGCGGTGTTTGTGGTGGCCACCTTCAGCATCGGCGATTACCTGGCGCCACTGACCGACCGCACCGCTCAGCTGATCAAGGCCCGCTACCAGGGCAACATCACCATCGGGCAAACCGGCGCCTGGCTGAAAGAAAAGCAGAACAGCCGCTCGTTTGCCGCCAACGTCAGCGCCCTCACCTCCGATAGCCGCATGCTGGGCATACGGATTTTTGAGTTTGATAGCAATGGCTTACTGGTGTCGCTGATGCACGCCGAGAAGGCCGAATTTGCCAGCGACGGCGCCTGGGCCATGACCAACGTGGATCGCAGCGACTTCCACACCCAGGCGGCCGACAGCGCTAGCGTCGAGCGCTCCAAGCTACCCAGCCTCCGCTGGCCGACCGAGATCACCGCCGAGATGGTGTCTACCGCCCTGCTCAAGCCCGACCGTATGGGCACGCTGGACCTGTTCCAGTACATACGCCACCTGAATGCCAACGGCCAGTCAGCCCAGCGCTACGAGATCGAGTTCTGGCGCAAGGTGTTCTACCCCTTGAGCTGCCTGGTCATGGTGGTGCTGGCCTTGCCATTCGCCTACCTGCACTTTCGCGCCGGCGGCATCACCACCTATGTGTTTGGCGGCGTAATGGCCGGCATCAGCTTCTTCCTGCTGAACAACGTGTTTGGCTATATCGGCAACCTGCAGAACTGGCAGCCTTGGCTGACGGCGGCGGCGCCGGGGATGATCTATTCCATGCTCTCGCTGGCGGCCTTTGGCTGGCTGGTACTACGACGGTAATTCACTCTTATGCAACAACGCGGAATCATCTTATTTGCCCACGGCTCACGCGACCCCCTGTGGCGCCGGCCAATGGAAGCCGTGGCCGCCCAAGTGGCAGCCACCGACCCGCAGGTGCAGGTGCTGTGCGCCTACCTGGAACTGACCCAGCCCGACCTGCCCAGCGCAGCCCAACAGCTGGTGGCGCAGGGCGTGCAACAGCTCACCGTCGTGCCGCTGTTCCTGGGGGTGGGCAAGCATGTGCGGGAGGATTTACCGCAGCTGATGGACGGGCTGCGCCAAGCCCACCCAGACATTGAAATCGTGCTGCAGCCTTCTGTGGGTGAAAACCAAGCACTCGTGTCCCTGTTGGCCCGCATCGCATTGGGCGAGGTTTAATAGACATTTAAGGCATAATGAATTTCACAATACGCTGAAATTCGATATGAACCTACACCAGTTCCGCTTTGTCCAGGAAGCCGCCCGGCGCAACCTGAACCTTACCGAAGCCGCCAAGGCGCTGCACACCTCGCAGCCCGGCGTGTCCAAAGCCATCATTGAGCTGGAAGAAGAACTGGGCGTAGAGATTTTCGCCCGCCACGGCAAGCGCCTGAAGCGCATCACCGAGCCCGGCCAGCATGTGTTGCGCAGCATCGAAGTCATCATGCGCGAGGTAGGCAACTTGAAGCGCATCGGCGAACAGTTCAGCGCGCAGGACAGCGGCACCCTGTCGATTGCCACCACCCATACCCAGGCGCGCTACGTGCTGCCGGTGCCGGTGGCCAAGCTGCGCGAAGCCTACCCCAAGGTCAACGTCAGCCTACACCAGGGCGCGCCAGACCAGGTGGCGCGCATGCTGATCGACGAAGTGGCCGAGATCGGCATTGCCACCGAATCGCTGTCCAACTACACCGAACTGGTCACCCTGCCCTGCTACGAATGGCAGCATGTGATCGTCTTCCCGGCCAACCATCCGCTAGCAAAAAAAGAGCGCATTACGCTGGAGGATATTGCGCAGGAGCCCATAATCACCTACCACCCGTCGTTCACTGGCCGGACCAAGATCGACCAGGCTTTTGCCGCCCGCAAGCTCGTTCCCCGCATCGCGCTGGAAGCCATCGACTCGGACGTGATCAAGACCTATGTGCGACTAGGCCTGGGCATCGGCATCGTGGCCGAAATGGCAGTGCGCGACGACGTGAACTCCGACCTGGTGGTGCGCCCTGGCGGCATTTTATTTGGCGTCAACGTGGCCCGCGTGGCCTTCAAGCGCAGCGCGTATCTGCGCAATTTCGTCTTCAAATTTGCCGAGCTGCTGAGCGACCGGCTGGACCGCAATCTGGTGGCCCAAGCCATGACCGGCCACGTCAACGATTACGAGCTTTGATATGAGCCCACGCACCCCTGTCATCCAAACCAAGCTGCCCGCCGTAGGCACCACCATCTTCACCGTGATGTCGGCCCTGGCGACCGAACACAACGCGGTCAACCTGGGCCAGGGCTTTCCAGATTTCAACTGCGACCCGGCACTGGTGCAGGCCGTTACCGACGCGATGCAGCAGGGCCTGAACCAGTACCCGCCCATGCCCGGCATCCCGGCACTGCGCGAAGCGGTTGCTACAAAAATAAAAGCACTCCACGCTCGTGAATACAGCGCAAACACCGAAATAACCATTACGGCCGGCGCGACGCAAGGCATCATCACCGCCATCCTGGCCGTGGTGCGCCCGGGCGACGAAGTCATCGTGCTGGAGCCCTGCTACGACAGCTATGTGCCGAACATCGAGTTGGCCGGTGGCACCGTGGTGCGCGTGCCGCTGACGCCGCATACCTTCCGCCCCGACTTCGACAAGATCGCCGCGGCCATCACGCCCAAGACCCGCGCCATCCTGATCAACTCGCCGCACAACCCCAGCGCTACCATCTGGTCGCGCGAAGACATGCTGCAACTGCAAGAGCTGCTGGCGCCCACCGAGGTGCTGCTGATCAGCGACGAGGTCTACGAGCACATGGTGTTCGACGGCCGCCAGCACGAGAGCGCAGCACGCTACCCCGGCCTGGCCGCGCGCGCCTTCATCGTCAGCAGCTTTGGCAAGACCTACCACGTGACCGGCTGGAAGGTCGGCACCGTGGTGGCGCCCGCGCCGCTGATGGCCGAGTTCCGCAAGGTGCACCAGTTCAATGTGTTCACCGTCAACACACCAGTGCAGCACGGGTTGAGCAACTACATGGCCGATCCCGCGCCCTACCTGGACCTGCCAGCGTTCTACCAGCGCAAACGCGACCTGTTCCGTGCCGGCCTAGCTGAAACCAAATTCAGGCTGCTGCCCAGCGAAGGCAGCTACTTTCAGTGCGTGGATATTTCCGAGGTGAGCGACCTGAGCGAAGCAGACTTCTGCCAATGGTTGACCAAGGAAATCGGCGTGGCCGCGATCCCGTTGTCGGCGTTCTACGGCGACGGCTTTGACCAGCGCGTGGTGCGCTTCTGCTTCGCCAAGAAGGACGAAACCCTGCAGGCCGCGCTGGCCCGCCTGGCCAAGCTGTAACTACAAATAAGATAGCTGCCCGTGCAGGTAGTACCTGCGCTAGCAGCCTATTTCGCTTCCAAATAGTCGTAGACGACTTCGCCCATGCCCAGGGTCAGGTCGGCGATGAAATGCGACGCCGAAATCACCTCCAACACCGGCAGCCGGGCCACGTCCACCGTCACATGCTGGAACAGCTCCAGCGCGGCCGGGCCGTTCCAGGCGCCTTTGACCTGCACGTCTTCCAGACGGTAGCGCACCAGCTCCAGAATGCGCGGCGTGCCGTCCACATGCGGGATGATCTTTAGCAGATAGCTGGGTTCGACCAGGGCCTTGTGCACTGCTGCGCTGTCGGCCACCCTGTGCTTGTAGCCCATGGTGCCCACCGCGCAGCGCAGGCTGCCGCAGTCCAGCGTGCCCACGATCACCTCGCCCTCGTGGCTAATCTTGGGGCAGGCCAACTTCTTGGGGAAGCCCCAGAGCTCCCGACCACCGGCGATAGGTGCGTCGTCGTCCAGGTACATGGAATGCACATAGCCGCCGGGATTGCCCTCGTAGGTCACCGGTATCACCTGGCCCGACTCGGTGTAGTCACCAAAGCCGGTCGAATCCGGCATGCGGATGAACTCGTACTTGACGATGTTGTCGGCCAGCTGCAGCGGCTCCGGCACCACGGCGCGCAGGGCCTCCGGGTCGGTGCGGTAGCTGATGACGATGTATTCGCGGTTGTAGAAGCGGTACGGCGGACGCGGAAACGAGGGGTTGGTCAACGGCATGGCAAATGCCGTAGCACGCACTTTGGCGATGTCCATGGCGACCCCAGGATTACTGCGCCGTCCAGCCGCCGTCGTTGGCCCAAGCCACACCGCGCACATTGTCGGCAGCGGGCGAGCAGAAGAACACGGCCAGGCCGCCCAGTTGCTCAGGGGTGGTGAACTGCAGCGATGGCTCTTTCTCGCCCAGCAGCTCCTTGGTGGCCTGCGCCACGGTAATGCCTTCCTTGGCAGAGCGGTCGTCGATCTGCTTTTGCACCAGCGGGGTCAGCACCCAGCCGGGGCAAATGGCGTTCACGGTGATGCCGGTGGTAGCGGTTTCCAGCGCCACCACCTTGGTCATGCCCACGATGCCATGCTTGGCCGCCACATACGCAACCTTCTGGGCCGAACCCACCAAGCCGTGGGCGGACGCAATGCTGATCACGCGGCCCCAGTTCTTGGCGCGCATGCCGGGAATCACCAGGCGCGTGGCGTGGAAGGCGGCGCTGAGGTTGATGGCGATGATGGAGTCCCACTTTTCGATGGGGAAGTCTTCGATCGGCGCCACATACTGGATGCCGGCGTTGTTCACCAGAATGTCCACGCCGCCGAATTCGGCATTCGCGTAGTCAATCATGGTGGCGATTTCCGCTGGCTTGCTCATGTCGGCGCCGCTATAGCCCACCTTCACGCCCAGCGCCTCTACCTCGGCCTTGGGGCCGGCATGGTCGCCAAAACCATTCAGGATGATATTGGCGCCCTGCTTGGCCAGCTCCAGCGCAATGCCCAAACCAATACCGCTGGTAGAGCCGGTGACGAGTGCAGTTTTTCCGTTCAGCATAAGAAAAGTCCTGTAGTTGAGAGAAAGGGAGGTGAAGAAACTATAGTCTTTTGCCATCCGCCGGGCTGTAGGCGCCCGCCGCCTTTGCAATACTTCGCATGCAGCGTGCCAGGCCTACCCCAGTTGCCTCCAACCCACTACGCCAGCCCGGCTGGAATAGCGCACCTGTGCGTCCAGCGCCTCGACCTGTACGCGGGCTGCGCGGCCGCGGTAGACCTGGGCCGCCAGCCAATCGCATTCGGCCTGCAGCGCGGCCTCGTCGGTCAGCCGGGTGTGCCATACCTTGTTGGCTGCGTCCCAGCGGTAGCCGCGGTCCTTTAGCAAGTCCTTGGCATCGAACGGGGCGCCGGTGGCCTGCAGCCGGTAGCGCGTGCCCCGGGCGGCGGTCAGCAGAGCGGCCAGGCCGGTCACGCCGGACTCGGGCAGCGGCGCCTGCAGCACGGCCAGCAAGGCGTGGCAGTCCATCTCGGCGCGGTGCGCGTCGTAGAACCAGCCCAGCTCCAGGGCCAGGGCCGACAACTTGGCCGACTCGCGGCCTTGCTGCTTCCAGTCGATGTCTGCAAATGAGCAGGCCCAGGCCTTGGTGGCGAATGCAGGCAGGCGGGCTTCGACAAACGGCCGGTCGAAACCGGCGTTGTGCGCCACCACCAGATCGACGCCATCCAGTAACTCAGCGATCCGTGCCAAGTCCAGCTGCTGGCCCTGCACCATGCTGTCGTCGATGCCGGTGATCTTGCGGGCAATGTCGGGGATGGGCTGGCCGGGGTCTTCCAGCCCGTCGTAGACCTGCACCTCGCCGCATGCGAGGCCGGTGGCGGTATCCACGTCGACGCGCAGCAAGGCCAGTTCGATGATCTTGTCGCGGCTGTGTTCCAGGCCAGTGGTTTCGGTGTCCAGCACCAGCAGGCGCACCACACCCTGCGCAGGCACCGCACCGAACTGCAATTGCGGCACCAGGCGGCGCAGCACGCGGTAGTCGGGGTGGGCTTCGAGCTGCTGGGCCAGAGCTTCGAACGCCGGCACTGGCGCAACTACGGGCGCAGGTGTTGGCTCTGGCACGCGCTCGGCCGCGGGCGGCACCGGCGGCGGGCTCACTTTGGCAGCGGTCTTGCGCGGCGCCTTGGCTGGCAGCGCGGATGGTTCCGGCAGATCGTCAAATCCCAATCCCAGTTGCTGCATCATGCGCGCGCCACTCCAGCGGTGCGCGACTTCAAATCTGTATCCATGCCATCTCCCAATGAAGCGTCGATTGTCGGCGCAGATCGTTGCGGCCTGGGCAACACCCCCAGCAATCACTTTTAGCGATGTTATTTCATCATTAAATATCGCTTTTCATCCGCTGTAGGGCACACCAGAATGGCGCCAGTTCGGCCCGGCTGCCGGGCCACAGCCCATCACTACAACGGAGACAACATGAAAAACACCACCCCCATTGCCTGGCTAGGCCTGGTCGCCAGCGCCCTGCTGGCCACCAGCTCTGCCCTCGCGCAGGGCTACCCGGACAAACCGGTTCGCTTCGTCGTGCCCTGGCCGGCCGGTGGCGCGACCGACCAGGTGGCGCGGATTCTGGCTGTGCCACTCTCGCAGTCGCTGGGCGTACCGGTCGTGGTAGAAAACAAGGCCGGCGCCGGCGGCAATATCGGCACGCTGGCCGTGGCGCGCGAAAAGCCCGATGGCTACACCCTGCTGCTGGCCACCAGCTCCACCAATGCGGCCGGCCCCTACCTCTACGCCAAACAGGGCTTCGACCCGGCGAAGGACTTCACCGCTGTGGTCCATCTGTGCGCAATCCCCAACATCATGGTGGTGCCCGCCAAGTCGCCGTGGAACAGCCTGAAAGACGTGGTGGATGCAGCCCGCTCCGCCCCCGGCAAACTGACCTATGGCTCGGCCGGCATCGGTGGCTCGCAGCATCTGGCGGGCGCGCAGTTCAAGACCACGGCCGGCATCGACATCCAGCACATCGCCTACAAGGGCAGCGGCCCGGCGGCCCAGGACCTGATGGCCGGCCATATCGACATGATGCTGGATACCGGCTCGCTGGGCAGCATCCGCGGCGGCCTGCTCAAACCGCTGGCGGTGGCGGCGTCCAAACGCCTGGCCGTGCTGCCCAACGTGCCCACGTTCACCGAAGCCGGTATCGCCATGAATGCCTCGGCCTGGTACGGCGTGATGCTGCCGGCCAATGCACCCGCCGAGGTGGTGGCACGGCTGAACAAGGAGTTCAACGCGATACTGCAAAAACCCGAGATCCGCCACAAGCTGCAGGAGATGGGCGCCGAAGTCGCCGGCGGCAGCGCCGACGAGTTCAACCGCTTTGCACTGGCCGAGATCAAGCGCTACGAAGGCATCGTGCGCAGCTCCGGCGCCCCCAAGGAATAAACCGCCGCAAGCCTAGCTGCGGCCCGCCAGCACGATAGCTTCCCGCGACAGGCCGTCGATGCGGCCGGTGATGCCGGTCAGCACATTCGCCACCACCGCGAACTCGCGGCCGAACTGGCCGGCGCGGGCGGCGATCACCAGTGCGTTGAAGCTCACAACCTTGGCCTCGCGGGCCACGCTCTGGATGTCGCTGACGATGCCGGTCAGCTCGCGCATCATGCTGTCGGACTTGGTCTTGCTGATTTCGTCAAACACCGTGGTGGCCTTGTTCAGCGCTTCCAGCACCTGGTCGGTGTGTTCGACCAATTCGGCCACGGCTGCGGCCTGGCGGTTGTCGCGCTGGGCAATGTAATCCAGTGCGGTGCGCACCATCTTGGTGAACATCTGGATCGTCGCGCCCACGCCCTGCTCGCCCAGGTACACAGCATCCACCTTGCGGGCGCTGGGTGCGTCCATGGTCTTGGATACCTGCAACAGGGTCTGCTGGCTCTCAGAAAACAGGGCCAGCGAGCGCTGGGCGGCCTGCAGCTTGTCTTTGTCGCCTTGCGAGGCAAGCACGGTTTGCAGAATCATGCGCTGCGACAGCATGCGCTGGCGGGCCGCAAGGTTGACGGTGGAAATGCCTGCAGCAGCGGACGGCGTGCTGGCCACAGACCGGGAACTGGAGTGGGTGCTTGAGTGCATAGGGCCTTCCTTGATTTCGCTAAAGAGAAATTCCCCTCACGTCAATGCAGCAAACCCTGTGCCATGCCGACCCACCCGGCCGCGGTTTCAGAACTCTTCGGTATCCACCTCGGATTGCGACTGGGCGTTGTAGCGCGCAGCGGTGATGGCACGCGGCTGCATCAGCGCATCCAACCGGGTCAGTATCTCGGCCGGCAGCGCTACGTCGACAGCTTCCAGGTCTTCGTCCAGATGGCTGCGGCTGGTGGTACCGGGGATGGGAATCACATGCTCGCCCTGGTGCAGCAGCCAGGCCAAGGCCAGTTGGGCCATGCTGCAGCCGGCGTCGCGGGCGATGGCGCCCAGGCCGTCCAGCAGGCGCAGGTTGGCTGCATAGTTGTCGGGGCTGAAACGCGGCATGCCGCGGCGCACATCTTTGGCGTCCAGCGTGGTCACATCGCGCAGCGTGCCCGTCAGGTAGCCGCGCGCCACCGGGCTGAAGGCGACAAAGGCCGTGCCCAGCTCCTTGCAAGCCTGCAGCACGGCGATTTCAGGATTGCGCGTCCACAGCGAGTATTCGGTTTGCAGCGCGGTGATGGGGTGCACCGCATGGGCTTTGCGCAGCGTGCTGGCCGACACTTCGGACAGGCCAATGGTCTGGATCTTGCCCTGGCGCACCAGGTCGGACAGCGCGCCCACGCTGTCTTCGATAGGCACCGACTTGTCCCAGCGGTGCAGGTAGTACAGGTCGATGACGTCGGTACGTAGGCGCTGCAAGGCCTCGTCGCAGGTGCGCTTGAGGGTGGCCGGGCGGCCATCGATCACGCGCTTGCCGTCCACGCCGGTCATGCCGCATTTGCTGGCCAGGGTGAACTTGCGGCGGTGCTTGGACAGCACCTTGCCGACCAGTTCTTCGTTGGCGCCAAAGCCGTACAGCGCGGCGGTGTCGAACAGGGTCACGCCGCGGTCCAGCGCCTTCAGCAGCACGGACTCGCCCTGCTCTGCCGTCACCGGCGCGCCATAGGCGTGGCTGAGGTTCATGCAGCCCAGGCCGATGGCCGAAACGCTGAAAGGGCCGAGTTGTCGATTTTTCATAATAAAAAGTCCTTCTGGCGCTTATTCTATGAGCGCAAGCAGCTATCTATTTAATAGTAAATCAGGTCTCGGCAATTTCCGGCGTCAGCACCGGGCCCTTGCCGCTGAAACGTTCCAGCGCCAGATAAATCACCGGCGTAATGAACAGCGTGATCGCCTGCGAGAACACCAGCCCGCCGACCACCGCCAGACCCAGCGGCTGGCGCAGCTCGGCACCGGCACCAATGCCCAGGGCGATGGGCAGTGCGCCCATCAGCGCCGCCAGCGTGGTCATCATGATGGGCCGGAAGCGCAGGATGCAGGCCTCGCGGATGGCCTGCGGCGGCGTCATGCCTTGGTGGCGCTGCGCCTCCAGCGCAAAGTCGATCATCATGATGGCGTTTTTCTTGACGATACCGATCAGCAGCACGATGCCGATGGTGGCGATCAAGGTCAGGTCCTGGCCAAACAGCATCAGCGTGGCCAGAGCACCCACCGCCGCCGACGGCAGACCGGCCAGGATGGTGATGGGGTGGATGTAGCTCTCGTACAGCACGCCCAGCAGCACATAGATCACCAGCAAGGCGGCAATCACCAGGATGGCCTGGCTGCCCTGCGAACTCTGGAACACCGCCGCATCGCCGCCGTAGCTGGTGATGATGGAATCGGGCAAACCTATGGCCTGGCGCGCCTCGTCGATCTTGGCGGTGGCGTCGCCCAATGCCGCGCCGGGTGCCAGATTGAACGACACCGTCACCGCCTGCAACTGGCCCACGTGGTTGATCGAGGTGGCGCCCACCGTGCGCTCCACCGTGGTGAAGCTCGACAAGGGCACCAGCGCGCCGGTGCTGGAGCGCACATAGATGCCGCCCAGCGCACGCTCGTCCTGCTTGGCCTCGGGCGCGACTTCCATGATCACCTGGTAGCTGTCGGTGGGCAGGTAGATGGTCGACACCTGGCGTTCACCGAAAGCGCTGAACAGCGCGGTGCGGATCGAGTCCACCGACACGCCCAGGGTGTTGGCCGCGTTGCGGTCGATCTTCAGCTGCGCCTGCAGGCCGCGCAGCTGCGAGTCGCTGGTGACATCGCGGAACAGCGGGTTGGTGCGCAGCTGCTCCTGCAGCTTGCTGGCCCAGGTGTTGAGCTCGTCGGCCTTGATGCTCTGCAGGATGTACTGGTACTGGGCCTTGCTCTGGCGGCCGCCCAGCTGCAGGTTTTGCACCGGCCGCATGAACAGGTTGATACCGGCCACGGTGCGCACCTTGCGGCGCAGGCCTTCCATCACGTCCTTCATCTTTTGCCGCTGGTTGGCGGCTTTCAGGGTGATGAACATGCGGCCGGTGTTCTGCGCACCGCCGCCACCGTTGAACGAGCTGACGGCCGCCACATTCGGGTCGGCGCGCACCAACGCGGCAGCGGCCTCTTGCAGGCGCACCATTTCGGGGAACGAGGTGTCTTCCGAGGCTTCGGTGGTCACCTGGATCTGGCCTATGTCTTCTTCTGGGAAGAAGCCCTTGGGGATCACCATCACCAGCCAGACCGTGGCCGCAAAGGTGGCGGCAGCCACCACCAGCACCACGTTACGGTGCCGCAGTGACAGATCGAGCATGCGGGTATAGCCGGCCAGCACGGCGTTGAAGCCGGTCTCGAAGGAATGCACCACCTTGCCCGGCGGCTTCTTGTGGGTCTCATCACTCAGGAAGCGGCTGGCCATCATCGGCACCAGGGTCAGCGACACAAAGGCCGACACCACGATGGACAGGCCCACCACCACTGCAAATTCGTGGAACAACAAGCCGATCACGCCAGGCATGAAGAAGATCGGGATGAACACCGCAATCAGCGAGGTGGACATGGACACGATCGTGAAGCCCACTGCGCGCGAGCCGCGCAGCGCCGCCTGGAATGGCGGCTCCCCGTTTTCGACGCGGCGGATGATTTCCTCCAGCACCACGATCGCATCGTCCACCACCAGGCCCACGGCCAGGGTCAGGCCCAGCAGCGAAATATTGTCCAGGCTGTAGTTCAGACCCCAGAGCAGCGCCACCGCGCCGACCAACGACACCGGCAGCGACAGCGCCGGAATCACCGTGGCCACAAAGCGGCGCAGGAACAAAAAGATCACCAGCACCACCAGCACCACCGTGCCCAGCAGGGTCAGCGACACATCGTGCAAGGCCTCGCGCACCGACAGCGAGCGGTCGTTGATGGGCGTCATGCGTACCGACTGCGGCATTTGCGCCTGCAGGGCTGGCAAGGCCGCGCGGATCGAGTCCACCACACGCACGGTATTGGCACCGGGCTGGCGCTGAATGGCCAGGGTGATGGAGTTTTCGCCGTTGAAGGTGGCAAAGCTCTTCAGCGTTTCCAGGCTGTCTTCCACGCTGGCCACGTCGCGCAGGCGCACTGGGTTGCCGCCCTTGTTGCTGACGATCAGGTCGGCAAAGTCGGCGGCGTTGCGCAGCTGCCGGTTGGCTTGCAGCACCAGGGTCTGGCGGGGGCCGTCGAGCGTGCCGACCGGGGTGTTGACGTTGGCGGACTTGAGCGCGCTGCTCAGCTCGTCCAGCCCGATGTTGCGCACCGCCAGTTCCTGCGGCTTCACCCGCACCCGCACGGCATAGCGCTTGGCGCCATAGATATTCACTTGCGCCACGCCGTCGATGGTGGAGAAGGTGGGCGAAATCAGATGCTCGGCAAAGTCCTGCAGGTCGGCCGGTGCCAGCGAGGGCGAGGTCATGGCCACCAGCAATACCGGCGCGTCGGCCGGGTTCACCTTGCGGTACGAAGGTGGGTTAGTCATGTCCTGCGGCAAGGCGCGCTGGGCCCGCAGCAAGGCGGCCTGCACGTCCACCGCAGCGGCGTCGATGTCGCGGCCTTCGACAAATTCCAAAGTCAGTGAGGTACTGCCCAGGGTGCTGGTGGAGCTGATGGTTTTCAGCCCCGGCACGGTCTGGAACTGCTTTTCCAGGATCAGCGCCACCGAGCTGGCCATGGTTTCCGGGTTCGCGCCGGGCAAGGAGGCCGACACATTGATCACCGGCGTGTCGTAGCTGGGCAACGCCGCCACCGGGATGCTTCGGTAGCCGATGACGCCGGCCAGCACGATGGCCAGATTCAGCAGCACCGTCATTACCGGACGGCGGATGAAAATTTCAGAGAAGTTCATGGTGCCACCGGCTTGGATGCATCGCTACGGGAGGGGCTGGAGGCGGGATCATGGGGCTCTTTGGCGTCCTTGCCCTCTTTGCTCTCTTTCTTTCGCTCCACCACCCGGCTGCCGGGGCGCACATTCTGTTTACCGTCCAGGATGATGGCCTCGCCGGCCTTCACACCAGAGACCGCCGCGTCATTACCCTGGGCATAGAGCAGCTTGATCGGCCGGGGGCTGGCCTTGCCGTCTTCTACCGCATACACGATAGTGCCGAGCGCGCCCTGGATGATGGCCGCCTGCGGCACGATGATCGCGTCTTTCAAGGTGCTGACGGTTTGCGACACCTCGACAAATGCGCCCGGCCAGAGCTTGCCGTCGGCATTGGCGAACACCGCCTTGGCCTTGACCGAACCCGAGCTGGCATCCACCAGGTTGTCGACAAACTGTAGGCGGCCGTTGAAGCTGCCACCGCCATCGGCCAGCTGAGCCGTCACCGCCGCACCGCCACCCTTGAGCGCGCCCAGGGCGTCGGTCAGGTTGCGCTGCGGCAGGCTGAAGCCCACAGCAATCGGGTCTAGCTGGGTAATCGTCACGAGGGTGGTGGTATTGGCCTGCACCGCACTGCCGGCCGATACCGGCACCAGGCCGGCCCGTCCGGCGTTCGGTGCGGTGATGCGCGCATACGACAAGCCCACCCGGGCGGCGTCGATGGCGGCCTGATCGGCTGTCACGGTGGCGGCGGCGGCATCCACGGCCGCCTGGGCCGTGTCTACCGCGCCCTGGGAAATGAAGTTCTGCGCCAGCAGCTGGCGGTTGCGCTCCAGCTGGCGCTTGGTGTCGGCCAGGGTAGCCGTGTCCTTGGCCAGCTGGGCCCGGGCCTTGGCGACGTTGGCCTCGTCGGTGCGCGCGTCCAGCGTAAACATCAGCTGCCCGGCTTTGACGAACTGCCCTTCCTCGATATGCACCTTGGCCACCACGCTGGTGACCTGGGCCTTCACGTCCACGCTGGTCAGCGGCGTCACCGTGCCGGTGGCCTTGAGCACCACGGGCAGGTCACGCTGCTGGGCCAGCACGGTGCTGACTGTGACCGGCGCACCCGCAGAAGACGCTGCCGCTGCCGGGCCACTGGCCGCAGCGGCTGGTGTCGCCACATCGGACTTGCCGGAGCACCCCCACAGGCTTAGCGCCACAGCGCCGCAAACAAGATTCAAAAACAAGGAGGAGGTCTTCATAGTGGTTCTGTATCCGGTCGAAATGTGCGGCCAAGAAGGGCCAAGCCTGTGTGTAAAGACTGTAATTCCCGTGGCGTGCAGGTAGCCAAGGCGAGCTCCAGATCCGCTTGTGCCCGTTGCTGGATCTGTGCCAGCTGGGCCTGGCCTGCAGGAGTGGCCTGCAACTGTGAACGCCGCCGGTCCGTCGCCCCGGCCTGCGGCTGCACCAGCCCGGCACGCACCAGGCGGTCGGCCATAGCCGACGCCGTAGGCATGGTGACACCGAGGAAGCTTGCGATCTCGCCAATCGAACAATCCGGCTGGCGGGCTACAAAGTTAAGGCAGCGAAACTGTGGCACCGACAGCTGGTCGCCCGCGCCGCGCCGCATGGCCCGTCGGATCGCGTCCATCACCGCAGGAACGACCTCCATCACCATGGCAGCATGCTGGTGAAGCGGTTCAGATGCGGTCGAGGAAGTCAAACAGAAGCCCGGGCAATGAGGGTTGGCTGGAACGCGGGTACGGTGACCGCTGCGCTTTGGCATGGGCCGGGAAATGGTTAGCCCAGCTAAGTGAAATCATAGGTTACTGGCCCGGCGTTTCTCTGTAAAGATACGCAAAACCAAGGATATAGGGGCATTTACAGGGCCCGCCGTCCTACACAACGCACGCTGCAGCGCCGACAGCACATGCCTCCACCGCATGCGCCAATGGAGCCATCCCGTAATAAAAGGCAGCGCCATGCAAAATTTTGAACTCAACACCAGCATGCTCACCCTGGGTGGGGTGTTCTACCCCACGGGCTACTTGTTTGCCATGTTCCCGAGCACCGAACATGCCCAGCAGGTGGTGCAAAAGCTCAGCGCCGAAAGCCACGACAAACCCACATTGCTGGTCAGTGCCGAGGCGGTGCTGGGCCAGATAGTCAGTACCGTCGGCAGTGCCGATATGCCTCTGCCATCTGTTGGCACCGAAGCCGCCACCATCCGCAAATATGCCGAACTTGCCAGCCTGGGCCACTGCGCCCTGATGGTCTATGCCGACAGCGCAGAAGAGACTGAGGCGGTGATGGCGTTGGTACGGACCACTCCGTTTTCCTGCGCCCGCAAGTACCGAATGCTGGCGATTGAGGACATGGTCTAGCAGACCCGCCTTCAATGCCGTGTTGCGCCTTGCTCCGTGGTATCCATAGCCGCCAAGCTTCAAGGGATTTAGGCTTCTTGCGCTTATAGGACCGGCGCTAGCTGCTATCATTTTTCATATAGCCCCATAAACACAGCATGATCACCGTCCACCACCTGAACAATTCCCGCTCCCAACGCGTACTCTGGCTACTGGAAGAGCTGGAGTTGCCTTACGAGATCGTGCGCTATCAGCGCGACGCGCAAACCATGCTGGCGCCGCCCAGTCTGCGCGCCATCCACCCGCTGGGCAAGTCGCCAGTAGTCACTGATGGCGATGTCCTGCTGGCCGAATCCGGCGCGATTGTGGAGACCGTGATCGAGCACTACGGCAACGGCCGCCTGGCCCCAGCCCTAGGTACGCCCGAGCGGCTGCGCTTTCGCTACTGGCTGCATTACGCCGAGGGTTCGGCCATGCCGCCGCTGCTGCTGAAACTCATCTTTGACAAGATCGAGAACACCAGGATGCCGTTCTTCGTGAAGCCCATCGCCAAGGCCATCAGCGGGAACGTGAAAAAAAGCTTCATCCTGCCGCAACTCAAGACCCACCTGGACTTCATGGAATCCGAACTGGGCAAAAGCCTGTGGTTCGCCGGCGATGCATTCAGCGGCGCCGACATCCAGATGAGCTTTCCCCTGGAAGCCGCGGCCGCCCGTGGCGGGCTGGACACCAGCCGGCCCAAGCTGATGGCCTACCTGGCCCGCATACACGAACGGCCCGCCTACCAGCGGGCGCTGGCCAAGGGCGGGCCGTTCACGCTGGGCTGAGGCCCAGCTAAGCAGTTCGATCAGGCAGCGTTCAATTGCTGCTCGAGTCCGTGCAGCACGCGGTAGCACGGCAGCACCTTGGCGACGCTGCTGTTCGGCTCGCGGCCTTCGCGGATGGCGGCGAAGAATTCGCGGTCTTGCAGCTCGATACCGTTCATCGACACCGCCACCTGGCTCACATCGATCTTTTCGTCCTTGCCGTTGTACAGGTCGTCGTAGCGCGCCAGATAGGTCGCGGTGTCGCCGATGTAGCGGAAATAGGTGCCCAACGGGCCGTCGTTGTTGAAGCTCAGGCTCAGCGTGCAGATCGCTCCGTTGGCCGCCTTCAGCTGGATTGACATGTCCATCGCAATCCCCAGCACCGGGTGGATTGGACCCTGGATGGCGTTGGCTTGCACGATGGGACTGCCGGCCTGGTAGGCAAACAAGTCCACCGTATGGGCCGCGTGGTGCCACAGCAGGTGGTCAGTCCAGCTGCGGGCCTGGCCCAGCGCATTGGTATTGGTGCGACGGAAGAAGTAGGTTTGCACATCCATCTGCTGGATGTTGAACTTGCCGGCCTTGATCTGGTGGTGCACGTACTGGTGGCTGGGGTTGAAGCGACGGGTATGTCCGACCATCGCCACCAGGCCGGACGTCGCGGCCACCGCCGCCACCTCTTCGGCACCGGCCAGGGTATCGGCCAGCGGAATCTCCACCTGCACGTGCTTGCCGGCGCGCAGGCATTGCAGGGTCTGGGCAGCGTGCATCTGCGTGGGGGTGCAAAGGATGACGGCGTCCACCTCGGGCAGAGCCAGGCTTTCGGCCAGGTCGTCCGTGACGTGCTTGATGCCGTACTTGGCTGCCACTTCACGGGTTTTCTCCATGTCGCGGCCGATGACGGACACGGCTTCCACGCCATCAATCAGCGCGATTGCGTCCAGGTGCTTGGTGCCGAAGGCACCCGCGCCCGCCAGGGCGACTTTGATAGTTTTAGCCATTTAGTTGTTCTCCAGAATCAGATGGCCGACGGCCGTGTTGGATGCAGGTACATGGTAGAAGCGGTGCTTGACCGTGGGCGCCGGGCCGCCGGCCACATCGGACATGGCGCCGCGTGCGATCAGCCACATCACCAGCTCGATGCCCTCTGACCCGGCTTCACGCACGTAGTCGATGTGCGGCTGGTCGGCCTGGGCCGCGGGGTCGGCGATCAGACGGTCCAGGAACTGGTTATCGAAGTCCTTGTTGATCAGGCCGGCGCGCGCGCCCTGCAGTTGGTGGCTCATGCCGCCCGTGCCCCAGATCTGCACATTCAGCGGCTGGTCGAACGACTCAATCGCTTTGCGGATGGCCTTGCCGAGCTCGAAGCAGCGGCGGCCCGATGGCACGGGGTACTGCACCACGTTGACGGCAAAAGGGATCACCGGGCAAGGCCAAGCTTCCGGTTGGCCGCACATCAGGCTCAAGGGCACGGTCAGGCCGTGGTCCACATCCATCTTGTTGACGATGGTCAGGTCAAAGTCCTGCTGGATCACCGACTGGGCGATGTGCGCGGCCAGCTCGGGGTGGCCGATGACCTTGGGCACGGGGCGCGGGCCCCAGCCTTCGTCGGCCGGCTGGTATTCGGCGGCGGTGCCGATGGCGAAGGTCGGGATCATGTCCAGGCTGAACGCAGTCGCGTGGTCGTTGAAGACCAGGAAGATCACGTCAGGCTTGTTGTCCTTCATCCATTGCTTGGACGGCTCGTAGCCGGCAAACAGTGGTTGCCAGTAAGGCTCTTGGGTCTTGCCCAGGTCGATGGCCGCGCCGATGGCGGGGACATGGGAGGTGTAAACGCTGGCGGTAATTTTGGCCATATTAAATATTCACTTTCTTGCCCGCACTTCCTTGCGGCTGGCGGTGAGCCTGGGCGTCGCCGTCTTCACCGACCACGCGGTTGCCTTGGGCCGAACGGCCGCCGGAGACCATCATGTTGCGGTATTCCTCTTCGGTCATGCCGGTCATGCTGCCAGCCATCTGCTGGAAGCTCAGGCCGTGGGTGGCGCCGATCTTGGCCAGGAAGTAGATGTTGCCGCCCAGCGAGATGCAGCGGTTCAGGTCCATGTCCAGCACAGCCTGCTTCTGCGCTTCGCTCATCGGCCAGGTGTCCAGGTAGGCGCGCTGGTCGGCCTTGAACTTTTCGCGGTTCTCGGCCTTCATCAGCGACATGCAAAACTGGTTCAGGTGGTAGCCCATGCGGCTTTGCTCGGCATCGAAGATGGTGGTGCCGGGCACGTCCAGATACGGTTTGTCTAAAGACATTTCAGCTCCAGTACAAACGGGTTGGGTTGTCGACCAGCAGCTTGCGCTGCAGCTCGGCAGTCGGCGCGATCTGCGGGATGTAGTCGACCAACAGGCCGTCGTCAGGCATGTGGTCCTTCAGATTGGGGTGCGGCCAGTCGGTACCCCACAGCACGCGGTCCGGGAAAGTTTCCACCAGGTGCTTTGCGAACGGCACCACGTCCTGGTAGGCGTGCTGTTCGCCGTTCAGAGCGTTCGGTCCGGACACGCTGAGACGCTCGGGGCAGCTGACCTTGCTCCAGATATTGCTGTGCTCGCGCATCATCTTCACGAACAGGGCGAACTCGGGTCCGTCCACTGGCAGGCTGACATCGGGGCGGCCCATGTGGTCGACAACCACGGTGGTCGGCAAGCTGGTGAAGAAGTCGTAGTACTCGGGCAGGTCGACCGCCTCGAAGTAGATCACCACATGCCAGCCCAGGGGCGCAATGCGTTTGGCGATCTCGGTGAGCACTTCCCGCGGCGTAGAGTCGGCCAGGCGTTTGACGAAATTAAAGCGTGTGCCGCGCACCCCGGCAGCGTGCATTTCCTGCAGCTCGGCGTCGGTCACCAGCTGGTTCACCGTAGCCACGCCCTTGGCCTTGCCGTTCGACGCCTTCAGCGCATCGACCAGCGCGCGGTTGTCGCTGCCGTGGCAGGTGGCCTGCACGATCACGTTCTTGTAGAAGCCCAGGTGGTCGCGCAGGGCGAACAGCTGCTCTTTGGACGCGTCGCACGGCGTGTATTTGCGCTCGGGCGCATACGGAAACTTGTCGCCGGGGCCGAACACGTGGCAATGCGCATCCACCGCCCCTGCAGGAAGCTGGAAACGGGGTTTGCTGGGGCCAGAGTACCAGTCCAGCCAGCCTGGGGTTTTAGTGAATTCCATACGATTCTTTCTATCGGGTTAGGCGATGGATTTAATCCAGCGAAACGTTGGCTTTTTTGATGATCTCGGCGTAACGCTTGGTCTCTGTCTGGATGTACTGGGCCAGCTGTTCGCGGGTCTGCACAAAGGGCTCGTAGCCAAAAGACAGGAACTTCTCTTTCACGTCCGGTTCGGCAAGGGCTTTTTCGATGTCGCGCTTGATCTTGTCGGCCACGGCCGGTGGCAAGCCCTTGGGTGCGGCAATCGCGTTCCAGCCGCTGACCTCAAAGTTGGCGGGGCCGCCGGCTTCGGTCACGGTGGGCACATCGGGGTAGCCGGCCAGGCGCTTGGGAGCAGCCACGGCCAGGAAGCGCAGCTTGTTGGCACGCAGCAGCGGGCCGGCGGTGGCGCTGGTGCCGAGGGCGTAGGCCAGCTCGTTGGTGGCCACGGCGGTGTACAGCTGGGTGGTTTCCTTGTAGATCACATGCTCCATCTTGGTACCAGCCACGGTGTCGAACAGCTCGGAGCCCAAATGCACCGGGTTGCCCACCGACCAGGAGCCGTAGTTCAGCTTGCCCGGATGGGCCTTGGCGTCGGCCACCAGGTCGCCAATCTTCTTGTACGGGCTATCGTTGCCCACGGTGAAGAAGAAATAGGTCTTGAACAGCGGCAACAGCGTATCGAAATCTTTGTCCACGTCGTAAGGCAGCTTCTTGAACAGGCTCTGGTAGGCGGTCAGGTGCACAAAGTCGAGCTGGATCAGGTCATGGCCGTCCTTGGCGCCGCGCTTGAAGGCGTCGATGGCGATGAAGCCGTTACCACCGGGGCGGTTTTCCACCACCACCGGCTGGCCCCAGGCGCGAGACAATTTGTCGGCCACCAGGCGGGCCACGCCATCGGGGCCTCCGCCGACCGGGAACGGCGTGATGATGCGCACCGGCTTGGTGGGGAAGCTCTGTGCGCTGGCCAAGCCGGGCAGCAACGCGGCCATTGCAGCGAGGCCGAGAGTCAGGCCGAGGCGGCGGGTAATGGATGTCATCAAGAAGTCTCCGAGTGGTTATGAATAACTGTCAATGCTATCAATTAAATAGCTGCCTGCGCTTATTAAATAAGCGCTACAGGCCTTTTTCTTATAAATTCAATCGATGTAGCGCAGGCCGGCTTTTTCCAGTGGTTCGCGCATCTTGTACATGTCCAGGCCCAGCACACCGGCGGCCAGCTTGGCGCGCTTTTCGCCTTCGAAGCTTTCGCGGTGCTCGGCGGCATCGGCCACCTGGGCGGCAATCGCGGCAGGCACGACGACCACACCGTCCACGTCGGCGATCACCACGTCACCCGGATTCACCACGGCGCCTGCGCAGACGATCTGCACATTCACCGAGCCCAGCGTGGCCTTGATCGTGCCCTTGGAGTTGATGGCTTTGCTGAACACCGGGAAGCCCATTTTTTCCAGGTCGGCCACATCGCGCACGCCGCCGTCGATGATCAAGCCCTTGGCGCCGCGCGCCTGGAAGCTGGTGGCCAGCAGGTCGCCGAAGAAGCCATCTTCGTTGTCGGTGGTGCAGGCTGCTACCGCCACGTCGCCGGGTTGCAGTTGCTCGGCAGCTACGTGCATCATCCAGTTGTCGCCGGGCTGCAGCAGCACGGTGACGGCCGTGCCGCAGATCTTGGCGCGGTTGTAGATCGGCCGCATATAGGGCTTCATCAGGCCGACGCGGCCCATGGCTTCGTGGATGGTTGCCACGCCCAGCTTGGACAGGCGCTCTACCGCAGCCTTGTCCGCGCGCACGATGTTGCGCTTGACGATGCCCAGATTGTTCATGTCGGTCATATTGGCTCCTTATTGGTGTTATTGGTGTTATTGGTTTTTTGCTTTGAGGGCGGCGTCCAGGCGGGGGAACACGCGGCGCGCATTGCCTTCGTAAATCTGGAAGCGGTCGTCGTCGCTGAGGATCTTGCTGGCCTCGATGTAGCGCTTGGTGTCGTCGTAGTAGTTGCCGGTTTGCGGATCGATGCCGCGCACCGCGCCGATCATTTCGCTAGCAAACAGCACGTTCTTCACTGGGATCACGGTATTCAACAGGTCGATGCCCGGCTGGTGGTAGACACAGGTGTCGAAGAAGATGTTGTTCAACAGATGCTCTTCCAGCAGCGGCTTCTTCAGCTCTTGCGCCAGACCGCGGAAGCGACCCCAGTGGTAAGGCACAGCGCCGCCGCCGTGCGGAATCAGGAAGCGCAGCGTGGGGAAGTCTTTGAACAGATCGCTGGTCAGGCACTGCATGAAGGCAGTGGTGTCGGCGTTCAGGTAGTGCGCGCCGGTGGTGTGGAAGCAGGCGTTGCAGCTGGTGCTGACGTGGATCATCGCGGGGATGTCGTACTCGACCATCTTCTCGTAGATCGGGTACCAGTGCTTGTCGCTCAGCGGGGGCGAAGTCCAGTGGCCGCCGCTGGGGTCTGGGTTCAGGTTGATGCCGACGTTGCCGTATTCCTTGACGCACTTTTCCAGCTCGGGGATGCAGGTCGCGGGGTCCACGCCCGGGCTTTGCGGCAGCATGGCCGCAGGGATGAAGTTGTCGGGGAACAGCTGGCTCACGCGGTAGCAGAGCTCGTTGCAGATCGCCGCCCAGGTGCTGGACACATTGAAGTCGCCAATGTGGTGTGCCATGAAGCTGGCGCGCGGGCTGAAGATGGTCAGGTCGCTGCCACGCTCGCGCATCAGGCGCAGCTGGTTGGCTTCGATGGTCTCGATGAGTTCGTCGTCGCTGATCTTCAGGTCCGCCACTTTGGGCATCAGGGCCGGGTCCTTGATACCGGCGATTTGCTGGTTGCGCCAGTTCTCCAGTGATTTGGGCGCCGTGGTGTAGTGGCCGTGGCAGTCGATGATCAGAGGTTTTTTCATGCAATGTCTCCTGGGGTTCAATGTCTTAAATGGGGTCCATGCCCTGGCTGCGCTTGACGCCGGCCGCGTCGGGCGAATTCATGTAGTCCAACATAGCGCGCACGGCTTCGGCCTGCAAACTGCCCGTGGCCACCGCAGCCGAAAATGTGGTGATGACCTGGATCGCCGGGGGCAGCGGCCCCAGCACGGTGATGCCGTCGAGGTTCAGCAATTCACTCAGTTGTTGAAAGCCCAGCTCGACCTCGCCGCGCGCCACCAGCGTGCCGACGGGCACACCGGGCGGGGCCTGGACAATGCGGTCCTTGATGTCCTCGGCAATGCCCCAGCGCTCGAACAGTTTGGCCAGCGCCACGCCGCTGGGGCCTGTGGAATAGCTGATGCTGCGCGCTGCACGCACGGCATCGCGCACGGCATCTTCGCTCGCAATATCGGGCCGGGGCGCACCAACGCGCACCGCCACCGCCACGCCCGATCGCACCAGGTCCACCTTGGAGCCTGCCTGCAGATGGCCGGCCGCCAGCAGTTTGTCGATGGCGTCCGAGGCCAGAATCACCACATCAAAGGCCTCGCCGGCCTGCACCCGCCTGGCGGCATCCACGCCGCCCACGGATTCGATGTCGACCCGAAAGCCCGTGCGGAGCTGGAACCCCGCCACCAACTCCGCCAGCAGCAGGCGCGTGGCCATGGAGGAAATACCTTTGATTACCGTGGTCATGCAAGTGAGGCTGCAGAGTTGAAGATTGCCAGCATTGTGGCAACGCCAGCGTATGCAGCCAAGGCCACGCGGCCTCTATCAGATATTGCAAATCGGCATAATCACAAGAAAGGTATTCAATAAGTCATCCTTGCCACACCCGTCCCCCATGAATCTGAAACAGCTCGAATATTTTGTGCGCGTGGCCGAACTGGGCAGCTTCACCCGAGCCTCCGTGGCCCTGAACATCGCCCAGCCAGCCCTCAGCCGCCAGATCCGCCTGCTGGAGGTGGAGCTGCGGCACAACCTACTGGTACGCAACGGCCGGGGCGCAGCGCCCACCGAGGCGGGCAAGCTGCTGCTGGAGCATGGCCGGGGCATCCTGCACCAGGTGGCGCGCGCGCAGGAAGAGCTGGGCCGGGTCCGCGGTGGCCTGGCCGGCCGGGTGGCGATCGGCCTGCCCAGCAGCCTGGCGAGGGTGCTCACGGTGCCGCTGACCCGCGCGTTCCGCCAGCAGCTGCCCGATGCCGCCCTGTCGATCCGCGAAGGCCTGTCGGTGGAGCTGCAGCGCTCGCTGGTAGCCGGCCAGCTCGATATTGCCGTGCTGTACAACGCCCAGGCGACTGCCGACATCGAGATCGCCCCGCTGATGACCGAAGAGCTGCTGTTGGTACAGGCGCGCCCGCCCGGACTGCCCGAAGACCCGCCGCCCGGCGCCATCGCACTGCACGAAGTGGCCCAGCTGCCCCTGGTGATACCCAGCCGGCCCAACGCCATCCGCATGCATGTAGAGACCGAGATGGCCAATATCGGCTGCCGCCCGCGGGTGGTGCTGGAGATCGACGGCGTGGCCGCCATCCTGGATCTGGTGGCCGATGGGGCGGGCTGCGCCCTGCTGTCGCGCAACGCAGTGGCCAGTTCGATCCGCCCCTCGGCCTTTACCACCCGGGCGGTGGAACCGGCTTTGCAGACCCAGGTAGCGCTGGCCACCAGCTCGCTGCGGCCCAGCACGCTGACCCAGCAAGCCACGTTGGAGTTGATACGCCGCACCGTGGGACCAGGGATTGGCGGATAAGGATATGTCCAAAAGTGAATGTGAACCCACGCATAATCCGGCCCTGCTTTATTCCTTATTCTTCATAAGCCGCCTTGCGCGGCCTTTTGCTATGCATCTCAAGCGCCATTTCCTCCTGTCCGTTGCCGCCCTGTCCGTCGGCGTATTGCTCAGCGCCTGCAACAAGCCCGCGTCCGAACCCGCCGCTGCGGCCCCCGCCGCTCCCGCGCCAGCCGCACGCGTGGTGACCGTCGGCACCGACCCGACCTACGCGCCCTTCGAGTTCCAGAACGAGAAAGGCGAGATCGTCGGCTTCGACATCGACGTGGTACGCGCCGCCGCCCAGAAAGTCGGGCTGGAAGTGAAGTTTGTCAGCACCCCCTGGGAAGGCGCGATCAACGCCCTGACCCAGGGCGACCGCGACCTGCTGGTGTCGGCCATCACCATCACCGACGAGCGCAAGCAAAGCATCGATTTCACCGAACCCTACTTCGAGGCCAGCCAGCTGATTGCCGTGTCCGCCAGCTCCACCGCCACACAGCTGGCCGACCTGAAGAAAAGCAAAATCGGTGTGCAAACATCGACCACCGGCGAAGAAGTGGTGGTCAAGCTGCTGGGCAAGACCAACAGCAACATCAAACGCTTTGAATCTACGCCGCTGGCTCTGTCCGAGCTGGCCGCGGGCGGCGTAGACGCCGTGGTGGCCGACAACGGAGTGGTCAGCCACTACCTGGCCAACAACCCCAGCGCCAAGTTCAAAGCCTTGAGCGACCCCAGCTTCGCCCCCGAGTTCTACGGCCTGGCGCTGAAAAAAGGCAACACCGAACTACAAACCCTGCTGAACAAAGGTCTGGCCGACATCAAGGCCGATGGCAGCTACCAAAAAATCTACGACACCTACTTCGCCCCTGCCGCCGCCAAGTAAACCGACCTAGAAAAGGAGCACCCAGTGGTGTGGCGTTGGGACATTCTGGCCGGCTATGGCCCCCTGTTTGCGCAGGCCCTTTGGATGACGGTGCAGCTCACCGTCATCGCCACCGGGGCCGGCATGCTGCTGGGCGCGGCCATCGGGCTGGTCAATACCAATAGCCTGGCGCCCGCCGCCCCACCCTGGCCGCTGGCCTGGGCGCTGAAGCTGCTGCGCCTGCTCGCCACGGCCTTCGTCACCTTCTTCCGCGGTACGCCGCTGTTCGTGCAGATTCTGCTGGTGCACTTTGCGCTGATGCCGCTGCTGGTGCACCCCGACGACGGCTGGCTGCTGCGCGGCGAGCTGGCGCGCGAATTCCGGCAGAACCATGGCGCCTTTCTGTCCGGCGCGCTGGCGCTGACCCTGAATGCCGGGGCCTATATTTCCGAGATCTTCCGCGCCGGCATCCAGAGCATCCATGGCGGCCAGAACGCCGCCGCCCAAAGCCTGGGCATGACGCCTTGGCAGAGCATGCGCTACATCGTGCTGCCGCAGGCCTTCCGGCGCATGGTGCCGGCGCTGGTGAACGAAAGCGTGGCCCTGGTCAAAGACACTTCGCTGGTCTCGGCCATCGGCCTGCTGGAGCTGGCCATGGCCGCCCGCACCGTGGCCGGCGCCTATTCGCGCTACTGGGAGCCGTACCTGGCGATCTCGGCCATGTACCTGGTGCTGACCTGGACTTTGTCGCGCCTGGCCAAAAAACTTGAAGTGCCCGAGCATGCACGCGGGCGCTGAAAACACACACTAGAACATGCAAACCAATCCTCTTGACGACTTTTTCGCCCAGCGCGCGCTGGTTATACTCGACGGCGCACTGGCCACTGAGTTGGAGCGCCGCGGCGCCGACCTGAACGATCCGCTGTGGTCGGCCAAGTTGCTGATCGAGCGGCCCGAGCTGATCCGCCAGGTGCACCTGGACTACTTTCTGGCCGGCGCCGATGTGGCCACCACCTCCAGCTACCAAGCCACATTTGAAGCCTTTGCCAAGCGCGGCTTCGACCACGCAGCCTCGGCCCAGCTGATGCGCGACTCGGTGCGCCTGGCGGTCGAAGCACGTGACGCGTTCTGGGCCGACCCGACCCACCGCGTGGGCCGCAAGCAGCCAATCATCGCCGCTTCGGTCGGCCCCTACGGCGCGATGCTGGCCGACGGCTCGGAATACCGCGGCAATTACGGCCTGAGCGAAGAAGCGCTGATGGACTTCCACCGCCCGCGCCTGCAGGTGCTGGTCGAGTCCGGCGCCGACCTGCTGGCCTGCGAGACCATTCCCTGCCTTGCCGAAGCCCGGGCCATCGCCCGGCTGCTGCCCGAATTTCCCGGCGCCGCGGCCTGGATCAGCTTCTCCTGCCGCGACGGCCTGCACACCAGCCAGGGCGAGCTGCTGGCCGACTGCGTGGCCGCGCTGGAAGGCTTTGACCAGGTGGTGGCAGTCGGCGTCAACTGCACCGCGCCCGAGCACATTGCCTCGCTGGTCGACCAGATGCACGCCCACACCCGCAAGCCCATCCTGGTTTATCCGAATTCGGGCGAACACTACGACGCCGCCCACAAGCAATGGCATGGCAACCCCAGTGCCTCGCACTTTGCCGAACAAGCGCGCGGCTGGCATGCCCGTGGTGCGCGCCTGATCGGCGGCTGCTGCCGCACCGGGCCTGACGACATCGCCGCCGTGCGCCAGTGGGCCGCGGCTTCGCTGCCGCCGTCCAGCGCCAGCGCATGATCCTCTGGCGCCGCACGCTGCATACCGCCGCCCTGCTGGCATTGGCAGGGCTGGCGGGCAACGTGCAGGCGATCAGCTTTGAGCAGGTGCAGCGCATCAAGGCGCAAGAGGCCATACCGCGCTGGAAGATTGAAGCCCTGCGCGCCAAGGCTTTGCGCAACACCCCGCCCGACGCCGCCACCGCCAGCGCCTGGCGCGCACTGGATGCGCAAACCGACCCGCAAGTCGGCAAGGCGCCGCTGGAGCAGGTGGCCGCCGCGCGCGACGAAGACGAGCAGCTGACCAACGCCAGCTGGCTGCGCTGGCGCATCCTGTCCGGGAACACCGATGCCCGGTTTTCCTATGTCTACGCCGCCCAGCTGAGCCGCATGCGCGACGAGCAAGGCAACTTCGACCAGGAAGCCACCATCTTCTATTTCCACGCTAAATTGGCGCTGACCCTGGACGGCATGCGCTGCACCGACCGGACCAAGGCCGAACACCTGAGCACCTGGTACGCCCAGCAAGATGACTTACAAGCCCTGGCGCAAAAGTCCAGCCGCATGCCTGCCGCCGAGAAATCCGCCACCATCCTGGAAGCCATCGCCATCGAAGAAATGCTGGGCGAGCGCCCGCCCATGGGCTGGCTCTGCCCGCGCCGCAGTGCCGACGACAAAAGCGGCCCGGCCCGCTATCTGAGCGACGCTGAATGGCGCAAATACCGCGCTGATCAGCTGGAACAGCTGACGCGCAACGCCATGCGCGATTTATAAAAAATAAGGCTCTAGCGCAGGTATATAGTGCGCCACCAGCTACTATATTTATAGCAACCATGACGATGCGCACAAACCACCTCGCCCTGCCCGCCCCCATGCGCTGGCGCCCCGCCGCCGTCGGCCTGGCCTGCAGCCTGCTGTGGGCCGGTGTCGGTGCGCAAACCGCACCCAGCCTGCAGCCCAGCAGCGGCCCCTGGGACAGCGGCGCCGGCTTCCATTTCGACCTGGGCAAAAAGAAGGCGCTGAAGACCCGCCAGTCGCTCAGCGGCCTGGCCTGCACCCTGAATGCCGGCCAGCAACGGGTTTGCCTGGCGGCGTTTGACGAAGGCGTGGAAGCCCGCTTTGCCACCCTGGGCAAGCAGGCGCTGATCCCTGACGCACAGCCCGTGCGCCTGCGCAGCGAGGACGGCGAGTTGGACGCCGAAGGCGCGGCCACCGACGGCCAGATGGTCTACGTCACCGGCTCGCATTCGGCCAAGCGCAATAGCTGCGACAGCAACCCCAACAGCCGCCACGTGCTGCGCTTCCGGCTAGACCCAGCCACGGGCCGCGCACTGCGCAACCCCAACGGCAGCCTGGTGGATTACGCCGACACGCCAAACCTGTGGTCGGTGATGCAGGCCCAGCCCGGGCTGCAGGCCTATGTGGGCGAACGCAAATGCCTGGGCTCCGAAGGCGCGGGGCAAAACGGCATCAACATCGAAGGCCTGGCGCTGCAGAACGGCCGCCTGTACTTTGGCTTCCGCGGCCCGGCGCTAGACGGCACGGCCGGCGTACTGGCGGTGGATGCCGACGCCTTGTTCAGCGGCGGCGATGTGCATGCCAGCCTGACGCCGCTGGCTGTAGGCCCCGGCCGCGGCATCCGCGACCTTGTGGCGGTCAAAACCGGCTTTTTGGTGCTGGCCGGCCCAGACGACAACGATGGGCACAAGAAGCGTAGCTGGACCATCTCTTGGTGGGACGGCCAGCACAGCGCCACCACCGCCACGCCCAAGCTGCTGGCGACGCTGGACCTGTCCAAGGTCATGCCACGCGCCTGCGACAAAGAGCTGAAACCCGAAGCCATCACCGTGCTGGCCGAAACCGCCAAGACCTACCAGGTGCTGGTGTTATCGGACGGCATGTGCGACGGCGGGCCGCTGGCGTTTACGCTGCCACGTTAGTGAGCAGTCAACCGCCCATCGGCCAATTGCAGGCTCAGGGTGCGCCCGCCCGCGGGTAGCAGCAACTGCCGGCCATCGGTGGTCAACCGGGGGTCGCCAGCCAGCCAGGCGCCCTGCACCGCATGCTGCGCCACCGTCTTGCGCGGCAGCTGCAAGATGCCGACCAGTTCGTCAAAGTTGTAATGGGCGCGGCGCCGCCCCTGCGGATCGAGCAGCAGCAAAGCATGGCGCGACGGCACATTAATCCATTCGTCCAGCAGCACCACCTCGCCACCGTCGGCCACCACCGCGGTGCGCGGCCCTTGTTCGTGCGGCAAGGCCTGGCGCCAGAGTGGGTGTCGCCCATCGGCCGCCACGGCAAACAGCTCGGCCTGAGCGGACTGGCCTTGGGTGGGCGCCAACAGCACCAGCTCGAACGCTGCCGACGGCGAGGCAAACACGCGCCGCGCGTATGGCAGTGAACGGGCATCTTCCATGGCAGGTGGCGCAGACCAAGCAGACACCATCACCGTGGCGGTACTGCATAGCAGCAGAGCACGGCGGGTGGAGCGGCTTGGCACAGGCCGGCTTTCAGGCAAGGCTGCGGCGCCGCCAAGCCAGCACGAGCAAGCCGGCCGCCAGCAAGGCCAGGCTGGAGGGTTCGGGCACGTTGTTCACCGCCACATCCTGCAGCAGGCTGCTGCGCTGCGCCAGGGCGATCTGGTCGGCGGGCAAAAAGTCGTAACCCAGGCCGTCTGGCGCAATATCGTTCAGCGAGCCCGGCACAAGGCGGATATTGCCCCCGGCCATCAGGTAATTGGGAACGGTGGAATGCGCATTGCTGCCGCCCAGATTGTTCGGTACCAGACCCAGGTTGTGCCCCAGCTCGTGGGCAATGGTGTCGAGCCGGCCGATGCCGCCGTTGAAGGCGCTCACCAGGTCCATGTCGATCGCCAGGCCGCCCACACCGATCCAACCTTCGCCGTAGGCGCTACCGCCGTTGATCGAATGGACCAGAAACATGTTCACCACCGTGCTGCTGAGGTTACTGCCCGGCGTGTAGGTCTGGCCCAGATTGAACAGGCTGTTGCCCGCCGAATCGTTGATGGTGCTGAAGAAAGTGCTGTTGATCTGCTGCACGAAGTTGAACAGCACGCTAATGCCGGCTTGGGCCCAGATCTTGTTGGTTTCGGCCGCAAAGTAGCTATTGCCGGCCGGCCCGGTCGAGCTGCAGTTCTGGCCCGCGTCGTCGCACAGCTGGTAGACCTGCACGGTCAAGGTCTGGGTCACGGGAATCGCCGTCGCCACGCCGGGCAGCAGCACCGCACAGGCAAGCACAGACGCAGAAATCAGGCGTAGGAATTTATGGGGCATGGCGGGTGTCTCCAATGTGTGAGCGGTTTACTTTACTCCACGGTCGTTACAACGCGACACATTCATCCTCCGTTTGAAGCATGTCCACAGGCTCGGGCGCCCTGCCTAGGCTTGCATCAGCGACAAGGCCCTTGCCGCCTCCAGTAGATAAGCCCGGGTGTCTTCTTCTGTCGGACCGGCATGCAGGTCGATGCGGCGGATATACGGACAGGTCAGCGCGGCCAAGGCATTGCCGTCCACGCCCAGAATCGGGTACGAAATATCCACCACTCCAAACGACTGCAGGCTGTTGCCCTGGCGGTAGCCCTGCTGGCGCACCGTGTGCAGCACGGCGGACAGGTCGGCGCTGTTCATGGGCACTTCGCCGTCCAGCGAGGTGTGCTCGGCCAGCATGCGCTGGCTGCGCTCGGCATCGCTGAAGGCCAGCAGCACATGGCCCGAGGCCGAGTCCAGCAAGCCGACGCGCGCGCCCAGTCGGGTCGACATGCCCCAGGCACTAGGCCCGTTCACCTGGGCGGTGATCAGCACGCTGCCCCGGTCGTACACGCCCATGTGGCAAGACTGCTCGGCCCGGCTGGCAAACACGTCCATCACTGGCAAGGCCTGCGACACCAGGCGGTTCAGCGGCGGATGCATGTGGGCCAGGGCGAACAGCTTCAGGCTCAGCGCGTAGCGGTCGCCCGACAGCGAGCGCATCACGTACTGGCGCACCACCAGGCGCTCCAGCATGCGGTAAATCTCGCTGGCGCCGCGGCCCGTGGCCTTAACGATCTCCGCGCGCGTCAGGCCCTGCGGCTGGCTGGCCAGCAGCTCCAGGATGTCCAGCCCCTTGTCGAGCGCCGGGGCGCGGTAGCGGTCGTCCGGCGCATCGGCGGCGGTACGAGGGAGGACAGATGGAGAAGCGGGCTTGGTCATGGCGAATCACAAAAAAAGATCAAAAAAGGCGCGGAAATGGATGGAAGTTACACGCTACGCGGGTGCAGCCTACAAGGGAAAGTACCAGCATCTGGTGCATCGAAACCCATTAATATGAATGTTCATATTTGAACACTTTGTTCGCTTATGAACAAAAAAACATTCGCCGCCATTCTCACACCAGTTTTGAGAGCCCCATGAACAGCACAGGTTTTGACAGCGCAGAAACACCGATGGCGGCCACTCCAGCTTTGACCCCTCCTTTGATTTCCATCACCCATCTGAGCAAGTCCTTTCCGGGCGTGCGGGCGCTGAACAACTGCCAGTTCGAATTGGCGGTCGGCGAGGTGCATGCGCTGATGGGCGAAAACGGTGCGGGCAAGTCCACGCTAATGAAAGTGTTGGCCGGGGTTTACACCAAGGACGAGGGCGAAATCCGCATCGACGGCCAGGTGGTGAACATCCCCACCCCGCGCGCCGCACAGGCTCTGGGCATCAGCATCATCCACCAGGAGCTGAACCTGATGAACCACCTGAGTGCTGCGCAGAACATCTTCATTGGCCGCGAACCACTGGGCCGCATGGGCCTGTTCGTCGACCAAGACAAGATGGCCGCCGACACACAGAAGATCTTCGACCGCCTGCACTTGCAGTTGGACCCACGCGTCGAGGTCGGCGAACTGACCGTGGCCAAGCAGCAGATGGTGGAGATCGCCAAGGCGCTGTCGTTCAACTCGCGCGTGCTGATCATGGACGAGCCCACCGCGGCGCTGAACAACGCCGAGATCGACGACCTGTTCCGCATCATCCGCCAGCTGAAAGCCCATGGCGTGGGCATCGTCTACATCTCGCACAAGATGGACGAGCTGAAGCTGATCTCCGACCGCGTGACCGTGATGCGCGACGGCGAATACATCGCCACCGTGCCCACCGCCAGCACCAGCATGGACACCATCATCGGCATGATGGTGGGACGCGCGCTGGAAAGCAACGACAACCCGGCCCGCTACACCCATACCGACGACAGCCACGAAGTGATGCTGGAAGTCAAAGGGCTGAACCGCGGCCGCAGCATCAAGGACGTGAGCTTTAGCGTGCGCAAGGGCGAGATCCTGGGCTTTGCCGGCCTGATGGGCGCCGGCCGCACCGAAGTCGCACGGGCCATCTTCGGCGCCGATGCGCTGGACTCGGGCGAGGTCTGGGTCAAGGGCGAAAAAGTGGCGATCAAGGCGCCGTCGGATGCGGTCAAGGTCGGCATCGGCTATTTGTCTGAAGACCGCAAACGCTACGGCCTGGCCACCGGCATGGACGTGCAGTCCAACATCCTGCTGGCAAATCTGAAGAGCTTTCTCTCCATGGGCTTCTGGCTCAAGCACGATGCGATCGAGTCCGCGGCGCAAAAATATGTGACCCAGCTGGGTATCAAGACCCCATCCATCTTCCAGCTGGCGCGGCTGTTATCTGGCGGCAATCAGCAAAAAATAGTCATTGCCAAATGGCTGCTGCGCGACTGCGAGGTGCTGTTCTTCGACGAACCCACACGCGGTATCGACGTAGGCGCCAAGAGCGAAATCTACAAGCTGCTGAACGCACTGGCCGAACAAGGCCGGGCGATTGTGATGATCTCCAGCGAGCTGCCCGAAGTGCTGCGCATGAGCCACCGCATCGTGGTGATGTGCGAGGGCCGGATCACCGGCGAGCTGTCGGCCGCCGAAGCCACGCAAGAAAAGATCATGCAGTTCGCCACCCTGCGCGAGACCAGCAGCAACACCGCGACCGCAGCGACTACCCATTAAAAACTCCAAGAGACGCATCCCATGTCCGACCTCACGCCCATGCAACGCCTGAAGAACAAATTGTTCAGCCAGAGCACCCGCCAGAAGCTACTGGCTTTTGCCAGCCTGGTGGGGCTGATGGTGTTCTTCAGCGCCGCCTCGCCCAACTTCCTGCAGACCGACAACCTGGTCGGCATTCTGCAAGCCACGGCCGTGAACGGCGTGCTGGCGATTGCCTGCACCTTTGTCATCATCACCTCGGGCATCGATTTGTCGGTCGGTACGCTGATGACGTTTTGCGCAGTGATGGCCGGCGTCTTCATGACCTACTGGGGCCTGCCCATGTATGTGGGCGTTCTGGCGGCGATCCTGTTTGGCGCGCTGGCGGGCTGGGTGTCTGGCTTTCTGATCGCCAAGCTGAAGATCCCGCCCTTCATCGCCACGCTGGGCATGATGATGCTGCTCAAGGGCTTGTCGCTGGTGATCTCAGGCACCAAGCCGATCTACTTCAACGACACGCCGAATTTCAGCTACATCTCGCAAGAGTCGTTCATCGGCTATTTCTTTCCCAGCCTGCCGATTCCGAATGCGGTGCTGATCCTGTTTGTGGTGGCCGTGGTGTCCAGCCTGATCCTGAACAAAACCATTCTGGGCAGCTATACCTTCGCGCTGGGCAGCAATGAAGAGGCGGTGCGCCTGTCGGGTGTCAACGTAGACCGCTGGAAGATCATTATTTACTCACTGAACGGCGCAATCTGCGGCGTTGCCGGCCTGCTGATTGCATCGCGGCTGAATTCCGCCCAACCGGCCTTGGGCCAGGGCTATGAACTGGACGCGATTGCCGCCGTGGTGATTGGCGGCACCTCGCTCAGCGGCGGCGCGGGCACGATCTTGGGCACCATCATCGGCGCCTTCATCATGAGCGTGCTGACCAATGGGTTGCGCATCATGTCGGTAGCCCAGGAGTGGCAGACCGTGATTACCGGGATCATCATCATTCTGGCGGTGTACGCCGATATTTTGAGGAGGCGTAAATAACGGAAAAGCACACACATCCGCATACCCAAACCACTCAAAAATACTGGAGACAAACCATGATCACAAAACGTAAATTACTCAGCGCAGCCATCGCTCTCGGCCTGTCGGTCGGCTTCACCGGCGCTAGCTTCGCCGCCGATGAAATCTATATTCCGCTGGTCTCCAAAGGCTTCCAGCACCAGTTCTGGCAAGCCGTGAAATCCGGCGCCGACCAGGCCGCCAAAGACCTGAAAGTCAAGGTCACCTTCGAAGGCCCGGAAACCGAAGCCATGGTCGACAAGCAAATCGACATGCTGACCTCCGTGCTGGCCAAGAAGCCCGCCGCCATTGGTTTTGCCGCGCTCGACAGCAAGGCCGCCATTCCGCTGCTGAAAAAGGCCCAGGCCGCCAAGATTCCGGTCGTGGCATTTGACTCGGGCGTGGACAGCGACATCCCCGTCACCACCGCCACCACCGATAACAAAGCCGCCGCCGCCCTGGCCGCCGACAAGATGGCCGAGCTGATTGGCAAAGCCGGTGAAGTCGCCCTGGTGGTACACGACCAGACCAGCCGCACCGGCGTGGACCGCCGCGATGGCTTTGTGGAACGCATCAAGTCCACCTATCCGAACATCAAGATCGTCAGCGTGCAGTACGGCGGCGGCGACCAGCTGAAGTCCACCGAAATCACCAAGTCCATCCTGCAGGCCAACCCGAACATCAAAGGCATCTTCGGTGCCAATGAAGGCTCGGCCATCGGCGTGCTGAACGGCGCCAAAGAGATGAAGCGCACCATAGTCATCATCGGCTACGACTCGGGCAAACAGCAAAAAGACGCAGTGCGCAGCGGCGCCATGGCCGGCGCCATCACCCAGAACCCGGTGGGCATTGGCTACAAGACCGTAGAAGCTGCGGTCAAGGCGCTGAAGGGCGAAACATTGCCGAAGATCATCGACACCGGCTTCTACTTCTACGACAAGTCGAACATGAACGATCCCAAGATCGCCGCCGTGCTGTACGACTAAGCACTCGCCGGTCCCCGGGGCACCTGGTGGTGCCTCGGGCTTTTCCTTCCCCTTTTTTTAGAGTATTTGCATGGCAGTCATCCAATCCCTGCGCGTCGTCGACTTGCGCTTCCCCACTTCGCAGCACCTGGACGGCTCGGACGCCATGAACCCCGACCCCGATTATTCGGCCGCCTACGTCATCCTGGAAACCGACCAACCGGGCCTGAACGGCCACGGCCTGACCTTCACCATCGGCCGCGGCAACGACATCTGCTGCGCCGCCATCCTGGCGATGAAGCACCTGGTCATCGGCCTGGACCTGGACTGGATCGCCGCCGACATGGGCCGCTTCTGGCGCCACATCACCTCCGACAGCCAGCTGCGCTGGATCGGCCCGGACAAAGGCGCGATCCACCTGGCTACCGGCGCCGTCGTCAACGCCGTATGGGACCTGTGGGCCAAGTCGGTAGGCAAGCCGGTATGGCAACTGGTCGCCGAAATGAGCCCGGCCGAGCTGGTGCGCTGCATCGACTTCCGCTACATCACCGACTGCATCACCCCCGACCAAGCACTGGCTCTGCTGACCGAACGCGCTGCCGGCAAAGCCGAACGCCTGGCCATCCTGCAGCGTGAGGGCTACCCCTGCTATACCACCTCGGCCGGCTGGCTCGGCTATGGCGACGAAAAGCTGCGCCGCCTCTGCCAGGAAGCGGTGGACGCGGGCTTCAACCACGTCAAGCTCAAGGTGGGCCGCGACAAGGAAGATGACATCCGGCGCCTGCGCATCGCCCGCGAGGTGCTGGGCCCGAACCGCCAGCTGATGATCGACGCCAACCAGGTCTGGGACGTGGGCCAGGCCGTGAACTGGCTGAAAGACCTGGCGTTCGCCAAACCCTGGTTCATCGAAGAACCGACCAGCCCCGACGACATCGAAGGGCATCGCGTGATCCGCGAAAGCGTGGCGCCCATGCAGGTTGCCACCGGCGAGATGTGCCAGAACCGCATCATGTTCAAGCAGTTCATCATGCGCGGCGCCATCGACGTGGTGCAGATCGATTCCTGCCGCCTGGGCGGTGTGAACGAAATCCTGGCCGTCATGCTGATGGCCGCCAAATACAACTTGCCAGTCTGCCCACACGCCGGTGGCGTGGGACTCTGCGAATACGTGCAGCATCTGTCGATGATCGACTACCTGTGCATTGCCGGTACCCGCGAAGGCCGGGTCATCGAATATGTGGACCACCTGCACGAGCACTTCAAGGAGCCCTGCGTGATCCAGAACGCCGCCTACATGCCGCCCACGGCCGCGGGCTTTTCCATAGAGATGCAGCCCGATAGCCTGGTGCAATACGCCTTCAAACCGTGATCCTAGATTCCGCAGTTGACCGCTTGTTATCACTTGGAACACCGTATGGTTATTAAAATTTGTGACCCTCTAGTTGCACACCTGCTGGGTGGACCACGCTACACATCCGATTGCACCACTGGCGCCGCGTCTGGCTTCGTTGCTCCGCCTTGCGGGCATGAGCCCGCTTCGTTGTCGCGCCTATCCAGCCACACCCCCAGCGGCACTCTCGGACGTGTCCAACTACGGAATCTAGGATGATCCGCAAGATCGACAGCCACCAGCATTTCTGGCACTTTGATGCCAAGGACTTTCCCTGGATAGGCCCGGGTATGGCGGTGCTGGCGCAAGACCGGGGGCCGGACGACTACGCTCCGGCCATGCAGGCTTGCGGTGTGAGCGGATCGATCGCGGTACAGGCCCGCACCGAGGCGGCCGAAACTGACTATTTGCTGGACTTGGCAGCCCGCCACGCCAGCATCGTCGGCGTGGTCGGCTGGGTTGATCTGGCCGGAGACACGCTGCAGGCCCAGCTCGAGGCCTGGTCGCAGCAGCCCAAGCTGCGCGGCTTTCGGCACATCCTGCAAGATGAGCCTGATGTGGTGCAGGTGGTCAACAACCCGGCGTTCCGGCGTGGCGTGGCCCTGCTGCAGCGCCAGCAACTGGTTTACGACGTGCTGGTGTTCGCCCACCAGATGCCGCTGGTCATCGACTTCTGCCGCACCCACGACGCCCATTGGCTGGTGCTGGACCACCTGGGCAAGCCACCGCTCAAGCACCCCGAGCAAATGCCGCACTGGGTGCAGTCGCTGAAGGCCCTGGCCGCCCTTCCCCACGTGGTGTGCAAGCAGTCCGGCCTGGTGACCGAAACCGCCTGGCCCTACCCCGGCGGCCTGCCCGGCTCGGTGCAGCAAGCCATTTGGGATTGCTTTGACCAGGCCCTCGAAGCCTTTGGCCCGGATCGCCTGCTGTTCGGCTCCGACTGGCCGGTCTGCGAACTGGCCGCGCCCTACCCCACAGTGGATCTGCTCGCACATACTTGGGCCAGCCAGCGGCTGTCGGCCAGTGAGCAAGCCGCGTTCTGGGCCGGCAACGCCACCCGTTACTACCAACTCCCCATTTCCTGAAAGACACCCACCCCATGGATCTGCATTTGAAAGACAAGGTCGTCATCGTCACCGGTGGCGGCAGCGGCATAGGCGCGGCCATCTCGATGACTCTGGCGCAAGAAGGCGCGATTCCCGTCATCCTTGGCAAGAGCGCGCTGAACCCTGAATTCGGCGCCCAGCTGGCTGCCGTGCAGCCGCAGTTCCAGTTCATCCAGCTGGAGCTCGGCGATGAAGCCGCCTGCGGCGCGGCGGTGGCGCAGACTCTGGCCCGCTTCGGTCATATCGACGGCCTGGTGAACAACGCCGGCATCAACGACAACGTGGGCCTGGACGCGGGGCGCGACGCCTTCGTTGCCTCGCTGGAAAAGAACCTGATCCACTACTACGTGATGGCGCACTACTGCGTGCCACACCTGAAAGCCTCCAAGGGCGCCATCGTCAACGTATCGTCCAAGACTGCCCTTACCGGCCAGGGCGACACCAGCGGCTACACGGCGTCCAAAGGTGCCCAGCTGTCGCTCACCCGCGAATGGGCGGCATCGCTGCTGAAAGACGGCGTGCGCGTCAACGCCGTGATCCCCGCCGAGGTGATGACGCCGCTATATGAGCGATGGATCTCCAGCTTCCCCAATGCCGATGAAAAGCTGCTGAGCATCACCAGCAAGATCCCGCTGGGCCAGCGCATGACGACCTCGGAAGAGATCGCCCGCAGCACGGTGTTCCTGCTGTCCGACGCGTCCAGCCACACCACCGGCCAATGGATCTTTGTCGATGGTGGCTACACGCACCTGGACCGTGCGCTGTCCTGAGCCAGATTTATAAAAAATAGGCCTGTAGCGCAGGTAGTACCTGCGTAAGCAGCTATTTATTCTGTAGCAGCAGGCTGATAGCTCAATGCCAGACTTGCCCAGCCACGCGCAGCATATTGCCGCCCATCACCAGCGCCGCATCGTCGGCTGACATGCCCACATCCTGCAGGGCCTGCGCCAGCAGCTGCCAGGTTTCGACCGGGGTGTAGGTGGCGCGCATGATGGCGCGGTCGTAGCCGGCGGACTTGGGCCACCAGTAGCTGGGGTCGTAGTCGCCGGGCGGGTTGTCGTTGAGTTCAGGCTGGTGAAAGCTGATGTCCAGCCCTATGCCCACGTGCTGCACGCCCACCAGATCGGCCACATAGGCCGCATGGCGTGCCACGTCCTGCACCGTAGGCGCGGTATTGCCCAGGAAGAACGACACGCCCGACACGCAGACCACACCGCCGGTGGCCGCGCAGGCGCGGATCTGTTCGTCGGTGATATTGCGGCCATGCTCCACCAGCGCCAGCGGGTTTGCGTGGCTGAAGATCACCGGCTTGGCGGACGCGGCCATGATGTCCAGGCTGCAGCGCCGGCCGGTGTGCGAACAGTCCATCAGCATGCCGGCGGCGTTCACCGCCTGCACCATGCGCACGCCCAGCGGGGTCAGGCCGCGCGCCACGTCGTGGCAGCCGTCGGCCACGCTGTTGTTGCGGTTGTAGGCAAAGTGGATTTGCCGCACGCCCAGGGACGCATACAGCGCCACCATCTCGGGCTGCTCCAGCAAGGGCATCGCGCCTTCCAGGTCAAAGCCAATGGCGATTTTTCCGTGCGCCTGGGCCTGTTCGATGTCGGCCGCACTATGCGCCAAGACGTACTTGTCCGGGTGCGCCGCCACCGTGGCGCGGAAGCCGGCGATCACCGCCATCACCTGCTGCACCGGGTTCATGTCCATGCCGACGTTGATCGACACATAGTCGACCCCAGCCGCATGCAGCCGGTCTATGGGTGCAAAACTGGCCTGCGGGTGCAATGGCAGGCAGGCGTGGGATTCCCAGTGGATCATGGTGTGGCTCCGTGTCTTTGAAAGCCGGTGGAGGCCTGCATCAGCTGGCGGGTATAGGGCTGTGCCACGCGGCTGGCCGCCAGGTCGGCAGAGGCCAGCATCTCCACCGTCTGGCCCCGCTGCATCACCATCAGGCGTTCGCACAGGTGCGTGACCACAGCCAGATCGTGGCTAACCATGATGAAGCTTAAACCGCGGCGGGCCCTGAGGGTTTCCAGCAGGTTCAGCACCTCGGCTTGTACCGAGGCATCGAGCGCCGAGGTCGGTTCATCCAGCAGCAGAATCTGCGGCTCCAGGATCAGCGCGCGGGCAATGGCGATGCGCTGGCGCTGGCCGCCCGACAGCTGGTGCGGGTAGCGGAAGCGGAAGCCCGTGCCCAGGCCCACTTCGTCCAGCGCCCGCTCGATGCGCTGCTGCTCGTCGCCCATACCGTGGATGGCCAGCGGCTCGGCCAGCAAGCGGTCCACCGTGTGGCGCGGGTGCAGCGAACCATAGGGGTCCTGGAACACCATCTGCACCAGGCGGCGGAACGGCTTGCTGCCAGGCAAGGGCTGGGGGCCAGGCCCCAGCAGTTGCACGGTACCGGTTTCACGCGCTGCCAAGCCGCAGATGGCCCGCAGCACGGTGGATTTACCCGAGCCCGATTCGCCCACGATGCCAAAGCTCTCGCCCGGCTGCACGCTGAACGACGTATCGGCCACGGCCACAAAACCGTCAAAACTCACACGCAGGCCTTGTACCTGCAAACCGATGGACTGGCTCATAGCGCCCACGCCGGTTGCCGGTCCAGGGTCGCGTAATTCATAGTGCCCACTCTGGCCTCCGGTCCAGTGTGGGCAGTGGATGCCGGTTCCCACCCAGCTGCGGCAGGCAGTTCAGCAGGCCCAGCGTGTACGGGTGCTTGGCGTGGGCCAGGCCGCCTGCGCTGAGCTCTTCGACCACCCGCCCGGCATACATCACCAGAATGCGGTCGCAGAAGGTGGACACCAGACGCAGGTCGTGCGACACGAAAATCAGGCCCATGCCGCGCTGCAGCACCAGCGCATCCAGAATCGCCAGCACCTGCAGTTGCACGGTCACGTCGAGTGCCGAAGTCGGTTCATCGGCAATCAATAGGTCGGGGTTGGCGATCAGCATCATGGCGATCATCGCGCGCTGGCCCATGCCGCCCGACACCTCGTGCGGATAGAGTTTGTAGACGCGTTCAGGGTTGTCGATCTGCACCTGCTCCAGCGCCGCCAGCGCCTGTTTTTTGGCATCGGCTTTGGACAACTTGGTATGCGCACGCAGGGCTTCCACGATCTGGTCGCCGATGGTCATCACCGGGTTCAGCGAGAACTTCGGGTCTTGTAGCACCATCGCGATGCGCCCGCCACGCAGCTCGCGCCGCTGCTTGGGCGCACAGTTCAGCAGGTCGATGCCATTGAATTCCAGCCGCTTGGCCGTCACCCGGCCCTCGGGCGCCGTCAGGCCCAGGATCGCGCGGCCGGTTTGCGACTTGCCCGAGCCCGATTCACCGACGATGCCCAGCCGCTCCTTGCCCAGGGTGAACGAGACACCGCGCACCACCTCGACCCAGCCGCCATCGCGGTTCGGGAACGCGACCCGCAGGTCGTCTACAACTAATACAGGATCACTCATTTCACGCCCTTTGGATCGAGCGCATCGCGCAGACCATCGCCGACCAGATTGAAGGCTAAGCTAACCAGGAATATCGCTGCCCCCGGCGCGGCCGCCACCCACCACTGGTCCAGCACATACTGCCGGCCATTGGCGATCATCGCGCCCCATTCGGGCGTCGGCGGCTGGGCACCCAGGCCGAGAAAGCCCAGGCCAGCGGCGGTCAGGATGATGCCCGCCATGTCCAGCGTGACGCGCACGATCACGGAAGACTGGCACAGCGGCATGATGTGGTGCAGCACGATGCGCCAGGGCGAAGCGCCTATTAGCTGCACCGCGGCGATGTAGTCGGCCTGGCGGATGGTCAGCGTCTCGGCCCGCGCCATGCGCGCATACGGTGGCCAGGCGGTAATGGCGATGGCGATCACCGCGTTCTCGATACCGGGGCCCAGCGCGGCCACAAAGGCCAGCGCCAAAATCAGCCGCGGAAAAGCCAGAAAGATGTCGGTGATGCGCATCAGCGCTGCATCCACCATGCCGCCCGCATAGCCGGCCACCGTGCCGACCAGCAAGCCTATGGGCGCGGCCAGCACCGCCACCAGAATCACCACCATGAGGGTGATGCGCGAGCCATGGATCAGCCGCGACAGAATGTCCCGCCCCTGGTCGTCCGTGCCCAGCCAGAACTGGCCGGATGGCGGCAGCAGCCGTGTGGTACGCAAATCGCCCACGGTGGGCGAATACGGCGCCAGCAGTGGCGCGAAGATCGCCACCAACACCAGCAGCGCCACGATGGCCAGGCCCAGCATCGCCAGGCGATTCCGGGTAAAGATGCGCCAGGCGCCATAGGCCCGGCCCCAGGCCGCCTGGCGGCGCGAGGCGGGGCGGTCGGACATCAGCCAGCTGTGCAGGCTGGGTTTCACATGGGGTGACGGCGTGTTCATCGGATACGGGTGCGTGGGTCCAACGTCTTGTAGAGCACGTCGGAGAGCAAATTCAAGCCAATAAAAATCGAGCCCACCACGATGGTGCCACCCAGCACCGCGTTCATGTCGGCGTTCTGCAGCGAATTGGTGATGTACAGGCCCAGGCCCGGCCAGGCGAACACGGTCTCTGTAAGCACCGAGCCCTCCAGCAGGCCGGCATACGACAAGGTGATCACGGTAACCAGCGGCACCATGGCATTGCGCAGCGCGTGGCGCCAGATGATGCGCGCCTCGCTCAGGCCCTTGGCGCGGGCGGCCACGATGTACTCCTGAGAAAGCTCGTGCAGCATGAAGGAGCGCGTCATGCGGCTGATGTAGGCCAGCGAGAAATAGCCGAGCAGCGAGGCCGGCAAGATCAGGTGCGACAGCACATTGCCGAATGCATCCCACTGCCCGGCCATGGCCGCGTCCAGCAGCAACAGGCCGGAGAAATTCGCCAGGGTGTATTCATAAACTACGTCGATGCGCCCCGGCCCGCCCACCCAGCCCAGCTTGGCGTAGAACAGCACCAGGCCCATCAGCCCCAGCCAGAAGATGGGCACCGAATAACCGACCAGGCCCATCACCCGCACGATCTGGTCGACCACGCCGCCGCGGCGCACTGCCGCCCATACGCCCAGCGGCACGCCAAAGCTCACCCCTATCAGGATACCCAGCGTGGCCAGTTCCAGCGTGGCCGGAAAAGCCCGGCGGATGTCCTGCATCACCGGGTTGGCGCTGAGCACCGAGGTGCCGAAATCGCCCTGCAGCACCTTGCTGAGGTAGATGGTGAACTGCTGCCACAGCGGCTTGTTGAAGCCCATTTCCTCGCGCACCCGCGCCACCAGCTCACCCGAGGCCCGGTCGCCCACGATGGCCAGCACCGGGTCGATGGGCATGACCCGGCCGATGAAGAAGGTGACGGCCAGCAGCCCCAGGTAGGTCAGCACAATGACCACCAGAAAACGGGCTGTGGCCTGGCATGCGCGCCGCAGCCGGGCGGATTTGCGTCCGCCCGCGGGCATCTGGCTGGCGGGAGTCAAACCGGTCAGCGCTTGCTGACTTTGAACATGTACGTCGTGTCCGACGTGGAGCCTATCTTCAGGCCCTCCACATTGCTGCGCTCGGCTGCCACCTCGGTCTGCTGGAACAGCATGATGAAGGGGCTGGTCTTGCGGAACTCGGCCTGCATTTCGTCGTACATGGCCTTGCGTTTACCGGTGTCGCGCTCGAGCACGGCAGCATCGGCCTTGGCGTTCAGCTCGGGCACGATCCAGGCGTTGCGCCAGGCCAGGGGCTTGGCCTTGGCCTCGTCGCTGTTGTCGGAGTTCTGCACAAAGGTGGCATTGGTGTGCGGGTCCCAGTAGTCGGCGCCCCACTGGCCAATGAACATATCGTGGGTGCGGGCGCGGTACTTGGTCAGCACCTGCTTGCCATCGCCCGGGATGATTTCAATATCGATGCCAGCGCGCTTGGCGGTCTGCTGGAAGGCCTCAGTAATGCCCTGCACAGGCTGCACGGTGCGCATATCGATTGTCACCTTGAAGCCGTTCGGCAAGCCAGCCTTCGCCAGCAAGGCCTTGGCCTTGTCCACGTCCAGCTTGTAGGGGTTGACCGTGCTGGCACCCAGCAGGCCGACGGCCATGAAGTTCTGGTGCACGATGCCGATGTTCTTAATCAGCGTGTCGCCGATGGCCGAATAGTCGACCAGCCATTTGAGTGCTTCGCGCACCTCGGGCTTGGCCAGGTTCGGGTTCTTCATGTTCATGCTGATGTAGTAGACCGTGCCCTTGGGCGCCGACACCATCTTCACGTCCTTGTTGGCGGCCAGCGCGGCCAAGTCTTGCGGCGCCAGATTGCGGGCGATGTCGGCATCGCCTTTTTCCAGCAGCAGGCGCTGGGTGGCCGACTCCTTGACGTGGCGGTAGATAACCCGGGCCAGTGGTGCCTTGGTGCCGTAGTAGTTGTCGTTGCGCTCCAGGGCCACGATTTCATTGGCCCGCCACTCCCGCAGCTTCAAGGGGCCGGAGCCCGCATAGTTGGTTTTCAGCCAGGCGTAACCCAGGTCGCCCGCCACTTCCTTGGACAGCACCAGCTTCTTGTCGACCACGGCCGCCACGTTGGCCGTCAGGCAGTTGGTCACAAAAGACGGCGCGTAGGCCTTGTCGGTTTCCATGGTCAAGGTCAGCGGGCCGGTCTGCTTGATCTTGTCCTTGACGTTGTCCTTGCTCAGCCCGAACTGGGTGAGGATGAAGGCCGGCGACTTGTCCAGCAGCACCGAGCGCTGCAGGCTGAACACAACGTCTTCGGCAGTCAGCGGATTGCCCGAGGCGAATTTCAAACCGGGTTTCACTTCGAAGCTGTAGGTTTTACCGTCGGCCGACACCGACCATGATTTGGCGATGTCACCGACCAGCTTGGTCGGATCGGACAGATCCAGCCGCACCAGGCGGTCGTAGGTGTTACCCATCACCTCGCCGGCCGAAATCTCGAAGGCCTCTGCCGGGTCCATGGTGATGATGTCGTCGAACGCGAACGCCACCACCAAGGTGTCCTTGGGCGTGGCCGCAAAGGCCGTCCCCAGCATCAGGGTGGACGCAGCGGCTGCAACCAGTCCGCGGCGGGAAAGCAGAGGTGTCGAGAAACGCATCGGATATTCCTTTGGGTGTGAAACGGACAAAAACCTGAACCAGCTTACCGAATCCCCTGCGTTGCAAGAACCATGCTAACCCTGTATAGACATCGGACCCAGGTCGCCCAGAACCGCACTGTCGATCAGGCCGTAGTGCCCGGGCAGCGCGTAATGCCACCACTCGTGCGCCAGGTGGGCAAAGCCCGCGTCTTCCATGATGCGCAGTAACTGCTGCCGGTTCGCCTGGGCCTGTACAGACACCTCTGTGCTGAAGTGGTGCGAGGCGGTCGTCATGTCGTCGAAACCGGTGCCCATGTCCAGCTCCTCGCCCTGCGCATCCACCAGGGTCAAGTCCACCGCCGTACCACGCGTATGGTTGGAGCCTATCGCCGGGTCGGCCACATAGGCCTGGTCGGGCGCGGTTTGCCACAGCAGCACCTGCGCCTCGTGCGGGCGGAAGGCATCAAAAATCTTCAACCGGTAGCCAGACGCGGCCGCCGCCAGCACGGCCCGGCGCAGGCAGGCCTCGGCATCGCGGTGCAGCAGGCAGTGCGCGCGGTCGTAGATCGGCCGGCCGGCAATATTGTTGGCCGTGGCGTAGGCCAGGTCGAGCACCACCCCATGGGTTTCGGGGTGGACCGGCACGAGGGGATGGGGCATGGGCATCACAATTTATAAAAAACAAGGCTCTGGCGCATATAAAAACTGCGCAAGAAGCTATTAAATTTATAGCAAAAAGGCACTGCCGGTGCCCGAGGGATTCACCCAGCTAGGGGTTCAGGGCATAGCACTTGCGGGTGCAGCCGGCGGCATGGCAAGCGCGGCGGGCTCCACGGGAGGCGGGCTGGGTGGCAAACGCAGATAGGCTGCGGCCTGGGTCGGGTCCAGGCCCCAGGTCAGGCTGACGGGGCTGGTTTCGCTGCTGGCATACGCGTAGCCGCTGACCGGGCCGACGGCGACAAAGTGCAGGCGCGCATCCACCCCGCCCGCGCAGTGCAACACGATCTCGCCCTGGGTGGTAGATGTGTAGCGCAGATTGCCCACGCAGAGCCGGTCGGCCGCCTGGGTCGATGCCAGCTGCAGCGTGCCGGTGCGGTCGGTGAACAGCGTGAGCCGGCCTTCGAACACCACGCCAGCCACCACTGCATAGGCAGGCGCGTTGGAGCCCATCCAGCCGCGGGTCTTGGCGTCGATCTGGGCGCAGCCGGCCAGCGTCAGGCCGATCAGCAGACTAGAGGCAAGGGCTTTCATGGCAGCGTCCGGTTAATCATCGTCGGCCGGATCCAGGCCGGGAAACAGCACCTCGGTATAGCCGAGCTGCCTGAGGTCGCGCATGCGCGTGGGGTACAGCCGGCCGATCAGGTGGTCGCATTCGTGCTGCACCACGCGGGCATGGAAGCCGTCCACCGTGCGGTCAATCGGATCGCCGTACTGGTCGAAGCCGGTGTAGCGGATGTAGGACCAGCGCGGTACCAGGCCTCGCAAGCCGGGCACGGACAAGCAGCCCTCCCAGTCATCTTCTTCCGCATTGCCGATGGGCGTGATTACCGGGTTGATCAGCACCGTGGGCGGCACGGTGGGCCGGTCCGGGTAGCGCGGATTCGCGTCGCGGGTGCCAAACACCACCAGCTGCAGGTCCACCCCGATCTGCGGCGCCGCCAGCCCCGCGCCATTGGCCGCGCGCATGGTATCCAGCATGTCGGAAACCAACAAATGCAGCTCATCTGTATCGAAGGCAGTAATCTGCTGGGCCACGCGCAGCAGGCGCGGGTCGCCCATTTTGAGAATTTCATGAACCGTCATGCATCGACTCCTTGCGATAACAAGGCCAGCATCCCGGCCTCGTCCAACACAGTAACACCCAATGCCAGCGCCTTGTCCAGCTTGCTGCCAGCTTCCTCGCCGGCGACCACGTAATGGGTCTTCTTGCTCACCGAACCGGCCACTTTGGCGCCGGCGGCTTCGAGCAGATCCTTGGCCTGGTCGCGGCTCAGGGTGGGGAAGGTGCCAGTGAGCACAAAGGTCTGGCCGGCCAGCGGCTTGGGTGCCACGGCCGCCGGTTCGCCCTCTTCCCAACGGATGCCACAGGCGCGCAGTTGCTCGACCACTTCACGGTTGTGCGCCTGGTCGAAGAAGGTGCGGATCGCCAGCGCCACGATGGGGCCGACGTCGGCAACTTCCAGCAGTTGTTCGACGCTGGCATCCATGATGCTGTCGAGCTTGCCGAAATGCCGGGCCAGCGCCTTGGCGGTGGATTCGCCGACGTGGCGGATACCTAAGCCGAATAGAAAGCGCGGCAGGGTCGTGTCCTTGGATTTCTCCAGCGCCGCCAGGATGTTCTTGGCCGACTTGTCGGCCATGCGGTCCAGCTCGGACAGCGCCGTCAGACCGAGTTTGTACAGATCGGGCAGCGTGCGGATGATGCCGGCGTCCACCAGTTGCTCAACCAGCTTGTCGCCCAGGCCTTCGATCTCCACTGCCCGGCGGTGGGCGAAGTGCAATATCGCCTCCTTGCGCTGCGCCGGGCAGAACAGGCCGCCGCTGCAGCGGTGGTTCATCTCGGTTTTCTCGCGCACCACGGCGCTGCCGCAAACCGGACATTGGCGCGGCATGCGGAAATTGGGCACGTAGATGTCACGCGCTTTTTCGACGACACCGACCACTTCGGGAATCACATCGCCGGCACGCCGCACGATGGCCGTGTCACCCACGCGCACACGCTTGCGGCGCAGCTCGAACAGGTTGTGCAGCGTGGCATTGGTCACCGTCACGCCACCAACGAATACCGGCGCCAGCCGCGCCACCGGCGTAAGCTTGCCGGTGCGACCCACCTGCACGTCGATCGCCGTCACCGTGGTCAGCTGTTCCTGTGCCGGGTACTTGTGCGCCACGGCCCAGCGCGGCTCGCGCGACACAAAGCCCAGTTGGAGCTGCAGGGCCAGGGCGTTGACCTTGTAGACCACGCCGTCAATGTCGTAGGGCAGTTGGTCGCGCGCGGCACCGGTTTGCTGGTGAAATGCTATCAATTCAGAAGCACCCTGCGCAGTCTTTACCTGCGCTGCCACCGGAAAGCCCCATGATTTCAAAGTCTGCAGCATGGCGTAGTGCGTCTCGAACGCGGGGCCGCCCTGCTCCACCGGCGTGACTTCACCCAGGCCGTAGGCGAAGAAGCTCAGCGGCCGCTGCGCCGCGATGCCCGGGTCCAACTGGCGCACCGCACCGGCGGCCGCATTACGCGGGTTGACAAAGGTTTTCTCGCCCTTTTCGCGCTGGCGCTCGTTCAGCGCTGCAAAGTCGGCCAGGCGCATGTACACCTCGCCGCGCACTTCCAGTACCGGCGGCACAGCCATCTGTGCACCGTGCAGGCGCAGCGGAATCTGCCGCAGGGTGCGGATGTTCTGCGTCACGTCTTCACCGTACTCGCCGTCGCCGCGCGTGGCGGCCTGCACCAGCGCGCCGTTCACATAGCGCAGGCTCATGGCCAGGCCGTCGAACTTGGGTTCGGCCACGTATTCCACGGGCGCATCGCCCTCGGCCAGGCCCAACTCCTTGCGGATGCGGGTATCGAAGTTCAGCGCGCCGCTAGGTTCGGTGTCGGTTTCGGTGCGGATGCTCAGCATGGGCACGGCGTGGCGCACCGAGGCGAATTCGGGCAGCGGCTTGCCGCCCACGCGCTGGGTCGGAGAGTCGGCGCTGCGCAGATCGGGATTGGCTTCTTCCAGTGCCTGCAGTTCACGGAACACACGGTCGTACTCGGCATCCGGTACGGTGGGCGCGTCCAGCACGTAGTAGCTGTGACTCCAGGCATTCAGCTGTGCCCGCAGCGCTTCTATTTCGATAGCTACTGGCGCAGATGGAATGGGCGCTACAGCACTAAAAAGCTCTAAATTTTCCGGCATATCAACTGAATAAACGTCGCGCCAATGCAGAACCGGCCGCCAGCTCGCGCGACTCCAGCGTGTCGTACAACTGCTCCAGCGAGGCACCGATGCCGTCCAGCGCATCGCGCTGCAGCGGGTAGCCACGGTCGTCAGTCAGCGCGCCGTCCATCGCCTCGGCCAGTGCGGCAGCGGTATCGCGCATGCGCACAAAGGGCTGCTCGGCGCGGTCCACTTGGGGCACGTCCAGACTCAGGGTGACTTCGCGCAGGGCCGACTGGTCCATATCCTCGGCCAAGGCAGCTTGCGTGTCGAAAGCCAGGCCCAGAATCGGTGGCATGCCCGGTGTGCTGCTGGGCAAGACCATGCGGCCCGGGATCAGCGAGGGCACAAAGCCCAGCCGCGCTGCATGCTGCTGCACGTAGCCGGGGCTCCAGGCGGCATGCACGGCGCGCAGAGTGAAGCCGAGCTGCGCGTCGTGGTCGTTGGCGAACTGGTCCAGCTCGCGGCCGCGCGCGACTTCTTCGCGCATCTCGGGAAACTCGGGCAGGCCGTTGACCGCATCGGCAAACGCCTGGGTTTTGATCACAAATTCGGAAAACTCGATCTCGTTCAGCGCACCGGTGCGGTTGGCCAGCTGCACGCCGGCCTGGAACTGGGTGTAGCGCTGGCCGGCGGCCGGGGTTTCCCACTGGCCGCTGGTAGCGTTCAGGCCTTCGATGGCAAACGGCTTGCTGCCGACGCGGCGGGTCGGCGGCATGCCGGCCAGGGCGGCGTCGCCCGATACCGGCTGCTCGACGGCGATGGCGGCCAGCACGTCGATCAGCGCGTCCATGCCGGGCTTGCGCTCGGGCACCGGCAGCGGCGGCAAGTCGTCGCCCTCGAATGCCGGGTCGCGGCGCTCCAGGTCGTCGGTGCTGGGCTCGGTCTGCACGCTGCTGGGCGGCAAGGGGTCGGGCTGCTTGGGGGCGTTCTTGCGGGCGGTCCAGGTGTTGTAGGCCACGACTGCGGCCAGAACCAGGCCTCCGCCAACGGCCAAACCCAATTGGAGAGTGGTTGTCATGTTGCTTCGGCCATCGAAAGGGCCGACTCCATATCGACTGCCACGATGCGCGAAACGCCCTGCTCCTGCATGGTCACACCAATCAGTTGCTGGGCCATTTCCATGGCGATTTTGTTGTGGCTGATGAAAAGAAACTGGGTTTCACGGCCCATGCTGGACACCAGCTTTGCGTAGCGCTCGGTGTTGGCGTCGTCCAGCGGCGCGTCCACTTCGTCCAGCAGGCAAAACGGTGCGGGGTTCAGCATGAAGATCGCGAACACCAGGGCGATGGCGGTCAGGGCTTTTTCGCCGCCCGACAGCAGGTGGATGGTCTGGTTCTTCTTGCCCGGCGGCTGGGCGATAACCTGCACGCCCGAGTCCAAAATCTCGTCGCCGGTGATCACCAGGCGCGCATTGCCGCCGCCGAACAGCTCGGGGAACATCTTGCTGAAATGGCCGTTGACGATGTTGAAGGTGCCTGACAGCAGCTCGCGGGTTTCGGCGTCGATCTTCTTGATCGCGTCTTCCAGCGTGGTCATCGCGTCCACCAGGTCGGCGGTCTGCGCGTCCAGGAACTGCTTGCGCTCGCGCGCCACGGTTAGCTCGTCGAGTGCGGCCAGATTGACGGCACCCAGGGCGGTGATTTCGCGGTTCAGCCGGTCGATCTCGCTCTGCATGCCGTGCATGCGCACATCACCGTCGGCAATCGACTTGGCAATCGCCTCCAGATCGGCATTGGCCTCGGCCAGCAGCTGGGTGAACTGCTCGGAGCCCAGCCGTGCGGCCTGCTCTTTCAGCTGGAATTCGGTGATGCGCTGGCGCAGCGGCTCTAGCGAACGCTCGTTCTGCATGCGCGCCTCGTCGCTGGCGCGCAGGCGGATGGTCAGGTCGTCGTACTGGCTGCGCTGGGCACCGAGCTCGGCTTCGCGCTCCAGCTTGGTGGCCAGTGCGGTTTGCAGCCCCCCCTGGGCGGCCGCGTCATTCAGGCGCGCCAGCTCGTCGACCGCGCGCTGTTGCTCGTCCGTCAGCGACAGGGTTTGCTGGGCCGCCATGTCGACCGAGCGGGTCAGCTCGGCGCGGCGCGCACCCAGGCTGCGCTGGGCAAAAGTGGCCTCTTGCGCTTGCCGCTCCAGGCTACGCTGCTGCTCGCGGCATTCGGACAATTTGCGCTGCACCTCGATGACCCGCTCGTCCAGCTGGGCGTGGCGCTCCTGGCTGTCGGCCAACTGCATGTCGAGTTCTTCGAAGCGGGCCTCGGCGTTGACGCGGCGCTCCTGTAGGTCGTCCAGCTGGGCTTCGACCTCGGCCAGGTCACCTTCCAGCTGCTGGCTGCGCACGCGGGCCTGATCGGCCAGCTGGCCCAGGCGCAGGGTTTCGACCTGCAGCGCATGGGCCTGGGTTTGCGCCTCGGTGGCCTCGCGCCGGGCTGTCACCAGGCGCTGCGAAGATTCGTTGTACGCGGCCTCGGCCCGCACCAGGGCGTAGCGGGTTTCCTCGTTGATCAGGGTCTGGGCGCGCAGCTGCTTCTCTAAATTTTCAATCTCTTGCGCGCGCGCCAGCAGGCCAGCCTGCTCGGAGTCCTGCGCGTAAAAGGCCACGCTGTGCAAGCCCACCGCGTGGCCGCTTTGCACATAGATCACCTCGCCCGGCTGCAGCTGGCTGCGCTGCAGCAGAGCGTCTTCAAAACTGGGCGCGGTAAAGCAGCCGTACAGCCAGTCACCGAGCAAGGCGGCCAGGCCGGCATCGTTCAGCCGCAGCAGATCGGCCAGCCGCGGCAGGCTGCGCTGGGGCAGCGCAGCGCCGGCCGGCGGCGGGCTGTAGAAGGCCAGCTTGGCGGGAGGCACGTCGCGGCCGTCCAGGCCGGCGAAAGCGCGCACCATCTCCAGCCGCGAGACTTCGAGCGCGCCCATGCGTTCGCGCAAGGCGGCTTCCAAGGCGTTCTCCCAGCCCTGCTCGATGTGCAGCTTGCTCCACACGCCTTGCAGGCCTTCGAGGCCATGGCGGGTCAGCCAGGGTTTGAGCTTGCCGTCGGTCTTGACCTTTTCCTGCAGCGCCTTCAGCGCCTCCATGCGCGCCGACACATCGGCCTGGCGCGCAGATTCGGTGTTCACCGCCGCCTGCTTGGCGCGGCGCTCTTCGTCGAGCTGGGGCAGATGCTCCTGCAGATCCTGCAGGCGCGCATCGGCCACGCTGGCAGCCTCGCTAGCCTCGTCCAGTTGGGCTTGTAGTTGCGACAGACGCGCTTCGTCGGGCGCGGCCAGGGCTTTCTTGTCGACCAGCAGGCGTTCGCGGCGCTGGTCGAGCTGGCGGCTTTGCTCTTCGATGCTGCGCTGCTCGGCGGCCAGCACCTGGATCTGCTGCTGCACCTGGACCACGCCGCTGCGCTGCTCGTTGGCGGTGCGGCTGGCGCTTTGCAGCGCGTCTTCCAGGTCCGGGATCTGCGCGGCCTGCTCTTCGACCTGGGCGGCCAGCAGCTCGGCTTTTTCTTCAGCCTCGATGCCGGTAGCTTCGAGGTTTTCCAGCTCGAAATGCGCGTCTTCCTGGCGCGTCGCCCATTGCTGGATTTGCTCTTTCAGGGTGCTCAGGCGCAGCTCGACTCTCTGCCGGCCTTCGACCACGAAGCGGATTTCGCCCTCAAGACGGCCGACTTCGGCGCTCGCCTCGTACAGCTTGCCCTGGGCGTGGTTCACCGCGTCGCCGGCGTCGTAGTGCGCCTGGCGTATGGTTTCCAGCTCGGCTTCGACATGGCGCAGGTCGGCAATGCGCGATTCCAGGTCGTTCACCGCCTGGGCCGCGTCGGCCTTGACCTTGCTCTGGTCGGCCTCGCTGTCGACCTTCTTCAGGTACCAGAGCTGGTGCTGCTTCAGCGTGGCGCTGGCGTGCAGGCTGTTGTACTTGTGCGCGACCTCGGCCTGCTTTTCCAGCCGCTCCAAGTTGGCGTTCAGCTCGCGCAATATGTCTTCCACGCGGGTCAGGTTCTCGCGCGTGTCGCTGAGGCGGTTCTCGGTCTCGCGCCGGCGTTCCTTGTACTTGGACACGCCCGCGGCTTCTTCCAGGAACAGGCGCAGCTCTTCGGGCCGCGACTCGATGATCCGGCTGATGGTGCCCTGGCCGATGATGGCGTAGGCGCGCGGGCCCAGGCCGGTGCCCAGGAACACGTCCTGCACGTCACGGCGGCGGACAGGCTGGTTGTTGATGTAGTAGCTGCTGTTGCCGTCGCGGGTCAGCACGCGCTTCACGGCGATCTCGGCAAACTGGCCCCACTGGCCGCCCGCGCGGTGGTCGTTGTTCTCGAACACCAGTTCCACGCTGGCGCGGCTGGCGGGTTTGCGGGTGGTGGTGCCGTTGAAAATCACGTCCTGCATGGACTCGCCGCGCAGCTCGCTGGCCTTGCTCTCGCCCAGCACCCAGCGCACAGCATCCATGATGTTGGACTTGCCGCAGCCGTTCGGCCCGACCACGCCGACCAGCTGCCCGGGCAGGTGGAAGGTGGTGGGTTCGGCAAAGGACTTAAAGCCCGCGAGCTTGATGGATTGAAGACGCACCGGAGGTTGACGTGGCTAATACGTGATGGACACGTGATGGACTTTGATTTGAAACCGCTTTGTATGCAGCCCGCGGCCTGCGGGAAGCCAATTGAGTTTACCTGAGCCCCTGGGCGGCGGGCTTTCTCACACAGATACAAAGCTATATTTCCAATAGCTACCTGCGCTGATTGAATCAGCGCCAGAGGTTGATTTTATGCCCAACTTACAGGCTTGCCGCAAACACCGGCCTAGGCCGCCCGCAGAGCGCTTTATGGTCAAATTATTCCAGCAAGCATAAAATTACCCTCATCAGAATAATTCATCCATAAAAGCGAGCATGCCCATGGCCGAAGCCTTTACCTACCGCCGCACCGCCCTCGCCGCCAGCTACTGCGACGCGCTGGAGGGCCGTGGCATTCTGGACGCCACCTCGGGCCTGTTCCTGGCCGCGCCGCGGCGCACCGGCAAGTCCACCTTTTTGCGCGAGGACATGGTGCCCGAGATGCGCGCGCGCGGCTGGCAGACCCTGTATGTAGACCTGTGGTCGGACCGCAGCCGCGACCCGGCCGAGCTGATCATCGGCGTGGTGCGCGAAACCCTGGCCCAGCTGGACGGCCCGGTGCTCAAGGCCGCCAAGAGCGTGGGCCTGGACAAGCTGACCGTGCTGGGCACCCTGTCGCTAGACCTGGGCAAGATCGGCCAGCCCGGCGGCGCCACCCTGGCCGATGCGCTGGAACGGCTGCACGCCAAGAGCGGCAAGCCCCTGGTGCTGCTGGTCGACGAAGCCCAACACGCGCTGTCCAGCGACGCAGGCACGCAGGCCATGTTCGCCCTGAAGGCCGCACGCGATCGGCTCAACCAGGGCACGGCCCGCCGCGGCCTGCACCTGGTGATGACCGGCTCGAACCGCGACAAGCTGACGCACCTGGTGCTGCGCAAGAGCGAGCCGTTCTACGGCGCCGGCGTGACACGCTTCCCGCTGCTGGACCGAGGCTTTGTCGAAGCCTACGCAGCTTGGCTGAACCCGCAGTTTGCCGACGGCAAGGCGTTTTCGGTGGCCACACTGGAGCGGGCCTTCGAGCTGGTCGGGTGCCGGCCGGAGATGCTGAAACGCGTGGTCGGCGAGGCCGTGGCCGATCTGGGCGGCGCGCAGGCGCTGGACGCGCTGATCGAGCGCAACGCCCAGCACATCCAGCACCGGGCCTGGCAGGAATTCGCCTCCACCTACAACGGCCTGCCCGACCCGCAGAAGGCCGTGCTCGACGCCATCGCCCGCCTGTCGCCCGACTACACGCCGTTCGCCGAAGCCGCGCTGGCCGCCTACCAGGCGGCGCTGGGCAAGCCGCTAAGCAACTCGGCCATCCAGGGTGCGCTGGATGCGCTGCGCGACAAAGAGCTGATCTGGCGCGCCGGCCGCGGCGACTATGCGTTCGAAGACGACGGCCTGCGCGCCTGGTACCTGGAGCAGCACCCACAGCCGCCCGCGCTGAGCGAAAACAAAGCGGCAGACTAGCTTGCCGTTACGGATGCGGTGGCATGGGCAAAGGCAGGGGAATGGGCGGTGGTGGAGGTGGCGGCAGCAGCGGAATGCAGGCGGACAGCAAGGAGGTGACAGCAAGCAGAAGCAAAAGTCGTTTCATAGGAAAGATGTGTGTGGAATGGGGATATCTATGGACCGGAAACTCTTGCTGAAGGGGCCATCCTGTCCCAAAGATCCCACCTCCCCGCGTCCTAGATCACGTCGTCAGGCGTTGGCATCTTGCAAGCCACCCAATGGTCGGGTAGGAGCCCTTACGGCCTTCTTACTGCGGCATGGTTTTGACTGGCAGCTCGTCTTTCTGAAGTTGTCCACAGCTACAAGGGCCAAAAAGACTCCGCAAGTGAGGCTTTGAACGATGACCGAAGCGCGGTCCAGGTACCTGCAGCAGCACCCGCAGCTGATGGCCTGAGCAGCGCAGCTAGCCGGAGATCAAATTGCTATTTATTCCATAGCTATTAGTGCAAGCAGAACATGCGCCAGAGGCGAATTTAGTGCCTTTTTCTCAGCAGCATTATTCGAATATCGTATGTTGATTTCGTTCTATATCCATCTACCCGTCTAAACCTAAGATCCAGTCCAAGGCCGCCGTTTGCCGCGGCCGAACTGTATCCAGGAGCCAGACGCATGCAATTCGTAAAAAAACTCTTCGCTGCCGCCGCCATCGGCGCATTCGCTGTAGCCGCTGCCACTTCGGCCTTTGCTGTCGACAAAAAGGTCGTGATCGGCTACCAGACCGACGCCCTGCCCTCGTCGGTCGGCATCGCCAACGGCGACTACGCCAAAACCACCGGCTACCAGATCGACTTCCGCCGGTTCAACTCGGGTGCCGACATCTTTGCCGCCATTGCATCAGGTGATGTGCAGATCGGCTACGTGGGCTCCAGCCCCTACGCCGCCGCTACATCCCGCGGCCTGGACGTGAAGGCTTTCTATGTGGCCTCGATCTCCGGCACCGATGAGGCGCTGGTCGTGCGCAATGGCTCGGGCATCAACAGCCTGGCCGACCTGAAGGGCAAGAAACTGGCCGCTGCGCCGGTGTCCACCGACCACTACCAGCTGCTGGCGCTGATCAAGAGCCAGGGCCTGACGGAAAAGGACGTGCAGGTCTTCGCCATTCCGCAGCCCGAGATCGTGGCGGCGTTCAACCGCGGCGACATCGACGGCGGCTTCGTCTGGGACCCGGCGCTGACCGAGCTGAAGAAAAACGGCAAGGTGCTGGTCACCTCGAAAGACGTGGCCGACAAGGGCGCGCCCACCTTCTCGGCCTGGGTGGCCACCGGCGCGTTTGCCAAGGAGCATCCTGAATTCCTGAAGTCCTTCTCCAGTGTGGTGGACAAATACACCACCTCGTTCACCAGCAACAAGGCCGCCTGGACGGCGGACAGCGAAAACACCAAGCTGCTGGCCAAGCTGCTCGGCGGCACCTCGGCCGACCAGGCCGCTGCGCTGCAAAACCTGTCGCTGCTGAGCCTGAACACCCAAGCCTCTGACGCCTGGCTGGGCGGTGGAGAAAAGTCCGGCATCGCCAAGATACTGAAGGAAACCTCGGCATTCCTGAAGGAGCAAAAGAAGATTTCCGACGTGCTGCCCAGCTACGCACCATTTGTGACGCCGGCCGCCGTGGTCGCACTGAAGAAGTAAGCGCCCCAGATGCTCCGCGTCCATAACGCCAGCGTATTTTTCGAAGCCCGGGACGGCCGGCCGGTCCAGGCCCTGGACCGGGTGTCGCTGGACATTCCGCAAGGCGGCTTCGTCGTGGCGCTGGGCACCTCAGGCTGCGGCAAATCCACCCTGCTGAACGCGATGGCCGGCTTTTTGCCGCTGTCCGACGGCAGCATCACGCTGGATGGCCGCCCCGTCAGCGGCCCAGGCGCCGACCGCGGCGTGGTGTTCCAGAAGGACACGCTGCTGCCCTGGAAATCGGTGGCCGAAAACGTGGCCTTGGGCCTGCAGTTCGCCGGCGTCTCGCGCCGCGAACGGCGCGAGCGCGCGCTGGAGCTGCTGCGCCTGATGGGCCTGCAGGACTTTGCCGATGCTGCGCCCTACGAGCTGTCGGGCGGCATGCGCCAGCGCGTCGGCCTGGCCCGGGCCCTGGCGCCCAACCCCGACATTCTGCTGATGGACGAGCCGTTTGGCGCGCTCGACAGCATGACCCGCGAGCAGATGCAGGAGCTGCTGGTGTCCGTCTGGGCACGCACCGGCAAGCGGGTGTTCTTCATCACCCATTCGATCGAGGAAGCGCTGTTTCTGGGCACCGAGCTGATCGTCATGTCGCCGCGACCGGGCCGCATCGTGGCCCGCTTCCAGCTCGACTTTGTGCGCCGCTATGCGCGCGATGGCGACGCACGGGCCATCAAGACAACGCCCGAATTCGCCCTGCTGCGCGAGGAAATCCGCGCCATCGTGCACCAATCTGAAGCGCTGGAAGAAACCACCGTATGACCGAACTGAGTATCCAGAGTATTGCCAACACCGCGGCCCTGCAGAGCCCGGTCCCCGAGGCCGCCCCGGCGCCAGCGCCCACCGCGCCGCGCTTGGTGAAGATGCGCAGCTTCGGGATTGGCGAGCATTCCACCGCGGCCACCAGCGTCGCCACCGGCGCGGCGATTCTGCTGCTGTGGTGGGCTGTGGCCCTGTCGGGCAAGGTACCGCATCTGTTCCTGCCGACGCCGGCCGAAGTGCTGACGGTGGCGAAATCTATTCTGGAAGAAGGCTACGCGAATGCCACGCTGTGGGAGCATGTGTCGGCCAGCCTGACGCGCATCCTGTCGGCGGCGGCCATCGCCATCGCGCTGGGCATTCCCATCGGCTTGTTCATGGGGCTGAACCGCTGGGCCAAGGGCATTTTCGACACGCCCATCGAGTTCTACTGGCCGCTGCCGCCGCTGGCCTATCTGCCGCTGATGGTCATCTGGTTGGGGATTGGCGAGACCTCGAAGATCGCGCTGCTGACGCTGGCGATGTTTGCGCCCATCGTGCTGTCAGCCCAGGCCGGCGTGCGCGCGCTGCCGCTGGAGCGGGTGAATGCCGCGCTGTCGCTGGGCGCCAGCCGCTGGCAGCTGTTCAGCGCCATCGTGCTGCCCTCGGCCCTGCCCGAGATCCTGACCGGCATCCGCATCGCGCTGGGAGTGGGCTGGGGCACGCTGGTCGCCGCCGAGCTCATTGCCTCGACCCGCGGCATCGGCTACATGGTGATGTCGGCCTCGCACTTTTTGGCTACCGACGCTGTGTTTGTCGGCATCGCGGTGATCGCCGTCTGCGCGTTTGCCTTCTCGTCCACCATGCGCCTGCTCGAAAGCTGGCTGGTGCCGTGGAAGGGAAAATACTAGACGCTATTATTTAGATAGCATCTCGCGTAGGCAGTACCTGCGCCAGAGCCTTATTTTCCTAAAATTTCAGCACCCACAGGGTGCGTTGGCGCTTCGTGCGCCTCGGTGGTATTGGCACCCGGTACGCTGCTGCGCGCAAACAGCGAGTACATGACGGGCACCACGAACACGGTGAGCAAGGTGCCCAGCGACATGCCGCCGACGATCACCCAACCGATTTGCTGCCGGCTCTCGGCCCCGGCACCGGTAGCAATCGCCAGCGGCACCGCGCCCAGCACCATGGCGCCGGTGGTCATCAGAATCGGCCGCAGGCGCTGCGAAGAAGCCTGCACCAGCGCATCGACCATGCTCTGGCCCTGCTCGCGCAGCTGGTTGGTGAACTCGACGATCAGAATGCCGTGCTTGGTGATCAGGCCGACCAAGGTGATCAGACCGATCTGCGAATACACGTTCAGCGAGCCGCCCGACCACTTGAGCGCCAGCAGCGCGCCAATCATCGACAGCGGCACCGACAGCATGATCACCAGCGGGTCGATAAAGCTCTCGAACTGCGCAGCCAGCACCAGGAAGATGAACACCAGTGCCAGCACAAAGACGATGACCAGCGCGCCCTGCGAGTTGCGGAACTCGCGCGAGGTGCCGTTCAGGTCGGTGGTGTAGCCGGGTTGCAGCAGCTTGTTAGCCGTGGCTTCCATGAACTTCAGGGCTTCACCCAGCGCGTAGTCGGGCGCCAGATTGGCCGAGATGGTGGCCGATCGGCGCTGGCCGAAGTGGTTCAGTTCGCGCGGCGACACGTCTTCGCGCACCTTGACCAGGGCCGACAACGGGATCATGGTGTCGTTGCGGCCGCGCACATATATGCCGGCGATGTCTTCGGGCGTGCTACGGCCGCTGGCCACGGTCTGCACCACCACGTCGTACTGTTCGGCGTCGCGCTTGTAGCGGGTCACGTTGCGGCCGCCCAGCATGGTCTCAATCGCCTTGGCCACCACGTCAACGGCCACGCCCATGTCGGCCGCCTTCTCGCGGTCGATGTCGATGCGCAGCTCGGGCTTGTTGAGGCGCAGGTCGACATCGGGCGCCAGGATGCCGGGATTCTTGGCGATCTCGTCCATCATCTGGCGCACCACCTTGTTCAGGTTCTGGTAGCTGTCCGAGGTCTGGATCACGAAGTTGACCGGGCGCTCGCGGAAGCCCTGGCCCAGCGAGGGCGGCGTAATCGGGAAAGCCGTCACACCGGGCAAGCTGCTGAACTTGGGGCCCATCTCGCGGGCCAGGTCCAAAGTGGTGCGCGAGCGCTGCTCCCAGTCGGTGGTGCGGAAGATCACGCTGGCCTGCGACACCGTGGGGTTGCCAGCGGTGGTGAAAATGCGGTCGAATTCGGGGTACGGCTTGCCCAGGGCTTCGATGGCTTTGGCGTAGCGGTCGGTGTACTCCAGCGTGGCGCCGTCGGGCGCAGTCACATTGGCCAGGATGGTGCCGCGGTCTTCTAGTGGCGACAGCTCCTGCTTCATGCTGGGGTAGACAAAGTAGATGGCCGCGGCGCTGGCCAGCATCACGGCGATAACGATCCAGCGGGCCTGCAGCAGCACACGCTTGATGGCAACGCCAGCGCCGCGCTGGTCCGCGCCGGGCTGGTAGCCAGTAGCGACCAGCCAGCGGATCATGCGGCCGTAGCCGTCCGATATGCTGGTGAGCAGCCGCTCCATGCCGCTGTCGAAGCGGTTCGGCTTGGGGTTGTGCTTGAGCAGCAGCGAGCACATCATCGGCGTCAAGGTCAGCGCCACAAAGCCCGACACCACTACCGCGCCGGCCAGGGCCAGCGCGAACTCGACAAACAGCCGGCCGGTACGCCCCGGCGTAAAGGCCAGCGGTGCATACACCGCCACCAGCGTTGCTGTCATGGTGACAATGGCAAAGCCGATCTCGCGCGCTCCCTTGATGGCGGCGGAGAACGGATCCAGCCCTTCTTCGATATGCCGAAAAATGTTTTCCAGCATGACGATGGCGTCGTCCACCACCAGGCCAATCGCCAGCACCAGGGCCAGCAAGGTCAGCGTGTTGATACTGAAGCCGGCCAGCGACATCAGCGCGAAAGTGCCGACCAGGCTAACCGGAATGGTGACGATGGGAATGATGGAGGCGCGCAGCGTGCGCAGAAACACGAAGATCACCAGCGCCACCAGCACCACAGCTTCCACAATGGTGCGGTAGACGTTCTTGACCGAGCGGTCGATGAACAGCGAGTTGTCGTTGGCCACGTCGATCTGCACGCCAGGGGGCAAGTCTTGCTGCAGTCGAGGCAGCATTTCGCGCACGCCGGCCGACAGGGTCAGTGGATTGGCCGTGGCCTGGCGGATCACGCCGACGGCCACCGCATCGCGGCCGTTCAGCCGCACGGCCGAGCGCTCTTCGGCAGCACCCTCCTGCACCCGGGCGACGTCGCGGATCTTGACCGGGAAGCCGTTCACGCTCTTGATGGTGATGTCGGCAAACTGGGCGGGCCGCACCAGATCGGTCTGCGAGGTGACGCTGAATTCGCGCTGCTGCGACTCGATGCGCCCGCCCGGCACCTCCAGGTTGCTGCGCCGGATTGCGTCTTCCACGTCCTGCGTGGTCAGGCGGTAGCCGGCCAGTTTGTTGGCGTCCAGCCAGACTCGCATCGCGTACTTGCGTTCGCCAAAAATCCGCACATCGGCCACACCGGTGACGGTTTGCAGACGCGGCTTGGCCACGCGGTTGATCAGGTCATTGATCTGGAGCGGGCTCAAGGTGTCGCTGGAGAAGGCCAGAAACACCACCGGAAACGCATCGGCCTCGACCTTGGCAATGACCGGCTCGTCGATGGCCTGCGGCAGGCGGTTGCGCACCCGGGCGGTGCGGTCGCGCACCTCGGCGGCTGCGGCGTCGGCGTCTTTTTCCAAACGGAAGCGCACCGAAATCTGGCTTTGCTCGGCACGGCTGATGGAGGTGATCACGTCGACCGCGTCGATGCCGGCAATCGAGTCTTCCAGCGGCTTGCTGATCTGCGATTCGATCACCTCGGCCGAGGCACCGGGGTAGCGCACGGTCACGGTGACCACGGGCTCATCGATCTTCGGGTATTCGCGCACCGCCAGGCGGTTGAAGCTGACCGCGCCAACCAGCAGGATCAGCAGCGACAACACGGTGGCGAACACCGGGCGGCGGATGGAGGTTTCAGCGAGTTGCATGGCGTATCGACCGTGCAATCAGACCGGCTTGGCCGCACCCGCCGCCTGTGCCTGCAGGCAAGGATTGGGGCCGGCCTGCGCCTTGGCGGGCGCTGCAGTGGGGGGCGAGGCTTGAGCCACTTGAGGCGCGGAGGCTGCAGACGCAGGCTGGGTTGCGGCTTTGCTGGCCAGATCGACCACCCGCACTGCAGTACCGTCTTTTTGCAGCCGCTGCTGGCCAGCGGTGACCACGCGGTCGCCCTCGTTCAGGCCTTCCAGAATCTCGACCTTGCCAGGGCGGCGCACGCCCACCTTGACCTCGGTGCGCTGGGTTACCAGGGCATCGGCCTCGGCGCCCGGCACCAGCTTCAGCACAAACTGTTTGCCGCCTTGCGGCACGATGGCTTCTTCGGGCACCACCAAGGCCTTTTCGCGCTCGCCAAACACGGTGTTGACGCGGGCGAACATGCCCGGGCGCAGCTGCATCTGGCGGTTGTCGATGCAGGCACGCACGCCTACGGAACGGCCGTTGGCGTCGAGCAGTGGATCGATGGCTTGCACGATGGCCACAAACTTGCGCCCCGGCAAGGCATCTATATCGATGCTGGCGCGCTGGCCGCGCTGCAGCTTGGTCTGGAAGCGCTCGGGCAGGCGGAAGTCCACGTAAATGGCTTCCAGGTCTTCCAGGTTCACGATGTCGGCGCCGTCTTTCAGGTAATCGCCGACGTTCACCACACGGATACCGGCAATGGCATCGAAGGGTGCGACGATTTTCAAACGCTCGGCTGTAGCGCGGGCCAGGGCCAGCTTGGCCTGGGCGACCTGCAGATTGGCGCTACTCTCGTCCACCGAGCGCTGGCTGATGAAATTTTGCGCCACCAGATCCTGGTTGCGCTGGTGGTTGGCCGTGGCGATGGACAGCTCGGCCTGGCTTTGCTGCACCTGGGCGCGGGGCAACTGGTCGTCAAACTGCACCAGCAGCTGGCCTTTACGCACGCGCTCGCCATCGCGGAAGTTCAGCGCGGTGATACGGCCACTGACTTCGGGGCGAAGCACCACGCTCTGGCGCGAGCGCAAGCTGCCGACCGTTTGGCTGTCGTCCACGATGCGGGTGATAGCCACCGTAGCGGCTTCTACCGCCGGCGGACGGCTGGCGCCTGCCGGTGCAGACGCGTTGGAGGCGGCCGGAGCAACCTGCATCTGCGCTTGCGGGCCGCGCTGCAGCCACCAGGCGGTCGCAGATGCGACAAGAATGCCAACTACTGCCACCGCTGAGTATCTAATTTTCGAAATCATGCAAATACCCAACAAAAAGGGATACACAATAAGTGTCGGAATGTAACAGCGCCATCGATGACGCATATGAATGAAAGCAATGACCCCTGGATTTGCCAGCCCAGTTAAAATTCCATTTTGTTACATCTAGATACTTGGCACAGTTATTGATACATGGAATCTGTGAAGGCATTGGCCTGTGTACATCGAACCTTTAGCGTAACTAATACCGCCATGAATCCGCTCAACCGCCTCTCCATCCGTTTTCGCTTGTATTTCAGCACCGCGTTCTCGCTGCTGCTTTTGGTGGCCGTGGGCCTTTTGGGGTATTGGGCTCTGGAATCGACCCGCAGCACCGTCAAGGTGCTCGTCGAAGAAAAGGTGCAAACCCTGACCGACATGAATGAGCTACGCATCACGCTGGCCCAGGTGCGGCGTAACGAAAAAGACATCATCATCAGCTTCAACAATGCCGTGGAGGTCGCCACGCTGCGCGAATCCTGGCAAAAGTCGCTGCAAAGCTTCAACAAAGGTCTGGTCGAGCTGCGCCGCACCCAGGGCTCGGACACTACTTACACCAAGATGCTGGACACATCGCAAGCCGAGATCAAGGCCTATACCGACGGCATGGGCCCGGTGCTGGCGCAGATCGAGGGAGCACAGATCGACGGCTCGGTCGGTGGCGCCTACGCCGAGAAGCAAAAAGTCCATGTGGACGCCATCGACAAGCTGTTGCAGCAAGCCGCCGCCACCTCTCGCGAAGAGATGCAGGCTTCGCAAGCCGGCATTGACCAGCGCACCGTGCTACTGTCCGGCGTGCAAATGGGTATCTTGGTGCTGGCCTTGCTGGTACTGATACCGCTGACCTTCTTCAGCGTGCGCAGTCTGACCAAGTCGCTGGCCGAGGCCTGCGATGTGGCGGAACAAATTGCCCAGGGCAATTTATTTGTGCCGGTGCAGGCCCAGCAGAATGACGAAATCGGCCAGTTGGTCGGTGCCATGGGGCGCATGCAGACCTTTTTACGCGAACTGGTTTCGCAGGTGCAGCTGTCGGCGCGCAACATCCATGCCTCCAGCACCGAGATTGCTGCCGGCAACCAAGACTTGAGCCACCGCACCGAACACACGGCTGCCAACCTGGAAGAAACCGTAGCCTCCATGGCTGAGCTGACCGGCAATGTGCAGCAAAGTGCGGATGCCTCGCATCAAGCGAACCAGATGGCCCAGTCGGCCGCCCAGGTCGCCACGCGCGGCGGCGAAGTGGTGTCGCAGGTGGTGGTCACCATGACCGAGATCAACGCCAGCTCCAAGAAGATTGCCGACATCATCAGCGTGATCGACAGCATTGCCTTCCAGACCAACATCTTGGCGCTGAATGCCGCGGTAGAAGCCGCCCGTGCCGGCGAACAAGGCCGCGGCTTTGCCGTGGTGGCCAGCGAAGTACGGCTACTGGCCCAGCGCTCGGCACAGGCCGCCAAAGAAATCAGCAGCCTGATCAACACCTCGGTGGCCAAGGCCGATGAAGGCGCGCGGCTGGTGGCCCGCGCCGGCACCACCATGGACGATATCCTGGGCAGCGTGAAACAGGTGACGACCATCATCCGCACCCTGTCGACCCAGGCCGCGGGTCAAAGCAGCAGCATTGCCCAGATCAGCGAAGCCGTTGGCCAGGTAGACCAGATCACGCAGCAGAATTCGGCCCTGGTGGAAGAGTCCGCCGCGGCATCGGAATCTCTGCGCGAACAAGCCAACCTGCTGGCCAACGCCGTCAGCCGGTTCAAGCTGGAAGCCTGAGCGCGGCTCCAGGCGCGGCAGCTAGCGCGCCACGCCTAGGAGTTTATTCAGCAGCTCAGGCTGCTGTTGCAAGCTCTCAGCCGTACCGACATACACCACGGTGCCGCGGTCCAGTACGGCGGTGGTATCCGAGATGGCCAATATCGCCTGCGGATGCTGCTCCACGATGATGGCCGACAGCCCTTCTTCACGGGTGATCCGGCGGATCGCCCGCAGCAACTCCTGCACGATGATGGGCGCCAGGCCTTCGCAGGGCTCGTCCAGCAATAACAAAGTCGGGTTCAGCACCAGGGCTCGGCCCAGCGCCAGCATCTGCTGCTCACCGCCCGATAGCTGGGTACCCAGGTTGGTTTTGCGCTCGGCCAGCCGGGGGAACAGGCTGTACACGCGCTCGGGTGTCCAGGGACTGGACGCCCTCCCCGCACGGGCCGGCCGCTCCACCGCTGTCAGGTTTTCATGCACGGTCAATGATTTGAAGATATTGCGCTCTTGCGGTACCCAGCCTATGCCGACGGCTGCGCGCTCGTGCGAGGGCAGTTTGTGCAGCGCCACACCGCCCAGGCTGATACTGCCTGCATGCTGGCGCGTGGCGCCGGCCAAGGTATTGATCAGCGAGGTCTTGCCCGTGCCGTTTCGGCCCAGCAAGGCCAGGGTCTGACCTTCGTCCAACGCCAGAGAAACCCCGTTCAGCACCACGGCCTCGCCGTAGCCGGCACTCAGGCCTTGGATGCGCAATAGCTCAGCCATGGGCAAACCCTCCTGGTGCAGTGGCATGGGCGTCATCGCCATGGCCGAGGTACACCGCCTTGACCTGCGGGTCGTTGGCGATGCTGTCCGGGTCGCCCTCGGTCAGCACCGTGCCATTCACCAGCACCGTCATGCGCTTGGCGAAGCTGAAGACCAAATCCATATCGTGCTCAATCAATAAAATCGACACCTCGGCCGGCAGGTCGGCCACGGTCTGCAATAGCTCCTCGCGTTCGCCCGCGGGCACGCCGGCCACCGGCTCATCCAGCAATAGCACGCGCGGCTCGCAGGCCAAGGCAATGGCGATCTCCAGCAGCCGGCGCTTGCCGTAGGCAAGCACCCGGGTTTCCTGGGCCATCACACTGGTCAGATGGAATTGCTCCAGCAGCTGTTCGCAGCGCTGGGTTACATCGCGATTCGCACCCAGCGCCTGCCACCATTTGCCGCCCAGGCCGCGGTGTTGCGACACGGCCATGGTCAGCGTTTCCAGCGGCGTCAAGGTGTCGAACAACTGGTTGATCTGGAAAGTGCGCACCATGCCCCGGCGTACCCGTTGGTAGGGTGCGAGCTGGGTAATGTCTTGCCCCTCCAGCACGATGCGGCCGGCCGTGGGCTGCAGCACGCCGGTGAGCAGATTGATCAGAGTCGTCTTGCCCGCGCCATTTGGGCCAATCAGTGCGTGGCGCGCGCCCTTTTGCAGATGCAGAGTCACGTCGTTGGTGGCGGTTATGCCGCCAAACTTCATCACCAGGCCCTGGGCCGACAGCACGGTATCGGGGTTGTGGCCACTCATGGCTGGCCTCCGCGCGGGCGCGGGACACGCCAGGTCCAGGGGCGCAACAAGCGTTCACGCCCTACCAGTACCAGGAGCACCAGAAATAGACCGATCCAGAAGGTCCAGTACTGCGGCGTGATGCTCGCCAAAGCATCCTGCATCAGCTTGAACACAATCGCCCCCAGCACACCGCCATACAGCCAGCCTACGCCCCCGACCACCAGAATCAGCATCACGTCGGCCGAACGGTGGAACTCAAAAAGGTCGAGCGAGGCAAAGCCCGAGGTCTGCGCCAGCAAAGCCCCCGCCGCCCCCGCCATGCCTGCGGCAACCGTGTACACCACTACCAGGCGCTGGCTGACGGGAATGCCAATCGCCATGGCGCGCAAGCGGTTGTCGCGTATGGCTTTCAGGGTGGCGCCAAACGGCGAATGCACCAGCCGCTGGGCCAGCACAAACAATATCAGCAACACGCTGAGCGAATACCAGGCCGCGGTACGCCCCATCAGGTCAAACTCGAACTGGCCCAGCACCGGCCCCAGCACTACGCCCTGCAGACCGTCGGCGCCGCCGGTCAGCCAATCCAGCTTGTTGGCCAGCTCCATCAAAATCAGGCCCACGCCCAAGGTCACCATCAGCCGTGTAAGGTCGGTGCCGCGCAAGATAGTAGCGCTGCACAGCGCCCCCAGCAGGGTGGCGGCCGCAATCCCCACCACCAGCCCTACCAAAGGATCGGGCATGACGAACTTGGCAAACAAGGCCGCCGAATAGGCCCCCATGCCGAAGAACGCCGCATGGCCCAGCGACACGATGCCGGTATAGCCCAGGATCAGGTCCAGCGACAGCGCAAACAAGGCCACGATGGCGATCTCGTTGATGATCAGCGCATGGCTGGCCAGCAGCCAGGGCGAGGCCAGGGCCAGCAGCCACAAGGCATATTCCCAGGGCCTCCAGCGGCCGCTCTTGAGCAGCAGGTTTTGCGCATCCGTGTCCATCATTTGCCTCCCCGGCGAACGAACAGGCCTTGGGGCTGCCAAATCAGAATCACGATCATCAGGCTGTAGACGATGAAGGCCCCCAGCTTGGGGATGTAGTACTTGCCCGCCACATCGGCAATGCCCAGCAGCAGCGCGGCCAGCAAGGGCCCGGTGATGCTGGAGGTGCCGCCCACGGCGACCACGATCAAGAAGTAAATCATGTACTTCAGCGGAAAGCTTGGGTCCAGGCCCAGCACCTCGGCCCCCAGCGCGCCGCCCAGCCCGGCCAGGCCCGAGCCAACGGCGAAGGTGCTGAGAAACACCAGATTCACATTGATACCCAGGCCGGCCGCCACCCGCTGGTCGTCCACCGAGGCACGCAGCCGGCTACCAAAGCGGGTCCGCGCCAGCACATACTGCAGCGCCACCGTCAGCGCCGCGCACACTGCGATGATGAACAGCCGGTAATGCCCCATGCCCAGCATCCAGGCGCCCTCGCCGATCTCGGTGCGGCCCTTCAGCCATTCGGGCAGCTGGATGATCTGCTGGCTGGAGCCGATGAAATAGTCGGCACTGGCCACCGCCATGAAGGTTAAGCCGATGGAGAACAGCACCTGGTCAAGATGCGGCTTATGGTACAGCGGGCGGTAAAGCGTGCGCTCCAGCAGCGCCCCCAGCAGGGCAGAGCCCAGGAAAGCCAGAGGCAGGCACAGCAGAAACGGCACACCCACGCGCTGCATCAGTAGCACCGTGATGTAGCCGCCCACCATGGCGAAAGCGCCGTGGGCCAGGTTTATGAAGTTCATCAGCCCCATGGTCACCGCCAGGCCGACAGCCAGGATGAACAACAGCATGCCGTAGGCAATGCCGTCAAAAAGAATCGTCAACATGCGATAGCCAATCTCTCAAATATCCGCAGGAATTCGAGCCCGCTGGTGGCGCGAATGCCTTACCCAGAACAACCGCGGAACCGGTTTGCCGGGCCGCTGGTTGTGCCCCTGCAAGGGGGGGGGGCGGAAAGTGCGCAGCGCTGTAGCCTGGAGGTGTTACTTCGCTTTTCCGGGGTCTTTAACGTCTTTGATGACCGCGAACTCGACGTTGTAAAGCTGGCCGTTCTTACGTTCCACCTTGCGCATATAGATGTTTTGCACCACGTCGCGGGTTTGCGCGTCGATGAACATCGGGCCGCGCGGGCTTTCAAAAATCTGCCCCTTCATTGCCGCCAGCAAGGCGTCGCCGCCACCCTGCCCTTTGGAGGCGCGCAGCGCTTCGTAGATCACCCGCATGCCGTCGTAGCCGCCCACCGCCATGAAGTTGGGACGCAAGCCGCTGTTGGCCTTGCCGAAGGCCTCGACAAACTTGGTGTTCAGTGCCGAGGGGTGATCGGTCGAATAGTGGTGTGCCGTCACCACGCCCAGGGCGCCGTCGCCCATGTCGTTCAGCTGGTCGTCATCGGTTACGTCGCCGGTGCCGATCAGCTTGATGCCGGCCTTGTCCATACCGCGCTCCAGGAACTGCTTCATCACCGCCGCACCCGCGCCCGAGGGCACGAACACGAACAGCGCATCGGGCTTCAGGTCGCGCACTTTTTGCAGGAAAGGTGCGAAGTCCGGGCCGCGCAAGGGCACGCGCAGCGACTCGGGCACCTGGCCGCCGTTGAACTGGAAGCGCTCCTTGAAAAATTTCTCGGCATCCAGCCCCGGGCCGTAGTCGCTAACCAGGGTGACCACGGTCTTGATGCCGTTCTTCGGCGCCCAGTCGGCCATGCTGACCGCTGCCTGCGGCAAGGTAAAGCTGGTGCGCACGATATAGGGCGAAGCCTGGGTGATGCTGCTGGTGGCAGCAGCCATCACCACCTGGGGCGTCTTGGACTGGGTGGCAATCGGCGCGGTGGCCAAGGCCGAAGGCGTGATGCCAAAGCCGGCCAGCACATTCACCTTGTCATTGACCACCAGCTCCTGCGCCAGGCGCTTGGTGACATCGGGAATGCTGGTGTCGTCCTTGACGATCAGCTGGATTTTCTTGCCGGCAACCGTGTCGCCGTTCTGCGCCATGTAGAGCTTGGCCGCCGCTTCGATCTGCCGGCCAGTCGAAGCCTGCTGCCCGGTCATGGGCAGGATCAGCCCGATCTTGAAAATATTGTCTTGCGCTATGGAATACGTAGCACCCAACGCAGTAATGGCAAGCACGGTAGCCCGCAGAAAGAAGCGCTTTTGCATTTTTGTCTCCTGATGGATGGTCGGATCTTAGATTCTTATAACCGGCAGCCTATAGCCGCCCCGCAACTGCGAGTTACCAGTGCGGTACGAGTGTAAGCGTGTGAAACAAGAAATGAATCCCCACTGGCCATACCCCTCAACTAAGGCTATCCCGCTTGCGCAAAGCCACCCGTAGACGTAGGAGCGTGTTCAAGGTCACGGCTTCGCCGATCTGCGAGACACCGTTGCTTTGCTCGGAACTGGCGGCGCTGATCTCGCCAATGATCTCGGTCGCCTTGCGGATGCTGCCCACCACTTCGGCCATGGTGCTGCCGGCCTGGTCGACCAAGGACACGCCCTGCTCCACACGCTGCATGCTGGCGGCAATCGGCAGCTTGATCTCCTTGGCGGTATCGGCCGAGCGGCTGGACAGCGAACGCACTTCGGACGCCACGACCGAAAAGCTGGCTTTTTAGCGGGCCAAGGCAGCATCCGGCTCTTTGACCGCGGCCTTCTGCACCACCTCTTCGCGATCCTTCGAGGGGATATTCAAGGCCGGCAAGGTGGTGTCGACCAGCGATTCGAAGTCCTGGTGCATGGCCGCCATGCGGCTCCAGGCCGTGACGGCGAACACCAGCACCAGAACCACCACTATGCCAAAAGCCAAGCCCAACTGACGCCCCACACTGATTCTTGAAAGCATATTTGATTGCACCTGAAGTCGATACATCAGCTTACATTTAACCCACCTCCACGACCGATACCGGCTCGACGATTGCTGAGAGGAAAGCCGCGAGCCGCATGGGGGAATGCCCTAGGCCGAAACGCCGGACGTAAAAAAGCCGCAGGGCCGGTGACGACCCTGCGGCTGATGGCACCCGTAGCTTGGCGCTTAGCCCAGCCAGCGGCGCGCGTTATGCCAGAGCTGCATCCAGGGGCTGAAGCTGCTGACGTCGCCGCTGGTCCAGCTCTTCTGCACGTTGCGGAACACGCGCTCCGGGTGCGGCATCATCGCGGTGAAGCGGCCGTCGGCCGTGGTCACCGCGGTCAGGCCGCCGGGGCTGCCGTTCGGGTTGAACGGGTAGGCTTCCGTCGCAACGCCATGGTTGTCGGTGTAGCGCATCGCAGCGATAGCTTTGGAAGCATCGCCACGGTAGGCGAAGTTGGCATAGCCCTCGCCATGCGCCACCGCGATCGGCATGCGGCTACCGGCCATGCCTTGCAGGAACACGCTGGGCGATTCCAGGATTTCGACCATCGACAGCCGCGCTTCAAAGCGCTCGCTGCGGTTGGTGGTGAAACGCGGCCAGGCCTGCGCGCCGGGAATGATGTCGGCCAGCTCGGCAAACATCTGGCAGCCATTACATACACCCAGCGCCAGCGTGTCTTGGCGTGCAAAGAAGGCCTTGAACTCTGCGGCCAGCACCGGGTTGAAGGTAATGCTGCGCGCCCAGCCAATGCCGGCACCCAGGGTGTCGCCGTAGCTAAAGCCGCCGCAGGCCACCACGGCCTGCATGTCTTGCAGGTGCACCCTGCCCGTTTGCAAATCGGTCATGTGCACGTCGAAGGCGTCGAAGCCAGCTTCGGTGAAGGCGTAGGCCATTTCGGTGTGCGAATTCACGCCCTGCTCGCGCAGCACGGCCACTTTGGGTCGCGTCAGCTTCAAGGCCGGTGCAGCTACGGTTTTCGTAGCTGCTGGCGCAGATACTGCCTGCGCCAGCGCACTGTTTGGCTCTATAAATACATGCAGGCCCGGGTCGTTGACCGCACCGGCCGCCGCGTGCTCTGCATCGGCGCAGGCCGGGTTGTCGCGCTGCTGGCAGATCTGCCAGCTGACGCTGTCCCAGACCTGGTGCAAATCGGCCAGCTTGGCGCTGAACACGGCCTTGGCATCGCGCCAGACCTGGACTTCACCCACGCCAGCGCTGATTGCGCTGCTGGCGGGCCGGGTCTTGCCTACGATGTGGCTATGCTTGCCCAGGCCGTGTGCGCGCAGGGTCTGCACCACAGCGTCGCGGTCGGAAGTGCGCACTTGCAGCAGCACACCCAGTTCTTCGTTGAACAGCGCCTTCAAGGTCAATTCTTCGCGGCGCGGGCCAACCTGGCCTGCCCAGTTCTTGCTGTCGCCCACGTCCATGCGGCTATCGCTGATGCCGTCGCCTTCGGTGACCAGCAGGTCCACATTCAGCGCAACGCCCACGTGGCCGGCAAAGGCCATTTCGCAGGCTGCGGCGAACAGGCCGCCATCGCTGCGGTCGTGGTAGGCCAGGATGTGCGGACGCACGGCGTTGACGGCATTCACCAGGTTCACCAGGTCTTGGGCATCGTCCAGATCCGGCACAGCGTCGCCAACCTGGTTCAGCGTTTGCGCCAGGATGCTGCCGCCCATACGGTTCTGGCCCTTGCCCAGGTCGACCAGGATCAGGGTTGTGTCGTCTGCCGCGTTCAGCTGCGGCGTCAAGGTGCCACGCACATCGGGCAGGCTGGCGAAGGCGGTGACGATCAGGCTGACCGGTGAGGTGACTTTCTTTTTGTCATCCGCGTCCGTCCACTGCGTACGCATGGACAGGCTGTCCTTGCCCACCGGGATCGAGATGCCCAGCGCCGGGCACAGTTCCATGCCGACGGCCTTCACCGTGGCGTACAGCGCGGCGTCTTCGCCCGGTTCGCCGCAAGCGGCCATCCAATTGGCCGACAGCTTGACGCGGGGCAGATCAAACGGTGCAGCCAGCAGATTCGTGATGGCCTCGGCCACGGCCATGCGGCCGGAGGCGGGCGCGTTGACCGCGGCCAGTGGCGTGCGTTCGCCCAAGGCCATAGCCTCGCCAGCAAAGCCCTTGTAGTCGGCCAGGGTCACGGCGCAGTCTGCGACCGGCACCTGCCAGGGGCCGACCATCTGGTCGCGGTGGCTCATGCCGCCCACGGTGCGGTCGCCGATGGTGATCAGGAAGCGCTTGCTGGCCACGGTCGGATGCGCCAACACGGCGATAGCGGCTTTTTGCAGCTCCACGCCAGTCAACTCCACCGGAGCGAAAGTCCGCGCCACGGTCTTCACATCGCGGTGCATCTTGGGCGGCTTGCCCAGCAACACGTTCATCGGCATGTCGACCGGGCTTTGGGCCACTGCATCGGCAACGATCAGCTGGCGCTCTTCGGTGGCGACACCGACGACAGAGAACGGGCAGCGCTCGCGTTCGCACAGCGCAGTGAAAGCTTCCAGCGACTCCGGAGCGATGGCCATCACATAGCGTTCCTGGCTCTCATTGCACCAAATTTCCTTGGGGCTCATGCCGCTTTCTTCCAGCGGTACGGCGCGCAGGTCGAAGCGCGCGCCCCGGCCGGCGTCGTTGGTCAGCTCGGGGAAGGCATTGCTCAGGCCGCCGGCGCCCACATCGTGGATCGCCAGAATCGGGTTCTTGTCGCCCTGCATCCAGCACTGGTTGATGACTTCTTGGGCACGGCGTTCGATTTCCGGGTTTCCGCGCTGCACCGAGTCAAAGTCCAGCGACGCCGCATTGGCGCCCGTGGCCATCGAGCTGGCGGCGCTGCCGCCCATGCCGATGCGCATGCCGGGGCCGCCGAGCTGGATCAGCAGCGAGCCGGCGGGAAATTCGATCTTGTGGGTTTGCGTGGCGTCGATGGTGCCCAGGCCGCCGGCGATCATGATGGGCTTGTGGTAGCCGCGGCGGATGCTGTCGACGTCGGAGGTGACGGTCTGCTCGTATTCGCGGAAGTAACCGAGAAGGTTCGGACGGCCGAACTCGTTGTTGAAAGCCGCGCCACCCAGCGGGCCTTCGACCATGATTTGCAGCGGGCTGGCGATGTGCTCGGGCTTGCCGATGGACACGTCGCCCTCTTGCGGCCAGAGCTTGGAGACGGTGAAACCGGTCAAGCCCGCCTTGGGCTTGGAGCCGCGGCCGGTCGCGCCCTCGTCGCGAATCTCGCCGCCCGCGCCAGTGGAGGCGCCCGGGAATGGCGAGATGGCGGTGGGATGGTTGTGCGTTTCGACCTTCATCAGCACATGGTGCTGCGCGCTACTCTTTTCATAGCTACTCGCGCTGGTAGTACCTGCGCCAGATGCCGATTTGGCTAAAAATCGCTCGATCTCGAAGCCCTCCATCACCGAGGCATTGTCCGAGTACGCCACCACGCTGTGCTGCGGGGCCAGCTGGTGGGTGTTGCGGATCATGCCGAACAGGCTCTTGGGCTGGGCTACACCGTCGATGGTGAACTCGGCGTTGAAGATCTTGTGGCGGCAGTGCTCGCTGTTCGCCTGGGCGAACATCATCAGCTCTACGTCGCTAGGGTTGCGCTTCAGGGTGGTGAAGGCGTTGACCAGATAGTCGATTTCGTCGTCGGCCAAGGCCAGGCCGAATTCGGTGTTAGCAGTCTCCAGCGCCGTGCGGCCGCCGCCCAAGACATCCACCTGGGCCAGGGGAGCGGCTTCTAGCGAGGTGAACAGTTCTTGTGCCTGGCTGCGGTCCAGCATGGCGCTTTCGGTCATGCGGTCGTGCAGCAGGTCGGCCACCTGGGCCAGTTGCTCGGCGGACAACACAGTTTTGCCCAGCAATGGCTGCTTTACGCTCAGGCGGTATTCGACAAAGCGCTCGACCCGGCGCACGGCAAGGCCACAGTTGTGGGCGATGTCGGTGGCCTTGGAGGCCCACGGCGACACCGTGCCAAAGCGTGGGGTGACGACCAGCAGCGGGCCTTCGGTCACGCCGGCATACGGGTCGCCGTAGGTCAGCAGACCGGTCAATTGGGCTTGTACGGCGTCCGCCAAGGGCGCGTCGCTGGCGACCAGATGCACGAAGCGGGCGTTGACACCCGTGATCTTGTCGTGGATGGCTTGCAGCCGGGGAAGGATTTGCTGGACGCGGAAGTCGCTGAGGGCATTGCCGCCCTCAAACTGGGAAATGTGCAAGGTCACTGTGGCGGCCTGGGTTGGGGAAGTTAGCCTCGAATTTTAACGGCACGGTCAACGCACCCTTGCCGCATCTAGGATAATCGCAGCCCTATGACTATCACCTACAAAGACGCAGACGGCATCGCAGGCATGCGCGTCGCGGGCCGCCTGGCATCCGAAGTGCTCGATTACCTGACCCCCCATGTGGTACCGGGCGTCACAACCAACCAGCTCGACAAGCTGGCCCATGACTACATCACCCAGGTGCAGGGCGGTATTCCCGCACCCTTGAACTACACCGGTGGCGGCAATATCCCCTACCCAAAGTCGATCTGCACCTCGGTGAACCACCAGGTCTGCCACGGCATCCCGAACGACAAGCCGCTGAAAAAGGGCGATAGCGTAAACATCGACGTGACCGTCATCAAGGACGGCTGGCACGGCGACACCAGCCGCATGTTCATTGCCGGCGAGGGCTCTATCCTGGCAAAACGCCTGGCGGCGCTGACCTATGACGCCATGTGGCATGGCATCAAGATGGTCAAGCCCGGCATCCACCTGGGCGATATCGGCCATGCCATCCAGCGCTTTGCCGAGAGCAATGGCTTCAGCGTGGTGCGCGAATTCTGCGGCCATGGCATTGGCCGCATCTTCCACGAAGAGCCCCAGGTGCTGCACTACGGCCGACCCGGCACGCTGGAGATGTTGAAACCCGGCATGACCTTCACCATCGAGCCAATGATCAACGCCGGCAAGAAGGAAATCAAGGAAGGCCCTGAAAAGGACGGCTGGAGCATCGTCACCAAGGACCATTCACTATCGGCCCAGTGGGAGCACACGGTGCTGGTCACCGAAACCGGCTACGAGGTGCTAACCGTGTCTGCCGGCAGCCCTCCCATACCGGCTTTTGTTGCGGCCCAAGCCTAACCCCCCGCCGCTGCAGATGAGCGATGTCCAGGCGCTGCGGGCGCATTACCTGCACGAAAAGTCGTTACTGCTGCAAGCTGTGCGCGACAGCGGCGCCAGCACCCGCGGCGTACGCAAAGCACTGCAAGACCTGTCACAGCTGAGTGATGCGACCTTGCGCAGCCTGTGGACGCTGTCGGGTTTCACCGCCTCGTTCGCCCTGCTGGCGGTGGGCGGGTTTGGCCGCGGCGAGCTGTTCCCGCATTCCGACATCGACGTGCTGCTGCTGCTGCCCGAAGGCGTGTCGCCCGAGCTGGACCCGGCGCTGAAGGCGCGCATCGAAGGCTTTATCGGCAACTGCTGGGACACCGGGTTGGAAATCGGCTCCAGCGTGCGCACCCTGGAGGAATGCATCGCCGAAGCGGCCAAGGATGTGACGGTGCAGACCTCGCTGATTGAGTCGCGCCTGGTCACCGGCGATGCCCGGCTGTTTGCCGAGTTCTCAGCCCGCCTGTCCACCGCCTTCGACCCCCGCACATTTTTTGTGGCCAAGACCCTGGAGATGCGCCAGCGCCACAACAAGTTCGAAAACACGCCCTACGCGCTGGAGCCCAACTGCAAGGAGTCGCCGGGAGGCCTGCGCGACTTGCAAACCATTCTGTGGGTGGCCAAGGCTGCCAAGCTGGGCAAGAGCTGGGACGACCTGGTGCGCAGCGGCATCGCCACGCCGCACGAAGCCAAACAGCTCAAGCGCAACGAATCGCTGCTGTGCCTGATCCGAGCGCGCCTGCACTTGATCGCCCAGCGCCGCGAAGACCGGCTGGTGTTCGACCTGCAGACCGCGGTGGCCGAGTCGTTTGGCTACCAGACCGTGTCCGACGACGAAACCGGCCTGCCGGTGCGCTCCAGCGAAGCGCTGATGCGCCGCTACTACTGGGCCGCCAAGGCAGTCTGCCAGTTGAACCAGATCATGCTGCTCAACATCGAAGAGCGCTTGAACCCGTCGACCCACACACTGCGCCCGATCAACGAACGCTTCTTTGAAAAGGCCGGGATGATCGAGGTCAGCAGCGACGACCTGTACCACCGGCATCCGCACGCGATTCTCGAAACCTTTCTGCTGTACCAGACCACGGCCGGCCTGCACGGCCTGTCGGCCCGCACGCTGCGCGCGCTGTACAGCGCCCGCGGCCTGATGACGGCCAAGTTCCGTAGCGATCCGGTGAACCGCGCGACTTTTCTGGGCATCCTGCAGCAGCCGGCCGGCATCACCCACGCACTGCGGCTGATGAACGACACCTCGGTGCTGGGGCGCTACCTGTGGGTGTTCCGGCGCATCGTCGGGCAGATGCAGCACGACCTTTTCCACGTATACACCGTCGACCAGCACATCCTGATGGTGCTGCGCAATGTGCGCCGCTTCTTCATGGCCGAACATGCGCACGAATACCCGGCCTGCTCGCAGCTGGGCGCCGGCTGGGACAAGCCCTGGATTCTGTTTGTGGCCGCGCTGTTCCACGACATTGCCAAAGGCCGAGGTGGCGACCATTCGGACCTGGGCGCGCTGGAAGTACGGCGCTTCTGCAGCCAGCACGGCATCAGCCGCGAAGACAGTAAGCTGATCGAATTCCTGGTGGTCGAGCACCTGACCATGAGCCGCGTGGCCCAGAAGGCCGACCTCAGCGACCCGGACGTGATCGCCGACTTTGCCAAGCGTGTCGGCAACGAACGCTACCTGACCGCGCTGTACCTGCTGACTGTGGCCGACATCCGCGGCACCAGCCCCAAGGTATGGAACGCCTGGAAGGGCAAGCTGCTGGAAGACCTGTACCGCTACACCATCCGGACCCTGGGCGGGCGCGCACCCGACCCGGGCGCCGAGATCGAAGCCCGCAAGCGCGAGGCGCTGGTGATGCTGGCGCTGCACGCCCAGCCCTTCGAGTCGCACAAAGCCCTGTGGAGCACTCTGGACGTGGGCTATTTCATGCGCCACGACGCAGCCGACATCGCCTGGCATACCCGCCAGCTGTCGCGCCATTTATCGCTGGCAAGCCAAGCCAAGCCCGACGGCCAGATCAAGCCCATCGTGCGTGCGCGCTTGTCGCCGGTGGGCGAAGGCCTGCAGGTGATGGTCTACACCCCCGACCAGCCCGATCTGTTTGCGCGCATCTGCGGCTTTTTCGACCAGGCGGGCTTCAGCATCGTCGATGCCAAGGTGCATACCGCCAGCAACGGTTATGCGCTGGATACCTTCCAGGTGGTCACGGCCATGCTGCCCGAGCACTACCGCGAACTCACCAGCATGGTGGAAAACGACCTCGACCAGACCCTGGCCCAGCAAGGCCCACTGCCCACGCCCAGCCGTGGCCGGGTCTCGCGACGGGTCAAGAGCTTCCCCATCGCCCCGCGGGTCGACCTGCGGCCGGACGAAAAAGCCCAGCGCTGGCTGCTCAGTATCTCGGCCAGCGACCGCGCCGGCCTGCTGTATCTGGTGGCCCGTGTGTTAGCCAAGCACAGCCTGAGCGTGCAACTGGCCAAGGTCACCACGCTGGGCGAGCGGGTGGAAGATAGTTTTCTGGTCCAAGGACCGGAGCTGCAGTACAACCGCAAGCAGATCGAGATCGAGACTGAGCTGCTGCAGGCCCTGGCGGCCTGAAGCTGCTTACATCATTTAGGCCGTGAACGGCGGCTCGGGCGGTGGCTGCACCTTGTCGGCCACGCTGGGGCTACTCAGCAGGTCCACCGGGCTGTCCTGGCGCAGCAGCATGGTCGAGGGGTGCGACATTGGCAGCTTGGCCTCGCGCAAGCGCTTGAGCACCTCAAATAGCACGTCACTGCGCACGCCATAGGCCATGCGTGGCGAGCCCACATAGGCTGTGGCGTTGAACACCAGCTTGCCGTTGTCGATACCGTCCAGCGCCACGCTGGGCGCGGGAGCGGACTGTACCTCGGCATGGTCCCTGAAGGCCCCCAAAAGCAGGTCGTAGACCTGCTGCACATCGGTATCCAGCGGCATCGGCAGCTTGATCTGCACCAGACCCTGCGGGCTCGCATGGGTGATGTTGCGCACGGTCTTGGTGATGAACTCGGAATTCGGCACGATCACGGTCGAGCGGTCGCTCATCTGGATCTCGGTGGCGCGCACATTGATGCGGCGAATATCGCCCTCCACCGTGCCCAGCACCACCCAGTCGCCCACCTTCACCGGCCGCTCGGCGAGCAGGATCAGGCCGGACACAAAGTTCTGCACCACCGCCTGCAGGCCAAAGCCGATACCCACCGACAATGCACTGGCCACCCAGGCCACACGTTCCAGCCCTATGCCCACGGCCGACATCGCCAGCGCCACCACCAGCACCCCGCCGCCGTAGCCAAACAAGGTGCTGGCCGACATTTGCATGCCCGCGTCCAGGTTGGTAGTGGGCAGTAAATTCCCTTCCAACCAGCGCTTCAGCAGCCGCACCAGCAGCAGGCCCAGCACCAGCACCGACAGCGCCAGCAGCACCGCCGCCGGCCGCACCTGTACCTCGCCGATCGCCAGGCCATCGCCGAACAAGGTAGCGCGGTGCAGCAGCTCGGGCGGGCCATCGCCAAACGGCGACAACACCAGCACCAGGGCGACCAGCGCCACCAGCGCCCGCCCGATGCCCGATACCAGCACCGCCAGCTGGTCGCGCATGCGCCAGCTGCCCGGCGTGGGCGTGGATTCAGGCGCCGAGGCCAGCCAACCCATGCACATATCGTCGATCAGCAGCACCAGCAGATACGCAGTGCTGGAGACGATGGCAAACCATGCCACCTGGCGCACCACGAAGCCACCCAGTGCCACATAGCCCAGCAACAGGCCGACAACGCTGCCGGCCAGCGCCAGCCAGACCAGCATCGCCACCACGCTCAGCCACAACGGGCGCGCTGGCATCTTGGCCGCATCGGGGTCGCTGGCCGACTGACGGCGCAGGCGCTCGGCGCGCAGCACGCCCATCACCATGGTCAAGCCCAGGGCCAACGCCAGAATGCAGTTCAGCGCTACTGTAGTTGCCAGGCTGGCATTCACCAGCGCGTACAGGCGCTCGGCCAGCCAACCCGCCGTAGTCACCAGCGCCATCACCAGGGGAAAACGCCCCATGCCGCTGGCCACCGAATCCGGCAGCGGCGGCAGCCGCCAGGTCGGCCGGTCGGGCGACAGCAGCGCCCGCCCCAGGCCAGCTACGTAGCCGCCAAAGCAGGCCAGGCCAACGCTGCTGACCAACAGCGTGTGCGGCAGAGCCGACAAATCGCTATTCCATTCCAGCCCCTGGCGCAGCACCAGCGCGATGCTGCCCCAGGCCAGCACCGACAGCGCGATACGCAGCACCGCAAACAAAGATCGGCGCAGCCGCCCCCCGGGCACGCGGGTAGCCACCAGGTGCATCGCGCCTGCGGCGAGCTTGCGGCGCACCAGCACCACCGCGCTCAAGGATACGGCCATGCCCAGCCAGACCGCTACCGAGGCTTTGCCCAAGGCACGCCACAGCTCGCCCAGCAGCCCGCCCAGGCGGCCGGCATCGGCAGCAAAGTTATCGCGCAACTCTGACCAAAACGGCGGCGCCAGGATCGACGCGGTGCGTGCGCCCAGCTCGGCCTGGAACTGCGAACGCCGCAAGGTGGAAATTTGCGCCGCCACCTGCTCACCCTCTACCGCCAGCAGGCGCGCCAGCTTGACCTGCGCATCCAGGGCGTTGCGGCTCTTGTCCAGCTGGGTGCGCAGGGTGGCGATGTCCGGAGCTTCTTTTTTATCGGTGGGCGGCGTGCCCAGCTCGGCCAGACGGGCCTGCACGCTGTCCAGCTGCGGCGCCAACTGGTCAGCCACTTCCTGGGCCTGGATCTGGGCGGCCAGCGCGGTGCCGCGCCAGGCCAGCAGATCCAGCCCGGGCGTGGGATTGGCCAAGCCCTTTTGCAGGGTCTCGATCTGCTGGCGCAGTTGGTCCAGCGTGTCGTCAGGACTAGGGGGTTGTGCCAGCACCGGTTGCCAGCCCATGGCCAGGCACAGCAGTAGCCCGGCCAAAAATCGATTCCACAGGCCCCTGGCGCTTATCTGTAAACCGTGTGTAGCTATCAATTGCATAGTATGTGTACCTGCGAACGCCCATGAAAAAAGCCGCCAAGAGCGAACTCTTGGCGGCTTTAACTTCATTTAATGGTCGGGGCGAAAGGATTCGAACCTTCGACCCTCTGGTCCCAAACCAGATGCGCTACCAGGCTGCGCTACGCCCCGACAAGCCTCAGATTCTACAACGACTTTTGGCGTTATTCGGCCGGACCTGAATTTAATTAGCTACAGGCCTCAATTAACATGGTGACTTCCCGCCGCTGCCATCTGTTTGAAAGCCTCTTGCATGACCTTCATGACCTTGTCCACCTATCTGCTCTACCTGGCCGCCGTGGCCGTGCTGGTGCTGTCGCCCGGCCCCACCATGCTGATGTGCATCACCCGCGCGCTGCAGCACGGCTGGGCACGCGGCGTGGTGTCGGGCGCTGGCAGCATTACCGCTGCGCTGGGCATCATGCTGCTGTCGGCCCTCGGCCTGGGCGCGGTGCTGGCCGCATCAGAAACCGCGTTCACCGTGCTCAAGGTGTGCGGCGCCGCCTATCTAATCTACTTGGGCGTCAAGACCTGGCGCAGCCCGGCCGTGGCGTTCACGCCCGGCAACGCCGCCAGCAGCACCCTGCCCAGCCTGCGCGCCTGCTATGTGCAAGGCCTGATGGTCGGGGCCAGCAACCCCAAGGCGCTGCTGTTCTTTGCGGCGTTCTTCCCGCAGTTTTTGGACCCGGCCGCGGCCTGGGGCCCGCAGATGGCGGTGTTGGCCGCAACCTTTATGGCGATGGAAATGTCGGTGTTGACGCTGTGCTCGGTAGGTACCGCGCGGATTGCCCCGTTTCTGGCCTCCAGCGCCCATGTGCGCTGGATCAACCGTATCTGCGGCGGCCTGTTTGCCGCCATGGGTGGCATCCTGCTGACGGTGCGCCGGCATGCCTGATTGCTATCGAAAAAATAGCTGCTACCGCAGGTAGCAGCTGCGCCAAAAGCCTATTTTTCTTAAATTCCCGCGGGCTTCTGCATGGTATTCATGCGGTCCACCGGCTTGAGCACGATGGTCTTCAGGTCGGCGCCCTGCAGCACGGTGAGGGAAACATCGGCATCGGGCTGGGCCCGGTCCCACAGCTTTTTGTAAAAGCCTTCCAGCGTGCTGACCTTGGCGCCGTCCACCGCCAGCACCACGTCGCCAGGCTGCAGGCCCGCCTGCTCGGCCGGGCTCTCCTTGCTGACGCGCACGATTTGCACGCGGCCCGCCTGCTCGCTGGAGGTCAGCCCCACCCAGGGCCGGTGGCTTTGCTGGCTGCTGCCGGTCTTCTGCATTTCGGCCAGTATCGGCTTGAGCAGGTCTACCGGCACGAACATATTGCCGGGCAGGCGCGGATTCCGGCCCAGCGCATCGCCCACCAGCAGGCTGCCAATCCCCATCAGCTCGCCCCTCTGGTTGAACACGCCGGCACCCGAATGGTTGCTCACCGGCGGGCTGGTGAAAATCGCGCTGTCGATGTGGTACTCCCAGTAGCCGGAAAAAGCCCGCTTGCTCACCAGTTGGGTCATGTTCACGTCGCCATCGCCGCCATCGGACTGGGGGCCGGTCGATGCCATCAGCGGCTCGCCGGCACCCACGTCCTTCAGACTGCCCAGGGCTACCGGCTGGATGCCACGCAGCGGCAAAATCGGCCGTATCAGGCCAAAGCCGGTCGCCAAGTCATAGGCAACAACCTGCGCCGGCAGGGTCTTGTTGTCCTGGGTCACCACCTGGATGCTCTGCGCTTCCATCACCAGGTAGCCAATCGTCACGATCAAGCCGTCGGGGCCGATCACCACACCGGAGCCGCTGCGCTGCACGCCCAGGGTTTCGGCCGAACGCGCTCCCTCGGCCACGCTGACCCGCACGCCGACGACCGCAGCATTCGCCTTGGTCAAGGCATCCATGGTGGACTGCACGGGTGCGTCCAGCGCCTTAGAAGGTGCCGCCCAGGCCACACTGAAGAAACCAAGCAAACACAGCAGCGCTGAGCGCAAGAAGAACCCGCGTAAATACAGGCGTGTGGCGGCGTGCATGGCGTACTCCTTGGCGGGCAACAGCCCTGTCGAGAAGAATGCGCCTAAATGAAACCAGACACAAGAGCGGGGGTATTGATCGCACACCCCCAGGCTTCAGTGCTTCGCATCTTTCGCCAACCCCCTTGCAGGGGGCAACACCAGCAGCCTGGCAAAGCCAGTTCTGCGGTGTTTCTGGAACGGAGACGAGTTGTTATCTATTTGATAGCTACCTACGCTTAACCATAAAGCACTGCCAGCCTATTTGAGCCGTATTTTCCCCAAAGCCTCGGCCCAGCGCCAGGCCATGGCCGGTGAATTCATGCAGGTGGTGCGGTCGCTGGCGCTGCAGACCGCGCGCTCCATCAGCTGGATATCGGCCTCGTGCTGGCGCGCCACATGCGGGTCTTCGAAAAAGATCACCTTCTGGCAGCTGCCGTCGAGCACCCTCTCGGCAATCTGCGCATCGCCACCCAGCGGGCCGCTGCGGTAAGGCGTCACCCAGGGTTGGTCGCTGGGCCAGCCGCGGCTCCAGGCCATCTGGTTCAGCAGGCCGCCGGTGGTGCCGGTGGCGACCCGCTCCTGGTAGCGCGACAGCAGTGCGAAATGGGTGCCGGCAAACTCGACCATCTGGGTCTTCAGCGCATCATGCGCGATCAGTGCCGCCACCTGTTGCGGCATGGCCTGCAGCAAGGCAGCGCCCGGCGCCTGGGCGCTGTCCAGCCCGGCCTGCAGGCCCTCGATCTGCAGCCATTCCAAAGCCGCGGCCTCGGTAGCCAGAAATGGCTTGCCGTGGATCACGCACTGGCGCTTCAGCGCCTGTGCTTCGGGAAACAGCGAGGATGGATCGACCGGATCGATCAGAAAAATCACCCCGTCCAGCGCCTGGCCGGGCTGCACGCCGCCGACGATGTGCGACACCAGTCTCGTTAAGCCGCCGGAATGGCCGTTCGGGTAGCGCACCAGGCCCGGAAACTTGTCCAGCAGGCCGTAGCGTTGCACTGCGTCGTAGGTGCCGCCCACGGCATGCAAGCCCAGGCCCAGCGCCCGCACCGCCGGCTCTGCCGCCTGCAGCCAGCGCAGCAAACCACTGTCGGAACCCTGGCGGTGCAGGCGGTGAGCGATGAGTCCAAAACGCATAGCGGTCTCCTCGGATATTTTTGTAATTTACGCGAGCACGCGCCCCTGTGCGTCTTTGCGCAGCCGGGCAAAAGGCGGCAGGCCTTGCAGCAAACGCTGGCCGTAGCTGGTATCGCTCAGTCTGCGGTCGTAGCAATAGACAAACGATTTGTCGGTCTCGGTGCGGATGGCGCGACCTGCCCATTGGGCCAGCTTGATGGCGGTGGCCGGCACCACCAGTTCAGAGAACGGGTCGCGGCCCACGCCACGCAGCCATTCGGCGCGCGACTCGCCCACCGGGTCGTCGGGCGAGGCAAACGGCAGCTTGGCGATGAACACCGTTTCGCAAAGCTGGCCGGGCAGGTCCAGGCCTTCGCCAAAGCTCTGCATACCGAAGATGATGGACACCTCGCCGGCCTGCACGCGGTCGCGGTGCTGCTGGATCAGGCGGATACGCGGCAGATCGCCCTGCACCAGCACCTTGGCGCGCAGCGCGTCCGGCAGGGCCAGCACCGCCTGGCGCATCTGGTCGCGCGAGGTGAACAGGCACAGCGCACCGTGCTGCACATCGGCCAGGTCGCGCACAAGGGCCAGCACCATCTCGGAGGTGAAGGCGCTGGCATTGCGCGGGTCGGCCAGGGTCTGCACGGTGACGAACTGGCCCTGGGTCGCGTAGTCGAAGGGGCTGGCCACCTCCAGCGTGGTGGTTGCGTCGTCGTCCTTCAGGCCGGTTTCGCGCAAAAAGAAATCAAACTCGCCGCAGCTGGTCAGCGTGGCGGATGTGACCACCGCCGCCCGCACGCTGGACCATAGCTGGTGGCGCAAGGTTGAGCCCGGCAGTATCGGGCTGGCGTAGGCCTTGATCTGCACCCGGCCATCGACCTCGGCCAGGGTGAACCATTTGGCCGCCGGCGGCCGTGCGGGCGCGGGGGGTGGCGGGCTTTCCTGCAGCAGCAGCTGGGCCGTGGCGTGCACCGCCTCCAGCCGCGGCGACAGCATGCCCAGTTGGGCGTACAGCACCGACAGGCGCCGCGCCTCGTTGGGCGCGTCCTTCATCTCGGCACGCAAGGCCTTGGCAATGTCGTTCAGCACGCCCAGAAAGCTCTCGGCCATCACGCTGACCATGCCCAGCGGCTCGACCAGCATCAGCGGCAACTCGCCCTTGGGCAGGCGCACGCGCGGCGGACCGTAGGCGCTGCTGGGCTCGCGCAGCACCGGCGCGTACAGCTCGGCCAGGCTCTTGGCGATGTCTTCCAGGGTCTGCTTGAGCTGCGAGGCATAGCGCCCCACGTCGGCCACCTCGGACACCCCCATCAGGCTGCCGATGCGCTTGGCCCGGCTGGCCCGGGTGTCGATCCAGCCCAGGCGGCTCAGGTCCATGGAGGTGGAGAACTTGTCCAGAGCCACGGCCGGCAGGTGGTGGCCTTCGTCCAGGATCAGCAGGCAGTTGTCCAGCTCGGGCAGGGTGCGCGTGCCCAGGGTGGACAGCAGCAGGTCGTGGTTGGCCACGATCACCTGGGCGCCGACCAGCTCCTTGCGCTTTTCAAAATAAGTGCAGCCGTTGAAGGCTGGACAGTGCTTGCCGGTGCAGCTGCTGGCCTCGGCGGCGATGGGTTGCCAGATGTCGGCATCGGGCTGCTGCGCCAGGTTGTCGCGGTCGCCGTCCCAGGCGGCGCTGGCCAGTTCGCGCGCCAGGCCGGCGTACTGCAGCATGCGGGCTTCTTCGTCGTGGCGCACAAACGGCGCGCCGGCCGCGGCCAGCTCGTCGGCGAACAGGTCGTCGTCATCCGCGCCGCCCTCGCCTGCCAGCCGCGCCAGCTTCAGCTTGCAAACATAGCGGCCGCGGCCCTTGGCCAGGCCGAAGCGAAAGGGTTCGTCCATCAGCGCCGCCAGTGCCGGCAAATCCTTGGTCACCAGCTGCTCTTGCAGCGCCACGGTGGCGGTGGAGATCAGCACCCGGGTCTTGCGCGCCAGCGCCACGGCAATCGCCGGTGCGCAGTAGGCCAGCGACTTGCCGACGCCGGTGCCCGCCTGGATCACGGCGATGGAGCGCAGCGGCGTGTCGTCTTCGTTCTCCATCTTGCCCAGGGTGGCTTCACTGAAGGTCTGCGCGACGCGCTCGGCCATCAGCCGCTGGCCTGGCCGGCTGCGGAAACCGCCCGCGGCGCTGACCACCTTGTCGAAGGCATCAAGGGCGGACCGGGCGGTGTGTTCGGGAGACATGGATAAAAAAATGCTGGATGGGCTTACAGTTTAACGGAGCGGAAGAATATATAAGAAATCAGCCTCTGGCGCTGATTTCACCTGCGCGAGAAGCTATCAAAACTGCAGCAACAGCTTGGTCGCCCAGGAAAGCAGCGGGCAGAAAAAAACCCGCCAGGGCGGGTCTTTTCAAAGTCCATCCAAGAATTACTTGGCAACCGACTTCTTAGCTGGCTTTTTGCTGTGTTTCTTTTTGGTCATGGTGTTCTTTCGTGGATGAAAAAATGAAAACGTCTGGCATTCCATTTGCACGGCCTGCCGACCCCTTTAGAACGCTGCACTGAACGCCGGGTTGACAGGTTTTGAAAAAACTCCCTACCCTGCGGCCAACAAGTTCTACTGGCTAAAGATTTTAAGTGCGCCAGTCAGCACGCCAGGCCCCACAGCGACCTTTACCAAACAGTAACACGGCGCCTCTACGGGGCGGTTGGCATGACAGCTCGCATGTACTATCGCCCACCTCTATGCATGCTCTGCCCACATCCCGTTCTTCGCGCCCGGCCCTGCCGCCCTACCGGAACCGCGACTTTCTGCGCTTCATGCTTTGCCCGCCGCTGTTCTGGATGCTGCTGTTCCTGGTGGCCGAAGCGGCGCTGGCAGCCACCACCACCTGGCTGATCATCGACGCCAGCCGCGACGTGGTGGACAAGGTGTTTCTGGTGTCCGACTTCGCCTGGATTGTCGGCGTGCAATCGGCCTCCTATGTGCTGGGCGCCAGCAGCTGGATTTTTGCCGAGCGCGCCGGCTTTGGCGCCTTTGGCCGCTACATGCTGCGCTTTGCCCGCGACAACCGTCACCAGGCCGCTCTGCTGGGCGACACGGCACAGCGCGAGCAGGTCGAGCCGTTTCTGACCAACGAAGCCTTCCACATCTTCTTCGAGCTGGTGTACGAGCTGGAGGCCGACCTGAAGCTGCTGTTCGGCCTGCTGTTCAACGCCGCCGTACTGGGCGTGGCCATCGACGCCGGCCTGCCACTGGTCTACGCCGCGGTGTTTGTGGCGCTGCTGGCGTTGCAGATGCTGGTGCGCAAGCCAGTGGCTGCCGTCTACCTGGCGCACCAGCGCAGCACCAACCGCATGACGGCGCAAACCTATAGCGCCTGGGAAAACATCTTCAGCGGCAACCGCTACAACTTCAGGCTCTGGCACCACGGCTTCAAGACCCGGCTGCGCGACGCGCTGGCGGCGCAGATCCGTGCCATCCTGGCCCGCGAAGGCCTCGCCACGCTGCACGGCATCGTCTCGCTGGCGGCGCTGTTCAGCTACCTGGCCTGGGTGGCAGGCGACAACGCCGGCAACACCGCGCTGCTGGTGGCGCTGGCCGCCACCTTGCCGCGGCAGATCGCCTTGTCCAGCGACATGCACGACCTGGCATCGGGCTGGAACGACCTGGCTGCGGTATGGACGCGCATCGGCGGTGCCTGCAATGCGATGCGGCCTGCGCCCGACGCCGGCTTTCTGCAGCGCATAGGCTACGGCGAGCTGCGGCTGCAATGGTCTACCGACCGGGATGCCCAGCCCTGCGCCAGCTTGGACGAAGCGCTGGCCATCGTGGACGCCCAACCCAGCGGCCGGCTGCAGGTACGCGGCGGCAATGGCTCGGGCAAATCCAGCCTGCTGGCGGCGCTGAAAACCCGCCTCGGCCACCAGGCTTTCTACTGGCCGACGCAGGACAAGCTGGCCTTCGCGTTTGCCGGCGCCCAGTCGGTGGACGACGATGGAGACGACGAAGACGCCCCCGCCAGCAGCGGCTTCTCGTCCGGCGAGCGCCAGCTGCGGGCGCTGCAGGAAATCAGCCTGAAAACGCAGGCCCGCGTCTACCTGCTGGACGAGTGGGATGCCAACCTGGACGCCCGCAACCGCGCGGCCGCCGAAGCCCTGGTGCAGCAGCTGGCGGCGCGCGCCGTGGTGGTGGAGATTTCACACCGGGCGTAACAACCTCGCGCTATCTCTTTGATAGCTGCTGGCGCAGTAAGCACCTGCGCTACAGGCCTATTTTCCTTAAGACACGGCGTCCAGGCGGATCGAAACACCGGTCCGGCTGTAGATCGGTGTGACCTTGAAGCCGTCGACGCTGACGCTGGCAAACGTGCCGGTGCGGCCGGCGCAGCTGATGAGGGTCAGCACATCGCCCACGGCCGGGGTGTAGCCGGACTGGAGCTGCACTTTCAGCGCGCCGCCCAAAGCCGCCACGCCGGCCACCGCGACACGGCCCTGCTCACCAGCGCCCAGCGCCAGTCGCAAAGTACCGCCGGCCAGTTGGGTGTAGCTGCCGTTCAGTGCCAGCTTGCCACCGCTCCAGCCGACGAAGCTGCCGGCGCTGTTGTAGACGTCGCCCTTGCCCAGGGCCGTGGCGGAAGCCGCTTCCAGCGTACCGGCGTCGATCTGGGTACCACCGGTCCAGCTGTTGCTGCCGGCCAGGCGCAGGCTGCCGCTGCCCTGCTTGGTCAGCTTGCCGCTGCCGCTGACGTCGTTGCGCCAGGTGTCGAGCGCGTGGTAACCCTTTTTGCTGGCATCCATGGCCACCACCACATTGCCGTTGAACACGCCATAGCCTTCGGAGGCGGCAAACAGGTTCAGCCGGCCCCAGCCTTCGGCATCGTCCAGCAGCGGGTAGCCGGAGGCGATGGCCGTGGTCTTCAGCACCACCCGGCGCTGGTCGGCGCTCAGGTAGGGCAAGCGGGTTTCCAGCAGCACCTCGGCGCCCTTGGGCACGCTGGGCGCGTTGGTGGTGGCGTTGATCTGGGTGAAGCCGTAGGTCAGGCGCTGGGCGTAGCTGGCCTGGTTGGCGGCGCGGTCGGCATAGGCGTCGGTGGCGGTAGTTGCGCTGTGGGCAGCGCTGTAGAAGGTGTCGTCGTTGCTGCCGGTCTGGGCCTGCAGATAGCTGTGCGCCTGGGTGACGGCGGCGGCCTTGGCCGTGGCGTTTGCGCTGTCGTTCAGGATGGCGGCGGCCAGGGCGGTGGCCAGGGTGCGGCCACCCATCACGTCCATCGGCGAATGCATGCCGGCGACGATGCGGTTGTCGCCGATGTCGGAGGCGCGGGTCAGGATTTCCTGGAAGCGCTCGGGCACGGCATAGGCCATGGCCCAGGCCGCCAGGTAGGCGGCATTGGTGTGGCCGCTGGTGAAGCCTCCGTCGGTAGCCGGCGTGGTGCTGCGCACTGGCCGCAGGGTCGGCACCAGCGCCACGCTGGAGCTGTATACCGGAAAGCCCAGGCTGTCGACCGCGCCGGTGTCTTGCACCACGCTGGTATTCGTCATGCGCCAGGGGCGCGGGTACTGGAAGAAGTTCTTGCTCGGCGTGGTCGACGAAAAGTTGCCGCGCAGCAGGTTTACCAGGCTCACCACGCTGCCCAGGCTGGACGATGTGGTGCCGCCGCCGGTACCGGCCTCGGTGTAGGTCACGGTGGTGGCGTTGGCCGGGATGCTGGTGATGGTGGTGGTGGCGCCGGCGCCGGTGTAGTACGGCGCGGCCAGCGGGCCCAGGCCGTCGATCACGCTGTAGTTCTGGTTGCGGCGGTCAATGTAGTAAGCGGTGTCGGCCTGCGCGGATGTGCGGCTGGCGCTGAGGTTGGCCACGTACTGGATGTTGCGGCTGAGCACTGGCAGGCCCTTGGCGGTAGGCGCGCCGTTGTTCCAGGCGCTGCCGGTGGTCCAGAGTTCGTTGAACGGCGCCAGCAGGGCCAGGCCGGCATTGGTGGCGGTGGTGGTGTTGGCGCTGATATTGGTCTTGTAGCTGTCGACAAACGCGGCCACGGCGGGTGCGGGTGCGGTATCGACAAAGCCGGGGTCGGCGGGCGCAGACGGCACCGCCAGTTCGCTGTCGCCGCCACCGCAGGCGCTGAGTGCGCTGCAGACGGCCAGGACGAGGGGAAGCACCGGGAAACGGATCGCAGAAGACATGAAAAATGGGGGCGCATAGCCCAGGGCAAAAGAAGCTGCGGACTGTAGGCAGCGTCCATGGCGGTTTCATGACATGTCAGACATCGTGGGACAGTCTGCTATCCATTTCGCAGCTGCTCACGTAGTTTTTATATGCGCTGGCGGCCTATTTCCCCTAAAACTCTTTACAACAACGGCTGCAGTTCCCGCGCTGCATCCAGTAGCAGCGGCAGCAGATCGCGCTGCATGGCCTGCTGCTCGAGACGCTGCGGCGTGGTCACCACGTTCAGCGCAGCCACCGTCTTGCCCTGCAGATTGCGCAGCGGGATCGCCAGGGCATGCACGCCGAGTTCGTGCTCTTCGCTGGCGACGCAAAAATCGTCGGCCCGCACCTGCTCGACCACGGCGCGGAACTGCTTGGGCTCGGTGATGGTGTGGGCCGTCAGCCGCGGCAGGCTGCGGCTCTTCATCCAGGCGTTGAAGCTGGCCTTGGTTTCGGCCGCCAGCAGCACCCGGCCGGTGGAGGTGGCATGGGCGGGCAGCCGCGCGCCCAGGTGCAGGCCGTAGGCCAGCACGCGCAAGGGGCCGCCGCTGCGGTCGTTGCCGCTGCGGGCCACGATCACCACCTCGTCGGCATCGCGCACCACGGCCGAGAACGACTCCAGGGTCTGCGCCGCCAGCCGGTTCAGCGTCGGCTGCAGCACCCGCGGCAACTGGGCCGAGGCCAGGTAGCTGCCAGAGAAGCGCAGCACCTTGGCCGCCAGCCAGAAGTAGCTGCCATCGGTGTCCAGATAGCCCAGATGGGCAAGGGTCAGCAGATGGCGCCGTGCCGCGGCCCGCGTCAGCCCGGCGCGCTGGGCGGCCAGGGTGGCATTCAAACGTTGGCGCTCGGTGTCAAAACTCTCCAGCACCGCCATGCCCTTGGCCATGCCTTCGATGAGATCTGCTTTCTGAATATCCATTTCGCTCTCATTTTGCGCGGTGATCGCACAAGCAGGCCGATCATCGCACACTGGCGCAATTCCGGCCTGGTAGGACATGCCACTCCGACCTAAGCTTGAGGGCAGATTTAAGGAGACACCCCATGCGTACCCAGGTTGCCATCATCGGTGCCGGCCCGTCCGGCCTGCTGCTCGGCCAATTGCTGCACAAGGCCGGCATAGACAACATCATCATCGAGCGCCAAAGCCCCGACTACGTGCTGGGCCGCATCCGCGCCGGCATCCTGGAGCAGACCACAGTGGACATGCTGCGCGAAGCCGGTGTGGGCCCCCGCATGGACACCGAAGGCGTGGTGCACCACAGCATCGAGCTGGTGTTCTCGGGCGTGCGGCATGCGATCGACGTACATGGCCTGACGAATGGCAAGGTGGTCACCGCCTACGGCCAGACCGAGGTCACGCGCGACCTGATGGATGCGCGCAGCGAAGCCGGCTTGAGCACCGTCTACCAGGCGGCCAATGTCAGCGTGCACGACTTCGACAGCCAGCGCCCGAAAGTGCGCTACCAGAAGGACGGCCAGAACTTCGAGCTGGAATGCGACTTCATTGCTGGCTGCGACGGCTTCCACGGCGTCTGCCGCGCCAGCGTGCCCGAGGGCGCAATCACCGAATACGAAAAGGTCTACCCGTTCGGCTGGCTCGGCGTTCTGGCCGATGTGCCACCGGTATCGCCGCATTCCATCGTCTACGGCAACAGCGAACGCGGCTTCTCGCTGTGCTCGATGCGCAGCCTGACGCGCAGCCGCTACTACGTGCAATGCCCGCTGGACGACAAGGTCGATGCCTGGAGCGACCAGCGCTTCTGGGACGAGCTGCGCAGCCGCCTCGACCCGGATCTGGCCGAGCGCATCGTCACCGGCCCTACGCTGGAGAAAAGCATCGCTCCGCTGCGCAGCTTTGTGGCTGAGCCGATGCGCTTTGGCCGCATGTTCCTGGCCGGCGACGCAGCCCACATCGTGCCGCCTACCGGCGCCAAGGGCCTGAACCTGGCCGCCAGCGATGTGAAATACCTGTCCAGCGCCTTCATCGAGTTCTACGCCGAGAAAAGCGCCTCCGGCATCGACACCTATTCACAGCGTGCACTGGCCCGCATTTGGAAGGCCGAGCGCTTCTCCTGGTGGCTGACCTCGCTGATGCACAAGTTCCCCGACACAGGTGCCTTCGGCCAGCGCATGCAAGAGGCTGAGCTGGAGTACCTGGTCAACTCCACGGCAGCATCTACCGTGCTGGCCGAAAACTATGTGGGGCTGCCGCTGAATCTGGGGCGTTGAAGCCGCGGCTTAAAGTGTTGATTAAAGATTAGGCAGCGCAAGCTTTAGCCTTTCAAAACAAGCACTTAGCCCGCCCATACAGATAGCGTACAGAGTTACCCCCAAAGTTATCCAGTGCAAACGGGGAGAACTTTGGGGCCCTGCCGCCGATGCCAAAATAAGCCCTGTCACACCACCGCAGCACAGGGCGAACCGATGCAGAAGCAGGGAACCATCCAACGCTGGGACGCTACACGCGGCTTCGGCTTTATCCGCAGCCCGCAGACCACGGCCGACATCTTTTTCCACATCAAGGACTACCGGGGCGCAGCCGCTCCACGCGAAGGCGAAGCAGTGTGGTTCGAAGAAATCACCGTGGGTGGCAAAGGGCCGCGCGCCATGGCGGTCCGCACGGCCACCGCGCATGCCCAAGCCGCTCCGCAGCGCCAGCGGCGGCCGGCGCCGCGCCCTGGCGTTCGCGGCACAGATTCCAACCCAGCATTTTTTACGCTACTGACTATCGGCTGGATCGGCCTTCTGGCCTGGGGCGCATGGACGCACCGCCTGCCGCTCTGGGTGCTGGGCGCAGCCTCGGCGGTGAACCTGGCAACCTTCTTCGCCTATTGGACCGACAAACACGCGGCCCGCACCCGGCAATGGCGCACCAAGGAAGACACTTTGCATCTGCTCAGCCTGCTCGGTGGCTGGCCCGGCGCCGGCGTGGCCCAGGCCATCCTCCGGCATAAATCGTCGAAGGCCGCGTTCCAGGCCACCTACTGGGTGACGGTGCTGGCGCATTGCGCGGCGCTACTCGGCTGGTTGTTCTGGTTACAACCGCGACTGCTACTTAATTAATAGCAGACTGCGCAGGTTCTACCTGCGCCAGAGCCCTGCTTTGCTTTGCTTGACGACCCTAGCGAACCTTGCGCGAAGGCTTGTTGACCGGCGACTTGCCCGAACCGTTGTCGCGCGGCGGCAGGCCGGTGTGCTGGGTCAGCAAGCGGCCCTTTGTGACCGGCGACGACTTGGTCGTCACCACGGTCGAGTTCTTCTTGCGCGCGCTCTCGTAGCCGCCATCGGTCATCGGCTGGTAGGTGGGGATCAGATGGTGCTTGCCATTGCCGATCAGATCAGCGCGGCCCATGGTCTTCAGCGCTTCGCGCAGCAGCGGCCAATTGTTGGCATCGTGGTAACGCAAAAACGCCTTGTGCAGCCGACGGCGGCGGTCGCCACGCACGATGTCGACGGTTTCGCTGTCGCGGGTGATCTTGCGCAGCGGGTTCTTGCCGCTGTGGTACATCGTGGTGGCGGTGGCCATCGGCGACGGGTAGAAGGTCTGCACCTGGTCGGCGCGGAAGCCATTCTTCTTCAGCCACAACGCCAGGTTCATCATGTCTTCGTCGCTGGTGCCGGGGTGGGCGGCGATGAAGTACGGAATCAGGTACTGCTTCTTGCCGGCTTCCAGGCTGAACTTCTCGAACAAGGTTTTGAACTTGTCGTAGCTGCCGATGCCGGGCTTCATCATCTTGGTCAACGGGCCCTGCTCGGTGTGCTCGGGCGCGATCTTCAGGTAGCCGCCGACGTGGTGCGTCACCAGCTCTTTCACGTATTCGGGGCTTTGCACCGCCAGGTCGTAGCGCAGGCCCGAGCCGATCAATATCTTCTTGATGCCCTTGAGTGCGCGGGCGCGGCGGTAGATCTTGATCAGCGGGTCGTGGTTCGTGCCCAGGTTCGAGCAGATGCCGGGATACACGCAACTCGGCTTGCGGCAGGCGGCTTCGATCTCGGGGCTCTTGCAGCCGAGGCGGTACATGTTGGCCGTCGGGCCGCCCAGGTCGGAGATGGTGCCGGTGAAGCCCTTCACCTTGTCGCGGATGTCTTCCACTTCCTTGATGATCGATTCTTCAGAACGGCTCTGGATGATGCGGCCCTCGTGCTCGGTGATTGAGCAGAAGGTGCAGCCACCAAAGCAGCCGCGCATGATGTTCACGCTGAAGCGGATCATCTCCCAGGCGGGAATCTTGGTGGTGCCGTCGTGGCTGCCGTTCTCGTCTGCGTAGGCCGGGTGCGGGCTGCGCGCGTAGGGCAGGTCGAACACCGTGTCCATCTCGGCCGTGGTCAGCGGGATGGGGGGCGGGTTGATCCACACGTCGCGGGCGGTCACACCCTCGCCATGGGCTTGCACCAGCGCACGGGCGTTGCCGGGGTTGGTTTCCAAGTGCAGCACGCGGTTCGCGTGGGCGTAGAGCACCGGGTCAGCTTTCACCTGCTCGAAGGATGGCAGACGGATCACCGAGCGCTCGCGCGGCGGCACCTTGATCTTGGCGAGTTCGCGGGCTTGCGAACGGGCCAGAGCGTCGCCGAGAGACGGGCTCATCTTCACCACGGCTTCGGCGGGTACTCCCTGCGGATTCGCATCGTCCTTGGAGCAGGTCGCGCCCTGCTCTGCCGCCTGCTCGGAGGTGGTTTGGTAGGGATTGATGTGCGACTCGACCCGGCCCGGTGCATCGACCGAGGTGGAGTTGATCTCGACCCAGTCGCGCCCGGTCGGGTCGTCGCTGCGGCGGATAAAGGCCGTGCCGCGCACATCGGTGATGCTTTGCACGGGTTCTTTGGCGGCCAGGCGGTGGGCCACTTCGACGATAGCGCGCTCGGCATTGCCGTAGAGCAGCAGGTCGCACTTGGCATCCACCACCACGCTGCGGCGCACCTTGTCGGACCAGTAGTCGTAATGCGCTATACGGCGCAGCGAGCCTTCGATGCCGCCCAGGACGATGGGCACATCCTTGTAGGCTTCGCGGCAGCGCTGGCTGTAGACGATGGCCGCGCGGTCCGGGCGCTTGCCGCCGATGTCGCCAGGCGTATAGGCGTCGTCGCTACGGATCTTGCGGTCGGCGGTGTATCGGTTGATCATCGAATCCATGTTGCCCGACGTGACGCCGAAGAACAGGTTGGGTTTGCCCAGCGCCTTGAACGGGTCGGCGCTCTGCCAGTCGGGCTGGGCGATGATGCCCACGCGAAAGCCCTGCATCTCCAGCATGCGGCCGATCACCGACATGCCAAAGCTCGGGTGGTCCACATAGGCGTCGCCGGTGACGATGATCACGTCGCAGCTGTCCCAGCCCAGTTTGTCCATCTCGGCGCGGCTCATCGGCAGGAATTTGGAAGTGCCGAAGCGGGCCGCCCAGTACTTGCGGTAGCTGGTCAGCGGCTTGGCGGCGCGCGCAAAAAAGGAAACGTCGACGGGGGCGTTCATGCAAAACTTTGTGGGGATTAACCCTCGATTTTAATGGCTGGCGCAGATTTGCGCAGTTTCGGCAGGAACACCCCTTCGCTTCAAGACCCCTACCTAGCCTCCCAAACCCATGGAACGCGTGATCACTTCCTTCATGATCTCATTAGTGCCGCCGTAAATGCGCTGCACCCGGGCATCGGCATAGGCGCGGGTGATCGGGTATTCCCACATGAAGCCGTAGCCGCCGAAGAGCTGCACGCATTCGTCCATCACCTTGCATTGCAGGTCGGTGGTCCAGTACTTGGCCATGCTGGCGGTGGCGGTGTCGAGCTGGTCCTGCAGCAGCAGCTCGGTGCAGCGGTCAATGAACACCTGGGCGATCTGCACCTGGGTCTGCAGCTCGGCCAGGGTGAAGCGGGTGTTCTGGAAGCTAGCCACCGGCTGGCCAAACACCTTGCGCTCCTTCACATAGGCCACCGTCCAGTCGATAGCCGCCTGGGCTGCGGCCACGGCGGTAATGGCGATCTGCAGCCGCTCCCAGGGCAGCTGCTCCATCAGGCAGACAAAGCCCTTGTTCTCGTGCGAACGGCCACCCAGCAACTGGTCGGCCGGCAGATGCACATTGTCGAAAAACAGCTCGGCCGTGTCCTGTGCCTTCATGCCCAGCTTCTTGAGCCGCTTACCCACCGTAAAGCCCGGCATACCACGCTCGACCAGGAACAGGCTGGTGCCCTTGGCGCCGGCGGTGGGGTTGGTCTTGGCTACCACCACCACCAGGTCCGCATGCCAGCCGTTGGTGATGAAGGTCTTGCTGCCGTTGAGGCGGTAGCTGCCATCGGCCTGCTTGATGGCGGTGGACTGGATCCCTTGCAGGTCGGAGCCGGCAGCCGGCTCGCTCATGGCGATGGCTCCCACCACGGCGCCACTGGCCATCTGCGGCAGGTACTTCTGCTTTTGCGGCTCGGTGGCGTAGTGAAGCAGATACGGGGCGACGATCTCGCTGTGCAGGCTGTAGCCTATGCCGGTCACGCCGACCCGCGCCAGCTCTTCGATCTGCACCACCGAATACAGCTTGTCGGCACCGGCGCCGCCGAATTCTTCAGGCATGGACGGGCATAAGAAACCATTGGCGCCGGCCGCGTTCCATACCGCCCGTTCCACATAGCCCTGCTCTTCCCAGGCCGCATGGAAAGGGACGATTTCCCTGGCCACAAATCGCCGAAAACTGTCGCGGAAGGCTTCGTGCTCGGGGCTAAAAAGAGTGCGTTCAATCATGGCGAATAGCGAATGGCTCCAAAATTTTGGTCGGCACACAGCAGGCTGGCTGGCGTTGCAATGTACTGCAGCACCCGGCGCGCCATGCGCACCATTTCCCTCAAATAGGGGAAGAATCCGCAGGCCGGCAAGGCCCCTGGAGCGCTGGCGATAATGCACGCATGCCGTCCAACATCGCCACCTCCGCCCCCACTGCGCCGCCGTCCACGCGGCGCGCCCAGCCCAAGTCACTCACCGATCTATTCGTGTCCTTCACCCTGCTGGCCCTGCAGGGTTTTGGCGGCGTGCTGGCCGTGGTGCAGCGCGAACTGGTGGACAAAAAGCGCTGGATGACAACCGAGGAATTCGTCGAGGACTGGGCTGTCGCCCAGATCATGCCTGGCCCGAATGTGGTCAATCTGTCGGTGATGATCGGTGACCGCTACTTTGGCCTGCGCGGCGCGCTGGCAGCGCTGGCCGGCATGCTGACCTTTCCGCTGCTGGGCGTGCTGGCGCTGGCCCTGGTCTACGCCCAGTTTGCCGATAACCCGGCCGTCGCCGGCGCGCTGCGCGGCATGGGTGCGGTGGCGGCCGGCCTGATCGCCGCCACCGGTCTGCGCCTGATGCGCGCGGTACGCCACCATGTGCTGGGGATGGCGCTGTGCGTGCTGCTGGGCGCGCTGTGTTTTACGGCCATCGCCCAGCTGCACTGGCCGCTGTTTTATATCCTGCTCGGCCTGGGTGGCGTGGCCTGCGTGCTGACTTACCGGAAGCTGCCCGTATGAGCGGCCTGCACAGCATCGTGATGGGCGCGGCTGAGTGGTTTCAGCTCTTCTGGCATTTCATCTCGCTGTCGCTGCTGGCCGTGGGCGGTGCCATCACCGCAGCACCGGACATGCACCGCTACTTGGTCGACCAGCAGCACTGGCTGACTGAAGAGCAGTTCAACGCCTCTATCGCCATCGCCCAGGCCGCGCCCGGGCCGAATGTGTTGTTCATCGCCCTGATGGGCTGGAACGTGGGGCTGAACGCCGGCGGCTACGGACTGGCCTTGTTGGGCATGGCCTGCACCATGTTCGGCATCCTGCTGCCCAGCACCGTGCTGACCTGGCTGTCGGTGCGCTGGGGCCACCGCAACCGCGAAATGCGCGCGGTGCGGGCCTTCAAGCAAGGCATGGCGCCCATCGTGATCGCACTGATGCTGGCCACCGGCTGGCTGCTGTCCAGCGCTCAGCACGGGCCGCACGGCGACTGGCCGCTGTGGCTGCTCACCGGGGTCAGCGCGATGCTGGTCTGGCGCACCAAGCTGCACCTGCTGTGGCTGCTGGGCTTTGGTGCTTTACTGGGTGCTATGGGCTGGGTGTGATAGGGCCAACCCCGATCCGGCAGCGCAGTTGTCAACTGCCCAAATAATGGGCAGCGCAAGGTTTACCCTTATAAATCAAGGGTTTACCCTCGTAATACAGCGCTATTTCAGAGTTATCCCCAAAGTTATCCAGTGCAGACGGGGAGAACTTTATCGCCATGCTTCGCCGTCCTGGTTGCCGACTTTCGGGCAAATCGACACCGCTACACAATTAATAGCTGTCACTGCAATACTGTATTGCGCTAGCTGCTTATTTCAGTCCCATTTACTGCACCTCAGTGCCAGGCTGGCAGGCGGCGCTTAACTCGGCCGCGTGCGCCTTCAGGCAGCTGCGCAGCCCGCCGGTATCCGTCCCGCAGATCTTCTTGATTTCTGGCGCACAAAATGCCACGGCCCTCATTTGGGTCTGGCACGGGGTGGATAGCTCTGCCTGGTGCTGTTGCAGACAGGCGATGACCCGCCCGCCGCCGGGCTGTACCGATTTGCACAGCCGCTGGTAGTCCTGGGTACAGGCTCTTTGTGGGCGCCGCGGGGCTCTGCAGCCTGGGCCTGGCCCACAGCAAAACCGGCGAGCAGCGCCAGCGCGCAATACAAAGTGAAGGTTTTCATAGTGGATGTGCCTTACCGCAGATGCCTGCTTAGCGGGTAACTGTCACCGTACCGGTTTTACCCTCGGGTCCGGTGACGGCGGTGGTCGATCCAGAATCGGTACGCGTGGTCTGGCGGCTGCGCGCTTCGGCCTCGCTGGCCATGGAACCAGAGGGGCACAGCCACGGCACGGCCATCAATACGGTGCACAGGGTTTTGGATGCATACATGGTGAAATTCCTTTGCATAAAAGTTGAAGTTAAAAAGACGGGCTTCACAACGCCGAGCCTGTGCCTGCGCTGCATCTATTTGACGACCCAGCCGCGCCCAAGATGACCACGGTCTGCGACGAAATACGACAGTTTTGAATCATGGCTGTCGTATGCCATAGCCCAGCTCTAAACTTGGCGCAGATGAACAAACCCCTGGTCCTGGTGATGGACGACGACGCAGAGCTGTCGGCCATGGTGGCCAAGCTGCTGCAGCGAGAAGGACTGGCCGTCCACACCGTGCTGACCGCCGGCGATGGCGAGCGGGCACTGCTGCAATGGAAACCCGACGCGGTGCTGTTGGACGTGATGCTGCCCGACGCCAACGGATTCGATGTCTGTCGCCGTTGGCGTGCCAGCCACCCGGCCCTGGGTATCGTCATGCTGACGGCACGCGGCGACCCGATGGACCGGGTACTGGGCCTGGAGATCGGAGCCGACGACTAGCTGCCCAAACCTTTCGAGCCGCGCGAACTGGTACCTCCATGGTGTCACTCACCAGCTTCGAATACAAACTGCTGATCGCCATGGCCAGTTGCCCTGGCAAGCCGCGTTCGCGCGAGCAGCTCAGTGAGGCGGTACAAAACGGCGGCTACAAACCGGTGGACCGCACCGTGGATGTACAAGTCGCACGGCTGCGGCGCAAGCTGGAAGAAGCAGCGCCGGGCCAGGGTTGGATCGACACGGTGCGCGGCGAAGGCTATGTCTTCGTGCCGCGGGGCTGAGGCAGCCTCATGCGCCTGCCCGAACGCCTGGACAGCCTGTTCCTGCGGCTGCTGCTGACACAGCTGGCCCTGGTCACCGGGCTGGGTCTGGTCATGGGTGGCCTGTTTTGTGTGGAACGCACGAACTCTATCGCCACGCTGTACGCCGAGCGGTGGGCACTGCCACTGGCACAGGCCTCGGGCTTGGCATCCGCCACGACCCCACCGCCTGCAACCGCCCTGGCACACCGCCAGGCCGAAGAGCCGGCCCACACGCGGCGCCTGCCCGAGCGCACGCTACGGTTCTCGGCCTTGCCCAGCGCCCTGGGCCAGAGAAGGGTGCCGATCAACCAGATCCGGCTCAGCACTCTCCATTCCGAGCCCATGGTGTGGGTCCACGTGGTGCCACCGCAAGCTAGCGCCTTATCCGCGCTATGTGTAGGTATACCGGGAAGCATGCTGCCGCTCACATGGCCGTTGAGAGTGCTACTGGCGCTAGGCGCGACGGCGGTCTTGCTGATGCTGGCCAGCTGGACATTCACCCGGCGCCTGACCCGCCCGCTGGAACAGCTACGCGCCCGCATGCAGATGCTGGCGTCTGGAAACAGGATCTGGCCGAAGCGGTGCGCACCGTGGTAGCCCGCTTCGACCGCTCAGATGCCTTGGCAGTCCACGCCCCGGCCAGCCTGCCCTGGCCGCATGCCAATGGGCTGATGGTAGAGCGCCTGGTCAGCAACCTGGTCGATAACGCCCTAAAGCACGGCAAGGCCCCTATCCACGTTAGCCTGCAAGAACACGCACAGCAAATATGGCTGAAGGTCAGCGATGCGGGCCCGGGTATTGCACCAGCGCATGTGGAGTCGCTGCAGCAAGCCTTTACCCGTGGCACCAGCAACCGCTCGGTGCCAGGCACGGGGCTTGGCCTGTCCATCGTCCGCCATATCGCAAACCGCCTGGGGGGCCAAGTCATATTCACCGGCCAGCCAGGAGCCCATACCGTGCGCGTCACACTGGAGCGCAGGCAAGGCTAAAGAAGCTTACAGGCGCTGGCGCAGCGCCTCGTACAGGCAGACGCCGCTGGCCACCGACACGTTCAGGCTTTCCACCGCGCCGTGCATCGGAATGCCGACCAGCTCGTCGCAGGTCTTGCGCGTCAGCTGGCGCATGCCGTCGCCTTCGTTGCCCAGCACCAGGGCCACAGGGGCTTTCAAGTCCACTTGGTACAGGGTTTTAGGCGCGTTGTCGCTGGTGCCTATGCACCAGATGCTGCGCTCCTTGAGCTCGCCCAGGGTGCGCGCCAGATTGGTGACCATGAAGTACGGCACTGTCTCGGCCGCACCACTGGCCACCTTGGCCACAGTAGCATTGATGCCAGCAGCATGGTCCTTGGGGGCGATAACTGCATGCGCACCGGCGCCGTCGGCCACGCGCAGGCAGGCACCCAGGTTGTGCGGATCGGTCACTCCGTCCAGCACCAGCAGCAGCGCAGGTTCGCTCAGGCTGTCTAGCAGGTCGTCCAGCGAATGCACTTGGGGAATGTGCTCTACCCGCGCCGCCACGCCCTGGTGGCCGTGGCTACCGCAGAGCTTGGCCAGCCGCATGCTGTCGCCTTCGATCAGGCGGGCACCGGCCTCGTTGGCCTTTTCCAGGAACTGGCGCATGCGCGCGTCGCGCCGGGTCGGCTCGTAATAGATTTCGATGATGGATTGCGGCGCGGTTTTCAGGCGCACGCCCACGGCATGGAAGCCGAAGAGAACTTTAGGGGAAGACATGGGGAGATTATCGACCCTGGCGGGCAGTGCCACGCACCACTACAGTATTGATAGCTGCTAGCGCATGTGGAATCTGCGCCAGAGCCCTATTTTCTTTAAATTCAGGCGTGGGCGATCTGCCCGGCTTCGATGGTGATGCGGCGCTCGCACTGGGCGGCGATACCGCGGTCGTGGGTGACCAGCACCAGGGTCGTGCCCTGCTCGCGGTTCAGCTCGAACATCAGCTCCATTACCTTCTCACCGGTGGCGAAGTCCAGGCTGCCCGTAGGCTCGTCGGCCAGCAGCACTGCCGGCTGGACCACGAAGGCGCGCGCCAGGGCCACACGCTGCTGCTCGCCGCCGCTGAGCAGCTTGGGGTAATGACCCAGCCGCTGGCCCAGGCCGACGCGGGCCAGCATCTCGGTAGCGGCCTTGCGTGCGTCCTTGCGGTCAGCCAGCTCCAGCGGCAGCATCACGTTTTCCAAAGCCGTCAGATTGCCCATCAGCTGGAAGCTCTGGAACACAAAGCCCAACTTTTGCGCCCGCACCGCGGCACGCTGATCTTCGCTGAGGGCAAAAATATCCTGCCCGGCCAGGCGAACTGTTCCCTGCGTAGGCGTATCCAAACCTGCAATGATGGACAGCAGCGTGCTTTTGCCGGAACCCGAGGCGCCGACGATGGCCACAGTCTCCCTGGCCGCCAGAGAGAAATCGATATCACGCAAAATGGTGAGGGTTCCGGTGGAATCGGTGACCGATTTGGAGACGTGCTCCACAGAAATGACCGCACCGTTGGACAGAGTTGGCATGAAAGGCTTTGAGTTTTGAAACGTAGACACTTTATCGCGGCTGCGGCCCTGGTCCTGGCCGTGGGGTCATCCGGGGCGCAAGCCGCGGCCCCCGCCAGCATTCTGGTGGTAGGCGACAGCCTGAGCGCCGAGTATGGACTGGCCCGCGGCACTGGCTGGGTCGCCCTGCTGGAAAAACGCCTGGCAGCAGAGAAAATCAGCGCCACGGTGCACAACGCCAGCATCAGCGGCGACACCACCTCGGGCGGCCGGGCCCGGCTGGCGCCGCTGCTGAGCAGCGTCAAACCCAGCCTGGTGGTGATCGAACTCGGCGGCAACGACGCCTTGCGCGGCCTGCCCTTGCAGTCCACCGAGGACAACCTGCGCCAGATGACCGAAGCCGCGCAAAAAGCCGGCGCCAAAGTGCTGCTGGTCGGCATGCAGGTGCCGCCGAATTACGGACGCGACTATGCCGAGCGCTTTAGCGGTCTGTTTGCCAAGGTTGCCAAGGGGGAGAAAGCGGCGTTGGTGCCTTTCTTGCTGAAAGGCGTGGCCGATGCACCGGACCCGGTGCAGCTGTTCCAGGCGGACCGCATCCACCCCAAGGCGGAAGCGCATCCCACGTTGCTGAACAACGTGTGGCCGGAGCTGAAGAAGCTATTAAAGTAAGCAAGCACCGGGCATCGCCGCCCGGCCGTCAACATCAGGATTCGGTAGGGGCCTCAGGAGGTTGGCCATCTGCCGGATTGCCAGCATCATCTTGCGCCGGATCATCGTGCTTGCGCTCGCTTTTGGCTTTGAGCTTGTCTTCCTTCTTCTTTTTCTTGGCCAGCTCTTTTTGGCGTTTTTCGTATCCGTAATTTGGTGTTGCCAAGGTCGTCTTCTTTCAAATGGTGAGCTGAGGACTTACCCAGCGCCCGGGTAAGTCATGGAGCTGTCACTTTAACAGCTTGGCGTGAGTTGCAGCAGTGCCTGCGCCAAGTCGGCCTGCAGGTCGGCCACGGCTTCCAGGCCGACCGCAAACCGCACCAACGTGCCTTGCGCCAAATGCGCGGGCCAAGGCTTGCGCATGCGGGCCAGGTCATAGGGCACGACCAAGCTCATCGGGCCGCCCCAGCTGTAGCCCAGCTTGAACAACTGCAAGGCATCGCAGAACGCGTCTACCTGCGCCGTGGTGTAGCGTGCATCCAGCACCACGCTGAACAGGCCGGCAGCCGCATCCGCGGTACCGCACAGTGCCTGCCAGTGCGCGTGGCCGGGCGCTTCAGGCAGCGCCGGGTGCAAGACCTGGGCGAATTCGGGCCGCTGGGTACACCAGCGGGCCAGGCTGCGGGTGGCGTCATCGTGGGCCCGGTAGCGCAGCGCCATGCTGGGCAGTGAGCGCAGCACCAGTTCAGCCTCGTTGCCGGCCACGCCCAGGCCTAGCTGCATATGGGTGCGCTGAATCTTGCGGTGCAGCGCAGGGTCACGGGTGATGGCGCTGCCCATCAGCACGTCGCCGCCGCCGCTCGGATATTTGGTCAGGGCATGGACCGAGATGTCCACGCCCAGGGCGGGGCTGGTACCGGGCAGTAGGTCGAATGGGTTGAAGGCCAGGCCTGCGCCCCAGGTGTTGTCCAGCGCGCAAGCTACGCCGCGTGCCTGGCAGATGCGCACCAAGGCCGGCAGGTCGGGAAACTCCAGCGTCACCGAGCCGGCGGCCTCGACCCAGACCAGGCGGGTGCGGTCGGTGATCTTGGCGGCCAGGTCGGCCGGATCCAAAGGGTTGTAGACCTGGGTATGAATGCCCCAGCGTGCCAGCTCCCCGTCGGCCAGCGCCTGGTTCGGGCCGTAGACGTTGTCCGGCAGCAGCATGCTGTCGCCTGTGCCCAGCAAGGCCAGGGCTACGTTGGCGATTGCCGCCAGCCCGCTGGGCAACAGCACGCAGTAGCGGCCGCCTTCCAGCGTACACAGGCGCTCTTCCAGGGTGTAGGTAGTGGGTGTACCGTGCAACCCATAGGTGTAGGCCGACTTGTCTTTCCATTCGCGCGTGCGCATGGCAGCGACGTTCGGAAAGACCACCGTAGAGGCTTTGAATACTCCGGGTTGCGGTGCTGCAAACTCGGTGGGCGGCTGGTACGGGTGGTGGATCAGCTGGGTCGTGGAGCTGGACATTGCGCAGACGGATCAGCCGCGGCTTACAGCTTCCACTTTTCCATCAGCTGCGCCGGGCGCAACGCGTCATAGCCTTCGAAAGGCTGGTGGATCCAGGGATTGGTCGGCAAAAACTCCACCGAGTAGTCGGGGGTGAAGATCGATACGGCCTTGGTCCAGATCACGGCGCTGCGCAACTCGGTGATGGGCTTGTAATTGCTCTTCAGCTGCTCGATTACGGCGCGCAAGGTGTGGCCGGTATCGGCCAGATCGTCGACCAGCAAGACCTTGCCGGCGATCTCGCCTTTGGGCGTGGTGATGAAACGGGCAATGTCCAGCGCACCTTGCTGGGTGCCGGCTTCGGCACGGTACGAGCTGGTCGACATGATGGCCAGAGGCTTGTCGAAAATACGCGACAGCACGTCACCGGGGCGCAGGCCACCACGGGCCAGGCACAGTATGGTGTCGAACTCCCAGCCTGACTGGTGCACCTTCAAAGCCAGTTTTTCGATCAGGCTGTGGTACTCGTCATAACTGACGTACAGGTGTTTGCCGTCTTCCGTCAACATGGGGTTTACTCCTGAAATAATAGCTACTCGCATAGGCACTGGTTGCGGTAAGTGCCTATTCTTTATATAAAACTGAGCTTATGCCGCCCGGTAAGGATGGCGCATCATGATCGTGTGGTCGCGGTCCGGGCTGGTAGACACCATGGCGATCGGCACACCGGTGACTTGCTCAATACGGTTCAGGTAGCGGCGCGCGTTCTCGGGCAGCTTGTTGATATCGGTCACACCTACCGTCGAATCGGTCCAGCCATCAATGGCTTCGTACACCGGCACGCAGCGGGCGATGTCGTCAGCGCCCATGGGCAGGATGTCGACCAGCTCGCCATCCAGCATGTAGCCGGTGCAGAGCTGCAGCACGTCGATGCCGTCCAGCACGTCGAGCTTGGTGATGCACAGGCCGCTCAGGCCGTTCACCTGGGCGCTGCGCTTCAGCAAAGCCGCATCGAACCAGCCGCAACGGCGGCTGCGGCCGGTGGTCACGCCCTTCTCGGCGCCCACGGTGCTCATGTGGTAGCCGGGGGTACCAGGCTTTTCCCAATCGAGTTCGGTGGGGAACGGGCCGCCGCCGACGCGTGTGCAGTAGGCCTTGGTGATGCCCAGGATGTAGTGCAGCATGCCCGGGCCGACGCCGGCACCGGCGGCGGCATTGCCGGCCACGCAGTTGCTGGAGGTGACATACGGGTAGGTGCCGTGGTCCACGTCGAGCAAAGTGCCTTGGGCGCCTTCGAACAGCAGATTGGCGCCAGCGGCATGGGCGTCATTGAGTTCGCGCGACACGTCGGCCATCATGGGCTTGAGCAGCTCGGCATGGCGCATGGATTCTGCGTACACCGTATCGAAATCGATGGCCGGCGCATGCAGGAACTGGGTCAGCACGAAGTTGTGCAGCTCCAGCAGCTCGCGCAGCTTGGTCGCGAAGCGCTCGGGATACTTCAAGTCCTGCACGCGCAGCGCGCGGCGGGCAATCTTGTCTTCGTAGGCCGGGCCAATACCACGGCCGGTGGTACCAATTTTTTCGGTTCCGCCCTTTTCACGCAGGGCTTCACGGGCGATGTCGATGGCCGCGTGGAATGGCAGGATCAAGGGGCAGGCTTCGCTGATGCGCAGGCGCGAACGCACTTCCACACCGGCTTTTTCCAGGCCTTCGATTTCTTCAAACAGCTTGGCTGCCGACAGCACCACCCCGTTGCCGATGTAGCACTTGACGCCAGCGCGCATGATGCCGCTGGGAATCAAGTGCAAGGCCGTTTTGACGCCGTTGATGACCAGCGTGTGGCCCGCATTGTGGCCACCTTGGAAGCGCACTACGCCCTGGGCGCTCTCGGTGAGCCAGTCGACCAGCTTGCCTTTGCCTTCATCGCCCCATTGCGTGCCAACGACGACGACATTGCGACCAGGAACCAGATTTGTTTGGGTGTTCATCTCAGGAATTTTCTTAAATAACTTGCACGACCCACTGCCCGCCAACGGGCTGGAGCACGCGGTCGCAATGGAACTCATCAACTTCACTCTCGTGGCCTGGCAACACGCAGACCACGGTTTCACCTTGCGCCCGCAGGGTCGCAATAGCTGCACGCAAATCGGCCGCATGGCCCCAGGGTGCACGGATGGCCGCGCGGAGCGGGCGTGGACCCACTGCAGCAACGACTTGTTTCAGGTCCAGGCTGAAGCCCACGGCCGGGCGGTTGCGACCAAACACCGCCCCCACCTCGTCGTAGCGTCCGCCGCGCAGCAAGGCATCGCCGGCGCCTTGCGCATAGATTGCAAAGCGCGCGCCGCTGTAGTAAGCGTAACCGCGCAGATCCGCCAGATCGAAACTGACCGGCGTGTCGCCCAACTGAGCCGCCAACCACTGCAAGTCGCGCAGCGCGGCCTGGATGGCGGGCAAAGCCGGCAGCACGCGCTCAGCTTCTTGCAATACCTTGGCATCGCCATACAGCTGCACCAGCGCCAGCAAGCCGTCGCGCGAAACCGCGGGCAGGTCTGCGCAGAGCACGGCCAGTTCGGTTGCATCTTTGTTCGCCAGCGCGGCATGGATCCGGCCCAGATCACCGGGTTTCAAGACTAGGTCTCCCAGCAACGCATGGGCAATGCGGGCATCGCTCATGTCGACCGCCAAACCCTGCACTTGGGCAGCGCGCAGGCAGTCCAGCGACAGTTGCAGGATTTCCAGATCGGCTTCCAGCCCCGCATGGCCGTAGATTTCAGCGCCCAGCTGCAGCGGCTCGCGGGTGGCGTGCGGCCGGTCGGGCCGGGTATGCACCACCGGGCCGCAGTAGCACAGGCGTGTCACACCCTGGCGGTTCAGCAAATGGGCATCGATGCGAGCGACCTGGGGCGTGGTGTCGGCCCGCAAGCCCATCATGCGGCCAGAGAGCTGATCGACCAGCTTGAAGGTTTGCAAATCCAGGGCTTCACCGGTGCCGGTGAGCAAAGATTCCAGGTGCTCCAGCAACGGGGGCATGACCAGTTCATAGCCATAGCCACGGGCAGCGTCAAGCAATTCGCGACGCAGTTCTTCGATGTGCCGAGCCTCGGAAGGCAGAACATCGGCAATGTGATCCGGCAGGACCCAAGCAGACATGGAGTTTTGGGAGGCTGTTAAAAAAGAGATTTTACCGGGCTCTCAAGCCGAGTTCTAAACGCTGCCCGGTTCTTCCCGGAAATACCGCGGAACCGGCCCGACCACGCGCTTTTAGTACCTCCTGCAAGAAGGTAAGCGCCTCGCCGCAATGGGCAAGCCGGAAGTCTTGGCGTTAACCCACCATCCAGAGCAGCAACAGCCCGGCAGCGATGCTGCACAGGCCGAAGAAACGCAATTGCCCATCTTGCAGAGCCAGCATCTGCTGGAACATGCGCCGCCAACGGGTTGGCGATAGAAAAGGCAATAGCCCCTCAACCACCAACACCAAGGCCAGCGCGGCCCAGAGGCTATAGCCGTCCAAGATTACTTCTTGGCAGAAGGCGCAGCCGCGGCGCCGCCAGCGCCACTACCGCGCATGGCCTTGAAGAAATCCGAGGATGGATCCAGCACCATCACATCGCTCTTCTTGTTGAAGCTGAGCTTGTAGGCGTCCAGGCTGCGGTAGAACTGGGCGAACTGCGGGTCCTTGCCAAAAGAGTCGGCATACAGGCGCGAAGCTTCGGCATCGCCCTCACCCTTGATCTTCTGCGCATCGCGGTAGGCATTAGCAATCGTCACTTCGCGTTGTTTGTCGGCATCGGCGCGGATCTTTTCACCCTCAGCCGCACCTGTAGAACGCAGTTCATTGGCCACGCGCTTGCGCTCGGCTTCCATGCGGCGGTACACCGACTCGGTGATGGCCTCCACATAGTCCACGCGGGTGATCCGCACGTCCACCACGTCTACACCCCAAGGCTTCGCGCCGCGCACGGCTTCCAGCACTTCACGCTTCACATCGGACATCAGGGCCTCACGCTTGAGCGAAAGCAGTTCTTTCACCGTGCGCTTATTGACCTCTTCCTGGAACGCGTTACGCACTACACGATTAAGCTGATTAGCACCGGCATTTTCATCCAGGCCGACGTTTCGGATGTATTCCGACGGGGCCGTGATACGCCAGCGTACATACCAGTCGATCACTACACGCTGCTTCTCGGCAGTGAGCATGGGCTCGGCATCGGTACTGTCCAGAGTCAACAGGCGTTTGTCGAGGTAGCTGACATTCTGGAACGGTGGCGGCAGCTTGAAGCTCAGACCAGGCTCGGTGATCACTTCCTTGATCTGGCCCAGCGCATAGACCACGCCAAACTGGCGCTGGTCCACCACAAACAACATGGAGCTCAGCAGCGCAAGCACTACCAGCAAGGACGACGCAATAAAACCAACTCTGTTCAAAGTATTCTCCTAGCGTACATCGCGGTCGCGTGAGCGCGAGTTATCACGCGTGCGGGCATCATTGGATAAGGCCGCGGGTGCCACAGGCACCACGGGATTGGCGGCAGGCGCTTCGGCCGCCAAACCATTGCTGGCGGCCTGGCCCGACATCTGCATGATTTTGTCCAGCGGTAAGTAGAGCAAATTAGAGCCCTGGCGCGAATCCACCAGGACCTTGGTGACATTGCCGTACACCTGCTGCATCGTGTCCAGGTACATGCGGTCGCGCGTTACCTGGGGAGCCTTTTGATACTCGGTCAGAACCGAGCGGAAGCGCTGCGCATCACCATCGGCCTGGGCCACGATACGGGCTTTGTAGGCTTCGGATTCTTCTTTCAAGCGCGACGCAGAACCTACGGCGCGGGGTACGACGTCATTGGCGTATGCCTGGGCATCGTTCTTGGCGCGCTCACGCTCCTGGCCGGCTTTCAGCACATCGTCAAACGCAGCCTGGACTTGCTCGGGCGGGCGCACGCCGCTTTGCTGCATATTGATGCCTACCACTTCGATCCCCACGTTGTAGCGGTCGAGAATGGTCTGCATCAGGGTGCGTACCCGCGGACCAATTTGGTCGCGCTCATCGGCGAGAGCCGAGTCCATCTTCATCTTGCCGACTACTTCGCGCACAGCGGTTTCCGCCGCCTGCACCACGGCACCGGTCGGGTCCTTGCTTTCAAACAAGAAGGCACGCGCATCGCTCAGGCGGTATTGCACGGCAAACTTGATTTCGACAATGTTTTCGTCTTCAGTCAACATTGCCGACTCGCGCAGACCGGTGGCCTTGATGACGGCATCGCGCCCCACATCCACCGAGCGGATCTGCGTCACAAACACCAGCTCATGGCGCTGGATCGGGTAAGGCAGACGCCAGTTGAAACCTGCGCCTACCGTCGATTTGTATTTGCCAAACTGGGTGATCACGGCCTGCTGGCCTTCTTGCACGATGAAGAAGCCGGTACCGAGCCAAATCAATGCCACTACGGCGGCAATCAGGCCCATGCCGATGCCGGCGCTCTTCATGTCAGGCTGAAACCCACCGCCCGTACCGCCGCCGTTGGAGCCACCATTGCCGCGCTGCCCAGGCTTGTTGTTGCCGAACAGGCCGCTCAGCTTGCGGTTGAAGTCACGCCACAACTCGTCCAGATCCGGTGGACCCTGGTTAGGCCCCTGGCCGCGGTTAGGCGTGTTTCTGTTGGGTTCATTGGAGCGTTCGCCCTCGGGCTTCTGCGCACCGTCGGATTCGGACTTGTTGTCGTCACCGCGGCCCCAGCGGGGATCGTTCAAATTGAACATGCCCCGGATACGACCCGGCAATGCGGCCAGATTAAAGGCCCGTAAATTGAGATTCATTCGCTCAAGTCTCTTGGTTGTCATGTATGTATTGTGCCTAATCAGGCACCAGCTTCATTCCATTCCGGTAATTGCATAAGGGCATTCTCATTCGGCGTTTTCGCCAATGCCAGCTCTGCGAGCTTCTGCCGCAATGCAGGCAGACCCTCTCCGGTTTGGGCACTCAGGAAAATACGCGGTACGGGCTGGCCATCCACCTCAAACATGTCTTGCAGTTGCAGCGGCCAACGCGCTTTATCAAGAGCATCCAGCTTATTAAATACTAGCAGCTGGGGCACTTCGGCCGCACCAATCTCGCGCAATACCGTCGCCACCTCGGCCATTTGCTCGGGAAAGTTCGGATTGGAGGCATCCACAACGTGCAGCAGCAAATCGGCATCCGCCGCTTCCTGCAAGGTGGCGCGGAACGCATCGACCAGGCCGTGCGGCAGGTCACGGATGAAACCCACGGTATCCGACAAGGAAACCGAACGCCCGCCGCCTTCCGGATTGCCGAGGTACAGCTGGCGGGTGGTGGTGTCCAGTGTGGCGAACAGCTGGTCGGCGGTGTAGGCACGCGCCTTCACCATGGCATTGAACAGCGTGGACTTGCCGGCGTTGGTGTAGCCGACCAGCGAAATGGTGAAGGCATCGCGGCGCGAACGCTGGCGACGCTGGGTGCTGCGCTGGCGCACCACCTTTTGCAATCGCTCTTTGGTGCGCTTGATGGACTCGCCCAACATGCGGCGATCGAGCTCGATCTGCTTCTCACCCGGGCCGCCCCGCATACCGATACCACCGCTTTGCCGCTCCAAATGCGACCAGCGCCGGACCAACCGGGTGCTCAGATACTGCAAGCGTGCCAGTTCGACCTGCAACTTGCCTTCGTGGCTGCGCGCGCGCTGGGCGAAAATGGTCAGGATCAGCATGGTCCGGTCGTTGACCGGTAGCTCGCAATGGCGTTCCAGGTTGCGCTGCTGCGCGGGACTCAGGCTTTGGTCAAACAGGATTTCGGTGGCACCATGCATTTGTGCCAACAGCTTGATTTCATCGGCCTTGCCGCTGCCGACAAACAGCGCGGCATCAGGCGCCTGCCTCTTGCAAGTGATGCGTGCCACTACCCGCATGCCAGCGGTATCGGCCAGCAGGCCTAGCTCTTCGAGCTCTTTGTCAAAATGGGGTGTGCCGAGATCTACGCCGACCAAAACGGCCAGCGGCATGTCAGGAGTATCGGAAGAACTCAAATCAAAAACAGGTAAGGGGAAAATGCACTAATGGGCCGAACACCGTTTCGAATGTTCGGCCCACCAGAGGAGAAGCGTACCGGTTCAAGCCGCCGTGTCTACCACCGCCGCGTCGTCGGCAGCCGAGAAATTGACTGCGCGGCCGGGAACGATGGTGGAGATAGCGTGCTTGTAGACCATTTGGGTCACGGTATTGCGCAACAGCACAACATATTGGTCAAAAGACTCAATCTGGCCTTGGAGCTTGATGCCATTGACGAGGTAAATCGACACAGGCACATGCTCACGGCGCAAGGTATTGAGAAACGGGTCTTGAAGAAGCTGCCCTTTATTGCTCACGATATTCTCCGTGTTGTGAAGATGTTAAAGAAGGTTGGACCTTACCACAGCGCTTCACACAATCAGGGTTTAGCCGGGGGATGTCCCCACCAAATATGTTGAGACTCAATCGTCTTTGTCGGCGTAAGGGTTGGCCGCCGACTTCATCTGAATCCGCAAAGGCGTACCCGTCAGGTTGAAAGCCTTGCGGAAACGCCCTTCCAGAAAGCGCTTGTAGGCCTCGGTCACATGCTCCAGCGAATTGCCGTGGATGATGATGACCGGCGGGTTCATACCGCCCTGGTGGGCGTAACGCAGCTTGGGTCGGAACATGCCGGCACGTTGCGGGCTCTGGAAAGCCGTAGCTTCCAGCAGCAAACGCGTGAGCACCGGGGTGGACATCTTGCACATCGCCGCCTGGTGGGCTTGCAGAATCGACGCCCACAATGGGCCCAGGCCCTGGCGCTTAATGGCCGAAATGTAGTGCATCGAGGCAAACTTGAGGAAGGCTAGACGGGTCTCGATCGAGCGCATCACCAGCTGGCGCTGGTAGGCGTCCACCGCATCCCATTTGTTGATCGCCAGCACCACCGAACGGCCGCTTTCCAGGATGTAACCCGCAATATGCGCGTCCTGGTCGGTCACGCCCTGGGTGGCGTCGATCAGCAGCAACACCACGTGGCAGGTTTCGATCGCCTGCAACGTCTTCACTACCGAGAACTTCTCGATGGCTTCAAAAACCTTGCCCTTGCGGCGCAGACCGGCGGTGTCGATCAGCTCAAACTTGTGGCCATTGCGCTCGAACGGCACGCTGATGGCGTCGCGGGTGGTACCAGGCATGTCGAACGCCACCAGGCGCTCTTCGCCCAGCCAGGTGTTGATCAGGGTAGATTTACCCACATTCGGGCGCCCGGCCACGGCCAGCTTGGTCACACCGATGTCGACGCCCTCCTCCTCGTCTTCCGGTTCGGCCAGATTCAGTGGCGCCAGCGCCAGATCCACCAGATCACGGATACCCTGACCATGTGCCGCCGAAATCGGATACACCTCGCCCAGGCCCAGCTCATAGAAATCCACCAGTTGGTGGCCTTCTTTCATTCCTTCGGCCTTGTTGGCCGTCAGGATGCAGGGTTTGCCCAGGCGGCGCAGGTATTTGGCGATGTCGTGGTCCTGGGCCGACAGGCCACCTCGGGCATCGACCACAAAAATCACCACATCGGCCTCAGCCACAGCCTGGCGGGTCTGCTTGGCCATCTCTTTGTAGATGCCGCTATCGGCATCCGGCTCGAAGCCACCGGTATCGATGACGATGTATTCGTGCTTGCCCTGGCGACCATTACCGTAATGGCGGTCGCGGGTGAGCCCTGCAAAGTCCGCCACAATCGCATCGCGCGACTTGGTAAGGCGGTTGAACAAGGTGGATTTGCCCACATTGGGGCGACCGACTAAGGCCAAAACTGGTTTCATAGGATGGCGCAGATCGGCTGACGCATATAGTTATTCAGGCTGGAAGCCATAGATGCCACCGTTCTGGGTCACGACGACCACGGTGTCACCCGCCAGCACGGGAGCGGTCACGATGGCGGAGCCATCGGTGGCCATACGGGTCAGCGGGCTCCCGTCTTCGCGGGACAGGAAATGTACCAGACCCGTGCCATCGCCCACCGCGACCGAGCGACCTACGGCCAAGGGCGCCGACAGGCTGCGGTAGCGCAGGCGCTCGGAAACCCAGGCCTGCTCGCCATTTTCACGGCGCCAGGCGATGACCTTGCCATCGCTTTCGGTGCCAAACACCATTTGCTCGTTGCCATGCACGCCTTCAGACGCCTGGGCAGGCTTGGTCCACAACAGGCGGCCACGCGCCGCATCCACACAACCCACGGCCGACAGGAAAGCCCGTGCGCACACTACGTCCCCGACCCGGCTGACGCGGCCAACCAAGTCCACCAGGCGCTCCACGTCATTGGTGCCGCGTGGTGCGGCAATCGGCGCTTCCCAGCGGGTGCTACCATTCGTCGGATTCATGCCAACCAGACGGCCGGACACGCCGGACACCAGGGTATCGCCCACCGCCAGCAGGACGCTGGACTGGCCTAGCACCAGGGCTTCGCCGGAACGCTGTTGGTTCCACAGCTTGCGCCCAGTTTGCCCATCGAAGGCGCTGACCGAGCGGTCCGCCGCCAGCACAAACACCCGGCCGCCCGCCACCAGAGGGGCGGTATAGGCTTGTGCGCCCAGGCGCTGGCGCCACAGTACTTTGCCGGATTCCAGCGCGATGACTTCGTTGTCGCGGGTCACAACAGCAGTGACCTTGCCATCGCTTCCCACGCCTGCCGACAGAGGGGCGCCGACCGCGGTACGCCACAGCTCGCGGCCGCTGCGGGCATCCAGGGCCAGCACGGTGCCGCTGCCGGTGGCCAGCGCCACCGTGCCGCCATTGACGTTCACCTCCAGCGGAAAGCCAACCTCGCCCAGCTTGGCCGTCCAGGCCTGGCGCACACCCAACAGAGCGACATTGGCCGGCAGATCCGCAGGCTTGGGCTTGTCAGGCGTGCTGGAGCAGGCGGCCAGAGCCGCTACCAAAAAAATAGCTGCTGTCGCACGCAGCGTATGCGCTAGAGGCGTTTTTTGCATTATTTTTTAACTTCTACAGTAACAGGGCTGGCGACGGTAACCACGGGGGCCGCAGGACGCGGATCAACACCCAGGCTGTTGAGCTTGACTTCCACGATGCGCTGGTAATCGTCTTGCGCGTCCAGGCCTTTGTAGGCGATCTGGTACTGGGCGATGGCATCGGCCTTCTTGTCTTGCAATGCGTAGACGTCACCCTTGCGGTCGGCCACCAGGGGCTCGAATTCCTTGCCGAAGCTGCCGGACAACAGCTTCAGGGCTTCGTCATACGACTTGGCCTCCAGTAGCACGCCCGCCAGGCGCAGGCGCGCCACGGCTTGGTAACCCTCGTCCGAAGACTGGTCAGCCACCCAGGTCAGCGCGGCCTTGGCGGCATCAACATTGCCTTTTTCAAACAGGGTTTTGGCCGCCAGCAGGCCGGATTGCTGGGCGAACGTGGTGCGGCCAAACTTGTCTTTCATGTCGGAGAAAGCGCGCTCCACCTTGGCGACGTCGCCGGCCTTGCTGGCGCGGTCCACTTCGTCATACAAGGCTGCGGCTTGCGCGGCCTGGCTGCGCTGCCAGTACTGGTAGCCGTTCCAGCCGGCAAAACCGGCCAGTACCACGATCAGTACCCAGGTAATCAGGTTGCCGAAACGGTTCCAGAATGCTTTGAGCTCGTCAAGCTGTTCTTGTTCTTCAAGGTCGAGGTGGTTTGCCATAAGGTTCTAAAAGTCAAGCGTTCGATTGTAGGGTCGGCGCCCAGGTAGCCACATCGGCCAGGGACTGGGTGGTTTGCACTCCGCTGCCGTCGCGCAGGGATTTAACCGTGACCTGGTTTTGCGCCAGCTCGTCGGCGCCAAATATCAGCGCAAACCGGGCTCCGCTGCTGTCGGCTTTTTTGAGCTGCGACTTCATGCTCCCCATGCCTTCACCGGCACCGGCGTGCATTTGCACCTGCACACCCGCACGGCGCAAAGTTTGCAGGGTTTGCATGGCGACCGGCAAGGCCGCGGCGTCAAGTACTACCGCGTAAGCGTCGGCCGCCTGCGGAGGCAACTCGGCACCCTGCTCCTTGATCAGCTCCAGCACGCGCTCGATGCCCATGCCCCAGCCGACGGCCGGGGTTGGCTTGCCGCCCAGCAGCTCGAACAGGCCGTCATAGCGGCCACCGCCGCACAAAGTGCCCTGGGCACCCAGCTCGTCGGTGATGAATTCGAACACCGTGTGGCTGTAGTAGTCCAGGCCGCGCACCAGGCGCGGGTTCACGGTCCACTGCACGCCGCAGCCGGTCAGCAGGGTCTGCACCGTATTCAGATGCTTGAGCGAGGCCTCTCCCAGGTAGCTGAGCAGCTGTGGTGCGTCCTGCACCATGGCCTGCATCGCCGGGTTCTTGGTATCCAGAATGCGCAGCGGATTGGTCAGCAGACGGCGCTGGGCGTCGGTGTCCAGCAGCTCGCGGTGCTGTTCGAAATAGGCGATCAGCGCGGCGCGGTGGGCCTGGCGCTCGGCTGGCACCCCCAGGCTGTTCAACTCGACACGCACATTGCGCAGGCCCAGGTTGGCAAACAGCTCGCTGGCCAGCAGCATGATCTCGGCGTCGACCTCGGGACCGGAAAAGCCGAGGGCCTCCACGCCCAGTTGGTAGAACTGGCGGTAGCGACCGCGCTGGGGCCGCTCGTGGCGGAACATCGGGCCCATGTAGTAAAGGCGCTTGCCGCCGTCATAGGTCAAGTTGTGCTGGATCGCCGCGCGCACCACGCCGGGGGTGTTTTCGGGGCGCAGGGTCAGCTGCTCGCCGTTCAGCCGGTCTTCGAAGGAATACATCTCCTTCTCGACGATGTCGGTGGTTTCGCCGGTGCCCCGCACAAACAAGGCGGTGGGCTCGACGATGGGCGTGCGGATCATGCGGTAGGCCGAGCGCGCCATCAGCGTGCGGACCTTGTCCTCCAGCCATTCCCAACGCGCTGAGTCGGGCGGCAGTATGTCGTTCATGCCTTTGACGGCAGTGAGTTTGTCAGCCATAAATCCAATTACTATTATTTTGATAGCTACCGGCGCATATTAAATATGCGCCAGAGGCCGATTTGATGCCTAAATCTAGCTACGCAATCGCAATCGCAGGCGCACCGAAGCGCTTGGCGATGTAGTTTTCGACAATCACCTGGAATTCCTGGGCGATGTTGTCGCCGCGCAGGGTGATGCTTTTTTCACCGTCGATATACACCGGCGCGGCCGGCGCTTCACCGGTGCCGGGCAGGCTGATGCCAATGTCGGCATGCTTGCTCTCGCCCGGGCCATTGACGATGCATCCCATTACGGCCACTTTCATGGCCTCGACGCCGGGGTACTGCTTGCGCCAGACCGGCATCTGCGCCCGCAGAAAGTCGTCGATCTGCTTGGTCAGTTCCTGGAATGTCGTACTGGTGGTGCGGCCACAACCGGGGCAGGCGGTGACGCTGGGCACAAAGCTGCGCAAGCCCAGGGCCTGCAGTATTTCCGACGCGACCACCACCTCTTGGGTGCGCGCTTCGCCGGGCTGCGGCGTCAGCGAGACGCGGATGGTGTCGCCAATGCCTTCTTGCAGCAGCACGGCCAGGGCGGCGCTGGAGGCCACCGTGCCCTTGGTGCCCATGCCGGCTTCGGTCAGGCCCAGGTGCAGCGCATAGCGGCAGCGCTGCGACAGTGCGCGGTAGACAGAGATCAGGTCCTGCACGCCGCTGACCTTGCAAGACAGAATAATTTGCTCGGGCGGCAAGCCCATGGATTCGGCCAGCTTGGCAGATTCCACGGCGGAGGTAATCAGCGCCTGGTACATCACCGGCTTGGCGTCCCAAGGGACGGCACGACGGCTGTTTTCGTCCATCAGGCTCGCCAGTAGCTCCTGGTCCAGGCTGCCCCAGTTGACGCCGATGCGGACGGCCTTATTCCAGCGCACCGCGGCTTCGATCATCTGGCCGAACTGGCGATCGCGCTTGTCACCCTTACCCACATTGCCAGGGTTGATGCGGTACTTGGACAGCGCCTCGGCGCAAGCCGGGAACTCGGTCAGCAAACGATGGCCGTTGTAATGGAAGTCGCCGACCAGGGGCACGTCGATACCCATGCGGTCCAGCTGTTCGCGGATATAGGGCACGGCCTGGGCGGCTTCCGGAGTGTTGACGGTGATGCGCACCATCTCCGAACCGGCCAGGGCCAGCTCTTTCACCTGGATGGCGGTACCGATGGCGTCCACCGTGTCGGTGTTGGTCATGGACTGCACGCGCACCGGGGCGTCGCCACCCACGGTCACATCGCGCGCGCCCCAGCGTACATGGGCCTGGTAGCTATTGCGCGCACGGGGGGCGGCAGCATCCACCGGGGTCAAGAAGTCCATTGCGTTGTCCATCATTTCACCTCGAAACGGGCCACATGGTCTTTGGCAAAAGGCAGCATGTCGAAAGGCTGGCCCCGCACCTGCAGCTGCACCGCGTCGACCCGGCCGACCACTACCGCCAGCGGCAAGGTACCAGCCACTTCGACCACCTCACCCGGGGTGAGGATACGGCCCAGCGATACGACGCCCTTGGCATCGGTCACCTTGACCCAGGATTCGGCCTTGGCGGTCAGCACCACCGGAGCAGCCGACACGGCCGCCGGCGCACTAGCCACTACGGCAGGAGTAACCACCGGAGCAGAAGCCACAACAGCGGGTGCCACAGGCGCGGCCGAGACGGGTTCGGCCAGCGGCACGGAGGCGTCTGGCGCAGGCATGGCGGCCACAGGCCCATCCGCAACCTCGCCGCCGGGCGCCAACACCGCAGTTGGTTCGGGCGCCTGGGGCCACAGGGCCACTGCTACCGCGCCCAGCAGCAGGGCCGCGACAGCCAGCACAGCCGGGCTCCGCATCTGCGAGCGTAACGACAGGCGCGGACCTGAGCCAGGCGGGCGAAACGGCGTGTTCATGGCCGGGGCTTCGGCCCCCAGACGCGATGCGCCCGTGGGCGGCAGGTGTTCAAGCACCGGTGCGGGATCGATCTTCAGGTTACGGCACACGGTGGCGGCCAAGGCACGCGCAAAAGTCAGGTCTGGCAACAAGTCCATGCGACCAGCCTCCAACGCCTCCAGTTTGGATACCGGCACCTTGAGCGATACGGCCAAGGCCGCGACGTGCAGGCCCGTCGCCTCACGCGCCAGGCGCAAATATTGTCCGGCCTGCACAGCAGAATTCACCGCATCCGACGCCGGTTGCGGCGCACTATCCTCCAGCCCCACTGGCTCACTCATCAAATGCACCTCTCTCATAGGCCGCCAATTCACGCGATTGGCCATAGCGTTTTCTCAATTGTTCTACCAGCTGCTGCATGGCTTCGCGATTTTCCATGCGGCGCTCGACCTTGATGCCCAGCCACAGGGACTCGGCGTTGGCCAGCTCGGAATTGTTCAAGCGGCGGATGTAGAACTGGGCGCGCAGCCATTCGCCGCGCTGGTACAGCAGGGTCGCCAGGTTGTAGCCGGTAATCGGGTTGCCCGCATCCAGCTCATAGGACCGGGACAAATTGCGCTCCGCCTCGGGGAGCAGGCCCGCGCGTTGCTGGCACAGGCCTTGGGCCATCAGGGTTTTGGCCCGGCCGCCATAGGTGGGGTTGGCGAGCGCCTGCTCGAACATCTGTATCGATTCAGGGTAGCGGCCCTGCTGGCACATCAGCCAACCGTAGTTGTGCAAGGTATTGGGCTCGCGGGGATTCAGGGCCATGGCACGGCGGAAGCTATCTTCGGCCAACCGCATGTCATTCAGGCGCAAATAGATCAGGCCACGCAAATTGAAAGCATCCGCAAAGGATGGGTCCACGGCCAGCGCCTGCTTCAGCTCGTCCAGAGCTACCGTGGTCTGGCCTTGTTCGAAATAAGCCACTGCCAGTTGCATGCGGGTGCGGGCACGCTTGCGGGCTTCGGGCTCGTCCGACTCGGTGAGCAACTCGCCTTGCGCAATCGGTGCAGTCACCTGCCGCGGCGTTGGCGTGCTATTTGTCGTGGCGCTGGAAGACGAGGTCGTGGTTGTGGTGGTTGTCGTCGTGGTACAGCCTTGCATCCAGGCCAACACCGACACACAGGCGAACAACCGAACCAGCACACCGATGTGCAGAAAATTTTGCATGCATCAAGCCCCTTTGGATACTTCGGCCACTGGCGGAACCTGCGCCATCATCACAATACGTTGCTGGGCCATGCGCTTGACCACCTGGGTGCGGTCTTTCACATCACCGGCCAGCTGACCACACGCAGCATCGATATCGTCACCACGGGTCTTGCGCACCGTGGTCACGATGCCCGCATCACTCAGCATCTTGGCGAATGCCGCCACCCGGGGCATGGGCGAACGCAGCAGACCCGATGCGGGGAAGGGATTGAAAGGAATCAGATTGAATTTGCACCATACGCCCGGGCGGCGATGCCGGTGCACCAGCGCAATCAGTTGCTGGGCATGCTCTGGCTGGTCATTCACACCATCGAGCATGCAGTATTCAAAGGTGATGAAATCGCGGGGCGCGTGGGCCAGGTAGCGGTTGCACGAGTCCAGCAACTCGGCCAAAGGGTATTTCTTGTTCAACGGCACCAGGTTGTCGCGCAGAGGGTCATTAGGTGCATGCAGGGAAACGGCCAAGGCCACCGGGCAATCCTGGCCCAGACGGTCGATCATGGGCACCACGCCCGAGGTAGATACGGTGACACGGCGGCGTGACAGACCATAGCCATGGTCGTCCAGCATGACCTTCAGGGCCGGAACCAGGGCGTTGTAATTCTGCAAGGGCTCGCCCATGCCCATCATCACCACATTGGAAATGACGCGGTCCGGGGTATTGAGGTGCTTGCGTAAAAAGTGTTCGGCAAACCAGAGTTGCGCAATGATTTCACCGGTGGTGAGGTTGCGGCTGAAACCTTGGTGGCCGGTAGAACAAAAGCGGCAGCCAACTGCGCAACCCGCCTGGGACGAGATACACAGCGTTCCACGGTCGTCTTCGGGAATGAAAACCGCTTCCACGGCATTGCCATCGCCCACGTCGAACAGCCATTTGATCGTGCCATCGGCAGACTCGTGCTGGCTGATGATAGGCAGGCCCTGCACATGGGCACTGGTGGCGAGCTTGCCACGCAAGGATTTGGCCAGATCACTCATCTGGTCAAACTCGGTAGCGCCGCGTTGGTGGATCCAGCGAAACAGCTGGGTGGCGCGGAATCGCTTTTCACCTAGCCGTTCGCAAAACGCGGCCAAGCCGTCGAGGTCAAATTCGAGCAGGTTGGCCGTCATTGCATACCAGCGCTGGATTTAGCGGGAGTAAACGTTCAGGCCGGCGAAGAAGAAAGCGATTTCTTCCTTGGCGGTTTCAGCAGCGTCAGAGCCGTGCACGGCGTTGGCGTCGATGCTGTCAGCGAAGTCAGCACGGATGGTGCCGGCGTCAGCCTTCTTAGGATCGGTTGCACCCATCAGGTCACGGTTCTTCAGAATGGCGTTTTCGCCTTCCAGAGCCTGGATCATCACAGGACCGGAAACCATGAAGTCCACCAGATCCTTGAAGAAAGGACGTGCTTTGTGCACAGCGTAGAAAGCTTCGGCTTCGCCGCGCGACAGATGGGCCATTCGTGCAGCGATGACCTTCAGGCCAGCAGCTTCAAAACGTGCGTAGATTTGGCCGATAACGTTCTTTGCAACGGCGTCGGGCTTGATGATGGAGAGAGTGCGTTCGATAGCCATAATTTTTTCCTGAAAATTCTGAAATTGGGATTCTTTGAAATTTTGCCAACTAAGCAAAGCCTGCGAGTTTAACCCGGCAGCATGTCCACTTTGCGAACAGGCCCGTAGTCACGGGCTATTGGCGCTATTCTTTTAACGGCTGCGGCCACCACTGCGGCGCTGCCCGCCGTTACCGCCACCACCAGAGCCACCCCCACGGCGTGGTCCACCCTGGTTCGATTCTTTGCGCTGGCGGGTAAAACTATCGGCACCGATGTAGCCGAAAGCGGTTTTCATAGGATCGGGCTGGGCGCTGCCGGGCGCGCGGTCCGCCTGGTCTTTGCGCCCCTGGCCACGGCCTTTGCCGCCAATCTGGTTGGTTACAAGGGGGTTGGGACCAGCAGGCGCGTTGACACCCGATGGACGGGGGCCGCGACCACCCGTGTTGCGACCGCCACGGGTTCGGTTCGGGGCTGGCCGGATATCGGCTGGGTTGGGCGGGCGGCGGCTCGGGGCGCGGGCCTGGCGCGGAACCTCGTCGAATTCACCCGCGGGGGTCTTGTTGGCCGCCTGCACCAAAGCCTGGATATCACGTTCATCCAGCTCCATCCATCCGCCGCGCTTGAGACCGCGCGGCAGCAGCATGGCTCCATAGCGGATGCGAATCAGCCGACTGACGGCATGGCCTACCGCCTCCAGCATCCGCCGAACCTCACGATTACGCCCTTCGGATATAGTCACGCGGTACCAGCAGTTCGACCCCTCGCCGCCGCCGTCTTCAATGCTGCCAAAGGCCGCCATGCCATCGTCCAGCTGAACGCCGTCGAGCAAACGCTGTTTTTCTTCCTTGCTCAGCGCGCCGAGCACACGCACCGCGTATTCACGCTCCAACCCGAAACGGGGGTGCATCAGCTGGTTGGCCAACTCGCCCGAGCTGGTGAACAGCAGCAGGCCTTCGGTATTCAGATCCAGCCGCCCAACCGACTGCCATTTGCCCTGGTACAGCTTGGGCAGGCGGCGAAACACGGTAGGCCGGTTCTGCGGATCGTCATTGGTCACCACCTCGCCCACGGGCTTGTGGTAAGCAATCACCCGGGCCGGTGGTGGGTCGATACGAAACCGCACGGGTTTGCCGTTGACCTTGACCGAGTCGCCAAACTGGACACGCTGCCCAATGTGGGCAGGTTCGTTGTTGACCGAAATCCGGCCTTCCAGAATAAGTTGCTCCATCTCCAGCCGAGAACCCATACCTGCCTGTGCCAGCACCTTGTGCAGCTTGGGGCTTTCCGCCTGGGGTGCCAGCACCCGCTTCGCGGGCGCCAGGTCAGTTACTTCCTCGTCGGCATCAAACTGACCAGAGATAACATCCAGGAAACGGTTCGCGGAATCACCTTCAGCGGCCAGACCTTGCGGAGGGGGAATCAACAGCCCTGCATCGACTTGTTCAACGGGCGCGGCAAGCGGAGCAGGATCAATAGGGGTGTTATGCATGGGGTGGCCTAGTTAGCTAACGGGGAATCACCGGTCTCGGTAGATGCCTCTGGGGAAAGGGGTGGAACATCTGGCGAATCTGGCGCCGGCGTCTCAACAAGTGGGGGGGTATCTTCCACCTGGCTCAATGAAGCTAGCAACTCAGCGCGTTGGACTGGGTCGTCCGCCAGCGGCAACTGGTCCAACGAAGACAGACCTAAATCATCCAAAAACTGGCGGGTCGTGGCAAACAAGGCGGGGCGACCAACGGTTTCACGGTGGCCGATCACCTCAATCCAGCCCCGGTCTTCCAGCTGCTTGATGATCATGGCACTGATGGTGACACCACGGATCTCTTCCATATCACCCCGCGTCGCCGGCTGGCGGTACGCAATGATGGCCAAGGTTTCCAAGGTGGCACGGCTATAGCGAGGCGGTTTTTCAGGGTGGAGCCGGTCCAGGTACTCCCGCATTTCCGGTCGGCTTTGAAAGCGCCAGCCCGTGGCCACATTAACCAGTTCAACACTGCGCTGCGCCCAGTCGTTTTGCAAGTCCAACAACAAGGCCTTCACCGTGTCGGCACCCAATGCATCCTGGAACAGCACGCGCATATCGCGCACAGGCAAGGGCTGCGGTGAACATATCAGCGCAGCTTCGAGGACGCGTTTGGCCTCTGCCGTATTCATGGTGTGGACTATCCCGGAAAAAGCGCCTTCAGCGGCGCGAAATCGACAGCGTGGGGTTTAAAGTGCAGCCAGCCCCAAGGGGTGTCGCAAAACCAGCGAGCGTCAGAACTACTGCCTGAGCCTCAAAACGCTTTCACCCATTGTAACTGAGGCCCCAAAGCGCCAGCGCCTGGCGCATATCGTCGGGCAAAGGTGCATGAAAGCGCAAGGCGGCACCAGTCATGGGATGCACAAATGCCAACTGCGTCGCATGCAGCGCCTGCCGGGCCAACCCAGCGGTAGGCGAGCCACCATACAACACATCTCCAACCAAAGAATGCCCCCTCGACGCCATATGGACCCGTATCTGGTGGGTGCGGCCGGTATGCAAGGTACAACGCACAAAGCAGCCTTGGTCGAAATTCTGCAGCAGTGCGATATCGGTCCGTGCAGCTTTTCCCGCATGCAGGTTTAAGTCCACAACTGCCATGCGCAGGCGATTGCGCGGATCACGGCCAATCGGCAGCTCAATGCTGCGGGTCGCCGGCCCTTGCCAAGACTTGTGCGCCAGCGCCAGGTACTGGCGACTGACTTCGCGCGCAGCGATCAGGGCGACCAAAGCGTCCATGGTGGCCCGGGTCCGCGCCACCACCATCAGTCCGCTGGTGTCCTTATCGAGCCGATGCACGATACCGGCACGGGGCAACAACTGGGCCTGAACATCACGCGCCAGCAGGCCATTGAGCAATGTGCCACTCCAGTTGCCAGGCGCAGGATGCACAACCAAACCCGCAGGCTTATGGATAACCCGTAAAAACTCATCCTCAAAAACCACATCCAGCGCCATCGCTTCGGGTTTGAACGCCTGGCTTTGCAGCGTAGGACGCAGCTCGATGGTGCCTGTATCGCCTGCGCGCACTTTGGCTGAAGGCTTGCAAACCGGCTTCCCTTGCAGCGTAACCGCGCCTGATTCAATCAGCTGCTGCAGGTAGTTGCGCGAAAACTCCGGCACCAGCTCTACCAGAGCACGGTCCAACCGGGCGCCATGCTGCGCCTCGGGAATAAACAGCGGACGTAGCTCGGACTCCACCATGTCGACGGCGCTTTCCGCCGCCTCTTCTGCTACAAGGTCGGTCGATATAATCAAATTGCTTAGTTTCAAGAAAGTAGCCAGTGATGTTGCGCTCTAGATTATCGGTGTTCCCCAGCTTGTGGATGGCCAGTTTGGCCGTTGTTTTGTCGGCTTGCTCGACTGTGGCCGAAGACAAAACAGTCAATTGGAGCCCCAACAAAATTTATTCAGAGGCAAAGGATGAGCTCAATGCCGGCGCCTACGACAAGGCCGCAGGCTTGTTCGAAAAACTGGAAGGACGCGCAGCAGGTACGCCGTTGGCGCAGCAGGCACAGCTTGAAAAGGCTTACGCGCACTACAAGTCGGGCGATAAAGCCCAGGCTTTGGCCACGCTGGACCGCTTCCTCAAGCTACATCCCGCCAGCCCCGCTCTGGACTACGCGCTTTACCTGAAGGGTGTCGTGAACTTCAACGAAGACCTCGGGCTGTTCTCGTTCATAACCCGCCAGGATCTTTCGGAACGCGATCAGAAAGCTGCTAAGGAGTCGTTCGAAGCGTTCAAGGAACTGAGCACACGTTTCCCTGACTCGCGCTACACGCCCGATGCGGTGTTGCGCATGACCTATATTGTCAACTCCTTGGCGCAGTACGAAGTACATGTCGCGCGCTACTACTACACCCGCGGCGCTTATGTGGCAGCCATCAACCGTGCGCAGTCCGCACTGACCGATTACAGCAATGTACCGGCGCTTGAAGAAGCTTTGTACATCATGGTCAAGTCTTACGAAGCTTTGGGGATGACACAGCTGCGCGACGATACCCAACGGGTACTAGCGCAAAACTACCCCCAAAGCGAATATGTCAGCCGGGGCTTTAAAGCTAAAGAGTCGCCGTGGTGGAAGCTGTGGTGAGCGTGCGCAAGTACGCCAAGGCCTGCTGAAACTCGGCTTCTGTCTTCAGTACCCGCATCGGTGGCAAGGCGGAACGCAAGCGTTTACCGTAGCCCATCGTGACCAGGCGGGTGTCACAGACCACCAGCATGCCCTGGTCTGATTCATGCCGGATCAGGCGCCCGGCTCCCTGTTTTAGAGCGATTGCGGCTTCAGGGACAAAATATTCCATAAACGGGCTGCCGCCCTGGGACTCAATGCGCCGGGTGCGCGCTTCCACCACAGGATCATTGGGAGGTGGGAACGGCAGCTTATCGATGATCACCAGCTGCAAGCTATCACCCGGTACATCCACTCCCTCCCAAAAAGAGGCGGATGCTACCAGCACACAGCCCGGCAAGCTGTTGGACGCGCCTTGGCGCAAACGCTCCATCAACTGGCGCTTCGGCCACTGCCCCTGCACCAAGACTTCTATATGTGGATCGCTTGCAAAAGCGGCCTGCAAACTATCCCCAATTGCCCGCAAGGCCCGCAGTGTTGTGGTGAGCACCATTGTGCGCCCCCCTAGGTTGCGCACCGCCTCGGCCGCAAACACCGCGACCTGCGCGCTATGCGTTGGATCATTGGGTTTGGGCAGCTGGCGCGGCACGTACAAGGTGGCTTGCGCAGCGTAATCAAACGGACTGTCCACGCGCAAACATATGGCGTCGGGCAGGCCGCAGCGTTCGGTAAACCAAGTCAAGCGCTCGTCGTCACCCAAGGTTGCCGAGGTAAACACCCAAGACTTAGAAGACGGAGATCCACTGCCACCCAGCAAACGGGCTTGCACTGCGCTCGCAATATCCAGCGGTGACTCCGTAAGACGCAGCTGTGCACCCACATCCATCCAGCGCACCGACTCCGATGCACACGGATGGGCAAACTGCTGTGTGCGCTCAGCCAAGGCAACGGCCCGTTCGTGCAATCGCACAAAGTCGGGTGCCAGCTCGGTCACCGTATCCAAAGCCGATATTGCCTGTCGCAAGGAAGCCGCCACATCGGCCATGGCCTCACCCCACAGATCTTCAGACACGCCATCGGGCGCTGCTCCAGTCCAGCGCAACTTGGTACCCGCCGGCATGGAGCCCAGTACCAGGCGCAGTTCACGTGTGGCCCGCTCCAAAGCCAAGACCACATCGTGCCAAGCTACCAAGCCGCGCGCTTGCTGCAGCCCTGCCGCCAGCACATCCCGCGCAAAATCCAATAGCTGCCCTGTGCCGAGATGAATACCCAAGAACTGCACGCCGGTTTCATTGAACTGGTGCGCCTCATCAAATATCGCAATCCTTGCACTTGGAAGCAACTCGGCCATGCCCGACTCGCGTACCGCCAGATCGGCAAAAAACACATGGTGGTTGATCACCACCACATCGGCAGCCAATGCCTCTCGGCGCGCCAAATTCACGTGGCAGGCGCGGAACTGGGGGCACTGGGCGCCCAAACAGTTTTCACGGGTGGATGTGACCAGTGGCAGCAGTGAGGATCGCTCGTCCAGATCGGACAGCTCGGCCAAATCTCCCGTTCGGGTGGACTGCGACCACCGCTCAATTTGGGCCAATACCGGCAGGACTGCCGCAGCCAAAGGCGTACCCATACGGGCCTGCCCCATCCTGTGCAGGCACAAATAGCTGCCCCGCCCCTTCAGCAGGGCCGTGCGCAACACCAAACCCAGGGCTTGCAGCAGTCCAGGCAAGTCCCGTCCAAACAATTGGTCTTGCAATGTTTTGGTTGCAGTGGATAGCAATACACGCTCGCCACTCAGTAGTGCAGGCACCAAATAAGCAAACGTCTTACCAACGCCAGTACCCGCCTCTACCACCAGCACACCGCCCTCCTCCACGGTACGGGCAACCGCCAGCGCCATGTCCAGCTGCCCTTGTCGCGGGGCGAACTGTGGCGTGGTTCGGGCCAAAGCCCCGAGCGGAGAAAACGCTTCAGCGACCTGGCGCTGCAAATCCATCAGGCGGGCTCTTTAGGATCAAGCGCAATTTCCAGACGAAAAATTCGGTCACGCAATGCCAAACGCCGCTTCTTCAGACGCTGCAGCATGAGCTCGTCCAAGGGCATGTGCTCGACCAACCGGTCTATGGTGGCATCCAGATCTGCATGCTCCATGCGTAGCTCAATCAAATGGCGTTCTGGGGAGTGGAGGTTGACGTTCAAGGCAGCAATCTGTGGCGAAGGTGGCCGTCTTGCCCCGTAGATGACGGGATAATGCGGATATTCAAATGGGTGTTCGCATTATCTGCGGACACGTTCCCTGCGCCAACTACCCAACGAAACATCTCACCATGACACCAGGTTTCAGGATTACGGCTTCCACCGGACTACACAAGGGTGATCGTGAATACCAACAGGACCAATTGATCCTGTTAAGCCATGCCCGCGTAACCGGCTGTGTGCTCGGCGTCATTGCCGACGGGATGGGCGGACGCAGCGGCGGACGCAAAGCCTCTGACCAGGTCATGATGACGGCCAAGCAACTGTTTGAGCGCTTTGATCCTTACGCCGACGATGCGACGGCCATGCTCAAACATATCGTCGCGGAGGCGCATCTGGTCATCAAACTGACCGCGATCTCCGCAGAAGAGGAGCCCCATAGCACTGCGGCTCTGTTCCTCATCATGCCCACAGGGCAATGCTATTGGGCCCACACTGGCGACTCACGCATTTACCATTACCACAAAGACAAACTGCTGAAGCGCACGCTGGACCACTCTTACGTGCAAACCTTGGTGGAGCGCGGGGAAATCACCGCGGAAGAGGCCAATAGCCACCCCGACTCCAACATCCTTCTGGGCTGCCTGGGCACCGAAGCCGACCCACCCGTCGACGTACACATGCAGCCGCAACTGCAAGCCGGCGACGCGATCATGGCCTGCAGCGACGGGGTATGGCATTACTTCACCGAAACCGAATTGGGCGCGGTGCTCTCGGGTATGTCGGCCCGGGATGCTACGGGCTTTTTAATCGAAAAGGCCCGCTCCAGGGCACGCGGTACGGGTGACAACCTGTCGCTGATCGTGATCAATATCTCCGAGCTTTAATCAGCCGCCCCAGCCGCGGCAGATCGTTCAACCAAACAGCTTGAACCCGGGCAGTTAGCCCCGGGGCCACCGGCTCACCCGCGTCTAGCTGTCGGTCTTCACCGACAGTGCAACACGATGATTCCATTGGGATTTTTGCTTTGCCTCACAACGCATGTCGTTAAAAGCAGACAAGTTACACCTAAGAAAATACGTTACGCCTTTGATTTCATTGCATATTTTCATTGGCACGCATCTTGAGAAGTAAACCTACCTGGCAAGGCTTAAAGTTTCCAAAAAGCAGTTTCACAAAAGAAGCCAACCATGCCAGACCTGGAGCGATAGCTTCTTTCGTTAGAGCATGCAGGTCTTCGGCCCCCGCATTTACAGGAACAGGTGTGTGCGATGTTGATTGTTTTAAACCTCATGGTTGTGGCATTGGTTTTTGTCTTGGTATTGGCGATTGCTGCTGCCGCATCTCCACCTCCCGCATCTTCTACCTCGTCAAGGCTATTGCGAAGTTCGCAGCAGTCTGGCGGCCAGTCCGGCGAAGCGCCACAACCAGCGCATGAGTCCCCGCTGGTCATCGCAGCAGGCTTGCAGTAGGGCATGCTGGCCGAGCCAAGATGGCCAACAGGCACGCATACTTGGGCGGATAGCATGAAGAACTGGCGCTATGCGGACAACAGCGCTCCGCATGCTCCCATGCATCAACAAGCATGGCATTTGCGGCCACCAGGAAAAAAGCACACAAAGCCCCATACCAGTGCATTCACAGCTAGAGCAGCTCGTAGCCCAACGCACGGCAGAGCTGGAAGAAATCATTGCGCAGTTACGCAGCCGCCAGCAACAGCTGGGAGCGCAACTCCACCATGACGAACTGACCGGGCTGGCTAATCGTAAGTTGCTGCAAGACCGTTTCAGTGCGCAATGGAGCGGGCCAAACGCAACGGCGATTGCTTTGCGGTTCTGATGGTGGATCTGGACGGATTCAAGGCAATCAACGATCACTACGGCCATGCGGTTGGCGACACAGTTCTATTAGCAGTGGCCCGTCGCCTGCAGACCTCCGTTCGGACCTGCGACACCGCGGCGCGGCTTTGCGACGACGAGGTTGTGCTGCTCGTGGAAGCCGTCCGAGATGCCCAAGAGGTAGCCTTGGTCAGCCGCAAACTAATACGCATCTTGTCCGCAGCCATTCAGCTGGATTGCGGCACCACGGTATCGGTCGGCGCCAGCATAGGCCTGGCGCTGTATCCGGGAGACGGCATGGACTTCGAACATTTTCTCTGCGTGGCCGACCAAGCCATGTACACCTGCAAGAACACCCACAGGATGCGACTGTAAAACTATGCCCGTCGCCAAACAGCCAATCCTGCGCCGCATAATGCTTTCCAGTAGAAATCGCCGTCTTGTCGCGGGTAAGCCGCTTGCTGCAACAGTGATCACCCCAGTCACTCGCCATCCTACCGAGCACCCAACCAGTACCATGCTTTCTGACGCTGACCTGCACACCCAGCTCAAACTGCTGCAACAGCAGCACCAGGCCTTGCAAGCAGACTATCGGGACTTGTAGGCCGAAAAGCAAAAGCAGGAAACCTCTGCCGACCTCTGGATCAAGCAGCGCACCGGGGAGCTGCAAGCTGAAGCACTCGAGCAAAAAAAAGCCGAAACGCTGCAACGCGTGTTCTACCGTATCGCCGAACGCGCGGCAGCAGATTTGTCATTCTACGACTTCCTGCATTCCGTCCACAGCCTGCTGGATGCCAAGAATTGTTACGTCTGCCTGTACGACGCGCAAAAAACCTGAAGGACTTTCCCTACTACGTGGACGAACGCGATGGCGATACCCTGCAACGCAGCAACGTCCCCTATCGCCGCGGCCTGACTGAATTCGTTCTAAGCACAGCCCGCCCACAAGTCATCAACGCCAAGCGGCTCCAGGTCCTGCAGGCCTCTGGAGAAGTGACCGAAGGCAGCGGCGATATGAGCTTCTCCAGCTGGCTGGGCGTCCCCATGCACATCCGTGGAGTCGTAGGGGGCATCCTGGCCGTGCAGGGCCATGAACCCGGCATTGAGTACAGCGCCTCTGACGCCGACATACTCTCTTTCGTGGCAAACCACGTAAGCAGCGCCATTGAACGCTACCAGGCATTTGACGAGCTGCGTAAATCCGAAGAACGTGACCGCACGGCAATTGAAAACGTGGGAGTCGGTGTTGTCGTCATACAGGATAGCCGCATGGTGTTTGCCAACCCCAGCCTGGTGCGCATCGTTGGCCATCCGCTCGACTATCTGCTGTTCACCCCATTCACAGCCGCAGTACACCCGGAAGATTTACCCGCCATGCTGGACCGGCACCAGCGCCGGCTGCGCGGTGAAAATGTCGAGTCGTTCTACGGCTTTCGGGTCATAACCCAGCAAGGCGAAGTGCGCTCCCTGGAGCTGTCAGCCTGGAGCAAGCGCGACGCCACCCTGCTCTTCGTAGTGGACGCCACGGCACGCCTGCAGGCCGAGCAGACGCAGCGCCTGACTTTGCAGAAACAGTCCGAACTCAACGATATGAAGTCACGCTTTATTTCGGTGGCTTCGCACGAATTCCGCACGCCGCTGGCGATCATTCTTTCCTCAGCAGAATTACTCAAATACTACGGCGATCGCTTGCCGGAGTCCGAGGTTATAGGCACCATCGAAAACGGCGTCCAGCGCATGACACGCATGCTCGACCGGGTACTGCTGCTGGGCAAGGCGGAAGCGCAAATGCTGGAGCTCCAACCCCAGGAGCTAGATTTGACAGCACTGTGCCGCAGCATGGTGGATGGACGCCCGCACGCAGCAGCCCAAGGCCACCTGCACAATGGAAACCCAATTCACTGACATGCCAACCGCGGGGATATTCGACGAAAAGCTGCTACGTCACATCTTTGGCAACCTGCTGTCGAATGCCATCAAATATTCACCCCAGGGCGGAACAGTCAGCTTTCGTGTATTCCCACAGGAGCAACATATGGTGTTCGAGGTGGCTGGCCAGGGTATTGGCATTCCCGCCGACGAAATACCCCATCTGTTCGAGCCCTTTCACCGGGCCAGCAATGTGGGGGATATCCAGGGCACCGGCCTGGGCCTGGCGATCGTCAAAAATGCCGTAGACCTGCACAAAGGCAGCATCCAGGTCAGCAGCTCCGCTCAGCATGGCACCTGCTTTTCCATCAGTATCTAAGAACGCGTTCAAAGTCTTTAGAGCAGTAGAGCCAGGAATGCCAGATGGATGAACTGCAAGCTGGTATTGAGCCAACGCTCGCAGTTCTTCCACAGCCGCCGGTTCTTCTCCAGCCATGCAAAGCTACGCTCGACAATCCAGCGTTACGCCCACCTGCAGATCGAGCAGCAGCGCACCGCACTGAACAAACTCAGCGCCCTGGTGACCGGCCCTGTGCAAAAGCAAAAGCGCACTTACACCAAGAAATTACACAGGGCTGAATAAGGCAATAAAAAAGCACCTAGCGTTTCCGCTAAGTGCTTGATTCTATTTGCTTTATTTGGTGGGCGATGCAAGTTTCGAACTTGCGACCCCTGCAGTGTGAATGCAGTGCTCTACCCCTGAGCTAATCGCCCTGAATTCGTTATCAGGTAAGCCTCAAATTATACAACATTATTTTCGTGATTTCGCCAAACCGTTTTACCGCCGCTAGATTTATCGAGTTGCTTCAGCAGATCCAGATGCGCGGTGGTCTCGTCCTCACCGGCCAGCAGCACGGGCAGCACAAAACCGGATAAATCCATTTGCGGCACGGCAGCCACCGAGGTGTCCTCGTCGCCCACGTCGATCAGCAGCGCGTCCTGGCCGCGCGTCAGGTTGATGTAGACCTTGGCCAGAAGCTCGGCATCCAGCAAAGCACCGTGCTTGTCGCGTACGGTGCGGTCTACCTCCAGCCGGTCACACAAGGCGTCCAGCGAGTTACGTTTGCCCGGGTACAGCTCCTTGGCCATGGCCAAGGTGTCGACCACCCCGCTGACAAAGCTCTTCAGCGGCGGCTTGCCCAGACGCTCCAGTTCCTTGTTCAAAAAACCAACGTCGAACGCCGCGTTGTGGATAATGATCTCGGCATCGGCGCAGAAGGCTAGAAACTCGTCTGCGATCGCTGCAAACTTGGGCTTGTCGCGCAAGAAATCGGTGGTGATGCCATGCACCCGCAACGCGTCTTCGTGGCTGTCACGCTCGGGGTTGATGTACTGGTGGAAGTGGTTGCCGGTGAGCTTACGGTGCAGCAGCTCGACGCAACCGATTTCCAGGATGCGGTCGCCACCCGTCGCCGACAGGCCGGTGGTTTCGGTATCCAGAATGATTTGGCGCATAAACTATCTTTTTAATAGCTGCCTGTGCAGGTAGTACCTGCGTTAGCGGCCCTTTTTATCAATGGTTTTCTTTGGCGTGGTTGATGGTGTACTTGGGGATTTCCACCGTCACATTTTGCTGCGCCAGCAAAGCCTGGCAACCCAGGCGCGACTGCGGCTCCAGGCCCCAGGCGCGGTCCAGCAGGTCCTCTTCTGTTTCGTCCAGCTCACCCAGCGACTGGTAACCCTCGCGCACGATGACATGGCAGGTGGTGCAAGCACAGCTCATGTCGCAGGCATGCTCGATGTTGATGTGGTTGTCCAGCATGGCTTCGCAAATCGAGGTGCCGGCCGGCGCGCTGATTTCCGCACCTTGCGGACAGTATTCGGGATGGGGGAGTATTTTGATGACGGGCATATCAGATCGTGGCTATGTTCTTACCGGACAGGGCATGCTGGATGCCCCGGTTCATGCGTGCGGCGGCAAAGGCTTCGGTGCCATCGGCCAGCCGCTTGGTAGCGGCTTCGACCAGCTTGGCGTCGCTGAGCGACTTGGCCTGCAGTAGTTCGGCGCGCAAGGCGTCGACTTCGGCACGCTCGGCGGCGGACAGCAAGTCGCCGTCGGCATCCAGCGCACTCTGGGTGGCCAGCAGCATGCGGTCGGCATCGACGCGGGCCTCCACCAGCGCGCGGGCCTGCATGTCCTGGGCGGCGGTGCTGAAGCTGTCTTGCAGCATCTGGGCGATTTGCTCGTCGCTCAGGCCGTAGGACGGCTTGACGGTGATCTGCGCTTCCACGCCACTGCCCTGCTCTTTCGCCGCCACGCTCAGTAGGCCATCGGCATCGACGGTAAAGGTGACGCGGATGCGCGCCGCACCGGCGGCCATCGGCGGAATCCCGCGCAGCTCGAAGCGCGCCAGGCTGCGGCAGTCGGCCACCAGGTCGCGCTCGCCCTGCACCACGTGCAGCGCCAACGCCGTCTGGCCGTCCTGGTAGGTGGTGAAATCCTGCGCCATGGCGGTGGGGATGGTCTGGTTGCGCGGCACGATGCGCTCCACCAGGCCGCCCATTGTCTCGATGCCGAGAGACAGCGGAATCACGTCCAGCAGCAGCAGGTCTTCAGCGCCGCTGTTGCCGGCCAGCTGGTTTGCCTGGATGGCCGCACCCAGCGCGACCACTTCGTCAGGGTTTAAGTTGGTCAGCGGCGGCCGGCCAAAGAATGCGGCCACCGCCTGCTGCACCTGCGGCATGCGGGTCGAGCCGCCCACCATCACCGTGCCCTGCACTTCGTCGACGCCCAGCTTGGCATCGCGCAGCGCCTTGCGCACGGCGGCCATGGTGCGGGCCGTCAACTGGGCAGTGGCGCCTTCAAAATCGGATTTCTTAACGTCAAAACGCAGGTTACCGCTGGATAGATATGCACTGATAGCTACGATATCTGTAGCAGACAAGGCTTCCTTGCAAGCACGGGCCGCGGTTTGCAGCGCCACCTTGTCGGACGCGGTAGCGGCCGCTTGGCCGGTTTGCGCCAGCACCCAGTCGGCCAGCGCACGGTCGTAGTCGTCGCCACCCAGGGCCGCGTCGCCGCCGGTGGCGATGACTTCAAACACGCCCTGGCTCAGACGCAGGATGGAAATATCGAAGGTGCCGCCACCCAGGTCGTAGACCGCGTAAATGCCTTCGCTGGCATTGTCCAGGCCATAGGCGATGGCGGCCGCTGTCGGTTCGTTAATCAGGCGCAAGACGTTCAGGCCGGCCAGCTGCGCCGCGTCCTTGGTGGCCTGACGTTGGGCTTCGTCAAAGTAGGCGGGAACGGTGATCACCGCGCCATACACATCGTCGTTGAAGCTGTCTTCGGCACGGAAGCGCAGGGTCGCCAGGATCTCGGCACTGACCTCGACCGGCGATTTCTCGCCATGCACGGTCTGCAGGCCAACCATACCGGGCTTGTCGATGAAAACGTAGGGCAGCTTTTCGCGCTGGGCGATATCGGCCAAGCCGCGGCCCATGAAGCGCTTGACCGAGGCGATGGTGTTCTCAGGGTCACTGGCCTGGGCGACCAGGGCATCAAAGCCAATCTGGCGCTTGTCGCCAGTCAGGTAACGCACCACGCTGGGCAGGATGACCCGCCCCTGCTCATCGGGCAGGCAGACGGCCTCGCCGCTGCGCACGGTGGCGACCAGCGAATGGGTGGTGCCCAGGTCAATGCCCACGGCATGGCGCCGCTGGTGCGGGTCGGGCGACTGGCCGGGTTCGGAAATTTGAAGAAGCGCCATCGGGAGTTTTCAGTTGTTCTAGGGGCTAATTGTCACAGCAGGGCAGTACCCATTGCGTCGAGGCGGTCGTCCACGTCGCGGGCGAAGCGCTCGATGAACATCAGGGCGCGCACCTGCTGCGCCGCCTGTGCGTAGTCGCGGTCCACATCCAACAGGCGCGCGCATTCGGCCAGGCTGTCACGCCGGGCCTGCAGTACTTCGGTATTCAGCGCTTCCAACGCCGCGGCGCTGTCGGCATCGTCCAAGGCTTCCCGCCACTCCATTTGCTGCATCAGAAAGGCTTTGGGCATGGCCATGTTGTTCTCGGCCTGGATGCCGGCGCCATGCAGCTCGCACAGGTAGGCGGCCCGCTTCAGCGGGTCTTTCAGCCGGGCCCAGGCTTCGTTGATGCGCACCGACCACTGCATGGCGACGCGCTGCGCGGCACCGGCCTGGGCGGCAAACCGGTCCGGATGCGCCTCGCGCTGCAAAGCCTGCCAGCGCACCTGCATGACCGTATGGTCCTGCGCAAACTGCACGGGGATTTCAAACAGCTCGAAGTCGTTGGATTGGAGGTTCATAGGTGCCAAGAAAAAACCGCCAGCACACGGGGCGCGGGCGGTTGGTGTTCGGAGCGCTGCCGTTTTCAAAAATGAATTAAATCCGGAAGCTTTCTCCGCAGCCACATTTGTCGCGCTCGTTCGGGTTCTCGAACTTGAAGCCCTCGTTCAGGCCTTCGCGCACAAAGTCCAGCTGGGTGCCGTCGATATAGGCCAGGCTCTTGGGATCGACCAGCACCTTGACGCCATGGCCTTCGAAGACGATGTCTTCCGGCGCCAGCTCGTCCACATATTCAAGCTTGTAGGCCAGACCCGAACAGCCGGTGGTCTTGACACCCAGGCGCACGCCCACACCCTTGCCACGCTTGGCCAAGTAGCGGGTCACATGCCGGGCAGCGGCCTCTGTCAACGTCACAGCCATGTCAGTGGACCTGGGCGGCTCCGTGTTTTTGCTTGTAGTCCAGCACTGCGGCCTTGATGGCGTCTTCGGCCAGGATGGAGCAGTGGATCTTGACCGGCGGCAAAGCAAGTTCCTCGGCGATCTGGCTGTTCTTCAGTGCTGCCGCTTCGTCCAGGGTCTTGCCCTTGACCCATTCGGTCACCAGTGAACTGGAAGCAATCGCCGAACCGCAGCCATAGGTTTTGAAACGTGCGTCTTCGATCACGCCGGTAACCGGGTTGACCTTGATCTGCAGCTTCATCACGTCACCGCAAGCCGGTGCGCCGACCATGCCGGTGCCCACGCTGTCGTCGCCCTTTTCAAACGAACCCACGTTGCGAGGGTTCTCGTAGTGGTCTACCACTTTTTCGGAATAAGCCATGGTGTTTACCTCTTCAATTCAAATCAGTGTGCCGACCATTGGATGGTGCTGATGTCGATGCCATCTTGGTACATCTCCCACAAAGGGCTCAGGTCGCGCAGCTTGGCCACGTTGACCTTGATGGTATCGACCGCGTAATCGATGTCTGCTTCGGTAGTCCAGCGGCCAATCGTCATGCGCAGGCTGCTGTGGGCCAGCTCATCGCTGCGACCCAAGGCGCGCAGCACATAGCTGGGCTCCAGGCTGGCGGATGTGCAAGCCGAACCGCTAGACACAGCCAAACCCTTGATGCCCATGATCAGCGACTCGCCTTCGACGTAGTTGAAGCTCATGTTCAGGTTGTGCGGCACACGTTGGGTTTCGTGGCCGTTGATGAACACTTGTTCCACGTCTTTCAGGCCGGCCAGCATGCGGTCGTGCAGAGCCTGGATGCGGACGTTTTCGAATGACATTTCTTCCTTGGCGATGCGATAGGCCTCGCCCATGCCGACGATCTGGTGCGTCGGCAAGGTGCCAGAGCGCATACCGCGCTCGTGTCCACCACCGTGCATTTGCGCTTCCAGGCGGATACGTGGCTTTCTACGCACGAACAGCGCGCCTATGCCTTTGGGACCATAGGTTTTATGCGAGGTCAGGCTCATCAGATCCACCGGCATGGTGGAAATATCAAACGCGACGCGGCCAGTAGCTTGCGCTGCATCCGAATGGAAGATCACGCCTTTTTCGCGGCAGATCGCACCGATCGCGGCGATGTCCTGGATCACGCCGATTTCGTTGTTCACGTACATCACGCTAGCCAGAATCGTATCGGGGCGGATGGCCGCCTTGAAGACCTCCAGATCGACCAGACCATCGGCCTGCACGTCCAGATAGGTCACTTCAAAACCTTGGCGCTCCAGCTCACGGCAGGTATCGAGCACGGCTTTGTGCTCGGTCTTCACCGTGATGATGTGCTTGCCCTTGGTCTTGTAGAACTGCGCGGCGCCTTTGAGCGCCAGGTTGTTGGACTCGGTCGCACCCGAGGTCCAGACGATTTCGCGCGGGTCGGCGCCAATCAGCGCAGCTACCTGCTCGCGGGCTTTTTCGACCGCGGCTTCCGCCTCCCAGCCCCATGCATGGCTGCGGGACGCAGGGTTGCCGAAGTGCTCGCGCAACCAGGGAATCATCGCATCCACCACCCGCTCGTCGCAAGGGTTGGTGGCGCTGTAATCCATGTAAATGGGGAAATGGGGGGTGGTGTCCATTGGCTAGCTCTCAAAAATCTCGGTGAAGGCTGGCTTTAAAAAAGCGCTATTAAGAAATTACGATTTGGCAAACACGTTGCCCAGGGCGAACACCGAATTAGGCCCGGTGATGCGCATCGGTTTCACGACCGGCATGCTGGAAATCGCACGCTTGACCATAGGCTTGCTTTCAATCTGCACGCCCTTGGCGAGTTGCTCGTCGACCAGCTTCTGCAGGCTGACGGAATCCAGGAACTCGACCATGCGGGTATTCAGCGAGGCCCACAGATCATGGGTCATGCAACGGCCGGCTTCGCCCAGGCAGTTTTCTTTGCCGCCGCACTGGGTGGCGTCGATGGGTTCGTCCACCGACACGATGATGTCGGCAACGGTGATTTCTGCTGCCTTGCGGCCCAGTGTGTAGCCGCCGCCAGGGCCGCGGGTGGATTCGACCAGATCGTGGCGGCGCAATTTGCCGAACAACTGCTCGAGGTAAGACAGGGAAATCTGTTGCCGCTGGCTGATAGCGGCCAGCGTGACGGGGCCGTTGTTTTGGCGCAAGGCCAGATCAATCATGGCGGTGACCGCAAAACGGCCTTTGGTGGTGAGTCGCATCGCAAGCTCCTTCTGGTTGGCTGTACTGGTTGTGAACATCGGGCCGGAACTGCGTTTCAACAGACCCCGGCACCCTTTTCCTCCAGCTTGCAACCGCATTAATCACGATTGCGCGCCCTCAACTGCTGGTTTTTATTTATTGACAAAGCAATTATAGCAGAGAACCCCATCAAATCCGTCGGGTAACAATACCAATGAGTCACATTTAGAATGGCGAGTTTTTTGAGGCGCGTTACAGCACCACGTTGTCGTGGCCCGAGGCGCCGAAGGCCTGGGTTTTCAGCAGTGCCAGCTGGTCGCGGACCCGGGCGGCTTTCTCGAACTCCAGGTTCCGCGCATGCTCCAGCATCAGCTTTTCCAGGCGTTTGATTTCTCGGGCGATGTCTTTCTCGCCCATGTCCTCCACCTTGGCGCGCTGGATCGCGTCCTGTTCCAGTTTCTCGGCCTCACGGCCTGATTTCTCGCTGTACACACCGTCGATCAGGTCTTTCACCTGCTTGACGATGCTGCGCGGCGTAATGCCCTGGGCCAAGTTGTGTGCAATCTGCTTGGTCCGGCGCCGCTCGGTTTCGTCGATCGCCTTGCGCATCGAATCGGTGACCTTGTCGGCATAGAGAATGGCGCGGCCATTTAAGTTCCGCGCGGCCCGGCCAATCGTCTGGATCAAGGAACGCTCGGAGCGCAAAAAGCCTTCCTTATCGGCGTCCAGAATCGCTACCAGCGAGACCTCGGGCACGTCCAGCCCCTCGCGCAGCAGGTTGATACCCACAAGCACGTCAAACGCCCCCAGCCGCAGATCGCGCAGTATCTCGACCCGCTCCACGGTGTCCACATCGCTGTGCAGGTAACGCACCTTGACGCCGTTTTCGGTCAGGTAATCGGTCAGCTGCTCGGCCATGCGCTTGGTCAAGGTGGTGATGAAGACCCGCTCATTCTTCTCGACCCGGATGCGGATTTCCTGCAGCACATCGTCGACCTGGTGGGTGGCGGGCCGCACTTCGACCTGCGGATCGACCAGGCCGGTGGGACGCACCAACTGCTCGACCACCTGGCCGGTGTGCTCCTTTTCCCAGTTGCCGGGGGTGGCGGACACAAACACCGCCTGACGCATCTTGGTCTCGAATTCCTCGAACTTCAGCGGCCGGTTGTCCAGCGCGCTGGGCAGACGAAAGCCGTATTCCACCAGCGTGGTCTTGCGCGCCCTATCGCCGTTGTACATGCCGCCAAACTGGCCGATCAGGATGTGGCTTTCGTCCAGGAACATCAACGCGTCCTTGGGCAGGTAGTCGGTCAGGGTGGACGGCGGCTCACCCGGCATGGCGGCACTCAGATGGCGGGTGTAGTTCTCGATACCCTTGCAGTGGCCGATCTCTGTCAGCATTTCCAGGTCAAACCGGGTGCGCTGCTCGAGACGCTGCGCCTCCACCAGCTTGCCCATGCCGACCAGCTCTTTCAGCCGGTCTGACAACTCCATCTTGATGGTCTCTACCGCCGCCAGCACCTTGTCGCGCGGCGTCACGTAGTGGCTGCTGGGGTAGACGGTGAAGCGCGGGATCTTCTGTCGGATGCGGCCGGTCAGCGGGTCGAACAGCTGCAGGGTTTCGACCTCGTCGTCGAACAGCTCGATGCGGATCGCCAACTCGGAATGCTCGGCCGGGAAAACATCAATCGTGTCGCCGCGCACGCGGAACTTGCCGCGGCTGAATTCCATGTCGTTGCGCTGGTACTGCATGCGTATCAGCTGGGCGATCACGTCGCGCTGGCCCATCTTGTCGCCGGTGCGCAGCGTCATCACCATGCGGTGGTAGCTCTCGGGCTCGCCGATACCGTAGATGGCCGACACCGTGGCGACGATCACCACGTCACGCCGCTCCATCACGCTCTTGGTGCAGCTCAGGCGCATCTGCTCGATGTGCTCGTTGATGGCCGAGTCTTTCTCGATGAACAGGTCGCGCTGCGGCACATAGGCCTCGGGCTGGTAGTAGTCGTAGTAGCTGACGAAATACTCCACCGCGTTGTTCGGAAAGAACTCGCGGAACTCGCTGTACAGCTGCGCCGCCAAGGTCTTGTTCGGCGCAAAGACGATGGCCGGGCGGCCCAGCCTTGCGATCACATTCGCCATCGTGAAGGTCTTACCCGAGCCGGTCACACCGAGCAGGGTCTGGAACACCTCGCCATCGTTCACGCCTTCCACCAACTGGCGAATCGCCTCGGGCTGGTCGCCGGCCGGCGGGTACGGCATGAACAGCTCGAACGGGGAATCGGGGAAGTGGATGAATTCGCCGGCCGGCTGCTCGGGAGAAGTGGACGGATACAGGGACACGGTTTCGGTCATGGGGCGCAGACTCCAAATCGACGGGATAGCGGCAGAAAACCCAATACTGTATAGGAATACAGTTTTACTTGTGCGGCTGCAGGGTCAAACCAATCAAACGCGACACCACCGCCGCCAGGTAAATCACCCCGGTGAACATCTCCAGGCTGGCCAGCGCGCGCGCATGCGGGGTGATGGGGATCACGTCGCCGATGCCGGTGCTGGACAGCAGCGCAAAGCTCAGGAACATCAGCTCGGTCCAGCTGCGCGGCTCGCTAGCGTTCACCGCCGCCGCAAAGCAGCCCGGCTGCAGCGCCTGTGTCAGCACGAACAGATAGGTAAACGCCCAGGCCAGCAGGGTGAACGTGGCGCCTGCGGCAAACAGCTCGTCGGTGGTCGCGCGGTGGTCTTCCAGCATGTAGGCGATCAGGCTGAAGGCTGCATAAAAGTAGAACACCGCCTCCAGCCCCGCCGACCAGGGCAGCAGCTGCGGCATGCCGAACAAGGCCTGCAGCACCAGCATCACGATGGCCGGCAAGGCGATACAGACGCTAACCCAGGTCAGGCCCGGCGTGCGCCGCACCATGCGGGTGGTGATGAACAACACCACGATGCCGAAGGCGCCAAAACCGATACGCCCAGCCTCGGTGTTCTCAATAAAAGGATAGAGCACCATGCCCAGCAGCTGCACCATGAGCAGGATAGCGGACGGGTGGCGACGGGTGGTGATGTAGAGACGCAGAAAACGCATGGCGCGATTGTCCAGCAAGCCAGCTGCCGCACGGCTGGGCCGACCCAAAAATACATGCCGAATCGCCAGTTCATGCATATTCTGTTTGCGCAGGCAGCTATCAAAAAAATAGTGTTTCTCGGATGCCCAACATGTATCCATGCAATTCCGGCAGCCGGGTTGGCTGCGGCGGCGGCTAAAATTCCGGGTTGCCCAGGCGTGCTTTGCCACGCCGGGCGCCCTCTTCCAGACCAACTCCATAGGACTTTTCCATGTCATTGTTCACCGCCGTCGAAATGGCACCGCGCGACCCGATCCTGGGCCTGAACGAGCAATTCAACGCCGACACCAACCCCAACAAAGTGAACCTGGGCGTGGGCGTGTACTTCGACGACAACGGCAAGCTGCCGCTGCTGGCCTGCGTACAAACCGTGGAAAAGCAAATGACCGACGCCCCCAAGCCGCGCGGCTACCTGCCGATCGACGGCGTGGCGGCCTATGACTCGGCCGTCAAGGGCCTGGTCTTCGGTGCCGATTCTGAACCCGTCACCTCCGGCCGCGCGGTCACCGTGCAAGGCATTGGCGGCACCGGCGGTCTGAAGATCGGCGCCGACTTCCTGAAGAAGCTGAACCCCAGCGCCAAGGTGCTGATCAGCGACCCCAGCTGGGAAAACCACCGCGCGCTGTTCCAGAACGCCGGCTTCGAAGTCGACAGCTATGCCTACTACGACGCGGCCAAGCGCGGCGTCAACTTCGAAGGCATGCTGGCCTCGCTGAACGCTGCCGCTGCAGGCACCATCGTGGTGCTGCACGCCTGCTGCCACAACCCGACCGGTTATGACATCACTGCCGCCGAATGGGACCAGGTGGTTGCCGTGGTCAAGGCCCGCAACCTGACCCCCTTCCTCGACATGGCTTACCAGGGCTTCGGCTACGGCATCAAAGAAGACGGCGCCGTGATCGGCAAGTTCGTCGCCGCCGGCCTGAGCTTTTTGGTGTCCACCTCGTTCAGCAAGAGCTTCAGCCTGTACGGCGAACGTGTCGGCGCACTCAGCGTGCTGTGTGAATCCAAGGAAGAAGCCGGCCGCGTGCTGAGCCAACTGAAGATCTGCATCCGCACCAACTACAGCAACCCGCAAATCCACGGCGCCACCGTCGTGGCCACGGTGCTGAACACCCCTGAGCTGCGTGCCCAATGGGAAAGCGAGCTGGGCGAAATGCGCGTGCGCATCAAGGCCATGCGCCAGAAGCTGGTCGATGGCCTGAAGGCCGCCGGTGTGCAGCAAGACATGAGCTTCATCACCAGCCAGATCGGCATGTTCAGCTACTCCGGCCTGAGCAAGGACCAAATGGTGCGCCTTCGCAGCGAGTTCGGCGTGTACGGCACCGACACCGGCCGCATGTGCGTGGCCGCGCTGAACAGCAAGAACATCGACTACGTTTGCGCGTCCATCGCCAAGGTGGTTTAAACGCTACACCCCCGGCTTGGAGCCGGGTCTTGCTATTCAATTAATAGCTACTACCGCATACTCCCTATGCGCTAGCAGCTATTTTTATGCCCTATCTTCCTGTTGACCCTTGCGCCGCGCCGTCCAGCCCACCATGCCCAGGCCCAACAGAGTGAGGGCCAGGGTGCCGGGTTCGGGCACGGCTTTGACTTCGAAGTCGGCGCCGGCCACATACAGGCCGGTGATGGTGAAAGACTTGATGATGGCGCCAGACTCCTGGAAGCCTAAAAACTGCCCCGAATTCAGGCTGCCGTCGGTCAAAAAGCTGAACTGCAAGGCATCCAGCAGCACATTGTTCGCGTCATAGGCGGCGATGGCCGCGGTGCTGTCGCTCGGTGCCCAGTTGAAGAAGCCGCCAAAGCCCGACACCGCGGTGTCGAAGGTGAAGGTCATGGTGGTGGTCGTGGCGTCGTTGGTGGCCACCATGGTTTTGTCGGAATTCCAGTCGCCGTTGCCATCAAAGCCATAGCCATCAGTATTGCCGAACATCGAATTCGCGCCGGTGCTGGTCCAGGTGATGCCCGGCGCCATTTGCAACGGGCCACCGCCACGGTAGATGTTGTTGATCGGCATCGTCAGCTGCGTGCCGCCCACCAAAGAAGTCACTGGCACGGCCGATGCCGTCACCGGCAAGCCCAAGGCACCGGCCACCAGGCAGGCTGCGCCCACGCAACGGGAAATTGTGTTTTTCATAGTCTCGACCCAGGAAATAAAAAAAAGTCCGGTGCCCGCCCGCAGACGGGCACCGGCGGGAGAAAAGCCTGCGCCTATCGCGTTTCCAGCGTGAAGGAGGCGTCTATCTTTTGCTGGCTGTTGGCGGTGCTGGGCAGACCCAGCAGCTGGTAGGCCATGTGGCGCAGGTACAGCGTGGTGTTGCCGTACCACTGCAGCGACACCATGTTGGCGTCGCCGTTCAGGGCCGGTACCTTGCGGAAAGTGGCGTCGCTCTTGAAGGTGCTGCTGTTCACATACGGGTCGACCCAGGTCAGGTTCTTCTTGTCGGCCGTGGCAATCCAGCCCAGGCCGTAGCTGCGGTTCGCCTGGCTGGCGCTGCCGCCAGTCGGCCAGCGGGTCGGGTTGGCGCTGTCGATGCGCAGGTAGTGGCCGGCAAAACCGGTGGCCTCGAACGACACCAGGTTGGGGTCGGTCGGGTCGGCCAGGCCGGGCACGGCCTTCCATTTGAAGTCGGCGGGCAGCTGGCCATTGGCGGTGTCGTTCAACTGGGTGATCATGCCGTGGAACCAGCTATGGGCCACGTAGAACGGTGTGCCGCCTTCGGAGTAGGTGGTCTTGATACGGGTGGCGGGCGGGGTCACGCCGTAGTGCGCCTTCAGGGCATCGAGCTGGGCCTGGGTGACGCGCACGGTGTTGGCGTGGCGCACCCCGGCAGGCAGGGTGAAATCCACACCGTTGGTCAGTTTGGTCCAACTGGTGACGTCGGCATCCAGGTCGGTGGTGGTCCAGCAGCCAAAGACGCCGCCATTGCCGTAGTAGTCGGCATAGAGGTACCAGCGATTCTGGCCAGGGACCTTTATGACCAGCGGGCCCTCTACACCTTGCTGCACGCTCTGGTTGGTACCCCGGGTAATGAAGTTGGGCGAAACGCGGGTAAAGGTACCCGCCGCCAAAGCCGTGCCCGACGACTTGGCCAGCTGAATGTCTCTACCGCTGCCTTCTTCACCCTTGTAGAACAGGTAGTTGTGGCCGTTGTAGGGCGTGACGGTGGCGTCGATCTCGTCATAGCCGGGGTCGAACAAAACTTCGGGCACCGGGTTCACCAGGCTGTTGAAGTCCTTGGTGTAGCTGACGTAGGTACGGTTGCGGTCGGCATTGCCCGACCAGACGATGGCGTACTTGCGCCGGTCCGGGTCGTAGTAGGCCTCGGGCGCCCAGGCGTGCGGTTGGGTGTTGCTGCCCAGCGCGGTGGCCATGGTCAGGAAGCGCGGGTTGGTGAAGGTGATCAGGTCGGTCGAGTCGGCGACGAAGATGCGCTTGCTCGGCCGGTTCCAGTAGTTCGAATCGTTGACCGCCAAGGTCCAGTCGGTGGCGATGTAGACGAACTTGCCGTCGTTCTTGCGCAGGATGTAGGGGTCGCGGATATGGCCGGAGCCGGCGATGCCCTGGATGGTGGTGGGCGCCTGGTAAACCGGCTTGCCATCATTCAGGCCGGTCCAGTTCAGGCCATCGGTGCTGAAAGCCAGGTGGAGGGAGTCGTTCGGCAGGTCTTGGTTGGGACCAAAGTAGCTCATCACCCAGGCCACCGAAGTGTCGGGGCTGGTATCGGGCGGAATGTCGCCGGAGCCGGCGGTTGCCGTCATCTCGGTCGACGTCGCGCTCACCGCGTCAGAGCCACCGCCGCAGCCACTGAGCAGCAGGGCCGAGGCGAAAAATACCGTGCTGGCCTGCGCCAGTTTTTTGAGAAATGCCATGGTGGTAGGTGCTTTCTTGTTTGCTATCGATGTACGTCCTTTTTTGAAAATGGGGTTCAGGGGTGGGTAAATTCTGGTGCGGTAGAAAATACCGCCAGAGCTGTTCCAGGGTTTGCCATGTTGTCTGTCTCCTTATGTTTTTTGTCGCGTGCCAGCCTGTATGCAAATGGCCGACCGCTGCGGCATCCTAGGGAAACTTGCCATATATATCCAATATATATTGGCAGATATTCAATGCCAAAATCTGCATTGGTGGATACCCTTTGCCCACCATGCCCCCATCGACAAGGAGACTGCATGCAAACCGCATTCGCCCGTCGCGGCCCCCCGATTTGAAGCGCGGCATGGTCGAGATGGTTGCGCTGTTCTTCGATCTCGTGTTCGTGCTTGCGATCACCCAGCTGTCCCACACCCTGCTGGCCGAGCTGAGCCCGGCGAATGTGCTGCGCGTCGGCCTGATGCTGGTGACGATGTGGTGGCTGTACTTTGCGGCGGGAGCGGAGCATGCACACCACCGCTTCGTCCATGCCCAGGACCCGGGCCGCCAGGCGCGCATCGCCTACACCTATCTGCATGTGCTGATCGTGGCCTGAGTGATCGTCTGCGCTGTGGGCGAGGAGCTGGGGTGCTAGCGCACCCCGACCAGGCCGACACCGCCGGCATCGCCGCCATCCTGGGCGGGCCAGCGGTCTATTTGCTGGGTACGGCCCTGTTCAAGTGGGTCACCAATACTCGCCTTGCAGCACACGCAGAGTGCGCTGGGGCTGGCAGCGGCCTGCGCAGCGGTGCTATGGCTGGTGGCCGTGTGGGAATCTATCGCGCTGCAAAAAAGAGTGGAATAAGCCTCCAGCGCTTATTCCACCAGCGGTAGCAGCTACATAAAAAATAGCAACTACAGCGCCTGGCCCAGGCGGGCAATGCCTTCTTCGATCTTCTCCACACCCACGGTGGCAAAGCTCAGCCGCAGGGTGGATTTATCGGCATCGTGCGCAAAGAACGGCGCGCCGGGCACAAAGGCCACCAGCTTCTCGATCGCCCGCTTGGCAAACGCGCTGGCGTCGCGGCCTTCGGTCAGCTTGGCCCAGAAGAACATGCCGCCTTGCGGGGCGTTGAAGGTGATCGCGCCACCCAGCTCGCGCTGCAGCGACGCGGCCATCACGCGGGCGCGCTCCGCGTAGACCTTGCGCACCACGGCCAGCGTACCGTCTAGGCGGTTCAGCGTGAGGTAATGCGCGGCCGTGGCCTGGGTAAGGTTGCTGGTGTGGGCGTCGCTGAACTGCTTGCACATGGTGGCATTGGCCAGCAGAGCCGGCGGGGCAATCATCCAGCCCACGCGCAGTCCGGGGCTGAGGATCTTGCTCATCGAGCCGCAGTGGGCCAGCCAGTCGCGGCTGCCGGGCACGTCGGCGCTCAGCGCCAGGATGCTGGGTGGCGGTGGCTGGTCGAAGTACAGCTCGCCATACGGGTCGTCTTCGACCACCAGGGTGCGGGTGCGCACGGCGATGTCCAGAATGCGCTTGCGCCGCTCCAGGCTGAGCGTGGCACCGCTGGGGTTGCCGAAGGTGGGGATCAGGTAGACCAGTTTGGGCTTGTGCTCGTCGATCAGCTTTTCCAGCGCGTCCACGTCCACGCCGTTGGCGTCGATGGGCGCGCTGATGACTTGCGCGCCATACAGGCGAAAGCACTGGATGGTGGCCAGAAAGGTTGGGCCTTCGACGATCACCTTGTCGCCGGGGTTGATCATGGTTTTGCCGATCAGGTCCAGCGCCTGCTGGCTGCCGGTGGTGACGATCAGGCCATCCGGCGCAACGTTCACACCCTTGTTGCCCATGAACTTACTGAGCTGCTCGCGCAATGGGTTGTAGCCCTCGGTAGCGCCGTATTGCAGCACCGGGCCGGGGGTGTTGGCCAGCACGGCGGCGGTGGATTCGGCAATGCCCTCCACATCGAACAGCGCGGGGTCGGGGAAGCCGCCGGCAAAGCTGATGATGCCGGGCGTGCCCAGCAGCTTGAAGAGTTCGCGGATGGCGGAGGTTTCGACGTTCTGGAGGCGGTCAGCAAACGGCAGGGTTGAAGGCTGGGACAAAGGCAGGGACATGGTGGTTTCTCGCTTTCTGGGCCCCATTGTCTCCAATCCGGGCGCAGCTTTCCTGCGTGCGCGGCTGCAGACATCCGGCGTATGCTGGTTTTACATAGCTTTTTGGCGCCCCTAAATCGTTCAGAATGGTGTTGGATGTAAGCAATTCATTCCGCCCCACAACACCCCATCCCAGGAAGCACCATGTCCGACATCTCCGTATTTTTCCAATCGGTCAAGTTGCCCGTCATGTCCGAGGTCGCACATTCGCTGATCCGCACCTTGAACGATGAGGACGCCTCCGGCCCGCAGGTAGCCGCCATCATTGCCAAAGACTCGGCGCTCACTGCCAAGCTGCTGCGCCTGGGCAACAGCGCCAGCTTCGGCCTGAGCCGCAAGGTCAGTACGGTGGATGACGCAATCAGCCTGGTTGGGATGGGCCGTGTCCGCACATTGGGCCTGGCGGCGTCCATGGGCGATGCATTTCCGGTGGTCGATGGGCTGGACCGCAACGAGTTCTGGCGTAGCTGCATGGTCAGCGCCGGTTATGCGCAATGGCTGTCGGCCCACCTGGGCATGGACGGTAGTGAGGCCTGGCTGGCCAGCATGATGGTGCGCCTCGGTGAGCTGATGATTGCCCAGGCCGAGCCCGCCAGCCTGCAAGAAATTGAAAAGCTACCGCACCAGCCCGGCGGCCGCTGGGAGCGCGAACGGCGCATCACCGGTTTCAGCGAAGGCCAGATCACCGCCGAGCTGGCCCGGCGCTGGAACTTCCCAGCCGAGATCGTGCGCGCCCTCGACACATCCTCCGACCCGATGGCCGCCAAGCCCTTCAACCGGCTCGGCGGCATCGTCCATTTGTCGATGCTGCTAGCCGACATGCCGGCCGGCGGGCCGGAGATGCTGGACGCCTTGCCCAGCGAGGTGGTGCACGCCCTTCAGCTGAATCCCGAGTGGATGCGCGCCAAGTTCCCGGCCCCTGACTCCTTCGTCGATATTTCGAACCTGTAACCAGGGTGTAATAGCGGCATGAACCGCGAAAACATAGTTGGATTTTTTGCCACCCTCCAAGCCGCCAACCCGATGCCGGTGACCGAGCTCGAATACACCAGTGTCTTCGAGCTACTGACCGCCGTGCTGCTCTCGGCCCAGGCCACCGACGTGGGTGTCAACAAGGCCACACGCCGCCTGTTCCCGGTGGCAAACACACCGCAGGCCATTCTGGACCTGGGGCTGGCCGGGCTAGAGAGCTACATCAAGACCATTGGCCTGTACCACAGCAAGGCCAAGCACCTGCTACAAACCTGCGAGATGCTGGTCCGCCTGCACGGCGGCCAGGTGCCGCGCACCCGTGAAGCACTGGAAGCCCTGCCCGGCGTGGGCCGCAAGACCGCCAATGTGGTGCTGAACGTGGCCTTTGGCGAGCCCACCATGGCGGTGGACACGCACATCTTCCGCCTGGGCAACCGCACCGGTCTGGCACCGGGCAAGACCCCGCTGGATGTGGAGCGGGGCCTGCTCAAGCGCATCCCGCCAGCCTATATGGTGGACGCCCACCACTGGCTGATCCTGCATGGCCGCTACATCTGCCAAGCGCGCAAGCCGCTGTGCTGGCAGTGCGCGGTGGCCCGCTACTGCGACTTCACCCCCAAGACCGCCGCGCCCTGAGCCGCTCGGTGCGGCAGCGCTTCATAAGATAAACATAAGCCTAAATGCCCACTGGCGCAATCCAGACCTGCGCGAAAAGCTATTGATTCAATAGCAAACCGGTTTACAGCGGAGCCCGGGTCGACGGGCTTTTGTCGGTCACATCGAGCAGCAGCAACAGCATCCACCCGTCGCTGTACGAGGTTTCGCTGGCGCGGTACCAGCGGCCATCGCAGGTGTCCACCAAGAAGTTGCGCTGCGGCTGGCTGCGCCGCTTGGCATCGGCGGCCCGCAGCCAGGCTTCGATGTCGTCCGATACGACGTTCGGGCCCACCCGCTGCGCATGGCAGTGGCGGATGATGTCGCCAAAACTCACCGCTTCGCGCTGCACCGCGAACAGCGTCAAGAAAGCCGGGTTCGCAACGGCCAGCCGGTCCGACGGGTCGAACAGCGCCAGCGGCACATCGCCCATGTCCAGGCCGGACAGCAGCTGCGCCACCTTCAGCGGATCGCCCAAGGTCCGCAGCGTACTGTAGGACGGCTGCGCGGGCAGTGCTTCCAGCGGCCCGGGCACGGTAACGGCCGACTGCTCACCCAGCACCACCACGCAGTCCCGCCCAAGGTGCTTGGCGCGGTAGAGCATCTGGTCGGCCAGGCGCAGCCAGGCTTCGACGCTGGGCACATCGGCGGTGAGCTCAGCCACGCCAAAGCTGGCGGTGACCATGGCCTCGTCCAGCAAAGGCTGCTCGTGCAGGTCGCGGCGCAACCTGTCCAGCACCTCGCGTGCGGCGGCGGCCGAGGTCAGCGGCAGCAGCACGCCAAACTCCTCGCCGCCGTAGCGGCCGCAGACATCGGTTTCACGCAGCACCCGGCTCAGTGCGGCCGAGAACCGGCGTATCGCCTCGTCGCCCGCCGCATGGCCGTGCAGGTCGTTGATGCGCTTGAAGTAATCCAGGTCGGCCAGCACCAGCACAGCGGCTTCACCATGGCGGCGAAAGCGTACGAACTCGGCCCGCACCAGCCGCTCCCAGTGGGTGCGGTTGAACAGGCCCGACAGGCCATCGTGCTGGCTCTGGTGGCGCAGCTCCAGGCTTTGCCTCTTCAAGCGGTGGATGGCTTTGCGGGCGATGTGGCTGATCAGGATCGGCTGGCAGATCATCAGCGGCAGACAGGCCAACACAGTCAGCAGGCTGGATACGGGCTGCCAGTGCCCGCCGAACACAACAACCCCCAGCAGCACACCGCCCAACTGCCAGAGCAGGCCGCGCCACAGCAGGCGGGCCCCGCCACCGGCCATGCTGTCCATGCTCAGCAGGCTGACAGTGAGCACGCAGGGCAGCAGGTTGAACTGCATGGACACCATCCATATGCCGCCCAGAAAGTGGTCGGCCAGCAGATTGCGGCGCTCCGCCTCGCGTGGATTGGCGGCGCGGCGTGCCAGCCACCAGCCGAGCTGCGGGCCTACAAAGCAATGCACGGCCGGCCCGATCCAGTACCAGAGCGGCGATTGGTTCTGCAGCAGCACCGCAGCCACCATGGCAAAGCCCAGGGCCAGCCCGGCCATACGTGAAAAATAGCTGCGCCGGGCAAAATTCCGGTGGTTCTGAAGTACCTCTTGCGACAGTTCGGAGCTTAGATCGGCCATGGTGGAAGACCGGCGTAGCGCATCACAGTGTGGCGGCCAGGCGCGCGGCCAGCCACCGCTCCAGCTCGGCTGCCGGCAGCGGCCGGGCAAACAGGTAGCCCTGCAGCACCGGGCAACCGCGCGCGATCAGAAAGTCGGCCTGCAGCTGGGTTTCCACGCCCTCGGCCACCACCACCAGGCGCAGGCCATCGCCGATGCGCAGCACGGTATTGGTCAAGGCCTGGGCGGCTGTGCTGTCGGCCAGGTCCTGCACAAAGCTTTTGTCCAGCTTGAGCTCGTGGATCGGCAGGCGGTGCAGGTAGCCCAGCGAGGAATAGCCGGTGCCGAAGTCGTCCAGCGACAGCTTGACGCCCAAGGCATGCACCGCCTCGATGGTGGCCAGCACGCTGCGGCCGCTGTCCATCACCACGCTTTCGGTCATCTCCAGGACTAGGTCGCTGGGCTGCAGGCCATGGCTGCGCAGCAAGTCGGCCACCAGCGTCGGCAAAGCCGGGTTCTGGAAATTGCGCGCCGACAAATTCACCGCCACCTGGGGCACGGCCACGTCGCGTCGGCGCCAGTCGGCCATCTGGCGGCAGGCCTCGGCCAAGGCCCAATGGCCCAGCTCGTCGATCAGGCCGCACTCCTCTGCAAGCGGAATGAACTGGGCTGGCCACACCGGCCCCAGCCGCGGGTGGGTCCAACGGGCCAGGGCTTCCACGCCATACAGCTTGTGGCAGCCCGCGCCGCTGACCTGGGGCTGGTAATGCAGGTGCAAGCCGCCATCGCGCAAGGCATTGCGCAGCGCGTCCTCCAGCGCCACCCGCTCCTGGGTGATGCGGTTCATGTCGTCGTTGAAGAAGCGCAGGCAGCCCCGGCCATCGCGCTTGGCCTGGTGCATGGCCTGGTCGGCGTGGTTGAGCAGGGCATCGAAATCCAGCCCGTCGTCGGGGAATACGGCGACGCCGATGCTGGCATTTGGGTACACGGTGCCGCCAGCGAGCGTTACCGGCTCGGCAATCGCCAGCAACAGGCGTTCGGCGGCAGTGGCGGCCTGCTCGTTGGAGCACTGCTGCAGCACGACCACAAACTCGTCACCGGCCTGGCGCGCCACCAGGTCTCGGCTGCCCACGCCCAGACCCAGTCGGCGGGCGATCTCGCGCAGCAGCTCATCGCCCGCGCCGTGGCCTTGTGCATCGTTGACCTGCTTGAAGCGGTCGATGTTGAGGAAGAGCACGGCCAGCGGCATCTGGGCGCGCCGGGTGTCGGCCAGCGCGCGCTCGGCCTGGGTGCGCAGCATCTTGCGATTCGGCAGGCTGGTCAGGGTGTCGTAGTAAGCCAGGTGGTGGATGTGGGCACGCGACTCTTCGCGCTCCATCGCCAACGCGCACAGGTGCAGGCTGACATCGATCAGGCGCTGGTGCAGAGCGTCAGGGCCGCGCTGGCTGCGGTAGTAAAAGGCAAACGTGCCCAGCACCCGGCCATCGCTGGCCATGATCGGGCTAGACCAACAGGCCACAAAGCCCAGCGGCAGTATCAAATGCTTGTACGGCGCCCACAGCGGGTCTGTGTCGATGTCGGTGACCACCACCGGCTCGCCACGCCAGGCCGCCGTGCCGCACGAACCCACCACAGGACCGATGGCCACGCCCTCCAGCGCATCCGAATACAGCTTGGGCAGGCTGGGCGCGGCCAGCGGATGCAGGCGGCCATCGGCATCCACCTGCAAGATAGAAGCCGCCACCTCGGGCGCGATACGCTCGACCTCGCGACACACCAATTCCATCAGCTCGGGCAGAGGCAACTCTTGCACCATGGCATGCAGCAATTTGTACTGCAGTACCTCGTGCATCTTGGTCTGGGTGATGTCGGCCAGCACACCGACCACGCCAGTGAAGCGGCCTTGATGGTCAAACAAGGGGTTGGCCACGATGGACACCCACAGCGGCCGGCCGGACTTGGTATAGAGCAAGACGTCGGCCCGCCCGCCGCCGGGCTGCTGCAGCTCGCGCTTGATGCGTTCCACCACCTGAACATCGGTGTGCGGGCCGGACAAGGTGGCGCTGACGGTGCGGCCCTGCACCTCGTTCAGGTTGTAGCCAAACATGCTGGTGAAGCCAGCATTGGCGTACACGATGCGGGTATCGGGCCCGCCCACGATGAAGGCGTTGTCGCTCCGGTTCACCACCTGCAGCAGCTGCTGCATCGGGTCTTGCTCCGAAGGGGCCGCCGAAGCGCCCGCCGAGTCGGCATCCAGATCAACAGCGGCCAACGGACTAGGCTTATTCATGGGCTCGGCAGGCAAAGAATGTAAATCCAGTCTACCAGCCCGCTTACAAAAAAGCGTGCCGCAAAAGAACGCCCTACCGCAGGGAAACCCTTGTGGCGCGGAGATTAAATTTCATACACGAAAATGACCCCCAGCGCATATATAACCTGAGCTGACAGCTATTTATTCGATAGCACATTGCAACCAACCGGGTTTAGCTGGACGCTGCATCGCTCTGCGATACGCCGGCCGACGCAAAGCTCGCCATGTCGCGCAGCACCAGGCAGGCCGATTGCAGCAACGGCCAAGCCAGTGCAGCGCCCGAGCCCTCGCCCAACCGCAGGCCCAGATCGAGCAGCGGCTGCGCCCCTAAATGGTGCAGCATCAAGGCGTGCCCGCGCTCGCCCGAGCTGTGGGCAAATACGCAACGTTGCAGCACCAGCGGCTGCAGCGCATGCGCCACCAGCACCACCGCGCTGGCGATGAAACCATCGACCACCACCACCCGGTTCTCTTGGGCGGCCTGCAGCACGGCGCCCAGCATGGTGGCCATCTCGAAGCCGCCAAAAACCTCCATCGCGTGCAACGGGTCTTTGACGGCGGCATGGCGCTCCAGCACCTGCGTCAGCACCGCGATCTTGCGCTGCAAGCCGGCATCGTCCAGCCCAGTACCCACGCCGGTGCAGTCGGCAATGTCCAGCCCGGTCAGGCGCGCCATCAATAGCGACGCAGCGGAGGTATTGCCAATGCCCATTTCGCCCATCAGCAGGGCATTGCCCGGCAAGCTTTTGACGATTGCCCGGCCCTGGGCAATGGCCCGCTCGCAATCAAGCGCATCCATCGCCGGCCCCTCCAAGGTATCGGCGGTGCCGTAGGCAATTTTGTAGTCCAGCAGACCAGGCCGTGGCTCAAAGTCGTGCCGCACGCCGCAGTCCACAACCGTCAGGTCAATGCCATGCTGGCGGGCCAGCACGCTGACGCAGGCGCCGCCGGCCAGAAAGTTCTCCACCATCTGCCAGGTCACATCGCTGGGATAGGCGGACACGCCGCGCGCAGCCAGGCCATGGTCGCCGGCAAACACCACCAGTTGGGGCTGCTGCAGCTCAGGCGATTCGCTGCCCAGGATCTCGCCCAGCTGCAAAGCCAAGGCTTCCAGGCGGCCGAGCGCGCCCAGGGGTTTGGTCTTCTGGTCCAGCTTGTGCTGCAGAGCTTGGCTTAACGTGGAATCGGACAGGTCGGACAAAAGCATGGATCGGGCTCGCAATAGGAACAATGGAAACAATGGGAAAAGTCCCGGACATTACAGCAAACAAACACCGTGTATGCCGCTGGTATGGGACTTGCGTTACGCTGTTAGTGGCCGTTAAGGGCAAACACCAGCAAAAGTGCACCACTTTGGAGCCTAGAATTTGAAGGCTCAAAGGTGGTCAGCTACTCTTCTTTTTGACCACCGTGATAACAGGATTAACAGGAAATATTGATGAAAAAAATCGTTTTGACTCTCGCACTCAGCGCGTTGTCGGTTGCGGCACTGGCCCAAGGCAAAGACCTCAAGGTCGCCATCGACCCGACCTATGAGCCCTTCACCTTCAAGACCGCCGACGGCAAGCCCACAGGCTTTGACGTGGACATCGCCAGCGCTCTGTGCGAACAAATCAAGCGCAAATGCGTGTTCGTCGAACAAGTTTGGGACAGCATGATCCCCGGCCTGCAAGCCAAGAAATACGATGCCATCATCAGCTCGATGTCGATCACCGAAGACCGCCTCAAGGTGGTGGACTTCACCGACAAGTACTACAACACCCCCTCCAAGATCATCATCAAGAACGACATCAAGTTCAGCGATGCAGCATCCCTCAAGGGCAAGAAAATCGGCGTGCTGAAGGGCAGCACACAAGAGAAATACGCCAACGGCGAACTGAAGAAGGTCGGCGTGGTCGTCACCCCTTACGAAGCCCAAGACCAGGTCTACCTGGACATCAAGTCCGGCCGCCTGGACGGCACCGTGGCCGACATCGTCGAAGTCACCGGTGGGTTCCTGAGCAAGCCCGAAGGCAAGGACTACGTGGCGGTCGGCCCAGAGCTGTACATCCCCAAGTACTTTGGCGGCGGTGCCGGTGTAGCCATCCGCAAGGGCGACAAGGCCTTGAAGGATGAGTTGAACACTGCCATCAAGACCATCCGTACCAACGGCACCTACAAGACCATCAACGACAAATACTTCAAAATGGACGTCTACGGCACCAAGTAAGCTGTAGTCCCAAGGCCGTGGTTGGAGCGCACCGGTATATTGCCGGTAGCGGCCACCACGGCTTGTTCTTTTGTTTGTCCTTTTCCTTCCGGAAGCTTTTGCCTTGTCTGATTACTACTGGTCGATTCTTCACGGCGCAGGCCTGACAGTCGGAGTCTCCCTGGCCGCGCTGGTGGTCTCGGTGCTGCTGGGCCTGCTGGGCGCCGCCGCCAAGCTCTCGGGCCGGCCAGTGCTGGTGGTGCCCGCCACGCTGTACACCACCGTGATCCGCGGCATCCCCGATCTGGTCTTGATGCTGCTGGTGTTTTACGGCGGCACGATTGGTGTGAATACCCTGCTGGAAATGGCCGGCAGCGAGGCGACGCTGGACCTGAACCCGTTCTTCGCCGGGGTGCTGACCCTGGGCTTCATCTACGGTGCCTATATGACCGAGACTTTCCGCGGCGCCATCATGGCGATCCCGCGCGGGCAGTTCGAAGCGGCGGCAGCCTTTGGCATGGGCCCCAAGCAGGCATTCCTGCGCATCACCGCACCGCAGATGGTGCGCTATGCCCTGCCGGGCTTTACCAATAACTGGCTGGTGCTGATCAAGGCCACGGCCTTGGTGAGCCTGATCGGCCTGCAGGAGATGACCTACCTGGCCAAGCAGGCCAGCGCGGCCACCCGTTCGCCGTTTGCCTTCTTGCTGTTTGCGGGCGGGCTGTTCCTGGTCTACACCTGGGTGTCGCTGCAGGTGCTGCGCAAGCTCAACGAGCGCTATAGCCTCGGTACCAAGAGGATCACACTGTGAACTGGGAAGTCATATTCCGGGCCGAGAGCCTGGCGATGTTCGGCGAAGGCATCCTGACCACCTTGTGGCTGCTGTGCGCCTCGGTGGCCATTGGTGCGGTGCTGGCGCTGCTGTTTGCGCTGGCGCTGACCAGTAACAGCGCCTTTTTGCGCCGGCTGGTGGGTGCCTATACCTTTGTGATCCGCGGCACGCCGCTGCTGATCCAGGTGTATTTGATTTACTACGGCCTGGCCCAGTTGGAATGGATCCAGGCGCGCTGGGACACGCTGTGGCCCTGGGTGTACTTCAAGGATGCGTTCTTCTGTGCCCTGCTGGCGTTTGCATTGAACACCGCCGGCTATACCGCCGAGATGCTGGCCGGGGCGATCCGCGAGACCAATGCGGGCGAGATCGAGGCCGCGCAGTCGTTTGGCATGGGCCGCTTCAAGATCCTGGCCCGGGTGGTCTTGCCCAGCGCCATGCGGCGCACTCTGCCGGCCTACAGCAACGAGGTGGTGATGATGCTGCAAAGCACCAGCCTGGCCAGTGCGGTGCCGGGGCTGCTGGATGTGACAGCGGCGGCCAGCCGCATCTATTCGGACTTTTATTTGCCGTTCGAGGCGTATCTGTTTGCCGCCGCGATCTACCTGGTTGGCACCTTTGCGCTGATCGCCATGTTCCGGCTGGCTGAGCGGCATTTCTTGGCCTATTTGGCTCCGCGTAAACATTGACACAGATTGAACCTATGCAGCGTACCGACCATGTACTGCGCAGCCAAAGCTTGGGCAGCCAGAAAATCCTTACCAGCCTGCACTTCGGCACCGCCGGCGCCCGGCCTAAGGTGTATATCCAGGCCAGCCTGCATGCCGAAGAATTGCCCGGCATGCTGGCTGCCCACCATCTGCGACGCCTGCTCGAGCAGGCCGAGGCCCGGGGCCAGATCCGGGGCGAAATCATCCTGGTGCCTATGGCCAACCCCATCGGCCTGGCCCAGCGCGTGGACAACAAGCCCATGGGTCGGTTCGATCTGAACACCTCGGAAAACTTCAACCGCCATTACCCCGACTTCTGCGCCGCCGTGCTACCGCAGGTGCAGGACAAAATGGGCGCCGATACAGAAGCCAATGTACGCACCGTACGCCAGGCCGTGGCCGCCTACCTGCGCGACTGGGAGCCCGCCACGGAGCTCGCCAGCCAGCGCAAGCAGCTGGTCAGCCTAGCCTACGACGCCGACGTGGTGCTGGACTTGCACTGCGACTGCGAAGCCGTGATGCACCTCTACACCGAGGAGCCTTGCTGGCCTACATTCGAGCCGCTGGCGTGCCTGCTGGGTGCCCAGGCCGTACTGCTGGCCAAGAACTCGGGCGGCCTGTCGTTCGACGAATCCCTGTCGGGCCTGTGGTGGCAGCTGGCCGACAAGCTGGGCATCGCCCTGCCCCAGGCCTGCTGCAGCACCACGGTGGAATTGCGCGGCGAAGGAGACGTCAGCCATGCCTACGCCAAGGCCGATGCCAGCGCTATCCTGGCCTATTTGCAGCATCTGGCTGTGGTCGGCGGCGAAGTACCGGCCTTGCCCGAACTAGCCTGCGCGGCCACGCCCTTGGCGGGCGCACAGTGTGTCAAATCCCCTGTCCCCGGCGTGCTGGTATTTGCAGCCAAGCCCGGCGACCGCCTGGCCCTGGGTGAGCTAGTGGCCGAGGTAATCGACCCGGTGAGCGGCACGGTACACGCGCTGCGCGCCGAGGTGCCCGGCGTACTGTATGCCCGCACCACAGAGCGCTATGCCACCCCTGGCGACGACCTGGCCAATATAGCGGGCAGCGTACCGTTCCGTACCGGCAACCTGCTGGGCGCCTGAATTTTTTGAAATGACTTTGCTATGACCACCAAGCCCCTGAAACTCCAGGCCATCGACATCCACAAGAAGTTCGGCTCCAACGAGGTGCTCAAAGGCGTGTCGCTGGAAGCCCGTGCCGGCGACGTGATCAGCATCATCGGCAGCTCGGGCTCGGGCAAGAGCACCTTCTTGCGCTGCATGAACCTGCTGGAGAAGCCGAACGCCGGGCGCATCGTCGTCGCCGGCGAAGAGCTGAAACTGGTAGCCGACAAGAATGGCGAGCTGGTGGCTTCTGATGCCAAGCAGTTGCAGCGCATGCGCACCAAGCTGGCCATGGTGTTCCAGCATTTCAACCTGTGGGCGCATATGACGGTGCTGCAGAACATCATCGAAGCCCCCATCCATGTGCTGGGTGTGTCCAAGGACGAGGCGATTGAACGCGCCCGCAAGTATTTGAAGCTGGTCGACCTGCAGGGCAAGGAAGACAGCTACCCGGCCCACATGAGCGGCGGCCAGCAGCAGCGGGTGGCGATTGCCCGGGCGCTGGCCATCGAGCCTGAGGTGATGCTGTTCGACGAACCGACCAGCGCGCTCGACCCCGAGCTGGTGTCCGAGGTGCTGAAGGTGATGCAGACCCTGGCCCAGGAAGGCCGGACCATGGTGGTCGTCACCCACGAGATGGGCTTTGCCCGCGAGGTGGCCAACCACCTGGTGTTTCTGCACAAGGGCTGCATCGAGGAGCAAGGCGTGCCGCGCGAGGTGCTGGCCCAGCCCAAGAGCGTGCGGCTGCAGCAGTTCTTGTC
>CAUPON010000008.1:0-166954 GCA_963513025.1 uncultured Albidiferax sp.
ATGCGGTGGCCGGCGTGGGCAAGATCAGCATGGACGAGGTCACCAAGGGCGTGATTCCTTTCATGATCGCCCAGTTCCTCATCATGTTCCTCATGGTGGCATTCCCCCAGCTGGTCATGGTGCCGGCTCGCTGGTTCTACTGATCCATCGATCCATTGAAAGCAGCCGGGCGTGATTGGGTACGCCACGACCGGTCGCCATTCCATAGCGTGCAGCCGCAAATTGATTTTTTCAGGAGACATGTCATGAAACGTTTAGTACTCAAAACCATCGTCGCGGCTGTAGCAGTGGCTGCATTTGGCTCAGCTTCCGCCCAGGCCATTGGCGAGCGCAGCATCAAGTTCACCACCGCCAACCCCGAAGGCCATCCGCTGGTGATGGGCATGCACAAGTTTGCCGACATCGTGGCGGCCAAATCGGGCGGCAAGATCAAGGTCAACCTGTTCCCCGGCGGCGTGCTGGGTGGCGACGGTCCGGTGGTGTCGGCCCTGCAAGGCGGCACGATCGAGATGGCGTCGATGAACTCGGGCATTTTGGCCAGCCAGGTCAAGGAATTTGGAGTGTTCGACTTCCCCTTCATGTTCAGCAGCTCCAAGCAGGCTGATGCCGTGGTCGACGGCCCCTTCGGCAAGCAAATGCACGCCAAGCTGGAGGCCAAGGGCCTGGTCGGTCTGACCTACTGGGAACTGGGCTTCCGCACCATTACCAACAACAAGCGCCCTATCACGAAAGTGGACGACATCGCCGGCCTGAAGTTGCGCGTGATTCCCACCCCTATCAACGTGGACTGGGTCAAAGCCCTGGGTGCCAACCCCACCCCCCTTGCCTTTGGCGAGGTCTACGCCGCACTGGAGCAAGGCGCCATCGACGGCCAAGAAAACCCGATGACCGTCATTGCGTCCAACAAGTTATTCGAGGTGCAAAAGTACGCCACCTTGACCAACCACCAATACAACCCCCAGTCGGTGCTGATCAGCAAGAAATTCTGGGACACCTTGAATCCGGCAGAAAAGAAAATTCTCTCTGACGCGGCTGTGGAATCCACCGCCTACCAGCGCCAGCAAGCCCGTCTGCAGGCCAGCACCGCTCTGGAAGCCGCGAAAAAGGGTGGCATGCAAGTGACGGAACTACCCCCCGCCGAACTGGAAAAAATGCGTGAAAAAATGCGCCCCGTGGTTGCCAAGTTCGGCGTAACCGTCGGCCAGGACACTGTGAAGGGCCTGCAGGAAGCGCTGGACAAGGCTGGGAAGTAAGCTCACCCCCAGGCTCCAGCGCAAGCTCTTTCCGCCAACCCCCTTGCAGGGGGCGATACCAGTGGCCCGGCAAAGCCGGTTCCACGGTATCTCTGGAGGGCACAGCCTGGGGCTATCGCCCTTGGCTGTGGAGTGCATGGTCCGGGGTCCGTCAATCCGTAATTTAGTCAAGGAATTCCATGCGCATCCTCATGCTCCACGGCATCAACCACAACATGTTTGGCAAACGCGACCCCAAGCAGTACGGCACCATCACGCTGGATGAGATCAACGCCAGCCTGGTGGTGCTGGGCAAAGAGCTTGGCGCCGAGGTCGAGGCCTACCAGACCAATGGCGAAGGCGATATGTGCGAACGCATCCACCAGGCCTACACCGACGGTGTGGACGCGGTGCTGATCAACGCCGGCGCCTGGACCCACTACAGCTACGGCATCCGCGATGCGCTGGCCATCCTGACCTGCCCGGTGGTGGAAATCCACATGTCCAACATCCACGCCCGCGAAGCCTTCCGCCATGTGTCGGTGTTCGCCGAAATCGTCAAAGGCCAGATCTGCGGCTTTGGCGTAGACAGCTACCTGCTGGGCCTGCGTGCCGGTGTGTCGGCCGCCCAAGCTGCCAAGGCATAAGCTACACAATTCATAGCTGCCAGCGCTTATTGAATATGCGCTAGCAGGCTTTTTTACGTCAAAAATCCACCCATCCACTACGGAGCATGCCGTGATTACTGGCAACACCGAACTCATCGCCCACATCGGCTTCCCCACCCACGCCTTCAAGGCGCCGATGATTTACAACCCCTACTTCGACCACGCCGGCATCGATGCCGTGGTCGTGCCCATGGGTTGCAAGGCCGAAGACTACCCAGCCTTTCTGCGCTCGGTGTTCAGCCTGGCCAACATCCGCGGCGCGCTGATCACCATGCCGCACAAGGTAACGACCACCGGCCTGCTGGACGAGGTCTCGCCCACCGCGCAGATCGCTGGCGCCTGCAACGCGGTGCGCCGCAATGCCGACGGCAAGCTGGTCGGCGACATGTTCGACGGCGAAGGCTTTGTGCGCGGCGTGCAGCGCAAGGGCTTGCAGCTCAAAGGCATACGCGCGGTGGTGGTTGGCTGCGGCGGCGTGGGCTCGGCGATTGCCGCCTCGCTGGCGGCCGCCGGCGTGGGCACGCTGCGCCTGTTCGATGCCTACACGCCGTCGATGGAAGGACTGGCCAGCCGGCTGCGCCAACACTACCCGGCGCTGGTGGTGGAAACCGGCTCCAACGACCCGGCCGACTGCGACCTGGTGGTCAACGCCACGCCCATGGGCATGAACGACGGCGACCCGCTGCCCATGGACGTATCCCGCATCGCCCCCAGCGCCTTCGTCGGCGAAGTGGTGATGAAGGCCGAAACCACCGCCTTCCTGGCCGCCGCCCAGGCGCGTGGCTGTCGGGTGCAGGTGGGTACCGACATGCTGTTCGAGCAGATCCCGGCCTACCTGGAGTTCTTCGGCCTGCCCACCACCACGCCCGAAGTCTTGCGTTCCGTCGCCACACTGAAGTACTGAGCACGCCGTACGTAGACGACAAGTAGACGGCAAGTAGACGGCCCCACGATGCTCCAGATACTGGCAATCACCACCCCCATCTACCTGATCATCGCCGCGGGCTATCTGGCCGTCCGCTGCGGGCTGTTCGCCAAGCCCGAGATGCGTGTGCTCGGCCGCTTTGTCATCGACTTCTGCACACCGGCGCTGATCTTCCGCGCGCTGTCGCAACGCTCGCTGGGCGAGGTGCTGAACGCGCCTTTCCTACTGGCCTACGCGCTGGGTTCGCTGGCCGTGCTGTTGGGCGCCGTCGCCTATGTGCGCCGGGTGCGCCGCCAACCACTGACCGCGGCCGCCATGCAAGGCCTGGGCATGTCGGCATCGAACAGCGCCTTCATCGGCTACCCCATCGCGCTGCAGCTGATCGGGCCGCCCGCGGGGGTGGCGCTGGCGCTGTGCATGGTCGTGGAGAACCTGCTGATCCTGCCGCTGGCCCTGGCCCTGGCCGACCGCGGCGACAACACCCACGGTGCCGGCCAGCGCTGGCACCAGGCGCTGGCCGAGTCCTTCAAAGGCCTGCTGAAGAATCCGATGATCGCGGCCATCGTGGCCGGCTTTTGCTTCGCACTGCTGGGCCTGCAGCTGCCCGAGGTGCTGGCCCGCACGGTGCAGATCATGGCCACCGCCGCCAGCCCTATCTCTTTGTTTGTGATTGGTGGCACCCTGGTTGGCTTGCAGCTGTCCGGCGTGCGGCGGGACATGGCGACCATCGGCTTGGGCAAGCTGGTACTGCACCCGCTGGCGGTGTTGGCCGTGCTGTTGCTGCTGCCGCCCATAGACCCCGCGCTGCGCGTGGCGGCAGTCGTGTTTGCCAGCGTGCCCATGCTCAGCATCTACCCGGTGGTGGCGCAAAAATACCACCTCGAAGGCCTGACCGCCGCCGCCCTGCTGGTGACCACGGTGGCCTCCTTTCTGTCCATCAGTCTGCTGCTCTGGGCCTTGCATGCGCTGCTGGGCTGGACGCCATAAAAAAATAAGCCAAACAAGGCTGCAGCGCATATTCCACCTGCGCAAGGCGCTTCCAATTCAATAGCATCAACTAGCTGCGGGCTGGCCTTTTTCTGCCCTGTGCATGGCTATTTAACAACAGCCCATCGAAGTAGTTCGGTCCCACACGGCAGCTGGGCGGTTTTCACACAAACTCAGGATAGGCTTGCTACCAAGTGAATAAATGGGGGTGGGTGGTGCGTATGCGGCAGAAATGGGTTTCAGGGGTGATTAGAGTTCGGTATATAGCCGCCGTTGTGCTGCTGGCGTTGCTGGTGGCGGCCGGGATGCTGGTCGCGCAGGAAATGCGTACATCGGCCCACCAGGCCCGGTTTTTTGCCGACCTGGCCCGCAAGGCGACTTTTGAGGTGGGCACCGGCCCCAGCCCGTCGATCCGCTTTCCGCAAAGCGCACCCTATGACGACCGGCTCGGCTACGCGCAGCTGCCGGCCTACCTGAAGAAACTCCAGGCCCGCGACTTCGAGATCGCCCAGCAGGCGCGCATCTCCCCCACCATGGCCACCATCGTGGACGACGGCTACTACGCCCCCTATGCCGAGAAAACCCAGGGCGGCCTGCGCGTGCTGGACCGGCACAACACGCCGCTGTTCCAGGAGTGCTATCCGCAGCGGGTGTTCGAGCGCTTTGACGACATCGCGCCCATCCTGGTCGACAGCCTGCTGTTCATCGAGAACCGCGAGCTGCTCGACCCGGACCAGCCCAAGCGCAACCCGGCGGTCGAATGGGACCGGCTGGCCAATGCGGTACTGGTCAAGGCCGAAAGCAGCCTCACCGGCACCGCGCGCACGCCTGGCGGCAGCACGCTGGCCACCCAGATCGAAAAGTACCGCCACTCGTCCGAGGGCCGCACCTCCAGCATCCAGGACAAGCTGCGGCAAATGGTCTCGGCCGCCCTGCGCGCCTACCAGCAGGGCGAAGACACCAGCACCGTGCGGCGCCAGATCGTGCTGGCCTATATGAACACCATGCCGCTGTCGGCCAAGGCCGGCTTTGGCGAGGTGCATGGCATGGGCGACGGCCTGTGGGTCTGGTACGGGCAAGACTTCCAGCAGGTCAACCGCCTGCTGAAAACCGTGACCGAGCCCGAGGCCCCGATGGCTGAGCAGGCCCAGCTGTACAAGCAGGCGCTGAGCCTGCTGATATCGCAGCGGCGGCCGTCCTACTACTTCGACGCCGACGAGGCCGAGCTGGACCAGCTGACCAACAGCCACCTGCGCCTGCTGGGCAGCGCCGGCGTAATCAGCCCCGCGCTGCGCGATGCGGCATTGCAGGCCAAGCTGCACCGGCGCGCCCAGAAGGTGCCGACCGAAGCCGTGTCCTTCGTCACCCAAAAAGCTGCCAACGCGGTGCGCACCCACCTGTCCAGCGTGCTCGGCAACAACCGCCTCTACGACCTGGACCGGCTGGACCTGAGCGCCGCCAGCACCCTGGACGCGCCAGTGCAAGCCGCCGTGACCCAGCTGCTGCGCGACCTGCGCGAACCCGAAAGCGCCAAGGCCGCAGGGCTGAACGCCAAGCAGCTGCTGGACCGCGGCGATCCGGCCAAAGTGGTGTACAGCTTCACCCTCTACGAGCGCGGCGCCGACGCCAACCTGCTGCGCGTGCAGACCGACAACTACGACCAGCCGCTGAACATCAACGAAGGCACTAAGCTGGACCTCGGCTCCACCGCCAAGCTGCGCACCCTGATCACCTACCTCGACATCATGGACAAGCTGCACCAGCGCCTGTCCACCCAGGACGCCAAGGAGCTGCGCGCGCTCAGCGTAGACCGGCAAGACGTGCTGACCCGCTGGGCCGCCGACTACCTGGCCAGCACCCAGGACCGCAGCCTGTCCAAGATGCTGGACGCGGCGCTGGAGCGCCAGTACTCGGCCAACAACGCCGAAGGCTTCATGACCGGCGGTGGCCTGCACCACTTCGACAACTTCAACCGCGATGACAACGCACGGGTGATGTCGCTGCGCAATGGCTTGCGCAATTCGGTGAACCTGGTGTTCATCCGCCTGATGCGCGACATCGTGCACCACTACATGTTCCTCACGCCTGGCTCGTCGGCCAAGCTGCTGCAGGATGCCGACGACCCGCGCCGCGCCGCCTACCTGACCCGCTTTGCCGACCACGAAGGCCAGGTCTTCATGCGCCGCTTCCTGGTCAAGTACCAGGGCAAGACCGCCGAGCAGGCCGAGGACGCGCTGCTGGGCAGCGTGCGCCCCACCGCCTCGCGGCTGGCCGCCATCTACCGCACGATTGCGCCCGAAGCCTCGCTGGAGCAGTTCTCGGCCTTCGTCACCGACCACCTGCCCGACGGCCTGGACCCGACCGAGCCGCGGCTAGCCAAGCTCTACGCCCAGTATGCGCCCGACCAGATGTCGCTGGCCGATCGCGGCTACCTAGCCAGCGTGCACCCGCTGGAACTCTGGCTGGTCGGCTACCTACGCCAGCACCCGGGCGCCAGCCAGACGCAGGTGATGGAGGCCAGCGTGGCCGAGCGCCAGACTGTCTATGCCTGGCTGTTCTCCACCCACCGCAAGCAAGCACAAGACAAGCGCATCCTCGGTCTGCTGGAGGGCGAGGGCTTTCTGGAAATCCACCGCCAGTGGGCGCAAATGGGCTACCCGTTTGAAACGCTGGTGCCCTCTTACGCCACGGCGCTCGGCGCATCGGCCGACCGCCCGGCTGCGCTGGCGGAGATGATGGGTATCCTGGTCAACGGCGGCCTGCGCAAGCCGAATACCCGCATCGAGTCGCTGCACTTCGCCGCCGCCACGCCGTATGAGACCCGGCTGCAGTACAAGGCCGGCAAGGCCGAACAGGTGCTGTCCCCCGAAGTCGCCCAAGCCGCGCTCGGCGCAGTGCGCCGGGTGGTGGACGAAGGCACGGCGGTGCGGGTCAAAAATGCGTTCCTGCGGCCCGACGGCAGCAGCTTCCCGGTAGGCGGCAAAACCGGCACAGGCGACCAGCGCTTCGACACCTATGGCGCCGGCGGCAAGCAGCTGCAGTCGCGCGTGGTGAACCGGTCCGCCACCTTTGTCTTCAACATCGACGAGCGCTTCTTCGGCACCATCATTGCCTACGTGCCCGGCGCCCAGGCCGCCGGCTACGACTTCACCAGCGCCCTGCCGGTGCAGCTACTGAAGGTGCTGGCGCCGCAGCTCACGCCCTTGCTGGTCGGCGGCGATGCAGCGGCACCAGCAGCCCCGGCCTCAGCGGCATGTAACGTCAAAAGCTGAGCGACGCAGGGATTAAATCGGCCTCTAGCGCACATTCCATATGCGCTGGCCACTCTTAATTTAAGAGCAAGCCTGTGCGATGGCTCGTCGGGTCCAATGCCGCAGTACGTCGTTGACACCGAGGCGCGGCGCGTGCTGCGGCCCGGTGGGCGCTTTGTCTTCAGTGTCTGGGACCGCATCGAAGAGAACGCCTTTGCCGACGACGTCACCCAGGCCGTAGCCACGGCGTTTCCGCACGACCCGCCGCGCTTCCTGTCCCGCACGCCGCATGGCTACCACGATGTCGCTCTGATACGCGCCGACCTTGGCCGTGCAGGGTTCGGCGACATCGCCATCGAGACACGCCAGAACCTGAGCCATGCGCCCTCGGCACGCGACGTCGCCACCGCCTATTGCCAGGGAACGCCGCTGCGCAGCGAAATCGAGGCCCGCGACGCCAGTCTGCTGCAGCTAGCCACGGACCGCGCTACACGAAGCGATCGCCAACCGCCATGGCGTAGACGCTGTGGCCGGCAAAATCCAGGCGCATGTGATCGAGGCAACGGGCTAGCAAAGTCCCGCAGTCCCCGGCAGCGGCTACATTCGTAGCTGAACCATATTCCCCGGCAGTCTGCGTACGGCTGCCGGGCCACCCCGCACGTGTCAACCGAAGCCATACCAGTTCCAACCGATAGCCCATGGCTGAGCCAGCGCATGCTCCCTGCGCGCAAGCGGCTGTCGCTGGGTTTTGTGTTCTCTCTGCTGTTCCACGCGCTGCTGTTGAGCCTAACGTTGGGTGGCGACGAGATCGGGGTTCCGGGCTTCGGCTTCCCCTGGCAAGAACGACGCGGCGAGGTGCCGGAACTGCGCGTTGTGCTGGAACCGGCGCCGGCCGTGACCGCCGAGCCATCGCAGAACGCAACGCAGGGTCCAGCTGCGTCCGGTGGCCCGAAGCCGGCGCCATCCACGGCGGCTGTGGCCCCGACGGGAACGCCATTGCGTGCCGATCCGCCCGGGGAGACCGCGCCGCCACAGGACTCCGAGCCTGCGGCTACAGCATCGAACCCACCCGATGGAATGACCTGGATAGCGCCCCCCACACCCGTAGTGCCGGCCCCCCCTACCGAGGCCGAGCAGCGCCAAGCCGAACGTGAAGAGGCGGCTAGGCTGAAGACCGCCGAACAAAAAGCGAAGCGGATCGAGGCAGCAAGATTGGACGCTGAGCGGCAAGCGGCGGCGGAAGCCTTGCGGGCACAGGCGACCCAGCGGGAAGCGGATCGACAGGAAGCCGCCAAGTCGGCGCGCATCGAGGCCGACCGCCAGGGGGCGGCCTTGGTCGAGGCGGCCAGACTGGAGGCGGTGCGGAAGGATGCCGCACGTGCCGAAGCCGCACGTTTGGAGACTGAACACCAGGAGGCCACGCGGCAACTCGCCGCCCGGCAAGAAGCCACTCAGCAGGACGCCGCACGCCAGGAAGCGAGCCTGGTCGAAGCAGCGCGGCTGGAAACGTTAAAGCAAGAGGCGGTTCGCCAAGAAGCAGCCCGTGCCGATGCAGTGCGCTTGGAAATCGAACGCCAGGAAGCCACCCGCCTGCTGACAGCGCGGCAAGACGCAGCCCAGCAGGAGGCCGCTCGCCAGACAGCGGTACGGGCCGAGGCCAGCCGCCAGGAGGCAGCACGGGCCGAGGCTGCGCGGCAAGAAGCCGAGCGCCAGGATGCCGCAAAGCAGGCGGCAGCCAAACAGGAAGCGGTGCGGCAAGACGCCGCGCGCCAGGAGGCGGCACGGGTAGAAACGGCTAAACAAGAAGCAGCTCGGCAAGAAGCCTTTCGGGCCCAGGCAGCCCGGCTGGAAGCCGATAAGCAGGAAGCCGCCAAGGCGGCGCGCTTGGAGGCTGAGCGCCAGGAAGCCTTGCGCCAAAACACCGCCCGCCAAGAAGCGGCGCGGGCCGAAGCCACGCGACAGGAAGCCGAACGCCAGGAAGCTGCGAAGCAATTGGCGGCACGGCAAGAGGCGGCACGGCAAGAGGCGGCCCGCCAGGAGACCACCAAACAAGAAGCCGCACGGGCCCAGGCGGCCCGCGAAGAGCTTGCACGCCAGGACGCCGCCCGCCAGCAGGCCGCACGCACTGAAGCCGCCCGTTTGGAAGCCGAACGCCAGGAGGCCACCCGGCAAGCCGCGGCGAAGCAGGAAGAGGCACGGCAGGAAGCGGCACGACAAGCCGCAGCGCAGCAGGATGCCGCCCGCCAAGCGGCAGCGCGGGTAGACGCCGCACGCCAGGAAGCAGCGCGTGCTAGCGCTGCGCGTCAGGAAGCCGAACGCCAGGAAGCGGCGGCACAGGCACAGGCACAGGCACAGGCACAGGCACAGGCACAGGCAGCGGCACGGCAAGAGGCAGGACGGCAGGAAGCCGAACGCCTGGACGCCGCAAAGCAGGCGGCAGCGCAGCAAGAGGCGGCACGGCAAGACGCTGGCCGCCAAGAAGCGGCACGGGCCGAAGCTGCGCGGCTAGAGGCTGTGCGGGCGGCGACGGAGCAACGCGAAGAACGGTTAAAGGCCATAGGACGGCAGCTGAACGAGGAGGCGGATCGGCGAGCCGCCACGGCTGCGGCACGCCCCTCCCCCACGCTGCCCTCATCGTGGAACAGCGCACGCCGCGGCCGGATCTTCGGGCGTAGCGATACCAATGAAGAACTCGTTCGCTACGCCGAAGCCTGGAGCAGGAAGATCGAGCTCAACATGACCTTTGACGCCATCCGCGAAGCCGCCAAGCAGCCGCACACCGATCCCCTGGTGATGGTGGCCGTGCGCAGCGATGGCTCGGTGGAGTCGGTGAGCTTCGTGCGCTCCAGCGGCGTGGCGGCCCTCGACGAAGCGATACGCAACGTCATACAAAGCCAGGCAAGCTACCCGGCGTTCCAACCCGCCCTGGCCCGCGAATTCGACGTGATCGAGATCCGCCGGAGCTGGCACTTCGACATGGCGATCCGGCTGTACTAATGGGGCATCGCGCGCGGTGTACTGAACTGCAAGCGGGCAACTGCTACATTGCGCCATGACTGCCAAGTTTATCCATCGCTCCGTGGCGCTACTGCTTACAGCCCTTGCACTTTTATTTGGTGTGACTGGGTTGATAGCAATACCTGTTTATGCGGCTTTCATGATTATTTGGCTGCATATCCCAGTGCTTAACATTCTGACGACCACGGTACCGTTGGCCGCAGTTTTTATACTTATGTCTTGGTATTGTGGAAAAGTCGGTATTCGGAAGTGTAAAAGCTCGCACCCACCGTTAACTGCTTAACTCGGCGCCTTTCTCACATCTCGAAAGTCCGCTCAGGGCTGATAAGCGACTACCTCCAACAAACAGACCAAGTCGCCCCGTCAGCCCCGCTCACTCCACCACCGTATCCAGCGCAAAAGCCCCCCCCGTCAGCTCCTGCACCAGAAAATCCACGCAGACCTTCAGCTTGGCCGAATTACCCAAGCGCGTGGCCGTCACAGCCCATACATTCGCCTGCTGGTGGTAGGCGGGTAACACACGCTGCATGCTGCCGTCTTTGAGACGGGCGGCAACGTCCCAACTGGACAGCAGCACGATGCCGTGGCCGTCGACCGCCCAGTTGTGCACTGCGTCGCTGTGGTTCGAGCCCAGGGTGCTGGTCACCTTGACGGACTCCACGCCCTGCGGCCCCTCCAGCCGCCACACGCCGTAGGCCTGGTCGCGGTCGCGGAACAGCAGGCAGTCGTGCTGGGCCAGGTCGGACAGGGTTTTGGGCGTGCCGCGCCGTGCCAGATAGGCGGGCGCCGCACACAGCACGCGCACGCTGCGGGCGACCGGATGGGCCACCAGATAAGGCTCACTGATATCGCCGACGCGGATGTCGATGTCGAAGCCCTCGCCCAGCACGTCGACGCGCCGGTCTACCAGCTCCAGCCAGATGTCCAGCTCCGGGTACTGCAGCTTGAGCCGCGCCAGGATGTGGCCCACGTGGTTGCGGCCCAGGCGCAGGCTGGTGCTGATGCGCAGCGTGCCCGACGGCGTGGCCCGGGTACGCCCAACCTCTTGCGTCAGGCTGTCGGCCGTGTCCAGTACCTTGCGCGCCCAGAGCAGCGCTGTCTCGCCCTCGTCGGTGATCGACACCCGGCGCGTGGTGCGGTGGAACAGCGCCAGGCCCAAGGCCTTCTCTAGCCCGGCCACCCGCTTGCTCACGTAGGCGGGAGATATCCCCAGCTCGACTGCGGCCGCGTTGAAACTGCTGCGCCGGGCCACGCAGCAGAACACCCGCAGGTCGATCAGTTCCCATTGCGTATTCACCACGACGGCTTCACCCTTTATTGTTCACCATTGGCTAATTGTGAATCATCTTCTTTGCCAATTACAAACCAAACAGCGATGAGTACGATATCGCAGCATCAACAGCTTCACCCCACGTTGCTGGTAGCACACCGTCCAGAAACAGCGCGGAACTGGCTTTGCCAGGCCGCTGCTGTTGCCCCCTGCAAGGGGGTTGGCGAAAAGTGCGCAGCACTGGAGCCTGGGGGTGAGCCATTCAAATAAAGAGACACCATGACACCGCTAAAAATTGCCGTTGCCGGCGCGGGCTACATCGGCCTGGCCCACATCGAAGTGCTGGCCCGCAGCCGCCGCTGCAGCCTCTCGGCCATCGTCGACCCCTCCCCTGGTGCGGCAGCTATTGCGGCCCAAGCCGGCGTGCCGTTGTACACCTCGCTGGACGCGCTGCTCGCGGCAGCCAAATCCGACGGCATCATCCTGGCCACCCCCAACCATCTGCACGTGCCGCAAGCCCTGCAGTGCATCGCCGCCGGCCTGCCGGTGCTGCTAGAAAAACCCGTGGCACACACCCTAGCCGAGGGCGAGCAGCTGCTGAAAGCGGTGGAGGAAACCTGCGCCAAGCTGCTGGTCGGCCACCACCGCGCGCACAGTCCGATCATGGCTAAGGCCAAGGAAGTCGTGGATTCAGGCCGGCTCGGCCAACTGGTCACGGTGATGGGCAGTGCGCAGTTTTTCAAGCCCGACCAGTACTTTGCCGACGGCCCCTGGCGCGCCCAGACCGGTGGCGGCCCCATCCTGCTGAACATGGTCCACGAGGTGCACAACCTGCGCATGCTGTGCGGCGAAATCACCGCGGTACAGGCGTTCGCCAGCAACGCCACCCGCGGCTTTGCGGTGGAGGACACGGTGGCCGTCAACTTGCGCTTTGCGAATGGCGTGCTCGGCAGTTTCATGCTGTCCGACACCGCCGCCTGCGCGCGCAGCTGGGAACAAACCAGCCAGGAGAACAAGGCCTATGCCACCTACACCGACGAAGACTGTTACGTCATCGCCGGCACCCACGGCAGCCTGTCTGTGCCCACCATGCGACTGAAGACCTACCCGCGGTCGGAAGACCGTTCGTGGTGGAAAGAGTTTGAAGTAGGAGTCGTCGGCATGGTGCGCGACGACCCGCTCAAGCACCAGATCAACCACTTCGCCGACGTGATCGAAGGCAAGGCGCAACCGCTGGTCAGCACCCGTGATGGGGTGCAGAACCTGCGGGTGACGGAAGCGATTGCCGAGGCGGCCCGCACGGGGTTGGTGGTGCAGATTTGAATAGCCTGGATTAATTTGCTATAAAAATCGCAGCTGCTTGCGCTGGTATCACCTGCGCTAGCAGTCGATTTGACTTGAACTTTTGGATTGGGTTGGTACTGCCCGCATCCCCGGCCGGGAGTTCGCCCCGGCGGGCGAGGTACTTCTTCTTTGCTTCGCCAAAGAAAAGTACCCAAAAGAAAGGCGACGGGCACAACATCGAACTGGTTTGCAACGAACCCGAGGCCTAACCCTTTCTGCCAGCAGCTGTGCCTGCGGCGCGGCCAACTCGCCTTCCAGAGCGGTAGATCAGTCCAGCGGCTTCTCTTCCGTTGGCACCGGCCCAGCCTCGTCAGGAACCTTGGGCGTGTCGGATGCATGGTGTTCCATGTGTGTCTTCTTGCCGGGCTGGGGCGTCTGGTCTGCGCCGGGCGCCAGCTCTTCTCCGCGGTGCTTCTTCTCTTGCTGCACTTTCTTGTCGTGCGCAACGTTTCTAGGATCGGTCATAGGTCTTTCAGTAGTTGTGCCACCATGTTGGCAGCAAAGCTTTCTGCGCAGGTAGGACAAACCGCCGTTGCAAAACGGAGCAAGACCCGAATGCAAAGATACTACGGACAAAGCGCCCAAGGCGCTGAAAGAGGCCTCGCCCGCCTAGCCCGCCGAAGCCAGCACATCCTGCGCAAAAGGCGGCAACACACCCAGGCGCACATAGCCTGGCAGGCCGAAAGACGCAGCATCGCGCAGCTTGATACCGCGGGCGCGCAGGTGCTGCAGGCGCAGCGGCAAGTCGTCTCCGCCGGGCCGGGCGCAGAAGAAATTCGCGTCACTGGGCAGGCATTCCCAGCCCAGGGTTTCGCACAAAGCGAGCTGCCGCGCCTTCCATTCAAGCAACCTCACCAGGCTCTGCGCCAGCCACTGCTGGCTGGCCGATGCGCACCAGGCCTGCAACAGCGCCACGCCGTGCGCGCCGACCGGCCATGACGGGCACAGCGCCTGCAGCGCCGCGGTGTCGGCACCCAGTGGCGCTATCGTGTAGGCAGCGCGGATGCCGGTCAGCCCCAGGGCCTTGTTCGGCGTCCACATCTGCCAAACGTGATCGGTCTGCGCGGCATCCAGACTCGCCCTGCCCTCCAGTCGCAGCGGCGCGTAGGCGCAGTCCAGCACCAGTTGCTGGTCGGTCCGCAAGCCGTCCACCAACACCGGCAAACCGGGATGGGCCTGGCCCAAGGGGCTGGACGGCTCGCAAGCCCACAGCAGCTGGGTATGCTCTGCCTCGGCGGGGACCAGGCCCCAGGCCTGCGCGGCCTGCAGGTAGTCGCCGTAATGGTGCTGCGGCAGGTACACGCGCTGGCGTTGGTGCGCAGCGCTGATGCGGTGGATGAACTCGCTGGCGCTGGCCGCCAGCACGATGCGCTGCGCGGCCACGCCGTGGAAGGCTGCCAATTGCTCTTTCAAAGCGGTGTACTGCGGGTCGGGGTAGCGTGTGGCGTCGGCCTGCTGCACGGCCGCCAGCGCATGCGGGCACGGGCCGCAGGCATTGCTGTTGGTGGAGAAGTCGAACCGCGGCACGCCCAGCGCGTCCGGCCCACCGTGGACAGGTATGTGCATCATCTTGCTATTTAAACCAGAGCTACCAGCGCGGCAAGAATAAGCGCCAGCAGCGTATTTCTTGCATAACGTATGGCCTGTGCGGTATCCACGGCCTCGGGCACGCGACCATCGCGGTTCAAGGTGTAGACGCCGGGCTTGCCGAGCCGCACATTCAGCACCAGGGCCATGGCCGCCATCGGCCAGCCGCTGTTCGGCGAGGGCGTCAAACGGGCCTCGCGCAGCAGTGCCTTAATACGTTTACGGCGCCCACTGCCGGCCACGGCCAGCAGCAGCACGGCGGTGATGCGCGCGGGTAACCACGACAGCACATCGTCGGCCCAGGCGGCCCATTTGCCAGCCCATTCCCAGACCTGGCCGTTGCGCACGCCGCGGTAGCCCCACATCGCGTCGGCGGTGTTCGCAAAGCGGTACAGCGCAGCACCTGGCAGGCCGAACAGCACGAACCAGAAAATGGGGGCCACGACCGAATCGTTCAGGTTCTCGGCCAGCGACTCGATGGCGCTTTCACGCACCTGGCCCTCGGTCAGCGCGGCCACATCACGGCTGACCAGCCAGGCCAGCCGCTGGCGGCCGGCGTCCAAGGATTCACCCAACGCCGCTTCGACCGCCTGCACTTCGTTCTTGAGCATGGCCCAGGCTAACAACGGCTTCAGCGCCAGGCCCAGCAGCACCGCGGCCAGTAGCGCAGGCAACTGCAGCAACGCATGCTGCAGCCCCCATGCCGCTACACAAACCATAGCTGCACCCGCAGACCACGCGAGCGCGCCCAGCACAAAAGCCTTGAAATCCGGGTCGCGGGCCGCCTGCGCGGGCGCAATGCGCAGGCCGATCCAGCCCAGGTAGTTGCCGATCCACACCACCGGGTGCCAGCGGGCACGCGGCTCGCCCAGCCAGACATCCACGGCCAGCGCCAGCAGCAGCGCCGCGGCAGCGACGGCCCAGTTCAAGCGGCCGGCCCGTCGGGGATCAGCCGCTTGCCCAGGCTCACGGCCTCGTCCTGCGCGTAACCCAGATGCCGGTAGAAATCCAGCACCGCGGAGTTGCTGGAGCGCACCTGCAGGTTCAGCTTGGGGCAGCCCAGGGCCAGCAGCAGTTGTTCGATGTAGGCCATCAGCGCCGCGCCATGGCCCTGGCCGCGTTGGTCGGGCTGCACCGCCAGGTAATTGACCCAGCCGCGGTGGCCGTCGTAGCCGGCCATGGCGGTGGCGACCAGCTGACCGTCGACCTCGCCGACCAGGAACAGCTCGCGCTGCACCAGTAGCTTGCGCGCGATGTCCTTGTGCGGGTCGTTCCAGGGGCGGGTCAGGCCGCAGGCTTGCCAGAGAGCGACAACGGCGGCTTCATCGGATTCTTGGTAGGTGCGGATCAGCATGGTGGACGTATTTTCAATCAGCAAATAAAGTCGATGCCTGGCCCCACTGGTCGTCGAACACCAGCTCGGCCAAGGCAGTGCGGCGCGCCCATTGCTCCTGCTCCAGCATGGGGCGGTCGTAGAACTGCGCCACCGGGCCTAGGCACAGCAGGCCGATGACCTCGGCGCCGGGCGGCAGGCCCAGCACCTCCGCCACCACCTGCGGATCGAACAGCGAGACCCAGCCCATCCCTAAGCCTTCGGCACGGGCTGCCAGCCACAGGTTCTGGATCGCGCACGAGGCAGATGCCAGGTCCATCTGCGGCAGAGTACGGCGGCCGAAGATATGCTTTTCGCGCCCATCGGGCAGCACCACGGCCAGCACCTCGGCCGCGTCCAGCAGGCCTTGCACCTTCAGGCGCATGAAGTCGTCCTGCCGCTCGCCCAGTGCTTCGGCCGTCAGCATGCGCTCAGCCTCGACCACACTGTGCAGCTGCTGGCGCTGCGCCAATTGCGTGATGCGGATGAAGCGCCAAGGCTGCATGAAGCCGACGCTGGGGCCGTGGTGCGCGGCCAGCAGCAGGCGCCGCAGCAGATCGGGCTCGACTTCCCCGCCGTTGAAATGCCGCATGTCGCGGCGCTCGAAGATCGCGCGGTAGACGGCGTTGCGCTCGGGCGCGCTGAAGGCCTGGTCGTTCATATTTTTGGTAGCGCAATCCATTGATCAGATAGGCGCTGGATCGTGATGCGTTGGTCAAACACCTGCTCCAACGCGCGATGCGTAGCCGGGTCATCGCACAGCCCGGCATGCTGCACCCGGCCGCCGGCCAGCACCAGCATGTCGTTGGCCTGCAGCGCGATTGACACCTCGTGCAGCACGCTGACCACGGTGTGGCCCCGGGCTACCAGGTCGCGCACCAGCAGCAGCCAGTCGGTCTGGTGCGGAGGGTCCAGATTCGCCAGCGGCTCGTCCATCAGCAGCACCGGCGCCTGCACCGCCAGCGCCCGCGCCAGCAGCACGCGCTGGCGCTCGCCGCCGGACAGCTGGCCGAGAGCCCGTTCGCGCCAGTCCCAGGCTTGGGTGGAACGCAATGCCTGCTCCACCGCCGCGTGGTCGGCCGCGGTCGGCGCGGCCAGCCAGGCGCGGTGCGGCAGGCGGCCGAGCATCGCCACGTCCCACACTGTCAGGTCGTCGGCGCTAGCCTCGCCCTGCCCTAGCCAGGCCAGGGTTTGCGCGCGCTGCCGACCGGGGAACGAAGCCAATGGCCGGCCCAGCAATTCGACGCCGCCGGTGAATGGCAGCAGGCCGGCCAGCACCTTCAGCAGCGTTGATTTACCGGCACCGTTCGGGCCAACGATGCTGGTCCAGCGGCCGGTGCCGAAGGCGGCGTCTATGCCGTGCAATATCGGGGCTTTTGACAGGCTGGCGCATACTCCATCTGCGCGGAGCGCTATGTTTGTCATAGCAAACCTCCGCTGCGCTTGTGCATGCGCCACAGCAGGTAGCTGCCGCCAAGCACCGCGGTCAGCACGCCCACCGGCAGCTCCTGCGGCGCCAGCAGCCAGCGCGCCAGAATGTCGGCCGCCATCAGCAGCACACCGCCGGCCAGGCTGGACAGGACGATCAGCCGGCTGTGCGTGGTCTTGACCAGCGAGCGCGCCAAATGCGGCGCGGCCAGGCCGACGAAGGCGATCATGCCGGTCTGCGCCACGGCCGTGCCGGTGGCCAGGGCCAGCACCAGGATCAAGATGGCACGCATGCGCGGCAGCGGCAGGCCCAGGCTTTGGGCCGTGGCTTCGCCGAGAGTCAGGCCGTCAAGCACATGGCCTAGCGCCCAGGCCACGGTAATGCAGAGCAGCCAGACACCCGCCATCAGCGCACAGGCGGTCCAGCCGACAAAGCTGGTGCTGCCCAGGTTGAAGCCCTGCATCGCGCTAAGGATGTCGGGCGAGGCCAACGTCACCAGATCCTTGGCCGCACCCAGCACCACGCCGACGATGACGCCGGCCAGCAGCAGGCGCAGCGTGTGCTGCACGCCGTTCGCCAGCAGCAAAGTCAACAGCACGCCGCCCACCGCGCCGGCAAAGGCGGCACCGGTAAGTCCCACGCGCACCAGCCAGGCGGTGGCGAATGGCGATACGCCCAAAAGCACCAGCGCCAAAGCCATCGCCAGCGAAGCGCCCGACGCGCTGCCCAGCAGATACGGGTCGGCCAGCGGGTTACGGAACAGACCTTGCGCCACTGCGCCGGCCAGGCCCAGCAAGGCCCCCGCCAGCCAGGCGCCGAGGGTACGCGGCAGGCGGATGTCCAGCAGGATCTGCAGCGCTACCGCATCGTGGCGCGCAGCCAGCAGGCCTTCGAAACCGGTGCTGCCAATGCTGGCGCCGACCGCCAGCAGAGTCAGGGCCAGCAGCAGCAAGCCCAGCGTCAGCAGCCCAGCGCGCCGTGCTCTCACGGTGCTTTGTCCTGCAGGCAGGCCGCCATGGTGCGCGCGGCTTCGGCCATGCGCGGGCCGGGGCGCACCAGGGTGTCCGACTGCGCGGTGGTGAAGACGCAGATGCGCTTTTCGCGGATCGCACGGATACCGGCCCAGCCGGGGCGCTGCTCCAGCCCCAGTGCGTTGCGGTCGCCGACCATGATCAGGTCCGGGTTGGCGCGGACGACGAATTCCGGGTTCAGCTTGGGAAACGGGCCGAGCGCGGGCGGCACGATGTTCTGCACGCCGAGCCGGGCCATGGTTTCGCCAATGAAGGAGGTGCTGCCGGCCGCGTACGGTGCGGAATTCACCTCGAAGTAGACGCGGGTGTTTTTCACCCTGGCCGGCAGCGACTGGGCCGCGGCCGACACTGCAGCGTCGATGTTGCGCCAGATACGCGCCGCGTCCGCCACCTGCAGCAACTGGCCGAGTTTGGTTAGCACACGCTGTACGTCCTTGTAGGTCTTGGGCTCCAGCGCCACCACCTTGATGCCCAGTGCTTCCAGCCGCGCACTGGCGCGCGAGGCGGTGGCCAGCAGCACCACGTCCGGGCGCAGCGCGACGATGGCCTCGATGTTTGGGTCGAGTCCGCCTCCTACCTGGGGCAGAGTGCGCACGCTGTCGGGGAAGTTGGAATAGCGGTCAACCGCCACCAGCCGCGCGCACTGGCCGAGTTCGCAGACGCTCTCGGTCAGCGAGGGCAACAGGCTGACGATGCGCTGCGGCGTCTGGGCGAAGCTGACGTTAACGCCGCGGTCGTCCGTCAGCTGCAGCGCCTGCGCGGGCAAGACGGCCAGCAGGCAGATCCACAACCACAGCTTCATGCTGCGTCTTTCAAAATCAAAGGCAAGCCGACCGCCATCAAGGTCACGCGCTGGCAGCGCTGTGCCACCTGCTGGTTCAGGCTGCCCAGCGCGTCGACAAAGGCGCGCACCTCGCGGCCCATGGGGATCACGCCCAGGCCGATCTCGTTGCCGACCAGTACCAGCGGGCCGGGCACGGCGCTGATTGCTTCCAAAAACATAGCTATTGCCGCAGGTGCTACCTGCGGTGGAGGGCTTTTTTCTGCAAATTCTGCGGGCATCAGCAGATTGGTCAGCCACAGCGTCAGGCAATCGACCACCACCAGCGTGTCGGGCCGGCTGTGCTGGGCTATGGCCTCGGCAAGTTGCAGCGGCTCTTCCACCGTGAGCATGCCGGGCACGCGCTCGGCCCGGTCGCTCTGGTGCCGGGCGATGCGGGCGTGCATCTCGTCGTCCCAGGGCTGGGCCGTGGCGATGAAGACGGCGCGATGGTCGGCCGATGCAGCCAGCCAGGCGGCAGCCAGTTGCTCGGCGCGGCGCGACTTGCCGCTTTTCTGGCCGCCGAGTATCAGTTCGCTGGTCATGGTGTTTAGAACTTGTAGCGCAATAGCGCGATAACAACGTGAATGGCCCGCACCGGCGTCCCCGCCAGTGCATGGGCGTCAAGACGGCGCGCCAGGGTTGTGCCCTAACGCGTGCCGTCACCGTGTTGGCCGGTATCCGGGCTGGCGGAAACTCCCACCGTCTTCCCAGGCATGTGTTCGGTGACACCCAGTGACTGATTGGCAGGAGGCGGGTCCAAGGACCCATCCGTTTGACCGTTGCGGGGGCAGCGCAGGCTTGGAGGTTTGCGGCCTCCTTCTGCTTCCCGTTGAACTGCGCCGTGTGAACCACGCCGCGAGCACCAACGCGCGAATTTTACGATGGGGGGCCGCACACTAGTCACTAGAATCGGTGGCTTATGGCCACCCCCACCCAAATTGATCAAGTTGCAGAGCGCACCGAACGCCTGCTGCTGCGCTACCGCGAGCTGCAGCGCACCAACAAGTTGCTGACCGAACAGGTCTCGTCGCTGGAGCAGGAGCGGGATTCGCTGAAGTCGCGCCTGGGTGCCGCCCGTGCCCGTATAGATGCGCTGCTGGAGCGCCTGCCCGACGCTGGCCCGCCTCCTGCGGTACGCGCAGCCCCCCGCAAGGACACGCCATGAAGCAGCTGGAAGTACAAATCCTCGGCCAAAGCTATTTGCTGGGCTGCCCCGAAGGCGGCGAAGCCCGCTTGCTGGACGCAGTGAAGATGGTGGATACGGCCATGTGCGCGATCCGCGACGGCGGCAAGATCAAGGCCCGTGACCGCATCGCTGTGCTGGCCGCGTTGAACCTGGCGTTCGACCTCTCGGACCGCGACCGGGCGCCTGCGCCCCGTCCCGCGCCCCCGCAGAGCACCGCCACAGCATCGTCGGACAGCGACCCGGTGCTGGCCGGCCTGATTGAGCAGCTGGACCAGGCTTTAAGCCAGGACGGGCAGCTGATTTAATTTAGAATAGGGCTGTCTGCGGTGCATGCCGGGCTTTATATTTCCTTGAACCAATGCTCTATGAGCCCGGGCCTGGAATATCCCCTGGGGAGCGTGATCATCTCGCGTTAGATGAACCCAACTCCAGGGTGACCTAGCCCACCTGAACCCCGGTTCAGGATGCCGGTCCGGTGGCATTCGCAGACACCTAATTCCCCTTCTCCCCGCACGCAAACCGCTACCAACCGCTCAGCTCGGTTCCGCGTAGCGGCCCATCGCCAGGCCGATGACGTTTTCCAGGTCTTCGCTGGGTACGCCGGGAGAGCACAAGAATCCCTGGTACTGGTCGCAGTGCATACGCTGCAACAGATCGCGCTGGGCGGTGGTTTCCACGCCTTCGGCAATCACGGTGAGCTTTAGGGCCCGGCCCATCTGGATGATGGCGCTGACAATCGCCTGGTCGCTCTCGTCGGCCGGCAGGCCACGGATGAAAGACCGGTCGATCTTCAGCTTGCTGATGGGAAACTTCTTCAAATAGGCCAGGCTGGAGTAGCCGGTACCAAAGTCGTCAATCGACAGCACCACGCCGAGTGCCGCCAGGGCTTGCAGCCGCGTCAGCGCTTCGTCGGCATCCTGCACCAAAATCGATTCGGTCAACTCCAGCTCCAGCGAAGCCGGGTCCAGACCTGAATTCTGCAAGGCCGATGCCACACGGTCCACAAAATCGGCCTGCTGAAACTGCAGCGAAGACACGTTCACCGACACCGTGCGGGCATGCCCTTGGCTCTGCCATACCGCTGCCTGGCGGACCGCCTCGTCCAACACCCAGGCGCCGATGGTGACGATATAGCCCGACTCCTCTGCCAGCGGAATAAAGTTGCCCGGCGGCACCGAACCCAGCTCCACATCGAACCAGCGGATCAGTGCCTCGACGCCCAGCACAACCCCGGTGTTCAGACACACCTGGGGCTGGTAGTACAACCTGAAGCGCCCACCCTCCATCGCCTGGCGCATTCGGTGTTCCATCTTCATGCGCGACAGAAGGGCGATGTTCATCTGCGGCTGGTAGAAGCGGAAGTTACCCCGGCCCCGTTCCTTGACCCGGTTCATCGCCGTGTCGGCCGACTTGATCATGTCGTCCAGGGTCCGTCCGTCGGCGGGAAACATGGCCACGCCTATGCTGCAACCCACCGAGAAGTCCACGTCATCCAAGTGAAACGGTTGCTCCAGGCTCTGCAGCACGCGCTGGGCAACCATTTTGGCGCCCTCGGCGTCCGCTTGGTGCACATACATCACGAACTCGTCGCCGCCCAGGCGGCACAAGGTATCGACTTGGCGCAGGCAGCCCAGCAGGCGCTGGCCCACCTCGACCAGCACCCGGTCGCCAAACAGATGGCCCAGCGAATCGTTGATGTTCTTGAAGCGGTCGAGGTCGATGAACAGAATGGCGAATTCACCGCCATCGCGGTCGGCCAGGCGCAGCGCAAAGTCAACGCGCTGCGACAGCATCAGGCGATTCGGCAGGCCAGTCAGCACATCGCTATAGGCCAGCTGTTCGATACGTTCGTGGCTGGCCTTTTTCTCGGTCAAATCCTTGAAGAAGCCTATGCTCTGCGTGACCTGGCCCTGGCCATCGCGCAGCGCCACCCAGGACAAATGCACCACGCAGCTGCTGCCGTCGCCACGCTGGTGCAGGGCCTCGCCATCCCAGTGCCCTTCGCGCTGCCAGCCCAGCTGGACCCGGCTGAATAACGGCGTGCGGTCCACATCTTTAAATAGCTCTGGAGCCATCTGCCCCAGCAAGCGCTGCTCGGGGCTGCGGCTGAGCCGCTCGCAACCGGGATTGACCGCCACGACATGGTGCTGCGCGTCGGCGATGAAAATAGCATCCAAGCTGGATTCGAACACCTTGCCCGCCAACTGCAGCTGGGCCTCGGACTCGACGCGCTCGGTGATGTCACGAAACGAATACACCCTGCCAATCACCCGTCCCTGGCTGACCTGCGGCCGGGTCACGCGCTCCAGAATCCGCCCGTTGTGCAACATAAAGGTGTCGGTGCCCTGGTACGACGGGGTAGCGCTGATGTGCTCCATGCGCCGCCCGTAGGCTGCCGTATGCACCACCGCCTGCGTCATGTGCTCGTACAAGGCCTGGTCGTTTTGGGCGATGCGCGAGGTGGGCGGCAGGTCCCACAGCTCAGCAAAACGGCGGTTGCACACAGTGACCACACCGGCCAGGCTGCAGGCCAGAATCCCGTCCCCGGTGGACTCCAGCGTGGCCTGCATTTCGGCCAGCACCAGCTCCAGCCGGTCTTCGACCTGGCGCAGCGGTGTGAGGTCGCGCAGGTTCACCACATAAATCTGCCGGCCGCCGTCCAGGCGCAAGGGGCTCACCCGGCGCTCGACATGCAGGCTGCTGCCGTCACCGAGCAGCACCCGGGTCTCGGAACCTATGCCATGCGCATGGCCGGCCGCCACTTCGTCCCAGAAATACAGGTCTTCGGGTGCGGGCGCCAAATTGGTAACGGCCTGCCCGACCAGTGCCTGGCGCGGCATCCCCAATAGTTGCTCTGCCGCAGCGTTCACGGCCAGAATGCACAAATCACTCGGTGCAACTATCCATATTGCATCGGGCAGACCTTCGATCAATTCTCCCAACAACGTGGGAATCATCCGCCAGCCCCTGGCCTGTCGGAGCAGGCTACCCGCTCAAAAAAGTAAGCCACCCGCTGGCGGGGCGAAAGATAGTCTTGCACCGCCCGCGGCAGCTGCGATGGCTTCAGGCTGCGCCGTATGCCCAACTCGGGCGCGTGCTCCAGGTCCACCATCAAGGCATCTTCGCGGGGCACGGCCACGTCGTAGACGATGACATAGGGCTTCAGAGGCCGGGTTGAATTGACCGACACCACCATCGCATAGCCGTCGTTGACCAGTTGCACCACCGAGCCCGGTGGATACACCCCCATCATGCGGATGAACGCGCCCAGCGTAGCGGTATCGAAGCGCGCTTTCATTTGCGCAAAAATCATCGATAAGGCTTCGTGCGGCGTCAGGGCGTTGACCAGCCGCGGCGGGTTGCACAGATTGTCGTAACGGTTTACCAGGGCCAGGATTTTGCCGCTGGCCGACAGGTTGGAGCCCATCAGGCCCGAAGGAAAGCCGCTGCCGTCGCTCAGCTCATGGTGCTGGGCAATCGCGCGCAGCACGTCTTCTGACACCCCCATGCGCCGCCCAATCACCAGGCTGTGTTCCACGTGCTCCTGGTACACCAGCAATTCCGATGCAGAAAACCCTGGGTCCTGGTAGCGCAGGCGCTCGGCCAACTGGGTCTTGCCCAGGTCGTGCAGCAATGCTGCCAACCCCAATTCGGCAAGGGCGGCGGCGGGCAGACCCAATGCCTTGCCCAGCAGTAGCGAGATCACCATCACATTCACAGGATGCACGGCGCTACGCTCGCCCATGGCCTCAGACAGCAGGCGGATCGCCGACTCGCCTTCGGCCAGGATGTCGTCCACACAGCCGGTCACCATGGCCAGGCTCTCATCGCGCATCTGGGTAGGCCGCAGACTGGACTGCTCGACCACGCGCCGATACTGCTGGGTGGCTTCGGAAAAGCGCCGTTCGCAGACGGCCAAGCTGCGCTGCTGTGCAGCCAATCGCTCACAGCGCTGGACCTGAAGCAGGTCGGCCTCGCTCACAACTAGCGGTTGCGGCACCACATGGGCGGGATCACTGGTTCGTGCATGGGCCACTTCAGGCTCATTTTGAGCCAGCGCACCGGCATCTTGCGGGGTATCGCTCTGGTCTGGAAAGTAACGTACCTGCGAAATTCCCAACGAGAGAATCGTCTTGATCTGGTCGTCAGAAACAATCTTGAAACTGCCCTTGGGAAAGGGGTGGTCCATCCAGCCTAAATCCAGCTGGATGAATAACCCACGCTGCAGCTGGGCCACATCAATCCAGACAGGTGCGCGGTCTCCCATGGTTCAGGCGTGAGCTACTAAAATTTGCATGCGTTCATTATGCCGTCAACGATTCACATTCTGTTACGAAGTGTGCGGTAGTTCACCAGAAAAGCCGGCTGTTACAGCGTGTAAAGTTTTTATTCCACGCAGGGGTACAGGCCCACCCGACACACGCTGTTGCAGGATGTAACTAGCTTATCGGCAATCACCGGCGCAACTCAACACCAATTACCCGAACATCCCTTGAAATTGGGTGCGCAGCAGATTCTTCTGAACCTTACCCATGGCATTGCGCGGCAAGGCGTCCACCACGGCGCAGTGCTTGGGAATCTTGAAGTTGGCCAACTGGGTTTTTAGATGCGCCAGAATCTGCGCGGCATCCAGCGGCGCTCCGCCCTGGGCGATCACCACGGCCACCCCCACTTCACCGAAATCAGGGTGGGGCACGCCCACCACCGCACTCTCGGCCACGCCGGGCAGGTCGTTGATCACGGACTCGATCTCAGCCGGATAGACGTTGTAGCCGCCGCTGATGATCAGGTCTTTACTGCGGCCCACAATAGTCACATAGCCGCGTGCGTCCACCAGCCCCAGGTCACCGGTCTTAAAGAAACCGTCGACCGTGAACTCTTCAGCGGTCTTCTCGGGCATGCGCCAATAGCCTTGGAACACATTGGGCCCCTGCACCTGGATGCCACCGATTTGCCCTTTGGGCAGCGCTTGGCCCGCATCGTCCACCACCCGCAACTGCACGCCCGGCAAGGGGAAGCCCACCGTGCCGCCACGGCGCTCGCCATCCGCCGGCGAATAGGGATTGGAGGTCAGCATGGCGGTCTCGCTCATACCGTAGCGCTCCAAGATGGTATGACCAGTGCGCTCCTGCCAGGTTTTGAAGGTTTCGATCAGCAAGGGGGCAGAGCCGGCGATGAACAAACGCATATTGCGAACCGCCTGCGGCGTCAGCCCTGGCTCTTGCAACAGGCGCACATACAAGGTGGGCACGCCCATGAATACCGTGGCCTCGGGCAGCTTGTCTATGACCTTGCGCGGATCGAACTTGGCCATCCACAGCATCTTGCTCCCGTTCAACAGAGCGCCGTGGACGGCGACAAACAGGCCGTGCACATGGAAGATTGGCAAGACATGCATAAGCACATCACCTGGTACCCAGCCCCAGTACTCCTTCAAGGTGCGCGCATTGCTCAGCAGATTGCCGTGCGTCAGCATGGCCCCCTTGCTGCGGCCTGTCGTGCCACTGGTATACAGGATGGCAGCCAGATCGTCTGCGCCCAGCGCTACCACCGCATGCTGGTCGCTGTGGTGGGCCGCGCGGTCGAGCAAGGAGCCGGTGCGGTCGTCGTTGAGGGTAAAAACATACTGGCAACCCGCCATGAAAGCAATTTTGCTGACCCAACCAAAGTTGGCCCCGCTGCATACCACGACCGCCGGCTCGGCATTGCCGATGAAGTAACTGATCTCGCCCGACTGATAGGCGGTATTGAGCGGCAAAAACACATAGCCCGCGCGCAGTGTTGCCAGGTACAAGAGCATGGCTTCGACGGACTTCTCCACCTGTACCGCGATGCGGGCACCCACAGGCAAGCCTAGCGAAGCCAACAGATTTGCCAGCATCGCGCTACCGCGCTCCAGGTCTTGCCAGGAGTAGAAAAGAAGCTCGCCTTGCGGATCCGTGGTTTCTACCGCAGTAAAGTTCAAGTCAGAGGGAAAAGCCGCGCGCAGAGCGGCAAACAGATTGTGGTTGGCGTGGGCTTCGGTCATGGTGGGCAAATCAAAATTCAGCGGGAGTTTATGGGCTCTTGTGTCCTGCCCGCCAAAATCGCCGCTGAACCCCGCCCAAGGCGCCGTCTACTTGAGTGCTTCCAACGATGCCACCAGATCGGCAAAACGCTCACCCTGCACCACGATATGGTCTCGCAAAGCCACCGCAGCTGCATCACCATCGCCCGCAAGGATCGCCTGCACCACGGCTGCATGTTCTGAAAACGAAACGTCCAGACGGCCGCGCACCCGCAGCTGCAAGCGCCGGTAAGGCCGCAGCCGACGGTGCAAGGACATGGCCTCCTCCTGCAAAAAGCCGTTGTGGCTGCCGCTGTAGATCGCCATATGGAAGCGCTCGTTGCCATAGAAGTAGGCATCGCTGTCAGAGGTTGCCCGCGCAGCTTCGCAGGCATCATGGGCTTCAACCAGCCCCTGGCGTTCAGCTGCATCCATGCGCCGGGCGGCCAAGCGACCGCACATGGCTTCGACTTCGCCCATCACTTCAAACATTTCAATCAACCGGATCGGGCTGGGGCTCTTTACCAGGGCGCCGCGCCGCGGCCGGATGTCGATCAGGCCCTCGGCAGACAGCAGCAGCAACGCCTCACGAATGGGCGTGCGCGATACGCCGTAACGCTCAACCAGCATCGCCTCGTCCAGCGCACTGCCGGGTGGTAATTCGCCCGTGGCAATTTGCTCCTCGATCTTTTCGCGCAACTGCTCTGAAATTTTCATGCCGGAATTTTCCCACCGAAGCCAGGGCTCAGGGTATGCACTGACTGTCTTAAGTACTTTTAAAATGATTTAATAAATACATTAAAAACCAATAAGAATTTATTGCCAAGCATTTCTTGTCAAAATCTGCCCCGCTAGCCCAGCCACCAGGAGACTGCACCATGACCCGTTCACTTACCCGCCACGCCCCACTTACACGCAGAAGCGCGCTGACCGCCGTTGCGGCCGGGCTGCTGCCCTGGTCTCTACCCAGCCATGCCGACAGCAACTGGCCAGCCAAGCCGGTAACCCTGGTCGTGCCATTCCCTGCCGGCGGCGGTACCGATGCATTTGCCCGCCCCTTGTCGGCCCAGTTCGCCAAAATTGTCGGCAAGCCACTCATCATCGACAACCGCGGTGGCGCAGGCGGCACCCTGGGAGCCAGCATCGCCGCCAAAGCTGCACCCGATGGCTACTCCTATTTCATGGGTGCGGTGCACCACGCGATCGCCCCGTCCATGTACCCAAAGTTGGACTACGACATCGAAAAAGACTTTGTGCCGCTGGCCTTGTTAGCCAATGTGCCGCAGGTATTGGTGGTCAACCCCAAGAAGCTGCCGGGCGACTTCAAGGCCTTCATGGACTTTGTCCGCAAGAATCCGGGCAAACTGAACTACGGCTCCGCCGGCGCGGGAACCTCGCACCACTTGGCGGGCGAACTGTTCAAGCTACAGACCAAGACCTTCATCACCCACATCCCCTACCGCGGCGCAGGGCCGGCCTTGCAGGATCTGATTGGCGGCAACGTGGACATGATGTTTGACGGCCTGGGTTCCAGCGCCACACACATTAAGGGCGGCCGTATCAAGGCCTTGATGGTCTCGGGAAACAAACGCAACCCCGGCTTCCCCGATGTGCCCTGCGCCGCCGAACTCGGCCTGCCCGAATACACCGTCACCACTTGGTATGGCCTGTGGGCGCCTAAGGGCACGCCCGCAGACATCCAGAAGCAAATGCTCGACCATGTACGCCAGATCGGCCAGTCCGAGGAAATCAAGACTATCTGGGCCGGCAACGGCGCAGAATTTGGCAACCTGACACCGGAGCAATTTGGCGCGTTCGTCAGCGCCGAGGTGAAACGCTGGGCAGCCGTCGTCAAGGCGTCGGGCGCCAAGCTGGACTGACCCAAAGCACCATGCCCGCATCCCCCAAAATCTGGAACACCCAGGCCAGCAGCCGCGCGCAGCGCCTGCAGCAGGCACGCCAAACGTTGGGCCCGGCTCTGTCGGGCAAAGTAGCGCAGGCCAGCGACGCTGTGCGCTTGTTGTCCGCCGTGATTGCCAGCGGCGACCGCGTCTGCCTGGAAGGCAACAACCAGAAGCAGGCCGATTTCCTGGCCAAGACCCTGACCCAGCTGAACCCCGCGCAGATACACGACCTGCACATGGTGCAGTCCGTGCTGGCGCTGCCCGAGCATCTGGACGTATTCGAACTTGGCATTGCCAGCAAGCTGGACTTCTCATTTTCCGGTCCGCAGGCCGGCCGCCTGGCCAAGCTCGTGGCCGCCGGACAAATCCAGATCGGCGCCATCCACACCTATCTGGAGCTGTTCAGCCGCTACTTCGTAGACCTGACACCGCGCATCTCCCTGGTTGCCGCCCACTCTGCCGACGCCCAGGGCAATCTCTACACCGGCCCGAACACCGAAGATACGCCAGCCATCGTCGAAGCCACGGCCTTCAAGAGCGGCATCGTCATCGCCCAGGTCAACGCGCTGGTGGACAAGGTCCCGCGCGTGGATATTCCTGGCGACTGGGTGGACTTTGTGGTGGTAGCTCCCACGCCGAATGTGATCGAACCGCTGTTCACCCGTGACCCCGCGCAGATCAGTGAAATCCAGGTGCTGATGGCCATGATGGCGATCAAGAGCATCTATGCCGAGTACGGCGTGCAGCGCCTGAACCACGGCATCGGCTTCGACACCGCAGCCATTGAGCTGCTGCTGCCCACCTACGCGGAGTCGCTGGGCCTGAAGGGCAAGATCTGCAAGCACTGGGCGCTGAACCCGCACCCAGCACTGATCCCGGCCATCGAAGCCGGCTGGGTCGAATCGGTGCACTCCTTCGGCTCCGAGCTGGGCATGGAAAACTATGTACGCGCCCGGCCCGATGTGTTCTTTACCGGTGCCGACGGCGCGCTGCGCAGCAACCGCGCCTTCAGCCAGGCCGCCGGCCACTACGCCTGCGACATGTTCATAGGCTCCACCCTGCAGATCGACTTGAACGGCCACAGCTCCACCGCCACCGAGGGCCGGATTGCCGGCTTCGGCGGCGCGCCCAACATGGGCGCCGACGCCCGTGGCCGCCGCCACGCCACGCCTGCCTGGCTGAAAGCTGGCGCACAGGCCCGGGCCGGCCGAGGCGGCGTGGCCGCAATGCCGCGCGGCCAAAAGCTGGTGGTGCAGATGGTGGAAACCTTCCGCGAACACATGCAGCCCGCCTTTGTGGAAACCCTGGACGCATGGAAGCTGGCCGAGCAGGCCAAGATGGAAATCCCGCCGGTGATGATCTACGGCGACGACCTGACCCACATCCTCACAGAGGAAGGCATTGCCAACCTGCTGCTGTGCCGCACCGACGAGGAGCGCGAACAGGCGATCCGCGGCGTGGCCGGCTACACCCCCATCGGTCTGGGACGCGACCGCCGCATGGTGGAAAACCTGCGCGATCGCGGCATCATCCAGCGGGCTGAAGACCTGCAGATCGACAAGCGTGACGCCACCCGCGACCTGCTGGCCGCCCGCTCCATGCGCGACCTGGTGCGCGCCTCCGGCGGCCTGTACGACCCTCCTGAACGCTTCAGAAACTGGTAGCACGCTGATGGAAAAACTCACCTACACCTTTGCCGGCAGCCACACGCCCAGCATCCCCACCCCGGTGCTGGTCGGCGTGGTCGGCTCCGGTAACCTCGAAGTGCTGGTCGAAGCCGCCCCCAGCAGCGGCCAGTGCGCGCTGCATATCGACACCTCGGCACGCGGCTTCGGCCCCATCTGGCAGGCCGTGGCCGAAGACTTCCACCAGCGCCACCAGCTGGCCGATGTACGTATCTCGGTCAACGACATGGGCGCCACCCCGGCCGTGGTCAGCCTGCGCCTGGACCAGGCCGTGGCCGAACTCAAGGGGGCCACGCCATGAGCAGCAGCTTTTCAGAATCCACCGCCCGCAAGCGTGTGCTGGGCATCCTGGACGCGGGCACTTTTGCCGAAATCCTCGGCCCGGCGCAGCGCGTCACCAGCCCGCACCTAGCCTTGCTGGATGTGCCCGCCGCGTTTGACGACGGCGTGGTGGTCGGCAGCGGCCTACTGGACGGCCAAGCCGTGCTGATTGCCGCCCAGGAAGGCGAATTCATGGGCGGCGGGGTCGGCGAGGTGCATGGCGCCAAGCTGGTCGGCCTGTTCCAGCGCGCGGTAGACCAGCGCCCGGCGGCGGTGCTGCTGCTGGCCGAATCAGGCGGCGTGCGCCTGCACGAGGCCAACGCCGGCTTGATCGCGGTGTCTGAAGTCATGCGCGCCCTGCTGGACGTGCGGGCCGCGGGCATACCGGTGGTGGTGCTGATCGGCGGCGCCAACGGCTGCTTTGGCGGCATGGGTCTGGTTGCGCGCTGCGCCGACCGCATCGTGATGAGCGATATGGCCCGGCTGGCAATGTCCGGCCCGGAGGTGATCGAAGCCTCGCACGGGGCCGAAGAATTCGATTCGCGCGACCGTGCCCTGGTCTGGCGCACCACCGGCGGCAAGCACCGCTACATCACCGGCGACTGTGATGCCCTGGCCGACGACAGCATGGAGGCCTTCCGCCAGGCCGCGATCGACAGCTTAGGCAGCGCCCGCCCGCTGACATTGGAAAGCCTGGAGCAGGAACACGCCGAGCTGTCCGAACGCCTGCGGTTGGACGGCAACAGCCGCGATGCACTGCAGATCTGGGCCCGCCTGGGCTTGCCCCAGCCCGGCAAGGTGGCCGATATGGAAGCGGCCGAGCTGCGCGCCTGGAAGGAAGCCGTATGAACATAGACACCTTGCTCAACGCCCTGTTCGGCAGCCAGCACCAGGTACAGCGCAACGGTGACTTTCTGGCCGGGGATGCCAGCCTAGACGGCCAGACCCTGCGCGTCATCGGCACCACCGAGCACGCGCCCATCGGCGTGGAACTGGCCCTGGCCCAGGCCCGTGAGGTACTGGACGTGGTACGCAACCACTCCGGCCAGACCATCCTGCTGCTGATCGACACCCAGGGCCAGCGCCTGCGCCACCGCGACGAATTGCTAGCCATCAACCGCTACATGGCCCACCTGGGTTGCTGCATCGAGCTGGCACGCCGCCAGGGCCATGCGGTGATCGGCCTGATCTACGACCAGGCGCTGTCGGGCGGCTTCATCACCTCGGGACTGATGGCCGATACCTGCTACGCCCTGCCCGAGGCCGAGATCCGCGTGATGCGCCTGCCGGCCATGGCCCGCATTACCAAGATCGACGAAGCTCGGCTGACCGAACTGTCGCAGTCCAACCCGGTGTTCGCCCCCGGGGTGGACAACTACGTGGCCATGGGCGCCGTGCGCAGCCTGTGGACCGGTGACCTGCAAGCCCAGCTGCGCCAAGCCTTGCTGGATGCGCGCAGCGACGACGCCAGCCACGACCGACGGGCAGCCGACGGCGCGACCCGCGGTGGCCGCAAACTGTCGGCCCAGGTGAGCGCGCAAGTACGCCATGCGGGCACTGCAGCGTAACCAGCTGGTCTGGCTGCACGACACTGCCTGGGCTGCGCTGGCAGCTCGGCAGTGGTCGGCGGCGGAAAGCACCACCCTAGCCCACTGGCAGCAGCACCGGCTGCCGCTGGTGGTGTGCCGTCAGGCGCCCTGCATGCCCACAGAGCGCATCTCGGCGGGCTTGGCCGCACCGCGTACCTGGGCTGCCAGCAAACTGGCGCTGGACCTGGCGCCCAAAGACATACGTGCCCACGGCGACTTCCCCAGTCTGCAAGACGTCGCCCAGGGAACCCCATGGCAGTCCGCCGCACACGACCTGGCGGATGCGCTCGGCATCACGGCCCATGTCTACGGCTCCCACGGCTGGCAGCTACTGAGCGGACTGGACTACGTGCACGCCAAGTCCGACATTGACCTGAGCCTGCAAGTGCCCGACATGGACACCGCCCAGGCCGTGGTCGCACAACTAGCAGCCGCCCAGTTGCCCATGCGTATAGACGGGGAACTGGTGTTTGCCGGCGGCCACGCGGTGGCTTGGCGCGAATACGCGCGCCTGCTGCAAGGCCAGACCCGCAGCGTGATGGTGAAAAGCCGCAGCAGCCTGCAGCTTGCCGATCTGCCCGCGCTGCAGGTGCTCACGGAAGCGACATGTCCGGCCTAGCCCAAATAGGCCAGCATGCCGTGCGCGCGCTTTACCTGGAGCTGGCCTTGGAGCCCAAGCCTGGCCTGGTGTCCCTGCGCGACAACGGGAGCCACGACGACATGACGGCGCAGACCTTTGTGCGCAGCCTGTTTTCGCTGCGCCACTACTTTGTACAGATGGCCCATTCGGGCGCGGCCCAGCAGCCATTTGCCGCGCTGGAAGCCCTGGGCTTGCAGGCAGAGGCCTGCATGCTGCGCGCTACCGGCGGCATCAACACCCACCGCGGCGCCATCTTTGCGCTGGGCCTGCTGTGCGCCAGTGCTGGCAGCCTGCAGGCCCGGCAGATAGCCATCCGCCCGCACGCCCTGCGCACGGCGCTGTCCACCCATTGGGGCGCGGCCTTGCGCAGCCGGGCCGAACGCGCGCACCAGCGCACGCCCCAAACCAACGGCCAACGCGCTGCCCAACGCTACCAACTGCGCAGCGCCGGTGACGAAGCTGCCGACGCCTTCCCGACCTTGTTTGAAACCACCCTGCCCGCGCTGCAAGCCGCCTATGACCAAGGCCTGGCCGACCGGGCCGCGCGCACCCAGGCTTTCTTTGCCACCATGGCCTGCCTGGACGACACAAACATGGTGCACCGTGGCGGCATGGACGGCCTGCGCTTTGGCCAAAAAGCAGCCAGCCAGTTCCTGGCCGCCGGCGGTGCTGCCCGGCCCGACTGGCTGGAACATGCACGCACGTTGCACGCGGCCTTTGTAGCGCGGCGGCTGTCGCCCGGTGGCTCGGCCGACCTGCTGGCCTGTGCCTGCTGGGTGCAGCAGCTCAGCGTGTCGGCAGCCCAGGCACAGCCCTGCCTCGCATGAGCTACGCCCTGCTGTTCCCCGGCCAGGGCAGCCAACACGCGGAGATGCTGCCGTGGCTCGAATCCCAGGCGACGGCCCAGCCGGCTCTGCAACACATGGCCCAGTCGATAGGCGCAGACTGGCGTGCCCGCCTGCAAGACCCCGACTTTCTGCATGCCAACGCCATCGCCCAGCCGCTGGTCACCGGCACGGCCCTGGCCGCCTGGGCCGTGCTGCAGCCGCTGTTGAAGACGGCGCCCGCCATCGTTGCGGGCTATAGCGTGGGCGAATTGCCGGCATTTGCGTGCGCCGGAGTGTTCGACACTGCGGCTGCGCTGAGCTTGGCGACCCAGCGCGCAGCGGCCATGGACCTTGCGGGTGCAGGCGCCGTCACCGGCTTGCTGTCGGTATCAGGCCTGCCGGCCGAGCAGGTCGCCGCGCCGCTGGAATGTGCGATCCGCCTCGGGCCCATGCACCATATCTTTGCTGGCCGCCGCACCGAGCTGGAAGCAGCCGAGCCGCAGCTGACCGCAGCCGGCGCACAGTGCAAATGGCTGGAGGTAAGGCTGGCCTCGCATTCTTCGTGGATGGCCGCAGCCAGCGCCGAGGTGGCGACATTGCTGCAAACCATGCCGCTGGCAGCACCCTATTGCCTGGTCGCCACAAACTACAGCGGCAGCGCCACACGGCGAATCGATGTGCTGCGCCGCGACCTGGCCCAGCAAATCTCGCACACGGTGGAATGGGCGGCCTGCATGGAGGCCGTGGCCGAGCGCGGCGTGCGCTGTGTGCTGGAGCTGGGCGCGGGCCGTGCGCTGGGCAAGCTATGGGCGCAACGCTTTCCCGAAATACCAGTGCGCTCGCTGGAAGACTTTCGCTCACCCGATGGCGTGGTCGCCTGGGTGCGGCGCCACGCTACAGATTAAATAGCTGCTGGCGCAGGTGGAATATGCGCCAGAGCCCGTTTTTATACTGAATTCTTGCGCTGGCCAAACCACCACCACAGGCCGGCGCCGCCCACGATCATCGGCACACACAGCCACTGGCCCATGCTCATGCCCAGCGACAGCAGGCCCAGGAAGGCATCGGGCTCGCGGAAGAACTCGGCGATGAAGCGGAACACGCCGTAGCCGAACATGAACGCCGCCGCCACCTGGCCCTGCGCCCGCTCCTTGCGCGCATACAGCCACAGCAAAATGAACAGCAGCAAGCCTTCCAGCAGGAACTGGTAAACCTGCGACGGATGCCGCGGCAGCGGGCCCCCATCGCGGAACACCATGCCCCAGGGCAGATCGGGCGAGCTCAGCCGGCCCCAGAGCTCGCCGTTGATGAAGTTGCCGACACGCCCTGCGGCCAAGCCGGTGGGCACGCAAGGCGCCACAAAGTCGGCCACCTGCCAAAACGGCTTTTTACGCGAATGGGCGAACCAGAACATCGAGCCAATCACGCCCAGCAGCCCGCCGTGGAAGGACATGCCGCCCTGCCACACATAGAACACCTCCAGCGGATGGCTGGCGTAGTAGCCGGGTTTGTAGAACAGGCAGTAGCCAATGCGCCCGCCGAGCACCACGCCCATCACACCGAGAAACAGAATGTCTTCCACATCCTTGGTGGCCCAGGCTTGGACGCCGCTCATGCGGGCATAGGGTGGATGGCGCAAGCGGCGCGTGCCCAGGAACATGAACAGCGCAAACGCGGCCAGATAGGTCAGGCCGTACCAGTGGACGGCCAGCGGGCCGATTTGCAGGGCGATGGGATTGATTTCGGGGTGGATCAGCATGGCGGCTATTGTGCCCGCAGCAGATGAAGGCTTTGCGGCCTGGGCAGCATCCAACTGGACGTCGATTTAGATGGGGCCGTGCCGGCCAGCTTCGGATAGCTGTCGCGAATTGCTATTCATAGCATAGCTGCCTACGTAAGCACTACCTGCGCGAACGGCTAAAAATGCTTAGCAACCTTGGTCCTCGCTCGTGTGCTGCTCCCGCGGTTCGGATTGTGGCAAGCGCGATCTCCGCTGAGCCATCAGGCGCAGGTATCCATGAAAACCCGCTCGGCAGTAACGGCTGAAACCGAAAAGCCATGCCGGGCGTAAAGGCGCTGCGCCGAAGTATTGACTGCGAGCACACGCAGATGCACAGGCTTGGCGCACGATGCGGCGTCAGCCAGAACGGACCGCAGCACTTGCGAGCCAATACCTTGATTTTGAAACTCCGGCAAGAGGAAAAGGCCTTCTAGCTGGATGTGGACGGCATGGTGTTCACAGCAAAGAATGCCCACCGGCTTGCCACCGACAAAAATGAGCCGATGCACCTCTGGGTTGAAGCTGGCACGAAATCCCTGCTGCATTTGCGCGCTATCCCATACGCCCCAGGTTTGCTCCGCGTATTTGCACATGGCCACCTCCGTCACCTGAAACGCGAAGTCGCAGTCATCGCTTACGGCTTGGAGAAGTTGGATGGGAGACATGGGGGATTTGTACCGCAAATTTGAGATTAACCGGCGCTACAGCGGGTACCCGCACGGGCATACTCCAGGCATGGCTTCCCGTTCACCTCTTGACACATCTTCCCGCAACCCCGCTGGCCCCAGCCGCCGCGGCTGGCTGCGCTGGCCGCTACGGCTGTTCAGCCTTTTTCTGCTGTTGCTGCTCGGGCCGATTGGTGTGCTGGCCTCGGGCACGCTCGATCTGCAAACGCCTTGGCAGCAGACCAGTCACACCAGCACCGGCCAGGCGCCTGACCCTGCGGTGGAACGCCGCGCGGTGGTGCAGGTCTACGGCGCCCGCACCGTGCGCTGGCGTGGCGCCTTTGGCATCCACCCCTGGATCGCGGTCAAGCGCGCTGGCGCAGACCACTACACCAGCTACCAGATCGTTGGTTGGCGCGCAGGTAACGGCAACGACGTGCTGGTCACCAGCACCGGAACCCATCCGGACGCCCACTGGTACGGCGCCTATCCGCAGTTGCTGGCGGACCACCGCGGCGCCGGCGTGAACGACATGATCGACGACATCGAAGAGGCCATCGCCGCCTATCCCTGGGGGCATGAGTACCGTCTCTGGCCCGGCCCGAACAGCAACACCTTCGTCGCCTGGGTCGCGCGCCAGGTGCCCGCGCTGCACCTGGACCTGCCGCCCACGGCCATCGGCAAGGACTATCTCGGCCCGAACACCTTTGTCGACCACGCCCCCAGTGGCACGGGTTGGCAGCTGTCCCTGCTGGGCCTGGCCGGGGTGACAGTGGCGCGTGAAGAGGGCTTGGAGCTGAACCTGCTCGGCCTGGGCTTCGGCGTCGACGTGAACGATCTGAAGCTGCGACTGCCGGGCTTCGGGAAATTCCCCTCGCCCCCTCAGCAGACTACCGCCAAAGACGTGGAAACGGGTGCTTAGGACAGAGTCGATATACATAGAAAGTGCCTCTAGCGCATATTCCGTAAGCGCCAGCAGCTATCAAAAGCGGAGCAATCAAGCCTGCTGCACAAACTCCACAAAGCGCTGCAGTGCCGGGCTGGCATCTGCTGCCGACCACACCAGGCTGGTCTCGCAGCCCGGTAAAGCCGCGCCGCGTTTGCCAGCCACCACGCTGCGGTACACCACGCCGGGCCGCTGGAACTGCGTAACGCTTTGTGGCACCCAGGCGCAGCCGAGTCCGGCGGACACCAGGTTCACGATGGTCTGCATCTGGATGGCCTCTTGCGCCACTTCGGGCAGGCGCCCGGCCGCGTGGTACACGCCAAAGATCGCGTCGTACAGCGAGGGCACGATGCGGCGCGGAAAGATCACCAGCGGTTGGTCCAGCACGGCAGCCAGAGTCAGGCTGGCCAAGGCGGCCAAAGGGTTTTGCTCGGGCAAGGCCAGCACCAGCGGCTCTTGGCTGACCACGTGGCGCGCCAGGCCCAGCGGTGCAAAGCCAGGCGCGTGCAGCATGAAGCCCGCATCCATCTCGCCGCGGGCAAAGGCTTCCAGCTGCACATCGCCGGTGGCCTCGACCAGCTCCATCTGTACCTTGGGGTACAGCGCCCGAAAGCCGCGCACCCATTGCGGTAGCAGCGCGAAGCCCACCGTCGACACAAACGCCAGCCGCAAGCGGCCCAGCTCACCGGCCGCCGCCGCACGCGCATGCTCGGGCAAGGCCTGGGCCCGGGCCAGCAGATCCAGCACCTCGGGCAGCAGAACGCGGCCGGTGGGGGTGAGCTGCACGCTGCGCTTGGTGCGGTCGAACAGGCGCACCGCCAGCCGTTTCTCCAGCTGGGCGATGGCCTGCGTCAATGGCGGCTGGGTCATGAACAGGCGCTGCGCGGCCCGCCCAAAGTGCAGCTCGTCGGCCAGTACGGCAAACTGGTTCCACAGGCGAAGTTCGATTTCATTCATATGCCAAACATATTAATAGCCACTTAAAAATAGATTGGACCCTACATTTTGTTTCGCTGATACTGCACTCTGCAAAAATAGCCGTGCCCACCACCGCTATAAACAAAACGCGCATCGTCCAGAGATACCGTGGAACCGGCTTTGCCGGGCCACTGGTATCGCCCCCTGCAAGGGGGTTGGCGGAAACGCGTAGCGTGTAGCCTGGGGGTGAGCATAGATTTCCCCACGACACAAAGAGACCCGCCATGGAAACCAAGCCCATCATCCTGAATCCCCGCTCGAAAAACATCACCGAAGGCAAGTCGCGCGCGCCCAACCGCTCGATGTACTACGCCATGGGCTACGAGGAGGCTGACTTCAAGAAGCCGATGGTCGGCGTGGCGAACGGCCAAAGCACCATCACGCCCTGCAACAGCGGCCTGCAAAGGCTCACCGATGCGGCCATCGACGCCATCGAAGCCGCGGGCGGCAACGCCCAGGTGTTTGGCACGCCCACTATCTCCGACGGCATGGCTATGGGCACCGAAGGCATGAAGTACAGCCTGGTCAGCCGCGAAGTCATCAGCGACTGCATCGAGACCAGCGTGCAAGGCCAGTGGATGGACGGCGTGCTGGTGGTTGGCGGCTGCGACAAGAACATGCCCGGCGGCCTGATGGGGATGCTGCGCGCCAATGTGCCCGCCATCTATGTCTACGGTGGCACCATTCTGCCGGGCCGCTACAAGGGCCAGGACCTGAACATCGTCAGCGTGTTCGAGGCCGTGGGCCAGAACGCCGCCGGCAATCTGAGCGACGAAGACTTGCTGGAAATCGAAAAGCGCGCCATCCCCGGCACCGGCTCCTGCGGCGGCATGTATACGGCCAACACCATGTCCAGCGCGTTTGAAGCCCTGGGCATCAGCCTGATCTACTCGTCCACCATGGCGAACCCGCACGACGAGAAGCTGAACTCGGCCCAGGAATCGGCCCGCGTGCTGATCGAAGCCATCAAGAAGGACATCAAACCGCGCGACATCGTGACCCGCAAGTCCATCGAAAACGCTGTCGCAGTGATCATGGCCACCGGCGGCTCGACCAACGCGGTGCTGCACTTCCTAGCCATCGCCCATGCGGCCGGCGTGGAATGGAGCATTGACGACTTTGAGCGCGTGCGCGTCAAGACCCCGGTGCTGTGTGACCTGAAGCCCAGCGGCCAGTACCTGGCGGTAGACCTGCACCGCGCTGGCGGCATTCCGCAAGTGATGAAGACCCTGCTGGCCGCCGGCCTGCTGCATGGTGACTGCCTGACCATCACAGGCCAGACGGTGGCCGAAGTACTGGCCGACATTCCTGACGTGCCGCGCGCCGACCAGGACGTGATCCGCCCCATCGACCGCCCGATGTACAAGCAAGGCCATCTGGCTATCCTGAAGGGCAATCTGTCCCCCGAAGGCTGCGTGGCCAAGATCACCGGCCTGAAGAACCCGGTAATGACCGGCCCGGCCCGCGTGTTCGACGACGAGCAATCCGCCCTGGCCGCCATCCTGGCCGGCAAGATCGTCGCTGGCGACGTGATGGTGCTGCGCTACCTGGGCCCCAAGGGAGGCCCCGGCATGCCCGAAATGCTGGCCCCCACCGGCGCGCTGATCGGCGCTGGCCTGGGCGAAAGCGTGGGCCTGATCACCGACGGCCGCTTCTCCGGCGGTACCTGGGGCATGGTAGTCGGCCACGTGGCGCCCGAAGCCGCTGCCGGTGGCGTGATTGCCCTGGTGGAAGAAGGCGACTCCATCACCATCGACTCGCGCCAGCTGCTGCTGCAACTGAATGTGGACGACGCGGTGATTGCCCAGCGCCGTGCAGTGTGGAAAGCACCCACTCCCCGCTACACCCGTGGCGTGCAGGCCAAGTTTGCCTTCAACGCATCCACCGCCAGCAAGGGCGCGGTGCTAGACGCGTTCTAAGCCACGCGCCGTGCAAAAAGCCCAAGGTCTTGCGACCTTGGGCTTTTTTTATGGGCGGGATGCCAATCAGCGTGGTTTCTTGGGCTTGAGGCCCATGGCTTCGCGGCTTTTGTCGATGCGCGCCTGCTTGCGCGCGTCTTCTCTTTGCATCACCTTGCGCTTGGTGTAGCCGGTAGCGTCGGCCCACCACCACCAGACCACCGCCAGGCCGAAAGGCGACAACACTACCCACCAATTCCATTCGGCCACAGGGCCCATCGCCAGGTATTTCAACGCCAGCAAGACAATTCCGATTCCTAAAAACAGCATGTTGGCCTCCAGCCTGCGACAGCCAGACCGGTCGGCGTCGCTCTATAAAATGACATCGGTTCACTGTACCCCAACCCACGAAACAAATGATGCGACTTCTGTTGACTTTGGCTTTGGCCAGCACCGCCATCCTGCCCGCCCAGGCGGACCAGGCTCTGGCAACCGCCAAGAGCTGCATGGCCTGCCACACCATTGACAGCAAGCGGGTTGGCCCGGCATTCAAAGAGGTAGCCAACAAATACCGCGGCGACAAGGCTGCGGTCGACCGGCTGGCGCTTAAGATCCGCCAAGGCGGCGCCGGCGCCTGGGGCCCGGTGGCCATGCCGGCCAACGCCCAGGTGAACGAAGCCGACGCCAAGAAGCTGGCGGCCTGGGTGCTGTCATTGAAGTAATTTAATAACGACTCGCGCACCTATGCCAACCCTGCTCCATACGCGAAGACTCTTGCTAGCATGGGCGTACAGCCTGGCGTGCTACGGACCGGCTGCAGCGCAAGACAGCGACGCCGCAGCGTGGGAGGCCTTGCGCAGCCACGGAGTAGTGCTGTTTCGCCATGCGAATGCTCCCGGTGTAGGTGACCCGCCAAACTTCAAGCTCGGCGATTGCGGCACACAACGTAACCTGGACGCAGCGGGCAAGGAACAGGCGCGCCAGCTCGGCCAACGCTTCACTGCGCTCAACATTCCGGTGGGCGCCGTGCTCAGTTCCGAATGGTGCCGGGCACGCGATACCGCCAACCTGGCATTTCCCGGCAAGGTGCAAGACCAGCCTGTATTCAACTCATTCTTCGACAACTCCGCCAGTGCCGCGCAACAAACTGCCGCTGCACGCGCCCTGCTGCTGGCGTGGCGGGGGCCAGGCGCGCTGGTAGTGTTTACCCACCAGGTGAATATGACCGAGCTGTCTGGCATCTTCCCGGCATCGGCCGAGGGCGTGGTGCTGCGCCGAGTAGGCCAGAACCTGCAAGTAGTGGGACGCGTACGGCCCTGAGCCCAGGTAGCCACGCCCCAAGAAAAGCAAAAACCCGCTGGGATTCAGCGGGTTTTTGATGGCTTTCTAAGCCCCTAGCGCTTATTAGGTAAGCGCTAGAAGCTACATTAAATATAGCAATCTATCAATAAGCCTGGCCCAGCTGGCCCAGGATCGCCGGGTTCTCCAGCGTGGAGGTGTCTTGCGTAACCTCTTCGCCCTTGGCCAGACTGCGCAGCAGGCGGCGCATGATCTTGCCGCTACGGGTCTTGGGCAGGTTGTCGCCAAAGCGGATGTCCTTGGGTTTGGCAATCGGGCCGATTTCCTTAGCCACCCAGGCGCGCAGCTCGTTGGCGATCTGCTTGGCTTCGTCGCCGCTGGGGCGGCCGCGCTTCAACACCACGAATGCGCAGATGGCCTCGCCGGTCAGGTCGTCTGGGCGGCCCACCACAGCAGCCTCGGCCACCAACGCTGTGTGCGACACCAGGGCCGACTCGATCTCCATCGTGCCCATGCGGTGGCCGGACACGTTCAGCACGTCGTCGATACGGCCGGTGATGCGGAAGTAGCCGCGGTCCTCGCTGCGCACCGCGCCGTCGCCGGCCAGGTAGATCTTGCCGCCCATTTCTTCAGGGAAGTAGCTCTTCTTGAAGCGCTCGGGGTCGTTCCAGATGGTGCGGATCATGCTGGGCCAGGGGCGCTTGACGACCAGCAGGCCTCCCGTGCCATTCGGGATGTCGGTACCCACCTCGTCGACGATGGCGGCCATGATGCCGGGCAGCGGCAAGGTGCAGCTACCGGGCACCAGCGGCGTTGCGCCGGGCATGGGGGACATCATGTGGCCGCCGGTTTCGGTCTGCCAGAAGGTGTCGACGATGGGGCAGCGCTCGTGGCCGACGTTCTTGTAGTACCACATCCAGGCCTCGGGGTTGATGGGTTCGCCCACAGAGCCGAGGATGCGCAGGCTGCTGAGGTCGGAGCGGTCAGGGTGCACGGCGGCATCGGACTCGGCAGCTTTGATCAGCGAGCGGATGGCGGTGGGCGCGGTGTAGAAAATCGTGCACTTGTGGCGCTCGATCATCTGCCAGAAGCGACCCGCGTTCGGGAAGGTAGGGATGCCTTCAAAGATGATCTGCGTGGCACCCGCCGCCAACGGGCCATAGGCCACATAAGTGTGGCCGGTGATCCAGCCGATGTCGGCGGTGCACCAGAACACGTCTTCGGGGCGCAGGTCGAAGGTCCAGTCCATGGTCAGCTTGGCCCACAGCAGGTAGCCGCCGGTGCTGTGCTGCACGCCCTTGGGCTTTCCGGTGGAGCCGGACGTGTACAGGATGAACAGCGGGTGTTCGGCACCCACGGACACCGGCGGGCAATCGCTGCTCTGGCCGGCAATGGCTTCGGCAAATGTTTTGTCGCGGCCAGCCACCATATTGCAGGCAGTGGCGGTGCGCTGGTAGACGAACACGGTCTTGATGGACTCGCAGCCGCCCATGGCGATGCCTTCATCGACGATGGCCTTGAGCGGCAGCTCCTTGCCGCCGCGCATCTGGTAGTTGGAGGTGATCACCGCCACTGCACCCGCGTCGATGATGCGCTCATTCAAAGCCTTGGCAGAGAAACCGCCGAACACTACGCTGTGGGTCGCGCCGATGCGGGCGCAGGCCTGCATGGCAATCACGCCCTCCAGCGTCATGGGCATGTAAACCAGCACGCGGTCGCCCTTCTGGATGCCCGCGGCCTTGAGCGCATTGGCGAACTGGCTGACCTGGGTGAGCAGCTCGCGGTAAGTAGTCTTCTTGACGCTGCCGTCGTCAGCTTCGAAGATCACGGCGGTCTTGTGCTCGGTGGGCGTGCCCATGTGCTTGTCAAGGCAGTTGGCCGAGGCGTTCAGCTCGCCATCGGCAAACCACTGGTAGAACGGCGCATTGGATTCGTCCAGGGTCTGGGTGAAAGGCTTGTTCCACTGCAGGTTTTCACGTGCCAGGCGGCTCCAGAAGCCTTCGAAGTCCCGCTCGGCCTCGGCGCACAGGGCGTTGTAGCCCTCCATGCCGGAGATGCGGGCTGCTTTTACCGCCGCCTCGCTGGGCGGGAACACGCGGTTTTCAATCAACACGGACTGGATGGCAGAGCTGGGGCTGGTCATGGTTTTGTCTCCTCAATGGATAGTTTGGTTATCGCTGAACAGTAATGTCGATGCTGGCTCTTACACGCCGCTGACTTGTATAAAGCCTACAAACGCCTAATCCTACAATCCGGCATCCCAGTTACCAACTTACGCGCTAAAAAAATGTCCGACCCCACCCGTTCCAAACCCGCTCCCATCCGTCCTTTGGCGGGCTTTATTTTTGCCAGCCGCTGGCTGCAACTACCGCTGTACCTGGGACTGATCGCTGCCCAGGCCGTGTATGTGGTGCATTTTTTGGTCGAACTGCTGCATCTGGTGGAAGCCGCTTTTGGCAACCAGACAGCCCTGCAGGCGCTGGTCAGCAGCATTGGCTACAAGGCGTCGGTAGCCCCTGAGGCGCTGACGGAAACCATCATCATGCTGGTGGTGCTGGCGCTGATCGACGTGGTGATGATTTCCAACCTGCTGATCATGGTGATTGTCGGCGGCTACGAGACTTTTGTGAGCCGCATGAACCTGGACGGCCACCCCGACCAGCCCGAATGGCTGAGCCATGTGAATGCCTCGGTGCTGAAGGTGAAGCTGGCCACCGCCATCATCGGCATCTCGTCGATCCACCTGCTCAAGACCTTCATCAATGCCGCCAACTACGATGAAAAAGTGCTGATGTGGCAGACCATCATCCACGTTGCCTTCCTGTTCAGTGCTCTGGCCATCGCCTACACCGACAAGCTGCTGACGGCCACCCACAACGCCCGGCACTGAGTCGCCAGCGGCTATCCGGGCCTAGAGCGAAGATTCAAGCGACTGACTGCGCCGGCGCTCTGCCGGCCGTTGCTTGCGCTCCTGCAGCCACTGTTCGAACGCCAAGGCCGTCATCGGCCGGGCGAAGTAGTAGCCCTGCAGCTCATCGCAGTCCAGGGTCTTGAGCTGGCCTGCCACCTGCTCGATCTCCACGCCTTCGGCAACCACCTGTAGCCCCAAGGTATGGCCCAGCGCGATGATGGCGCGGATGATGGCCAAGTCGGTCGGGTCGGCCAGCATGTCGCGAACAAAAGACTGGTCGATCTTGAGCTTGTCTATCGCAAACCGTTTCAGGTAAGCCAGGCTGGAATAGCCGGTTCCGAAATCGTCGATAGACAACTGCACGCCCAGCCCCTTCAAGGCTGCCAGTTGCTCTTCGGCCAGGCTGGTGTTGTCCATCAGCACGGATTCAGTGATTTCTATCTCCAGCGCCTCAGGCGGTATGCCGTGCACCTGCAGGCAGTCGCGCACCTGGGCGACCAGCCCGGTATCGGCCAGCTGCACGGCCGACAGATTGACCGACACGCCCAGGTAGCCCAAGCCCTGGGCATGCCATTGCGCAAGCTGGCCACAGGCCTGCTGCAGTACCCAAGCCCCCATAGCACGGATCAAGCCGGTCTCTTCGGCCACCGGGATAAAGCGCGACGGCGGCACCGAGCCCAGCTCCGGGTTGTCCCACCGCATCAGGGCCTCAACCCCCACCACTTCCAGCGACACCGCGTTCACTTTGGGCTGGAAATGCAGGCTGAACTCGCCCAGCGCCATGGCCTGGCGCAGATGGTGCTCGATTGCCAAGCGCTGCTGGGCAATCTGCTCCATTTCAGGTGCATAAAAGCGCGCCATGTCGCGCCCGGCGTTCTTGGCCACATACATGGCCGCATCGGCGCGCCGCATCAGTTGGTCAAGATCGGTGCCATCGTCCGGGTACAGCGCCACCCCCACGCTGCAGGACACATGCAGCTCATGGCCGTCCACATGGTGGGTCTGTCGGATCAGCGGTATCAGGCGCCGCTCCACCATGTGCTGGACCTCTTCGCGCTCTTCAACGCCGCGCAGGATTACCAGGTATTCGTCACCACCGAGCCGGCTCACGGTATCGTCGGTGCGCACTGCGCTGGTCAGGCGATTTGCCACCGAGCGCAGCACCCCGTCGCCAATATGGTGACCCAGGGTATCGTTGATGTTCTTGAAGCGGTCCAAATCGATGAACAGGACGGCGACGCGCTCGCCGCTGCGCTGTGCCAAATCAATCGCGGCCTCCAGCCGCAGCATACACAAAGCGCGATTCGGCAGCTCGGTCAGCACATCATGCTGGGCCAGGAACTGCACCCGCGCCTCCGTGCGTTTGCGGTCGCTAATGTCGACCGAAATGCCGATGTACTGCGAAACCGTGCCCGAACGCGAGCCATCGCGCACCGCCGAAATCATCAGCCATGCCGGATAGGTTTCACCCGAACGCTTGCGGAAGCTCACCTCCCCTTGCCACGCATCCCGCTCCTGCGACAGCGTGTTCAGCTGGCCCAAGGTCGCGGCCTGCGGACCATCCAGCAGCACATTCAAATGCTCGCCTATGACTTCGTAGAAATCGTACGAGGTGCTGCGGCAGAACGCCCGGTTCACGCTGAGGATTTTCTGCTGCGCATCCATGATGATGATGCTCTCGCTGGATGCCTCGAACACCTTGGCCCACAGCTCCAGGCGCCGCTCCATCACCTTGAGCACATTGATGGGGGTAAACGCAGTCAATACTGCGTCCTGCCCCTGGAACTGCAGCCTCCGGGCCGATAGCACAGCCCACGATGGCTCGGCGCCCCCCAGCCATCGCACCTCGAACTCATCCACCGCCCCGCGGTCGGACAAATGCTGGAAGAAGCGCGCACGCACCCCAGGCTCCAGCCCGGCCCGCCAGGGGTCGCGCGTCAACCCGCCCAGCCACGGCTGGGCCGGTGCATTGGCGTGCAGCACATGGTGGTCGGGCACCGACGTCACCACCAGCGCAATCGGAATCGCCTCCACCAGCGCCTGCTGGGCCTGCGCCGCGCGGGTGCGAGCTGCCGCCTCTTGCTCGGCCAGGCGCTGCTGGTCCAGTTGGGCCAGCATGCCATTGAAGGCGGTGACCAGCTGGCCGATCTCGTCGCGGCTATGCCAAACCGCGCGCTGCGTGTGGTCGCCGGTCTGGCGCACGGTATCGGCCACCCGGGCCAGGTTTTTCAGCGGGCGCGATATCTGCCGTGCCACCGCATACACCAGGCTCAAGATACAGCTCAACAGCAGCAAGGCTGTGCCCAGATGCAGCCACATGCGGGTGAACAGCAGATCGACGCGCTCCTGCAGCAGGCGGTCCAGGTCGGTGGCTGTACGCTCCCACGCATCTGTGAGCGCGACCAAAGACGCTGCGTAGTGCACGCGCAACTGCTCCAGGTTCTGCGGATTCACATCGCCATCGGCCAGCTGCTGCACCGCGGCCAGAAACTCGACCAAGCGTGCCTCCAGCAGCTTGCGGCCCGGCTCCAGCGCGGCCCGCTGCACGGGAGAGCCGGCCGCAAACGCCTGGTTGTAGTCGGAGCGTATGCCCAGGGCTACCGCGTCCAGCCGACCGGCCAGAATCAGCAGCTCGGTTCGCCGGTCGGCCACACCACTGGGTACTTCAGTAGCCGATGCGGGCTTGGGCAAGATGCGTACCGTGTCGTTCAAGACTTCCAGCAGCTCGGGAAAGCGCAGCACCACCAGCGACATCGCGTAGTAGCTGTCCAGGTCGGGGTCGAGAATCAGGTTCGACTGGTTGCCCACCGTCGTGAGCAGCTCGCGGGCCTGCCGCACCATCAGCTTCAAGGCGTTCTGGCGCTCAGCTTCGCCGATATGGGTGGCAATCTGCCAGGAGGCTACAAAGGCCTGGCTGGCCTCGGCCGTCTTCAGGTCTTCGTCATGGGCCTCGCGCAGGGGTTGCAACTGCTTGAACACCGCATCGGCATCCAGCGCCGCGGACTGGGCGGAAGGCAAAAAAGGCACCATCAGCACATCGCGCACCGCCACGCTATACGAGGCGCCGACAATTTCCTTGCGGGTGAAATCGATGGACTGGAATTTCTCGTGGATCAGTATGCTCGACACGTAGATCACCGCCGTCAGATCCAGCAGATAGATCAGCGTGAGCTTGCGGCCCACACTCAAACTGCCCAGCCAACGGGTGAAATAACGGGTCAACGCCGCCGCCGGCACATGGGCACGCCTCGGGTCTCCTGGATTCGCGAAGTCAACAGAACATCAGGCCGCAGGCTGCGCGGCATCTTTACACGATGACCAGCCATCTCAGGCGGTCACAGGCACCAAGAATTCACGGCTGATATGGGCACCCAGCTCGTTTACCCGGTCCAGGAACTGCGTCAGGAAAGCATGCAAACCGGTGGCCAGAATTTCGTCAATACGGGCGAATTGCAGGTCGGCGCGCAGCTTGCCGGCACGGCGCAGGGTCTCGCTGTGCGGATCGCTGGACACCAGCGACAAATTGCTCAGCACCTCGTTCAGGCTGCCGTGCAGCGAACGCGGCATGTCGGCACGCAGTATCAGCAGCTCGGCCACGCGCTCGGGTTTGATCACATCGCGATACACCTTGCGGTACACCTCGAAGCCCGAGACGCTGCGCAAAATCGCGCTCCAGTGGTAGAAGTCGTACTCTTGGTCCTTCTCGCTGGCGGCGCCGAAGAAATCGCTTTGCACCGCATGGAACTTCACATCCACCAGGCGCGCCGTGTTGTCGGCCCGCTCCAGGAAAGTGCCCAGGCGTGTGAAGTGGAAAGCCTCGTCCTGCAGCATGGTGCCCAGCGTCACGCCGCGAGACAGATGCGATCGGAACTTCACCCACTCGAAGAACTGCGCCGGGTCGGCCTCAAATTCACCCGCCTTGATCATTCGGTTCACATCCAGCCAGGTGGTGTTCAGCGTTTCCCATACCTCGGTGGTCAGGGTACCGCGCACCGCACGGGCGTTCTCGCGCGCTGCCCGCAGGCAGGAAATGATGGAAGACGGGTTTTCTTCGTCCTTGACCATGAACTCCATCACCGCCTTGGAGGTGATTTCGCCATGCTTGGCCATGTAGGGCTGCAGCAGTTCACTTATGGACAGCAGGCCTTGCAGGCCCACCTGGGCGACGGCGGCCGACTGGGGCAAAAGCGCAGTTTGGTAGTTGATGTCCAACATCCGGGCGGTGTTTTCGGCGCGCTCGGTATAACGGGACATCCAGAAAAGATGATCGGCGGTTCTTGAAAGCATGTTCTTATCTCCTGGGCCTCAAACACCGCACGCGCTGCGCGCGCGGCCGTATTTTGTAGAAATTGCGCTAGCGCAATTTTCCGCGCGCTCGGTGTAACGGGACATCCAGAAAAGATGGTCGGCGGTGCGTGACAGCATATGGTTTTTCCTGTGGTCTGTTGTCTACGATTGGGACTGGATTTGCGTCTCTGGCGGAATGACAGGAACCGTCGCAGGTACTGAGTCGTCTTCCAGAATCCAGGTGTCCTTGGTGCCGCCGCCTTGCGATGAGTTGACCACCAGCGAGCCTTCTTTCAGCGCCACCCGGGTCAGGCCGCCGGGCACAGTTTGCACGGTCTTGGCCGACAGCACGTAGGGGCGCAGGTCGATGTGGCGCGGCGCACTACCGCTTTCCACAAAGGTGGGGCAGCTGGACAGGCTCAGCGTGGGCTGGGCGATGTAGCCGCTGGGGTTCGCCAGCAGCGCCGCACGGAACTCTTCAATCTCGGCCTTGGTGGAGGCCGGGCCGACCAGCATGCCGTAGCCACCTGCGCCATGCACTTCCTTGACCACCAGGTCTTTCAGATTGGCCAGCGTGTACTTCAGGTCGTCCGGATTGCGGCACATATAGGTGGGCACATTGTTCAGGATCGGCTTTTCACCGAGGTAGAACTCGATCATCTTCGGCACATAGGGGTAGATCGACTTGTCGTCGGCCACGCCGGTGCCGACGCCGTTGCAGATGGTCACGTTGCCTGCGGTGTAGGCGGCCATCAGGCCGTCACAGCCCAGGGTAGACGTGGGGCGGAACACCTGCGGATCGAGGAAGTCGTCGTCGACGCGGCGGTAGATCACGTCCACGCGCTTGGGGCCGCGGGTGGTGCGCATGTAGCAGAAGTTGTCTTTGACAAACAGGTCCTGGCCTTCGACCAGCTCGACCCCCATTTGCTGCGCCAGGAACGCATGCTCGAAGTAGGCGCTGTTGTACATGCCAGGCGTCAGCACTACCACCGTCGGGTCGGAGGTAGCCGCAGGGGCCGAGGCGCGCAGGGTTTCCAGCAGCAGGTCGGGGTAATGCGCGATTGGCGCCACGCGGTGGCGGTTGAACAGATCGGGGAACAGCCGCATCATCATCTTGCGGTCTTCCAGCATGTAGCTCACGCCGCTGGGTACACGCAGGTTGTCTTCCAGCACGTAGTATTCGCCGTTGCCCTGGGCATCGGGGGCGCGCACGATGTCGACGCCGGAGATATGCGAGTAGATGTTGTTGGGCACATCCACGCCCATCATCTCGGGACGGAACTGGGCGTTGTTGATGACCTGCTCACGCGGGATCAAGCCGGCCTTCAGAATCTCTTGGTCGTGGTATACGTCGTGGATGAAACGATTCAGCGCGGTGACGCGTTGCACCAGGCCTTTTTCCATGCTGCCCCACTCGTGGGCCGGGATGATGCGGGGGATCAGGTCAAACGGGATCAGTCGCTCGGTACCCGAGCCGTCTTCGTCTTTGGCGCCGTACACCGCAAAGGTGATGCCGACGCGGCGGAAGATCATTTCGGCTTCTTCGCGCCGCTTGGCCATCATGTCACCCGGCTGCTTGGCGAGCCAGGCATCGTAGATCTTGTAATGGTCCCGGATCTGCTTGCCCTCAGAGAAAAACTCATACGGCAGCGCCGTGTACATCTCGTCAAATTTTTGCATAAAAAAATCCATCTCCTGATAACAAAGCATAGCAAGTTGCGCGCCAGGTTGGTGCAAAAACCAGCGATCTGTGGAGGGCTCCGGCAATCCACGCCGTCCCATTCATAGCTTCCACGGCACCCATCGTAGCGCTGTTTTCAGGGCCGATTCACAAAGGCTGGTGCTGCCAGTAATGCGGCACCGCCAGCCGCTCGCAGCGCACCGCCTCGGGGGCCGTCGACGACCAGGTCGCCGCGCCGCAGTGGCTGCTGTCAATCAGCCGTATGCCACGTTCCTGGTAGCGCGCCAGCACAGGCGGCGCGGGGTGGCCGAAGCGGTTGCGGTAGCCGGCCTGTACCAGCGCAATCCGCGGCTGCACCGCGTCCAGAAAGGCCGGGCTGCTGGAGGTCTTGCTGCCATGGTGCGGCACCAATAGAACATCGGCCCGCAGTGCAGCGGCATCGGCCACCAGCCGGGCCTCTTGCGGCTGTTCGATGTCGGCCACCAGCAAGGCGGTCTGCACGCCGTTGCTGATGCGCAGTACGCAGCTCAGCGCATTGGGTTTGGTAGCGGTGTCGTAGTCGGCAGCCTGCGGGTGCAGCAGCTCGAAGTGCACGCCATCCCAGTCCCAGGCCTGGCCGGCCACACAGCGTCGGGCCGGGCGCTGCGCTTGCAATACATGGCCGGCTTCGATCGAGCTCAGCAATTCGGCTTGCGGCTGCATCGCCAGTACCGAAGCCGCGCCGCCGCTGTGGTCGCTGTCGCGGTGGCTGACCAGCACGGTATCCACCGACGCATCCAGCGCCCGCAACAGCGGCACCAGCACGCGCTGGCCGGCGTCGCTGTCCAGACCAAAGCGCGGCCCGGTGTCATATACCAGTGCATGCTGCGCGGTGCGCACCAGCACGGCATTGCCCTGGCCGATGTCGGCGGCCAGCAGTTCGAACTGGCCACTGGCCGGACGCGGCGTTTGCCACAGCAGCACCGGCAGCAACAAGGGTAAGCCCAAGACGCGTACACCCCAGGGCAGGCGCAAGACCAGCAACACCGCACCTAATACGCCGGCCACGCCCATCCAGATTGCGGAAGCCGCTACGGAAACAGTAGCAAATGGCATTTGTACCAGCACCTGCAGTACCCAGCCCATGGCATCCACCGCCAGCGCCGCGCCCTGCCACAGCGGCGGCAACAGCACCCCCAGCATGGCCAGCGGCGTGACCACCAACGTGACCCAGGGAATCGCCAGCAGATTGGCCAGCAGCCCCACCACCGACACCTGCTGGAACAGCAACAGGCTCAGCGGCGCCAAGGCCAGGGTGATGGTCCATTGTTCCTGCAACATCAAGCAAAATCGGGCTCTAGCGCTTATAGCACCTGCGTGAAAAGCTCCTTTATCTGTAGCAAACAGCACACCGACCGCCACAAAGCTCAGCCAGAACCCGGCCTGCAGCAGCGCCCAGGGGTCGATGGCCAGCACCACGGCGCAGGCCAGCAGCCAGACCGAAGGCCAGGGCCATTGCCGGCCGCTGAGTCGCAGCAAGCCCACGGTCGCCAACATCCATACCGTGCGCTGCGACGGCACGCCCCAGCCGCTGAACACCGCATAGGCGGTAGCCAGCAGCACCCCACCCACCAGCGCCACCTGCGGCACCGGCCAGAGCAGGCCCGCCTGCCAGCCCAACACATCGCTGCGCCGCCACAGCCAGCCCACCAGCCCGGCCGCCAACCAGGCAAACATGGTGACGTGCAAACCCGATATGCTGACCAAATGTGCTACACCAGCCGCTCGGAACAACTCCCAGTCGGCGCGTTCGATCGCCCCCTGGTCGCCCACCACCAGTGCCGCTAGCACCCCTGCCAGGCGCCGATCCGCCACCTGCTGGTAGATCGCCTCGCGCACCACCTGGCGGGCTTGCTCCACCGGATGCTGCCAGGTACGCGCCAAGCGTTGCGGTGCAGCATCCTTGGGGCCGGCGCGTACATAGCCGGTGGCCTGCACGCCCTGCTCCCACAGCCAGAGCTCAAAGTCGAAACCATGCGGATTGCGGCCGCCGTGCGGTGCCTTCAGGCGTACCGTCATCTGCCAGCGCTCACCGGCGCGCAAGTCATCGGGTTGGCGCTGTAATTCCAGCAGCTGGGCACTGCCGCCCCAGCCCGAAGCCAGCACGCCGCCGTACCAGGCCAGATCGATGCGCGGCGGAACCACCACCGGTGCACCGTCGACCTGCGCCGACTCGACCTGCAAGCGAAACCGCAGCCCCGTGTCGCTGGGCTGTGGCATGGCCGCGACAAGTCCGACCACGGCCACGTCCCGTCCTTCCAGATCGGGCGCCAGCGCAGTCTGCAAAAAATGAGCAGCGCGGATGCCGCACGTCCCCCAGGCCAACAGCAAACCACAGAGCAGCGCCGGCAGCCAGCGCCTGCGACGCCATCGGCTAGCTATTTTTTTAATAGCTACCAGCGCAATCAGAATAAGCGCCAGAAGTACAAAGACTATATAAACCCAGAGCGGCCACAAGGCCGGCTGCGCGACCTGCAGCGCAGTGCCCAGAAGCCAGCCCAGCAAACCAGGGGCTAGCCAGGCAACACGTTTGATCTCCGAGGGCCAGATGTTTTGCATCAAGTTATGTCCAAGTCGCCACAGCTTATTCACGTTTCATGGCTCAGGACTTGCTAGTATGCGTGCAGGCCCTGGCGTTGCTAGGACATCTTTTTCGAAGCTTCCAAGAGACACCTACATGTCCATCCATGCCGCACTGAACCACGTTACGCACTACAAGTACGACCGACCGGTCAACCTCGGCCCCCAAGTCATTCGACTCCGTCCCGCACCGCACTGCCGCAGCAATGTCATCTCTTACTCGCTGAAGATCGAGCCCGCCAACCATTTCGTGAACTGGCAGCAAGACCCGTTCGCCAACTACCAGGCCCGCCTGGTGTTCCCCGAGAAGACCACCGAATTCAAGGTCACTGTCGACCTGGTGGTCGAAATGGCGGTCTACAACCCATTCGACTACTTCCTGGAGCCCGAGGCACAAAACTTCCCGTTCCAATACAAAGACGGCCTGAAGGAAGAGCTCTCGCCCTACCTGGTGACCGAGCCGGCCACGCCGCTGGTCCAGGCCTACCTCGACAAACTCGACCTGAAGACACAGCCGACGAATGATTTCCTGGTCGCCATCAACCAGCAGATCCAGGGCGACATCAAATACCTGATCCGCATGGAACCCGGCGTGCAGACGCCCGAAGAAACGCTTGAAAAAGCCAGCGGCTCCTGCCGCGATTCCGGCTGGCTGCTGGTGCAGCTGCTACGCCACTGCGGACTGGCCGCGCGCTTCGTTTCCGGTTACCTGATCCAGCTGACCCCCGACGTGAAAGCGCTGGACGGCCCCAGCGGCACCACGGTCGACTTCACCGATCTGCACGCCTGGTGCGAGGTCTTCCTGCCGGGCGCCGGCTGGGTCGGCCTGGACGCCACCTCGGGCCTTTTCGCCGGTGAAGGCCACATCCCGCTGGCCTGCACGCCCCAGCCGTCCAGCGCCGCACCCATCGAAGGCGGCGTAGACAAGGCCGAGGTCGAGTTCGAACACCACATGCAGGTCACGCGCCTGTACGAGTCGCCGCGCGTCACAAAGCCCTATACCGATGAGCAATGGGCCGACATCCAGGTGCTGGGCCACAAGGTGGACGACGAACTGGTCGCTGGCGACGTGCGCCTGACCATGGGCGGCGAGCCCACCTTTGTGGCGGTGAACGACCGCGACGCCGCCGAATGGAACACCGACGCCCTTGGCCCCACGAAACGTGGCTTCGCCACCGAGCTGGTGCAAAAGCTGCGCGACCAGTACGGCCAAGGCGGCTTTCTGCACTTCGGCCAGGGCAAGTGGTACCCGGGCGAGCAGCTACCCCGCTGGGCACTCAACATCTTCTGGCGCGCCGATGGCCAACCCGTGTGGCGCAACCCCAAACTGTTTGCGGACGAGCGCGTAGCCTCGAACTACACCAGCGAAGACGCACGCCGCTTCACCGAACGATTGGCACAAAACCTGGGCCTAAAAACCGACTACATCCTGCCCGGCCACGAGGACGTGTGGTACTACCTTTGGCGCGAACGCCGCCTGCCGGTGAATGTCGACCCGTTCGACTCCAAGCTCGGCGACGAAATGGAACGCGCGCGCCTGCGCCGTGTCTTCGAGCAAAAGCTGGATGCGGTGGTTGGCTATGTGCTGCCGGTCAAGCCCGCCGACGGCCCGCGCCTGGCTGGCCCGGTATGGACCACCGGCCCCTGGTTCCTGCGCGACGAGCGCATGTACCTGATGCCTGGCGATTCGCCCATGGGCTTACGCCTGCCGCTCGACTCGCTGCCCTGGGTCAGCGAAGCCGACTACCCGTACATGATCGAGCAAGACCCTTCCATACCCCGAGATGGCCTGCCCGAATCCTCCTCCATGTATGCCCGTTACGCCAACCGCGCAGCAGCGCGCGCTGCCGGCTTCACCAGCAGTGCCACCGCCGTAGGTGGCCCCGTGCGCCCGGGCAAAGACGCCATTCCTACCCTCACAGAGCGCGCCAACCTGCCCTACCAGGCGGGCGTCAACCCGCAGCCCGAAGCCTTGCGCCAACGCCAGGACGGCACGGCCCGCTCCATCGGCGACACCCCGCCGCTGGCCAGCGCCCATTCGCCGCTGCAGACCGAGCCGTCCAGCTTCACCCGCGCCCCGGCACGCAACGAGTCAGCTTCCTGGGTGGGCCGCACCGCACTGTGCGTAGAAGTACGCGACCCGCGCCGCGCCAGCGGCCCCAAGGCCGAAGCCATCGGCACCAAGTCCGGCGTGCTGTACATCTTCATGCCGCCACTGGAGCTGCTGGAAGACTACCTGGAGCTGCTGGCAGCGATTGAAAACACCGCCGAGCAGCTGGGTGTCAAGCTGGTCATCGAAGGCTACCCACCTCCACGCGACCCGCGCCTGAAGCTGCTGGCCGTGACACCCGACCCTGGCGTCATCGAAGTCAACGTGCACCCCGTCACCACCTGGGGCGAGCTGGTGGACAACACCGAGTTCCTGTACAACGCCGCCTTCGAGTCGCGCCTAAGCGCTGAGAAGTTCATGACCGACGGCCGCCACATCGGCACCGGCGGTGGCAACCACTTTGTGATGGGTGGCGCCACGCCAGCAGAGAGCCCGTTCCTGCGCAAGCCCGAGTTGCTAACGAGCCTGCTGGTCTACTGGCACAACCACCCGTCGCTGAGCTATTTGTTCAGTGGCATGTTCGTCGGCCCAACCAGTCAGTCGCCGCGCGTTGATGAAGCCCGCAACGACCAACTGTACGAGCTGGAAATTGCCGTCGAGCAAGTCGCCAAGAACCGCGAGAAATACGGCCAAGACATGCCGCCGTGGATCGTCGACCGCACGCTGCGCAACATCCTCATCGACGCCACCGGCAACACCCACCGCAGCGAGTTCTCCATCGACAAGATGTACTCGCCCGATAGCGCTACGGGCCGCCTGGGCCTGCTGGAATTTCGCGCGTTTGAGATGCCACCCCACGCCCGCATGAGCATTGCCCAGCAACTGCTGCTGCGCGCCCTGGTGGCACGCTTCTGGAAGACGCCGTACCAGGCGCCCGCTACCCGCTGGGGCACCGAGCTGCACGACCGCTTCATGCTGCCGACCTTCATCGAAATGGACTTCAACGACGTCATCGCCGAAATGAACATGGCTGGCTACGCGTTCGACAAGAGCTGGTTCTCGCCGCACCTGGAGTTCCGATTCCCGCTGGTCGGCGATGTAAAGACCCATAGCATGGAGCTGACCCTGCGCAACGCGCTGGAGCCCTGGCATGTGCTGGGCGAAGAAAGCACCTCCAGCGGCACCGCCCGCTACGTCGACTCCTCGCTGGAACGCATGGAAGTGCGCGTCACCGGTTTCAACCAGAGCCGCTATGTGGTCACCTGCAATGGCCGGGCGATTCCGCTGCAGCCCACCGGCACGACCGGCGAGTTTGTGGCCGGCGTGCGCTACCGCGCCTGGAATCCACCCTCGGCGCTGCACCCGACCATCGGCATCCACGCGCCGCTGACCTTCGACATCGTCGACACCTGGATGAAGCACTCGGTCGGCGGATGCCAGTATTTCGTCACCCACCCAGGTGGCTTGAGCTACGACACCTTCCCGGTGAACGCCTACACGGCCGAAAGCCGTCGCCTGTCGCGCTTCAGCCGAATGGGCCATACACCCGGGGTGATGAGCGTGCCGCCGGCGACCATCAATGTGCCGGGCAGCCGGGAGTTTCCGTTCACCCTCGACTTGCGACGGTGAGCGGCATGCCGCGCACCTGGCGGCCTGCATTGGGAGGAGGCGAAGCGGTATTTGTGCGCGGCGGATTGTCTAAATCTGATGTGACAATCAGGTGAATCGTGGAAAACCTGAACTTACCCCCATTTCAAATGCCGCCTTCGGAGGACCCCCGCGTGCACGCCTTGGCGCTGGCCCGCCCTGCCATGGCTGGGCATTTTGACGAGCTGCTGGGCCAGTCGCGGCCGGCCGATACCTGGCTGCTGCCCAAGCCGCCTGCCGAGCGCACACCGCTGACTCCCGAATGGAACCAGTTCTTTGAACATCTGGGTGCCAGTGGCTTTGCCGACCTGAACCACCGCACCGAGCAACTTCAACGCCAGATCCATGACAACGGCGTGACCTACAACGTCTACGCCGATGCCGACAACCCACAGCGCCCCTGGTCGTTGGACCTGTTCCCGCTGATCGTCTCGCCCGAAAGCTGGAAGAAAATCGAAACCGGGGTACTGCAGCGGGTGCAGGTGCTCGACAGGGTGCTGGCCGACATTTACGGCCCGCAGCAGTTGCTGGCGCGCGGCTTACTGCCTCCCGCCCTGGTGCAAGGCCACCCCGGCTATCTGCGCCCGATGCGCGGCGTGCAGCCCCTGGGCAACACGCATCTGCACGTCACCGCTTTCGATCTGGCCCGCGGGCCCGACGGCAATTGGTGGGTGGTGTCGCAGCGTACCCAGGCCCCGTCCGGGCTCGGCTATCTGCTGGAAAACCGGCTGTCGATCTCGCGGCTGTTCCCCCAGGCGTTTGAGGCCATGCACATCCAGCGCCTGGCGGCGACCTACCGGGCTCTGGTGGATGGCCTCAAGCGTATGAGCCCGGCCGGCCAGGACGCGCACATTGCGCTGCTGACCCCTGGCCCGTACAACGAAACCTATTTCGAGCACGCCTACCTGGCCCGCTACCTCGGTCTGACCCTGGTCGAAGGCAGCGACCTGACGGTGCGCGACCAGCGCCTGTACCTGAAGACACTGAAGGGCCTGGAGCCGGTACACGGCCTGCTCAAGCGCCTGGACGACCAGTTCCTGGACCCGCTAGAGCTGCGACCCGATTCACGCCTGGGGGTTCCCGGCCTGATGCAGGTGATCCGCGCCGGCAATCTGGTGATGGCCAATCCGCCGGGTTCAGCCTTTCTGGAATCCCCGGCGCTGCTGGGCTTTTTGCCGGCTTTGTCCCGGCATTTGCTAAACCAGGAACTGCTTCTGCCCGCCCTGCCCACCTGGTGGTGCGGCGAACGCGCGGCATCCGAAGCCGCCCTGCCCGAGCTGGCCAACTGCGTAATCAAACCGACCTACCAGGGCGCGGCCAGCCGCCAGGCCTTTGACGCCGTGCTGGGCCGCACGCTGTCGCGCCGCGAACTCGACGAATGGGCGGGCCGCATCCTGCGCCAGGGCGACGAGTACACCGTGCAAGCGTATATGCCGCTGTCGCAAATGCCGACCTGGAGCGCCCAGCCAAACCAGCCGGCGCGTATCGCCCCGCGCTCGATGATGCTGCGCGTGTTCGCCGTGTCCGACGGGCCGCAGTCCTGGCGGGTATTGCCCGGTGGGCTGGCGCGCATGGTCAATGTGCGCGACAGCGTGGCGTCTATGCAGCGCGGTGGCAGCAGCGCCGATGTCTGGGTGCAAACCCAGGGCGAGGTAGACCGCACCACCTTGCTGCAGGCCAGCCTGTCGCCCGAGCTGGTGACCCGGCGCAGCCACCGCGTCACCAGCCGCGCCGCCGAAAACCTGTTCTGGCTGGGCCGCTATGCCGAGCGTACGGAAAACAGCCTGCGTCTGGCCCGCGTAACACTCGATGGCCTGGGCGGCGAAGATCAGACTTCCACGCCATTCCTGGTCTGGCTGCACGATATGGCCACCCGCCACGGCCTGGTGCTGGCAGCCGTACCCTCGCCGCTGCAGGCGCGCCGGGTGTTCGAGCGATCGCTGATCGCCGGCCTGGCCGACCCGGCGGCCGTACCGAGCGTGGGCTACAACCTGCGCGCCATAAAGCAATCGGCCGCCACCCTGCGCGAGCGCCTGTCGCAAGAGCACTGGAACGTGATCGTTCGCGCGGAAGACAAATTCTTCAGCCGTTGCGCCAAGAATGCCAAGGACGGCGACTTCTCGCCGATGGAAGCACTGCGCGTGCTGGAAGCTACCAGCACCCACCTGGCCGCCATGACCGGAGCCCAAACCGACCGCATGACCCGCGACGACGGCTGGCGCCTGCTCAGCATTGGCCGGCACATCGAGCGCCTGGGCTTCTTATCCACCGCCCTGGCGCGCGGCTTCAAGGCCGGCTCGCTGGCCAATACCGGTGGCTTCGAGGCCATGGTGGCGTTGTTCGATAGCACCATCACCTTCCATTCGCAATACCAGCAAAGCCGCGACGTGGCGGCGCTGGTCGATCTGCTGGTGCTGGACCGCGACAACCCGCGCTCACTGGCCTGGGTCGCACATACCTTGCGCGGCCGGCTGGCCAAGCTGGCGGGCAGTCCGCCAGGCGAGCTCAGCCCCATGTCGAACCGGGTGCTGTCGCCCACCGACTGGGACCTGGCCGAACTCTGCAGCGTCGACGCCCAGGGCAACTACCGTGTGCTGACCGACCTGCTGGCCCAGTGCACACAATGCGCGTATGCGGTGTCCGACGAAATAAGCGCCACCTACTTCACCCATTCACGGGACGCCAAGAAGAGCCTGGGGGCCTGAGTTTCCACTTGCGCGGCGCCCCAATATGGTGCCGCTGGCCCGGCCTGCGGGTGCCGCACAAGTCGTGTTAAGGTTGGTTTGCCATGCAGCTAGAAATCACCCACGAAACCCATTACGCCTACCAGCCTGCAGTGGAAACCGCGCAGCATGTGGCGCATCTGCGCCCGCCCAGCACGGCCCACCAGCAGTTGCTGAGCCATACGCTGAAGATCAGCCCTACGCCCAGCCAACTGACCCAGTCGCTCGACGTGTACGGCAACCTGTGTTCTTTCTTTTCGCTGCAGGCCGTGCACGAGCACCTGAGCGTGGTAGCCCGCAGCCTGGTGCGTACCAGCCAGCCGATCTGGGCCCAGAGCGCCTTGACCTGGGAACAGGTGCGCGAACGCTTTCGCTACCAGGCCGGCGCACAGTTCAATGCCGCCTCCGAATTTGTATTTGCCTCGCCCTATGTACCGCGCCACCCCGACTTTGTGGCCTACGCCCGGCCCAGCTTCGGCCCTGGCGTGCCCTTGCTGGCGGCAGCCCAGAACCTGATGGAGCGCATCTACACCGACTTCACCTATTCGTCGGAAAGCACCGAGGTCAACACCCCGGCCGTCGAAGCCCTGGCGCTGCGCAAGGGCGTGTGCCAGGACTTCGCGCACATCATGGTCGCATGCTTACGCGCCATGGGTTTGCCAGCCCGCTATGTCAGCGGCTATTTGCTGACCCACCCGGCGCCAGGCCAGCCCCGGCTGATTGGCAGCGACGCATCGCACGCATGGGCCTCGGTCTATGTGCCGGACCAGAGCGGCGATCTCGGCTGGTGCGACTTCGACCCTACCAATAACCGCACCCCGGGCGAAGACTATGTCACCCTGGCCACCGGGCGCGACTATTCCGATGTATCACCCATGCGTGGCGTGATCCACGGTGGCGCCAGCCACACCCTGAGCGTGGCTGTCACGGTGATGCCGCTGGAGCCCGCCGCCACCGCACCGGAGCGCCCAGGCGATGCCAGCCAAAGCCAGCGCAGCGGTGGTGCATCCCAATCCCAATCCCAAAGCCAAAGCCAAGCCAGCAACTGGTCGCCACCGCCCATGCAGTGGCAATAGGCTGCGAATGGGCTGCGGCTGGCAGTTACTATGAAAATAGTAGCTGCTCGCGCAATACCCCTATGCGGCAACTGCCGTTTTTATCTATAAAAGGAATCGCCATGGACGTGTACGCCAAACTCAAAGAACTGAATATCACCCTCCCGCCAGTAGCGGTGCCTGTCGCGGCCTACGTACCGTTTGTGCGCACCGGCAACCTGGTGTTCCTCAGCGGCCACGTGGCCAAGAAAGACGGCAAGCCCTGGGTTGGCCAGTTCGGCAAAGACATGGGCACCGCCGAAGGCCCGGCCGCAGCCCGCGCCATCGCCATCGACCTGCTGGGCACTTTGCATGCCGCCGTGGGCGACTTGAACAAGATCACCCGTATCGTCAAGCTCATGTCCCTGGTCAATTCGACCTCCGATTACACCGAGCAGCACCTGGTGACCAATGGCGCCAGCGAGCTGTTTGCCGAGGTGTTTGGCAAAGACGTAGGCGCCCATGCGCGCAGCGCCTTCGGCGTGGCCCAGGTGCCTATGGGCTGCTGCGTGGAAATCGATCTGATCGCCGAAGTAGGCTAAGCAACCACTCCAGCGACCTGCTTAAACCAGCGGGTTTCTTAAAAGCTTTCCCAATCGCCTTCGCCCCCGGCTGGTTCGGCCGCGGGTTTGGCCTTGGCCGCCGGTGCCGCCAGCGAACGGGCCACGGGACGGGTTGCAGCTGGCCGCGCTGGAGCGGCTACCGGCGTGCGCTTGACCGCCGCCGGCGCATGCTTCGTGGCTACGGCCGCAACAGGCTTGGGCACTGGCGCAACCGCTTTCTTCACGCCAGGTGCAGGCTGATGGACCGATGCGCTGCGCATCGAGTCGTGGACCTTGAACACCGACACCGCCGCAGCCAGCTGTGTGGCTTGCTCGCGCATGCTGCTGGCGGCAGCCGCGCTTTCCTCGACCAAGGCCGAGTTCTGCTGCGTCATCTGGTCCAGGTTCACCACCGCGCGGTTGATCTCGCCGATGCCCGAGCTTTGCTCGGTGGCGGCCGCGGTAATCTCGCCCACGATATCGGTCACGCGCTTCACCGACTGCATGATGTCGGTCATGGTGGTGCCGGCTTCGGCCACCAGCCGGGCACCGGACTCGACCTTTTCTACCGATGTGCCGATCAAACCTTTGATCTCCTTGGCCGCCTGGGCGCTGCGCTGGGCGAGGCTGCGCACCTCGCTGGCCACCACCGCAAAGCCACGGCCCTGCTCGCCCGCGCGGGCGGCTTCGACGGCGGCGTTCAGTGCCAGGATATTGGTCTGGAAGGCAATACCGTCGATCACGCCGATGATGTCCGAAATCTTGGTGCTGCTGGCGTTGATCTCCTCCATGGTGACCACCACCTGCTTGACCACATCGCCGCCTTTTTGCGCCACGCTGGAGGCGCTGGCCGCGAGGGTGCTGGCCTGGTGGGCGTTGTCGGCGCTCTGGCGCACGGTCTGGGTCAGGTTGTCCATGGACGCCGCAGTTTGCTGCAGGTTGCTGGCGGTCTGCTCGGTGCGCGCGGCCAGGTCGTTGTTGCCGCTGGCAATCTCGGCGCTGGCGGTGGCGATGCTGTCAGTGCTCTCGCGCACCTGGTGCACCATGCGCCCCAGAGAATTGCTCATCGTGCCCAGGGAGCGCAGCAGATCACCAAACTCGTCTTTGCGCGCCGACTCCAGCTGCATGCTGAGATCGCCCTCGGCAATCAGAGCAGCGGCCGAATTCGCCTGCTGCAACGGCTTCTGGATGCTGCGGATCAGCCAGTAGGCCCCTGCCAGTACGCACAGCACCAGCAACGCCAGCCCTGCGCTCACCAAGTTGAATAGCAGGGCGCGGCCATCCTTGGCATCGACCTCGGACTGGAGCAAGGACCGCTCCTGCATCTCCACAAACTTGCGCTGCTCCCCCAGGTAGGCGGAGACGGCCGATTTGACTTCGCCCTGCAGCAGCGCCAGGGCTTCCTCGGTCTTGCCATCTTTCTTCAGCTGCTGGGCCCGGGCGCGGCTGTCCAGCACCAGCTTGCGGCTACTGGCGATTTTCTCCATCTGCGCCTTGTCGGCATCACTCAAGGCATCGTTGGCGATGCTTTTCTGGATTTCAGTGATCTGGGCACTAGTGGCCGCAGTCTGGTCTTTGAAGGTGGCCGCCACTACCGGATCCGAGCTCAGCAAGGAGGCTTCTGCCCGCACAGCATTCAATGTCGTCAGACCCGACCATTTGGTCGACTGCATGACCCGCTGAACCATGGCGCTTTGTTCAGCCGAGCTATCGGCCTCCAGCTTGGCGAGCCGGAAGCTCACCAAACCGACAAGGACCAGCAGCGTCGCAATGATCACCCCCACTGCCAACCAGAGCTTGGCAGCCACCCGCAAATTGCTGAAGTTCATGATTTCTCCTTGTAGTGCACGGAATTTGTCTCTCAATAAATTGTGACAGATTCACACCGGAGAAGTCAGCTTATGTATACAAAAGACAATGCGAATTACTCCAGTCGCAACACTGCATTCGGTTTGAAGCCCAGGTCGGCCAACTTGCCCTTGCGGCCCCGTACGGTGCGAGCGTTGTTCAGGCTGCGGATCTCCAGCGTTTCGGTGCGCGGCTTGGCGCCCCGGCCGATGCCGTCGATGCGGATGCTGCGGGTGTAGGCAGCCGCACCGGCCAGCACGTCTTTATCCTCCAGGTCGATCAGCATCAGGCCGCGGCCGCCCTTGGGCTGGTTCTTCAGCTCGGTGATCTCGAAGGTCAGAATCCGCCCGCCGGCCGATGCGCAGGCCACATGGGTTGCCGGTAGCACCGGCTGGCCACCGCCACCACCGTTGGCATGGGACGGCGGGTTCACCGTTTCGCCCTCGCCCACGGTGATGAAAGCCTTGCCGCCTTTTTGGCGCGACAGCATGTCGTCGACCGTTGCCAAAAACCCGTAGCCACCCGAGCTGGACAGCAGCAAGGTGGCATTGCCGGGGCCGGCAAAATAATGCGCCACCTGCGTGCCGGTTTCGAGCTCGATCAGCGTGGTCACCGGTTGGCCGTCACCGCGCGCGCCGGGCAGCGATGCCACCGGCACGGTGTACACCCGGCCGACCTTGTCCTTGGCGGAGCCAAACACAAGCAAGGTATCGACACTGCGGCATTCAAACGTGCCGTACAGCGCGTCACCCGACTTGAAGCTGTATTCGGCTGTCGCCCCGGCAGCCCGGTCCTTGGACCAACCCTTCTGGGCGCGCACCCAGCCTTTTTGCGACACCACCACGGTGACGGGCTCATCGACCACCTTGACTTCAACCACGGCGCGCTTCTCAGCCTGGATCAGGGTGCGGCGCGCGTCGGCAAACAGCTTGGCGTCGGCTTCGATTTCCTTCACCATCAGGCGGCGCAGCACGGACGGATTGGCCAGAATGTCTTCCAGCTTGGCCTGCTCTTCGCGCAGGTTTTTCAGTTCCTGCTCGATCTTGATAGCTTCCAGCCGGGCCAGTTGGCGCAGGCGGATTTCCAGAATGTCTTCGGCCTGGATCTCGCTGAGCTTGAAGCGCGCTATCAGCGCCGCCTTGGGCTCGTCGGCCTGGCGGATGATGGCGATCACTTCGTCGATGTTCAGCAGCACCAGGTGCCGGCCTTCCAGGATGTGTATGCGCGCCAGCACCTTGTCCAGCCGGTGCCGTGAACGGCGCTGCAGCGTGGTCTGGCGGAAAGCAATCCACTCCATCAGCATCTGGCGCATAGCCTTCTGCATGGGACGACCATCCAGGCCGATCATGGTCAGGTTGATCGGCGCCGAGGTCTCCAGGCTAGTGTGGGCCAGCAGCGCGGTGATCAGCTCCTGCTGCTCGATACGGCTGGTCTTGGGCTCGAACACCAGGCGCACCGCCGCGTCCTTGTTCGACTCGTCGCGCACCACGTCCAGCACCGACAGCACCGAGGCTTTCAGCTGCGTCTGCTCCAGGCTCAGCGCCTTCTTGCCAGCCTTGATGCGCGGGTTCGTCAGCTCTTCAATTTCTTCCAGCACACGCTGGGTGCTGACGCCGGGCGGCAGTTCGTTGACCACCAGTTGCCACTGGCCGCGCGCCAGGTCTTCGATCTTCCAGCGCGCACGCACCTTGAGCGAGCCGCGGCCGCTGCGGTAGGCGTCCGCAATGTCGGCGGCGCTGCTGATGATCTGGCCTCCGCCCGGATAGTCGGGGCCAGGCACGATGGTGAACAGCTCTTCGTCGCTCAGCTGCGGCGTCTTGATCAGCGCCACGCAGGCATCGGCAATCTCGCGCAGGTTGTGGCTGGGTATTTCGGTGGCCAGGCCCACGGCGATGCCACTGGCGCCATTCAGCAGGTTGAACGGCAGGCGTGCCGGCAGCTGCTGCGGCTCTTCGAAAGAGCCATCGTAATTGGGTACAAAGTCGACCGTGCCTTCGTCCAGCTCGTCGAGCAGCAAGGTGGTGATGCGCGACAGGCGGGCTTCGGTGTAGCGCATCGCGGCAGCTCCATCGCCGTCGCGGCTACCGAAGTTGCCCTGGCCGTCGATCAGCGGGTAGCGCTGGCTGAAATCCTGCGCCATGCGCACCATGGCATCGTAAGCGGCCTGGTCGCCGTGCGGGTGGTATTTACCCAGCACATCGCCGACAACACGGGCACTTTTCACCGGCTTGGCACCGGTGGCGCCATTCGTGCCGCCAAAGCCGAGGCCCATGCGCGACATCGCGTACAGGATGCGCCGCTGCACCGGCTTCTGGCCGTCGGTCACGTCAGGGATGGCCCGGCCCTTGACCACGCTCAGCGCGTACTCGAGGTAGGCGCGCTGCGCATAGCTAGCTAGGCTCAAGGCGTCATCGCCATCGGCGGCCAGCGGGATGGCTTCATCAACAGGAGGCAAAGGCGGCTCGCCGGGTGGATTGGGAGGCAGGTCCAGTTCGGGTTGGTCGTTCATGGAACAAAAACTTCAGTGCAAAAAATGGGAATGGGAGGCAGCGGCTGGCTGCCGCGCAGACGGATCAGACAGCGGTGCAGAAGATGGGAGTCAGGGCAGGCCAGCCAGCACCGGCTGGCTGCTGGACGGCATATTGCCGCGACCGACAGCCCCACCGGACAGCTCCATGCGCACCCGGGTGGGCTGGCGCCGCTGCTCGACCGCCGCTGGGGGTTTCAGCCCGTTGTAGAGCTGCAGCACGGTTTTGACGTAGGCCTGGGTTTCTTTGTAATTGGGAATCCGGTTGCCTGCACGCTGCACCGCGCCTTCCCCGGCGTTGTACGAGGCCACCGCCAGGTCCAGCTGGCCAGGGAACATGCGGATCAGGTCGCTCAGATAACGCGAGCCGATGCGGATATTGGTCTTGGGGTCGGTGAGCTTTTGCTCGATGCTGTTCTTCGGGTCGCCCACCAGGCCATAGCGCTCGGCGGTGGCGGGCATGATCTGCATCAGGCCGACGGCGCCCTTGGGCGATACCGCTGCGCTATTGAAGCCGGACTCGGCCACGATCAAGGCCTGCAGCAGCTCGTAGTCGATGCTGAGCTTGTTGGAAGCTTCGCGCAGATGGTGCTTCACCAGCTTGTAGCTGGGCGAAATGTCGAAAAACGCCAGCAGCTTGGGCGGTGCGCCGGGTGTGGCAGGCGTTTGCGAGGCGGCGGCTTTCACGCCCTGGGTGGTGTCAAAGCTTTCGTCGCCCAGGTAGAACAGCTCGTAGCGCTCGTCCACCCGCTCGCTGGCGAAGTGGGCGACGCCCTGGGTGTCGATATAGCCCCATACGTCCGCACACGCCCACTGCTGCACTATTAATAGCGAAAAGCCTATACAGAGTCTGCGCCAGAGGCCAGTTTTATTCATAAATTTCACGACTTAACCCAGCGCTGCTATGCAGCTAGACATCGATCTCCACCGCATCGCCATGCAGCTCCATGAGTTCCCGGCGCGACGATGCCTCGCCTTTGCCCATGAGCTTGGTGATCAGGTTCTCGGTTTGTGCGAAGTTAACATTCCCCAGCTGAACCGGCAACAGCCGGCGTGTATCCGGGTTTAAGGTGGTGTCCCACAGCTGCTCGGCATTCATCTCACCCAGGCCTTTGAAGCGGCTGATGCTCCAGGCGCCTTCGCGCACGCCTTCCTTGCGCAGCTTGTCCAATATCGCGGTGCGTTCGCCTTCGTCCAGCGCATATGCTTTGGACGCTGGCTTCTTGCCGCGCGCTGGCGCATCGACGCGGAACAGCGGTGGCCGCGCCACGTACACATGGCCGGCTTCGATTAGCTTGGGGAAATGGCGGAAGAACAGGGTCAGCAGCAGCACCTGGATGTGCGAGCCGTCCACGTCCGCATCGCTGAGGATGCAGATCTTGCCGTAGCGCAGGCCGCTCAGGTCGGGGGTGTCGTTCGGGCCGTGCGGATCAACGCCGATGGCCACCGAGATATCATGGATTTCGGTATTCGCAAACAGCCGGTCGCGCTCGACTTCCCAGGTATTCAGTACCTTGCCGCGCAGCGGCAGGATCGCCTGACTTTCCTTGTTGCGGCCCATCTTGGCACTGCCACCGGCGGAGTCGCCCTCGACCAGGAACACTTCGTTCTGCGCCAAGTCGCGGCTTTCGCAGTCGGTCAGCTTGCCGGGCAGCACGGCAACGCCCGAGCCCTTGCGCTTCTCGACCTTTTGCCCGGCTTTCTGCCGGTACTGGGCGGCCTTGATGGCCAGCTCGGCCAGCTTTTTGCCGTATTCCACATGGTGGTTCAGCCACAACTCCAGCGCCGGCCGCACAAAGCTGGACACCAGGCGCACCGCATCGCGCGAATTCAACCGTTCCTTGATCTGGCCCTGGAACTGCGGGTCCAGCACCTTGGCGCTGAGCACAAAGCTGGCGCGGGCGAACACGTCTTCGGGTAGCAGCTTGACGCCCTTGGGCAGCAGTGAATGCAGCTCGATAAAACTCTTTACCGCGGTGAACAGGCCATCGCGCAAGCCCAGCTCGTGGGTGCCGCCGACGGTGGTGGGGATCAGGTTCACGTAGCTCTCGCGCACTGGAGCGCCGTCTTCGGTAAAAGCCACGCACCATTGCGCGCCCTCGCCTTCGGCAAAGGTTTCGTGGCCGTTGTCGGCAAAACCCTCTCCCTCGAACATGGGGATCACCAGCTCACCATTCAGCGTCTGGGTCAGGTAGTCGCGCAGGCCACCCTTGTACAACCAGGTCTGTACGTCCTTGGTCTTCTCGACGGTCAGGGTGACGGTAACGCCGGGCATCAGCACAGCCTTGCTCCGCAGCAAGTGGGTGAGTTCGGCCATGGGCAGAGCCACGGCTTCGAAGTACTTGGGGTCGGGCCAAACGCGCACGCTGGTGCCGGACTTGCGGTCGCCGGCCTCGGCCTTGCGTACCTGCAGCGGCTCGACCACGTCGCCACCGGCAAACACCAGCTTGGCGGCCGAGCCTTCGCGGTAGGAGGTGGCCTCCAGCCGCAGCGCCAACGCATTCGTCACGCTGACGCCCACGCCGTGCAGGCCGCCGGAGAAGCTGTAGGCGCCGCCCTTGCCCTTGTCGAACTTGCCGCCCGCATGCAGGCGGGTGAACACCAGCTCGATCACCGGGGCGTTTTCTTCAGGGTGCATGCCGAACGGAATGCCGCGGCCTTCGTCTTCGATACCGACCGAGCCATCCATGAACAGCGTGACCCGGATCTTCTTGCCATGGCCGGCCAGGGCTTCGTCGGCCGCGTTGTCCAGCACTTCCTGGATGACGTGCAAGGGGTTGTCGGTGCGGGTGTACATGCCCGGGCGCTGCTTGACGGGCTCCAGGCCTTTCAGTACGCGGATCGAGCTTTCGGAATATGCAGGGTTGGTTGGGGTAACGGGGTTTTGGGTTGCCATAGGCGCGGATTGTAGTGGTTTGCCGCGGCAAACACTGGATGCAATCACAGCCCTACTGCCTACAGCCAGCAAATTGGCTACAGTCCAAGGATGAACCGCCCCTCCACCACTCTTTCACTGCCCCAGTTGCTGATCTGCGGCGGTGCCATCGTCACACTGTCCATGGGCATACGCCACGGCTTTGGCCTGTGGCTGCAGCCCATCACCCAGGCCCAGGGCTGGACCCGCGAGACCTTTGCGTTTGCGATCGCCATCCAGAACCTGGCCTGGGGCATCAGCGGCGTGTTCGCCGGCATGCTGGCCGACAAGCTGGGCGCATTTCGGGTGATGGTGGTCGGCGCTGTGCTGTACGCGCTGGGCCTGGTCGGCATGGCTTATGCGCCAACGCCGCTTTTGTTCACCCTGAGTGCTGGCGTGCTGCTGGGCATGGCCCAGGCCGGCACCACCTACGCCGTGGTGTACGGCGTGATCGGGCGCAATGTGACGGCCGACAAGCGCTCCTGGGCCATGGGCATCGCCGCAGCGGCGGGCTCGTTTGGCCAGTTTTTGATGGTGCCAACCGAAGGCCTGTTGATCAGCCAGTTGGGCTGGCAACAGGCGCTGGTGGTGCTGGGCGCGGCCGCGATGCTGATCGTGCCGCTGGCCTGGGGCCTGCGCGAACCGAATTTTGGCTCTGGCCATCCAGTGCGGCGCGAACAGACGATTGGCGAAGCCCTGAAAGAAGCCTTCAAGTATCCGAGCTTCCAGCTGCTGATGGCCGGCTACTTCGTCTGCGGCTTCCAGGTGGTGTTCATCGGCGTGCACATGCCCAGCTATCTGCGCGACAAGGGTTTGTCGCCCCAGGTGGCCAGCTACGCGTTGGCATTAATCGGTCTGTTCAATGTGCTGGGCACCTACGCGGCCGGCTCGCTGGGTCAGCGCATGCAGAAGAAGAACATCCTGGCCTTCATCTACTTTGCCCGGGCGGTGGTGATCAGCGTCTTCCTGCTGGCGCCGCTGTCGCCCACCAGCGTCTACATCTTTGCCGCGACCATGGGCGTGCTCTGGCTGTCCACCGTGCCGCCGACCAATGCGGCGCTAGCGCAGATTTTCGGCATCCAGCATATGTCCATGCTCAGCGGCTTTGTGTTCCTGAGCCACCAGGTCGGCTCGTTCATGGGCGTCTGGCTGGGCGGCTTTCTGTACGACCGCAATGGCAACTACGACCTGGTCTGGTACATCGCGATTGCGCTGGGGGTGTTCGCCGGGCTGGTGAATCTGCCGGTCAAAGAAGCGCCGATCCAGCGCGCACGCACGGCGCCGCAAGCGGCCTGACAGTATGCGCCGCGCCACCAAGCCCCTCCTCTGGTGTGTCGCCCTGGCGGCGCTGGCCGGCGTCTTTGCGCTCTATACCCGGCCCGAGTTCCTGGTAGCGCTGGCCGACCAGCTGTGGGCTTGTTTTTGAACAAAATCAGCCTCTAGCGCAATATCTATGCGCGCAAGCAGCTATTGAATTAATAGCAATTCGGTCTTTCAGTGCCATTTTTGAACGTAAAGGCGTATCGAATACCCGATACACGCTCTCGTTAGAATGGCCGTTTTCCCGTTTGAGACTGCGGACATGACACCCATTACCGGCAGCATCGTGGCGCTTGTAACGCCCATGCTTGAAGACGGCAGCGTGGACTACCCCACCCTGCGCACATTGATCGACTGGCATATCGCCGAGGGCACTGACTGCATAGGCGTGGTCGGCACCACCGGCGAATCACCAACGGTCAACATCGAAGAGCACTGCGAGATCATCCGCGTGTCGGTCGAGCAAGCCAAAGGCCGGGTGCCCATCATGGCCGGCTGCGGCGCCAATTCCACCTCCGAGGCCATCGAGCTCACCCGTTTCGCCAAGAGCGTGGGCGCCGACTGCCATCTGCAGGTCGTGCCCTACTACAACAAGCCCACGCAAGAAGGCCAGTACCTGCACTTCGAGGCCATCGCCGAAGCGGTGGATCTGCCCATGGTGCTGTACAACGTCCCCGGCCGCTCGGTCGCCGATATGCTGCACGACACCGTGCTACGCCTGGCCCAGGTGCCCGGCATCGTCGGCATCAAGGAAGCCACCGGCAATATCGAACGCGCGCAGTGGCTGATCCGCGACGTGCCCCAGGGCTTTGCTGTGTACTCGGGCGATGACCCGACCGCCGTGGCCCTGATGCTGTGCGGCGGCCAGGGCAATATCAGCGTCACCGCCAACGTGGCGCCGCGCCTGATGCACGAACTCTGCGTGGCCGCGATTGCCGGCAATGTGCGCCGCGCCATGGAAATCCAGCGCCAGCTGATGCCGGTGCACAAAAACCTGTTTGTCGAAGCCAACCCGATCCCAGTGAAATGGGCGATGGCCGAAATGGGCTTGTGCGGCCCAGCGCTGCGCCTGCCGATGACACAGCTCTCCACCCACCTACACGCCACCGTCAAAGACGCGCTGCGCAGCGGCGGCCTGGTCTAAACACAATTTTTTAGGAACGCTACGTGAACCATATTGCAAAAGCTGGATTGAAAGTTGGATTGCTGGGATTGACGCTGACTCTCGGCGCCTGCACGATCATGGACGGCGAGAAAATCGACTACAAAAGCGCAGGTACCAAAACCGGCCCGTCACTCGACGTGCCCCCCGACTTGACGCAGCTGACCCGCGACTCGCGCTATGTGGTGCCCGGCGCGCCTATCACCGCCAGCAACTACAAAGTAGGCCAGGTCGCAGCCGCAACGCCTACTGCAGCCTCTTCGCTGGGCGACATCCGCATCGAACGTGCGGGCACGCAGCGCTGGCTGGTCATCAACCGTCCGGCCGACCAGCTGTGGGGCCCGGTGCGCGACTTCTGGCAACAAAACGGCTTCTTGCTGACCGAAGACCAGGCCAGCCTGGGCATCATGGAAACCGACTGGGCCGAAAACCGCGCCAAGCTGCCACAGGACATCATCCGCAGCACCCTGGGCAAGGTGTTTGAGTCGCTGTACTCCACCGGGGAACGCGACAAATTCCGTACCCGGCTGGAGCGCAATGCGTCCGGCGGCACCGAGATCTACATCAGCCACCGCGGCATGATCGAGGTCTACACCAACCAGTCCAAGGACCAGACCGTATGGCAACCGCGCCCCACCGACCCCGAGCTGGAAGTCGAGTTCCTGCGCCGCCTGATGCTCAAGCTCGGCGTGCCTAGCGACGATGTAAAGACCGCGTTGCTGCCCGAAACAGCCAAATCCAGCGCCCGCGCAACCACCATCAATAACCAGCCCGTGGTGCAGATGGACGATGGCTTCGACCGCGCCTGGCGCCGTGTCGGCCTTACCCTGGACCGCACCGGATTCACCGTGGAAGACCGCGACCGCAGCAAAGGCACGTATTTCGTGCGCTATGTGGCGCCGAATGCGGACAAGAAGGAGCCCGGCTTCTTCAGCAAGCTGTTCAGCAAGGAAAGTGCCACACCACCGCTGCAATACCGCATCGCCGTGGTCAGCGCGGGCGAATCCACCACCGTCTCGGTGTTGAATGCGAGCGGTGCCCCTGAGTCCTCGGCAAATGCCCAACGCATCGTCAAAATCATCGCCGACGACCTGAAGTAACAACAACTCCCAGGTGCTTCGTTTCAAAAGCCTGGGCAGCGGCAGTGCGGGCAATGGCACCGTGGTAGAAACCCAGCACGGCGGCCACACCACCCGCCTGCTGGTCGATTGCGGCTTCGGCCAGAAACAGCTTGACCAGCGGCTGGCGCTAGCGGGCCTGCAGGCCTCGCAGATCGATGCCATCTTCATCACCCACGAACACGGCGACCACGTTGGCTGCGCGCCGCAATGGGCGCTGCGGCACCGTATCCCGGTGTGGATGAGCCACGGCACGCAGTCTGCCATCGGCCCGCACGACTGGGATGGCTTGCTCCACATTGCCCGCGATACCAGCGCGATCGAGGTGGGTGGCCTGCAGTTAATGCCTTTCACCGTGCCACACGATGCGCGCGAGCCACTGCAGCTGTGCTGCCGTAGCGGCGATGCCCAGCTGGGCATACTCACCGACCTGGGCCACGCCACACCCCATGTACTGGAGCAGCTGATGGGCTGCCAGGCCATGTTGCTGGAATGCAACCACGACACCGATCTGCTGGCCGCATCGCGCTACCCCGCCTTCTTGAAACAGCGCGTGGGCGGCATGTACGGCCACCTAGCCAACCAGGCAGCCGCCGAGATCGCCCAGACCCTGGTGGATGGTGGCCTGCGCCACATAATGGCCGCACACCTGAGCGAACAGAACAACCGGCCAGAGCTTGCATTGGCGGCCCTGGCAGAAGCAGTGGGTTGCAGCGGACTCACCCTAGGCGTGGCTGATGCCGCCACGGGCACCGACTGGCTGGCGGTCGCAGTTTAGAGAGAGACATCCTGGTAATTACCCTTGGATTTTGGGTTATCATTGCGGAGTCACTGGGGAGTAGCCGCCCGTCTCAAGACGGGGCTTGCATCAACATACTTGGCCGCAAGGCTATGGTGTAAGCGGTTCATATTGAAAGCTTGGCAAGACCTTTGACCATAATGCCTTCGGAATGGCCGGGGAGCGTTGTGGTCAATCGTTTTGGATTCCGGCCAATATTAAAGAACCCCATGGAAGCATTCCTCGTCTCTACCGGCATCGTCGCACTGGCTGAAATCGGCGACAAAACCCAACTCCTCGCCTTCATTCTGGCGGCCAAGTTCCAACGGCCCTGGCCTATCATCGGCGCAATCCTGGTCGCGACTCTGGCCAACCACGCCTTCGCGGGCGCGCTCGGCTCCTGGATCACCTCGCTGGTCGGCCCCGAGACCCTGCGATGGGTACTGGGCATTTCCTTCCTGGCCATGGCCGCCTGGACCCTGGTGCCCGACAAATTTGAAGAAGAAGATGCCAAGCTCGCACGTTTTGGTGTGTTCGGCACCACGTTGATCGCTTTCTTCTTGGCCGAGATGGGCGACAAAACCCAGTTCGCCACCGTCGCACTGGCCGCCAAATACCACTCGTTCTTCCTGGTGGTCGCCGGCACCACGCTGGGCATGATGCTGGCCAATGTGCCTGCGGTGATCCTGGGCGACCGGATCGCACAACGCCTGCCAACCCAACTGGTACACCGCATCGCGGCGGCCATCTTTGCCGTCATGGGCATTGCCACTTTGATGGGCGCAGGCGCCGGACTCGGCTTGTAAAGCCTGGGCCACAAAAATGGCCGTACAGACCTGAGGGTTCTGTACGGCCATAGGCGGCGATCGACCATAAAAAAAGCCACCTTGCGGTGGCTTTTAATGCATCAAGTAACGAATTACTTCGAAGCGGCGCTGGCAGCAGCAGCAGCGGCTGCAGCAGCTGCGTCAGCAGCAGGAGCAGAAGCGTCAGCAGCTGGTGCAGCTGCAGGAGCTTCAGCAGGTGCGGGTGCTGGTGCAGCAGCAGGTGCTTCAACCGCAGGTGCTGGTGCAGGAGCTGGTTCTTCTTTTTTGCCGCAAGCAGCCAAAGCAACAGCAGCCATCAGAGCTGCGAGTACAAGCGATTTGTTCATTACAAAATTCCTTAAGAGGTAGGGGAAAACAATTTCCGGAAATCGTCGGCATCACACGGATGCGTATGCGACCGAGTGAAAGCACTCGAGCTCTTTCAACTCAGCCCTCGATTATAAGCTTCTTCTTTGGCAATGCTCAAAAACCCTAGGGCATAAAAGCAACAGGCAAACTCACAAACCGAGGGTGGAAGCCGGGAACGCCGGGCTGCTTTTACGCAGCCATTCGTCGATGCTTTGGCGTAACAACAAACGCCTCTGGGGCTCGTCACCGCAGATGCCGTCGCTGCGTTCCAGGTCCAGTCGGCGCATGGCCCAGGCGGGACTCCATAGTGCACTGGGCAGATCTTGCGGGCTGGCCTGGCGGCACGAGCGGCAGTCCACCAGATGCGACCAGGTGGTCCGCCAGACCGCAAACCGCGCGTGGCGCCGCACCACCTCGTCATAGGAGATGGCCAGCATCGTGAATTGGCGGCCGGGCCGGGCCCAGGCGTGCAGGGATTCAACCACCGCCCGCTCGCCCAAGGGCCAGTCTTCGAAGTTGGGATCACAGACGACGATTTCGCGCCAGCCCTCGTGGGCTGCACAGGCGAAAGCATCGCGCACCCGCTGCTGGAATTCCACCCGACCCTGGAAGCGCCCTGCAGGTCGGGCCGGCACCTCAGAAGGGGTTTGCGAGTCGTCCATAGAACACCTCTTTCAGTGCGCCTGCACCCAGCCGGACGCACACCATGACAGCAGCAAAGACCGCGCATCGGCACTGGCGCGGGCCAGCTCCTTGGGGCCTAGTTTCCGCGCGTCTGCAAGGCGGCGCATCAGGGTGGCATCGCGGCCCGCAGCGCGGTAGCTTTCGCCATTGATGAACACGTGGTGGGCATCGTAGAACATGCGGGTGCGCGGGTCCAGCGCCACCTGGTCCAGGCTGGCAGGCGGCTCTTGCGACTCGAACCAGACCTGGGCTTTGGGCTCGGTCAGCACCTCGCCCAAAGCACATTGCAGCGCCGTCGGATCGTCCAGCAAAGCCGTCAAAGCGGTCTGTGCAAAGTCTTGTAAAGATGCCGGAATTGCGCCTGGATGTTCCACCGCGGGCTGCCCGGCATCGCTGTACAGGGCCTCGCCAACCACGTCCTCGGCCTCCTCGGCCATGCGCTGCAGCAGCTCGCGGGCCAGTTCGCTGCGGCGCGGCGCCCGAAAACCGATGGAATAAGTCATGCACTCGCCGACCGCAACACCGTCATGGGCGTAGCGTGGCGGCAGGTACAGCATGTCACCCGGCTCCAGCACGAACTCCTGCTCGGGCTCGAAATTGGCCAGAATCTTCAGCGGCGCCCCCTCCACCAGGCTCAGATCCTTTTGCCGCCCGATGCGCCAGCGGCGCTGGCCGTGGGCTTGCAGCAGGAACACATCGTAGCTGTCGAAGTGCGGCCCCACGCCGCCGCCATCGGTGGCGAAGCTGACCATCACATCGTCGAGTCGCACATCCGGCACAAAGCGAAACTGTTGCAACAGTTCGTGCACCGTGGCCGCATGCGTATCCACGCCCTGCACCAGCAGAGTCCAGCCGGGGGTCTTCAGCGAAGGCAAGGCGCGGCGCGGCAGCGGGCCGTTCTTCAGCTTCCAGCCCGTGCCGGCCTGGGTAATCAGGCGCGACTCGACCTCTTCTTGCTCGGCCAGCGCAAACAGCGCGCTGCGGTCCAGCAGGGCCTGGAAGCCGGGTATGGCTTGGCGGATCAGCAGAGGCTTCTTCTGCCAGTAGCGCTGCATGAATTGCTGCGGGCTCAGGTCGCCCAGCAAAGGCAATATTTGGGTGACGTCCATCAAAATCCTTGGGTTTTAAAACAACTGCCTAAACTGCGACAATTCTCGTATGGAAATCACACAACAATGCGTCGTCGCTCTGACCTGGACGCTCAAAGACACCCTTGGCGAAGACCTGGACGTACTCAACGAACCGGTCGAATTTTTGGTCGGCGGCGATGATCTGCTAAAAAAGGTCGAAGAAGCACTGCAAGGCCATGTGGCCGGCGATGTGCTGGAACTGCACCTCGAACCCGAAGAAGCCTTTGGCGACTTCAACGACCAGCTGATCTTTCTGGAGCCGCGTGTGCTGTTCCCCGATGTGCTGGAAGCCGGCATGAGCTTCGACGGCGCCGCCCTGCCCGAAGGCCTGAGCCCCGAGCTGCCGCGCGAAGGCCTGTACACCGTGGCCGAGATCTACCCTGAGCACGTGGTGCTGGACGGCAACCATCCGCTGGCCGGCATCGCGCTGCGGCTCAAGCTAGGCGTGGCCGGCGTGCGTGAAGCCACCGAAGACGAAATCGGCAGCGGCACCGCCGGTACCGGTTTCTTCAACATCGCATCCAATGCACCCAACGGCCAGCACTTGCATTGATTTCAAGGCAAAAATAAGCCTCTAGCGCAACTTGAACCTGCGCTGGCAGCTATTCATTCAATAGCAACCAAGGTTTTCGTTGACTCCCCTTTTTCAACAACGCGCATTCATGCGGCTGTGGACCGCGCGCGTATTCGGCACCTTGGGCACGCAGATTCTGATGCTGGCGGTAGGCTGGCAGATGTACGACCTGACTGGCAGCGCCTGGGACCTGGGCCTGGTCGGCCTGTTGCAATTCCTACCCGCCCTGCTGCTGACCCTAGTGGCCGGCCATGTGGCCGACCGGGTGCACCGCGGCCGTATCGTGGCCGTCTGCGTGGGGCTGCAGGCCCTGGTCGCCGTGCTGCTGCTGTTGGCCACCTATGAGCACTGGGTCAGCCGCGGCTGGCTGCTGGGCATCTCCCTGGTGCTGGGCACAGCCCGGGCCTTCCAGATGCCGGCCCAGCAGGCGCTGACGCCGCTGCTGGTGCCGCCCGCGCTGCTGCCGCAAGCCATGTCACTGAGCGCGGCCGGCATGCAGGCGGCAACCATCGGCGGCCCGGCCTTGGGCGGAGCGATCTTCTTGGCCGGCGCCAGCGCGGTGTATGCCAGCGGTGTGCTGCTGTTTGCGGTCAGCGTGGTGCTGCTCAGCGGCCTGCGCTACGAGCATGTGCCGCCGCCGCGCGAACCGATGACGATGCGCAGCGTGCTGGCCGGCGTGCACTTCATCTGGGAGCACAAACCCATCCTGGGCGCGGTGTCGCTCGACCTGTTTGCTGTGCTCCTGGGTGGTGCCACCGCGCTGCTGCCGATGTTTGCCAAGGACATCCTGCACACCGGCCCCTGGGGCCTGGGCCTGCTGCGCGCCGCGCCGGCCGTGGGCGCGCTGGTGATCTCCATCGTGCTGACGCGCTGGCCGCTGCAGCGCAAGGTCGGCCGCACTCTGCTGCTGTCGGTGGGGCTGTACGGCGTGTGCATGGTGGTGTTCGGCGCATCGACCAGCCTGCTGCTGTCGCTGGCAGTGCTGGCGATTTCGGGTGGTGCCGACATGGTCAGCGTGGTGGTACGGCAAAGCCTGGTGCAGCTGGAAACTCCGAACGAAATGCGCGGCCGGGTCAGCGCCGTGAACTCGGTTTTCATCGGCGCATCCAACCAGCTGGGCGAGTTCGAATCGGGCGCCACCGCCGCCCTGCTCGGGCCGGTCGGCTCGGTGGTACTGGGTGGCATAGGCACGCTGGTGGTGGCAGCCCTGTGGCTGAAGATATTCCCCGGCCTGGCCCAACGCGATAAGCTGCAGTGATGGACCAAGTCGACGCAGTCGTCATAGGGGCCGGCGTGGTCGGCTTGGCGGTGGCGCGGGCGCTGGCTTTGCAGGGGCGCGAGGTACTGGTGCTGGAAGCGGCCGACGCCATCGGCACCGGCACCAGCTCGCGCAACAGCGAAGTCATTCACGCCGGCATTTACTACGCGCCGGGCTCGCTCAAGGCCAGCCTGTGCGTGCAGGGCAAGCAGCTGTTGTACGCCTACTGCGCCGAGCGCGGCATCGCCCACCAGCGCTGCGGCAAACTGATCGTCGCCACCAACGCCGAACAGCTGGCGCAGCTGGAAAAAATCCGCCTGCAGGCTGCCGCCAATGGCGTGGACGACCTGCAGCTGCTGGACCGGGCCGCCTCCCGCGCGCTGGAACCGCAGCTGGAATGCACGGGCGCACTGCTATCGCCCAGCACCGGCATCGTCGACAGCCACGCGCTCATGCTGGCGCTGCTGGGTGACCTGGAGAATGCGGGCGGACTTTTGGCACTCAACAGCCCGCTGGCGCATATGCAGATTGCGCAAGATGCTATTATTTTGGAAGCAGAAGACGGCACGCGGTTGCAAGCCCGTACGGTGGTCAACGCCGCCGGTCTGCAGGCCCAGGCACTGGCCCGCCGCTGCGCCGGGCTGGACCCGCGCCACGTGCCACCCAGCTATTACGCAAAGGGCAATTACTTCACCCTGGCCGGCCGCGCACCGTTCCAGCACCTGATCTATCCGGCGCCGCAAGCCGCGGGACTCGGCGTACACCTGACGTTGGACCTGGGCGGCCAGGCCAAGTTTGGCCCGGACGTGCAATGGGTGGATTCGCCGGAAGACCTGGTGGTCGACCCGGCGCGCGGCGAGGCGTTTTATGCCGAGGTGCGCAAATACTGGCCCGGCCTGCCGGATGGCGCCCTGCTGCCAGGCTATGCGGGCATGCGCCCGAAAATCCAGGCCCCGCACGAGGCGGCCAAGGACTTCCTGATCCAAGGCCCCGCAGTGCATGGCGTACCGGGTCTGGTGAATCTATTCGGCATCGAATCGCCAGGGCTGACCAGCTGCTTGGCCATCGCCGAACACGTGGCGCGGCTGGTGTAGATTTAAAGAAAAAAGGCTGCTGCCGCAGGTTAAACCTGCGCCAGCAGCTATTTATTTAGTAGCACCAGGTCAGTCATCACGTCCATGGGAATCAAAGCACCACGGTGCTGGATAACACGTCCGGCCAAGCGGTTCCCCTGGGTGGCCGCAGCCACCACATCGCCACCTTGCAAGCGCACGGCTAGGTAGCCGGCAGCGAATGAATCGCCAGCGGCGGTGGTATCCACCACCTTGGCAACCAGCTCGGTCGCCACTTCCTGCACCCCGCTGGCGGTGCGCACCAGGGTCGGATGGCGACCGCGCTTGATGACGACTTCGGGGCACGGCAAGGCCTTGGCGGCAGCCACGGCATCGTCGAGCTGCGGCAGGCCACGCAGGGCTTGTTCGTCGTCGGCCGTGACCAGCGCGATGCTGGCCAGGCTGTAGGCGCGCTCAAAATTGGCCAGGGCCTCTTCGCGGCTGGCCCACAGGCGCGGACGGTAGTTGTTGTCAAAAATCACCGGGGTGCCGCGGGCCTGCAAACGGGCCATCAGGGCAAACAGGCGTTCGCGGCCAGCAGCCGGCAGGATCGCCAGGCTGATGCCGCTGAGATACAGGGCGCCGAGGCTGTCGGCCGCGGCTTCCAGCGGCGTCTGCTCGGCGTCGAAATAGGACTTAGCCGCGCTGCTGTCGCGCCAGTAGCTGAAGCTGCGTTCGCCGTGCGTGTCGACCTCGATCAGGTACAGGCCGGGCATGCGGCCTGGCAGGCGCTGCACCATCGATACGTCGAGCGCCTCGGTCTGCCAGCGCGCCAGCATGCCGGCGCTCAGTTTGTCGTCGCCCAGCGCGGTAGCGTAGCCGACCTGCAGGCCGGTCGCGCAGCGCGCAAGGTAGACGGCGGTATTGAGGGTGTCGCCCCCAAAGCTTTGCTGCATGTTGCCAAAAGCCTCCCCCTGGAGTTCCAACATGCACTCACCAAACAAGACGACACGCTGCATACGGATCAGACCCCGGTGTAAGCAGTTTTCACCGTGGTAAAGAACTCCTGCGCATAACGGCCCTGCTCGCGCGAACCGTAGCTGGAGCCCTTGCGACCGCCGAACGGCACGTGGTAGTCCACACCCGCGGTCGGCAGGTTCACCATCACCATGCCGGCCTGGCTGTGGCGCTTGAAGTGGGTCGCGTACTTGAGGCTGGTAGTGGCAATGCCCGCCGACAGGCCAAACGGCGTGTTGTTGGACTCGGCCAGCGCCGCTTCGTAGTCTTTGACGCGGATCACGCTGGCCACCGGGCCAAACACTTCTTCGCGATTGATGCGCATCGCGGCTGTGGTGTCCAGCAGCAGTGCGGGTGCCATGTAGAAGCCTTCGGTGCTGCGCTCCAGGCGGGTGCCGCCGGCGACCAGCTGGGCGCCTTCGGCCTGGCCGATGGCCACGTAGTCCAAGTCTTGCTGCAGTTGCGACAGCGAAGACACCGGGCCGATGTCGATGCCGACGGCCAGGGCGTCGCCGACCTTCAGTGTGGCCATGCGGGCTTGCACGGCGTCGACGAACTTGCCGTAGATGCCATCGGTAACGATTAAGCGGCTGGATGCGGTGCAGCGCTGGCCGGTGGAGAAGAACGCGCTTTGCACGCTGAGCTCGACGGCCTGGGCCAGGTCGGCATCGTCCAGGATGATTTGCGGGTTCTTGCCGCCCATCTCCAGCTGGACCTTCTTCAGGTTCACCGCGCACTGCTGGGCGATACGGCCACCCACGCCTTGCGAGCCGGTGAAGCTGATGCCGCTGATGCCGGGGTGGTTGACCAGCGGGTCGCCGATGACGGAGCCGCGGCCCATCACCAGGTTGAACACGCCAGCGGGGATGCCGCTGCGGCTGATGATCTCGGCCAGGGCCCAGGCGCAACCGGGGACCAGGTCGGCGGGCTTCAAGACCACGCAGTTGCCATAGGCCAGGGCCGGGGCGATCTTCCAGGCAGGAATCGCGATGGGGAAGTTCCAGGGGGTGATCAGGCCAACCACGCCCAGCGGTTCGCGGGTGATTTCCACACCGACGCCGGAGCGTACCGAGGGCACGATCTCGCCGGTCAGGCGCAGGCATTCGCCGGCGAAGAACTTGAAGATATTGCCAGCGCGGGTGGCTTCGCCAATGCCTTCGGCCTTGGTCTTGCCTTCTTCGCGGGCCAGCAGCGTGCCCAGCTCTTCACGGCGGGCCAGGATTTCAGTGCCGATCTTGTCCAGCGCGTCGGCGCGGGCCTGCACATTGCCGGTGGACCAGGCGGGAAAGGCGGCTTGCGCCGCCTGCACGGCCGCATCCAGCTGGGCCGCGTCGCCTTGGGTGTACTCGCCAATGACGTCGGCCAGGTTCGACGGGTTGATGTTGGGGGCGTAGCTATTGCCGGCCACCCAGGCGCCGTTGATGTAGTTGTCGTGTTTTTGGGTCATGCTTGTCGGTCAATTATTGAGGGCCAAGGGATTTGATCAGCACAGCCAACTCTTCCATCTCGGCAGGCTTCAAATTGGTCAGCGGCGCCCGCACTGGGCCACCGTCATGGCCGACGATGGTAGCACCGGCTTTGATGATGCTCACGCCGTAGCCTTCGACCCGGTTACGGATGTTCAGGTAGGGCATGAAGAAGTTTTTCAGCAAGCGGTGCTGGGTCGGCAGGTCGTCCGCCGCTACCGCGTGGTAGAAGTCCATGGCGGTCTTGGGGATGAAGTTGAACACCGCCGACGAGTACACCGGCGTGCCCAAAGCCTTGTAGGCGGCTGCATAGACTTCGGCCGTGGGCAGGCCGCCCAGGTAGGCAAATCGGTCACCCATCTTCATGAAGATGGAAGACATGGTTTCGATGTTGCCCACGCCGTCCTTGAAGCCGATCAGGTTCGGGCAGCGGTCGGCCAGGATGGCCAGCGAGTTGGGGGTCAGCTTGGTGCGGTCGCGGTTGTAGACGATGACGCCAAACTTCACGCTGTTGCAGACCTGTGCCACGTGTTCGATCAGGCCTTCCTGGCCGGCTTCGGTCAGGTAGTGCGGCAGCAGCAAGATGCCGTGGGCGCCCAGGCGCTCGGCTTCTTGCGCATGGGCGATAGCCATGCGGGTCGGGCCGCCGGCGCCGGCGATGATAGGCACCTTGCCGCGGCAGGTGTCGACGGCGGTCTTGATGACCTGGCTGTATTCGGCGCCGACCAGAGAGAAGTATTCACCCGTGCCGCCGGCGGCAAACAGGGCCGAGGCGCCGTAGGGGGCCAGCCATTCCAGGCGTTCGATGTAGGTCTTGGGACGGAAGTCGCCATTCGCATCAAAGTCGGTGATAGGGAAAGACAGCAGGCCGGAGCCCATGATGGTTTTGAGGTCTTGGGGTGTCATATGTGTGCTCTCTGGTGAAACTTGAAGAATAGGAAGAGGCTCAATCCAGCTTGATCTGGGCCTGGGCCACGACCTGGGCCCAACGGCTGCGTTCGCGGTTGAAGAACTGGTCTTGCTCGGCCGACGGCATGGTCACCACTTCGGCACCCTGCCCGGTCAGACGCGAACGGATGTCGGCGCTGCGGATGATCTTGATGAGTTCGGCGTTCAGGCGGGCGATGATGGCCGGCGGTGTTCCATTGGCCACCAGCGTGCCCTGCCAGGTACCAGACTCGAAATCGGCTATGCCCTGCTCGGCCAAGGTCGGCACATTGCCCACCAGCGGCATGCGGGTCTTCTTGGAGATCCCCAGCACCTTGAGCTTGCCGCTCTGCACATGCGGCAAGGTGGCTAGCATGCCGTTCATCAGCACCTGGGTCTGGCCGCCGATGGTGTCGGAGATGGCTTGCACCCCGCCCTTGTAGGGCACGTAGATCCACTTGGCGCCACTGGCACGCTCCACCGCCACACCGGCGATGTGGGGTGCACTGCCCATGGCAGTCACCGCAAAGTTCAGATCGGTGGTCTTGGACAGCGCGACCAATTCCTTCAGATTATTGGCGGTGACCGAGGGGTGCACCACCAGCATGTGCGGCGAATAGGCCAGCATGGTCACGCCGCGCAAATCCTTGCTCGGGTCGAATGCCAGCTTAGTGTAGACCGAGGGGCTGATAGCCAGCGCCCCTACGTCGCACAGCAGCACAGTATGGCCGTCCGGCGCCGACTTGGCGACGAAATCAGCGCCCAGGTTGCCATTGGCGCCGGGCTTGTTTTCCACAATCACCGACTGCTTGAGCGCTTCGGCCAGCGGCTGGCTGATGGCGCGGGCAATGATGTCCGACGAACCGCCGGGCGGGTAAGGCACGATCAGCTTGATGGGCTTGCTGGGCCAGGCCTGGGCCAGGCTCAGGGCGGGCATGCCTAACGTAGCCAATGCGCCAGAGGCCAGCAATACACTTCGACGATTCAACTCCATAATTTTCTCCTGGTTCCGTGTTTACTTGAACAGGCTTGGAAGCCACAACGAGAACGCCGGTACATACGTCACGAGCAGCAGGCATGCGGTGAGCGCGCCATAGAAGGGAAGGATCGATTTCATCACCTCCCCCACCGATATCTCCCCAATGGCGCAGCCGACGAACTGCGTGACCCCCACCGGTGGCGTATTCAGACCCAGCGCGCAATTGATCAGCATCACGATGCCGAACTGCACCGGGTCCATGCCGAACTGGGCGGCGATGGGCAAGAAAATCGGCGTGCAGATCAGGATGGTGGCGGCCATATCCAGGAAGGTGCCCAGCACGAACAACAGCACGTTGATCATCAGGAAAATCACCCACGGCGTGGCCGAGAAGGAGGTCATCAGCGCGCCCGTCTTCTGTGGCACTTCGTACAGCGCCATGAAGTAACCAAAGGCCGAGGAAATGCCGATCAGCAGCAGCACCACGCCCGTCGTCTTGCAGGCCTTGGCGCAGGCCTTGAGGAAATGCTGCCACGACAGCGAGCGGTAGACCAGCACCGTGACTAACAGCGCCCACAGCACAGCCGTAGCGGCCGACTCGGTGGCGGTGAAGACACCGGACAAGATGCCCGCCAGGATGATGACCACGATCAGCAGGCCAGGCAGCGAACCCAGGAAGGCTTTCAGCACTTCCTTCCAGCCGGGGAAGCTGCCGCGGGTTGGATAACCGCGCTTGACGGCCACGTAGTAAGCGGCGGCCAGGTTGCAGAGCGTCAGGATCAGCGCCGGGATCACGCCGGCCAGAATCAAGCTAAACACGCTAACCGAAGCAATGCCGGTCGTCGCCAACGCGAAGATGATCAGGTTGTGCGAGGTCGGCATCAGCGCACCGACCAGTGCCGCGTGGGTGGTCACGTTCACGGCGTAGTCGGCGTCGTAGCCTTCCTTCTTCATCAAAGGAATCATCACCGAGCCCATGGCAGACACGTCGGCCAGCGGCGAGCCGGCAACGCCACCGAACAAAGTACAGCCGATCACGTTGCTCATGCCCAGGCCGCCGCGCACATGGCCGACCAGGCTGTTGGCGAAACGCACGATGCGGTCGGCAATACCGCCGTACAGCATCAACTCACCCGCGAACACGAAGAACGGGATGGCCAGGAAGGAGAACACCTGCATGCCGCCCACCATCTTCTGGAAAACGATGGCGATAGGCATACCCGAATACAGCACGGTGCATACCGAGGCAAGCCCGATCGAAAAGGCCACCGGCACGCCCAGTACCAGCAGCAGCGCAAAGCTCAATGAGAGAACAGTCAGTTCCATTTTTTTCTTTCAGTCAGTACCAGGACGGAACAACTTCTTCGTTTCGGAGCAGCGCCACAATGTGCTCGATGGAGAACATCACGATCAGTACGCCGGCAATCACCAGCGACAGATAGTCGATTCCCACGGGCAGGTGCAGCATGGGGTCGAGTTCGTCCCACTTGAGGCGGGTCCAGAGCATGCCGCTCTGCACCATGATTCCGCCGAACAACGCCACCAGCATGTGGATCAGGATTTCCAGCTTCAGGCGCATAGCTTCGGGCAATAGCGACACCAGCGACTCCAGGCCAATATGGCCGGCATCGCGCACGCCCACCGCCACGCCGAGCGCGGTCACATACAACACCAGTTGCAAGGCCAGGGCTTCAGCCCAGGTTGGCGTGTCATTGAAAACATAGCGGCCGACCACCTGGATCTGCACGCTCAGAATGATGCCTATCAGGCAGAAGATCGCGAGGACCAGGCAAATTTTGCTCAACAGCCCACACAGGCGCGAGTAAGCGTGGCGCGCAGGCGGGCGCGCATGTTCGGCGTCAACGCCCGGGGCGACAGCGCTCACGGCCGCCGTAGTAGACGCGGCCGCGGCCGATGTATGGGGTGCACTCATGGGATTCCTAGGTGGACGCGCGAAGCCCGGCCGACCGATGTCGGCCGGGCTTCAAACGGTCGCTGGCTTTACTTGTTGTCCTGAACGGCCTTCACCAGACGCTGCAGATCAGGCGTGGTGATGAACTTGGCGTACACAGGTGCCATGGCGGCCTTGAACGACGCTTTGTCCACGTCTGCCACGATTTGCGCGCCTGCCTTGGTCACGATGGCCAGGGCCTTGGCTTCCTGCTCGTCCCACTTCTGGCGCTGGAACGTCACCGATTCCTTGGCCGCGGCACGGAACATGGCCTGGTCGGCCGGCGTCATCTTGTCGAAGATCGCCTTGGAGATCACCAGCATTTCCGGCGCCATCGAGTGCTCGGTGCGCGAATACACCTTGACCGCTTCGTAGTGCTGGAAGCCTTCGTACGAAGGGATGTTGTTTTCGGCGGCATCGATCAGGCCGGTCTTCAGTGCGGTCAAAACCTCACCGGTAGGCATGGGGGTGGCATTGGCACCCATGGCACCCACCAGGGAGACCCACAGCTCGGACTGTTGCACGCGGATCTTCAGGCCCTTCGCATCGGCGATGGTGCGCACTGGCTTCTTGGCGTAGATAGAGCGCGCACCGCTGTCGTAGAACGCAAGACCGACCAGGCCTTGGCTTTCGCAACCCTTGAGGATTTCCTCGCCGATGGGGCCGTCCAGCGACTTGCGCATATGGGCAATAGAGTCGAACAGGAAAGGCATGGTCGGTACCAGGCTCTTCGGGCAGATGGAGTTCAGCGAGCTGATGTTGACGCGGTTCATATCCAGCGCGCCGATCTTCACCTGGTCCAGCGTTTCTTTCTCGGAGCCGAGCGCGCTCTTGTTGAACACCTTGATCGTGTACTTGCCACCGCTTTGCTTGGACAACACTTCACTCATGTGTTTGACAGCGGCCACGGTGGGGTATTCGTCGCTGTTGTGCACGTCGGCGGAGCGCAGCTCGACAGCATGGGCAGAAATGCACAGGCTGGCGAGCACGCTTGCGGTCAACGCTGCTACACGGAAAGAAGGACGGCGGATAGATTTCATGGACTTGTCTCCTGATTAAAATTAAAAATGCTCGGTTAGAGCGACATGGGAAAACGCGAAAACACAGGTTCAGGCAGGCCGCGCACGCCGGGCTGCAAGGCAAACACCGCACCGTTCAAGCCCGGCGCAGCAGGGTCTACGGTGCCGGGCTGGATAGAAGCTACATACAGCACATCCAGATTGGCCCCGCCAAACGCGCACATCGATGGCTTGGCCACCGGCACCTCCAGCGAGGCCAGCAACTGGCCTTGCGGATCAAAGCGGTGCACCAGGCCGGCGTCGTTGGCGCATATCCAGTAGCAGCCCTCGGCATCCACCGCCGCACCATCCGGGCGGCCCGGCAGAGGCTGCATGTCGACAAACAGACGGCGGTGCGACAACTCGCCGCTGACGGCATCAAAATCAAAGGCCCATATCTTCTGCACGCTGGGATGCGAATCGGACACATAGGCGGTGGAGCCATCGGGGCTGAACGCCAGCCCATTGGGGGTGATCAGGCCGTCCAGCCGGGCCGGGCTCAGGCCGATTTCATCTAGGCAGTACAGCCCACCCAAGGGCGATGCGAGGCCCATATCCATCACCATGGTGCTGATCCAGAAGCGGCCCTGCGCATCGCAGCGGCCGTCGTTGAAGCGCATGCCGTGTGCAGGATGGGTAACGGCTACCAGGCAGTCCAGCTGCACTGCGGGCGCATCGCCCAGCTGCACTACATACACGCCAGTTTCCATCGCTGCCACGATGCGGCCTACGGCAGGGGTCAGGGCTATGCAGCCTACGCGCTCGGGCAGGGTCCAGCTCTGCACCGCGTCACTTACCGGGCTCCAGCGACGGATCTGCTGACCTTCGATGTCCACCCAGTACAGGGCGTTCTCGGCCACCGACCACACCGGGCATTCGCCCACGCGGTCGCGGCTACTGGCTATCGCTTTGGCGGCGGTCATTGCTCGTACGGTCCCATGCGCACAAAGGCGCCGCCCTGGTGCAGGGCTGCGGGGTCGCTGAAGTCCGGTGCCGCAGTGCGCGCATAAACCGCGTCTCGGAACACATCAGAGCTGTCTTGCGGCACATAGCCCACATGGCGGGCGCGGGAGTTGTCCCACCAGGTAACCGCGTTATCGGACATGCCGAAAATGATGCTGAAGCCCAGCACAGGCGTGGTCAGACAGGCGGTGATCAGGCGGTGCAGATCGCCGTAGCTTAAAAAGGTAGCCAGCATGCGGCGGTCGCGCGGCTCGGGGAACGAGGACCCGATGCGCACGCACGCGGTTTCGATGCCGTAGCGGTCAAAGTAGTAGCGCGCCAGATCTTCGCCAAAAGCCTTGCTCAGGCCGTAGTTGCCGTCGGGCCGGGCCGGCGCATCGGCGGTGATGGTTTCGTCCTGGCGGTAAAAACCGGTGACGTGGTTGGAGCTGGCAAACACCACGCGCTTCACGCCGAACTTGCGAGCGGCTTCGTACAGGTTGTAGGCGCCCAGAATATTCGCTTGCATGATGGGCAGGAACGGGCCGTCGAGCGACTTGCCGCCCATGTGCACGATCGCGTCCACGCCCTGCACCATGGCATCCACCGCCGCCGCATCTGCCAGATCGGCCAACATGATTTCCTCGCCCTCGGCGGCGGCGCCGAAGTCCACCACATCAGACAGGCGAAGGGTAGTGCAGTTCTGCTTGAGGCTCTCGCGCAGCACCTTGCCCAGGCCCCCTGCGGCGCCGGTTAACAATATCTTTTCATGCTGCTTGATGGCCATGTTTTTCCCGATGAACCTGAAAGTTAAAGTAAGCACTGACCTAAGGGCTCTACCGCTGGACATTTCCAGAAGCTTTGCTAAAGTGGTGCCGAAGGCGCCAAACATCAGTCATGTGTTGTCTGATGACTTAGATTTTGATAAAACCCACATCCCCCTGTCAAGGCTTTTTTGATGGCACTCGTACAAACCCTTAGCTCCTCGGCCCACCCTGGCGACAGCTCTTCTGCTACTGCTGCCACCCGACCCAGAAGGCCGCGCGGCCTGGTTTCGGAAATCGTCGAAGCCCTGGTGCTCAGCATCCGCCAAGGGCAGTTGCAGCCCGGCGACAAGCTGCCCACCGAGGTGGAATTTATGGCCCGGTTTGACGTTAGCCGCACCGTGGTGCGCGAAGCTATCTCCAAGCTCCAGGCTTCAGGACTGGTGGAAACGCGGCACGGCATTGGCACCTTCGTGATCGAGCCGCCCGACACCCGCAACTTTAAGATTGCCCCCGAAGACTTCGCCACCGTGGCCGATGTGATCGCCCTGCTGGAGCTGCGCATCAGCCTGGAAACCGAGGCTGCCGGCCTAGCCGCCCAGCGGCGTACGCCGGCCAACCTGTTGCAGTTGGATGCCGCGTTACAGAACTTCAAAGACGCGATCCCCCACGAGTCCGATGGCGTGCCTGCCGACTTTCAGTTCCATATGGAGGTCGCCCGCGCCACTGGCAACCAGCACTTTGCAGATTTGATGACCTACCTGGGCACCATGATCATTCCGCGCACCCGCGTCAAAACCCTGGAAAGCGTGCCCGAGGGCCGGCTCGCCTATCTGCAAAAAGTGCATGCCGAGCACGAAAGCATCTACCACGCGATCCGCGACCAGGACAGCGACTCGGCCCGCGCTGCCATGCGCACCCACCTGTCAAACAGCCGCGAACGCCTTCGCAGAAGCCAACCACAGGACAACGCGTCCAGTAGCTAAGCGGACTCTCGCCGCACCGAGGGTTAATCCGCGGTGCCAATGGCAACTCCAGTTGTAGGATGACTGGCTAATTTTTAGCCCTAAGAACGTGCTCAAGTTCTAAAACCTATAACACCACCGGAGACACCATGCCGCACACCCCTGTTTCTCGCCGCACCGCCGCCAGCTATCTGGCCCTAGGCGCCAGCAGCTTGCTAGCCAGCCGTTCGTTTGCCCAGGCCGGCGACTACCCGAACCACCCCATCGAGCTGGTCGTGGCCTATGGCGCGGGCGGCGGCACCGATGTGCTGGCCCGTGCCTTCAGCGATGCTTCGCGCAAACACACCAGCCAGGCCATCGCCGTGACCAACAAGCCGGGTGCGAGCGGCGCCATCGGCCTGACCGATGTGCTCAACGCCAAGCCCGACGGCTACAAGATCGCCATGCTGACCGTCGAGCTGACCACCCTGCCCCATGTGGGCGTGATCAAGTTCAGTTATGAGGACTTTGCGCCCATCGCCCTGCTGAACGCCGACCCGGCGGCCATCACCGTCAAGGCCGATGCGCCCTGGAACACCATCGAGGAATTCCTGGCCGCCGCCAAGAAGGCGCCGGGCGAGTTCCGCGTCGGCAACTCGGGTGCCGGCTCGATCTGGCACCTGGCTGCCGCCGCGCTGGAGGACAAGACCGGCACCAAGTTCAACCACATCCCCTACCCCGGTGCCGGCCCCGCCATGCTGTCGCTGCTGGGCGGCCACATCGAGGCTGTAGGCGTGAGCGCGGCCGAAGTCACCGCCCATGTGGCCTCCGGCAAGCTCAAGACGCTGGCGGTGATGGCCGACAAGCGGCTCAAGGGCTTTGACAACGTGCCCACGCTGAAGGAGCGCAATATTGACCTGTCGATCAGCGCCTGGCGCGGCCTGGGTGCGCCCAAGAACACGCCACCCGAGATCCTGGCCATCCTGAAGAACATCGCCGTCAAGACCAGCGCCGAGCCTTCGTTCCGCGAAATCATGGACAAACAGAACATGGGCTTCGCGTTCGGCGACGAGGCCGCCTTCAAGGCCGTGATGGTGCGCGACAACACCTACTTCAAGAACCTGATCGCCAAGCTGAACTTCAAGCTGGCCTGATCCGAATGGGCAGCGTGAGGCTGCTATGGTTTTTAGATCAAAAACAATAGCTGCCTGCGCTTATTAAATATGCGCCAAAGGCCTATTTGAGCATTCAATTCAGGCCATCAATCTGCAAACGCAACCATTGCGCCATATCCACCAGCAGCTGGGACCCCACCGGCGACACCGCGCTGAAATGGATGCAGGCATGGATGGCGCTTGGATAGTGCTGGTGTGTCACCGCCACGCCCGCCGCAGTGGCGCGCAATGCCAGCGCATGGCCTTCATCGCGCAGCGGGTCGTGGCCCATGGTGGCGAGCCAGGTGGCGGGCAGGCCCGCCAGATCTGACTGCAGCAAGGCCATGTCGGGATGGCCGGGCGACTGTCCGCCCAGGTAGCTGGCAATGAACCAGCGCATGGCGCCCATGGTGAGGAACTTGCCCTCGCCGTTCTCCTGGTACGAAGGGCTGGGTTCATCCGGGTGCTGGGCGACTGGGTAAATCAGGCCCAGCGCGCGCACCGCGGTGGCCTTCACCCGCCGCGCCGCCACCAGGGCCAGCTGCGCGCCCGCGCTGTCGCCCACCACGGCGATGCGCTGCGGGTCGGCACCCAGGCTGTCGGCATGGGCCAGCAGCCAGCGCAATGTGGCTTCCACGTCGTCGGGGGCGGCCGGAAACGGATGCTCGGGCGCCAGCCGGTAATCCACCGCCACCACCAGCATCTCGGCATGGTGGCACAGGGTGCGGCAGACACTGTCATGGCTCTCCAGATCGCCGATCACGAAGCCGCCGCCGTGCACGTACAACACTACCGGCAACGGCAGCTGTTGCACTGCGGTACTCGGCGTATAGACCTGCAAAGGCAAGTCGCATCCCGGCCCGGCAATAGCGGTGTGAAACACCCGGCCAATCTCAGGCGGTGGCAGGCCCATGGCCCGCGCCAGGTCCCGGTACATCTGCCGCGCCACCGGCGGCGGCAAGGCTTCCAGAGGCGGGCTGCCCTGGGCGGCGGCCTGGGCCAGAAATCCGGCCAGGGCCGGGTCCAGATCGGCCGAGGCCAGGGTCGGGAGGTCGTTCATCATCTGGGTTGTTCCTAGGTGGGGATGGGGAGGTTCGGCTCCAGCCGGAAGACACTAACCAGGCCAGTCAGACGATCGGCCTCCTGGCTCATGGCCATGGCGGCGGCCGCGCTCTGCTCGACCAGGGCTGCGTTCTGCTGCGTCAGGCGTTCCAGCTCGTGCACCGACTGATCGACTTCGGCAATGCCCTGGCCTTGCTCGGCCGCGGCGGAAGCAATCTCGGTGACGAAGCTGGCCAGCCCGTCCACCGCCCCGACGATGTCGGCCATGCTGCGGGCTGCGTTCTCCACGTGGCGCTGCCCGTTGGCGACTTCGCCGGCGGATTGTTCGATCAGCTGGCGGATGTCCTTGGCCGCGCTGGCCACACCCTGCGACAGGGCGCGCACCTCGGACGCCACCACCGCAAAGCCACGGCCATGCGGGCCGGCCCCGGTGGCTTCGATTGCGGCGTTCAATGCCAGGATGTTGGTGCGGAAGGCAAAGCTGTCGATCATGCCGACGATCTCGGCCATGCGCTGCGACGAACGGCTGATGTCAGCCATGCTGGACTGGGCGCGCAGCACCACCGCGCCGCCGTGTTGCGCCGCCTGCGTGGCCGCGCCGGTGATCTGTTGGGCGGCTGAAGCCGACTCGGCCAGCAGCTGCACATTGCCCGCCAGCTGCGTGGTGGCTTCGGCGGTGCGCCGCAAGGAAACGGCGGCATTCTCGGTGCGCTGGGACAAGTCGTCGTTGCCGGCAGCCACATCCGAGGCAGAAGCATCGATGGCCGAGGCCGACTCGCGCACCGCGCCCACCAGCGCCCGCAAGCCGTCCTGCATGGTGCCCAGGGCGGTCAGCAGGCGGCCGGTTTCATCCTGTGCAGCGGCCGACATGGGCTGCGAAAGATCACCTTGCGCCACCTGGCGCGCCAGCGCTATCGCTTGGCGCAGCGGCAGGGTCACACCGCGGGCGATCCACCAGGCCGCAGCGGCCCCCAGGCACAGCGCCACCGCAGCTGCGCCCGCCAGCCACAGGCGCGCACGGCGTGCCGCCGCACCGGCCTGGGCCGCAGCCTCGGCGCTAGCCTGGGCGGCGCCGTCGTTCAGCGCATCAATTGCCCGCAGCCATTGGTCGAACAAGGGTTTGACGCTGCTGACCACCAGCACCTGGATCGCCGGGTCGCGCGCATAGTCGGCCCCGGCCGACTCCGCGGCCAACTGCAGGCGCTGCACCGCGCTGCCGAGCAAGGGCCGCAGCTCTGCCTCGGCGCTTTGCAGAGCAGCAGCGTGGGCTTGCAGCGCCGCACCCTGGGGTGTGCCGAACAATTGGCGGTAGCTGCTCTGGTAGGCACCCAGCGCTTTTTGCAGAGCGGCGTTCTCGTATTGCAAGTCTTCCAGATCATCGACCATGGTGGCCACCAGCAGGCCCAGATAGGCATCGGCCACGCGGTCGTGCATGTTGCGGGCCTGGGCCGCCAGACGCTGGCCCGAGGCCATCGCGTCCTGCATTCCCTGCTCCACCGCGCGCAGCTGGTAGATGGCGCTGGCCGTGGTGATGGCAAACAGCAGTAGCACCACGCCAAAGGCCATGGCCAGCCGCGCCACCAGGCCCACGCGCACAGGCATAGCGTCATGCATGCGACGCCGCTCCCTTGTCGCGCAGCAGGAAGTAACCCAGCGCGGGCAGCAGCACCAGGGCCCCGACCATGTTCCAGACGAACATGAAGGCCAGCAGAATCCCCATGTCGGCCTGGAACTTGATGGGCGAAAACGCCCAGGTACCTACGGCCAGGGCCAGGGTGATACCGGTCAGCATGACCACCCGGCCGGTGAACTGCAGCGCGTGGTGGTAGGCGTCCGACAGGCTCGCGCCTTCGCGCATGCGGGCCAGGGTGATGCTCAACACATACAGCGCGTAGTCCACGCCTATGCCCACGCCGAGGGCGATCACCGGCAAGGTGGCCACCTTCACGCCCATGCCCAGCCAGACCATCAGCGCCTCGCACAGGATGGAGGTCAGCACCAGCGGCAGCACCGCCACCACCACCGCACGCCAGGAGCGGAAGGTGATCCAGCACAGCACGACCACCGCCGCATACACCCACAGCAGCATCTCGTGCATGGCCTGGCCGACCACGATATTGGTGGCCGCCGCGATGCCGGCGCTACCCGCGGCCAGCTTGAACTGCACATCGTCGGTGTTGTGGGCGGCGGCAAAAGTCTCGACTTCGCGCACCACCCGCGACAGGGTTTCGGCCTTGTGGTCTTGCAGGTAGACATACAGCGCCAGGAACGAACAGTTCTGGTTGAACAGCTCGCGCGGCGCCCGGGTCTGCACACCACCGAGCGCGCCGTCATTGGGCAGCAGCTCCAGCCATTTGAAGTTGCCCTCGTTGTAGCCCACCATGGCCAGCTTGGACAGCGCGGCCATGGAGTTGGTGGATTCGACGCCCGGCAGCTGTTCCAGCCGCCAAGCCAGGCTGTCCAGTTGCGCCAAGGTGCCGTAAGTGGTGCACTGGTCGACCGGCGTGGTAACCATCACCGTCAGGATGTCGGCGCTGGCCGCGTAGTGCGAGATTTGGTAGGCGTTGTCGCGGTTGTAGCGCGAGTCCGGGCGCAGCTCGGAGGCGCCCGCGTCCAGGTCGCCGATCTTCAGGTTCAGGCTGACGGCATAACCGCCGGCTGCCATCAGGGCCGACACCACGATGGCTGCAGCCGCCCAGCGCTTCTGCGTGAAGTGGTCGAGCAAAGCCCACAGCCAGGGCCGTTTGCCGCCGTCTAGCACGGCCTCTTCGCGCAGGCTGCGCGCCGCAGCCTTGGCGCCCACGCCGGTGTACGACAACAGAATCGGCAGCAGCACCAGGTTGGCAAAAATCAGCACCGCCACGCCGATGCTGGCGATCAGCGCCAGGTCCTGGATCACCTTGATCTGGATGATGACCAGCACCGCAAAGCCCACGGCATCGCACAGCAGCGCCGTCAGCCCGGCCATGAACAGCCGGCGGAAGGTGTAGCGCGCGGCCACCACGCGGTGCGTGCCGCGGCCAATGTCTTGCATGATGCCGTTCATCTTCTGCGCGCCGTGGCTCATGCCGATGGCGAACACCAGGAAAGGCACCAGCACCGAATACGGGTCCAGCTCGTAGCCAAACAAGGCCAGCAGGCCAAACTGCCAGACCACCGCCACCAGCGAGCAGGCCACCACCAGCACGGTGCTGCGGGCGCAGCGGGTATAGGCAAAAAGCACCACCGTGGTGATGGCCAGGGCCAGCAGGAAGAACAGCAGGACTTGCTGCAGGCCTTCGATCAGGTCGCCCACTACCTTGGCAAAGCCGGTGACGCGGATCTCCAGCTTGTCACTGGCGTATTTGCTGCGCAGCACTTCGATCTGGCGCGACAGGTCACCGTAGTCCAGCGCCTTGCCGGTTTCGGGGTTGCGGTCCAGCAGGGGTACGAAGACGATGCTGGACTGGAAGTCGCCGGCCACCAGTTGGCCGATCTCGCCCGAACGCTCGACATTGGCGCGCAGCTCGGCCAGGCTGGCGGCTGAACCATCAAAGGTATCGGGAATCACCGGGCCGCCGTCCAGGCCTTCCTCGGTCACCGCTACCCAGCGGGTGTTGGAGGTCCACAGCGACTTCATGAACGGCCGGTCCACGCCGGGCAGCAGGAAGATTTCGTCGTTGATCTTCTGCAGCGTGTCCAGATAGCCCTTGTCGAAGATCGTGCCCTGCTTGGCCTGCACCACCAGGCGCAGCGCATTACCCTGCCCCGCCAGATCACCCTTGTGCGCGAGGTAGTTGACGATGTAGGGGTGGCTGGTGGGGATGGTCTTCTCGAAGCTGGCATTCAGCCGCAGCTGGCTGCCCAGCCAGCCCAGCACCAGGGTCAGCGCCATGCAAACCAGCATGACCCAGGGCCGGTGGTTGAAAAAAACCCGCTCCAGCAAGCTGCCAGAACGCGTATCGAAGTCTTCGAGCCGCGCAACGACAGGCTGGTTGGGGGTGGAGGAATCGGCGTGCATAAATTTTGGTCCGCAGCAGGGCGGCTTCTCTACTTCAGTTAACAGACAGGGCGGGTAGACGGCGCATGCCGCGCAGGCTGGACAGCACCAGGCTGCCGTCGGCGGCCAGGGCCACGCCAGATACCGGAACCGGCTCGCGCGCCGGCATGCGTTGCAGTGCAGAACCATCGTCGCGCCCCAGCAGCACATCGCCGGCCTGGCCCATCAGCACAAAACCGCCGTCGGGCAAGGCCACGCCCGAGCCGACCGCCATGGCCAAGCCGGTATCGAGCTTGTGCCATTGCGCGCCTGCATCGGTGGACCGGTAGGCCGAACCGCGCAGACCGTAGGCCACCCAGGCATCGCCCTTGCTATGCAACAGGCCAAAGAAACTGCCCTTGTAAGGCGACTCCAGCGCGCCGAAGCTGGTGCCGCCATCGGTGGAGCGCAGCAGCAAGCCCTGCTCACCCGCCAGCAGCAAGGTGTCACCGCGGGCACGCAGACCATACAAGTGCAAAGCCTTGGGGTTGGGCAGCGTCACCGCCATCCAATGCCGGCCGCCGTCCACGGTGGCCAACATCAGGCCATAAGCGCCCACGGCAAAGCCGCGCTGGCTGTCGATGAACTCCAGGTCGAAGAAAGGTTTGTCTGCACCCTCTTCCACCAGGCGCTGGGCATTGGCGATGGCTTTGGTGTCGCCCGCGCTTTGCGCAGCCTGCAGCACCAGCGCTGCGGCCTGCAGGCCATCCATCTGCTTGTGCCAGCTGGCGCCGCCGTCGTCGCTGCGCAAGACCACGCCCAAATGGCCTGCGGCCCAGCCGGTTTTTTCATCCACAAAGCGCACACAGGTCAGCGTGGCCTGCACCGGCACCGCCGCCTGCTTCCAGCTGACGCCGTGGTCGTCCGACAGCAGCACGGTGCCGCGCTCGCCCACGGCCACCAGGCGCGGGCCGGCGCGGGTCACGGCCAGCGTGGCAGCGCCCAGGGCCTTGGGCGTTTGCAAGGCCGGCTGCGATAGCACGGCCGGCAAGGCGGCCGACCAGCCTGCACCTGCCGCCAGCCCCAGCAACCCGAGCACAGCCGTCCGCCGCGCAATGCCTGCATGTGCGAGTCCACGCATCAGCGCGCACCTTCGCTGGACAGGGATTCGGCGCTGAAGAAATTGCGCGGAATCGGTGGCAGGATTTCGATCTGCTTGGGCATTTCATTGGATGCCATGTTCAGGTAGTAAGAGCTGTTCTGCATGTCATAGCCGCCCCAGAACACCGAGTTGTTCACCGCAGGAATGTCGGGCGCCGTCAGCATCAACGCATAGTTGGTGCGCCAGAGTTGGCCCTTGGCATCCCAGCCGTCGAACAGCACGGTTTGCCAGCTGTCTTCGTCGATGTAGTACTTGCGCTTGGGCACCACATGGCGCTTGCCCGCGGCCAGCGTGGCCTCTACTTCCCAGACGCGGTGCAGCTCCCAGCGCACATGGGCAGGGTTCAGCGTATTGGGCGTCACCAGCTCTTCAACCTTGACCGTCGCAGCGCGGTTGTTGTTGTAGGGGATGTACATCTCCTTCTTGCCCACCAGCTTCAGCTCGTGTTTGTCGATGGGGCCAAACAAGGTGAAGGCTTCGTCGAACAGGCCGATGCCGGAGGTCACCGAGTCGGGCGTGTCATAGGCCACAGAAGGCGCCTTTCGCACGCGGCGCTGGCCTACCAGGTACTGCCACAGGCCGCGCGGCGCGGCGTCGGAGACACCGTCCAGCGCCAAGATGGCTTCACCGGCCTTGGAGCCCGGCGCATTGGCGACGAACTTGCCGAGCTGGTAGTAGCCATCAAACTTTTCCAGGCTGCCGTCCTTGTCGTAAAACGACTGGCGGATGGTTTGGATGCCGCCCGAGGCCAGCGCACGCCGGCCGTCGGCTGTGACCACAAAAACCTGGGCCGGCATGGTGTAGTTGCCGCCGCGCCAGGCCGTGCGCTGGTTCCAGATAGCTTCATAGCCGTCCTTGGGGATAGGGAACGGCACACCGCCGAATGCGCCTTCCATGCCGTAGCCGCCTTCTATGGTCTTGGCGCGGGTGGCGTTCTTGAAAGTGTTGTCGTACACCGCCTGTGGCGCTGCCGCCGTGCGGTGCGTGGGGTAGACGTCGATACGGAAGTCGGGGTACTTCTTCATCAAGGCCTGCACGCCGTCGCTCAGCTTGTCGGCGTACTGCGCCATGTTCTTGGCGTTGATGCTCAGCGTGGGTTTCTCACCGGGGAACAGGTCGGGCCGGGCATCGCCGTTCTTGTAGCCGGGCGTGGCCTTGGTCAGGCCGCCGTCCCAGGCGGGAATCGTGCCGTCCTTGTTGCCGGCTTTTTCTGCGCCCACGGGGGTCAGCGTGGTCTTCAGCTTAGCGGCTTCGTCGGCGCTGACGGCGGCCTGGGCGCCCATGGCGGCGGCCAGCAAGGCAGCGGCCAGCAAGGTGTTGTGTGCGAACTGGGTCATGGTGTGTCTCGGTGGTGCGTTGAGAGGGCGTTGGAAGTACGTTGTTAGAAGGTGCGGGAAATGTTCAGCGCCAGGTAGTTGCGGTCCTTCATGGTCTGGCCGTAGGACAACATGCGCGAACCGGCGGGGTCGACCACGGTGAAGGTGTTCTGGCTGCCGAAGAAGGCCGTGTAGCTCAGGCCCAAATTCCAGTCGCGGTACTTGGCCTTCACACCCACGGTGTAGTCGCCGGCTTTGCTGGCGCCGCCGGCGTAGTTCATGATGGCCGAGGAACGGCCGGCAAAGTTGTAGCCCAGGCCCAACGGCACCGACAGGTCCAGCCCCGGCAGCACCTGGAAGTACTGAGGCTCGAAGATCATGCGAAAAGCCGCTGCGTCGCGCGTGGTGTTCGGGTCCAGTCCGCCATTGCCGCGGGTGCTGGGGTTCTTGGTCACGCTCAGGGTGCGGTTCCAGGCCAGCTCGGAAACGATGGAGCCGCCATCCCACAGCGGGCCCTTGGTCAGCACGTAGATACCCGACAGATTGATGTGCGCGGTCTTGCCGATGGCAAAGCAGGGATTGGACGGCGAGCCACTGCAGTCGGCCGCCGGCCCGCCTACGCCCAGGAACGCGGGCAGCAGCACGGCCGGGTCGCCAGCCAAAGGCGCATCGGCACGCAGCGAACCTTCCAGCGCCCAGTTCAGTGGACCCACCGACGAAGTCACGCTGGCGCCCACGGTCTTGATGCCCTCGGCATACACCTTGTGGACGTTGCCGTTGATCAAGTCGAAAACCGGCACGGCCGGGGTTTTCTCGTTGTAGCGGGCCGCGTAGAAGCCGTATTCGAACGCGCTGCCGGCTGGCGACCAGCGCAGCTGCGCACCGAACTGGCCGCTGTTGCCCGGTGTCTGGTCCTTGCTGTTGTCGGTGTTCAGCACCGTGCCTGGCCCCAGGTAGACGCGGCCGCCGTTGATGTAGTCCTGGTTGGAGAAATAGCTGCCCACGCCGGGCAGCTTGCTGGGCCGCCATTTGAGCTGGTAGTAGCCGCCCAGGGTCACGCCATCGGTCAGCTGCAGCGTGCCGGAGATCTGCTCTACCGGCAGCAGCACTTCCTTGAATTGCCAGTTGGGCACCGAGGAAATCTTGGCAATGTCTACCGGCCCTTGGGCATTGGCAATGCCGTTCTGGCCGAAGAACAGGCTCTCGCCGTACTGCAGCGCATGCTTGCCGACGCGGATGGACGCCGGCATCTCACCCAGGTTGCCCTTGGCGAACACGAACGCGTCCAGAAACTCGTCGTTGCGGCCATGCTGGCTGCGGGTGAATGGCAGGAATTCGTTGCTGGGCTGGCTGGCGAAGTTGTTCACGCCATTGCTGCCGTCGTTGTTGCTGTGGCCCAGGTATTTGGAGTCGTACCAGGCGGAATGGCTGATGCGCAGGCCGTAGTTGCCATGGGTCACGTCGAACTCGGTCAACAGGTCCATGCGGGTGGAGACGATGCCCTTCTTGCGGAAGTTGGTGTCGCCGTCGTTCTCGTTCACCACGCCACCGTCGGTGGCCGGAGAAATCAGCCCGGGCGAGGCGTCTTTCATGCGATAAGCGGTGCTGAACTTGGGCGTGAAGTCCAGCCGGATCTTGGTGTCGGGGTTGCCACTGTCCAGCTCAAAGGCCTGGGCCGACAGCGCGCACAGCATGCCCGCTGCCAGCGCCAAGGCGCTGCGTTGGAAGGGGTTGGTTTTTTTTATCATTAAAGTCTCCTCGTTAAGTGTTTTTTCGCTAATTCAAAAAATGGTGGCCCCAGCGCCCGCTCGCCGGGGCCACCGCCCCAAACCACAAGTAATCACAGGTAAGTCGATGCCAGGCCGCCGTCGACCGGAATATTCACGCCGCTGACCCAGCGCGCGGCGTCGCTGCACAGCCAGGCAATCACCGCGGCCACCTCGTCGGCAAAGGCCGGGCGCAGCATGCGGTGGGCGTCGGCCTGCACCCGCTCTTCACCGAGCATGGACACGAAGTCGCCGAGGATCGGGGTGAACACCGGGCCCGGCGCCACGCAGTTCATGCGCACACCCTTGCCCAGGAACCACTCCTGCGACTGGGTGGCGTTCCAGACGATCAAGGCCTCCTTGAAATACTGGTAGCAGGTGGCCTGCGGCACGGGGTGGTCGCGCAGCCAGGCGGCGCCGGCTTCAAAGCCCTTGGCCGCCGCCAGCTGCTTGTGCAGGTCTACCCGCAACGGCCATTCGGCGCCCAGGATGGAGGCCACGTTGACGATGCTGCTGCCCCGCGGCATGCGCGGCAGCACGGCTTCGGTCAGATGGCGCAGGCCCAGGTAATTGACCCGTGCCACCAAGGCACCATCGGCCGTGCCAGGCACACCGGCGATGTTGCAGAACGCATCGATGCGCGCAGGCAGCTCGGCCACGGCCGCGTCAATGGCGGCCACGCTGCCCAGGTCGGCTTTGACAAAGCCGTCCAGCGTCAGCGTCGGGTCGTTGCGATCCATGCCGATGACATGCGCGCCCTGGAAGCGGGCGAGCCGGGCAACTTCGGCCCCGATGCCGGACGAGGTGCCGGTGATGACGACGGTTTTTCCTTGCAAGCTCATGGGTGTCTCCTGGAATAAAAATAGGACTTACGGAGTACGCAAGTCTTGAAAATCAGAACGGATACGTGGGGGCCTGGTCCTTCAGGGTGATCCACTGCCACTGGGTGTATTCCTCCCAGTCGGCCGGGCCGCCCACGCTGCTGCCGTTGCCGGCAATGCCGGGGCCGCCGAAGGGGTTCACGCAGTCGTCGTTCACCGTCTGGTCGTTGATGTGCACCATGCCGCACTTGAGCTGCTGGCCCACGGCCATGGCCCGGCCCAGCGACTTGGAGATCACCGCGCACGACAGGCTGCCGGTGTTGTTGTTGGCCAGCGCAATCGCTTCTTCGTCGCTGCGGTAGGTCACGATGTTGGCCACCGGGCCAAAGGTCTCTTCGTCGAACACCCGCATGCCGGGCTTGACGCCGGACAGCACGGTCGGCTGGTAGAACAGGCCTTCGAACCGGCCCCCGGCTTCCAGCTTGGCGCCGGCCGCCACGCTGTCCTGCACCAGGGCGTGCACGCGGTCACGCTGCTTGGCGTCGATCAGCGGGCCCAGGGCGACCTGGCCGGTGGCGCCGTTGCCGACAGGCAGGTGCGTGGCCTTGGCCACCAGGCGCTTGGTCAGTTCCGCGGCCATGCTGGCATGCACCAGGATGCGGTTCGCCGCCATGCAGATCTGGCCTTGGTGGAAGTACGCGCCCCAGGCGGCATTGCTGGCGGCCACGTCCAGATCGGCATCGTCCAGAATGATCAGCGAGTTGGCGCCGCCCAGCTCCAGCGACACTTTCTTCAGATGCCGGCCGGCCAGTTCGCCGATGCGGCGGCCCACGGCGGGCGAGCCGGTGAAGGCGATCATCGGCACCAGCGGGTCGGTCACCAGGGCCTCGCCAGCCTCGGCATCGCCGGGCAGGACATGCAGCAAACCAGCAGGCAAACCGGCTTCGGCAAACACCCGGGCGATCATCAACCCGCCCGTCACCGGGGTACGGCTATCGGGCTTGATGACCACCGCATTGCCCGCTGCCAGCGCCGGCGCCACGGCGCGGATGGTCAGGATCATCGGGAAGTTGAACGGCGAGATCACGCCCACCACGCCATGCGGCACGCGGCGCGCCAGGCTGGTACGTCCCACCGCGCTGGGCAGCACATGGCCTTGCGACTGCAGCGGCATGCCGGCGGCCAGGTTGCAGATCAACGCGGCTTCGCGGATCTCGTGCTGGCCCTTGGCCAGGATGCCGCCAGTCTCGCGGGCGGCAAACAAGGCCAGGGCGTCAAAATGCTGCTGGAACAAAGCCGCAGCCCGGCGAAACACCTCGGCCTTGTCGCGCGGCGGCACCGCCACCCAGCTGGCTTGCGCGGCAGCGGCAGCGGCCGTAGCCACCGCCACATCGGCCGCGTTGGCAATGCCTACCGTGCACAACACCTGGCCGGTGGCCGGCTCGACCACATCGCGCACGCCGCCGCCCAGCTTGGCAGGCGCCAGGCCTTCAAAATCAAACCATGCTGTCGCATCTGCTGCACCCATGGGTAACGTCCTTTCGATTGGTTGATCAGTTCGCCACTTTTGCGGTGGCACACTGATTTATTGCAATGCACGGACCAGCCGTGCCATTCGCAACCCGAAAGGCCTGCGCCAAAGGCGGTCTTCCACAGGAGAATTAGGGACATACCCTAGGCCGCTTTACCGCAGCGCAACAAAGGGAAATCCCTCGCTAGGTTTTTCACCATTTGCTTATAAATTTGAATCAAATTTACGCAATTGATGAAATTGGAAAACAGCATGGCGCGCAGCTCCACCCGCATCTCTCTGGCCGATGTCGCCCGTGCCACCGGCACGGTGATGGGCAACTTCGACAGCGCCGCCGTCGGCAAGGCCCTGGGCGGCTTTGCCAGCACCTACATCGGCGGCGACGCCCACCCCAACGTGGCCGACATCAGCGAGTGCCTGTTCTTCTCGCCAGGAGACGGCCGCATCTGGCTGCAGGACCAGCGCATGGTGCTGCTGCACACCGAGGCCCTAGGCTCACTGCGCCGCGAGATGGTCGACAGCCTGGGGCTGAAGCAGGCGCGCGGCCTGTTCACCCGCGCCGGCTACGTCAGCGGCGCGCGCGACGCCCAGCTGGTGCGCAAGCAATGGCCGGATGCCGACCCCTCGGCCGCCGCCATCGCCGGCACCCGCCTGCATGCGCTGGAAGGCGTGGTCAAGGTCGAGCTGGTGCAGGTGGTCTACGACGCCAAGTCCGGCAGCTACGAGGGCGAATTCCTCTGGCACAACTCCAGCGAGGACGACGAGCACATCGCCGCCTACGGCATAGGCGGCTCACCCGCCTGCTGGATGCAGGTCGGCTATGCAACCGGCTACGTCAGCACCTTGTTCGGCCGGCTCATCGTGTTCCGCGAAACCCAGTGCCGCTCCATGGGCGATGCGCATTGCCGCGTCATCGGCAAGTCGGCGGACCAGTGGGACGACATCGAGGAAGACATGCGCTACCTGAACGCGCGCGAATTCGTCGACACCGCCGCCTATGCGCGCCCCGAACCCGATGCGGCCGAATTGCCCAGCGCCGGCGCCTCGGCCGGCGACGCCATGGTCGGCGCCTCGTCGGCCTTCAATGCCGCCTGCCACCAGCTCAGCCGTGTGGCGCGCACCTCGGCCACCGTGCTGTTCACCGGCGAGTCCGGCGTCGGCAAGGAAAAGTTTGCCAGCATGCTGCACAAGATCAGCCCGCGCAAAAGCCAGCCCTTCATCGCCGTTAACTGCGCGGCGATTCCCGAGACCCTGATCGAATCCGAGCTGTTTGGGGTGGAGCGCGGCGCCTACACCGGGGCCAGCGTGTCGCGCCCCGGCCGCTTCGAGCGGGCCAGCGGCGGCACCCTGTTCCTTGACGAAATCGGCACGCTGAGTTTCGTAGCCCAGGGCAAGCTGCTGCGCGCGCTGCAGGAAGGCGAGATCGAGCGGGTGGGCGGCACGCGCAGCATCCCGGTGGATGTGCGGGTGGTGGCGGCCACCAACGAGACCCTGCGCCAGGCGGTGCGCGAGGGCAAGTTCCGCGAAGACCTGTTCTTCCGGCTCAATGTGTTCCCCATCCACCTGCCGCCGCTGCGCGAGCGCCGCGACGACATTCCGCTGCTGATGAACCACTTCCTGAACCACTACCGGCGCAAGCATGCCTGCAATGTCCGCGGCTACTCGCAGGCCGCCGTGCGCACCCTGCTGAACTACGACTTTCCCGGCAATATCCGCGAGCTGCAAAACCTGGTCGAGCGCGCCGTCATCATGGCCGACGTGGGCGGGCTGATCGACGTGCACCACCTGTTCACCAGCGGCGAAACCCTGAGCCCCGACGTGATGACGCTGCGTCTGCAAGAAGGCTCCGACACCTTGAACCTGGCCGCCACCACCGCCCAGGCCGCGGCCACCGTGGCGGTGCCCAGCCGCAGCAGCCCGTCGCCGCTGTCGCTGGAGCAGACCGAGCAGGCCATGCTGCAGCGGGCAATTGCCGCATCCCAAGGCAATCTGTCGGCGGCTGCGCGGCTGCTCAACACCAGCCGCGCCAAGCTGGCCTACCGGGCCAAGAAGCACAAGTTGGTCTAAATTTATACAAAAAGTGCCTCTAGCGCAGGTAGCACCAGCGCGAGCAGCTACGCTTTCAATAGCAAATCAAGCAACCGGATACTTCTGGGCGTTCACCAGCATCTTCAGCCGCGCGGCCTCCAACAGGTCGATGCCCAGCTGGTCGCACAGCTGCAGCAGGTACAGCAGCACATCGGCCGCCTCGGCACCCACCTCGGCCCGCTGGTCGGCGGCTAAGTTGCGGCTTTGCTCCTCGGTCAGCCACTGAAAATGCTCCAGCAGCTCGGCCGCCTCCACACTCAGGGCCGAGGCCAGGTTCTTGGGCGAGTGGAACGGTGCCCAGTTGCGCGCAGCGGCAAAATCGCGCAAGGCCTGGGTCAGGGAAGAGATATCGTTGGTCATGCAGAATTTTGGCCTGGATCGGCGGGCGCCTGCTTTGGCCGACGGATAAAAGGAAATCCTTGATGCGCAGATACCCCTGGCCAGCCCTGCTCGCCACCCTCACGGCCTTGTTGCTGGCCGCCGTGCCCGCCCTGGCGCAGACGCCGTATGCCGACCGCTTCCAGCCCCTCTCTGGCGCCCCGCTGCACCCGTGGAAAGACGGCAACGGCAAGGACAAACCCTTCAGCCGCTACCTGCAGGACGCGCAGGACGGCATCGCCCGCTACCACTACGCCCTGCCCCCGGGCTCACCGCTGCCCGACGAGCCCCTGGCCCGCGCCGTCGGCCCGCGTGAATGGCCGTTGCAAGGCCAGAACTGCAGCGCCAACAACACCGACGGCATCCTGCTGGTCCACGGCCTCAGCGACTCGCCCTACCTGGTGCGCGACCTGGGCGACGTGCTGTCGCGCCAGCCCATCGCCGCCGGCCGCTGCGTGCTGGTGCGCAGCCTGCTCTTGCCCGGCAATGCCACCACCCCCGGCGACCTGCTGCGCGTGCGCTACGAAGACTGGGTAGAAGCCACCGGCTACGGCCTGCGCAGCTTCGCCGGCACCGCCGCGCGGGTGCACCTGGTGGGCTATTCGACCGGTGGCGCGCTGGGCATCTACTGGGCCTACCACCAGCAGGAATTGCAACCTAGGGTGCCGCTGGCCAGCCTAGTGCTGCTGTCGCCGGTGGTGCGGCCTACCGGCTTCATCACCCGGCTCAGCACCCTGCCGGACATCCTGGCAAGGCTGGTCGACATCACCGGCTACAAACGCTGGCTCAGCCAGCACCTGGACCAGGATTTCGCCAAGTACGAATCCTTTCCGCTGAACGCCGGCTACCAGGTCGTGCGGCTGGACAACGCGCTGGAAGCCCTGCTGGAGCAGGCGCCGATCCCCGTGCCGGTGTACATGGCGCTCAGCCGCAACGACGCCACGGTCAACGCCAAGGACAGCATCCAGGCCTTCTTGCGCAGCACCGACCCGCGCAACCGCATGCTGCTGGCCGCCCCGCAGGGCAAAGCCAGCAGCGACGATGCCGTCCAAGCCGCGCTGGTCGACACCAGGGTCACGGTGGTGGACGCCGCGCTGCCCGCGCAAAGCATCGTCGACATCGCCCACACCGCCACCACCATCGCCCCGGCCAACCGCCACTACGGCCCTGGCGGCGCCTACGCGCAGTGCATGCGCTACACCGTGCAGCCCCTGGACGCCAGCCCCGCCTTCTGCGCCTGCATCACCCCGCAAATGCGCGCCGCCACCTGCAGCACCCAGTCCACCGCCGCCGTGCAATACGGCGAAGCCCTGCCCAAGAACTTCCCCTCCGACACCGCCTTGCGCCGGCTCACCTTCAACCCCTACTTTGAGCGGATGGCGGGGGAGATACAGGAGTTTCTGGGCAGTGTGGGGGCGCCGTAAGCTCAACCAAGCCGCCGCACAACCAGTTCGTCATAGCCTGTTGCCGCATCCGGCTCGCGCGTAAACTCCCACTCAGGCAGCAGCGCCAGCAACACCTCGGCCGTGGTCCGAACAATGCAACCCGCCGCCACATGGCCGCCCAGCACCGCCCCAGTAGCGGTGGACAGCGCCATGTGCAGGTGCGAGCTGCTGCGCTGGCCGTCGAAGGCCACGGTACCCGACAGGCTGAGAATTTCGGAATCGCCCACCAGGCGCTGCGGCTGCTCCGCGCCGGCGAAGCGCAGGCCAGCGGTGGACAGGCTGCCGATACCGGAGAGCACGAAGGCAGCACGGCAATGTTGGCTGCGCACGGCGGCCTCCAGGGCTTGGCGCAGGTCCTGGCCGGGGGACAGGCGGATGGGGAGGGTTTGCATGGGATTTATAAGAAATAGGCCGCTAGCGCAGGTAGTACCTGCGCGGGCAGCTATGATTTTTGAAAGTTAGCCCTCTATCGGCAAGCGCCGGCCCAATCCGGCCGCCACTCAGTCCGCCGCGCCCCACACCCGGTCTATCGTGGCCTTGACCTTGGCCTCCATGCGGCGGATGAGTTCGCGGTTGGCATTCACCAAGGCCTGCTCGGCTTCGATCTCGGCGACGATGGTGCGCTGGGTGGGAAGGTCGGGACACATCAACTACCCCATACCTTGTTGATCGAGGATTTAATCTGCTCTTCCAACGCAGCAATAGCCTTCTTGTGTTCCTCAATCGATGCCTGGTAGCCCTCGATTTCGGCCACGACTTGGTGTTGGACTTCGAGGGGCGGAAGAGGAATTGATACCTCTTTGACCAATCCAATGTTCAGGTTATTCACAACCCCGCCAGTCGCAGACCGAACAAATTGCTCGTACACCTTGCTTGAACCAAGTGCGAGATAGAGGTAGTCCTTAAGCAAATTTTCGGATCGTGTCCGTAGCAACAACCAGCCGTCATGGATACAACCGTCGGTCGCCATGATGTAGGGGCGGCCAAAACTCATGGAATTCGAGAGAATAAAGTCGCCTGGTTTGACTGCGCGGGATCGCAGCGCGCCCTCTGGCCTAATCTTTTCCTTCGTTGAAGTAATGTATTTCGAGTTGACAGGCGCGTCGCCAATCTTGATCCAGTTGATGCCATTTGGGTCGTCCGTCATGTAATCCTGAATTGGGCGTGGTGAGCCGCCGCGTTCAATCAGGCAAAGCGCATCAAGCTTCATCAGCGGGTAATTTGAGCCTGCGGTGTCGATAGCTATGTACCGCTCCCCACTCAAATTAAAGCCTCCACCCTCCCCAATCCTGCTGCGCTCCACTGCCTGCGCCATCACCCCATCCCCTTCAAACGCCTGCGGTGCCACCATCCAGCTGCGCAGCAAACGCGTGGCTTCCGGCAAATCGCTATTCACCACCGCCCGCCGCTGCGCTCCCAGGTTGAAGCCGTCGTTCTGCACTTTCACAAACAGCACTTTGTTGGTCTGCTTGTGCACGCGTTTGTCCAGGATCAGGATGCTGGTCTTCACGCCGCTGTAGGGGTTGAACACGCCGGCAGGCAGGCTGACCACGGCGACCAGGCTGGTGTCGACCAGCATCTTGCGCAGAGCTTTGTAGGCGGTGCCGTTCTGGAAGATGATGCCCTCGGGCACCACGATGGCGGCGCGGCCGGTGGCCGTTAAATGCTCGGCCATGTAGTCCACAAACAGCACTTCGCTGCGGGTGGCCTGCACGCTGAAGCGCTTATGGGGCTTGATACCGCCCTTGGGCGACATGAAGGGCGGGTTGGCCAGAATCACGTCGGCCACCTCGTTCCACTTGTCGTCCTGGGTCAAGGTGTCGTACTCCACCACGTGCGGGTCGTTGAAGCCGTGCAGGTACAGGTTGACCAGGCTCAGGCGCACCATGTCGGGCGAGATGTCGTAGCCGCGGATGTTGCGGGCCAGGCGGGCGCGCTCGTCGGGGGTGAGCGGCTTGCCTGCCTGGTTTTCAGGCAAAAAAGGGCTCTGGCGCTGGTGGTTACTGCGGGAGGCGCTATTATTTTTGAGTATGTGCTTCCAGGCAGAGATCAAAAAACCGGCAGTACCGCAGGCCGGGTCGAGGATGGATTCATGCTTTTGCGGGTCCATCACCTCGACCATGAAGTCGATGATGTGGCGCGGCGTGCGGAACTGGCCGGCGTCGCCCTGGCTGCCCAGCACGCTGAGCAAATATTCGAAAGCATCGCCCAGGCGCTCGGAGTGGTCGTAGCTAAAGTAGTTGATCTCTTTCAAAAAGCTCTTCAGCGTCTCGGGGTCGCGGTACGGCAGGTAGGCGTTCTTAAAAATGTCGCGGAACAGGCTGGGCACACCGGGGTTGGTGTTCATGGTGCCAATGGCCTCGGAGTACAAGGCCAGCACGTCATGGCCGCCCAGGCCGGGGGCCATGAGCTTGGCCCAGCCGTAGCGGGCATAGTTGCCGGCAAAGAAGGTGCGCTTGCCGCCCAGCTCTTCGGCCTCGGCATCCATGTCGTCCATGAACTTGTAGATGAGGGCGATGGTGATCTGCTCTACCTGGGATTTGGGGTCGGGCACTTTGCCGACCAGGATGTCGCGGCAGCCGTCGATGCGGCGTTTGGTTTCTGCGTCTAGCATTTTCTAGTTTTCTTCAGCTCTGTTTTTTCGTATTTCGGCTTGCAGCGCGGGCGAGGCAATGTCGTCCAGGCTGCGGATGGCGGGGGCCAGTTGGTCCAGCAGGCGGCCCATGCCAGGATGGGCGGCACCCAGCGCTTCAAAGCTAGTGCGCCATTGGCGCAGCTCGCCCCAGATGCGGCGGATGATGGCCACTGCGGTGGTGCGCTGCGGGGTGAAGGCACTGTAGGCAGACATGGCGTTATCCAGCGTGGCCAGCTTGCCCTGCTGGCCCACTTGCAGATGCAACTGGCGCTCAAACGCGACACTGGGGCGCGGCACCACGTCGTACAGCGGGCTGAGCGACCAGCCGGGGAGTTGCCCTTGTTCGGCGGTGTGGCGCAAAAAGCCGTGGTTGCGCAGGTGGTCGTCATCGTTGCTGACGAAAATGTTGAACACCATGCGGCCAAACAGCTCTTCGCAGTTGGTGCGGATCTGGCTGGGGTGCACATGCTCGCGAATGGCCTGGGCCAAGTGGCCGTAGCCTTTGCTGCGAGATTCAAATTCATCGTACGCCACCAGCGTGAGGCCACTAACAAAGGGTAGGCGTTGCTCTACACCGGAGGCTGGCACCATGCGGTCAAACCGACGCACAAGCAGTACCGATTTGCCACCGATATCCATGACCTTGACCTCAGGCACCGCCAAGCCACAGCGACCGGCTAGTTGCAAGGTGCAGCTCTCGGCCCAAGCCATGTCCAGGGTATCGCCCGCTGCGGCGAACTTGGCCAGCCAGAGCACACCCGCCTCGTCGCGCACCGAGGCCTTGGGCCGCGCACCACCCGCGCTGGGGCCGGCGCCAAATACATCGGCCAAGGCGGCGGGGATGGGTAGGCCGTGCTCAATACGCTCGGCGGCCTCCAGCATGTAGGGCAGCGAACGGATGGGCGCAGCGCCGGCTTGTACCGGGCTGTCTAGCGATTCGCGCACATCCAGTGCCCCCACGCGGTCGCTACCCGCACCCAGCAAATAGTCTGCCTCCGTCAGGCTGTTGGCGGGCACGCGGCGCTGGGCTTCGATCACGCGGCGGCCCCATGCATCGGGCGCAGCGTCGCGAATGCCGCCAAACTGCGAGAGCTGGTTAGCGGGGAATAGCTCTGTACCGCGCACACGCGCCTTGTCGGCCAGTCCCAGGCTGACGGGGTCGATTTCAAAGGCGTCTCGCCGTTCGATGTAACGGGTACCGTAGGCAAAGCTGGAAGCCACCACATCGCGCTCCTGGGTGAGCGACAGACGCCCGGCAGGCGCCCAGCCTTCGGTCAGGTGGGTGAATACATAGAGCATGTGCTGCGGCATCAGAAGTCCAGCGTGCGCAGTTCGGATTCAGACATGGGACGCACACGCTGCGTGGCCTCGGCCTGCGCCAGGGCGGTGAGCGAAGGGTCGCTCTCCTGCAGCAAAGCCGGCAACGACAGCCCGGGGGCAATGGCCTCCAGGTAGCGAAATATCTGGCCCAGCGTGCGGCTGGGATCGCCCTTTTCGATCAGCACCGCAGTGGAACGGGCCAAGCCGGCGCGCGCAGCAGCATCGACCTGACGTACCTTGCGGGCGTGCCGGAGTCGGGCCAGCTTGGCACCCAGCGCCTGGGCTTCTGCCAGGTGCTGCGGCATCAGAAGGGGCTCTTCCTTGTATTTCATGTCCGCAATTACAGTCTAAAACTATTTATAGACTGATATTACAGACATTCTCAAAAAATACAAGGTACGACATGTAGCCATTCCGGCTTCGATAGAAGCCATTTCGGCTACATAAACTGATTGAGCGGCACGTAGTCTTTGACGTATTCCGGGATGCGGGTGCGCCATACGGGCGGCACGGCTTTAAAGTCGCTCATGCCGAAGGCGGGGTAGACGTTCAGGCTGGTGAGCTGTCCGGCTTCGATGATTTCACGCAGGTGGTGGTCGGTAGCGTAGGCTTTGAAGTAGTACTTCATAGCCTGCACGGCGCTGGCGGTGCTGTCAGCGCTAAAGCCGGTGGCGTTTTGCTGGTCGAGCAAGAATTTTTCAAACTCTTCTTCCAGCAGCGCGTCTTTGCTTTTGAAGCCGGTGATGAAGCCAAAGGCTTTTTCCAGAATCTCGCGCAGGCCCAGGCGGCGGTCTACCCCGGCGGCGCGGCGCAGTTTTTCGAGGTTGAAGTATTCATTAGGCTTGTCGAACAGCTCGGTGGTGATGTAGTCAATGGCTTGGTCCCACTGGGCATCGTTGACCTGCTGCTGGATGATTGGATCGGCTTTGACGGTGTCTTCAAACTTGTCGAAGAACATGCGGTCCACCTTCATGCCCTGGAAGCCGATCTGGGTTTCTTCTTGCGCGGTGATGGCATCGGGTGCTGTGTGGTGGTAGTGGCCGTTGCCCGAACCACCCTCGCCTTCGCCGCCGCCTTGGCCCTCACCCTCTCCACCGGCGGGCGTTCCCGTGCCGGGGCGCGGGAGCTTGAGAACCTGGTCGTAGTTGAACTTCTCTTCAAAGTATTCGCAACTGGCGAAAAAGTCGAAAAGTTTGTAGGCCATCTTGTGGGGGTTGGCAACTTGGGACTTGAGCGCCGTGTCTTGCAGCTCTTCGCGGAAGTCATGTTTGCGGGTGCCACGGCCTTTGATCTGCACAAAGTCGGAGGGTGAAAACACCGGGCGCATCAGGGCCAGGTTGAGCAGATCCGGGCAGTCGTAGCCGGTGGTCATCATGCCTACGGTGACGCACACACGGGCTTTGCTGGTTTTGTAAGCTGCCAGGCCGTTGGCCGAGCCTAGCAGTTTGTTATTGGTGAAGTTGATGGTGAACTGCTGCGCGTCTGGCACGCTGCTGGTGACCTGCACGGCAAAGTCTGACTGGTAGCGGCCGGGGAAAGCCTTGTGGGCCAGTTCGTTCAGTATCTGGGTGAGTTTGCTGGCATGCGCCTGGCTGACGGCGAAAACGATGGTTTTGCCAAACTCCGCGCTGATGGGATCACGCAGGCCGTGCTGCATCAGTGCTTCGCAAAAACCCGGTTGGTGGCATCGGAGAAGAACTTTTTCTCGAAGCTCTTTTGCTTGAAGCGCTGTTCGCTGCTTTGCTCGCCCTGGGCAGCTTCGTTGATAACTACGGCCGCATACCCCTCGTCAGACAAAAGCTGGGTCGTAACTTCGGTGCGGGCATCGACCACCAACGGGTTTATCAAGAAACCGTCACGCACGCCGTCTAGCAGCGAATAACGGAATGTGGGCTCGCCACTGTCGCAGCCGAAGGTGCGGTAGGTGTCCAGCAGCAGGCGGCGTTCAGACTCGCGCGGGTCTTTGGTCGATGGTTTTGCCGTATCGAATTTCTTGATGTAGTCCTTGGGTGTCGCGGTGAGGCCCAGCTTGTAGCCAACAAAATATTCAAACACGGCGCGCGCGTTGCCACCGATGGAGCGATGGGCTTCGTCGGAAATCACCAAATCAAAGTCGGTGGGCGCAAACTGCTTGTACTTGGCATTGAACAGCAAGGACTGCACGGTGGTGACCACGATCTCGGCCTTGCGCCAGTCGTCACGGCTTTCCTTGTAGATGGCGGATTTGTAATCGTTCTTCAGCAAAGACACGAATGCTTTATTAGCCTGGTCTTCCAGCTCCAGGCGGTCCACCAGAAACAGTACGCGACGCGCATTGCCGGTGCGCAAGAAGAGTTTGATGACGGCGGCGGAGGTCAAGGTCTTGCCGGTGCCGGTGGCCATTTCAAACAGAAAGCGGGTTTTGCCGTCTTTGACGGCGGCTTGGATGCTCTGTGCCGCACGCTGCTGGTACAGGCGCATAAAGCGCAGTTTGTTCTTCTGGATGAAGTCCTCGCGCTGGGATTCATCCTTCCAACCCACTTCTGCGTCGTACCCCGGCATTTGGGTACGGGCGATGTAGTCCAGAGGTACATCCTCGGACACCAGACGGCTGGGGTCAGGGTTGAACTTGCTGTAACCCTTGATGGACTGCGGCGTGGGGAAGGCTGTGATGACGTGAGGGTTGCCCTGCTGCAAGTCCCATAGGTAATGCAAATTGCCGTTACTCAGAATGACGAAGCGGCAGTTTTGGCTCTTGGCGTACTTGCGGGCTTGCTCTTTGCCGATGAGGGGGTTCTTGCTTTCTGCCTTGGCCTCCAGCACCACCAGCGGAAAGCTGTGCTCGTCCAGCAACAGAAAGTCGATGAAGCCTTTACCCGCGGACTCAAAGTCGTTACCGAGCGCGTCCGCCTGGGTTTGGGTGATCTTGACATGGGGCTCCAGCACGATGTTGGCGCTGCCTTCAGCGGAGTCAAAAAAGCGCCAGCCAGCGGCTTCGAGCAGCTTGTTGATCTTGATACGGGATTGGGCTTCTTTGGGCATGGACTCTCACTTTGCGAACCATTCTAGGGCCATGCCATACACCGAATATCTATAAACAAAAATAGCTACCAGCACAGGTAGCACCTGCACAAGCAGCTATTCTTTTGATAGTTCTACAGCTCCACCCGTCAACCGAGCGGCAGCTTTACTTCACGTGCGCCGCCTTCGAAGCCATAGCCTTTGCCAGCCCACCCCACTGCGCGCTGAACAGCCCGGCGTCCATGGTCTTGACGTTCTTCATGATGGGCTTGAAGCCCATGTGGGCCAGCACGTCGCGCTCCAGATCCACGCCGGGGGCGATTTCGGTCAGCTCCAGGCCGTCGGTGGTCAGCTGGAACACGGCGCGTTCGGTGACGAACAGGACTTCCTGCTGGCGTAGCGCGGCGTCGTGGCCGTTGAAGGTGATCTGCTCGACCTTCTCGATGAACTTGCGCGACTTGCCTTCCTTGACGATGGTCAGTTGGCCGTCGGCCACCTTGACCTCCAGGCCGCCGGCAGTGAAGGTGCCGCAGAACACCAGCTTCTTGGTCGAGCGGGTGATGTTGACGAAGCCGCCGCAGCCGACCGGGCGTCCGTTGAACTTGCTGACGTTGACATTGCCCCAGTTGTCGGCCTGGGCCAAGCCCAGGAAGCTGGCGTCCAGGCCACCGCCATCGTAGAAGTCGAACTGCAGCGACTGCTCAATGATGGCATCGGCGTTGTAGGCCACGCCGAAGTCGCCACCCTGCGCCGGAATGCCGCCGGCAATGCCGCTCTCCACGCTCAGGGTCAGCTGGTCGGCCACGCCCTCTTCCGCCGCCACGGATGGCACGCCGGCGGGGATGCCGATGCCCAGATTGGTGATGGCGCCCGGGGTCAGCTCCATCGCCGTGCGGCGGGCGATGACCTTGCGCTCGTCCAGCGCCATCGGCTCCAGCGAATTGACGGGCACGCGCACATCGCCGCAGAGCGCGGGGTTGAACTGGGTGGCGATAGTCTGCATGTGGTTCTCGGGCTTGCTGAGCACCACGTAGTCCACCGACACGCCGGGGATCTTCACCGCCTTGGGGTGCAGCGTGCCGGCTTTGACGATGCGCTCGACCTGCACGATGACGATGCCGCCGCAGGCCTTGGCCGCATGGGCGATGTTGATCTGCTCGAGCAGCATGCCTTCCTTGTCCAGCGTGATGTTGCCGTTTTCATCAGCCAGGGTGCCGCGGATGATGGCCACGTCGATCTTGGGCGTGGGGTAGAACAGCCATTCTTCGCCGTTGAATTCAACCAGCTTGACCAGGTCTTCGGTGGACTTGCTGTTGAGCTTGCCGCCTTCAATGCGCGGGTCGACAAAGGTGCCCAGGCCGACCTTGGTCAGCAGGCCGGGGCTGCGGCTGGCGATGTGGCGGGTCAGGTGCGACAGACTGCCCTGCGGAAAGTTGTAGGCCTCGACCTGGCCTTCGAACACCATCTTCATCATCTCGGCGCCGGTCTGGCCGAAGTGGCCAGCCACGGTACGCTTGATCATGCCGGCGTGCGCAAAGTGCACCATGCCCGCGTCCTTGCTGTTGCCGATGGCACCGCAAGCCCAGGTGGTGACGTTGCGCGGATGGCCTGTGTCCAGAAAAGTCTGCTCCACGCCTTTGAGCACCTCTTCGGGCAGGCTGGTGACGGCCAGGCCGCCGAGGAAGATGGTGGCTTCGTCTTGGATGAGGGCGCCGGCTTGGGCGGCAGTGATGATGTGCATGTCGGTCTTTCAGGAATTCGGGATTAGGCGTCGGGGTTTTCGATCAGCAGCGCCATGCCTTGGCCGCCACCCACGCAGGCGCTGGAGATGCCGTAGCGCAGGCCACGGCGGCGCAGTTCGCGCGCCAGGGTCACGGTCAGGCGCACGCCGGTTGCCGCCAGCGGGTGGCCGAGGGCGATGGCGCCGCCGTTGACGTTCAGCTTGTCGCGGTCCAGGCCAAGTTCGCGCTCCACCGCAATGGTTTGCGCGCCCTGGGCTTCGTTGATTTCAAACAGGCCAATGTCGGACAGCTGCAGGCCGCAGCGCTCCAGCAAGGCGCGGATGGCAGGCGCCGGACCTATGCCCATCAGCTCGGGCGGCACGCCGGCGGCGGCCGCACCGCGCAAGCGGGCCAACGGTTTCAAACCGTTTTTGCGCACGTAGGCATCGCTGGCGACCAGGGAACCGACCGCGCCATCGACCAGGGCCGAGCTATTGCCGGCGGTTTGCACGCCGCCGGGGTAGACGGTGCGCAAACCCGCCAGGGCTTCGATGGGCGACGGGCGCGGATGGGTGTCGTGGTCCAGCTGGGCGACTTTGCGCGGCAGCTGGATGCCGCGGGTGGCGTAGCCGTCCAGCTCAAATTTCTCGCTGACGACGGGCACGATTTCACCGGCGTGGAAGCCGTCGGCCTGGGCTTTCAGCGCGCGCTCAAATGACAGAGCCGCAAACGCGTCCACGTCGGCGCGGGTGACGCCATATTTCTTGGCCAGGTTCTCCGCCGTCTCGATCATGGTCACCGGGCCCGCGGTATCGATCAGGGCTTCCATCAGAAAGTCCTTGAACTCCACCGGCGCGCCCAGCTTGAAGCCGGTGCGGTGGGTGTAGGCGGCAATCGGGTTGCGCGTCATCGATTCGGCGCCGACCACCAGGGCCAGCTCAGCATAGCCCAAGGCGATCTGGTCGGCAGCCTGGCGGAACAGCTCGAAGCCGGTACCGCAGATGCGCTGCACCAGGATGGACGGCACGGCGATGGGCACGCCGGCGTAAAGGCCGATGTGGCGCGGCAGCACAAAGGCGTCGAAGTCGGCTTGGGCCATGGAGCCGGTGATGACCGAGTCCACGTCGGCCGCGGGCACGCCGCTGCGCTCCAGCACGGCGCGGGCCACCTTGATGCCGGTGTCGGTGGGCGATACATGGCCCAGCGGGCCGCAGTAATCGACCAGGGGGGTGCGCACGCCGTCGACGATCCAGGCGTCCAGTTTTGCAGAAAAGTGTTTCATTGCTTAGGCCTTTGTACTGTCGGTCACACGCAAAATAGTGGCGTAGCCGCTGTCGCCCGCTGCGCAGCCGGTGAACATGCCGACGCCGCCGCCGCGCAGCACCAACTCTTCGATCAGCTCGATGATGGCGCGCATGCCGGTCGGGGCCTGCGGGTGGCCCCAGATGATCGAGCTGCCATAGTTGTTCATCTTCTCCCAGGCAAAGCCGGTATCGCGCGCCAGGGCGATGTCGTTCACGGCAAACGGATTGTGGGTTTTGATGGCATCAATGTCTTTGATGGTCAGGCCGGCGTTCTTCATGGCATTGAAGCTGGCGGGCGATGGCGCCATCGGCATGTAGCCGGGCTCGACGCGGGCCATGCCGAAGCCCAGGATTTCGATCTCGATATGCGGGTTGATCGACGCGACACGGGCCAAGTCACGGGTGGTGACGATGGCGCCGGCATTGCCGTCGGCCGGATGGGTCTGGCCGCCAAAGGTCACCGTGCCGCCCTCCTTCACCGGCTTGAGCTTCGCCAGGCCTTCGGCGGTGGTGGGGAAGATGCCTTCGTCGGCGGCCAGCACGCCGGTCTGCTTACGGAACTTGGAGTCGGTCAGCGGCACGTCGACCATGTAGCGCTTCTGGAAAGCCCGGTCGTCGACCAGCGCCTGCTGGTACTGGGTGTAGCGGTGCAGCTTGAGCTCGTGCTGCTCGCTGGTGCTGATGCCATAGCGCACGGCCACGTTCTCGCCGGTTTGCAGCATGGGGTTCTTGGCATACGGGTCATGGCCCATGTTGTCGGGCACCCAGTGCTCGGTGATGCCGTAGCCGCCGGCGCCGCTGGAGTCGGGGTAGTAGACCACCGGGCCGTTTGACTGGCGATCGGCCATTACCAGCAGCGCGCTGGTGGCCGTGCCGCAGACCACCTCTTGCGCGGCCATCTGCAAAGCCCGCACGCTGGTGGCACAGGCCTGCTGGATGGTCGGGCCGGCCACGCGGTCTATGCCCATCATGCCGGTAACCCAGGGCAGGCCGTAGAAGCTGCCCTTTTGCGGGTTGGTCAGGCCCAGGATGGCCAAGTCGATTTGCGCCATGTCATAGCCGCGTGCGGCCAGGGCCTGCTTGCCCACGCTGGCCGCCAGGGGCAGTGCATTCAGGTTGGCCAGCGCGCCCTGCCACTTGGCAAACGGCGACGACCAGTAAATACCGTAAGGGATGTAGGCGCTCATGGCGGATTCCTTGCTGTTTTTTGGCGAATTTAGTTATTTATCATAATCAAATTGAGACCCCAAATAACTAGGGAAAGCACTTAGTATTGAGCGCCCTCAAAGCCTTGTTTTAGTTATTTTCCATAACCATAATTCAGCCAACTAACGTACATCAGCATGACCACACACAACCCCGACATCACCCTGGAAATCCGCGGCAACGAGCAGGAAGTCGCCGTGATCCGCCTGTCCCGCCCCGCCAAGCGCAATGCCTTGAACGACGGCCTGGTGCTGGCGCTGCGCAACCTGATGGACGGCCTGCCCTCCAGCGTGCGCGCCGCAGTGATCGACGGCGAAGGCGAGCATTTCTGCTCGGGCCTGGACCTGAGCGAACTGAAGGAACGCGACGCCGGCCAGGGCTTGCAGCATTCGCGCATGTGGCATGCGGCGCTGGAACGCGTGCAGTTCGGCCCGGTACCTGTCGTCGCTGCGCTGCACGGCGCAGTGGTCGGCGGCGGCCTGGAACTGGCCAGCGCCTGCCACATCCGCGTGGCCGATGAATCCACCTTCTACGCCCTGCCCGAAGGCTCGCGCGGCATTTTTGTCGGCGGCGGCGGCGCGGTGCGCATCCCGCGCCTGATCGGCACCGCCCGCATGACCGACATGATGATGACCGGCCGCGTCTACAACGCCGTGGACGGCGAACGGGTGGGCTTCGCCCAGTACCTGGTGCCCACCGGCCAGGCCTTTACCAAAGCCTTTGAGCTGGCCGAGCGCATCGCCCAGAACGCCCCGCTGACCAATTACGCGCTGATGCACGCCCTGCCGCGCATCGCCGAGCAGCCGTCCGACCAGGGCCTGATGACCGAAGCCATGATGGCCGCCATCGCCCAGAGCGCGCCCGAAGCCAAGGCCCGGGTGCGCGCCTTCCTCGACGGCAAGGCCGCCAAGGTCCAAAAAGCGTAATCGAGACTGCCGCATGTCCGCCCCCAAATACCGCCCGCTGCGCTTCGGCGTCACCCAGGTCACCACCCGTGACACGCCCGACGGCGTGCGTTATGTGCGGGCCGCGCAGGACCTGGAGCCCTACCCCACGCGCCTGACCGACCGGCTGGCCCACTGGGCGCAGACCACCCCCCACCACACCTGGATGGCCCAGCGCGTGAAGAACGCCGACGGCAGCCTGGGCGACTGGCGCCACATCAGCTACGCCGAAGCCTGGCAGTCGGCGCGCAACATCGCCCAAGCCTTGCTGGGCATGGGCCTGGGCGATGACCGCCCGATCGCCATCCTCAGCGAAAACGACCTGGACCACGCCCTGTTGTCGCTGGGCGCGCTGGTGGCCGGCATTCCGCAGTGCACGATTTCCACCGCCTATTCCACCATCAGCCAGGACTACGACAAGCTACGCCACGCGCTGGAAACCCTGACCCCCGGCCTGGTATTTGCCAGCAACGGCAGCCGCTTTGCCCGCGCCATCAACGCCACCGTCGGTGCCGATGTCAAGGTGGTGCTGGGCTCGGGCAGCATCGAAGGCCGGGCCACGATCCCCTTCAGCGATCTGTTGAACACGCCGGCAACGCCCGCTGTGGACGCCGCCCATGCGGCCATCGGCGGCGACAGCATTGCCAAGTTCATGTTCACATCCGGTTCGACCAAGCTGCCCAAGGCGGTGATCGTCACCCACCGCATGTGGAGCGCAAATCTGCAGCAGATGAACCAGTCCATGCCGGTGCTGGCCGAAGAAGGCCTGGTGCTGGTCGACTGGCTGCCCTGGAACCACACCTTTGGCGGCAACCACAACTTCGGCATCATCATCTACAACGGCGGCACCCTGTACCTGGACGAAGGCAAGCCCACGCCCAAGGGCATGGCCGAGACCATCCGCAACCTGCGCGAGATCGCGCCCACGGTGTACTTCAACGTGCCCACCGGCTTCGAGGTGCTGGCCGAGGCCATGCAGACCGACGACCTGCTGCGCAAGAAGCTGCTAAGCCGGGTGAAGATGTTCTTCTTTGCCGCCGCCGCTTTGTCGCAGCCCATCTGGGACTCGCTGTTTGCCAGCGCCGAGCGCGAGGTAGGCGAGCGCATCGTGATGAACACCGGCCTGGGCATGACCGAAGGCACGCCCTTCTGCATCGCCGTCAACAGCCCGAACGTCAAAGCCGGCTACATCGGCGTGCCCACACCGGGCCTGGAACTGAAACTGGTGCCCACCGACGGCAAGACCGAGGTGCGCTACCGCGGCCCCAACATCACGCCCGGCTACTGGCGCAACCCCGAGGCCACCAAGGAGAGCTTTGACGCAGAAGGCTTTTACTGCTCGGGCGACGCGGTGCAGTGGATCGATGAAAACGACCTGCACCAAGGCCTGAAGTTCGACGGCCGGATTGCCGAAGACTTCAAGCTCAGCACCGGTACCTTTGTCAGCGTCGGGCCGATGCGCGCCAAGATCATTGCTGCCGGCGCGCCCTATGTGCAAGACGCGGTGCTCACCGGCATCAATCTGAAGGAAGTCGGCGCGCTGATCCTACCCACGCCAGCCTGCCGCGCCTTGAGCGGCCTGCCCGACAGCGCCAGCCTGCAAGAGGTATTGGAAAGCGCCCCTGTGCAAGCCCACTTCCAGCAAGTCGCCAACCGGCTGGCCGCCGAATCCACCGGCAGCGCCACCCGCGTGGCCCGCATCCACCTGATGGCCGAGCCGCCCTCGCTGGACAAGGGCGAGATCACCGACAAAGGCTCGATCAACCAGCGCGCCGTGCTCAAGCACCGCGCCGACCTGGTCACCGCCTTGCACGACGGCAGCCTGCCTTTCACCATCCAACCCCAATAGTTTCTACCGGACCCACCACATGCAAATCCAAGGACAAGCCGCCCTCGTCACCGGAGCAGCTTCCGGCCTGGGCGAAGCCACCGCCCGCGAACTGGCCCGCCTGGGCGCCAAGGTCGCGGTGCTCGACGTCAACATCGCCCTGGCCGAAAAGGTTGCGGCCGAGATCGGTGGCATTGCGTGCCAATGCGACATCACCAATGCCGACAGCGTGACCGCCGCGATTGACAAAGCCGCTGCCGCCCACGGCCCAGCCCGCATTTTGATGAACGTCGCTGGCATCGGCGGCGCCAAGCGGGTGGTGCAAAAAGACGGCAACGCGGCCCCGCTGGACGCCTTCAGCAAGGTCATCGCCGTGAACCTGATCGGCAGCTACAACATGACCCGCTTGTTCGCCGCCGCCTGCGCCAAGCTCGACGCCCTGGAAGACGGCGCCCGCGGCGTGATCATGTTTACCGCCTCGGTGGCGGCCTTCGACGGCCAGGTCGGCCAGCAGGCTTACAGCGCTTCCAAGGGCGGCCTGGTCGGCATGACCCTGCCGATGGCGCGCGACCTGGCGCAGTACGGCATCCGTGTCTGCACCGTGGCGCCCGGCCTGTTTGCAACACCGCTGATGCAAGAGCTGCCCGAAGCCGTGCAGGCGTCGCTGGCCGCCAGCATCCCGTTCCCGTCGCGCCTGGGCAAGCCCTCCGAATTCGCCGAGTTGGCCGCCCACATCGTGACCAACGGCCATTTGAATGGCGAAGTGATACGCCTGGACGGCGCGCTGCGCATGGCGCCACGTTGATGGATTTATAAGAAAAGAGCCGCCAGCGCATACACCACCTGCACCGCTAGCTATACAAATAAGAGCAGACTCGATGCCCATCACCGAAGCCATGCCACCCCAGAACATCAAGGCCGCTGCGCATCTGCAGCGGGATGTACCACCCGAAGGAGACAACATGCAAGCCCCAAAGAACCGCCCTTACCGACACTTTCGCCCCCTGACCGCCGCACTGATAGCTGCCGGCGCTTTTGCCGCCCACGCCCAGACGACGCCCCCCAGCTCCAGCGTCAACTTGTACGGGCTGATCGACGTGGGCGTGGAACACGTCAGCAAAGTCAACGGGGTGGGTGGCATCACCCGCATGCCCAGCAACACCAGCTCGCTGCCATCCCGGCTGGGCTTTCGCGGCACCGAAGACCTGGGCGACGGCCTGAAGGCCAATTTCGTGCTGGAAATGGGCTTTGCGCCCGATACCGGCGCGTCCGGCCAGGGCGGCCGCTTGTTCGGCCGCCAGGCCAACGTCGGCCTGGCCGGATCCTGGGGTAGTGTCACTGTGGGCCGCCAGTATTCCACGCTGTTCTGGTCGATCCAGGACTCTGACGTGATCGGGCCAGCGTTGTACGCCATAGGCTCGCTCGACTCCTACATCCCCAATTCGCGGGCCGACAACTCCATCGGCTACCGGGGCACCTTTAGCGGCTTCACCGTGGGCGCCGAATACAGCCTGGGCCGCGACACCGTGAACGCCGGCCCCAGCCCCGCCGGCACCAACTGCGCTGGCGAAAGCGGCACTGATAAGCAGGCCTGCCGCCAGTGGTCGGCCACCGCCAAATACGACACCCCCATCTGGGGCGCCGTGCTGGCCTACGACAGCCTGCGCGGCCGCACACCCGCTAGCGCCACCGACGTGATTTTCGGCGGCCTGAACAGCAGCAACACCACCGACGACCGGCTGCTGTTGGCCGGCTACTTCAAGGTAGCGGGCGCCAAGATCGGCGGCGGCGTGCTGCGCCGCGACAACGAAGGCAGCCTGACCCGCCCCCGCAGCAAGCTGTGGTACCTGGGCGCGTCCTATCCGCTGACCCCCCAGCTGACGCTGGACGGCCAGTGGGCCAGCCTGCGCTACAGCGATGCCAACGACGTCAACTCGACCCTGCTAGCCGCGCGCCTGGTCTACAGCCTGTCCAAACGCACGGCCGTGTACGGCCAGGTGGGCCACATCAGCAACGACCGGCTGGCCAACGTATCCGTCAGCGGTGGCGCAGCCGGCAGCAACCCGGCCCTCGGATCCTCGCAAAACGGCATCAACTTTGGCGTTCGCCACGCGTTCTAAGCCGCCGCCCCACCCGATAAATCGATATAGAAAGTGGCTCTAGCGCAGACAAAACCTGCGCTAGAAGCTACAACATTAGGAGCAAACAGCATGACCCGCCGCCTCTTCCTCACCACCCTGACCAGCAGTGCCGCCCTGGCCGCCTGGTCGCCCCTAACGCTGCTGGCCCAGGGCCTGGAGCAAGTCAAGATTTACTACGGCTTCCCGCCCGGCAGCTCGGGCGACAGCGTGGCCCGCCGCGTCGGCGAAAAGCTGATCGGCACCGCCTACACCAAGAACGCCGCCGTGGTCGACAACAAGCCCGGCGCCGGCGGCCGGATTGCGCTGGAAACCCTGAAGGCATCGCCCGCCGATGGCTCGGTGCTGGCGCTGGCGCCGGTGTCGGCCATGTCGGTCTACCCGCACATCTACAGCAAGCTCAGCTACGACCCCAAGGACTTCGCCCAGGTGTCGATCGGCGCGATCATGCACCACGGCCTGGCGGTCGGCCCGGCCGTGCCGCCGTCGGTGAAGAACCTGAAGGACTTCCTGGCCTGGGCCAAGGCCAATCCTGACCAGGCCAGCTACGGCTCGCCCGGCGCCGGCTCGATGCCGCACCTGCTGGGCGCGCTGCTCGGCCTGCGCTCCAAGGTGGACCTGAAGCACGTGCCCTACCGCGGCACCGTGCCCGGCATCACCGACCTGGTGGGCGGCCAGATCGCCTCCACCATGAACCCCAGCGGCGACTACCTGGCCTACGCCAAGGCCGGCAAGCTGCGCGTGCTGGCCACCTCGGGCCCGCAGCGCTCGCCCTACTACCCCGACGTGCCGACCTTCGTCGAGCAAGGCTTCCCCGACCTGGTGGTGGAGGAATGGTTCGGTTTCTACGCCCCAGCCAAGACCCCGGCCGCCACCCTGGCCAATGCCACGGCCGCCATCAACGCCGCGCTGAAAGACAAGGTGGTGATGGACAGCCTGGCCCTGGTCGGCCTGATCCCGCACGGCTCCAGCGCCGAGGAAATGGCCAAGTCGCAAAAGGCCGAGTTCGAGCGCTGGGGGCCGCTAGTCAAGCAAATCGGCTTCAGTGCGGATTCTTAAATTTATAAGAAATAGGCCACCAGCGCATACACCACCTGCGCTGGCAGCTATCTAAAAAAGAGCAAACCCATGGCCGCATTGGACGACATCACCTTCATCCTGAACGACGTGCTGCAGGCCCCGGCCCAGTGGCAGGCGCTGCCGGCGTTTGCCGACACCGATGCCGAGCTGGCGCTGCAGGTGCTGGACGAGGCCAGCAAGTTCGTCGCCAGCGAAATCGCACCGCTGCACCGGGTGGGCGACGAGGTGGGTTGCAGCTTCAACGCCGGCCAGGTGACTGCGCCACCGGGTTTCAAGGCGGCCTACCAGGCGTTCTGGCAGGCCGGCTGGCCGTCTGTGTCGTGTGCGGTAGAAGACGGAGGCCAGGGTTTGCCGGCGGTACTGGAAGGCGTGCTGTACGAAATGCTGGCCGGCGCCAACCACGGTTGGACCATGGCGCCCGGCCTGCTGCATGGCGCTTACGCCTGCCTCAAACACCACGGCAGCGATGCGCTCAAGGCAGCCTATTTACCCAAAATTGCCAGCGGCGAATGGCTGGCCACCATGTGCCTGACCGAAGCCCACGCGGGCAGCGACCTGGGCCTGGTGCGCACCAAAGCGCTGCCGCAGGCCGATGGCAGCCTGCGCGTATCTGGCACCAAGATCTTCATCTCCGGCGGCGAGCACGACCTGACGGACAACATCGTCCACCTGGTGCTGGCCCGTTTGCCCGATGCCCCCGCCGGGCCCAAAGGCCTGTCGCTGTTCCTGGTGCCCAAGGTCTTGCCCGATGGCCAGCGCAATGCCGTGGTCTGCGAACGTATCGAAGAAAAAATGGGCCTGCACGGCAGCCCCACCTGCGTGCTGCGCTTCGACGAAGCCACGGGCTGGCAGGTCGGCGCAGCGAACAAGGGCTTGAACGCCATGTTCGTGATGATGAACGCCGCGCGCCTCCACGTTGGCATGCAGGGCATAGGCCTGCTCGACGCCGCATGGCAGAAAGCCCACGCCTATGCGCAGGAGCGCCGGCAAATGCGGGCTCCCAAATCACAACAAGGCCCCGATCTGATCGCCGAACATCCGGCGATCCGCCGCATCCTGGACACCCAGCGCGCCTGGATCGACGGCGGCCGGGTGCTGGCCTACCACACGGCCCTGCAGCTGGACGTGGCCGAACACCACCCCGACGCCGCCGAGCGCGCCGCCGCCCAGCGCTGGTGCGCGCTGGTCACCCCGGTGCTGAAGGCCGCGTTCACCGACCAGGCCTTCAGCGGCGCCAGCGCCTGCCTGCAGGTGTTCGGCGGCCACGGCTATGTGCGCGAATGGGGCATAGAGCAGATCGTGCGCGACGCCCGGGTGGCGATGATTTACGAGGGCACGAACGAAATCCAGGCCATCGACCTGCTGCTGCGCAAGGTGCTGGCCGATGGCGGTGCCGGCCTGTCCAGCCTGCTGGCCGAGCTGCCCGGCGACCGGCGCCGCGACGCCCTGATGGAAACCACCGCCGCCCTGGCGCAGGCCGCCCAGACCGACGCCGAGCTGCCCTACTGGGTGGCCGACGACTACCTGCGCGCCCTGGCCCTGGTGCTGCTGGACTGGGCCTGGGGCCGCATCGCCGCCGCGCCCAAAGCACACACGCCGCGCTGGGCCGAAGCAGCCCAGGCCTTCCACACCTGGGTGCTACCCGAGTTCGACATGCGCCTGGCCATCATCCGCCAGCGCCTGCCCCCACGAATAAGTAAAAAAACCGCCACGAGCGCAGCATCTGCCTGCGCCGCCAGCTACTGATTCAGTAGCAAACCCGTTTCCCCGTTCCCCCTGCTTGCAGCGTGTTGAGGCCACGCTGTGGGTTCCCCTGCGCCTCGACCTTGGAGACAACAATATGAAAAGAAGATTGCACCCTGGATTACTCGCCCTGTCGGCCCTGCCGGCGGCTCTGCTCATAGGCTGCGGCGGGTCGGACAGTTCGCTGCCCCAGCTCTCCGCCGCCAGCGCCGGCACGCTGCTCTCGTGTACCGACCTGGTCAGCAAGATCAGCTTCCCCAACACCACGCTCACGGCCGCCAACGCGGTTGCAGCGGGCACGCTGACGGTGGCCGGCACACCCGTGCCAGCGCACTGCCAGGTCACCGGCAGCATGTACCAACGCGTGAGCGCGGTGGACGGCAACAGCTATGCCATCGGTTTTGAGATGCGCCTGCCCAACGCCTGGAACGGCCGCTTCTTCTACCAGGGCAACGGCGGGATCGACGGCAGCGTGGTCACGGCCACGGGTGGCGTCAACGGCGGCTCCGGCATGACCCATGCCTTGAACATGGGCTTCGCCGTCATCAGCTCGGACGCCGGCCATGCCGCTGCGCTGGGCGCAAGCTTCGGCATCGACCCGCAAGCGCGACTCGACTACGGCTACCAGGCGGTCGCCAAGCTCACCCCCATGGCCAAGAGCGCGATCCAGACCGCTTATGGTAAGGGCCCGGACCGTTCGTACTTCGGCGGGTGCTCCAACGGCGGGCGCCACACCATGGTGGCCGCCGCCCGCTATGCCGACCAGTACGACGGCTTCCTGGTTGGCAACCCTGGCTTCAACCTGCCCAAGGCGGGGATCGCCAATATTGCCAGCGCCCAGATCTACGCCACGCTGGCTAGCACGCCAGGCGATTTGTCTACCAGCTTCACCACCGCCGAGCGCACCCTGGTATCCAAGGCCGTGCTGGCCAAGTGCGACGCGCTGGACGGCGCGACCGACGGCCTGGTGCAAGACACTGGCGCCTGCCAGGCCGCCTTCAACCTGGACCGCGACGTGCCCACCTGCAGCGGCTCGCGCGATGGCAGTTGCCTGTCGGCCGCGCAGAAAACCGGTATCGCCAAGATCCTCAGCGGCCCGACCACCAGCAACGGCAGCAAGATCTACGCGAGCTTTCCGTATGACGCAGGGCTGGCCGGCAGCGGCTACGGCTTCTGGGAATTCACCGCACCGCTGGTGCTCGACTCGGGCGGTGTAGGCCTGATCTGGCCGGCCCCGCCCGAAGACCCCGCCACCTTCAACGGCCCGGTATTTGCGCTTACCGGCAATGTGGACACCATGGTGGCCCGCATCAACGCCACCACGGCGCTGTACACCGAGAGCGGCATGTCGTTCATGACCCCGCCCAACCCCAGCAACCTGTCGGCCGTGAAAGGCCGGGGCGCCAAGATGATGCTGTACCACGGCACCAGCGACCCGATCTTCTCCAGTGACGACACCACCGCCTGGTACGACGCCCTGCGCAGCGCCAATGGCGGCGACGCCAGCAACTTTGCCCGCTTCTACCGCGTGCCCGGCATGAACCACTGCTCGGGCGGCCCCGCCACCGACCAGTTCGACATGCTGACGCCGCTGGTCAACTGGGTCGAAAAAGGCCAGGCTCCGGACAGCGTGACGGCCAACGTGCGCGGCCCCGGCAATGCGGTTGCGGTCAACACCGATGTGCCCAGCACCTGGTCGCCCACCCGCAGCCGCCCGCTTTGCGCATACCCCAAGGTTGCCCGCTACAACGGTAGCGGGGATGTGGAAAGCGCGGCCAGCTTCAGCTGCAAGTAGGCTTGGCGAACCGAAAAGGGGGCTGGAAACGGCTGGCAAAATAGCTCTATGACCGTTACCAGCCCCCGCAAGTCCATTACCTCCGTCGACAGCAGTGCCTTGGAGACCCTGGTGGGCTACAACGCCCGGCGGGCCTCGCTGGCCATAACCGAAGTTTTTATTGAACGCATGGCGGTGCATGACCTGCGCATGGTGGAGTTCTCCGTCCTGTCGCTGGTCGGGCACAACCCCGGCATCACCTCGCGCCAGTTGTCCAGCGCCCTCAGCATCCTGCCACCCAACCTGGTGAGCCTGGTCAACGGCATCGACAAGCGTGGCCTGGTCGAGCGCCAGCCGCACCCGGTGGACGGCCGGGCCGTCGGCCTGCACCTCACCAGCGCGGGCGAAACCCTGCTGGCCGATGCCGAACAGACCGTGGCCCAGCTGGAAATCGAGTCCACTGCCAGCCTGAGCGCCGCCGAGCGAAAAACCCTGATCCGGCTGCTGCAAAAAATATACCGCGCATAAATCTGCACCAGCGCATATACCCTATGCGTGCATTGCTATTAAACTAGTAGCAAAATTGAATTTTGCGGTATAGTTGCACCGCCATCCGGGCGCAAAGCCAGCAACCGGACACCCCCAACAAACATTGCACCGAGGAGAACACCCTATGAGTTCCAAAGAAAACGTCGCCGTCCACCAACTGCTGGCCCTGCTGGAATCCCGCTACGCCATCCGCGTGCTGTGGGCCCTGAAAGACGGCCACGCCCAGACCTTCCGCCTGCTGCAGGACAGCGTCGGCGGCGTCACCCCCAACACCTTGAACACCCGCCTCAAAGAGCTGCGCGAAGCCGACCTGCTGACCCACGGCTCCGACGGCTACAGCGTCACCCCTACCGGTGCCGACCTGCTCAAACGCCTGAGCGACATCCAGGCCTTTGCCGGCAAATGGTCGGTGGCCCAGGCCAAGAAGGTCAAGTAAACCGCTGCAGCGGTCAAAAAAAGGGGCTGGGAAGAAATTCCCAGCCCCTTTTTTATGGCCAGACGCACACACCCTGCCGATGGGCCTGGCGGCCTGCCTGCCCTGCGAAGCCCTGGGCCACCGGCAGCACCGGGGCCTGCCCAAACGCCAGCAAGGTCAGTCCGCCCCGAACCTGGCCCGCTCCCACACCGCAATTACAGAGGCCCACGAATACCCCTGCGGCCTGCTGGCATAATTCGGGGTCTTTTAAGGCTGCTGCGCAGGTGTACCGTACGACAGCAGCTATTACTTCCATAGCACACAAGCTACGCGGCGCCGGATTGGCGGGCAACAGCCCCTCTACCCTGACGCCGCGCGGGCGTGGCACCAACATTACCAAGGAATTCACATGGCATTCACCACCACCGCTTCCGGCCTGCAGTTTGAAGACACCATCCAGGGCTCGGGCGACGTCGCCACCAAGGGCAAGAGCGTGACCGTGCACTACACCGGCTGGCTGTACAACGACGGCGTGCAAGGCGCCAAGTTCGACTCCAGCAAGGACCGCAAGGACCCGTTCGTGTTCTCCCTGGGCGCCGGCATGGTCATCAAGGGCTGGGACGAAGGCGTGGCCGGCATGCAAATCGGTGGCGCCCGCACCCTGATCATCCCCGCGGCCCTGGGCTATGGCGCCCGCGGCGCTGGTGGCGTGATCCCACCGAACGCCACGCTGAAGTTCGACGTTGAATTGCTGGCCATCAAAGGCTAATTTTTGGGTCTTTTGGGCGGCTAAGCCCTTGCAAACAGGCGCTTAGCCCCCAGTCTGTGTCGCTGGTTCACTCCATTTCCTCATAAGCATGTCTGATATCAATCCCAATCCCGACCACAACCCGCTGGACAGCATGGCCCCCACCGACGAGCAGCCCGCTGGCAGCGATGCGGAGGCCCTGGCCCAGGCGCAGGCCGAGTTGGCTGCGTTGAAAGCCAAAAGTGCCGATCTGGCCGACCAGTTTCTGCGCGCCAAGGCCGATGCCGAGAACGCCCGCCGCCGCGCCGAGGAAGACATCGCCAAGGCCCGCAAGTTCAGCTTGGAAAGCTTTGCCGAAAGCCTGCTGCCCGTGGCCGACAGCCTGGAAGCCGGACTGGCGATCAAGGACGGCACCACCGCCCAGATCCGTGAAGGCGCCGAAGCCACCCTGCGCCAGCTGAAAAGCGCGCTGGAACGCAACAAGGTGATCGAGATCGCCCCCGCCGCTGGCACCAAGTTCGACCCGCACCAACACCAGGCCATCAGCGTGGTACCAGCCGAGCAAGAAGCCAACACCGTGGTCAGCGTGCTGCAAAAGGGCTATTTGATCGCCGACCGCGTGCTGCGCCCGGCTTTGGTCACCGTTACTGCACCTAAATAAACAAAAAGCGGTAACCCCACTCTTGAAGTGGCGAAAGTTATCCACACGTTAGCAACACAAGGGTTTTTGCAGCACGAACTGGCAAGAACCCGCTCCACTCACATAAATCGAAGGAAGCAATCATGGGAAGAATCATTGGTATTGACTTGGGCACCACCAACAGCTGCGTCTCCATCATGGAAGGCAATGTGCCCCGCGTCATTGAAAACTCCGAAGGCGCGCGTACCACGCCGTCCATCGTGGCCTACCAGGAAGACGGCGAAGTGCTGGTTGGCGCGTCCGCCAAGCGCCAGGCCGTGACCAACCCCAGGAACACGCTGTATGCCGTCAAGCGTTTGATCGGCCGCAAGTTCTCGGAAAAAGAAGTTCAAAAAGACATCGATCTGATGCCTTACAAGATCGTGGCGGCCGACAATGGCGACGCCTGGGTCGAAGTGCGTGGCACCAAGATGTCGGCCCAGCAGGTCAGCGCCGACATTCTGCGCAAGATGAAGAAGACCGCTGAAGACTACCTGGGCGAGCCGGTCACCGAAGCCGTGATCACCGTGCCCGCGTACTTCAACGATGCCCAGCGCCAGGCCACCAAGGACGCTGGTCGCATTGCAGGTCTGGAAGTCAAGCGCATCATCAACGAACCTACCGCTGCAGCCCTGGCCTTCGGCCTGGACAAGCAGGAAAAGGGCGACCGCAAGATCGCCGTGTATGACCTGGGCGGCGGTACCTTCGACATCTCCATCATCGAAATCGCCGATGTCGATGGCGAAAAGCAATTCGAAGTGCTGTCCACCAACGGCGACACGTTCCTGGGCGGTGAAGATTTCGACCAGCGCATCATCGACTTCATCATCACCGAGTTCAAGAAAGAATCCGGCGTTGATCTGTCCAAAGACGTGCTGGCCCTGCAGCGCCTGAAGGAAGCTGCTGAAAAAGCCAAGATCGAACTGTCGAACGGCGCTGCCACCGACATCAACCTGCCCTACGTGACCGCCGACGCTTCCGGCCCCAAGCATCTGAACATCAAGCTCAGCCGCGCCAAGCTCGAAGCCCTGGTGGAAGAGCTGATCGAACGCACCATCGCCCCTTGCCGCCTGGCGATCAAGGACGCTGGCGTGTCGGTGTCCGACATCCATGACGTGATCCTGGTCGGCGGTATGACCCGCATGCCCAAGGTACAAGACAAGGTCAAGGAATTCTTCGGCCGCGAACCCCGCAAGGACGTGAACCCCGACGAAGCCGTGGCCGTGGGCGCTGCGATCCAAGGCCAAGTGCTGTCTGGTGACCGCAAGGACGTGCTGCTGCTGGACGTGACGCCTTTGTCCCTGGGTATCGAAACCCTGGGCGGCGTGATGACCAAGATGATCAATAAGAACACGACCATCCCGACGAAGTTTGCACAGACCTTCTCCACCGCCGACGACAACCAGCCGGCCGTGACCATCAAGGTGTTCCAGGGCGAACGCGAGATCGCCAATGTGAACAAGCTGTTGGGTGAGTTCAACCTCGAAGGCATCCCGCCGGCAGCCCGTGGCACGCCACAGATCGAAGTGTCGTTCGACATCGACGCCAACGGCATCTTGCACGTCGGCGCCAAGGACAAGGGCACCGGCAAGGAAAACAAGGTCACCATCAAGGCCAACTCCGGCCTGTCGGAAGCCGAAATCCAGCAAATGGTGAAAGACGCCGAACTGAACGCCGCCGACGACAAGAAGAAGCTGGAACTGGTGCAAGCCCGTAACCAGGGTGAAGCCAGCGTGCACAGCGTGAAGAAGAGCCTGACCGAATACGGCGACAAGATCGAAGCCGCCGAGAAGGAAAGCATCGAAGCCGCTATCAAGTCGCTGGAAGAAGCGCTGAAGGGTGAAGACAAGGCCGCGATCGACGACAAGAACACCGCCTTGATGACCGTCAGCCAGAAGCTGGGCGAAAAAATGTACGCCGACATGCAAGCCAAGCAAGCTGCCGAAGAAGCCTCTGCCGGCGCATCCGCCGGTGGTGCCGAAGCCGCCGCCGAAGCCAAGCCCGCTGCCGACGACAACGTCGTCGACGCGGAAGTGAAAGAGGTCAAGAAGGGCTAATCCCGCGGGATTCGTTCCCACGAACCCGCGCCGCGTTCGAATCCCCCTTACGGGGTTTCGACGCGGCTTTTTGCGTACTGGCGCTGATGTGGCTCATCCCGGATCGCTGTATTGAGAAAGTAATTGCAGAATGAGCAAAAAAGACTACTACGAAACCCTGGGCGTTCCCAAGAACGCTTCCGACGAAGAAATCAAGAAGGCCTATCGCAAGCTGGCGATGAAGCACCACCCCGACCGCAACCAGGGTGATGCAGGCGCTGTCGCGGAAGAAAAGTTCAAGGAAGCCAAAGAGGCTTACGAGATGCTGAGCGACGCGCAAAAACGCGCGGCCTACGACCAGCACGGCTTTGCCGGCGTCGACCCGAATATGCGCGGCGGCCCGGGCGCGGAAGGCTTTGGCGGCTTTGCCGAAGCCTTTGGCGATATTTTTGGCGACATGTTCGGCCAGAGCCGGGGCGGTGGCCGCGGCGGCCGCCAGGTGTTCCGCGGCAGCGACCTGAGCTACGCCATGGAAATCACCCTGGAAGAAGCCGCCCGCGGCAAGGAAGCGCAGATCCGCATCCCCACCTGGGAAGCCTGCGACACCTGCCACGGCAGCGGCGCCAAGCCCGGCACCCAGGCCAAGACCTGCGGCACCTGCGCAGGCCAAGGCACGGTGCAGATGCGCCAGGGCTTCTTCAGTGTTCAGCAAACCTGCCCCACCTGCCGCGGCACGGGCAAGGTGATCCCCGAGCCCTGCACAGTCTGTAGCGGTCAGGGCAAGCTGAAGAAGCAAAAGACGCTGGAAGTGAAGATCCCCGCCGGCATCGACGACGGCATGCGCATCCGCAGCGTCGGCAACGGCGAGCCGGGCTCGAATGGTGGCCCGTCGGGCGACCTGTATATCGAGATCCGCACCAAGAAGCACGACATCTTTGAGCGTGACGGCGGCGACCTGCACTGCTCGGTGCCGGTGAGCTTCATCACCGCGGCCCTGGGCGGCGAGATCGAAGTGCCGACGCTGGCCGGCAAGGCCGCCATCGACATCCCCGAAGGCACGCAAGCCGGCAAGCAGTTCCGCCTGCGCGGCAAGGGCATCAAGGGCGTGCGAGACAGCTCACCCGGCGACCTGTACTGCCACATCACCGTGGAAACGCCGGTCAAGCTCACCGAGCACCAGCGCAAGCTGCTGCGCGAGTTGGAAGAGTCGTTCAAAAAGGGCGGCGGCAAGCATTCGCCTTCCGGCGACAGCTGGACCGACAAGTTAAAGAAATTCTTTAACGCATAAGGTGTTGAAGCAAAGCCCCCGGCCTTACAACCGGGGGCTTTTTTGTTTGCGGTTCCTATTGCTTCTGCTATTTTGTTGATAGCTGCTGGTGCATGTTCTACCTGCGCCAGCGGCCTATTTGTTATAAAAATTGCAGGGTGGACAGGTGGCCAACGGGCGGTAGCGGCTTATAGTTGAACTTTTGCCAGCGCAAGGACACCGCCATGAAAACCAAAGCCGCAGTCGCCTGGAAAGCCGGCTCCCCCCTGACCATAGAAACCGTGGACCTGGAAGGCCCCAAGTTCGGCGAAGTGCTGGTCGAGATCAAAGCCACCGGCATCTGCCACACCGACTACTACACCTTGAGCGGTGCCGACCCCGAAGGCATCTTCCCCGCCATCCTGGGCCATGAAGGTGCGGGCATCGTCGTCGATGTAGGCCCCGGCGTGACCACCCTGCAGAAGGGCGACCACGTCATTCCTCTCTACACCCCCGAATGCCGCCAGTGCAAGTTCTGCCTGAGCCGCAAGACCAACCTGTGCCAGCTGATCCGTGGCACCCAGGGCAAGGGCCTCATGCCCGACGCCACCAGCCGCTTCAGCCTGGGCGGCCAGCCCATCTTCCACTACATGGGCACATCGACTTTCAGCAACTACACCGTCGCGCCAGAAATCTCCCTGGCCAAGATCCGCAAGGACGCCCCTTTCGACAAGGTCTGCTACATCGGCTGCGGTGTCACCACGGGCATCGGCGCGGTGCTGTTCACCGCCAAGGTGGAAGCCGGTGCCAATGTGGTGGTCTTCGGCTTGGGAGGCATCGGCCTGAACGTGATCCAGGGTGCCAAGATGGTCGGTGCCGACAAGATCATCGGTGTGGACATCAACCCCGAGCGCCAGGCCATGGCCCGCCAGTTCGGTATGACCCACTTCATCAACCCCAAGGACGTGCCGAACGTAGTGGACGCCATCGTGCAATTGACCGACGGCGGTGCCGACTACAGCTTCGAGTGCATAGGCAACACCCAGGTCATGCGCCAGGCGCTGGAATGCACCCACAAGGGCTGGGGCCGCAGCATCATCATCGGCGTGGCCGAAGCCGGTGCCGAGATATCCACCCGCCCGTTCCAGCTGGTCACCGGCCGCAAATGGGAAGGCTCGGCCTTCGGCGGCGCCCGTGGCCGCACAGATGTGCCCAAGATCGTCGACTGGTACATGGAGGGCAAGATCAGCATCGACCCGCTGATCACCCACACCATGCCGCTGGAGGATATCAACAAGGGCTTTGACTTGATGAAGCGCGGTGAATCCATCCGCGGCGTAGTGCTGTTCTAGCCCACTCGCCCGCGCTCCCTCTTCCCACTTATTTGATTGGCCGTATGACCGAACCCCTGAAAACCCTCTCCGAGCACGGCTGTTTTGGCGGTGTGCAAAGCTTCTACCAGCACGACTCGCGCGAGATCGGTTTGCCGATGAAGTTCTCGGTCTACCTGCCGCCGCAGGCCAGCCACGGTCCCGTGCCGGCCTTGCTGTATCTGGCGGGCCTGACCTGCAACGAAGAAACCTTCATGACCAAGGCCGGCGCCCAGCAGTACGCGGCACAGCACGGCCTGGCCTTGATTGCGCCCGACACCAGCCCGCGCGGCGCGAATGTGCCGGGCGAGACCGATGACTGGGACTTCGGCCTGGCCGCCAGCTTCTACATCGACGCAACCGTTGCCACCTGGTCCAAGCACTACCGCATGGAAAGCTACCTGACCAAGGAGCTGCTGCCAGCCATCACCTCCGAACTGCCGATTGACCCGCAGCGTATAGGCATCTTCGGCCACTCGATGGGCGGGCACGGCGCGCTGACTCTGGCGCTCAAGCATCCAGGCCTGTTCAAGTCGGTATCAGCCTTCGCCCCCATCTGCGCGCCCACCCAGTGCGCCTGGGGACAGAAGGCCTTCAGCGGCTACCTGGGTGCCGACAACACCGATTGGCCCAAGCACGACGCGGTTTTCCTGATGGCCGCCAAGACCTCGGCGCCCTACCCCGGCGGCATCCTGATCGACCAGGGCCTGGCCGACAAATTCCTGGCCGCCCAGCTGAACCCGCATATCTTCGAAGCCGCCTGCCAGGCCGTGGGCCAGCCGCTGATCGTGCGCCGCCACATGGGCTACGACCACGGCTACTACTTCATCGCCACCTTCATGGCCGAGCACATCGCCTTCCACAGCCAGGCACTGCAAGGCGGTTAGAACAGGCTGGACTGGCCGGACAGCAGCCCCGGCCGGAACTGCGCCACATCAAGCTCGACCCGCTCGCGGTTCAGCCCCAGCTTGGCGCAGGTCTTGTGGAAGCGCTGGCGCAGCAGCTCGGCCCACAGGCCGCTGCCCTTCATGCGGGTAGCGAAGTCGGCGTTGTAGTCCTTGCCACCGCGCATGTCCTGAATACGCGCCATGACACGCTCGGCGCGCTGCGGGTAGTGCAGCTGCAGCCATTCGCGGAACAGCGGCCGCACCTCCCAGGGCAGGCGCAGCACGGTGTAGAAAGCGGTGCGTGCGCCGGCCTCATAGGCGGCGGCCAGCACCTGCTCCATGTCATCGTTGATGAACGGAATCTGCGGCCCTACGCTGACGCCCACCGGCACGCCGGCCTCGGCCAGCGCGCGGATCGTGCGCAGCCGGCGGTACGGCGCGGCGGCCCGTGGCTCCAGGGTGCGGGCCAGTGCGCCGTCCAGGGTGGTGATGGTCACATAGACCGCCGCCAGCTTCTGTGCCGCCATCGGAGCCAGCAGGTCCAAATCGCGCTCGACGCCGCTGCCCTTGGTGACCAGGCCGACCGGATGGCTACAGCGCTGCAGCACCTCGAGTGCGCTGCGGGTCAAGCGCAGCTCTCGCTCCACCGGCTGGTAGCCGTCGGTTACCGTTCCCAGGGCAATCATCTGCGGCACATAACTCTTGGCCGACAGCTCGCGGGCCAGCACCTCGGCCAGGTTGCGCTTGGCGATGATGCGGGTTTCAAAGTCCAGCCCTGGCGACAGGTTCAGGTAGCTGTGCGTGGGCCGGGCATAGCAATACACACAACCGTGCTCGCAACCCCGGTAGGGGTTGAGTCCGTAGTCGAAGTAGATGTCGGGCGAGTCGTTGCGGGTGATGGCGCTGCGCGCGTCTTCAAACATGACCTCGGTGGCCAGCGGCGCCCTGGGCTCGGCGTCTTGCAGCGTGCCCCAGCCGTCGTCGAAGGCATCGCGTTCCAGCGACGTGAACCGGTGCGCCAGATGCGTGGCCGTGCCACGGCCTTTGATGGCGTGGATGGGGACGATGGCATCGGTCATGGCGGGGACAAAATAAGCATCAAATCGGCCTCTCGCGCTCATAGAACCTGCGCAAGCTGCTATCAAAATAGGAATTTATAAATTACTGTAATTTTATACAGTAAATTCCAAATTTCAAGCCCAAGCCGCGCCAGCACCGAACCGGGCTCGCGTCTTTTTTTTCGGCTACCCTAGCGGCGCCCAACAAGAGGCATATGAGGGAATCGCTTGAACATCCAAAAACTCGCCATCGCCTGCTGCATTGCAGCCTTCGCCAGCCTGGCCCAGGCCGCGCAAATCATCCGCGTGTCGCCGCAGGGCGAGGTGGCACGCATCCGCCAGCTGGTGGTGCAGTTCGACAGCAGCGCGGTCAACTTTGGCGACCCCAAAGCACCGGCACCTGCCAGCCTGCAGTGCAACGACGCGCAGGCCAGCCAGGGCACGGGCCGCTGGACCAGCGACCGCGAATGGGCGTTTGAATTTGCCAACGATTTGCCCCCGGGCATACGCTGCACGCTGCAGCCACGGCCTGATGTCAAATCGGCCTCTAGCGCTTATTTGGCGGGCGCAACCAGCTACAAGTTCAATAGCGGCGGGCCGTTTGTGCAGAGCATCCGCCCGTCCAGCGGCAGCCAGATCGACGAAGAGCAATATTTCACCCTGCAGCTCAACGGCGACGCCACGCCGGCCAGCCTGCAGGCCAACCTGTGGTGCGCGGTAGACGGCCTGGGCGAGAAGGTCGCGGTGCGCGCCATCACCGGCAACGACCGCACCGAATTATTGAAGGCCCACGGCCTGGACAAAGCCGCTGCCGCCGCCCCGCTGCGCTTCGCCACCCTGGCCTGCAACCGCCGCCTGCCGCCGTCTGCCAAAGTGCAGTTGGTCTACGGCAAAGGCGTGGCCACGCCCAGCGGCGTCCCCAATATGGTGGAAAAACGCTTCGGCTTTGAAGTACGCCCGCCGTTCGAGGCCAGCTTCAGCTGCGAACGCGAAAACGCCCAAAGCGCCTGCCTGCCGATCCAGCCCATGCGCCTTACTTTCAACGCGCCGGTGGCCCGCAAGCTGCTGGAAGGCATACGCTTGAAATCCGGCAAAGACACGTTGCAGCCCACGTTTGACGAAGAAAGCAGCGACGCCGACGCGGTGCTCAGCAGCCTGACCTTCAAAAGCCCGTTCGAAGAGCTCACCAAGTTCAGCCTGACCCTGCCCAGCGACTTCAAGGACGCCTCCAACCGCCCGCTGAGCAACGCCAGCAGCTTCCCCCTGCAGGTGGCCACCGGCAGCCGGCCACCACTGGCCAAATTCGCCGCCTCGCCGTTTGGCATCGTCGAGCGCTTTGCCGAACCCAATGGGGTGGCGCTGCTGCCGGTCACGCTGCGCAATGTGGAGGCCAAACTGGCGATCTCCGGGCTGAACCCCGAGGTCGCCCAATTGGCCAAATCGGCCGGCAAGGTCAGCGACCTGCAGCCCCGCAGCGACGCCGAGATCATTGCCTGGTTCGAAAAAGTACAGCGCTACGACAGCTACCACGTGCCGCGCAAACTGGCCGCCGCCGAGCTCAAAGGCCGCCTGCCCAAAGTGCTGGGCGACGAGGATAAGAACTACGTACAAAGCCGCATGCTGTCGCTGCTGCAAGACCAGCCCGGCGTGAAGACCCTGGACCTGCCCCAGCCTGCCAGTGCCGACCCGCGGCCGTTCGAGGTGGTCGGTATTCCGCTGACGCCCGGCTTCCACGTGGTTGAGATCGCGTCCAAGATGCTGGGTACCTCGCTGCTGGACGAACGCTTTGGCGGCCAGCGCACCATGTATGTACGCACCTCGGCCCTGGTAACCAACCTGGGCGTGCACTTCAAGCTGGGACGCGAGAACGCCCTGGCCTGGGTCACAAGCCTGGACAAAGGCCTGCCCGTGGCCAACGCCCAGGTGCAGGTATCCGACTGCCGGGGCAAGCCCATCGCCCACGCCACCACCGATGCGCAAGGCATTGCCTACCTGAGCGGCATCAGCGCCGAGGCGCCCAATTGCAGCGGCGAAGAGAGCAGCCGCCAGGCCTACTTCGTCAGCGCCCGCAGCACCGGCAAGGACGGCGTACCCGACATGGCCTTCACCTGGAGCGACTGGAACCGCGGCATCGAGGCCTGGCGCTTCAACCTGCCAACCAGCCGCGAAGCCCGCCCCGACGAGCGCGCCCACACCATCTTCGACCGCACCCTGCTGCGGGCCGGCGAAACCGTGTCGATGAAGCACATTCTGCGCACCGAAACCAGCAAGGGCTTTGGCCTGCCGCAGTCGGCGCCCGACACCTTGCTGATCACCCACATCGGCAGCGGCCAGCAATACACCCAGGACCTGGCCTGGCGCAAAACCGCCACCGGCGGCCGCAGCGCCGAGAGCACCTGGTCCATCCCGCCCGCCGCCAAACTGGGCGTCTACACCGTGGAATTGCAGAGCGCTGGCAATGAGCGCAGCTTCAGCACCGGCATGTTCCGCGTGGAAGAGTTCCGCCTGCCGGTGCTCGAAGGCCGGGTTACGCCCAGCGACAAGAAAGCCCTGGTCAATGTGAAGAGCGTGCCGGTCGATGTGCAGATCAACTACGTGGCCGGCGGCGGCGCGGCCAACCTGCCGGTGCGCGTGTCAGCCCTGGTGCGCGGCAAATACCTGAGCTACAGCGACTTCGAAGAATTCAGCTTCGCCGCGCCCCGGCGTGATAACGCAGACTCCAACGCCGCCGTGGCCGACGAAGAGCAGGCCGAAGCCAGCCAGGACAACCGCGTCATTGCCGACAAGCTGCCCTTGACGCTGAACAAGAACGGGGCCGGCAAAGTCACGGTCAACGAAGTGCCCATCCGCCCACAGCCGCAAGACCTGTTGCTGGAAGCCACCTATTCCGACCCGAACGGCGAGGTGCAAACCATCCGCAGCACACAAACCCTGTGGCCAGCCTCGGTGGTCGCCGGGATCAAGACTGAGGGCTGGGTATCAACCAGCCAGAAGCTGAAGTTCCAGGCCCTGGCGCTGGACCTGGCCGGCAAGCCGCAGGCCGATGTGTCGCTCGAAGTCACCGCCACGGCGCGCATCGTCACCACCAGCCGCAAGCGCATGGTTGGCGGCTTCTACACCTACGACAACAAGACCACCATCAAGTCGCTGGGCACGGTATGCAGCGGCAAGAGCGATTCGCGCGGCCTGCTGCTGTGCGAGGCGGCGCTGAAGGAAGCCGGTGAAGTCGAGCTGGTAGTCACCGCCAAAGACAGCGAGGGATATCGCATCCAGGCCGCATCCTCTGTCTATGTGACCAAGCAGGGCGAGCTGTGGTTCGGCGGCGAAAACCACGACCGCATGGACCTGCTGCCCGAGAAAAAGAGCTACCAGCCCGGCGAGACCGCCAAGTTCCAGGTGCGCATGCCGTTCCGTTTTGCCACTGCGCTGGTGGCGGTGGAGCGTGAAGGCATTGTGCAAACCCAGGTGGTGCAGCTCAACGGCCAGGACCCGACCATCCAGCTGAAGATCCAGGACGGCTGGGGCCCGAACGTGTATGTGAGCGTACTGGCCCTGCGCGGCCGGCTGCGCGAGGTGCCGTGGTACAGCTTCTTCACCTGGGGCTACAAGGCGCCACGCGAATGGTGGACCAGCTTCTGGTACGAGGGCCGCGAATACGTGGCCCCCACCACCCTGGTCGATCTGAGCAAGCCGGCCTTCCGCCTGGGCGTGGCGGAAATCCGCGTCGGCAGCAAGGCGCACCAGCTGGATGTGAGCGTCAAGGCCGATAAAGAAAGCTACCCGGTGCGTGGCCAGGCCAAGGTGACGGTCCAGGTCAAGCTGCCCAACGGCCAGCCCGCCGCCAACGCCGAGGTGGCCTTGGCCGCCGTCGACCAGGCGCTGCTGGAACTGATGCCCAACAACAGCTGGAACCTGCTCGACGCCATGCTGCAGCGCCGGTCCTGGGGCGTGGAGACCTCGACCGCGCAGATGGAAATCATCGGCCGGCGCCACTACGGCCGTAAAGCCGTTCCCGCTGGCGGCGGCGGCGGCCATAGCGGCGCGCGCGAGCTACTGGAAACCCTGCTGCTGTGGAACCCCAAGGTGCAGCTGGACGCGAATGGCCAGGCCACCGTCACCGTGCCGCTGAACGACGCGCTCACCACCTTCAAGATCGTCGCCGTGGCCGATGCGTCCACCGGCCTGTTCGGCACCGGATCGACCAGCATCCGCGCCACGCAGGACCTGCAGATCATCAGCGGCCTGCCGCCGCTGGTGCGCGAGGATGACCAGTTCCGCGCCCAGATCACCCTGCGCAACACCACGCAAAAAGCCATGAAGGTGGAAGTCGCACCGCGCGCCACCCTGCTGGACCTGAAGCCACAAACCGTGGACATCCCGGCCGGCGAAGCGCGGGAGGTCGCCTGGAATGTGACTGCCCCGGCACAACTGGCGCAAGTCCGCTCAGAGGCCATCCTCTGGGAGATCGAAGCCAAGGACAGCATCAGCGGCGCCCGCGATGCGCTGAAGGCGCGGCAGCGCATCATCCCCGCCGTGCCGCTGACGGTGCAGCAGGCCACCCTGGTGCAGGTCGATGGCACTTACACATTGGATGTGAACCCGCCGGCCGACGCCCTGCCCGGCCGCGGCGGTTTGAAGATGTCCATGCAGCCCACGCTGGCCGAAGGCCTGCCCGGTGTGCGCGATTGGTTCGCCAACTACCCGTTTGCCTGCCTGGAGCAAAAGACCAGCAAGTCCGTGGGCCTGCGCGACGCCAAGCTATGGGAAACCGTGGCCGCGCAAATCCCCAGCTACCTGGACAGCGACGGCCTGGCTAGCTACTTCCCGCCGCGCGACGGCGAGGCCGAGCGCGGCAGCGACACGCTGACCGCCTACCTGCTGGCAGCCACCCACGAGGCATCGGGCATCAACCCCGCCTTCGCGCTCAGCGACGAAGTGCGCGCGCCGATGGAGCGCGGCCTGATCGCCTTTGTCGAAGGCCGCATCCAGCGCAGCTTCTGGAGCCCGCGCAAAGACCTGGACATGCGCAAGCTGGCCGCCATCGAAGCCCTGTCGCGCTACGGCAAGGCCCAGGCCCGCATGCTGGGCAGCATCACCATTGCGCCCAACCAGTGGCCTACCCATACAGTGATCGACTGGCTGAACATCCTTAAACGCGTGGCCGACGTGCCGGAGCGCGACAAGCGTCTGGCCGAGGCCCAGCAGATCCTGCGTTCGCGCCTGAGCTTCCAGGGCACGAAGATGGTCTTCAGCACCGAGCAGGACGACTACTGGTGGTGGCTGATGCAGAACGGCGACGTCAACACCGCCCGTCTGCTGCTGGCCGTGATGGACGACCCGGCCTGGAAGGACGACATGGGCCGCCTGGCCAACGGCTTCATCAGCCGCCAGCAGCGCGGCGCCTGGCTCACCACCACCGCCAACCTGTGGGGCGGCCTGGCGCTGGAGAAGTTCTCCGCCAAGTTCGAAGCCACACCAGTCACCGGCGTCACCAAGGCCGCACTCGGCGCGGCCATGGCCAGCGTCGACTGGAGCAAGGTCGAGCGCATCAAGCCCACCGATAGCGCCGGCGCACCGCACCAGACCACCATGTTCGGCGCGCCCGCCTCGCCCGGCAATCTGCGCAACAACGGCATGTTCCTGCCCTGGAGCAAACCCGCTGCCAAGGAAACCCTGACCGTGACCCAGCAAGGCACAGGCAAACCCTGGCTGACCCTGCAGTCGGTGGCCGCCATCGCGCTGAAGGCGCCGTTCAACGCCGGCTACCAGATCAAGAAGACCATTACCCCGGTGGAGCAGGCGGTCAAAGGCCAATACACCCGCGGCGACGTGCTGCGCATCAGCCTGGAAGTCAACGCCTCGGCCGACATGACCTGGGTCGCCATCACCGACCCCATCCCCGGCGGCGCCACCATCCTCGGCAGCGGCCTGGGCCGCGATTCCGAAATCGCCACCCAGGGCGAAAAGCGCAGCGGCAGCGGCTGGCCGGCCTTCGAGGAACGCAGCTTCGAGTCCTTCCGCAGCTACTACGAATACCTGCCCAAGGGCGTGGTGAAGATGGAGTACACCGTGCGGCTGAACAACGTAGGCGACTTCGCGCTGCCACCGAGCCGGGTCGAGGCGATGTACGCGCCGGAGATGTTTGGCGAATGGCCGAATCCGCGGGTGAAGGTGGAGGCGGCGAAGTGAACCCAGGGGGGTATCGCCACCTGCTTGCTGCGCTTTTAATAGCTGCCAGCGCAGGTAACGCCTGCGCTGCAGCCAGTTTTAGCTCCATAAAATCCAGCTACCAGCCGTCCGACACCCAGATCCTGGATCGCAACGGCGAGCTGCTGCAGCGGCTGCGCACCGACGCCACGGTGCGGCGCGGCCAGTGGGTGGCGCTGGCCGATGTGTCGCCGGCGCTGCGCACGGCGCTGGTGCTGAGCGAAGACAAGCGTTTTTACGAGCACAGCGGCGTCGACTGGCAGGCGGTGTCCAGCGCGGCCTGGGGCAACTTGTGGAACACCAAGACCCGCGGCGCGTCGACCATCACCATGCAGCTGGCCGGCCTGTTGGACGCGGACTTGCGTGCCGGTGGCAGCGGGCGCAGCGTGGTGCAGAAGATTGGCCAGACCGTGTCCGCCCAAATGCTGGAACGCAGCTGGCGCAAGGACCAGATCCTAGAGGCCTACCTGAACCTGGTGCCATTCCGCGGCGAGTTGGTCGGCATCGACGCACTCAGCCAAACCCTGTTCGGCAAGGCCGCGCACGGCCTGGACGCGCGCGAAGCCGCCGTGGCCGCCGCGCTGGTGCGTGCGCCGAACGCCAAGCTGGCGCAGGTCACGCAGCGGGCCTGCGGCGTGCTGCAAACCCTGGAGGCGAAGGCCGATTGCGCCGGGCTGGACCTGTTCACCACCGCCGCGCTGCAGCGCCGGGCCTTTGACACCAGCGAAGGCATCGCGCCGCACCTGGGCCGGCAACTCGCCAAGGGCAACGCCAAGAGCAATAACAGCATCACCACCAGCCTGCGCGCGCCGTTGCAGCGCTTTGCGGTGCAGACCCTGCAGCAGCATCTGCGCGAGCTGCAGGGCCGGCATGTGGAAGACGGCGCCGTCGTGGTGTTGGACAACGCCAGCGGCGAGGTGCTGGCCTGGGTCGGTTCGTCGGGCACCTTGAGCGCGGCGGCCGAGGTCGATGGCGTGACAGCGCTCCGCCAGCCTGGCTCCACCCTCAAACCGTTTTTGTACGCCGAAGCCATCGCCGAGCGGCGTATCACCGCCGCCTCGCTGCTGGAAGACACGCCCACCCACATCCAGACCGCCGGCGGCCTGTACATCCCGCAGAACTACGACCACCAGTTCAAGGGCTGGGTGTCAACGCGTACCGCGCTGGCCGCCTCGCTGAACGTGCCGGCGGTGCGCACTCTGGTGATGGTGTCGCCGGATGCGTTCTTTCGCCAGCTGCTGGCGCTGGGGCTGCCGCTGAAGGAATCGGGCGGCTACTACGGCTACAGCCTGGCGCTGGGTAGTGCCGAAGTCTCGCTGCTGAACCTGGCCAACGCCTACCGCGCGCTGGGTAACGGCGGGCGCTACAGCCCCACCAGCTTCACCCCCAACGCCAAGCCACAGTTCCGCCCCGCGCTGGACCCGCGCGCAGCCTTCATCGCCACCGACATCCTGGCCGACCCGCTGGCACGCAGCCGCACCTTCGGCAGCGACAGCCTGCTGGCCACACGCTTCTGGTCGGCGGTAAAAACCGGCACCAGCAAAGACATGCGCGACAACTGGGCGGTCGGCTATTCGCAGGCCTACACGGTCGGCGTATGGGTCGGCAACGCTAGCGGCGCGCCGATGTGGGACGTCAGCGGCACGACAGGCGCCGCGCCGGTATGGGTGGCGGTGATGCAGTTTCTGCACAACCGCCAACCGAGCCGGGCACCTGCGCCACCGGCCGGCGTGCTGCAGGCCTCGGTGCAGTTCGGCGGCCAGGAGGCAGCCCGTAGCGAGTGGTTCATCGAGGGTACGCAGCAAACCCAGTTTGCTGTGCATTCCGTAGCTGCTGGCGCTGATGGAATAAGCGCTAGCAGCCTGAAAAGCTTGGAAACCAACGCCCGCATCACCAGCCCCACCAGCGGCACCATCATCGCGCTGGACCCGGACATTCCGCCTACACACCAGCGCGTCACTCTGCAGGCCGAAGGCAATGGCCTGCGCTGGTGGATAGACGGCAAGCTGTTCGCTCCCGGCCCGTCGGCCCAGTGGCTGCCCTGGCCGGGCCGGCATGTGCTGCAGATCCGCAACGCGCGCGGCGAGGTGCTGGACAGCGTGCGGCTGGAAGTGCGCGGCGCCGGGCTGCGTAGCGCGCAAAAATAAACCATGCATTCCTACAGCGTCCAGAGCGTCAACGTCGGCCACGCCCACCGCTTGCAGGCCGGCGGCCGGCGTGTGCTCAGCGCCATTGGCAAGCAGGCCGTAGCCAGCGCGGTGGCGGTGCGGGCGCTGGGTTTGGAGGGCGACGAGCAAGCCGATCTGCGGGTACACGGCGGGCTGGACAAAGCCGTCTACGCCTACCCGGCCGAGCACTACGGGTTCTGGCAGGCCCGTCGGCAAGCCATAGGCGCCAGCCTGTTCAAGGAGACGCTGCCGCCCGGCTATGTGGGCGAAAACCTGAGCCTGCAGGGCCTGCTGGAAACCGATGTCTGGATCGGCGACAGCCTGCACTTCCCCGACTGCAGCCTGCGCGTCACCGAGCCGCGCCAGCCCTGCTTCAAATTCAACGCGGTGATGGGCTATGCCGACGCCGCGCGCGATATGCGGCTGCAAGGCTGCTGCGGTTTTTATCTGGCGGTGCTGCGGCCCGGCAGCATCCAGACCGGCCAGGCTTTCACGATAGAGCCGGGACCGCGCGCCTTGTCCATACCTGCGGCCTTTGGCGGCCAACGCGCTCCGCATTTGCGGTAAACACTACGTTCCAAGGAAACTGCATGAAAACCATAGGCCTGATCGGCGGAATGAGCTGGGAGTCGACCATCCCCTACTACCGCGCAATCAACGAAACCGTGAAAGAAAAGCTGGGCGGCCTGCATTCGGCCAAGCTGGTGCTGGTCAGCGTCGACTTCTTTGAGATCGAGCGGCTGCAACATGCGGGCGACTGGGATGCAGCCGGCGCGCTGCTGGCCGATGCGGCGCGCGTACTGCAGCGGGCCGGGGCCGACTGCGTGGTGGTCTGTACCAACACCATGCACAAGGTGGCGCCGGCGATCGAGGCCGCGGTCAGCATCCCGCTGCTGCACATCGCCGACCCAACGGCGGCAGCCATCCAGGCCGCCGGCTTGCACACCATCGGCCTGCTGGGCACCCGCTTCACCATGGAGCAGGACTTCTACAAAGACCGCATGCAAACCCGCCACGGCCTGCGCATGCTGGTGCCCGACGCCGCCGGCCGCGACAGCGTGCACCGCATCATCTACGAAGAGTTGTGCCTGGGCGAGATCCTGCCGGCATCGCGCCAAACCTACCGCGAAGTCATGGCCGAGCTGGTGGCCCAGGGCGCGCAGGCCATCATCCTGGGTTGCACCGAGATTACGCTGCTGGTCGATGCCAGCGACGCCAGCGTGCCCTTGTTCGACACCACGGCCATCCACGCATGCAGCTCAGCAGAGTGGGCCCTGCAAGACGCTCCAGGCTGAATTTTCAAGCCAAATCAGCCTTTTGCGCAGATAGAACCTGCGCCAGCAGCTATAAAAACAGCAGCAAAGCAATACCCCCTGGCCGCGGACCCGGCGCAGCGCCATCCTATAATTCAAATGCAAATTATTCGCGTTTAAATTAGCCTGCCGATTTTTTGGCAGCTGCCCCCATAGGATTTACTGCCCATGCCATTCCGTTCCCCTTCCCTGCTGCGCCGCTCCCTGGTCCTGGCCCTTGGCTTGGGTGTTGCATCCCTGGCCGCACAAGCCCAGAGCAGCAACGAGCCCCTGGTGATCTACAACGCCCAGCACGTCACCCTGACGCAGGCCTGGGTCGAAGCCTTCACCCGCGAAACCGGCATCAAGGTGGTGGTGCGCAACGGCGGCGATGCCGACCTGGCCAACCAGATCGTGCAAGAAGGCGCGGCATCGCCGGCCGATGTGTTCTTGACCGAGAACTCGCCTGCCATGTCCCTGGTGGACAACAACAAGCTGTTCGCGCCGCTGGACCCGGCCACCCTGGCCCAGATCCCCGCCGAATACCGCCCCGACCACGGCCGCTGGACCGGCATTGCCGCACGCAGCACGGTGTTCGTCTACCGCAAGATCAAATTCACGCGCGACACCCTGCCCAAATCGATGATGGACCTGGCCGACCCGGCCTGGAAGGGCCGCTTTGGCGCGGCACCGGCCGGGGCCGACTTCCAGGCCATCGTCAGCGCCGTGCTGCAGCTCAAGGGCGAAGAAGCCACAGCCGCCTGGCTCAAGGGGCTGAAGGACAACGTGGTCACCTTCCGCGGCAATAGCGTGGCCATGAAGGCCACCAACGACGGCCAGGTAGACGGCGCGCTGATCTACCACTATTACTACTTTGGCGACATGTCCAAGAGCGGTGAGAACACCGAAAAACTGGGCGTGCACTACTTCCGCAACCAGGACCCGGGCGCTTTCGTCAGCGTCTCCGGCGGCGGCGTGCTGGCTTCCAGCAAGCGCCCCGCCCAGGCCCAGGCTTTCATGAAATGGCTGACCGGCAAGGGCGGCCAGGAGATTCTGCGCAGCGGCAATTCGTTTGAATATGCGGTGGGCGTGGACGCCAAGTCGAACCGCAACCTGGTGCCGCTTGCCGAACTGCAGGCGCCCAAGGTCGACATGTCCAAGCTCAACACCGGTAAGACTACCGAGCTGATGCTGAAGTCCGGCCTGCTGTAAGCAGAGGGGTTAAGCGGTACCGGTAGAGCCGTAGCCGCCCTCCCCGCGCTTGGACGCAGGGAACTCGGTGACGATGTTGAACTGGGCCTGCACCACCGGCACGATCACCAGCTGGGCCAAGCGTTCCATGGGCTCGATGGTGAATGGCACCGTGCTGCGGTTCCAGGCGCTGACCATCAGCTGGCCCTGGTAATCGCTGTCAATCAAGCCGACCAAGTTGCCCAGAACGATGCCGTGCTTGTGGCCCAGGCCCGAGCGCGGCAGGATCAGCGCCGCGTAGCCGGGGTCGCACAAATGGATGGCGATGCCGGTAGGCACCAACTGCCAGGCGTTGGCCTGCAGGGTCAGTGGTGCGTCCAGGCAGGCGCGCAGGTCCAGGCCGGCGCTGCCGGGGGTGGCGTAGGCAGGCAGCAGCTCTGCCATGCGGGGGTCGAGAATTTTGACGTCGATTTTCATGGGGTAAAGAGATAGTTTTATTTACCACTGCCGGTATTCACCAACGGCGTAACGCCTGGGGCCGCCAGCAGGACTGTGTTGCCGGGCTTGGAGGCCACGGCGATGGCCGCATCTTTGGCGGCCTCAATTTCGCGCAAGCGCACCAGCTTGTCGGTCAAGCTGGCCGAGACAATCGCATTGGCCTTGGCCTCACCCTCGGCTTGCACCACCAGGCGCTCCGCCTCGGCTTTGGCAAGTTCAATTTCCTTGCGCTTGCGCTCGATGGCCTGGTCGGTTTCGGCGCGCTGGCGGATGGCGGATTCAATCGCCGGATCGGTCAGCAAGTTGCGCACATTCACGGCGGTTACCACGAACGCACCCTTGTCGTTGGCGTCCAGCTCTTTCTGCAAATGGGTGCGCACGGATTCGGCCAACTCGGTGCGCCGGGTGTGCATGGTGGTCGCGTCCATCTGGGCAATCGCGTTGTAGGTGGCCTCACGCGCCTCGCGCTGCACCCGGCTAAAAGCCACCACCAGATCGCTGGTGCCATCTTTCACCACCTGCTTGTGCTGGACCACATCGCCCTGGTATTTCACATACAGCGCCGGAATGGCCGCAGGCGTAGTCTTGTAGTAGATGTCGATATCCACGTCCCGCATGGTCAGGTTGTCGCGGCTTTTGGGGGTCAGGTTTTCCAGCTGGAAGCTCACTTCCTTGGCGGTGAACTCGTCCACTGTCTTGAACAAGGTGAAGTAGATGCCCGGCACCAGGGCTTCGGTGCCGACCTTGCCCAGGGTACGCTCCACCCCCACGTTGCCGGTATCGATCTGGCTACAGCCACCCAGCAAAGCGGCTGCAGAGAGTAAGACAAAGGTACGGAAAGAGTGCATGGTTGCTCTAAATAAGATGGATAGAGGGAATGAAGTAAGCCAGCACCAGCAGCGCCAACAAAACCAGCGCGCAGGCGCCCAGACGCAGGCCGTGTCGGGCCATGAAACGCACGCCGTTACGCCGTGTCAGCGGCTGGCTGAAGTGCCAGACGCTATAGACCAGCACCAGCAAGCCGAGCAAGATGACCAAATGCTTCATTGCTGCTGCACCACCAGCCGGGCAGCAATTTCGGCCACCAGTTGCCGCGCCAGGCTGAGTTTGGATGCATGAGGGAGCTCGGTAGCGCTGTGTGCATCTACCAGCAGCAGCGCATTTTCATCTTTGCCGAAAGTGGCCGGACCGATGTTACCAACCAGCAGCGGCACACCCTTGCGAGCGCGCTTGGCCTGGGCGTTGGCCAGCAAATCTTGGCTCTCGGCGGCAAAGCCTACGCAGTACAGGGCGCCGCTCAGGGCGCGGGCAGATTGGGCCACGGTGGCCAGGATGTCGGTGTTCTCGACGAACTGCAGCTGCGGCGTGGCACCCGAGCCGTCTTTTTTGATCTTCTGCTCAGCCGCCTGCGCGGGCCGCCAGTCGGCCACCGCAGCAGTCGCTACAAAAACACTAGCTGCCTGCGCATGCTGCACAACCGCTGTGAGCATATTTTGTGCAGATTTCACATCGATGCGGCTGACGCCGCGCGGCGTAGCCAAGGCCACCGGGCCGGCCACCAAGGTCACCTCGGCCCCAGCCTCGCGGGCCGCGCGGGCAATGGCAAAGCCCATCTTGCCGCTGGACAGATTGGTGATGCCGCGCACCGGGTCGATAGCCTCGTAGGTCGGGCCGGCGGTGACCAGCAGGCGCTGGCCAGCCAGGAATTTGGGGCGAAAAAAGGCGATCAGGTCCTCAACCATCTCGGCTGGCTCCAGCATCCGGCCGTCGCCGGTTTCGCCGCAGGCCTGCGGGCCGTTGCCGACTCCCAGCAGGGTGGCGCCGTCGTCGGCCAGCTGCGCCATATTGCGCTGGGTGGCGGGGTGCACCCACATTTCGCGGTTCATGGCCGGGGCGATCAGCAAGGGCACCTTGGCGATAGGCCGTGCCAGGCACAGCAGGCTCAGCAATTCGTCCGACCGGCCCTGCACCAGGCGCGCCATGAAGTCGGCGCTGCAGGGCGCGATCAGGATCGCATCGGCGTCCCGGCTCAGGTTGATGTGCGGCATGGTGTTGGGCTCGCGCGCGTCCCACTGGGATGTGTACACCGGCCGCCCGCTGAGGGCCTGCATGGTGGTCGGGGTAATGAACTGCTCAGCCGCTTCGGTCATCACCACCTGCACCGTGGCGCCCTGCTTGATCAGCTGCCGGCAGAGCTCGGCCGACTTGTAGCAGGCGATCCCGCCCGTCAGGCCCAGCACGATGTGTTTGCCTGCGAGGTCGCCATCGGCCGAAAGAAGTGTGTTGGGGTTCATGGCGGGCAATGTAGCAGAGCAGAACAGCCCAATACCCACCCTTATCACGCCCTTATAATCACCATTTCCACCTCCTCGGGATTACGTCCCGACTTTGAGATGACCAAATTTGTCTTCGTCACCGGCGGTGTCGTGTCTTCCCTCGGCAAGGGAATCGCTTCAGCCTCTCTCGCAGCTCTCCTCGAATCCCGTGGCCTCAAAGTCACCCTCATCAAGCTGGACCCCTACCTCAACGTAGACCCAGGCACCATGTCGCCGCTGCAGCACGGCGAAGTTTTCGTCACCGATGACGGCGCAGAAACCGACCTTGACTTGGGCCACTACGAGCGTTTCGTTGAAACGCGCATGCGCAAGGCCAACAACTTCACCACCGGACAGATCTACCAAAGCGTGCTCGACAAAGAGCGCCGCGGCGACTACCTGGGCAAGACCGTGCAGGTGATCCCGCACGTGACCAATGAAATCCAGGACTTCATCAAGCGCGGCGCGCGCTTTGGCGAAACCGATGCGGTGGATGTGGCGATTGTCGAAGTCGGCGGCACCGTGGGCGACATCGAGTCCCTGCCCTTCCTGGAAGCCGTGCGCCAGATGAGCCTGAAGCTCGGCCCAAACAACACAGCCTTCGTGCACCTGAGCTACCTGCCGTGGATTGCGGCCGCTGGCGAGCTGAAGACCAAGCCCACCCAGCACACCGCCAAGCAGTTGCGCGAAATCGGCATCCAGGCCGATGTGCTGCTGTGCCGCGCCGACCGCCCAATTCCGCAGGAAGAGCGCTCGAAGATCTCGCTGTTCTCCAACGTCGCCGAATGGGGTGTGATCTCCATGTGGGATGTCGACACCATCTACAAAGTGCCGCGCATGCTGCACGAGCAAGGCCTGGACGGCCTGATTTGCGACAAGCTGCGCCTGAACACGCCGCCCGCCAACCTCAAGCGCTGGGACGACCTGGTCTATGAAACCGAGCACCCCAAGGGCGAAGTCAACATCGCCATGGTCGGCAAGTACGTGGACCTGAGCGACAGCTACAAGTCGCTGAACGAAGCCCTGCGCCACGCCGGCATGAAGAACCATGTGCGGGTCAAGATCAATTACATCGACTCCGAAACCATCACCCCGGCCACCGTGTCGCGCCTGGGCGGTTTCGACGCAGTGCTGGTGCCCGGCGGCTTCGGCAAGCGCGGCATCGAAGGCAAGATCTGCGCGGCCCGCTTTGCGCGCGAGCACAAGGTACCGTACCTGGGCATCTGCCTGGGCATGCAGGTGGCCACCATCGAATTCGCCCGCCACGTGGCCGGCCTGAACGATGCCAACAGCACCGAATTCGAACCCGACACGCCGCACCCGGTGATCGCCCTGATCAACGAATGGAAAGACGCCGATGGCACCATCAAGACCCGCGACGAAAACTCCGATCTGGGTGGCACCATGCGCCTGGGCGCACAAAGCTCTGACGTGGCCCCCGGCACGGTAGCGCACAGCATCTACGGCGATGTAGTGACCGAACGGCATCGCCACCGCTACGAAGCCAACGTCAACTATCTGGACCGCTTGCGCGCAGCTGGACTGGTGATTTCGGCCCTGACCCAGCGCGAACAGCTGACCGAAATGGTCGAACTTCCGCAGAGCCAGCACCCCTGGTTTGTAGGCGTGCAGTTCCACCCCGAGTTCAAGTCCACCCCCTGGAACGGCCACCCGCTGTTCAACGCCTTCGTGAAGGCATCCCTGGACCACCAAGGAGCAAGCAAATGAAACTGTGTGGATTTGACATCGGCTTGGACAAGCCCTTCTTCCTGATCGCCGGCCCCTGCGTGATCGAGTCCGAGCAGCTGCAGATGGACACCGCCGGCACGCTGAAGGAAATCACCACCGAGCTGGGTATTCCCTTCATCTTCAAAAGCAGCTTCGACAAGGCGAACCGCAGCAGCGGTAACACCTTCCGCGGCCCAGGCATCGACAAAGGCCTGGAGATTCTGGCCAAGGTGAAACGCGAGCTGGGCCTGCCGGTGCTGACCGACATCCATGACGAATCGCAGATCGCCCAAGTCGCCAGCGTCGTTGACGTGCTGCAGACCCCGGCGTTCCTGTGCCGCCAGACCGATTTCATCCGTGCCGTGGCCCAAAGCGGCAAGCCGGTGAATATCAAGAAGGGCCAGTTCCTGGCGCCTGGCGACATGAAGAACGTGATCGACAAGGCCCGCGCTGCCGCCAAGGAAGTCGGCCTGAATGAAGACAACTTCATGGCCTGCGAACGCGGTGCCAGCTTTGGCTACAACAACCTGGTCAGCGACATGCGCAGCCTGGCCATCATGCGCGACACCCACGCCCCCGTGGTGTTCGACGCCACGCACTCGGTGCAGTTGCCAGGCGGCCAGGGCACCAGCAGTGGCGGCCAACGCGAGATGGTGCCCGTGCTCGCCCGTGCAGCTGTCGCCGTGGGCGTGGCCGGGGTCTTCATGGAAACCCATCCGGACCCGAGCAAGGCCATGAGCGATGGCCCCAACGCCGTGCCGCTGAAGCACATGCGTGCCCTGCTGGAGACCCTGGTTGCGCTGGACCGTGTGACCAAGAAGAACGGCTACCTGGAAAACAGCTTCTCTGCATGAACCTGGTGCGCGGTGGTTACGTACCCCGAACAATCGGCACGCAAGCAGCCGCGCAGCCCCCAAGCCATGCAAAAATCCATTGTTGAGCTCCAGGCCCTTAGCTAGGCCAGCCATGCCCAATTTTTATTTAACTAGGAAGACAAAAAATGAGTGCAATTGTTGACATCGTCGCCCGTGAAATCCTGGATTCGCGCGGCAACCCCACCGTGGAATGTGACGTGCTGCTGGAATCCGGCACCATGGGCCGCGCGGCTGTGCCGTCGGGCGCATCCACCGGCTCGCGCGAAGCCATCGAGCTGCGCGATGGCGACAAGAAGCGCTACCTGGGCAAGGGCGTGCTGAAGGCCGTCGAGCACATCAACACCGAAATCTCCGAAGCCATCCTGGGTCTGGACGCTTCCGAGCAAGCCTTCCTGGACAAGACCCTGATCGACCTGGACGGCACCGAAAACAAATCCCGCCTGGGCGCCAACGCCATGTTGGCCGTGTCCATGGCCGTGGCCCGCGCCGCGGCTGAAGAGTCCGGCCTGCCGCTGTACCGCTACTTCGGTGGCATGGGCGGCATGCAGCTGCCCGTGCCGATGATGAACGTCATCAACGGCGGCGCCCACGCCAACAACAGCCTGGACTTGCAAGAGTTCATGATCATCCCGGTCGGCGCACCCAGCTTCCGTGAAGCCCTGCGCTATGGCGCCGAAGTGTTCCACGCGCTGAAGAAAATCCTGCACGACCGTGGCATCAGCACCGCCGTCGGCGACGAAGGCGGCTTTGCCCCTAGCGTGGAAAACCACGAAGCCGCGATCCAACTGATCCTGGAAGCCATCACCCTGGCCGGCTACACCGCTGGCGAAGACATTGTGCTAGGCCTGGACTGCGCCGCCAGCGAGTTCTACAAGGACGGCCAGTACGTGCTGGAAGGCGAAGGCGGCATCAAGCTGTCGGCCGCCCAATGGACCGACATGCTGGCCACTTGGTGCGACAAGTACCCGATCATCAGCATCGAAGACGGCATGGCCGAAGGCGACTGGGACGGCTGGAAACTGCTGACCGACCGTCTGGGCAAGAAGGTGCAAATCGTCGGCGACGACCTGTTCGTCACCAACACCAAGATCCTGCAAGAAGGCATCGACAAGGGCATAGCCAACTCGATCCTGATCAAGATCAACCAGATCGGCACCCTGACCGAAACCTTCGCAGCGATTGAGATGGCCAAGCGCGCCGGCTACACCGCCGTGATCTCGCACCGCTCGGGCGAAACCGAAGACTCGACGATTGCCGACATCGCCGTGGGCACCAATGCCGGCCAGATCAAGACCGGTTCGCTGAGCCGTTCCGACCGCATGGCCAAGTACAACCAGCTGCTGCGCATCGAAGAAGACCTGGGCGACGTGGCCACCTACCCCGGTCGCAAGGCTTTCTACAACCTGAAGTAAGCCGACTGCTGCCGCACCGCCATGGCATCCCGCGTAGTCCCTGTGATCTTGCTAGCTCTGCTAGGGATATTGCATGCGCAACTGTGGTTCGGGCGCGGCAGCATTTCCGAAGTCAGCCGCCTGCAGCAAAAGCTGGAGGCGCAGAAGATCCACAACGACGAGGCGCAGCAGGTCAACGACCAGCTGAGCGCCGAAGTCCGCGATCTGCAAGAAGGTTTGGAAATGGTGGAAGAACGTGCCCGCTTCGAACTGGGCATGGTCAAGTCCAACGAAATCTTCGTCCACATCACAACAAAGTAAGTTGATCAAAATTGCTTTGCTGGGTGCCGAGAGCACGGGCAAGACCCAGCTGGCCGATGCCCTCAGCGCCGCCTTGCGCAGCCAGGGCCACAGCGTTACCCACATCCCCGAATACTTGCGCCTATGGTGCGACACCGCAGGCCGCACACCACGTGCCGATGAGCAATTGGCCATTGCCGACGCGCAGACCGCGCACATCGCCCAAGCTCCCGCCGCCACCTACCTGATTGCCGACACCACCGCACTGGTGACCGCCGTCTACAGCGACTTGCTTTTTGGCGACCACAGCTTGTATGCCATGGCGCTGGAGCAACAACGGAGTTTCGATCTGACGCTGCTGATGGGGCTAGACCTGCCCTGGACTGCCGATCCCCAGCGCGACGGCCCACACAGCCAAGCCCCGGTGGATGCCCGTCTGCGCGCCGCGTTGGCACGGGGCAATCTGCCCTACCAGGTGGTCTATGGCAGAGATATGGCCCGCACCCGGAATGCGCTGCACGCTATTGAATCAATAGCTGCTGGCGCAAACGGAATAAGCGCCAGAGGCAGATTTTCTTCAAAGAACAATGCGCCGTGGGTCTGGAACTGCGAGAAGTGCAGCGACCCGGAGTGCGAGCACCGGCTGTTCAGCGGCTTACTGAACCGCTGACGGCCCGGGCAGCGTGGCGTCGGGCGTGGTGAAAAGCTGGGCCGCGTCCACCGCGTCAAACCGGTACTGCTTGCCGCAGAACTCGCAGGCCACTTCCACCCGGTTGCTCTCGGCCAGAATGCCCTCCACCTCGTCCGTGCCCAGGCTGCGGATCATTGCGCCCACGCGGTCGCGGCTGCAGGTGCAGGCGAACTTGGGGGCGGTCGGGCCGATGTGCGGGCTGAACATCAGCACCTGCTCTTCCCAAAACAGGCGCCGCAGAATGGTGTCAACGTCCAGGGTCAGCAGCTCTTCACGCTTAAGCGTGGAGGCCAGATGGGCGATGCGGTTGTAGTGCTCGCTCTGGCCGATTTCGTCTTCGTTCTCCTGGCTCACCAGGCTGCCGGCCAGGTTCTTCTCGCCCTTGACCGGCAGGCGCTGGATCAGCAGGCCGGCAGCGACCTGCTCGTCGGCCGCCAGCACCATCAAGGTGTCGAGTTGCTCGCTTTGCAGCATGTAGTGCTGCAGCACGTCGCTGAGCTTTTCCAGCTTTTCCTTCTGATCGCCAAACAGCGGTACCACGCCCTGGTAAGGCTGCTGGCCAGGAAATCTGTCTTTGGGGTCCAGGGTGATGGCGCAGCGGCCTTCGTTGTGCACGTTGACCATCTGGCTCAGGCTGGCACCCGCCGGCACCTCGCCCATCACGCTGGCGGTGGTGCGCAGGCTCAGGTCGGGCTGCACCTCGACCACGGCCAGCTTGACCGGGCCGTCGCCAAAAATCTGCAGCACGACCGCGCCGTTGAACTTGATGTTGGACTGCATCAGCACACCGGCCGCCGTCATCTCGCCCAGCAGCTCGGCCACCGGCGCGGGATACGGCCCGGTGGTGCTGTTGGAGGCGCGACGCTGCAGGATTTCTTGCCAGGCGTCGGTCAGGCGCACGATGCAACCACGCACCGGCAGGCCATCGAATAGGAATTTATGGAGTTCAGACAAGGTAATTTCCCCGGACTATTGGGCTACTAGGATATGGATAGGCTGCCGCTTGGGCTTTCTACAATTGTAGGTATGGAACTCCGACACTGCGCACTGCATGCCCTGTGCCTCACCGATCCTGCAGAAAAAGTGGCTGCAGCGCAATCTCTACAAGCGCAAGAAGCTACACTTTCGATAGCAAAAGCCAATTTCACTCCGTTCGGAAACCCGCCGGGTCGCCCCTCCCGCCCGCAGTTGGTCGAGCGCGTCAGCAAACCGCAGCGCTCGCCCTTCACCCCCGACGGCCTGGCCACGCTACTGCACACCGTGGCGCATATCGAATTCAACGCCATCAACTTGGCGCTGGACGCCGCCTGGCGCTTCGACGGCATGCCCGACGCCTTCTACCGCGACTGGGTACGGGTAGCGGCCGAAGAGGCCCACCATTTCAGCCTGCTGCGCTGCCATCTGCAAAGCCTGCAAGGCCACGACGGCGAGCGCTGGGACTACGGCGACTTCCCGGCCCACGACGGGCTGTGGACGGTCTGCGCCGCCACCAGCGTTGATGTGGTGGCCCGCATGGCTCTGGTGCCGCGCACCCTGGAGGCCCGCGGCCTGGACGCAACGCCGCTGATCCAGGCCAAGCTGCGCCGGGTCGCCATGCCGCAAGCACTGCGCGCGGTGGAGATTCTGGACACCATCCTGCACGACGAAGTCGGTCACGTGGCCATCGGCAACCGCTGGTACCGCTGGCTGTGCGAACGCGACGGGCTGGAGCCAGTCGCGCATTACCGATTGCTGGCCGAACGCTACGACGCCCCCCAGCCCAAGCCGCCCTTCAACACACTGGCCAGGCTGCAGGCCGGGTTCACCGACGAAGAGCTGGCGATCTTGCTGGCAGCGTAACGCTTTTCTACATTTTGACCTTATGCCTGCCATGCATGGCGTTGAAGTTGTAGACTGGCATCGCTATGGGCGTGCTGGCTGGAAAAGTCTGCACGCTGACACGTTACGATAGGCAATCGGGCTGTTCAGCCCACCCCGTTGATTCCGCCCTCACCCGCCATCCATGCCACCATCTGACATCTCTGACGACGCCGCCAATACACCCGCAGCTGCGAGTAACTTGATCGTGATCGCCCGCCAACCTATCGTGGACGCACAGCGTTCCGTGGTGGCTTACGAGCTGTTTGACCGCTCAACCGCGGCCCACAATGCGGCCAGCGATGTGGCGCTGATCTTCAATGCCATGACCCACACCGGCAATGAGTCGCTGGTCGGCAAGGTCACCATCTTCGTCAATTGCACCCATGAGAGCCTGGCTGGCGGCCATCTGGACCTGATCCAGCCCGACAAGGTGGTGCTCGAAGTCGGCCCGGTGCCCGGCCATGCGCCGGACGAAATTGAAGTCCGAAAGCACACGCTGATCGAACTACGCAAGCGTGGCTTTCGGCTGGCCTTCAACCACACGGTGCTGGCGCCCGTCTATGCGTCTTGGCAGCCGCTGGCCGATTACGTCAAGCTGGACCTGATGGCCCTCAAGCCCGAGCAGCTGCAAGTCATCGTGGCCGCCGTCAAAACACGCACCAAGGCCGCGGTCATCGCCGAAAAGGTCGAAACCGCTGAACAATTTAGCGCCCTGGCCGCCTATGGCGCCACCCTGTTCCAGGGCTACTGGTTCGCCCGCCCCGATGTCATCAAAACCAAAGTAGTGACCCCGGGCCAGGCCCATGTGCTGCAGCTGATCAACTTGGTGCGCAACCAGGCCAGCACCGAGGAAATCGAAGCCGTGCTGAAGAAGGATGCCATGCTGGGCTTCAATCTGATGCGGCTGATCAATTCCTCGGGCTTTGGGTTGACCCGCGAAATCACCTCGTTCCGCCAGGCCGTGATGCTGATGGGCCTGAAAAAGCTGTTCCGCTGGGCCGCCCTGCTGCTCACCGCCTCGCGGGCCAATGGCACCTCGGCCGCAGTCGGCACCATGGCCGTCGTGCGGGGCCGGATGATGGAGCTGCTGGCCAAAGACAATATGACGGCCGAAGAAACCGACGGGGCCTTTGTGGTCGGCATCTTTTCGCTGCTGGACGTGATGCTTGGCATGCCGCTGGAGCAGGCACTGGAGCTGTTGTCGCTGCCGCCGGCGGTCACCGAGGCGCTGCGCCACGGCACAGGCATCTACGGCCCGATGCTGGCCCTGACCAAGGCCTGCGAAAGCAATGACGATGAAGCTTTCACCGCTGCCGCCAACGCCATGCAGTTCTCCAACCACCACATCAATATGGCCCACATGGAAGCTCTGGCTTGGGCAGACACCCTGTCGATCTAGGGTCAACCCGGGTATAAGTTTCCCTTGTCGAGCCGTTCTTCCCTAAAATTGGATTTATTTGGCCCTTGCGGCCTGAAGTAGCCCTTAAGCAATGTCCACCATACCCGACGAACTTCAAGGCTCTAAACAGCCGTCTGACGCTGAAGAAGACAGCCATGTGCTGATCGCGCGCCAGGCCATCGTGGATGAGAGCCGCGCCGTATTTGGTTATGAGCTGTATGACCGCTCCACACCTAGCCAAGGCTACACCGCCGACAGCGATGCAGCCTTGTTGTTCAACGCCTTGTCGTTCGCCGACACTGAGGCGTTGGTAGGGCAAAAGCTGGTTTTCATCAACTGCACCCTGGCCAGCCTGGTCGGCGGCCACCTGGAGTTGATCCACCCCGACAAAGTGGTACTGGAAGTGCCGCCAGTCCCGGGTAACGTGCCCGAAGACATCGAAAGCCATGCCGTGGTGCTGGAGGACCTGCGCAAGCGCGGCTTCAAATTTGCCTTCAACCACTCGGTGCTGACCCGCGGCTACGCGCCTTGGCGGGCCCTGGCTTCGTTCGTCAAGCTCGACATGACGGTGCTCAAGCCTGAAATGGTGCAACCGTTTGTAAAGTTCGCCACCGCCAACACCACCGCCCAGCTGATTGCCGAGAAGGTGGAAACAGCCGAGCAGCACCAGCTGCTGACCAGCTACGGCATCAAGCTGTTCCAAGGCTACTGGTTCGCCAAACCGGCGCTGGTGAAGGCACAAACCATACGCCCCTCGCAGGCCACCATCCTGCAGCTGATCAACCTGGTGCGCAAACAGGCCACCACCGCCGAGATCGAAGAGCTGCTGAAACGCGACCCGACCTTGTCGTTTAACCTGCTGCGTTTCATCAACTCGTCCGGCTTTGGCCTGAACTGCGAAATCACCTCGTTCCGTCACGCAGTGATGATCCTGGGCCTGAAGAAACTGTTCCGCTGGGCCGCGCTACTGATGACCACCTCGCGCAACGGCGGTGCGCCGCCAGCCGTGGGCCAGACTGCCGTGGTGCGCGGCCGCCTGATGGAGCTGCTGACCGCCGAAATGCTGTCTCCCGAAGATTGCGACAACGCCTTTGTGGTGGGGGTCTTCTCGCTGCTCGACGCCATGCTCGGCGTGCCATTGGCCAAGGCGCTGGAATCTGTGGCCCTGCCCCAGCCGGTGCTTGACGCCCTGCTATACCGCACCGGCGTTTTCGCGCCCTTCCTGGCCCTCACAGAAGCCTGCGAAAGCGGCGACGACGAAGTCTTCCGCCGCACCGCCGAAGCCCTGCACCTGTCGAACAAACAGGTCAACTGGGCGCATCTGCAAGCCCTGGCATGGGCCGAGTCGCTGGCCGCCGACTAAGGCGCGGGCCGCCGGGGTAGCTCGGCGCTATGCTTTTTCAGTAGAAATTAAATAGCTGCCAGCGTAGGCTGCTACTGCGGTAGCAGCCTTTTTTACGCCTGAATAATGGCTTAAAGCTGGCATATCCGCTAAACGCCAAGTAAGGGGCTAGCAGGCAGCCCAACGCCTGCAGTAACGCACTCTGTTGTCCACCGTGCTTGCTGCAGCGCAGCATCATCTTTTGTTGACAGGCCAAACTAAGCTCTTCTATGATCGTCTTTCATAATACCAAAGACATATTGGAGACAAGACGTGGCAGGCATTCAACTGAACCGGGTCAGCAAACACTACGGCAACGTAGCGGTGATGAACGATCTGAGCCTGGACATCGCACAAGGCGAGTTCCTGGTGTTCTTGGGGCCCTCGGGCTGCGGAAAATCGACCCTGCTGCGCATGATGGCCGGCCTGGAGCCGGTCACCTCCGGCAGCATCACCATCGCAGGTCGCGATGTGACCGACCTACCTCCCGGCCAGCGCGGCGTGGCCATGGTGTTCCAGCACTACGCGCTGTACCCGCATATGACGGTCTACGACAACATGGCTTTCGGCATGCGCAATATCGGCATGGAAAAGGCCGAGATCGACCGGCGTATCCAGGACGCCGCCCGCATGCTGGAGCTGGACCAGTTGCTGGCACGCAAGCCGGGGCAGCTGTCCGGCGGCCAACGCCAGCGGGTGGCAATTGGCCGCTCCATCGTCAAGAACCCCAGCGCCTTTTTGTTCGACGAGCCACTGTCCAACCTGGACGCGGCCCTGCGCACCCGCACACGGGTGGAACTGGCGCGCCTGCACCAGCGCCTGCAATCGACCATGGTGTTCGTCACCCATGACCAAGTGGAAGCCATGACGCTGGCCACCCGCATCGTGGTAATGAACAAGGGCCAGATCGAGCAGATCGGCGCGCCGATGGACATCTACCGCCGCCCGGCCACGCGCTTTGTTGCGGGCTTCATTGGCCAACCGGCCATGAACTTTTTAGAGACCGTTCGTGCGGCCCCGCAGGACGGTCGGCTGTGCCTGCAGCTGGCCCACGGTAGCATTCTGCGCACCACGCTGATGGACGCCGACGTGCCCCACGCCGGCCCGCTAACCCTGGGCATCCGCGCCGAATCGATCACCGTAGACCCGCAGGGCGAGCTGCCCGGCCGCATCGACATCGTGGAACGCCTGGGCGACCGCACGCTGGTGCACGTAGGCCTGGCCGATGGCAGCAGCGTGGTGGCCGAGGCGCACCGCGACAGTGCGGCCGCCCCCGGCGAGGCCGTGGCGCTGCGCATCGACAGCGCGCGCTTGCATGTGTTCGACGCGGCGGGCCGAGCCCACCACGCCTCCCTGTAAGGCCTGCCATGCAAAAGCTCCGCAAACAACCCAAGCACTGGGGCAACGCCTTGTTCGTGCTGCCCTTTCTGGTGGTCTACGTTTTGCTGCTGGTACTGCCGTTGGCCAGCGGCTGGTGGCTGAGCCTGCGCGACGTGGACATGCTGGCAGACACCAGCGACTTCATCGGTCTGAAGAACTACGCCGACCTGCTGCACGACGACATCTTCATGGGCGCGGTGCGCAACACCTTTTACTTTGTAGGCATGACGACGCCGGTCTTCGTCGCGCTGGGCCTGGCACTTGCATTGGCTTTGAACCGGCCTGGGCCAACCGGTGCTGTGCTGCGCGCTATCTTTTTTGGATCGTCGGTGCTATCGGTAACCATCGTCACCCTGGTCTGGCGACTGGTGCTGATGCCCGACCGGGGCCTGCTGTCAAACCTTATGCAGAGCATGGGCCTCACGCCAATCGCGCCGCTGGTCAGCGAGGCCCTGGCCTTGCCGTCGGTGGCGCTGGTCACCGTATGGTGGATTATTGGCCTGCCGATGATGCTGTTCCTGGCCGCGCTGCAGCAGATCCCGCAAGAAATGTACGAAGCCGCCGCGTTGGATAACGCCGGCCGCTGGCGCACCTTTGTGTCCATCACCCTGCCCTCGATCAAGCGCACGGTGGCGCTGGTGGCGGTGATCGAAGTCATCCAGCAATTCCAGTTGTTCGGTCAGTCCTACCTGATGACGGCCGGCGGGCCCAACAACACCTCGCGCCCCATCGTCCAGTTCATCTATGAAACCGGCTTCCGGCAGTGGGCGCTGGGCTATTCGGCCGCCGCCGCCCAGGTACTGTTTGTACTGATGCTGCTCGGCGTCAGCCTGCAAGCCTGGCTGAACCGCCGCAACGCTTAAGGAGCCCCTCGATGTCATCAAATATGGTTGGAAAAGGCTGGGGCGACCGCCTGGTGCTGGGTGCGGCGATTGCGCTGGCCTGCCTGTGGGTTGCCCCCTTGCTATGGGTTCTGATGCTGTCATTTAAACCCAATGACGTGCTGGCAGCACGTACGGATGTGCTGTTTGCGCCTCCGTTCACCTTGAAGAACTACAGCGACATCCTGGGAACCTCGTCTGTGTTTCGTTGGCTGATGAACAGCGCCATCGTGTCGCTGGGCCAGACCTTCTTGACGCTGGTGATTGCCTCGCTGGCCGGCTATGGCTTTGCCCGCACCACGTTTCCGGGCCGGCGCATTTTGTTTGCCTTCGTGTTGGCCGGACTGGCCGTGCCCGAGCAGGCCATCATCGTGCCGCTGCACCGCATGTTTGCCGACCTGGAGCTGCACAACACCTATAGCGCGCTGATCCTGCCTCGGCTGGCCGTGCCGTTTGGGGTGTACCTGATGGCCCAGTATTTCAAGGGCATACCGATGGAACTGGAAGAAGCCGCGCAGCTGGACAACGCCTCGCGGTTGAAGATCTTCTGGCGCATCATCCTGCCGCTATCAGTGCCGGCGCAGGCGACTCTGGGCATCTTCACCTTCCTCAACTCGTGGAACGACTACCTGTGGCCACTGGTGTCGGCATCCAAGTCCGAGATGTACACCATCACGCTGGGTCTGGCCTCGACGCAATCGAACTTTGCCCAAAGTGAAGGCATTGGCTACCTGATGTCGCAGGCGGTGTTTGCCGGGCTGCCGCTATTCATCCTGTACCTGTTTTTCCAGAAATACATCGTCACCGCAGTCGCCGGCACCGCCGTGCGCTGACACACCCAAAAACGGGGCAGCGCCGATCCGCTGCACATCGAGAACGGCCATCCGCTGCGGTGGGGCCTGGATAAAAAAGGAGACAAGCATGCATTTCAGAAAACTCACCGTCCGCCTGCTCGCGGTCACTCTGGCCAGCAGCGCAGCTCTGTGCGCCGCCCAGGACAAGACCGAAATCACCCTGGCCCGCTTCTTCGGCGCCTGCGAGGCCGACTACGGCAAGGCGACAGACGCCAGCAAGGCCCAGGGCGAGTGCGGCATCATCACCACGCTAGTGAATGAATTCAACGCCACCAACAAGCAGGGCATCGTGGTCAAGCCGCAGATCGCCGAATGGCAACCCTTCTACGACCAACTGAGCGCCCGCATCGTCTCCAAGGATGTGCCGACCATCAGCGTAATGCATGAATCCGTGCTGGGCGACTACGTGGCCCGCAAGCTGGTGGAACCGCTGGACGACGGCTTCAAGTCGGTCGGCATCAGCACCGACCAGTTCAGCGAGCAGGCCAAGACAGGCGCCATCATCGGCGGCAAGGCCTACGCCCTGCCCTTCGACACCTGGTCCTGGCTGTGGCACATCAACGGCAATCTGATGAAGAAAGCCGGCCTGACCAAAGCCGATGGCACAGTGATCCTGCCGCAAAGCCCCGAAGAGCTGCTCACCCAGGCGCGCAAGTTCAAGGAAGCCACCGGCAAGCCTTATCTGAGCTGGCCGGCCGCCGACGTGGCCGGCAACTTCCGTAGCCTCATCACTCTGGTGGCGCAGCAGAACGCCAGCCTGTTCCCCACCAGCGGCAAGCAAATTGACATGCATTCCAAAGCCGTACGCAACGCGCTGGAGTTGGCGAATACGCTGTACAGCGAAGGCCTGATCAAACCGAATCTGGACTACAGCGCCGGCAACCAGGCCTTTGTGAACGGCGACGTGGGCGTGCACATCGTGGGCACCTGGACGATTGGCGATTTTGTCGCCGCTGCTGAAAAATCCGACTCCCCCCTAAAGGGCGGCTATTCCGTCGTGCCATTCGCCAAGATCTACGCCAAGAAAGCCGCATTTGCCGATGGCCATAGCTGGGTAATGCTCAAGGGCGGCGCCAAGGACGACAAGACCCGCAAGGCTGCGCTGACCTTCATGAAGTTCCTGTGGGACCGTGACTACGAATGGGCCCGCACCGGCCACTTGCCAGCCAACAAAACCGCTGCAGAGCGCGATGACTTCAAGAAGCTGCCGTTCCGTAACAACATCCTGGAGATCAGCTCCATCGGCGTGTCGCTGCCCAACAGCGTGCCACGCCAGCGCGCGATCGAGTCCATCGTTGGTGAAGAGATGGTCAACATGATGGTCGCCAAAAAGCCGATCGATGCGGTGCAGAAGTCGGCCGAAGAACGCGTCAACAAGCTGCTGGCAGGCGTTCGCTAGTTCACCTCAACTTTTTGCTGGGGCCTACCGCCCCAGCCCACCCACTTTTTACAGGAAGCAAACCATGATCTCCACCCGCCTGGTCGTAGACCGCGACTTCGTCGTCTCCGATCTCGACCGACGCATCTTCGGCAGCTTTGTCGAACACCTCGGGCGCGCGGTCTACACCGGCATTTACGAACCCGGCCACCCCACGGCCGACGAGCGCGGCTTCCGCGGCGACGTGATGGAGCTGACCCGCGAACTCGGCCCCACCATCGTGCGCTACCCCGGCGGCAACTTTGTCTCTGGCTACAACTGGGAAGACGGCGTAGGCCCCGCCGCTGACCGCCCGGTGCGGCTGGACCTGGCCTGGGCTTCCACCGAGACCAACCAGTTCGGCACCAATGAATTCATGGAGTGGTGCAAGGCCACCGACATCGAACCGATGTGGGCCGTGAACCTGGGCACGCGCGGCCCGGACGAAGCCCGTGAGTTCCTCGAATACTGCAACCACCCAGGTGGCACGGCCTTGTCGGACCTGCGCAAGCAGCACGGCGTGGAAGCCCCGCACGACATCAAGTTCTGGTGCCTGGGCAATGAGATGGACGGCCCCTGGCAGATCTGCTCCAAGACCGCCGACGAATACGGCCGCATCGCGCATGAAACGGCCAAGCTGATGCGCCTGGTGGACCCGACCATCCAGCTCGCCGCCTGCGGCTCGTCGCAACACAATATGCCGACCTACGGCAAGTGGGAAGACACGGTGCTGGAGCACTGCTTCGAAGACGTGGACTTCATCTCGCTGCACACCTATTTCGAGAACCGGGGCGACTCCACGCCCGAGTTCTTCGGCTGCATCGAGCAGATTGATTTGTCGATCAAGGAGATCGTTGCCGTGGCCGATGGCGTTGCGGCGCGCAAGCACTCGGCCAAACGCATCATGCTGTCGTTTGACGAGTGGAACGTCTGGTACAAGGCCCGCTCAATCAACGATCTGCGCAAGCCCGGCTGGCCGGAGGCCCCGCGTCTGCTGGAAGAAATCTACAACACCGAAGATGCCTTGGTGGTCGGCGGCGCACTGATCGTGATGATGAACAACGCCGACCGCGTCAAGGCCGCCTGCCTGGCGCAACTGGTGAACGTGATCGGCCCGATCATGACCGAGCCCGGCGGCCCGGCCTGGCGCCAGACCATCTTCTACCCCTTCGCCCAGGCGACCCGCTTTGCGCATGGCAAGGTGCTGCGCCCGGTGATCGAGTCGCCCAGCTACGAAGCCAAGAGCCACCCGGAAATCCCCTATCTGTGCGCCTGTGTGGTGGACGACGAAAGCACCGGCACCACCACCGTGTTTGCGCTGAACCGGCATCTGACCGAAACCATGCAGCTGCGCGTCGAACTGCGCGGCCTGGGCGGTTTGGATGGGACGCGCACGCTGGACCATGCGCTAGCCCTGCACCACAGCAACATGAAGGCCACCAACACCAAAGATGCGCCGAACACCGTTGTGCCGGAAAATAACCCCCATGTGCAGGTAGACGGTGAAACCATCCTGGCCGAACTAAAGCCGGGCTCGTGGAACGTGATCGTCACGACGGCCACCGCGCGCCGATAAAAACAAGGGGGGCCTATGAATGCCCCGCTACAAGGAAACCGCATGTTTGAACGTGAACCCCTGGTAGGGACGATGACCGCACAGGTGGCTAAGATCATAGGCATGCGCGTCGTCGGCGGAGAATTTTTGCCGGGCGACGCGCTGCCCGTCGAAAGCGATCTGTGCAGCGCCTACGGCGTCAGCCGCACCACGGTGCGCGAGGCCATCAAGCAGCTGTCGAGCAAGCGGCTGATCGACGTGTCGCCGAAGATCGGCACGCGGGTGCTGCCGTTTTCCGACTGGAACCTGCTGGACCGCGACGTGCTGGCCTGGCGGCTACATGCCCAGTTCGACAGCAAGATCATCGAAGACATCTACGAGATGCGCCTGTGCTTCGAGCCACGCGCCTGCTATCTGGCAGCACAGGCCGGCAATGAAGCCGATATGCAGTTGCTGGACCGGCGCTACCGCGAGCTGGCCGACGCCTACACCAGCAACGAGGTGCGCGCTGCCGCCGAGGCCGACCTGGCCTTCCACATGACCATCATCGAGGTGTCGCGCAACGGCATGTTCATCACCATCGGCAACGGCATCAAGGCCGCGCTGCGGGTGTCGTCCGAAATGCTGCTGCGCCACGCCACCCGGCCCAGCGAAGACCTGGAGCTGCACGCCGCAGTGCACCGCCACATCCTGGCGCACGAACCCGATGCCGCGGCCAAGGCCATGACCGATCTGCTCAGCGCTTCCCAGGCGCGGCTGCTTCCCTACACCGTCAAGCCCTAACGCATGGCAGCCACCTGGTCCGTCGCGGTATTCGCCCACAACGAGGCGAAGCGCATCGCCGCCACACTGGAAAGCATCACCGTGGCCGCCGACGGCGCCGCGCTGGACGTGGTGGTGCTGGCCAATGGCTGCCGCGACCGCACGGCCGCCATCGTGCGCGAGCTCGCCAAGACCTTGCCACGTCTCCGTGTGGTCGAAATCCCTTTGGGCGACAAGGCCAATGCCTGGAACCACTACGTCCACACCCTGGCCGTCGCCGCGGACATGCATGTCTTCGTCGATGGCGATGTGCAAGTCGAACCCGGGGCATTGCCCGCGCTGGCCGCGGCCCTGGCCGAGGTGCCAGCCGCCAACGCCGCCGGCGCACTGCCCACTACCGGCCGAGACCGCGAGGCCTGGCGCGTCCGCATGCTGGCCCACGGCACATTGGCCGGCGGGCTGTACGCGCTGCGTGGGGAATTTGTGGATCGCATCCGCCAGCGTGCGATTCGCCTGCCCCAAGGCCTGATTGGTGAGGATTGGCTGGTGTCGGTGCTGGCCAAAAGCGACCTGCAGCCGCTGGCTATGGACCCGGTGGCCGGCCAGCACGTGGTGTTTGCCCGCCAGGCCGGCTTTGCCTTCCGCTCACTGAGCCCGTGGCGCCCCGCGGACTACCGGGTCTATCTGCGCCGGCTATGGCGCTACGCGTTGCGCGGCGTGCAATTCGAGATCGTGCTGGGCTGGCTTTGGCACTATCCGCCCGAAACCCTGCCGCCCGAGATAGAGCAGCTCTACCTGCGCGCCCGCCCGCCATCGCGGCTGAAATGGGTGGGCTGGACTTCGCCGCTGCGCCTGTGGGCGGTGCAAAGAGTGCGCGGCGTGCGCGCCAAGGCTGCCGCGAAAGGCGAGGTCGTCGCCTAGACGGCTGCGCCCTTGGGCAGGCTGTGCGCGACGGCCTGCAAAATTTCTTCGGACAGCGCTGCGTCGTCCACCGCGCGCGCCAGCACCAGCCCGCCGACCATGCTGGCATAGGCGGCCAACGCTTTCTCGCGCTTGGCAGCCTTGGAGCGGCCGGGCATCCACTGCATCAATAGCTCGGCCATGGCCATGATGCCCTCGGTCAGCGCGTGGCGCACCGACGGCGGCTGGCGCGCCACCTCGGAGCCCAGGGCCGCAACCCAGCAGCCCTTGCCCGGCTGGTCGCGGTGCGAGGTGGACAAGAAGCGGCTGGTCACCGCCTCCAGCGGCTGCTCCGGCGTGTCCGCCGCCAGTTGGTTCCACCAGGCGACTCCGCCGTTGAAGGCCCGCGTGCTGGCCTGGGCCATCAGGTCTTCCTTCGACGCGAACTGACCGTAAAAGCCGCCGTGGGTCAGCCCGGCGGACTTCATGATGTCCGCCAAGCCTACCCCGTCAAACCCCCGCTCACGGAACAGCTGCGCAGCCACCTGCAGCACCCGTTCACGGTTCTCGTTGGCTTGTTCGCGGCTGACTTTCATGGTGCTACCTCGGCTATAGAAATTTTCTTGCTTGCATTTTAAATGATGATCAACATATAATTTAATCATTATGATCATCATCTAAAACCCAACCACCTGGAGCACACACATGGAATCCCTGAACACCCCCCTCGGCACCGCACTGGTTACCGGCGCCTCCAGCGGCATTGGCGCGGTCTATGCCGACCGCCTGGCACAGCGCGGCTACAAGCTGCTGCTGGTGGCACGCGATCAGGCGCGGCTGGAGGCTCTGGCCGGCCGGCTCCGCAGTGCTTACGGCGTGCAGGTTGAAGTGCTGCCGGCCGACCTCACGGCCAAAGCCGATGTGGCCCGCATCGAACAACGACTGCGCAGCGATGCCACTATTACCCTGCTGGTCAACAACGCCGGCATCGCCAGCAACGGCAAGCTGGCCGAGTCCGACATCGACAGCGTGGACGCCATGGTGCAGCTCAACGTGGTTACTCTGACCCGGCTGGCGGCAGCCGCCCTCGCCGGCTTTGTGCCACGCGGCCGCGGCATCCTGGTGAACATCGCCTCGGTGGTCGCCCTGTTCCCGGAGAACTTCAACGCCAGCTACAGCGCCACCAAGGCCTATGTGCTCAGCCTGTCGCAAAGCCTGCATGCCGAAGCCAGCCCCAGCGGCGTGCAGGTGCAGGCTGTGCTGCCCGGCGTGACCCGCACCGAGATCTGGAAACGCAGCGGCATGGAACTGGCACAACTGCCGCCCGAGATGGTGATGGATGCCAGCGCCATGGTCGATGCCGCCCTGGTGGGCATGGACCAGCACGAGCTGGTCACCATCCCCTCACTGCCTGACGCAGCCGACTGGCAAGCCCTGGGCAGCGCCCGCGCCAAGCTGCTGCCCAATCTGTCGCGCAGCCAGCCAGCGCCCCGTTACCTGGCCGCAGCTGCTATTTTTTAAATAGCTACTCCCGCTCGTGGAATATGCGCCAGCGGTCTATTTCTTACGCGGATTCAAGTACAAAGTGCAACGGAATGCAGTGTAAGAGGCCGAACCGGTAGGTTGTAAAACACCTCATGGGGAGTTCGGTAGCCCAAGCACTTACGAGGCCTGTGATTGAGCAAATGCACCGCGTCGTTGACC
>CAUPON010000009.1:0-148545 GCA_963513025.1 uncultured Albidiferax sp.
GATTTGGTATCGTTCTTCTTGGGTCAAGTGCGTATAGGTCATGGTGCAACGTTTGGGACTGGCCGGTCACAACAGTGCATCCTATGCACTCTTGGCCCAACCCGTTTGGAAAACGTTGCACTTCGTACTTGAATCTGCCATCTAAAAACTATTGCACTGCCCACCCGAGGCGTTTCAGGTGGATCTTGGTCCAGCCATCGTCGAGCCGGCCGTTCTTGATTTCGCAGGCCGCCGGTTTGCTGGTGTAGCCGCCCAGCGCGTTCTTGGCATACAGCTCCATCGACAGCACCGTGCCCGCTTTTTGCAGGTTGCGGTAGTAGGGGCTGCCGGGGTCTTTCAGCAGTGGTTTCAGGTACTCCAGACACATATCGCCCTCCGGCTCCAGGCCGCTGCGGCCGGCGCCCATGGGCACGGGTGCGGGCAGGTCGGCCAGCGACGGAGTGATGGTGGGCGAAGGGTCTTTTTCCATCGACAGCGTGGCCGGGTCGATGGTGACGATGCGCGGGCGCGGAAAGGTCTGGATCGGCTGCGTCTGCCCGGTGTTGGGGCACACGGCCTGCTGGTAGCTGATCTTGCCGTCGGCAGCCACGCACTTCACCACCGCCAGCGCCGGGCCGGTAGCCAGGGCCAGCAGCGCGGCCAAGAGGGGGAGCTTGCGGACTGGCATGGAATGCGGGCCTAGTTCAGCACCATGCTCAGCCGGCGCCGGTAGGTGGCGATCAGCTGGGCCTGCGGGTCCTGGGCGGCGACGGAATTGCCCGACAGCTCGATGCCACCCGCCGACTTGTTGCCGGCCTCGGCGCTGGCCTTGGGCTTGGGCGGGGTCAGCAGCTCCAGGATGGCGACGAAGACCTTGCGCGGGGCTTCGTCGTTCCATTTCTTGTCGCGCATGATGATTTCCAGCAGCTCGTCCATGGACGCGGTCCACTCGCCCACGGCCATCAGCACGCGGGCCTTGCCGAAGCGGGCGTCGAAGTCGCGCTTGTTGGCGGCAATCTTGGCATCAAATTCGGCCATGGCGCCCGCATCTTCTGCGATAGTTGCTGCGAAATTAAGAGCAGATATCCACTGCGACAAAGCTTCGAAGCGCAGCTGCGCAGGGATGTACTTGCGCGTGGGCTGCAGCGCGGCTTCGGCTTCTTCGAGGTGGCCGGCCTGGACCAGCAGACGCACATAGTCGCAACGGGCGTCGTCGTTGCTCGGGTCCAGCGCCAGGGCTTCGTGCAGCTTGTGCAGGGCGGCATCGGTGTCGCCTGCCTCGGCCAGGGCCAGGGCTTGCTCGGCTTCCGACGGCTCGGCGTCCAGCGGCTCGCCGGCGGGCAGGTGCTTGTCGAGGAATTCTTTGATCTTGCCTTCGGGCAGCGCACCCTGGAAGCCATCCAGTGGCTGGCCGTTCACCACCAGGATGCAGGTGGGGATGCTGCGGATGCCAAAGGCGGCGGCCAGCTGCTGCTCCTGGTCAGAGTCGATCTTCACCAGGCGGAAGCGACCTGCGTACTCTTCTTCGACCTTCTCCAGCAGCGGGCCGATGACCTTGCAGGGGCCGCACCACGGCGCCCAGAAATCGACCAGCACGGGCGTGGTCATGGAGGCGGCAATCACCTCGGTTTCAAAGTTTTCGACGGTGACGTTGATCATTTGTGGGGGTGCCTAGAGGCAAAAAGTAAAATTCCGAGTTAATCAGAACAAAGCCCTATGAACTCTATTCAAATTGGTGTGGTGATGGGTTCCAGCTCCGACTGGGACACCATGCAGCACGCGGTGCAGATTCTCCAACAGTTTGGCATCCCACACGAGGCGCGGGTCGTATCTGCCCACCGAATGCCCGACGATATGTTCGCCTATGCCGAAGCCGCGGCTGGCCGCGGGCTGAAAGCCATCATCGCCGGGGCCGGCGGCGCGGCCCATCTGCCGGGCATGTTGGCGGCCAAGACCACGGTGCCGGTGCTCGGCGTGCCGGTGGCCAGCCGGCACCTGCAGGGCGTGGATTCGCTGCACAGCATTGTGCAAATGCCCAAGGGCATTCCGGTGGCCACGTTCGCCATCGGCACCGCCGGTGCCGCCAACGCCGCCTTGTTCGCCGTCGCCCTGCTGGCCAACGAGAACCCGGCGCTGCGCGCCCAGCTGGAAGCCTTCCGCGCCGCCCAGACCGACGTGGCCCGCAATATGACCCTGCCACCCCCGGCGCCCGTGCTATGAAGCCGGCTCTGCTCCCCGGTGCGACTCTGGGCGTGATGGGCGGCGGCCAGTTGGGCCGCATGTTCGTCCACGCGGCCCAGACCATGGGCTATTTCACCGCCGTGCTGGACCCGGATGCGGCGTCCCCCGCCGGCCGCGTCAGCCACCACCACATCGCCACCGACTACCTGGACCCGCAAGGTCTGGCCCAGCTGGCGGGTTTGTGCGATGCCATCACCACCGAATTCGAGAACGTGCCCGCGCCCGCACTGGCGGCGCTGGCCGACAGCAAGCCGGTGTCGCCCGTGGCCTCCGCTGTGGCCATCGCCCAGGACCGGGCCCAAGAGAAAGCCCATTTCGTGCGCTGCGGCGTGCCCTGCGCGCCGTATGCGGTGATCGACACGCCCGAGCAGCTGGCGGCGGTGGACGAGGCCCTGCTGCCCGGCATCCTGAAGACCACCCGCCTGGGCTATGACGGCAAGGGCCAGGCCCGCGTCGCCACCCGGGCCGAATTGGCCAGCGCCTGGGCCGCAATGAAGAACGTGCCCTGCGTGCTGGAAAAAATGCTGCCGCTGGCCGCCGAATGTTCGGTGATCGTGGCCCGCGGCGCCGACGGCCAGATGGTGAACCTGCCGATCCAGCGCAATCTGCACCGCGACGGGATTCTGGCGGTCACCGAGGTTTATGCAGAAAATATGCCTGCAGCGCAGGTAGAGTCTGCGCTTGCAGCTGCGAAATCCATAGCGGCTGGCCTGCAGTACGTGGGCGTGCTGTGCGTCGAATTCTTCGTGCTGCAAGACGGCAGCCTGGTGGTCAACGAGATCGCGCCGCGCCCGCACAACAGCGGCCATGCCAGCCTGGACTGCTGCGATGTGTCGCAGTTCGAGCTGCAGGTGCGCACTCTGGCCGGCCTGCCCCTGGTGCAGCCGCGCCAGCACAGCCCGGCGCTGATGCTGAACCTGCTGGGAGACCTGTGGTTTGTGCGCTCCGCGGAATCCACCACGCCGCCCTGGGCCGAGGTGCTGGCCCTGCCCGGTGCGCATCTGCACCTGTACGGCAAAGCCACCGCCAGCAAAGGCCGCAAGATGGGCCATCTGACGCTGACCGGCCCCACGGTGGAAGCCGTGCGCGCCACCGCCTTGCAAGCCGCCGCGCTGCTGGGTATCGAAGCGTTTTGAACATGCTGCTAGACGGCCAAGACCGTGCCGCCATCCAGCAAGCCGCGCGCGCGCTGGCGGCCGGCGATCTGCTCGGTTTGCCTACCGAGACGGTGTACGGCCTGGCGGCCGATGCGTCCAGCGACACGGCCGTGGCCAAGATTTTCAAAGCCAAGGGCCGGCCCAGCGACCATCCGCTGATCGTGCACCTGGCGCCCGGCAGCGCCGGCGTGGCCCACTTCGCCGCCCAGGTGCCGGCGTTCGCTCAGGCGCTGATGGATGCGTTCTGGCCGGGCCCGCTGACCCTGATCCTGCCGCGCCGCCCCGGCGTGGGCGCGGCGGCGGCGGGCGGGCAGGACTCTATCGGCCTGCGTTGCCCGGCGCACCCCGTCGCCCAGGCGGTGCTGCAGGCCTGTGCGGCTCTGGGCGTGGCCGGGCTGGCGGCGCCCAGCGCCAACCAGTTTGGCCGTGTTAGCCCGACCACGGCAGCCCATGTGCAGTCCGAGTTCGGCGCCGATCTGCTGGTGCTGGACGGCGGCCCCTGCAGCATGGGCATTGAGTCCACCATCGTCGACTGCAGCCGCGGCGTGCCGGTGCTGCTGCGCCCCGGCAGCATAAGCCGCGACCAGATCGAGCAGGCCTGTGGCCAGCCGCTGCGCGACAAAGATACGGTGGCGGCGACGCCCCGCGCGTCGGGCACGCTGGAGGCGCACTACGCACCTACCGCCAAGCTGCGCCTGATGGGCACGGCCGCGCTGCAGACCGCACTGGACCTGCTGGGCCAGGACCTGGACGGCAAGCCCGCGCGCATAGGCGTGTATTCGCGCACCGCGATGCGCAGCCGCTTGACCCAGGTGGTGTGCCGGCGCATGCCGGCCGACGCGGCGGCGGCGGCCCAGGAGCTGTTTGCCGCGTTGCGCGATTTCGACGCCCAGGACGTGCGCCTGATCTGGGTCGAAGCCCTGCCCGAGAGCCCCGAATGGGAGGGCGTGCGCGACCGTTTGCAGCGGGCCTCGGTGGCTTGACGGTTCTTTACTCCGTGTTACTTCTGGGCCTCGTTAAACTCAGCCATCGAAATTTGGAGTTACCTATGACCGTATTGAGCTTGCGCCGTGCCTTTCTGGGGCTGGCCTGCGCCTCGGCCGCCTTGCTGGCTGCCTGTGGTTCCAGCACCACCGAATCGGCGCTCACGCCTTCACGCATCATCGCTTTCGGCGATGCCTTGAGCGTGGTCACCCCGGGCGCCAAGTACACGGTGAACGACAGCAGCATCAACAACTGGGTTTCGCAATTTGCCTCCAGTTACGGCCTGTCGGTGGCGCCGAACGCCAGCGGCGGCCAGGTATATGCGCAGGGCAATGCGCGCATTGGCACCAAGCCCGATGCCGCCGGCAGCAGCAGCACCTTGACCGTGGCCGAGCAGATCGACACCTTTTTGGCCAGCAACACTTTGGGCGCGAACGATGTGGTGCTGATCAACGGCGGCATCAGCGACCTGGTGGTTGACATGGCCGCGGTGACCGCCGGTAGCCTCAGCGAATCCCAGATGCAGACCAATGCCGCCCAGTACGGCAAAGACCTGGGTGCGCAAGTGCGCCGGCTGGTCAACGCCGGTGGCAAGCATGTGGTGGTGGTCGGCCCGTACAACCTGGGCCTGACGCCCTGGGCAACGACCCTGGGCAAGACCGATCTGCTGAAGCAGTCCAGCAGCAAGTTCAACGAAGCCATGCTGGTGTCCATCGTCGACCTGGGCTCGACCGTGCTGTACATCGATGCCACCTACTACTTCAACCTGGTCTCGGCCACGCCGACGGGCTATGGTTTCGTGACGGAAAGCACTTTGCACGACAGCTACACGCCGAAGATCGCCTGTACCTCCGTGGATAGCGGCGCGGGCATCGGCACCGGCACCAACCAGGTCAACTCGTCGCTGTGCACCGCCTCCACTATCGCGTCCGGCGTGACCTACGACCAGTACCTGTTTGCCGACAACCTGTACTTCACGCCGCTGGCGCACCGCTTGTTTGGCGTCTACGCCTACGACAAGGTGCATGCGCGCTGGTAAGGTTGGCTCACCCCCAGGCTTCGCGCACTTTGTGTCGCTGCGCCAACCCCCTTGCAGGGGGCGATACCTGCGGCCTGGCGTAGCCAGTTCCGCGGTATCTCTGGGATGTACCGCTCTGGCCCTTTGGCTAGTTTGAGTCTTTAGCTGCTACGCAAACAAAAAGCCGACCCTGTGGGTCGGCTTTTTGTTTGGGGGCTTGTTGGCGCTTAGAAACGGTAGCCCACGCCCATTGACAGGGTTAGCGGGTCTAGCGCGACCTTGATGGTCTGGCCGGTGGACAGCGTGCCCGTGGTCTTGAGGAAGGTCTTGGCGACCATGCCTTCGACGAACCAGCGCTCGTTCAGCGCCAGCATGCCGCCAACTTGCAGCGTCAACGCCAGCTTGGATTCCAGCGATAGCGTGGTGGGGGTGCTGGCATTGCCGCCGGTGATGGCCGTCAGGGTGGCGGTGCTGCGTTCCTTGAAGAACTTGGCATAGGTCAGGCCGGCGCCGACAAATGGCCGGAACTGGGCATTGGCTTCGCTAAAGCGGTACTGGCCCAGCAGCGTGATTGGCAGGGCCTTGGTCTCGCCGATCTTGCCGGCGCCGGAAATCGAGCCCGCGCCGGTGAGCGTGTGCTTGAACGGCACAGCGATGGGTACGTCCAGCGCCCAGTGGTCGTCCAGCATGTAGGTGATGCCGCCGGACGGCCGGGTGCTTCCGTTCGAGTCGATCTGCGTATTGGGCAGGCTGGAAGCCGACAGATTGCCGCTGTCCACGTCGGGGGTGATGTTCATCACGCCGCCGCGCAGCATCCAGGTGCCGGCCGTTTGGGCTTGGGCCGCCGCGGCGCTCAGTAGTACTGCCAGCGCCAGGCAGAGAGGGGTGGTTTTCATCGTCTGTCCTTAGCGGGGGGTTACAGCCAGCCAGCCTTGGCCATCTGCAGTGCGATATAGCGGTTCAGCAGCTTGTAGCCGGCGGGGGTCGGGTGCACGGTGTCGGCGTACTGGTAGCTGCTGACATCCACGCCGCTGAGCGTGTTGCTGGTGGTGCAGGCCAGGGATGAGCCCGCCAAGATGTTGCTGCTGTCGGCCCGGCAGGCCGGCGTGGTCACGTTGGTCAGGCCGTACTGCGTTGGGTTGGCGGTCTGGTCCAGGCCCTGGGTGTAGGCGTCTACATAGAGCACGCCGGCCTTGCCGGCCAGGGCGCTTTGCAGCGTGTTGTTGTAGGTGGTGGCCATGGTGGTCAGCAGGGCCTGGGTGTTGGTCGACTGGCTCAGGCCCAGCGGCGTATTTGCCACGCTGGGCATGTTGACCACGAGCACGTATTTGGCGCCACGGTCCAGCAGGGTGGTCTGGACCAGCGCTGCCTGGGTGCTGGCGGCAATCGCCATCTGGGTCACGGCCGCGGTGGTGGCCATGGTGGTGAAGGCATTGGCCGTGGCCAGGGTCACGCCGCCGGCAATCGTGGCCTGGTCTGCGCTGGACCATTCGGCCACCAGAGCCGCCGCCTGGGCCATGCCCTTGGCGGTGCCGATTTCGGTCGGGGTGGCGGTGCCGCCCAGGGCTGCGTTCACATAGTCGACCACGGCGGCCACGGCATTCAGGTGCATGAACACATCGTTGCCGCCGACCATCACCGTGACCAGTTCCTTGCCGGTGTAGTTGCCGTGGGCGGTCAGGTGCTTGGTGAACTGGTCGGCCAAGGGCAGGGCCATTAGGCCGATATTGGTGGCGCCTACTTTGGCTTGTAGCGTGGTGCTGTTCGGCGCGTAGACCGAGGTGACGCGCGCGCTGCCCTGGGCGTAGTTGGTGCAGGTCGGGTGGTCGACCACGGCCACGGCGGGCAGGGCGCTGAGGTTGGATTGCAAGCCGGTCTGGGCTGCACAGGGGGCTGGCAGGTTCAGCTGGCTGGCCAGCAGCTCGGTCCAATTGACGGGGCCGGTGGTCGTGCCATTGACGGTCCATTTGCCGCCGCCGACGGCGGCAATCGCGCCCACCTTGTAGGTACCCACATCGCTGAGGCTGTCACCAAACGACACCATGCTGCTGAAAGACAGCTTGGTGGAGCTATCGCTACCCCCGCCGCCGCAGGCGGACAAGGCCAGCGCAGCCACCAGCAGCGCCATTTTGGTGGGAATCCAGTTCATCGGGGGTACTCCTGTGTGAGAAAAAGAACGGTCGTTCGTTTGCGTCGGGAATGTTAAGCGTCCCCGTCCACTTACCGCAACGGGTTATTACCTAGTTTGGCTTCGCGGCCTGGTCCTTTACCGTCCATTCCACCAGCGCGTCCAGTGCCGGGCGGGCGGCTGCGGCCAGCGGATGGTTGACGATGCCGACCACCACATAGCGCTGGCCGCTGCGCCCGGTGGCATAGCCGGCCACCGAGGCCACGTCGCGCAGGCTGCCGGTTTTCAGCCGGGCATTGCCCAGGGATTCGGGCGCCAGGCCGCGGTCGCGCATGCGCTGGGTGGTGCCGTCGACGCCGGCAATCGACAGCGACTGGGCGAACACCGCGCCCTGCGGGTGGCTGGCAGCGCGGCGCAGCAACTGGCCCAGCGCTCGGGCGCTGGTGCGTTCGTCTCGGCTCAAGCCCGAGCCGTTCTCCAGCGTGGGGGCGGGCACATCCTTGCCGATGGCGGCGGGCCACCAGGCGGCCACTGCGGCGCGCGAGGCGGCCAAATTACCTGGCCGGCCGCCCTGCAAGCCCAGGCCCAGGGTCAGGAACAACTGCTGGGCCATCACGTTGTTGCTGAACTTGTTGATGTCCGCGATCAGCTCGCCCAGCGGCAGCGAGGGCGCGTCCATCAGCCAGCGCGCGTCGGCTGGCGTGCTGCCGTCGCGCACCTTGCCGCTGAACTCGCCGCCCGCGTTGGTGAACATGGCCTGCAGCACCCGGCGCGCATAGCTGGCCGGGTCTACATAGGCCACCGGCCAGCTGCGTTCGCCACAGGCGGCCGGGTAGCGGCCCAGGAACTGCACCCGGTCGGGGTCGGCAAAGTCGGCGCCCAGCTCGCTGCGCCAGTCGCCGCAGCTGGCGGTGCTGAGCGGCACGCGGGTGTCGATCTGCACGCCGGCGATGGGCGGCTCGGTCTTGACGAAGGCGGTCTTGCCGTCGGGCTCGGGGGTGAAGGTGAAGATCAGCGACTTGAAGTTAACCAGCAGGCCGTCGGGCGCGGCGTTGTAGGGGCTGAGCGCCTGGCCATCGAAGTCTGCCGGGTTGCGTTCCACGGGGTCGAAAATGCCGTGGTCCAGCACGATGTCGCCGCGCACCTTTTGCACGCCCAGTGCCTGCAGCGCCTGGAAAGCCGGGGCGATGCGCTCCAGCACCAGCTTGGGGTCGCCGCCGCCGCGGATGTACAGGTTGCCGGCCAGCACGCCGCCGCGCACCGGGCCGTCGGCGTAGAAGCGGGTCTTCCAGGTGTAGTCGGCACCCAGGGTGTCTAGTGCGGCATAGGTGGTCACCAGCTTCATCACCGACGCCGGGTTCACCAGCACATTGGCGCGGTGGTTCAGCCGCGGCGGGCCGGCGCCGTCGGCCTTGGTGACCAGCAGGCTGACGGCACTGGGAGGCACTTTGGCGCGGGCCAGCGCGGCGGCAATCTCCGGCGGCAGGCGCTGCGCCATGGCGCTGCCGGCGCAGCAGGCCAGGCCCAGCGCAAGCGCGCCGAGTCTGCGCCAAAATCGGGTCGTATGTGTGCGGTGGAGTGTGGAATGGGTCATATGCGCAAAGCTATAGAAATCATAGCTGGTTGCGCTAGATAATCCTGCGCTAGCTGCTTTTTTGACACTGAATTTTTTGCCCATGCCCCTGCTTGCCTTCGATACCAGCACCGATACCTTGTCCATCGCCGTGACCGATGGCGTGCGGGTGTGGCAGCACAGCGGTGCGGGTGGCGCGCAGGCGTCCAGCACGCTGATTCCGGCGATTCTGGCGCTGCTGGACCAGGCCGGGCTGCGGCTGGACCAGTTGGACGCCATTGTGTTCGGCAGCGGCCCGGGCTCGTTCACCGGCCTGCGCACCGCCTGTTCGGTGGCCCAGGGCCTGGCCTTTGGCGCCGGCAAGCCGGTGCTGCCCATCGACACCCTGATGGCCGTGGCGGAAGAAGCCCGCGAACAACACGGCGTACTGCAGGTGCAGGCGCTGCTGGACGCGCGCATGGACGAGGTCTACACCGGCTTTTACGCCTACGACCAGGGTCGCTGGACCCAGCGCGACGACTTCCAACTGGTCCGGCCCGAAAACCTGCTGCAGCAAGACGGCTGGGCCCAGGCCGGCAATGCGATGACCGTGTACGCCGAGCGCGTCCCCGGATCCACCGGGCTGCGGATCGCCGCTCTGCCTACCGCTACCGCCATGCTGCGCCTGGCCCCGGCCCTGCTGGCCGCCGGCCAGGCCGTGCCCGCCGACCAGGCCTTGCCGCGCTACATCCGCGACAAAGTGGCCAAGACCACCGACGAGCGCATGGCCGAAAAAGCCGCGCTGGCGGCCGCCCCATGAGCGCACAGCTGCAGCTCACCGAGCCCAACCAGGTGCGCTTCGAGCCGCTCACCGGCCTGTGGCTGGACGAGATCGCGGTCATCGAGCAAAGCGCGTATGCGCACCCCTGGTCGGTCACCAACTTCAAGGACACGCTGGCCGCCGGCTACGAGGCGCAGATCCTGCTGGCCGGTGACACCCTGCTCGGTTACTTTGTGGCCATGAAGGGCGTGGACGAGGTGCATCTGCTGAACATCACCGTGGCCCCGGCATACCAGCGCCAGGGCTGGTCGCACCTGATGCTGGACGCGTTGGCCCTGTGGGCGCGCGGCCAGGGCGTCGAATGGCTGTGGCTGGAGGCGCGGGTCAGCAATCTGCGCGCGCTGCAGGTCTATACCCGCTACGGTTTCCAGCGCGTCGGCCTGCGCAAGGACTACTACCCCAACGGCCAAGGCCAGCGCGAGCACGCCATCGTCATGAGCTTGAAGCTATGAGCCTGGACCTCGACACCCGCCAACGCGCGATGCTGGCCGAGATGCACGTGCCCGTCTGGTGGCCCGAAGCCGCGGCCGAGCCGCTACCCGCGCCTGTACAGACACCGGCACCGGCGCGGTCGGCACCCAAAAGCATTGCCCAGGCTATTGCCGATGCTCCTGAATTGGTAGCTACCCGCGCAGCTTCCATCAGCGCTAAAGCCCCAAATGATGCTGAACCCGTAGCTGCGGCCGCTTCCAGCGACTGGACCGGACTGCGCGCCTCCTGGGCCACGGCCCAGGCCTGCGTGCCGCTGAACACTGCGCTGGGAGCCCAGGCCGACTGGCTGGTGCTGGGCGAAGCCCTGGGGGTGAGCGAAAGTGGCCAGCCGTTTGAGGCGCCCGAGGCCCAGCTGCTGGCGAATATGCTGCACGCCGTCGGCATCAGCGCCCGACCGGATGCGCGCAGCGCCTGCATCACCAGCCTGCTGAAAACCCCGGCCCTGGACGGCAGCGACCCGCTGCCCGCCAGCGAACCCCATCTGCGCCAGCTGGTCGCGCTGCTGCAGCCCAAGTTGATCCTGGCGCTAGGCCCGTTTGCTGCCCAGCTGCTGCTGCGCGACAGCACGCCGCTGGGCCAGATGCGCGGCCGCGTGCACCGCTTCCACGGCGTGCCGGTGGTGGTCAGCTACCACCCGGCCATGCTGCTGCGCAATCGCCCGGAAAAAGCCAAGGCCTGGGCCGACCTGTGCCTGGCGCTGGGGGCTATCGCCTAGACAGGCTCGTAAAATCGCACGCATGACCTTCTTAGACATGCTCCAAACCGCCGGGCAGCGCAACGCCTCCATGCTCTGCGTCGGGCTCGATCCTGACCCCGCGCGCTTCCCCGGTGGCTGGCGCGGCGATGCCAGCAAGATTGCCGACTTCTGCGCCCGCATCGTCGAAGCCACGGCCGACCTGGCCATCGCCTTCAAGCCGCAAATCGCTTATTTCGCCGCCCACCGCGCCGAAGAACAGCTGGAGCGCGTGGTAGCCCATATCCGCCGCGTCGCCCCCCACGTGCCGATCATCCTGGACGCCAAGCGCGGCGACATCGGCTCCACCGCCGAGCAGTACGCCATCGAAGCCTTCGAGCGCTACGGCGCCGACGCCGTCACCCTGTCGCCCTTCATGGGCTTCGACTCGGTCCAGCCCTACCTTAAGTACCCGGGCAAGGGCGCGTTCCTGCTGTGCCGCACCTCCAACCCTGGCGGCGACGACCTGCAGAACCAGCGCCTGGCCGATGTGCCCGGCCAGCCGCTGCTGTACGAACACGTGGCCGGCCTGGCCCAGGGCCCGTGGAACCTCAACGGCCAGCTGGGCCTGGTGGTCGGCGCCACCTACCCGGCGGAAATTGCCCGGGTGCGCGCCCTGGCGCCCACCCTGCCGCTGCTGGTGCCCGGCGTCGGTGCGCAAGGCGGCGATGCGCGGGCCACGGTGCAGGCCGGCTGGACCGACAACGGCCCGCTGATCGTCAATTCATCCCGCGCCATCCTGTACGCATCCTTCGACGACGACTTCGCCGATGCAGCCCGCCGCGTGGCGCAAGACACCCGCGACCAGCTGCAGGCCGCGCGCAGCTAAGCCGCCGCCAGCCGCGAAGCCCGCGCAGTGACCCTGGTGGCCGAATGGCTGCCGCGGCTGCAACCCACGCTGCAGCAAGAGCAGAGCGAGCTGCGCATCCTGACCCGCGCGCTGGCCGAGACCGTGCTGCTGCTGGAGCAGCACGAAGCCGATTTCGCGCTGACCTACCACCACCCGGTGCTGGCACAACGAGATCGCCATCAGCCGGCTGGTATCGGCCTCGGTCAAATACGAGATCAAGGACTTCACCCCGCTGGGCCTGATTGCTTCGCAGCCCATGCTACTGGTGGCTTCGGCCAAAAGCGGGGTCAAGAACCTCGACCAGTTCATGGCCCAGGTCAAGGCCAACCCGGGCAAGTTCAGCTACGGCAGCTCAGGCGTGGGCACCGGCCTGCACCTGGCCGGTGAAATGGTCAAGGACCAGGGCGGCCTGTTCCTCACCCACATCCCCTACCGCGGCGTGGCACCGCTGGTCAACGATTTGCTGGGCAGCAATATCGAGTTTGGGGTGTTTGTGCTGTCCAGCGGCTTGCCTTATGTCCAGAACGGCCAAATGGTGGCGCTGGGCACTACCGAGCAAAAGCGCTCCGCCGTCACACCACAGATTCCGGCGCTGGCCGAGAACCCCAAACTCAAGGGCATCGACATCAGCACCTGGTTTGCGCTGATGGGTCCGGCGAATCTGCCCGAGCCGGTGGCTAGCCGGCTGAAGAAGGCTCTGGCCGAGTCGCTGCAATCGCCCGATCTGCGCAAGAAGCTGGAGGCCTCGGGCTCGGCCATCGCGCCTCTGAACGTCGACATGCCCAAGTTCCTCGCCGAGGAGACGCTCAAGTACAAAAAGATCGTCGACTTCGCCAAGATCAAGGAATGAGCATGGTTACCCCGAACCTCGCTTGCCCCGACATCAGCCCTTGGCGCGGCGGCAATACCGGCACCGAAGGCGTGTTGCAGTTCGACTCCGGCCAGCCCGGTCGCCATGTGATGCTCAGCGCCCTGGTGCATGGCAACGAGCTCTGTGGTGCCTGGGCGCTCAAGGGCCTGTTGGAAGCCGGGTTGCGCCCTCAACGCGGCAAGCTCACCCTGGCGTTCTGCAACCTGGCCGCCTTCGACCGCTTCGACCCGGCCCAGCCAGATGCCGCGCGCTTTGTCGAGGAAGACCTGAACCGCCAGTGGCTGCCCGAGCGCATGGCGCAGGGCGGTACGCTGGAGCGCCGCCGGGCCGACGCCCTGCGCCCGTTCGTCGAGCAGGCCGACTGGCTGCTGGACCTGCATTCCATGCACGAGCCCTCGCCCCCGCTGCTGCTGACCGGCATGCAACCCCGCAACCTGGCCCTGGCCCATGCGATGCGCAGCCCGGCCCATGTGGTGGTCGATGCGGGCCACCAGGATGGCGTGCGCATGCGCGACTTTGGCCGATTTGGCCAGCCGGACGTGCGGGGGGCCGACGACGGCACGCGTTCCCTGCTGGTGGAATGCGGCCTGCACAGCGACCCGGCCAGCCGCAGCGTGGCGCAGGACCAGTGCCTGCGCTTTCTGCAGGCCGCAGGCACGCTGGACCTGGAGGAGCTGGCTCAGCAGCTACCGGGCTGGCGGCTGCCCGATGCGCCGCAGCAGTGGGTGCTGGAAGTCACCGGCCCGGTGGTGGCGCGCAGCAAGGACTTCCGCTTCGCCGCGCCCTATACCGGCCTGGAACTGTTTCCCCAGGCGGGCACGGTGATAGGTTGGAACGACGGCGAGCCCGAATGTACGCCCTACGACGACTGCGTGCTGGTCATGCCCTCGCTACGCCAGGTGCGGGCCGGCGTCACCGTGGTGCGTTATGCGCGGCAACGCCTCTTGCTGGGGTAAGCGGGATTTTGTTCGCTATAAAAATAGAAGCGGCTTGCGCCTGTGCGATAAGCGCTAGCGGCCTATTTTGTTTAAATTTGTATGGCCAATGACAGCACCACGGCGTGATGATCATCTGTGCTTAGTCGTCCTTGATGTAGCATGCTCCCGCGATGATTACAAATAGTTACCAAGAAGACCCGGCCATATTGCAATGTGGCTAGCGGATGGGCGCAGTTTTGCCGCGGACCGGGGCTGTTGTGCAGCCTCACCGCAACCGTAACTCGAGACAATATGGTTAAAAAACTAAGCGGATACCTGTTTGCCAGCCTGTGTGCGGTATGCAGCACGGGCTGGAGCCAAACCCCCCTGCGCGCCTGGAACATCCACCCCGACGGCTACCCCGTCACCGAAGCCATGAAGAGCTTTGTCGATGAGGTGGGGCGGGTATCCAATGGCAAATACAAGATTGAGCTGTTCTCTAACGGCAGCCTTGGCGACCAGCCAAAGGCGGTGCAAATGCTCAAGTCGGGCGAGATCGATGTGGCCGAGTTCAGCTCTGCGCCGCTATCCGATGTAGTGCCGGGGCTGAAGGCATTCAACTTGCCATTCCTCTTCACGGACTCGTCGCACATGTTCCGCTATCTGGATGGCGCATTGGGTGAGCGGTTGTCTGCCAAGCTGGCGGAAGCCGGGTTCGTGGTGCTGGGTTGGTACGACGGCGGCGCGCGTTCGTTCTATTGTGCCAACAAGCCCATCGTCAACAGTGCCGATCTGGTGGGGCAAAAGATCCGGGTCCAGCAGTCTGAGGTCTATCTCTCCATGGTCAATTTGCTGGGCGGTACGCCGGTAGCGTTGCCTTACAAAGATGTGATGGATGCCTTGCAGCAGAAGAAAGTGGATTGCGCCGAAAACAATATGCCCTCATACGAGTCCACAGGGCATTACAAGGTTGCCAAATACGTTTATCTGACCAACCACGTGGTTTCACCTGAGGCGCTGGTGGTGTCCACCAAGCTCTGGGGCCAGTTGAGCATTGAAGACAAAGCCATGTTCCAGAAGGCCGGCCACAACTCGGCGTTGCTGATGCGTGAGCTATGGACGAAACGTGTGGCCTTGGCCCGCGCCACCGTGGTCAAAGATGGGGCGCAGATTGTGGTGGTGAGCAACTTTGCGCCATTTGTGCGCAAGATGGCACCGCTGTATGCCAAATACTTGGCGGACCCATCGCTGCGCGGCGAACTATTTACCATCATCGGCAACCAGTAGCCGGAACCGCGGCGCTACGGCGTGCCGCCTGGGATCAGGGCGGCGTTTCAAAGCTGATGTTGTTGATCAGCATCAGCCACATGATCAGCGCCGGTATCACCACCGGCAGGGACAGGGCGCAGAACATCAGCGCTGTCAGCAGGAACGCGGAAATATCGTTCCACCAGAGCAGCAGCAGCGCACCCAGGTCTATTTCCCAGAAGCGTTGTGGTGCTTGATTTTTCATGATTGGCCTCTTGTCGGCACCAGTGTAGTCCGTTGCGCTGGACTTTTCAGTTTTGTGGGCCGGGTGTTGCTGTATGCGGCCGCGAAAGGAAATCGTCGTCTACTTGATGGACGTACGGCGCGAAGTACGCTTTACACCCGCGTACCCCGTGGCGCATGCTTTGAAGGCTGCCATACCGGCAGTTCCCACGCAAAAGGACATGCGATGAACTTCCAGAATATGACTGTCAAAGGGCAGCTGACGTTTGCGTTTGGCCTGTTGGTGGCTTTGGTACTGGGGGTTGCACTGGTAGCTGTGCAGGCCCTGGTCAATGCCCACGAAAAGTTCACCTTCTACAACGAAGTGACGGTGAAACAGAACCATCTGGTGGGCGATGTACGTGCTGCCATCAGTGCCCGGGCCATTGCAGCGCGTAATCTGGTACTGGCCACGGAACCCGCAGACCGCGAAATGGAATATGCGGCCGCGGTCAAGGCGCACCACGTGACCGAGGAGTCCCTGGCCCGGTTGAACCAGGCCCTTAAGGACAACTCCAGTCCGCTTCCCGGCGACGTACGCATGGTGGCCGAAATGGGCCGGATCGAATCGCTGTACGGGCCCGTGGCCCTGGCTATTCTCAAACTGGCGATGGAGGGCAAGAACGAGGAAGCCATTGCCAGGATCAACAAGGACTGCCGTCCGCTGCTGGCGGCCCTGGTGAAGGCCAGCCAGCAAGGGGAGGACAGCATGTTGGACGAGGGTAGTGGCTACAACCGGGCGCGCGGTTTGCTGTTGCTGGCGAGTGCCCTGGCGATTGCGGCTGCGCTGGTGATGGGCTTTCTGATCACCCGCAACCTGGTGGGGGCGCTGGGCGGTGAGCCGCGGCAGGCGGCCGATCTGGCGCGGTCCGTAGCGCAAGGCGACCTGACCATGCCGATCCAGCTGAAGGTCGGCGATATGTCCAGCCTGATGGCCCAACTCAAGCGCATGCAGGAAAGCCTGGTCGGCGTGGTCAGCACCGTGCGGCAGGGTTCGGACGGCGTGGCCACGGCCAGCGCCGAAATCTCCCAGGGCAACCATGACCTCAGCAGCCGCACCGAGCAGCAAGCCAGCGCGCTGCAGCAGACCGCGGCGTCGATGGAGCAGCTCAGCTCCACCGTGCGGCAGAACGCCGACAACGCCCGTCAGGCGAACCAGCTGGCTGTGAGCGCGTCCAGCGTGGCGGTGCAAGGCGGTGCCGTAGTGTCCGAGGTGGTGGAGACCATGAAAGGCATCAACGACAGCTCGAAGAAGATTGCCGACATCATCGGCGTCATCGACGGGATAGCCTTCCAGACCAACATCCTGGCCCTGAATGCTGCCGTGGAAGCCGCGCGTGCCGGCGAACAGGGGCGGGGCTTTGCCGTGGTGGCCAGCGAGGTGCGTAACCTGGCCGGGCGCTCAGCCGAAGCCGCGAAGGAGATCAAGAGCCTGATTTCTGACAGTGTGGTCCGCGTCGAACACGGTTCGGCCTTGGTCGACAAGGCGGGCACTACGATGACCGAAGTGGTCGCCGCCATCCGCCGCGTGACCGACATCATGGGCGAGATCAGCGCCGCCAGCAGCGAGCAAAGCACCGGGGTGAGCCAGGTCGGACAGGCGATTTCACAGATGGACCATACGACCCAGCAGAATGCCGCGTTGGTAGAGCAGATGGCGGCAGCGGCCAGCAGCATGAAGATCCAGGCACAGGATTTGGTGGAGGCCGTGGCGGTGTTCAAGGTGGGCCAGGGGGATGCTGCAGCCGTACCCCGTGCCCGCGTCACGGCCATCCAGTCACGACCTGCGGCGGCCGCTGCAAAGGCAAAGCCGGCGGCCCTGGGCGCTGCACGTCGCCTGCCATTGCGCGCGGTGGCCAAGGCGGGCGCGGGCAACCAGGAGGACTGGGCGACATTTTGAGCCACGTCAACATCGTGGGCAAACTCGGCTGGTAAAGTGTTTCAAAGTGTCAACACGTGGCGGTATGCACCGCAATCCGCGAATCGAATCTGCTAACCTTTAATTACTTTTTATCCACCAGAAAGATGCGCCATGTCCAAAGTCAACCAAGCCAGCATTGAGTCCCAAGAAAAATTGGTCAGCGACATCAAATCCGTGATTACCGACGCCGAAGAAATGCTCAGCGCCACCGCTGACCAGGCCGGCGACAAGATCAGCCAACTGCGCGCCCGCGTCAAGGCCCGCCTGGGCGATGCCCGCGAACGTCTGATCGATGCCGAAGCCGCGTTGATCCACAAAACCAAGGCCGCGGCCCGCGCCACCGACGACTACGTGCACGAGTCCCCCTGGACCGCCGTGGGCGTAGCCGCAACCGTCGGCTTGCTGGTCGGCCTGATCATTGGCCGCCGTTAAGCGGCTACAGCCTTCGCCCCGGCAGCAGTCTGGCCATGCGTAGCGCAGGCGGCGGCCCTTTCGCCGCGCTCAAAAGCATTCCCATCACCCTGCTGACAATGGCGCAGACGCGCCTGGAGCTGCTGGGCAACGAGCTGCTGACCGAAAAGAACCTGGCACTGCGCCAGCTGGCGCTGGTGCTCGCCATGGTGGCCTGCGCTGGCCTGGGCCTGCTGTTGGCCGTGGTGCTGGCGCTGAGTCTGCTGTGGGAGCAGCGGGTGATCGTGTTGTCGGTGCTGGCCGTTGTCTTCTTGGCGGCGGCGGGTGCTTGCTATGCGGCGCTGCGCCAATCCAGCCGGACGTCGGCCGGGGTGTTTGCCAGCAGCTTGGCCGAACTGCAGGAAGACCTGCGCCAACTCAAAGCCGCATCCCAGCATGGCCAAAACCCGGATTGAACTGGCCCAGCAACGGGCCCAGCTGGTCGAGCGGATTGCCGCCCAGCGGGTCTTGCTGGCGCACGATCTGGCGCCTTTGCAGCGGGTCGGCCAGGCCGGCAACCGGGTCAGCAACCTGGTGGGCGATGTGGTCGCTTATCTGGGCCAGCACCCGCTGGCACTGGCAGCGGCGCTGGGCAGCCTGATGCTGTTCAAGCCGCGTTCGGCCTTGCGCTGGGCCAAGCGGGGTCTGTTCCTTTGGCGTAGCTGGCGCGCGGTGCAGATCTGGCAGCCGGCTATGTTGCTGGGCTTGCTGCGCCGCTTCATTTAAATCAAATGCTATTGAATATGTAGCTGCTTGCGCAGGCTATATCTGCGCTAAAGCCCTAAAACGCTTGCATTTCAGCGGCGCGGCGCTTCTTCCTTGGTGACCAGCCAGATGCCGCCGCAGACCAGCAGCAAGGCTACGCCGTTCTTCCATTCCAGAAAGCTTTCGTCCAGAAACAGGGCCGACAGCAGGGTGCCGAATACCGGCACCATGAAGTTGAACACCGTGATCATGCTGACCCGGTTGTACTTCAGCAAAATCGTCCACAGCGAGAACGCCACCGAGGTGAGCGCCACCATGTACAGCATCAGGGCCGCGGAAACCGGCGTAAAAGCCTCCAGCGAACCACCGGTGGCAAAGCCGATCAGCAGCAGGGCCAGGCCGCCGATGGCCAGCTGGTAGCCGGTCAGCACCACCGAATCCACCTGCTGCGAGATCTTCTTGCCGTAGATGCTGGCGGCCGACAGGATGAACGCCGCCAGCACGATCGCGCCTTCTCCCAGCAGGGTGAAGTCGAAGCTCAGCAGGCCCGGGCGGAAGTTGACCACCATCACCCCCACAAAGCCGACCACGCAGCCCAGCGCCTTGTTGAAGCTCAGGCGGTCGTTCTTGTAGATGAAGTGCGCGAGCAGCACGCTGAAGAAGGTGCCGGTGGCGTTCATGATCGAGCTTTTCACGCCAGTGGCATAGGCCAGGCCGATGTAGAAGAACACGTATTGCAGGCTGGTCTGCGTCAGGCCCAGCAGGGTCATCTGGCCGAAAGTGCGCAGCTTGATGGCGAACACCGGTTTGCGGCTGATAGCGGCAAAGGCCAGCAGCACCAGGCCGGCAAACGCAAAGCGGTAGCCGGCAAACACCAGCTTGGTCGGGATGTCGTCGGCGGCGATATGGAACAGCGCGTAGCCGTTCTTGATCGCCGGGTAGGCGCTGCCCCAGAGCAGACAGCACAGCGAGGCCAGGAGGAACACCACCTTGCGGTGGGTGAACACAGAAGAGCTTTGGGGCACGGGAGATCCGGATCAGGTTGAGCGCCCGCTGCGCTCGGAGAGGCGGCAGCGGGGGCTGGGGTTACAACAGGCGGGCCAGGTATTTGCCGGTGTGGCTGGCCGGGTTGGCGGCGATCTGCTCGGGCGTGCCGACGCCGACCACGGTGCCACCGCCGGCGCCGCCCTCGGGGCCCATGTCGATCAGCCAGTCGGCGGTCTTGATCACGTCCAGGTTGTGCTCGATCACCACGATGGTATTGCCCGCGCTGCGCAGCTGGTGCAGCACCTTGAGCAGCAGGGCGATATCGGCAAAGTGCAGGCCGGTGGTGGGCTCGTCCAGGATGTACAGGGTGCGGCCGGTGTCGCGCTTGCTGAGTTCCAGCGCCAGCTTGACGCGCTGGGCTTCGCCGCCCGACAAGGTGGTGGCCGACTGGCCGAGCTTGATGTAGCTCAGGCCCACATCCAGCAGGGTGTGCAGCTTGCGGGCAATGGTCGGCACCGCCTTCAGGAACTCGTAGGCCACCTCGACCGTCAGCTCCAGAATCTGCGCAATGTTCTTGCCCTTGTACAGCACTTCCAGGGTTTCGCGGTTGTAGCGCTGGCCCTTGCAGACGTCGCAGGGTACGTACACGTCGGGCAGGAAGTGCATCTCCACCTTGACCATGCCGTCGCCCTGGCAGGCTTCGCAGCGGCCACCTGCCACGTTGAAGCTGAAGCGGCCGGGGCCGTAGCCGCGTTCGCGGGCCATCGGCACCTCGGCCATCAGCTCGCGGATCGGGGTGAACAGGCCGGTATAGGTGGCCGGGTTCGAGCGTGGCGTGCGGCCGATGGGCGACTGGTCCACGTTGATCACCTTGTCGAACTGCTCGATACCGATGATTTCCTCGTGCTCGGCCGGCTCGTCATGGGCGCGGTACAGCTGGCGCGCCACGGCGGTGTACAGCGTGTCGTTGACCAAGGTGGATTTTCCCGAGCCGGACACGCCGGTGACGCATGTGAACAGGCCCACGGGAATGTCCACATTCACCTTCTTCAGGTTGTGGCCGCTGGCGCCGATGATGGACAGCCAGCCTTCGCCGGGCGCCGGCTGGGTCTGCTTGTGGCGCTCCTTCGGCACTTCGATTTTCAAGGTGCCCGCCAGGTACTGGCCCGTGAGTGAATCTGGGTTCGCCTTGACTTCGTCGAACGTGCCCTGGGCCATGATGCGGCCACCATGGATGCCGGCGCCGGGGCCGAGGTCGATCACATGGTCGGCGGCGCGCATCATGTCTTCGTCGTGCTCGACCACCAGCACGCTGTTGCCGATGTCGCGCAGGTGCTGCAGGGTGGCGATCAGGCGGTCGTTGTCGCGCTGGTGCAGGCCGATGCTGGGCTCGTCCAGTACGTACATCACGCCGGTCAGGCCGGAGCCGATTTGCGATGCCAGGCGGATGCGCTGCGACTCGCCACCACTCAGTGTTTCGGCGCTGCGGTCCAGGCTCAGGTAGTTCAGGCCCACGTCGTTCAGGAACTTCAGCCGTAGGCCGATTTCGCGCACGATCTTGTCGGCGATCTCGCCCTTGGCGCCGCTCATCTTCAACTGGCTGAAATAGGCAAAGGCCTCGCGCAAAGTGGTGTGGCTGATCTCGAAGATGGCGCGGGCTTGCGCGCCTTCGCCCACCTTTACGTGCCGGGCTTCGCGCCGCAGCCGCGAGCCGTTGCAGGTACTGCATGGCTGGGTGGTGCGGTAGCGGGCCAGGTCTTCGCGTACCAGGTTCGAGTCGGTCTCGCGGTAGCGCCGTACCATGTTCGGGATGATGCCCTCGAACGGATGCTTCTTGCTGACCTTCTTGCCTTGGGAGGCGCCTGAATCCATCACGTAGCTGAACTTGATGTCTTCGCTGCCCGAGCCGTGCAGCAGCGCATGCTGGGCCTCGGCGGGCAGGCTCTCAAAGGCCTGTTCGATGTCGAACTTGTAGTGCTTGGCCAGGCTTTCCAGCATGGCGAAGTAGTAGGCGTTGCGCCGGTCCCAGCCCTTGATGGCACCGCTGGCCAGGCTCAGCGATGGAAACGCCACCACCCGGGTCGGGTCGAACAGCTCCTGCGCACCCAGGCCGTCGCAGGCCGGGCAGGCCCCCACGGGCGAGTTGAACGAGAACAGCCGCGGCTCCAGCTCGCTGATGGAATAGCTGCAGATGGGGCAGGCGAACTTGGCGTTGAACAGGTGTTCCTGGCCCGAGGTCATCTCCACCACGATAGCCTTGCCCTCGGCCAGCCGCAGCGAGGCCTCGAAACTTTCAGCCAGGCGCTGCCGTTGGGCGGCCATGGCTTGCGGTTCGGTATCGCCATGCACTTTGACACGGTCTATCACCACGTCGATATTGTGTTTCTCGGTTTTTTTCAGCTTGGGCAGCGCGTCGAACTCGAAGGTTTCGCCGTCCACCCGAAAGCGCACATAGCCCTGGGCCTGCATATCGGCAAACACGTCGGCGTATTCACCCTTCTTCTCGCGGGCGATGGGGGCCACCACCATCAGGCGGGTATCCACCGGCAGGGCCAGCACGGCATCCACCATCTGGCTCACCGTCTGGGCCTGCAGGGGCAGGTCGTGGTCGGGGCAGTAGGGCGTGCCGGCGCGGGCAAACAGCAGGCGCAGATAGTCGTGGATCTCGGTCACCGTGCCCACGGTGGAGCGCGGGTTGTGGCTGGTGGCCTTTTGTTCAATGGAGATGGCCGGGCTCAGGCCTTCGATCAGGTCCACATCCGGCTTATCCATCAGCTGCAGGAACTGGCGGGCGTAGGTGCTCAGGCTTTCCACATAGCGGCGCTGGCCTTCGGCGTACAAGGTGTCGAACGCCAGACTGGACTTGCCCGAGCCGCTCAGGCCGGTGATCACCACCAGCTGGTTGCGCGGGATGTCCAGGTCGATGTTTTTCAGGTTGTGGGTACGCGCACCGCGGATGCTGATGCGCTGCAGCTGCAAGGCGTTGCGCAGGTAGGTGCCTTCAAAAGAGGCATCGGAAAGGGCTTGATTCAAAGTAGTGCCGGCTTAGGGGTAACCCGCCATGATAGACAATCGCAGAGTTTGTGCTTGCCTACGGTCTACGGTGTCCTGCGTGTCTCAACCCTCTGCCTCTATTTCCCCCACTCCCGCCCCCTCTGCGGCCTCGCCCGCGGCGTCTGCTGCCATGACGCCGCTGGAGCTGCGCTCCAGCCTGTCGTTGGCCACGATTTTTGCGCTGCGCATGCTGGGTTTGTTTCTGGTGCTTCCGGTGTTTGCGCTGGAGGCTACCAAGTTCCCCGGTGGTGACGATCCGGCCAAGGTGGGTTTGGCCATGGGGATTTACGGGCTGACGCAAGGCCTGCTGCAGCTGCCCTTCGGCATGGCCTCGGACCGATTTGGGCGCAAACGGATCATCGTGCTGGGTTTGCTGCTGTTTGCACTGGGCAGCTTCATGGCCGCGATGGCCGATAGTTTGACCGGCCTGATGATCGGCCGCAGCGTGCAGGGTGCGGGCGCTGTGTCGGCCGCCGTGACGGCGCTGCTTGCCGACCAGACCCGGGATGTAGTGCGTACCAAGGCCATGGCCCTGGTGGGTAGCAGCATTGCGCTGATGTTCGCCTTGTCGCTGGTGCTGGCGCCGGCGCTGGCAGCGCTGGTGGGCTTGAACGGATTGTTCGCCCTGACCGGCAGCCTGGCGTTGGCCGGCGTGGCGGTGGTGTTTTGGGTGGTGCCCGCCGAGCCGCTACAGCACAAGAACCAGCCGCGCGGCAAGCTCAGCGAGGTGCTGTCGCACGCCGGCCTGCTGCGCCTGAATTTCGGGGTCTTCGTGCTGCATGCGGTGCAGCTGGCAATGTGGATGGCCGTACCGGCCTTGCTGGTACAGGCCGGGCTGGACAAGGCGCAGCACTGGTGGGTGTACCTGCCGGCGGTGCTCGGCTCGTTTCTGGTGATGGGCGGTAGCCTGTTCCCGCTGGAGCGCCGGGGCTATCTGCGGGCGGTGTTTCTGCTGGCGATCGGGTTGATTGGGTTGGTGCAGATCGGCTTGTTCCTGCTGGTTGACACGCCGCAGATCAGCATGTTGGCCGGCTTGCTATTTTTGTTCTTCTGCGGCTTCAACGTGCTGGAAGCCAGCCAGCCGAGCCTGGCTTCGCGTTTGGCGCCGGCGCATGTGCGGGGCAGCGCACTGGGGGTGTACAACACGTTGCAGTCGCTAGGTTTCTTTGTGGGCGGCCTGGTCGGGGGGACTTTGCTGAAAATCTGGGGCCCCCACGGCCTGTTTCTGGCCAGCGGGCTGGCTATGCTGGCTTGGCTTGCCGTCGCATGGCCCATGCGGGCTCCGGCCAAAGTGCCCGCATAATCTACCCCCTCAAAAGGAATTCACCATGGCATCCGTTAACAAAGTCATCATTGTCGGCAACCTGGGCCGCGACCCCGAAGTGCGCACCTTCCCCAGCGGCGACCGGGTGGCCAATGTCACCATTGCCACCACCGAAACCTGGAAAGACAAGCAAACCGGTGAACGCCGCGAAGCCACCGAATGGCACCGTGTGGTGTTCCGTGGCGGCTTGGCCGGCATCGTCGAACAATACCTGCGTAAAGGCTCACAGGTGTACGTGGAAGGCTCAATCCGCAGCCGCAAATACAACGACGCATCGGGCATGGAGAAGTCGATTACCGAAATCGTCGCCAGCGAAATGACCATGCTGGGCAGCCGCCAGGGCATGGGCGGCCCCCAGGGCGGTGGCAATGACGGTGGCTACGACGACGGTGGCTATGACAACAGCCCGCCACCCGCGCGCCGTCCACCTGCTGCAGCCCCTACCAGCCGTCCCGCGCCACCGCCCATGCAGCGCCCAGCTGCGCCAGCACCTGCGGCCCGCGCGTCCAGTGGCTTTGATGACATGGACGACGATATCCCGTTCTAAAGACGGAACTCTCCCGCAGAGGCCGCCCCCGCAAAACCCCGACTAGCCCATCGCTTTCGGGGTTTTTGTATTCGGGGCGCGGAACCTTTCCATTTTTCATGCAAATGGGGGATGCGAAACCAACGCATAAGGCGTTGGAGTGCACGGATGATTGTGTCTGTTACATAAAGTAGCTAGCATGGGTTGAATGTCAACTCACATTGCGCGCCCGGGGCCACGGCGAAAACGGTCTGAATGGCTGCTGTTGCTTGCCGGACTCTCGCTGGTGGGGCTTTTTGTGATCTACGTGCACTTCACCGCGGTGGACAGAGTGGACACCAGCGAACGCAACCGTTTGCAGGTGCAGGCCGATGTGATTGCCTACGAGATCCAGCGCAACCTGGCGGCGACCAATCTGGCTTTGACCGGCGTGCTGCAGGATTACGTGGACAGCCCGGGCGTGGTGGGGCCGGTGTCGGACATTTCGCGGCGCTTGCGGGCCTTGGGCGTGGCGGTTCCCGGCCTGCGCGCGGTCGCTATGCTGGACGCCAATGGCGAGGTCATCGCCGCCAGCCGGACCGATTTGATCGGCCTGAACCTGGCCCACCGCGATTACTTCAAGCTGGCCCGGGACAAGCCGGATGCGCACAAGCTGTATTTGTCGGCGCCCTACACCTCCATCATGAATGACCTGGTCATTTCGGCTACCCGGGTGGTGGTAGGGGTGGACGGTGTGTTTGCCGGCGTGCTGGTGGCGACGCTCGACCCGGAATATTTCACCGGCATCTTCCGGCCGACCATGTATGCACCCGATGTATGGGGCTTCGTGGTGCATGGCGATGGCCAGCAGGTGCTGAATTTTCCGCGCAAGCGCAATATTGACGGCACCAACCTCAACCAGCCCGGCTTCTTTTTTAACCGGCATCGGCAGAGTGGCCAGACGGCCAGCGTGCTGACCGGCGCGGCCTACGCTGCGGGGGAGCAGCGGGTGATGGCCTTGCGGACTATCCAGCCAGCGGTGCTGGAAATGGACAAGGCACTGGTGATCGGTTTGAGCCGTGAAATCTCTGCGATTGCGCGGCCATTGCAAACCCAGGCCACCGTTTACGGCCTGTTTTATGCCACGCTGGTGTTGCTGTGCTGTGGCGGTCTGTACTGGATGCAGACCCGGCGCACCCGCCTAGAGGTCCTGGCGTTGGAGCGCGACCAAGAGCGGCTGGAAGCCGCCGACCGGTTGAAGCTGGCGTTGCGTGGTGCCAATCTCGGGCTGTGGAGCTTCCATGCGCCGACCGGGACGCGCACATTCGATGAGAACTCGCGGGCCATGCTGGGTTACGACATGACGGACCTGCAGGATGACCCGGAGTTCTGGCGTCGCCGTATCCACCCCGATGACATGCCCGCCTATAACGCGGCGCGGATTGGCTGCATGGACGGCAGTGTGCCCTTCTATGAAGTGATCTACCGCATACAGCACCGGCTGGGCCATTGGGTCTGGATTCTCGGGCGGGCCCAGGCGATTGAGCGCGATGCACAGGGCCAGGCCGTCACCATCATGGGGACGCACATGGACATTACGGCGGCCAAGACCGCCGAGCAGGAGGTGATCCGCACCCGTAACGAATTGCAGGCCGTGTTTGAAAACATGAACGACGCGGTGTTCGTGTTCGATCCCCAGCACCGGATCGCCCGCATCAACCGTGAAGGGCGGACCATGCTCGGGCTGTTTGACGTGGACACGCCGTTTGATGAGGTGCTGGCCAGCGTGGACGCGGTGCTACCCAACGGAGATGCGGTACATCCCGACCAATGGCCCAGCCGGCGCGGCTTGCGAGGTGAGTTTGTGCGCGACATGCAGATGGAAATCCGCCGCCGGGACTCCGACAAGTCGGTTTTTGTGGAGCTCAGCACCGCGCCGATCCGCGAAGCCTCAGGCGCTATCGAGCTGCTCATCGTGACCTGCAAAGATGTTTCTGAGCGTCTGCTGACCCATGCACTGCGGGAAAGCGAGGCCCGGTTCCGCACCCTGATCGAGGATGCGCCGCTGGCGATTGCGATTCTGCGGGCTGGTCTGATTGTGTATTGCAATCCGCGGTACCGGACCCTGCATGGCTTTACGGAGAGCGATGACCTCACCGGCATTCCCTGGAGCGAGATGGTTTCCGACGAGTCCCGTCAGGTCTTGCAAGAGCAAGAGGCCTTGATCCAGCAGGATTCTCACACCGACCTGATGTTTGAAGCCGTTGGCGTGGGCAAGGATGGCCGCCGGGTGCCGGTTTTCAAAACCACCACCCGGGTGGTGCTGGCAGACGGGCCTGCCACCCTGGTGTTTGCACAGGATATTTCGGCCCAGAAGCTGGCCGAGGCTGAGATGCTGGAGGCCCGTAATGCCGCCGAGGCCGCGAACCGCAGCAAGGCCGAGTTCCTGGCGAATATGAGCCACGAGATACGTTCGCCCCTGAATGCCATTCTGGGGTTGGCCTACCTGCTGGAGCAGTCGCGCCTGGATGCTGGGGCCCAGGACATGGTGCGCAAGATCCGGGTGTCGGGCCGTTCGCTACTGGGCATCATCAACGACATCCTGGATATCTCCAAGATCGAAGCCGGCCACATGCTGCTGGAGCATGCGCCGTTCCGACTGGGCGACGTTGTGGACAACCTGGCGACCACCATGGGCATCGCCGCTGGCGATAAAAACATAGAGCTCGTCATCCACCCACTGCCCGCAGCCATGGCGAATCTGCAGGGCGATGCCTTGCGGCTGGAGCAAGTGCTGGTCAATCTGACGGGCAATGCGATCAAGTTCACCCATGCGGGGCAGGTGGAGGTGCGGGTCGAGCTGGTGCCCGAGATACAGGAGTCGCCCATGGTGCGCTTCTCGGTCAAAGACACGGGTATAGGCATCCCGCCGGAGCTGCAAGCCAATGTGTTTTCGGCATTCACCCAGGCCGACAGCTCGACCACCCGGCGCTTTGGCGGCACCGGGCTGGGCTTGGCGATCTGCCGCCAGCTGGTGCAGCTGATGGGCGGCGAGATTGGGGTGACCAGCACGCCCGGGCGCGGCAGCGAGTTCTGGTTCACCTTGCCATTGCGGCAGAGCGATATGGCTGACGCCTCTTCGCCCGACATGGTGCATGTGGATGCGCTGGTGGCCGACGACAGCGATGTCGCTCTCGACGCTGTGGTCTCGATTGCCCAGCGCCTGGGCTGGCAGGTGCATGGCGTGCATTCTGGTGAGGCGGTGCTGGCCCAGGTGCTGGAAGCCTCGCGTGAAAAGCTGCCGAATGTCGTGGTGCTCGACTGGAAGATGCCCGGCCTGGACGGCCTGGCCACGGTGCGTGCCATCCGCGAGGGCATGCCCCAGGAACTGTGCCCGATTGTGATCATGGCCACCGCCTATTCGCTGTCCAGCCTGGCCATGCAGCCCGGCGTGGACATGGTGGACGCGATTCTGAGCAAGCCGGTCACCAGCTCGACTTTGTTCAATGCGGTAATCGAGGCGCAGCGCCGGCGTTCTGCTGCCGCCGGCCTGCCCGCCGCGTTGCGCCAGGTCAACAGCCCGAGCCTGGCCGGTTTGCGGGTGCTGGTGGTGGACGACAGCGAAATCAACCGCGAAGTGGCGCAGCGGATTCTGTCCGACCAGGGGGCCACCGTGTCCTTGGCGGAGCACGGCCAGGCCGCGCTAGACTGGTTAAAGGCCCAGCCCGATGCCGTGGACCTGGTGCTGATGGATGTGCAAATGCCGGTGATGGACGGCATCGAGGCCACGCGCCAATTGCGCTTGTTGCCGCAGTTCCACAACCTGCCCATCGTGGCGTTGACCGCGGGCGCCTTCAAGTCACAGCAAGAGGCTGCCTACGCCGCGGGTATGACGGACTTCATCAGCAAGCCCTTTGACGTGCCGAGCACTATCGCCCTGATCCAGCGCCTGCGCCGCCGTGCCAGCCCCGATGCGGCCCCTTCAGAGCCCGGCGCGCTCCTGCCGCTGGCCCCCGAGCCCCTGGTGCAGGATGCGCCCACCGAGTTATCGGTCATCGATGTGGGCAAGGGCTTGCGCATATGGACCGACCTGAAGGTCTACAAGACCTATCTGCGGCGCTTTGTGGATACCTACCGCCGGGCCGTGGAAGAGATGAACGCCTGCCTGGCGCTGGATCAGCATGATGCGGCGGCTGCTCTGGCCCATAAGTTGTCGGGTGTGGCGGCCAATATGGCCTTGCCTGATACGCAGAGGCTCGCCGAGGAAGCCGAGCGGATTCTTCTCTCCGGCTATGACGCGACCGGCGTGTTGTCGCGCCTGGATGCGGCTTTGCGGCTGGCTATCGAGGCGGTGGAACGGTTTGCGCCCCTGGCGGTCGCGGTGGAGATGCCGCCGCCGCCCAGCGCACCCGCTGCGCCTGAAGTGGTGGATGCACTCGCCCCGCAGCTGGAGGCTTTGTTGGCAGCCCTGGATACCGACAACCCCACGCCCACAGAGGCGATCCTGGCACAGCTTTCGTCCATCCTGCCGGCCTCGGAGCTGGCTGCGATCCAGGAGGCCGTGCGGGACTTTGATTTCCGCGGCGCGGAAGTGCACACCCGCAAGCTTGCCCAGGCGCATGGCGTCAGATTCAAGGAGTAGACCGTGTTCCTACCGACTATTTTGGTGGTGGATGACGAGCCGGGCAATCTGGCCATCATGCGCAGCATCCTGCAGGACTCCTACTCCCTGGCGTTTGCCCGCAACGGAGATGAAACTCTGGCCGCCGTGGTGAAGCACCAGCCCGCCTTGGTGCTGCTGGACATCGGCCTGCCCGACACCAATGGCTATGACCTGTGCCGGCGCATCAAACAGCTGGACACCACCCACACCACGCAGGTGATTTTCGTGACCGCCTACACCGACCTGGTGCATGAAGCCGCGGGCTTTGAGGCCGGCGCCGTGGACTACATCGCCAAGCCAGTGTCGCCGCCCATTGTGCGGGCCCGTGTGGCGGCCCATTTGTCTCTGGTGCGGGCGGCGGCGCTGGAGCAAAGCCACCGCGATGCGGTGCTGATGCTGGGCCAGGCCGGCCACTACAACGACAGCGACACCGGCTCCCACATCTGGCGCATGGCCGCCTATGCGCGGGTGATTGCCCAGGCCTGTGGTTGGGACGCCGAAAGCTGCGCCCGGCTGGAGCTGGCCGCACCCATGCACGATACCGGCAAGCTGGGCGTACCCCATAAGATTCTGCGCAAACCGGGGCCGTTGACCGCCGAGGAATGGGACACCATGAAGACCCATTCCCAGATTGGTTATGAGATTTTGAGCAAGAGCAAGGCCCCGGTATTCCAGCTGGCGGCCGAGATCGCTTTGCGCCACCACGAGCGTTGGGACGGCAGTGGCTACCCCGATGGACTGCAAGGGCAGGACATCCCCAAGTCGGCGCGGATCGTGGCCTTGGCCGATGTGTTGGATGCGCTCAGCATGCGCCGGCCCTACAAAGAAGCCTGGCCGATGGAGCGGGTTGTGGACTACATCCACGCGGCATCGGGCACGCACTTCGACCCCATGGCTGTCCATGCGTTCACCAGCGTCCTGCCCGAGCTTATCGAGATCGGCCGCCGCGGGGCTGAAATGCACCAGTCGGAACAGGAAAGGCCGCAGGCGCCGATGCAAAGCCGCTGATGTCCCGCGCGGCAACGGGCCGCTGCCTGCACCCCATCGGTGCAGATAGCCGAAAAAAATTGGCATAGAACTAGCTTAAACCCCAAGAAGCTGACCGTTTGGTTAGCTTTATAGTGGGTTTTTATGTCTGGTCCTACGCTGTTCTGTGCCTATGAAACCATCTGACCTGCCCGCCGGGGCTATCGCTGCTGCCGTGCCGGCGGCGCTTGCCGTGGAGGTGCGCCAGGCGAATGTGGTCTACGCCGCGGCCGACGCGCCGGTACACGCGCTGCAAGACATCGATCTCACGGTGCGGCAAGGCGAGTTCATTTCGCTGATCGGCCCCTCGGGCTGCGGCAAGACCACGCTGCTGCGGGCGATTGCCGACCTGGAACCCATTAGCTCCGGCAGCATGCTGGTCAACGGCGTCAGTCCGCATGCGGCGCGCCTGGCGCGGTCCTATGGATATGTATTCCAGGCCCCGGCGTTGTTCCCCTGGCGCACGGTGCTGGCCAATGTGGTGCTGCCGCTGCAGATCCAGGGCCGCGGCAAGGCCGACAGCCAACGCATCGCCATGGAGCAGCTGGAGCGCGTAGGCCTCAAGGGTTTCGAGAAGAAATACCCCTGGCAGCTGTCCGGCGGCATGCAGCAGCGGGTGTCCATCGCCCGGGCGCTGGCCTTCGAGCCGCGCATCCTGATGATGGACGAGCCTTTCGGCGCGCTGGACGAAATCACCCGGGATCGCCTCAACGAGCAGCTGCAGCAGCTGTGGCAACGCGAGCGCCGCACCGTGATCTTCGTCACCCATTCGATTGCCGAGGCGGTGTATTTGTCGACCCGCATCGTGGTGATGTCGCCGCGGCCGGGCCGCATCGTCAAGCTGATCGATTCCACCTTGCCCGACGAGCGCCACCTGGGCCTGCGCGACACGCCCGAATTCATGGCCCTGGCGCACGCGGTGCGGGAGTCGCTGGCCGATGGCCACCATTAAGCGCAGCTCCGCTTTCGATAGCGGACTCCCCGTAGCCAGTGTGCTGCTGGCGCTGATTTGTCTTTGGTATGCGGGGGCCGTCTGGCTGAACGCGCCTGGGGCTATCGAGCGTGTGCTGGCGCCGCGCGGCACGGCCTGGAGCTTCACCGACCTGGTGCAGACCACGCTGTCCATGCAGCGCCCGGTACTGCCCGCGCCGCAGCAGGTGGCGCTGGACTTCTGGTCCAGCCTGGTCGACTGGCCGGTGGATTCGCCGCGCAATCTGCTGTACCACGTGGCCGTCACCGCCCACTCCAGCCTGCTGGGCTTTGCCATGGGCACGCTGTTCGGCCTGCTGCTGTCGGCCGGCATCGTGCATTCGCGGACTCTGGACAAAGCCGTGATGCCGTGGATCGTCGCCTCGCAAACTATTCCGGTGTTGGCGATTGCGCCCATCGTGCTGATCATCCTGGGCAGCCTGGGCTTCTCCGGCGTCTGGCCCAAGGCGGTGATCGCCATGTATTTATGCTTCTTCCCGGTCACTGTGGCCATGGTGCAAGGCCTGCGTTCGCCTCAGCAGATCGACACCGAGCTGCTCTACACCTACGCGGCCTCTCCCTGGCAGGCCTTTTGGCTGCTGCGCCTGCCCGCCGCGTTGCCATTTCTGTTCCCCGCGCTGCGCGTCGGCATTGCGGCCGGCCTGGTGGGGGCCATGGTGGCCGAGCTGCCCACCGGCGCCCCGGCCGGCCTGGGCGCCCAGCTGCTGCTGGGCGCGTACTACGGCACCACGGTCGCCATCTGGTCGGCTTTGCTGATGTCGGCATTGCTGGGCCTGGGCCTGACAGCGGTGGTGCTGGGCGTGGAGCGCCTGGTGCTGCGCCGCTTTGGAGTGCGGGCATGACGGCGCGCAGCCCGCAAGCCGTGGGGGTGCTGGTGTTGGTCAGTGCGTTGTTTGCTGCTATTTTTATAGCTACTCCCGCAGGTATATCCAGCGCTAGCGGCTTATTTTTGCCTGGATTTTTGTTGCTGCTATTGTTCGCCGGCTGGAGCGTGCGCGCCTGTGCCGCTTTGGACGGCCGGCCGATTTATGGCTTGCTGACCGCCGGGCTGTTTGGCCTGTGGCTGCTGTACTTTTGGCAGCTGCTGGTGACGGCTTACGAGGTGCCGCGGGTGCTGCTGCCGGCGCCGTCGTTCATCGTCGCGGCGATGGCCGAGGGCTGGCCGGTGCTGCGGCAGGATTTTGTGCAGACCGTGCTCAAGTCGGTCGTCACTGGCTGGCTGCTTGGCTGCGGCCTGGGCTTTGCGGTGGCGGTGGCGATTGACCGGCTGCCCTTCCTGCAGCGCGGCCTGCTGCCGATTGCCTCGCTGACCAGCACCGTGCCCCTGGTCGGTGTGGCACCGATTGCGGTGATGTGGTTTGGCTTTGACTGGCAGTCCAAGGCGGCGGTGGTGGTGCTGATGACCTTCTTCCCGATGCTGGTGTCCACCCTGGCAGGTCTGAAGGCCGCGGGCAAGCTGGAGCGCGAGCTGATGTACAGCTACGCCGCCAGCTACGGCCAGACCCTGTTTTCGCTGCGCCTGCCGAGTGCCTTGCCCTTTATCTTCGGTGCACTGAAGGTGAATGCCACGCTGGCGCTGATCGGCGCCATCGTTGCCGAATTCTTTGGCTCGCCCACTGCCGGCCTGGGTTTTCGCATTTCCACCGAGGCGGCCAAGATGCATATGCCGCTAGTGTGGGGCGCGATTGTGGTTGCCGCCATCACCGGGTCGGTGGCCTATGCGTTGTTGGTGCAGCTGGAGCGGCGCTTTGCGTTCTGGCATCCATCGGTTCGGTCTCGATAAATAACTTTCCCCACCTAGGAGTATTTGATGCAAAAACTGTCCAAGTTGAGTCAATGCCTGCTGGCCGCCGCGCTCGCGGTTGGCAGCCTCGCCGCCCAGGCGCAAGAGAAGGTTACCGTGCAGCTGAAATGGGTGCCGCAAGCCCAGTTCGCCGGCTACTACGTGGCAGCGGCCAAGGGCTACTACAAGGCTGAGGGACTGGACGTGACCATCAAGCCCGGCGGCCCGGACATCTCGCCGGTGCAGGTGATTGCCGGCAACAACGCCGACGTCATCGTCAACTGGATGCCCGACGCCTTGGCCGCGCGCGAAGCCGGCGTGCCGTTGGTGAACATCGCCCAAGTGTTCAACCGCTCCGGCCTGATGCTGACCTGCAAGAAGGCCAGTGGCGTAACCAGCCCGAAGGACCTGAAGGGCAAAACCCTGGGCGTCTGGTACGGCGGCAACGAATACCCGTTCCTGAATTGGATGGGCAAGCTGGGCTTCAAGCCCGACACCGATATCAAGGTGCTGAAGCAGGGCTTTAACGTCGACCCGCTGCTACAGAACCAGGCCGCCTGTGTGTCCACCATGATTTACAACGAGTACTGGCAGATCATCGACGCCGGCGTGAAAGAGAGCGACCTGGTCACCTTCTTCTACGAAGACCAGGGCGTAGCCTCGCTGGAAGACGGCCTGTATGTGCTCGAATCCAAGCTCAAAGACCCGGCCTTCGTGGCCCGCATGGGCAAGTTCTTGAAGGCTACCTTCAAGGGCTGGAACGACGCGGTGAAGAACCCCGAAGAAGCCGCCAAGATCGTGGTGTCCAACGACATGTCGGGCAGCGCCACCCTGGCCGTGCAGAAGCGCCAGATGGAAAATGTGGCCAAGCTCATTACCACCGCCAACGGCCCCAAGATGGGCTATCTGGAGCCCGCCGCCTATGAGCGCACCGTCAAGGTACTGATGTCGGGCGGCAGCGCGCCGGTGATCAAGAAAGACCCTGGCAATGCCGCCATGAGCCACGTGGTGTGGGACGCCGCGACCAAGAAGTGAAGGTAGCCGGACCTCTTTCGGCGGAGGCCAAGGGCCAGATCCGCCAGGCCAACGAGGGCCTGATCCTCGCCGCCGCAGAGCGTGTCTTTGCGGGGGCGGGTTTCAGCGGCGCCACCATGGCCCAAATCGCCGAGGAATCGAGCCTGCCCAAGGCCAATCTGCACTACTACTTTGGCAACAAGGAGGCGCTGTACCGCGCGGTGCTGGCCCGCATTCTGGACGACTGGCTGGCGCCCACGCACGGCATCACGCCCGAGGCCGACCCGGCCCAGGCGATTGGCGACTACATCCGCAGCAAGATGGCTTTGTCGGCGGCGCGGCCCGATGCCTCCAAGGTCTGGGCCAACGAGCTGCTGCATGGCGCCTCCTTCGTCAAGCAGCTGCTGGCCACCGAGTTGCGCGCCACCGTCAAGGCCAAAGCCGCGGTCATCGACCAGTGGATTGCCGAGGGCAAGATGCCGCCGGTGGACAGCACGCATCTGTTCTTCACCATCTGGGCCGCAACCCAGACCTATGCCGACTTTGACGTGCAGGTCAGCGCTGTGCTGGGCCGCACCAGTCTGGGCAAGGCCGACCACCGCCGTGCCTCTGAGCATGTGGTGTCGCTGGTGCTGCGCGGCTGCGGCCTGCAGCCATGAGCTACATGCTGGCCGTCGGCGCCTCGAATATGGACATTGCCGGGCATAGCGCGCGCAGCCTGGTGCTGGGCGACTCCAACCCTGGCCGGATCCGCTATGCGCCGGGCGGCGTGGCCCGCAACGTGGCGGAGAACCTGGCGCGCCTGGGCCATCCCACGCGCTTATTCACTGCGCTGGGCGACGACGCTCCCGGCCACAGCCTGCTCCAGGCCACGTCGGCCGCAGGTGTGGATATGCGGAGCTGCTGGGTACTGCCGGGGCAGGCGACGTCCAGCTATTTGTCGGTGCATGGCGCCGATGGCGATATGGCGGTGGCCGTCAACGACATGGGCATCGTCGACAGCATCACGCCCGCGCGCCTGGCGCCGTACGCTGCCGATCTGGCGGTGGCCCAGGCCTTGCTGTTCGACTGCAATTTGTCGGAAGCTACCCTGGCCTGGCTGTGTGCGCACAGCGGCGATGCGCCGGTGTATGTGGATACCGTGTCCACGCATAAATGCCTGCGCATTGCCGGCAGTTTGGCGCACGTGCATTTGCTCAAACCCAATCGCCTGGAGGCCCAGGCCCTAAGCGGTCTGCCTTTGGACACCACCGCCGATGCCTCGGCTGTGGCCCAGTGGTTGCATGCGCGTGGCGTGCAGCAGCTGGTGCTGAGCTGGGGCGCGCAAGGCGTATTCTGGAGCGATGCCCTGGGCGCACAGGGCTGGCAACCTGCGCCCGAGGTGGTGGTGCAAAGCGCCAGTGGCGCGGGCGACGCCCTGATGGCTGGTCTGATGCATATGTCCGGTCAGCCCCTGGGGCAGGCCGTACGTTTTGCCTGTGGCTGCGCGGCCTTGACCTTGGGTGTGGCGGGTACCAACGACCCGGCCTTGTCGGTGGCGCGCGTGCAGCAATGGCTGGAACTGAACCCTTGAAGAAGTGAGACTGTGATGCATTCCAATCCTTTCCTGGACATCCACCCCGAAGTGGCTGTAGCCTTGGCTGCCAAGCGCCCGGTGGTGGCGCTGGAGTCCACCATCATTGCCCATGGCATGCCGTATCCGCAGAACGTGGCTACCGCCCTGCAGGTGGAGGCTGAGGTACGCGCCCATGGCGCGGTGCCGGCCACCATCGCCATCCTGAGCGGTCGGCTCAAGGTTGGCTTGACTCAGGCCGACATCGAGCAGCTGGGCCAGGGAGGGCGCGACGTGGTCAAGGTCAGTCGGCGCGACGTGGCGTTCATCGTGGCGGCCGGGCAGACCGGTGCCACCACCGTGGCATCGACCATGCTGATCGCGGCCATGGCTGGCATCCGGGTATTTGCCACCGGCGGCATTGGCGGCGTGCACCGCGGTGCGCCCCATAGCTTCGACGTATCCGCCGACCTGCAGGAACTCGCGCAGACCCCGGTGGCGGTGGTCTGTGCGGGCATCAAGTCCATCCTCGACCTGCAACTCACCCTTGAATACCTGGAGACCCATGGCGTGCCCGTGGTGGGTTTTCAGAGCGACAACCTACCCGCCTTCTACACCCGCGATAGCGGCTTTAAGGTGGACTACCGGCTGGACAGCGCCGAGGCCATTGCCTGTGCCATGCAGGCCCAATGGGCCATCGGCTTGCCGGGCGGCATGGTGGTGTCCAACCCCATCCCCGAAGCCTATGCGATGCCGCGCGCCACCATCGATGCGGCCATCGAGCAAGCCTTGCAGGAAGCCCAGGCCCAGGGCATTGCCGGCAAGCAGTCCACCCCCTTTCTGCTGGCCCGGGTCAGCGAGATCACCGGCGGCAACAGCCTGGCGTCCAACATCCAGCTGGTGCTGAACAACGCGCGGCTGGCCGCGGCAATTGCCGTCGCCTACCAGCAGCGCGTCGCCTGATCGGCCATGGTCTACCGCTGTCGTTTTGACGAGGCCCTGGGCCTGTCCATTGAGGCCCGCGCAGCCTATGCGCGCGACGGCGTGCTGGTACTGGAGGACTTTGTGCCGGAGGCGCAATGCCAGGGCTTGCAGCAGCGGGCGCTGGAGCTGGTCGCCGAACACGCGCCCCAGGCGCCCGGCACGGTGTTTTCGGCGCGCGACCAGCGGCATGCTAAGGACGCTTACTTTGAGAACTCGGCGCGCAGCATAGGGGCTTTTTTTGAAGCCGGCGCTTTCGATGCGCAAGGCCAGCTGTGCGTGCCGCTGGAGCGCGCCATCAATAAGCTCGGTCACGCGATGCACGACCTGGACCCGGTGTTCCATGCGTTCTCGCATGGTGCACGTTTGCAGGCCGTGGCCGACGGCGTGGGCCTGGTGGATGCCAAGCTGGTGCAGTCCATGTACATCTTCAAGCAACCGGGGATTGGCGGCGAGGTCAATTGCCACCAGGATGCAACCTATCTGTACACCGAGCCGCAGTCGGTGGTCGGCTTCTGGTTCGCCATCGAAGACGCGCACCGCGGCAATGGCTGCCTGGGCGGTGTTCCGGGTGGGCAGCGCAGCGGGCTGAAGCAGGTGTTCCGCCGGCAGACCAGTGGCGCGCTGCAGTTGGAACCATTGCCGGCAAGCCTAGACTGGGACATGGAGGCGCTGGAGTGGCTGGAAGTCCGCCAGGGCACGCTGATTGTGTTCAACGGCTTGTTTCCGCACCTATCGGAGCCCAACCATTCGGCGCAGTCGCGCCATGCCTATACCTTGCATGCGGTCAGCGGCCAAGCCGCCTACCCTGTCAGCAACTGGATCCAACCGGGCGGCATGCCGTTTACCGGTTTTGTGTAATTGCCAACCCGCGCCACCAGGCGCACAAGGAGGACGTATCGGACCAAAGATGTCGCGTAAAGCTCTCTATCGCCCTGCCCATGGGCACAGTTCCTGCTGGATGGGGCCGACCTGGCGTGTTGCGCCCGGACCCTCTGCAAGGCTTTTTTCACCATCAAAACCCACCACGGATATACCTATGAAAACTTCTCTCAAACTCAGCTTCTTCGCCGTTGCGCTTTTCTCCGCCCTGTCGGCCTGGGCCGAGCCCGCCATCATTTATGACCTGGGCGGTAAGTTCGACAAGTCCTTCAACCAGTCGGCCTACGACGGTATGGAGCGCTGGAAAAAGGAAACTGGCAAGACCTACCTTGAATTCGAAGTCGCCAACGAAACCCAGCGCGAGCAGGCTATCCGCCGCATGGCAGAGCGTGGCGCCAGCCCCATCATTGGTCTGAGCTTCAGCCAGGCGTCCGCCTTGACCAAGGTGGCCAAGGAATTCCCCAAGCTGCAATTCGCCATCATCGATGATGTGGTGGACGCACCGAACGTGCAGTCTGTTGTGTTCAAGGAGCACGAAGGCAGCTTCCTCGTCGGCATGTTGGCCGCAGAAGCCAGCAAGACCGCCAAGGTCGGCTTCGTGGGCGGCATGGACATTCCGCTGATCCGCAAATTCCAGTGCGGCTATGAACAAGGTGCCAAGTACGCGAACCCCAAGGTGGAAACCTTTGCGAACATGACCGGCACCACCGGCGCCGCCTGGAACGACCCAGGCCGTGGCGGCGAGCTGACCAAGTCCCAGTTTGCCAAGGGCGCTGACGTGGTGTTCGGTGCTGCGGGCGGCACCGGCATTGGTGTGTACCAGGCGGCCAAGGATGCCAGCAAACTCGCCATCGGTGTGGACAGCAACCAGAACTATGTGCAGCCCGGCACCATGCTGACCTCCATGGTCAAGCGCGTGGACGTGGCGGTGTACAACATCCTGAAGAACTACAAGGCCGGTGTGACTTCCCTGGGCTTGAAGGAAGACGGCGTGGGCTATGCCATGGACGAGTTCAACGCCAAGCTGGTGACGCCCGCGATGAAGAAGAAGGTCGATGCCGCCAAGGCAGACATCGTCAGCGGTAAGATCAAGGTCGTGGACTACATGACGGCCAACGCTTGTAAGTAGGTTCCCCCCCAGGCTACACGCTGCGCGTTTCCGCCAACCCCCTGCAGGGGGCGAACCCAGTGGCCCGGCTAAGCCGGTTCCACGGGTTCTCTGGAAGGGGGAATCGCGCATTCCTGGCATCTCGGATTTTCATGACAACCCAACAATCTCCTGTGGTGGACGCGACCGCTGTGCACATGGCGAGCATCAGCAAGCGTTTTGGCGCTGTGCGGGCCAATGATGGCGTGGACTTGCGCGTGCGTTCTGGCACGGTGCACGGCATCGTGGGCGAGAACGGCGCGGGCAAAAGCACGCTGATGTCCATCCTGTATGGCTTCTACAGCGCCGACAGCGGCAGCATCGAAGTCTTTGGCCAACCGGCACGCATCCGCAATGCGCATGAAGCCATTGCGTTGGGCATTGGCATGGTGCACCAGCACTTCATGCTGGTCGATACGCTGACCGCGTTGGAAAACGTCATGCTGGGTGCAGAGCCCAATGCACTGCTGAGCAAAGCCGAGAGCATCGTGCGCGGCAAGCTGGGCGCGCTAATGCAATCTACCGGGCTGCATGTGGATCTCGACGCCACGGTGGACCAGCTCTCCGTGGGTGACCGCCAGCGCCTGGAAATTTTGAAGGCGCTGTACCGCGGCGCCAAGATTTTGATCCTGGATGAGCCGACTGCGGTGCTGACCCCGCAGGAAACCGAGCAACTGTTTGAGGTGCTGGCACGTCTGCGCACGCAGGGCACCACCATCTTGCTGATCACCCACAAGCTCAAGGAAGTGATGCGCCTGTGCGACCAGGTCACCGTCATGCGTAGCGGGCGCGTGGTGCACGAATGTGCGATTGCCCAGGCTTCGGTGGAGATCCTGGCCGAAGCCATGGTGGGGCGCAAGGTGAATATGGGGCGCCAGGGCGATGCCCCGCCGCAATTGGGCCAGGTGCTGCTGCAGGTGCGCGGACTGGTGGTGCGCGACGCGCTGCAAGTGACGCGCTTGCAAGGCTTTGACCTGAGCCTGCGCGCAGGAGAAATCGTCGGCGTGGCCGGCGTGGCGGGCAACGGCCAGAGCGAACTGCTGGAGGCTTTGTCCGGCTTGCTGGTGCCCAGTGCGGGCGAGCTCCAGCTAGGTGGCAGCAGCTTCGGCCCCGACCAGTGGCTCACGCCGGGTGTGGCCCGCAGCCTGGGCCTGGCCCATGTGCCCGAGGACCGGCATGCCCGCGCCATGGTGATGAACTTTGCCGCCTGGGAGTCGGCGGTGCTGGGCTACGAGGCCTTGCCCGCATACAGCAGCGCCGGGGGCTGGATGCGCCACGGCGCCATGCGCACGGCCACGGCGGCCATGATGGAGCGCTTCGACGTGCGCCCACGCGACCCGGACCTGGTGAGCTCCAAATTCTCCGGTGGCAACCAGCAAAAGCTGGTGTTGGCGCGCGAGATCGGCCAGTCGCCCAAGGTGCTGCTGGTGGGCCAGCCCACGCGGGGCGTGGACATCGGTGCGATTGAATTCATCCACGCCCAGCTGCGCGCCATGCGCGATGCGGGCTGTGCGGTGCTGGTGGTGTCCAGTGAGCTAGATGAGATTTTGGCCCTGGCCGACCGCGTACTGGTGCTGAACCAGGGCTGCGTCACGGGCGAGCTGCCGATTGCAGACTGCAGCGAGGCCCGGCTGGGCCTGCTCATGGTGGAAACCAAAGAACAAGGACTGAAGGCATGAGCGCGACGAATACGGCCAAACCCCTACCGCGATGGGCCGATGTGTTCCTGCTGCCCGCTGTCAATCTGCTGATTGCGCTACTGGTGGCCGGTGTGGTGGTAGCCCTGGTGGGGCAAAACCCGCGCCAGGTGATGGAGGTGCTGGTACACGGTGCTTTCGGCACACAGCGGGGCTTCAGCTACACCCTGTACTACGCCACCACCTTCATCTTTGCCGGGCTGGCGGTGTCGGTGGCCTTCCATGGCGGGCTGTTCAACATCGGCGTGGAAGGCCAGGCCGTGGTGGGCGGGCTGGGCACGGGCCTGGTTGCGCTGTGGCTGTCGCACACCCTTCCGGCGGTGGTCATGCTGCCCCTGATGTTGCTGGCTGGCGTGCTGTTTGGCATGGTGTGGGGGGCCATACCCGGCTATTTGCAGGCCTACCGCCACAGCCATGTGGTCATCACCACCATCATGTTCAACTTTCTGGCAACCAGTCTGTTGGCCTATCTCCTGGTAAACCGGCTGAAGCCGCCGGGCACGATGTCGGTAGAAAGCGCACCCTTTGCCGATTCGGCCAAGTTGCCCGGTATGCAGCAGGCAATGGCTTGGATAGGCGTGGACTGGCCTTCGTCGCCGCTCAACGTCAGTCTGTTTCTGGCGTTGGCGGCGGCGGTAGGTGTGTACTTTTTGCTTTGGCATAGCCGGGCCGGCTACCGCTTGCGGGCCGTGGGTTCCAGCGAGGGCGCGGCCTCGTATGCCGGTATCAATGCCAAGCACCAGGTGGTGTTTGCCATGGCTTTATCGGGCGGGCTGTCCGGCATGATTGGCATGAACGAGATTGCGGGCGTCAACGGCAAGCTGCTGCTGGACTTCGTGGCCGGTGCGGGTTTTACCGGCATTGCCGTGGCCTTGATGGGCCGCAACCATCCGTTTGGCATCGTATTGGCCAGCATCCTGTTTGGTGCGCTGTTCCAGGGCGGTGCCGAGGTCAGTTTTGATGTGCCTGGCTTCAGCCGTGACATGGTGGTGATGCTGCAAGGTTTCATCGTGATGTTCTCGGGCGCCATGGCCTATGTGTTTGCACCCATGCTGTCCCGCGCCCTGGTCCTGTTGACCCCCAAGACCGCAGGAGCCCAGCATGGATGAAGCCCTGATTGCCGACCTGCTGGCGTCCACGCTGCGCATGGCGACTCCCCTGATCCTGTGCGCCCTGGCCGGCCTGCTGTCCGAGCGCGCTGGCGTGATCGATGTGGGGCTGGAGGGCAAGATGCTGTTTGCCGCCTTCATTGCCGGCGCCAGCGGTGCCGCGTTTGGCTCGATCACGATCGCCTTGCTGGCCTCCATGGGCATAGCCGTGGCTTTGTCCTGGATGCATGGCTATGCATGCGTCAGCCACCGAGGGGACCAGGTAGTGTCCGGTGTGGCTTTGAACATCGTTGCGGCCGGCTTGACGGTGGTGCTGGGATTGGCCTGGTTTCACCAGGGCGGGCAGACGCCTTCCGTGGCCGATGGCGTGCGCCTGCACGCGCTGTGGCCCGGCGCTGCAGATGCCTTGCAGGGTATTCCGTTGGTGGGTGAGATCATTGGCCTGGGTCTGCTGAGTCACAACATCATGGTCTACCTGGCGCTGGCGCTGGTGGCGGCAGTGTGGTGGCTGGTCTACCGTACCCGTTTTGGTCTGCGCCTGCGTGCTGTGGGGGAAAACGCGCACATGGTCGACGCGGCTGGTGTGTCCGTGCTGCGCTTGCGCTATGCGGCGCTAACGCTGAACGGCGTCTTGTGCGGCCTGGCTGGCAGCTATTTGGTGCTGGCGCAGAACGCTTCCTTTGTGCCCCACATGACTGCGGGCCGCGGCTTCATGGCCCTGGCCGCCATGATTTTTGGCAACTGGCGGCCCGTGCGCGCACTGTGGGCCTGCCTGCTGTTTGGCTTTCTGGATGCCATGGCGATCCGCCTGCAGGGCGTGAGTTTTCCGGGTATTGGCGAGGTACCGGTGCAGGCCGTGCAGGCATTGCCCTATCTGTTGACCGTGGTGTTGCTGGCGGGCTTTATCGGCAAGACGGCAGTGCCCAAGGCATTGGGCCAGCCGTATATCAAAGAACGTTGAGCGGTAGCGCGGTACAGAGCGGTGACGGGGGCTCTGCCCCCGTTTGCTTTTCATGCAACGCTTTTTCTGCCCGGTTGGTTGCGCGTGCGTGGGCTTCCCACTCGGTTAATAGCTCCATGATCTCGCGGGAGTCTTGCGGTCGGGGTGACGGCCGCTGGGCCACGCGCGCATGCGCGCGAACCTGCTGCTCCACCATCCGCACCTGGTAGTCAAAAGCATCGCGCCCTCGGCCTGCACGCTGATGTGTTCGGGCACGCCGTTGAAAGGCGATCCACCTTCGGTAACCACGGGTTGCGGGTCGCGCCCGGCCACCGCTTGCAGGAGGGACTGCGGGCTGTTCTGGATGGCCGTGGCCATCACGTCCGCGATAAAGGTGGTGCCCAGAATGCCCCACTTCAGTGGTGTTGCTGCCATCTCAGTCGGCCACCGTCAGCCGTTCGATCAGTGCCCTGTGCTGTGGAAACTTTTCCACCAGCTCGCGCCGCGTGGGCAGCACCATGTCTTCCATCTCCCAGCCCGGCGCCACCACTTCGGTGACCAGACCGAATGTGCCGGCGGGCAGCTCGGCAGCTTTCCAAATGCCGCCTTCCACCGCCAGTTGTAGCACCTGGCCGTTGGCAATGTCCGGCCCCACCACCACGGCTTCGTGCCGTCCGTCCGGGTGGATCAGGTGGTAGGTAATGGGCGCACCCAGGTGGTAGCACTGCACGCCAGCGGAATGCTTGGTGTGGAAGCAGTCGACCGGGGAGTCGTCGGTCAGCATGTAGTAGATGGCCGTCATGCTGCTGCGCTCGCCTTGGGCGGTCTGCACCTTCTGCGCATCGGCCTTGAAGGTCTGGCGGAAATAGCCGCCTTCGAAATGGCCGTCCAGCCCTAGCTGCTGCTGGATGTCTCGCTTGCTCAAAACGGGTTGGCTCATCACGTGTATCCCTGCGGGTATGGCGTTGCCGAGATTGTGCTGGGGAAAGCCGCCGCGTGCTGGCGTGATCCGCAATTCCAGGCTTTGTAAAACTGACCAGACGGCCAGCTTTTGGCATAGGCCTTGCATTGGCCATTGCCCAACCAATACTTCGAGGGAACCCCCATGGCTATGTACAAATTTCTGACTGCGCTGGCGGCCGTTGCGGCGCTGGCTCCGGCTGCGCACGCAGACGACAACTGGTCGTTCAAGAACGTCGGCGTCAACTATCTGGACTGGACCGACCGCACGCTGGACAACACCGGGAAAGGCCCGTTTGGTCAGAAGAAATCCTTCACCTACCTCGAGCTCGAAGGCGGCATGGGCGGCAAATGGGGTGATGTGTATGGTTTCTTCGACCTGGAGAACCCCAGCAAGTCGTCCAACAACAGCGACTCGGCCATGGACCGCCGCTACGCGATGAAGGGCGTGGCCCACATCAACATGACCCAGGTCGGCGGTATGCCGGTGCAGCTCTACGGCCATATCTACAACTTCATGGACAACGGCTTCCGAGACCAGAACAATGTGCTGGGCCTGAGCACGGCTTACTTCAATGGCGGCTTCTGGATCAAGCCGTTCTTCGGCGCGCACTACGAGACCAAGACCGACCTCGGCACCCAGTACAACGGCACGATGGGCGGCTGGGTGTTCGGTTACAGCTTCAAGGCCATGGACCAGTCCTTCATGGTCAGCAGCTGGCATGAAACCGAAATGGGCCGCAAGAGCGGCTACCTGCAGATGGCCCGCGACGGCGGCGTAGTTACCGCCAACAAGACGGCGCAAAACGGTGCCTTGTCGCTGTGGTGGAACGCCACGCCATCGATCACCACCGGTATCACCTACCGCTATGCCAAGAACAAGCTGGGCTCGGCCACCTACCAGGACGCGCTGATCTACACCGCCAAGTACAACTTCTGATCCGTCACGCTGTATGCTATTGATTCAATAGCTGCTGGCACTGGTGAAATAAGCGCCACAGGCCTGTTTGGCTTAAATTTCTCTAACGCTTAAGCGCTAGGCGCCAGCTGCATCTCGGCCACAAACTGCGATGGATGGGCGTGGCTTACCAGCAGGCTGAGCGTACTGCGTGCCCGCGTCACCGCCACGTACATCAGCTTGCGTTCGTCCACCATGCTGACGCGCTCTGCCGCCGGGAATGCGCCCTGGGCCAGGAAGGGCAACACCACGTGTTCGAACTCCAGGCCCTTGACTTGGGCGATGTCGGCCAGGCACAGCTCGGCCGGCTTGGCGCTGCGCTTGCTGTGCTCGCGCTGCTTCTCAAAATGCACCTCGGCCTGGTTCAGATGCACAAAGAAGGCGGCCGCGCTGTCAAAGCGCGCCGCCGCCTGCTTCAGCCCTTCGAGGTGGGCTACCGCGTCGGCCTGGCGCTGCTTCTCCACCCAGTGCTCGGCCGCCCATTGGCGCATCTCCAGCGCGTCCAGCATCTGGGCGAACATGGTCGGCCCGGTCTGGCTGCGGGCAATCGCCATAGCGTTGCGCAGCCGCCGCGTGATCTGCGGCTCGGTTCGGGCGATTTGCGATTCGAAGAACGTGGCCAGTATGGTCGGGTCGGCCACCACCGGGCGGACGGCTTCCTGCAGGCGCTCGGCCGGGGTCTCGCTTTCATCCCTAAAGAAGCCCAGCTGGAAGCGGCAGAACACCACCAGTTCCTCGACCATGCGGCGCCGGGTCTCGGCGCTTTGCACCGCGCCGAAATGCTGGGTGGCCACCGCCAGCAGGGCGCGTACCAGCATCACCTCGGGCCGCTGCAGGTAGGTGCCGAAGCCGCGGGTCTGGTAGGACAGGCTGGCTTCCAGCAAGGCGTTTTCCAGCAGCACCGACTGGTGCGGGTGCCGCAGCAGCACCACGAACTCGTTCATCTTGCGCTTTTCGGCGCGCCATTGCAGTGCGGCCTGCACCACCTGCTGCACGCAGTCCAGATCGTCGGTATATGCGCTGCAGTGCAGCTGCGTGGCATGTGCGGCCTGGGTAGCGTAGGCCTTGTTCGCCAGGTGGCCGGCACTGATCGCCAGCGCCGGGCCGAAGCGGTAGCTGGCGGTCAGCGGCAGGGCCTGCACATGCCGGCCGGTCTGCGGCTCGAACATCTCGGCCTGCATGTAGCGCGCATCCGCGCCGGCGTACGCGTGGATCACCTGGTCCACATCGCCCACACCGCAAAAATAACACTTCGGGTTGCTGGCCAGCAGGCCGCGGGTGATGGCGAACAGTGCGTGGTTCAGGTCGTGCATTTCGTCCAGCACCAGCGCCGCCAGATGCCGCGGCCACTTGGGGATGTCGCTCCAGAACGTGGGCTGGTCGGGGTCGCCCACCAGGCGCGCCAGGTCGTAGCTGGCATCGTGCTCGGCGCGGAACTTCGGGCTGTCGGTGCCGGGCGGATGGCGCAGTTTTTCGTACTCGGCCAGCACGCACAGCAGGCTGAAGTCCAGCCCGCATTGCTCGGCATATTCGGCCGTGACGCGCTGGTCGTCCCAATAGGCCATCTCGCGCGCCAGCATGCCCTTGGTGCGCAGGCTTTGGCGCAGGAATAGCTCGACGAATTCGCTGTTGCCCTCGCTCGGCAGCCACAGCTGCTCCAGCAGCTCCGGGCTGGCGCGTTCGCGCAACTCGGCCACGGCCGCCCAGACACTAGCCTGCAGCGCCTCCGGGTCGCGCAGCGCCGGCAGGGTCGCGCCCTCCACGCTTTTCAGGCAGTACAGCGCAAAGGTCTCAAAACTAGAAATCCACACCTTCTTCACCACATCGGGCGCCACGCCGACCTTGCGCAGCGCGGCCCGCAGCGCATCGCAGGCCGGCTCGGTATAGGTCAGTGCCAGGATGCTGGTCGGCGCCAGACCGCGCGCCAGGCCTTCGGCGATGCGCAGCGCCAGGCTGGTGGTCTTGGCCGCGCCGGCATTGGCGTGGACTATGACGGTGTCGTCGTTGCTGGTCTGGATGGCGAGTTGTTCGGCCGTAGGGGTGATGCCCTGGGCGGAAAAGGATGCGGAACTGTCCACGCTGGCCTTGGCTGGTAATGAGGCGGCCAAGCATACGCCACGCCGGGGCGAGGGCGGCTGCACACTTCCAGAGAAGTTCAGTGCTACCAAATAAATAGCTGGTAGCGCTAGATACGATTGGGCTGGACCTCAAATTCAATGCAAAGGCCTGGTCGCGTCAATGGTCGCTCTGCCGCTGGACCGCCCTTAAAATCGACCCATGACCCACACCACGATAGCCACCCACAGTGGCACCTTCCATGCTGACGACGTTTTTGGCGTCGGCGTTTTGATGGGGGTGTTCCCCTCGCACTCGCTGCTGCGCACCCGCGACAAGGCCTTGATCGCCACGGCCGACTTTGTGGTCGATGTCGGCGGCACCTGGGATGCGGTCACCGGCCGTTTCGACCACCACCAGCGCGGCTTTGAAGGCGCGCGCCCGGCCCGGCTGGTGGACGGCCAAAGCGTGCCCGGCGTGGGCTACGCCAGCGCCGGCCTGGTGTGGTCGGCCTTTGGCACCGCCTACGTCCAAGCCTGGGCCCAAACCCATGGACACACGCTAGACGAAGCTGCCGTGGCCAGCGTGGTGCACACCATCGACCATTCCCTGGTGCAGTACCTCGACATCGTCGACACCGGCCAGGGCGATGTAGCGCCCGGCATCTTCGGCTTGTCCAGCCTGGTCGCCCAGCTGAACACGCATTGGCTGGAAGAACAGGGACTGGACCTGGCCGCCAAGGCCCAGCTGCTGGAGACCCGCTTCCGTGAGGCCATTGCCATCACCCGCAAGTTTCTGGACCACGCCATCAGCAAAAAAGTGGCGCAGATCCGCGCCATGGACATCGTGCGCCAGGCGCCGCGCCTGCTGGGCGGCAAGCTGCTGCATCTGCGCGAAGGCGGCATGCCCTGGACCCGCGTGGTGGTCGATGAAATGCCCGAGGTGATGTTCGTGATCTACCCCGACTCCGACGGCAACCAATACCAGATCAAGACCGTGCCGACGGAGCCCGGCTCCTTCGACACCCGCATGGACCTGCCGGCCAGCTGGGCCGGCCTGCGTGACCAGGAACTGGCCGCCGTGACCGGCGTGCCCGACAGCGTGTTCTGCCACCTGAACCTGTTCATCGGCGGCGCCCGCAGCTTCGAGGGCGCGCTGAAGCTGGCCGAACTGGCACTGGCCGAACCCACCTGATGGACGCCCAGGCCCGGCCCACGCCGCTGCAGCAGGTCCGCTCCGCCATACGGGCCAACCTGCTGCCCGGCATGGTGCTGTGGGCCGGCCTGGTGGCGCTGACGCTGGCCTATGCCTGGAGCCCGGCCGTGCAGTCCGGCCTATCGCAATGGGGGGCCGTCAAGCAGGCCGGGGGCTACCCGATGGCGTTCGCCACCTATGCGGCGTTTGCCGTGCTGGTGCCCGAGTTGCTGGGCATTGCGCTGCTGCGCCAGCCGGTGCGCCGCACGCTGTGGGCCGACATGGCCTACGCCACCCTGGTGTTCGGCTCCATCGGCGTTACCGTGGACCTGTTTTATGCGCTGCAGGTCCAGCTGTTTGGCGAGGGCACTGACGGCCTCACCATCGCGAAAAAGATGCTGGTGGACCAGTTTGTGTATTCGCCGATGACCAACTTCATCGTCATCGCGATGTTCGCCTGGCGTGAAGACGGCTTTCGCGCCAGCGCCTGGCAGCGCATCTTCTCGGCCGACTTTTTAAGCAGCCGCTACCTGCCGCTGCTGGTCGCCCTGTGGTGCGTGTGGATACCCGGCGTAGTAGCCATCTACCTCATGCCCACCGCGCTGCAGTTCCCGGTGGCCTCGCTGATCCTGAGCTTCTGGATACTGATCTTCAAGTTCATCCGCAAGGGCTGATTGCTATTAAATAAATAGCTAATAGCGCAGGTGGTATGTGCGCTAAGGCCCGATTTTTTATAAAAATTTTGCCATGACTACCGACTCGACTTCTTCCAACGACAAACCCAACGCCCGCACCGAAGCCGCGCTGGCCCGCCTGCACAAGGCCATGCGCGACATCGAGTCCGAGATCACGGCGCACCAGGGCATCTACCCCTTCAACTTTGGCCGTGTGACCCAGTCCGAGCTATGCCGCCGCGCCGACGTCAAAAAGGCCACGCTGCAAAACCCGGTGCACAAAGACACGACGCGGGTGGAGATCATGGCTTGGCTGGATGGGGTTAGCGCCCAGCTGGCGCAAACCCGTGACGGCACGCGCGAGCGGGTGACCGAGGTGGCCGATGGTTTGGCGGCGGAGGTTCATCGCTTGACGCAGGCGCTACAGGTGGCAGAGCAGCGCATCGTGCAGCTGGAGGCAGAGAACGCCGCGCTGCGCGGATAAGGCCAGATGCTCAGCCCAGCGCCAGCGCGGTTCGGTCCACCACCCGGCGCAGCACAAAGCTGGAATGCACGCCGGTCACGCCTTCAATCCGCGTCAGCTTGTTCAGCAGCAAGTCCTGGTAGTGGTCCATGTCGCGCACGAACACTTTGACTTGGTAGTCGGCGTCCTGCCCGGTGATCAGCAGGCATTCCAGTACCTCGGGCAACACGTCCACCGAGGCCTCGAAGTTGGCGAATCGCTCCGGCGTGTGCCGGTCCATGGAGATATGCACCAGGGCCATCAGCGACAGCCCCAGCTTTTTTGCATCCAGCAAGGCCCGGTAGCCCAGGATCAGGCCCGACTCTTCCAGCGCCCGCACCCGCCGCAGGCAGGGCGAGGGCGACAGGCCAATGCGGTCGGCCAGGTCCTGGTTGTTGACGCGGCCGTCGACCTGCAGAATTTCCAAAATTTGCCTGTCATAGCGATCTAAATCCATGTATGCGCCTTGATTTCTTGAAAAGTTGGCAGATTATGCTAATAAAACAGAATCTAGCAGCAATAACGCAATATTCTGCCCGCGGCCCTGGCCTACACTGAAGTCTCTGCAACCCACAGACCCCAGCCACTCTGGCCACAAGCCAGAACCGCACACTTCGACCCCACAAAGGTTGTGACCCCTAAAAGCAAAATCCCCGGCCATATCCATGCCCGGGGATTTTGTTTTTTGCCTCAATGAAAAGGCGCTCCAAATTCGAGATGGATCCACGCCACCCGCACCCCAATTCACCCCGGATGAAGCAAGCGATGGGCTCCATCCGGGGTTGCTGAAGTCGGCTTTTCAGCCTGGGGGCTTAAGCCAGGTCGAAGCGGTCCAGATTCATCACCTTGGTCCAGGCGGCGACGAAATCGGCGACGAACTTCTGCTGGCCGTCCGCACTGGCGTAGACCTCGGCATAGGCGCGCAGTACCGCGTTGGAGCCAAAGATCAGGTCGGCCCGGGTGCCGGTGAACTTCACCTGGCCGGTCTTGCGGTCGCGCCCTTCGAACACTTCGCTCTCAGCGTCAACGGCCTTCCACTCGATGCCCATGTCCAGCAGGTTCACGTAGAACACATTGCTGAGCACGCCCACCTGGTCGCTGAAAACGCCGTGCTGGCTGCCATCCGCATTTGCACCCAGCACACGCAGGCCGCCGACCAAAGCGGTCAGCTCGGGCGCGGTCAGGGTCAGCAACTGGGCCTTGTCAATCAACAGGGCTTCGGTGGAGGCACCGATGGGGCCCTTCTTGTAATTGCGGAAACCATCGGCCAGCGGCTCCAGCGCGGCGAAGGCTTCGACATCGGTCTGATCCTGCGTCGCGTCAACACGGCCCGGCGCGAACGGCACCACCACCGCCACACCCGCCGCCTTGGCCGCCTGCTCGATACCGACGCTGCCCGCCAGCACGATCACGTCGGCCAGCGATGCCTTGCCGGATGCCTGTTGGATCTCGACCAGTTTGGGCAGGGCCTGCACGGCGATCTTGTTGGCATCCCAGTCCTTCTGCGGCGCCAGGGCCAGACGTGCGCCATTGGCACCGCCGCGCTTGTCGCCACCGCGGAAGGTGGAGGCCGAAGCCCAGGCCACCGATACCAACTCGCTGATCGACAGGCCCGAGGCCGCGATCTTCGACTTGATGTCGGCAAGGTCTGCCTCTGTCGGGTGCAGGGTGGCGGCCGGCAACGGGTCTTGCCAGATCAGGTCTTCCTTGGGTACTTCGGGGCCCAGGTAGCGCGCCTTCGGGCCCATGTCGCGGTGGGTCAGCTTGTACCAGGCTCGGGCGAAGGCTTCGGCGAAGGCTTGCGGGTCTTCGTGGAAGCGCTTGGAGATCTTGCCGAATTCCGGGTCGAAGCGCAGCGTCAAATCGGTGGTCAGCATGGTGGGCTTGTGGAACTTGCCCGGCACATGCGCGTCAGGAATGATCTCTGGTGCGTTCGTCGCTACCCACTGCTTGGCACCGGCGGGCGAATGCGTCAGCTCCCATTCGAACTTGAACAGGTTCTCGAAGAAGTTGTTGCTCCACTGTGCTGGGGTGGTGGTCCAGGTGACTTCCAGGCCGCTGGACACAGTGTCCTTGCCGTGGCCGCTGCCAAAGCTGCTGTTCCAGCCCAGGCCCTGGGCTTCGATGCCCGCAGCTTCGGGCTCCGGGCCCTTGTGCGATTCGGGTGCTGCGCCGTGGGTCTTGCCGAAGGTGTGGCCACCGGCGATCAGGGCCACGATCTCCTCGTCGTCCATCGCCATGCGGTTGAATGTGACGCGGATGTCCTTGGCTGCGGCCAGGTAGTCACCGCTGGCGTTCGGGCCTTCGGGGTTCACGTAGATCAGGCCCATGTGCGTGGCGGCCAGGTTGTTGTCCAGATCACGTGCTTCGGGGGCGCCGCTGAAGCGCTTGTCTGTGGCCAGCCAGGTGGTTTCGGCGCCCCAATTCACGTCCATATCGGGTTCCCACACGTCTTCGCGGCCGCCGGCAAAGCCGAAGGTGCGAAAGCCCATGGACTCCAGCGCCACGTTACCGGTCAGGATGAACAGGTCGGCCCAGGAGATGCTCTGGCCGTACTTCTGCTTTATCGGCCACAGCAGGCGGCGCGACTTGTCGATGTTGACGTTGTCGGGCCAGGAGTTCAGCGGCGCAAAGCGCTGCTGCCCACGGCCGCCACCGCCACGCCCGTCTTGGGTGCGGTAGGTGCCGGCGCTATGCCAGGCCATGCGTATGAACTGTGGACCGTAGTGGCCGAAATCGGCTGGCCACCAGTCCTGGCTGTCGGTCATCAGCTTGACCAGATCTGCCTTGAGCGCCTTGTAATCGAGCTTCTTGAATGCTTCGGCGTAATTGAATTTTTCGCCCAGCGGGTTCGACTTGCTCGAATGCTGGTTCAGCAAATCAACCCGCACTTGCTTGGGCCACCAATCCTGGTTGGTCGTGCCGCCGCCGGCAGCATGGTGGAAAGGGCATTTGGCTTCGGTGGACATGGGGAGCTCCTTTGTCTTGTCGATGGGAAGGCGAGGTTTTTTGTCACATCGTGCCGCAGAGTTTTGACACGAGCAAGCATGGTAATTAAATACTATGACTATCGGAACTTAATAAAATTTATGTATCGGATAGGTGTTTTCAAAGATGCGGATGGGTGGGCGCAAGATGGCCGTGCAGAAAGTGCAGCTGCCTTGGATTTGCTACAGAATAAGGAGCTGTCGCTGCAGGTACTGCCTGCGCCAGAGGCTTGTTTTACGTGAATCCTCCGTATCGCACCCTGGTTCGCATCTTGCTGGCACCGTACATTAGCCCCCATCCCTATGGCAAGGATTTCACCATGGCAGCACCCGAAAAAGTCAAAGGCCCGGCCTCGTATTTCCCCTCTATCGAGAAGACCTACGGCCAACCGATGGACCATTGGTTCGGCTTGGTGCGCCAGCAGCAGGGCAAGAAGCACATGGAGATCGTCAACTGGCTCAAGGCAGAGTACGGCATGGGCCACGGCCATGCCAATGCCGTCGTGGCGCATTGCCTGGTTCAGGCAAAACCATGAGCCTGCCCTCGCCATCCGCTGAAGAAATTCGCCTGAAGACACTGCCCAAGGCCGAAGTGCACCTGCACCTGGAGGGTTGCTTTGAAGCCGCGCTGATTGCGCAGTGGGCCAAGACCGAGGGCGTGGCCTTGCCCCGCCCGCAGGAGGACTTGTTCAAGTTCTCGGGCCTGGCGGACTTTCTGGGTTTTCTGGATCTGGCCTGCGGCCTGGCCCGCACGCAAGACCGGTTGGAGGAACTGAGCTACGGCCTCAGCCAGCGGCTGGCGGCCAATGGCACCGGCTATGCCGACGTCATCTTCAACCCCACGCACTGGCACGCCTGGCACGGCCGCCTGGGCCCCATGCTCGACGCCATCCACGCGGGCTTTAGCGCTGCAGAGCAGGACGGCCTGCCCGGCGTGGGCCTATGCGTTAGCCTGCTGCGTACCCAGTCGGGCAGTGAGGCCGTCGAGCTGGTCGACACCCTGGTGGCCCTGCGCCATCCGCGTGTGGTGGCTCTGTCGGTAGACGGCAACGAAGCCACTGCGGGCCGCACCGGCCCCCGGTTTGCCGAGGCTTTCCGCAAGGCCGGCAGTGCCGGCCTGCGCCGCACCGTGCACGCGGGCGAATCCAGCGGCCCCGAAGGCGTGTGGGACGCGGTGGACCTGCTGGGCGCAGACCGCATAGACCACGGCGTGCGCGCCATCGAAGACCCGGCGCTGGTGCAGATGCTGGTGGACCGGCAGATACCGCTGGGCGTGTGTCCTACGTCGAATCTGGTGCTGGGGGTTTATCCGTCGATTGAAGCGCATCCGATTGAGCGGCTGCGGTTGGCGGGTGTACTGGTATCCGTCAACACCGATGACCCCGCTCTGCTGGGTGCGAGTTTGGTGGGGGAGTACGCGCTGTGCCGGCAGGCGTTTGGGTGGACGGATGAAGTGACGCGGGCTGTGGCGCGGACTTCTATTGAGGCGAGCTTTGCAGGCGAGGACGTGAAGACAAAGTTGTTCGAACTGTTGAAGGCCTGGTAAGTCAGCCCTGGTCTGCGTGAGAAGAGTCTCTTGCAGGCAATTCTTCGATGTCCCCCAGCTTGTCAATCACCAGCTGGATGAACATCGATACCGCCAGGGGGAGGTGGCGTCGGCTTGGGTATACCAAATTTACGCCGTGCCCCTGGCGGTGGTATTGAGGAAGTACCGGAACGAGCAGGCCGTCGCGTAAGTCGCGTCGCGTCATGGTTGACGGGAGAAGTGCGATGCCCAACCCGCCCAATGCTGCTTTGCGCAATGTTTGTGCGGTGTTGCCACCAAAGCGGCCGGACGCTTGGACTTCTGCCTCAACCCCGTCGGGTCCAGTCATACGCCAGTGAACGCGCCCGCTGGGGTTGGTGAACACCAGGCAGTCGTGATCGGAGAGTTCGTGGAAGGTGCCGGGCACTCCTCGCTTGTTCAGGTAAGCGGGGCTCGCAACCAAGACGTCAAGGCCGGCGTCAAGCACTTTGCGCGCAAAGAAACCGGAATCCTCCAACACGCCGCCGCGGATCGCAACATCGATGCGATCCGCAATCAGATCGGCGCGCGAGTCGCTGAGTACAAAGTCCATTTGGACCCTGGGGTGCTTGCCCAAGAACTCGGTCAACCATTCCATCTCGAAGAAGTCAAAAAAGTCTGCAGGTGCGGCAACCCGAACAAGACCGCTGGGGTCTTGGCTGCCAGACGTCAACTCTTTGCCTGCCTCTACCAAACCGTCCACCGCACCCGCGCATCGGTCGAGGAAGGTTTGCCCAGCACTGGTGAGCGCCAGATTGCGGGTGGACCGCTGCATCAGCCTGGTACCCAGTTGTGTTTCCAGTAATTGCACGCGGCGACTCAACGTGTTGGGAGGAATACCGAGTCGTCGTGATGCTTCAGCGAAGCTTCCAGAACGCACGACTTGCACAAACATGGCCACGTCATTGAGATCCATCATCTGAATTCCTTTGATTTTTGTATGAGTGTATTCACATTAAACCGTCTAGTCATTTAATGAAGGTCTGCCTAAGCTACAGACATCAGACACCCACGCCAAGGTCAACCATGTCTTCATCAGTGCTCACGCCCCAATCTCAACTAGCCCGTGCCATCGTTCATCGCACCCGTGGAAGCGCGCATGGGCCCATCACGCGGCTTATGAGCCCCGGCGATCTGGGTCAAATGTTGAAACCATTCGTTTTTCTGGACCTCGTCAACTTCAAGCCAGGTGCCAGCAATCAGGGCTTCGGAATGCATCCGCATTCCGGCATTGCCACTCTGACCTTCATGGCCGAGGGCGATGTGCGCTATGAAGACACCACAGGCAAGTCAGGAGTGCTCCTTGCGGGTGGCGTGGAGTGGATGCAGGCGGGCAATGGCGTATGGCATGCGGGTGCACCTCTTGGCGAAACCCTGGGCCAGGGGTTTCAACTGTGGATTGCGCTGCCGTCTTCAGTGGAAAACGCGCCAGCCTATAGCCAATACCTTTCTCCCAATCAAGTACCGACCGAGGGGCCGGCCAGAGTGCTATTGGGGCGCTATGGCAACGCACAGAGCGCCATAGCCGCACCGGCTGCGATGACGTATTTGTCCGTACGGTTGGGGGCGGGTGAGCAATGGCGCTACACACCACCCGATGGACACACTGTGGCGTGGGTCGCGGTCGCTAGCGGGCAGTTGAAGGCATCCGGTGCCATAGCCACCGGCGAGCTCGCCATCTTTGAGCCTTCCAACCAATCCATCGATTTTGAAGCGCAGAGCGAAACAAGCTTTGTACTCGGCTCCGCCGTGCCCCACCCCCATGAACTGGTCTTGGGCTCGTACTCCGTGCACACAAGTCGAAGCGCGCTTACCCAGGGAGAGTCGGAAATCCGAAGAATCGGCATCTCACTGCAACAACAAGGCAAGTTCAGATAGCGCTGCGAGCCACTAGCCTAACGATCGAAATTCAATCGAATCTATCAGTCTCAGGGCACTGGTAGATCGAATATTCAACGCCCCAAACTACTGGAAATGAAATGAGCATTGGAATTATTGGTTCTGGAGCACTGGGCTCCAACGTGGCACGCGCGCTGGCAAAAAAAGGCATCTCCGCCATGATCTCGAATCGGCGCGGGCCAGCTTCACTGGTATCGCTCATAGCGGAAACCGGCCCGTCTATTGCCGCCGTGAGTGTGGAAGAAGCCGCGCGGGCAGACATCGTATTGGTGGCAGTGCGTTGGAGCGACCTCGCCACCGCTTTGCCCAATCTGCCCGCTTGGGATGGCCGGGTGGTCATTGACGGCACCAACCCTGTGCAGTTTCTTGATCCGGACTCACCAGATGCCAAAGACCCAAGCAACCCGCTGGCGGCCTGGGGCATCAAGGCCATCGATTTGGGCGGCAAACATTCCAGCCAAGTCTTCAGTGAATTCGTGCCGGGTGCGCGCGTAGTCAAAGCGCTCAATCACCTCGACGTGCAGGTGCTGACACAGCCCGAGCTTGCCGGTGGCCAACGCGTGCAGTTCATCTCTGGCGACGATGCAGCGGCAAAAGCCGAAGTGCGGCAACTGTTGGAGGCAATGGGCTTCTTTGTGGTCGACCTCGGTGCGCTGGACGTCGGTGGTCCCTTGGCGCAGTTGCCTTTTGGTCCGCTTGCGGCCATCAACTTATCGAAAATTTAAGCGATCAAGAGCGGACGACATACGGAGATCAACACCGAGAAGAAAACAAGTGAGCAAGATTTTGAAATACATCGACACGCATCACGAGAAACTTGGTGTGGGTCTCTTCATTGTTCCCGTCTTTTTGGCCGTATTTGGGATCGCTGGTGTGGTGCAGTTGTTCTGCTCACTTTTGCCGTGACCGATGGGGAGCTGCGCCAGAGATATCAGCTCGATTTCAGCTCTCAAATTGTGATCGGCACGCTCAATAAATACGAGGGCTAAAGGCCCAAAGTCCTCATATTCTTCCCCCGCGGTCGCTTAAACCACCCCCGCCCGCTCCAGCATCGCATGCAACAACACATTGCACCCCGCCGTGATGTGCTCCGGCTTGGCATCCTCGATCTCGTTATGGCTGATGCCGTCTTTGCAAGGGATGAAGATCATGCCGCTGGAAGTCAGCTTGGCCATGTAGACGGCGTCGTGGCCTGCGCCTGATACGACAGGCATATTCGAGTAGCCCAGGCTTTTGGCGGCGCGGGCAACGGCGTCAACGCAGTTGTCGTGGAACGCGATCGCGTTGTAGCTGGAGACCATTTCGATCTTCACGTCCACGCCGTGCTCTGTGGCCACGGTTGCGGCAAAGGCTTTGACCTCTTCGACCATCTGGTCCACCAGGGCGTCGGTGCTGTTGCGCAGGTCGATGCTGAACTTCACGCGGCCGGGTATCACGTTGCGGCTGTTCGGGAACACCTGCACCATGCCCACGGTGCCACGGCCATGCGGCGGGTGGCGGTGGGCGGCGGCGACCACGTCTTGCATGATGTGGGTAGCGGCCAGCATGGCGTCTTTGCGCAGCGCCATCGGTGTGGGGCCGGCGTGGGCTTCCATGCCGGTGACTGTGCAGTCGAACCAGCGGATACCCAGCACGCCTTGCACCACGCCGATGGTGATGTCGTTGTCTTCTAGCACCGGGCCTTGTTCGATGTGGGTTTCAAAGTAGGCGCCAATCGGGTGGTCGCCGGGCTCCTGGTCGCCGATGTAGCCAATGCTCTGCAGCTCGCTTTGCACGCTCTTGCCCTCGGTGTCCACCGCAGCGTAGGCATGTTCCAGCGTAAAGGCCTTGGCGAACACACCCGAGCCCATCATCACGGGCACGAAGCGCGAACCTTCTTCGTTGGTCCAGAAAGCCACCTCGATAGGCGCTTCGGTTTCGATGCCGTGGTCGTTCAGCGTGCGCACTACCTCGATGCCGGCCAGCACACCGTAGTTGCCGTCGAACTTGCCGCCTGTGGGCTGGGTGTCGATGTGGCTGCCGGTCATGATGGGTGGCAGGCTGTTGTTGCGGCCCGGCCGGCGCATGAAGCCGTTGCCGATCTTGTCGATGGTGACGGTCATGCCGGCTTCGACAGCCCAGCGGGTGACCAGATCCCGGCCTTGTTTGTCCAGCTCGGTCAGGGCCAGGCGGCAGACGCCGCCCTTGGGGGTGGCGCCGATTTGCGCCAGCTCCATCAGCGAGGACCATAGGCGGTCGCCGTTGATTCGCAGGGCCTGGATTTTTTCGGAAAGCGGGGCGAGTGCGGTGTCCATAGGGAACTCCAGATTAGCGGGCGACGGGGTGGGGCGCATGCAGCGCGGTCTTCTTGGCCAGCGCATCGAACTGCGGGCCGAACGGTGGGCGCTTGACGTACTTGCCAACGCCGCGCTCGGCGCGCAGGTCGCCGTTGGCGTAGACCACCTTGCCCTGGCTCAGCGTGTGGCTGGGCACGCCGGTGACGGTGCGGCCCTCAAAAATGTTGAAGTCGCCCAGCGATTTCTGCGTCTTGACGGACAAGGTCTTGGTGCCGGCTGGGTCCCACACCACCAGGTCGGCATCGGCGCCGGCCACTACGCAGCCCTTGCGCGGGTAGATGTTGAACAGCTTGGCGGCGTTTGCCGAGGTGATAGCGACGAACTCGCTGGGCGTGAGGCGCCCGCTGTTCACGCCTTCGTCCCAGATCACGGCCAGGCGCTCTTCCACGCCGCCGCAGCCGTTGGGGATCTTGCTGAAGTCGTCCTTGCCCGCCGCCTTTTGCGCGGCGCAGAAGGTGCAGTGGTCGGTGGCGGTGGTGTGCAGATGGCCGGCCTGCAGGCCGTGCCACAGCGCGTCCTGGTTAGTTTTGTTGCGGAACGGCGGGCTCATCACGTGGCCGGCGGCGTAGGCAAAGTCGGGGTTGCGGTAGACGCTGTCGTCCACCGTCAAATGGCCGGCCAGCACCTCACCAAACACGCGTTGGCCGGCGGCGCGGGCGCGGGCAATCGCCTCGGCCGATTCGGCACACGACACGTGCACCACGTAGATCGGCACGTTCAGCACATTGGCGATGGCGATGGCGCGCTGCGCGGCCTCGGCCTCTACCGCCGGTGGGCGCGACAGCGGGTGGCCTTCGGGGCCGAAGATGCCCTTGGTCTTCATGTCGGCCTGCAGCAGGTAGACCAACTCGCCGTTCTCGGCGTGCACGGTGGGCATGGCGCCCAGTTCCAGCGATCGCTTGAAGCTGTTCACCAGGGTTTCGTCGTCGCACATGATGGCGTTCTTGTAGGCCATGAAGTGCTTGAAGCTGTTCACGCCTTCGTCCTGCACCAGGGTGCCCATGTCACGGTGCACGGTCTCGTCCCACCAGGTCACGGCGACGTGGAAGCTGTAGTCGGCGGCAGACTTTTCAGCCCATTCGCGCCAGGTGCGGTAGGCGTCCATCAGCGGTTGCTTCGGGCTGGGAATCACGAAGTCGATGATGCTGGTGGTGCCGCCGGCCAAGCCGGCTGCTGTGCCGCTGTAAAAGTCGTCCATGGTCACCGTGCCCATGAATGGCAGCTGCATATGCGTGTGCGGGTCGATGCCGCCGGGCATTACGTACTGGCCGCCGGCGTCCACCACCTGGGCGCCCGCAAGTGCTGCCAGGTTGTCGCCGACTTCGGCAATCTTGCCGTCGATACAGAGGACATCGGCGCGGAAGGCGCGGTCGGCGTTCACCACGGTGCCGCCTCGGATCAAAACACTGGACATGGTTGCTCCTAAATTAGTAGCTGCTAGCGAAGGTATTAGCTGCGCTGCAAGCATGTTTAATGCCTAAATAACGACTCACCCCCAGGCTCCACACTTCGTGTTTCCGCCAACCCCCTTGCAGGGGGCGAACCCAGTGGCCCGGCAAAGCCGGTTTCACGGGTTCCCGGATTGAAAACCGTCATGTCCGTCGTTGGTTGGTGAGTAGTTGTTCTAAATGGACGCTCGCATCGGATTGTTTCTATGCGTCGTCCAATCCGCATGTTTATCGCTCACGAGGAGGCCGGTGCGCAAGTCTTTTTCGCCGGGCTTCAAATCGCGCAAGCTGATGGTGTTCGGCACGGGGCAGACGGTGACGCACAGGTTGCAGCCCACGCATTCGTCTTCCATCACCTCGAAGTGGCGTACGCCGTCTTTCATCTTGGTGATGGCCTGGTGCGAGGTGTCTTCGCAGGCAATGTGGCAGCGGCCGCAGGAGATGCACGAGTCCTGGTTGATGACGGCCTTGCTGACGTGGTTCAGGTTCAGGTTCTTCCATTCCTTCACCGTGGGCAGGGCAGCGCCACGGAAGTCGTCCAGGCTCTTGAAGTCCTTGGAATCCATGTAGTCCGACAGGCCGGACGTCATTTCCTGCACGATCTTGAAGCCGAAGACCATGGCGGCGGTGCACACCTGCACCGTGCCGGCGCCCAGGGCGATGAAGTCCAGCGCGTCGCGCCAGTTGCCTACGCCGCCGATGCCGCTGATGGGCAGGCCGCGGGTTTCGGCGTCGCGGCCAATCTCGGCCACCATGTTCAGGGCGATGGGTTTGACTGCCGGGCCGCAGTAGCCGCCGTGCGAGCCCATGCCGCCGGTGGTGGGCGACATCATCAATGTGTCCGGGTCTACGCCCATGATGGAGTTGATGGTGTTGATCAGCGACACCGCGTCGGCACCGCCGCGCTTGGCGGCGCGTGCCGGCAGGCGCACATCGGTGATGTTGGGCGTCAGCTTCACGATCACCGGCAGCTTGCTGTATTGCTTGCACCAGCGGGTGACCATCTCGATGTATTCGGGCACCTGGCCGACGGCGGCGCCCATGCCGCGCTCGCTCATGCCGTGCGGGCAGCCGAAGTTCAGCTCGATAGCGTCGGCGCCGGTGTCTTCCACGCGCGGCAAGATGGCTTTCCACGACTCCTCGACGCAGGGCACCATCAGCGAGACGATCATCGCGCGGTCGGGCCAGTTGCGCTTCACCTCGGTGATCTCGCGCAGGTTCAGTTCCAGGTCACGGTCGGTGATGAGTTCGATGTTGTTGAAGCCCAGCATGCGCCGGTCGTTCGACAGCAGGGCGCCGTAGCGCGGGCCGTTGACGTTGACCACCGGCGGACCGGCCTCGCCCAGCGTCTTCCAGACCACGCCGCCCCAGCCGGCTTCGAAAGCGCGGTTGACGTTGTAGGCCTTGTCGGTGGGTGGCGCAGAGGCCAGCCAGAAGGGGTTGGGCGTCTTCACGCCGGCGAAGGTGGTGGACAGATCAGCCATGGTTCAATTCCTTGTGCATGCTTTCAGCGGCGCGTTTGCCGTGCTCTACGGCTTCTACGGTCAGGTCGCGGCCCCCGGCGCGGCAGTCGCCACCTGCCCAGACGCCCTTCAGGTTGGTCTTGCCGTCTTCTGCGGTCACGATGCGGCCGCCTTGCAGGGTCAGGCTAGTGGCTTGCAACGGGCTGTCGTCCAGCTTCTGGCCGATGGCTTTGAACACCATGTCGGCACCCAGCACCAGCTCTTTGCCGGTGGCTTGCAGCTTGCCGTCCACCAGGTCCTGCTCGGCAAAGCGCACGCCGGTGGCGTGGCTGCTGCCCAGCACTTCGACCGGCGCCAGCCAGTGGTGCAGCACCACGCCGTTGGTTTGCGCCCACTCTTGTTCAGCCGCCGATGCGCCCATGGTTTCTACGCCACGGCGGTAGACCATATGCACCTCTTCGGCGCCCAGCAGCTTGGCCTGCACGGCGGCGTCCACGGCGGTCATGCCGCCGCCGATCACCACCACGCGGCGGCCGACGGGCAGCTGGTTCACGTGTTCGATCTGGCGCAGCTCGGCGATGAAGTCCACCGCGTTGCGCACGTTGTCCAGCGCCTCGCCGGGCACGCCCAGCGCCTGCACTTTGGACAGGCCCAGGCCGAGGAAAACGGCGTCGTATTCGGTTTGCAGCTTGTCTAGCGATGCCGCGCCGTCAAAGCGCCAGCCGTTTTGGATGCTGATGCCGCCAATGTCCAGCAGCCACTGCACTTCTTTTTGTGCGAAGTCATCGGTGGTCTTGTAGCTGGCCAGGCCGTATTCGTTAAGGCCGCCGGCCTTGGGCTTGGCGTCGAAGATCACCACATCGTTGCCCAGCCGCGCCAGGCGGTGCGCGCAGGCCAGGCCGGCCGGGCCGGAGCCGACCACGGCGATGCGTTTGCCGGTGGGGGCTGCGCGGGTGAACAGCTGCGGCTGGGGGCTGGCCATCAATGCGTCGACGGCGTGGCGCTGCAGGCGGCCGATCTGGATGGGCGTGTCGGTCTGGGTGTTGCGCACGCAGGACTGCTCACACAGCACCTCGGTGGGGCAGACCCGGGCGCACATGCCGCCCAAGGGGTTGGCCTCCAGGATGGTGCGCGCCGCACCGCGCAAGTTGCCATCGGAGATGCTTTTGATAAAGCTGGGCACGTCGATGTCCGTAGGACAGGCGGTCTGGCAGGGTGCATCAAAGCAGTACAGGCAGCGCTCGGATTCGAGCATGGCCTGGGATGCATTCATGGGGGGCGTGGCGTCGGCAAATTGCTGCGCGTACTGCGCGGCGCTGAGGCGGCCGGCGCGGATGTCCGGCGCGGCGGTGGAGGAAGTCTCTGGCACGGTAACTCCTGTGGCTGGGTCTACAGGCGTCGCAGGCTGCACCAATTTGCAGCACACAACGCCCGGAATTGGCTGGGGGCATCCAAATCCTGACCAAACGGTCAAGAAGTGCCGACGATATTGCAAAACCCGTGCCAGACGCATAGGGAATCTACCGGGGCTGGATGGCGCTATGTGTGACAAGACACATTGCCGTCACCCGTCTGCGCATAGACTGGAGCAATGGCCTTTACTTCCCCCGTTTTCCGTCCGTTCCACAGCTACGACAGCTTTTGGACTCCCACGCCTGATGCCGATGGGGCGGTCCGCGCGTCGCGCGCCTTTCTGTGCCAATGCGGGCGGCCGATCTTCTTCCGCAACAGTGTGTGCCTGGCCTGTGGCGCACCCCTGGGCTACGAGGTGGACAGCGCGCGGCTGCAGTCCCTGGTGCCGGTACCAGACCAGCCCGGCAAAGTGGGTCAATGGGCGCTGTGGCACGACACGCACGGCGGGCACTACCAGCGCTGCGCCAACCTGGATGCCGTGGGTTGCAATTGGCTGGTGCCGGGCGATGCGCCGCCGGGCTCAGTGTGCCTGGCCTGTAGCCTGAACCGCACGGTGCCCGACCTGTCGCAGCCTCAGAACCTGGCAGCCTGGCGCGCGCTGGAGATCGCCAAGCGCCACCTGGTGGCGCAGCTGCTGTCCATGGGCTTGCCGGTGGTGTCAAAGATGACCGCCGACGCCACCCAGGGCGTGGCCTTCGACTTCCTGCAGCCGCACCCCGACAAGCCCGTGCTGACCGGCCACGACGAAGGCATCATCACCCTGAACATCGAAGAGGCCGACGACGCCCGGCGCGAACAGGTGCGCAACGCCATGGGCGAGCCCTACCGCACCCTGCTCGGGCATTTGCGCCACGAGATCGGCCACTACTACTGGGACCGACTGGTGCGCGACACGCCCTGGTTGATGGACTACCGCGCCTTGTTTGGCGATGAGCAGGCCGACTACGCCGAGGCCCTGAAGCGCAACTACACCCAGGGCCCGCCGCCCGACTGGGCGCAGCGCTTCGTCAGCACCTACGCCAGCTCGCACCCCTGGGAAGACTGGGCCGAAACCTGGGCCCATTACCTGCACATGGTCGACACCCTGGGCACCGCCATGCGTTTCGGCTTGGACGCCAAAGATGTGGAGCTGCCCTACGCGCCGTTCACGCGCGACGCCCTGTGGCGGCCCGATGACCCGGGTGCCGACAGCTTCTTGCACATCGCCAACGCCTGGGTCGAGCTGACCGGCGTGCTCAACGAGATGTCGCGCAGCATGGGCGAGCACGACTTCTACCCGTTCGTACTCACCCCGCCGGTGGTCGCCAAGCTGCAGTTCATCCACTGCGTGGTGGTGCAGGCGCGGCAAACCCAGGCCGCGGAGAGCGTGGACCAGACGCAGGTTCAAGCTCAAGCCCAGGGTTAAGCTCAGGGTCAACCCTAGGTGCTATTGAAAAAATAGCTGGTGGCGCTGTAGAAATATGCGCAGGATGCCGATTTAATACATGGGCTGGATGCAGTGCCGCAGGGCGCTGCCTGTTACAGCCAGCGTGTTGATCCAAGCCATCCCACCCTAGGAGCCAAGTCGCCATGTCCGCTTACCGATCCAACCTGTCCATCACCAAGCGCCTGGGTGTGGGCTTTGCGCTGATTTTGTTGCTGTCGCTGGTGTCCATGCTGGTCGGTATCAGCAAGCTCAATACCTCGGCAGAGGCCACCAAGTACATCCTGGGCAACCCGCTCCAAACCGAGCGCCTGGTCAGCGACTGGTACCGCGACATCCACACCAGCGTGCGCCGCACCACCGCAATTGCCAAGAGCAGTGACCCTTCGCTGGCCACCTACTTTGCACAAGACACTGCGGCGGCTGGCGAGCGTTCCACCAAAGCCCAGAAAGCACTTGAGCTGCTGATGCAAACGGATGCAGAAAAAGCCTTGTTTGCCGCCGTGGGCGAGGCCCGTAAAACCTACATCGTTGCCCGAGACGCGGTATCGGCGCTGAAGAAAGAGGGCAAGTCTGACGAAGCCAACCAGTTGCTGGAGCAAAAATTTGTTCCCGCCGGCAAGGCCTACCTGGATGCGTTGGACGCCATGATGGTCGCCCAGCGCAAAGACATCGACCAGCAAGCCGAGGGCGTGGCCGAAAACACCACGCAAGGTCGCAATCTGTTGATTGCAGTGGGCACTGCCAGCCTGTTGTTTGGCGTGGTGTGTGCATTGTGGCTGGCCGGCTCCATCACCCGGCCGCTGGCCGAAGCCAACGCCGCAGCCCGCCAAGTGGCAGGTGGCGACCTGACCGGCCGCATCCAGGCCAGCAGCACCGACGAAGTGGGCCAGCTGCTCTCCAGCCTGCAAGACATGCAGGCCAACCTGGTGCGGGTGGTGAGCAGCGTGCGCCAGGGCTCGGAAAGCGTGTCCACCGCCAGCGCCGAAATTGCCGAAGGCAACCACGACCTCAGCTCGCGCACCGAGAACCAGGCCGCCGCCCTGCAGGAAACAGCGGCCTCCATGCAGGAGCTGAGCAGCACCGTGCGGCAAAACGCCGACAACGCGCGCCAGGCCAATCAGCTCGCCATGAGCGCGTCCACCGTGGCCGCCCAAGGCGGCGCCGTGGTCGGCCAGGTGGTGGAGACCATGAAGGGCATCAACGACAGCTCGCAAAAAATCGCCGACATCATCGGCGTGATCGACGGAATCGCGTTCCAGACCAACATCCTGGCGCTGAATGCCGCCGTTGAAGCTGCGCGCGCCGGCGAACAGGGCCGGGGCTTTGCCGTGGTTGCCAGCGAGGTGCGCAGCCTGGCCGGCCGCTCGGCCGATGCCGCCAAGGAAATTAAGACGCTGATCAGCACCAGCGTGGAACGCGTGGCCCAGGGCACGGCCCAGGTAGACCAGGCTGGCGCCACCATGACCGAGGTGGTCAACTCCATCCGCCGCGTCACCGACATCATGGGCGAGATTAGCGCCGCCAGCACCGAGCAAAGCACCGGCGTGTCCCAGGTCGGCGAAGCCGTCACCCAGATGGACCAGGCCACCCAGCAAAACGCCGCCCTGGTAGAGCAAATGGCCGCCGCAGCCAGCAGCCTGCAAAACCAGGCTGCTGACCTGGTGCAGGTGGTGTCGCAGTTCAAGTTGCAGTGAACTTGGAACACCCCCAGGCTCCAGCGCAAGCGCTTTCCGCCCACCCCCTTGCAGGGGGCAACAGCAGCGGCCTGGCGGAGCCAGTTCCGCGCTGTTCACCAGGGGGCTTCGCTGCGCTGGCCTTGGGGGACAGGGGTCGGGGTGTTTATTGGCCTTGGTATGAGGCCTCTGGGCGGATTAATGCCAACGTAGACCCAGTTCGCTGAAATGCTATAAAAATTAGAGCTTCTTGCGCAATTGGGATATGCGCTAGAGGCCTATTGGGTGCCTAAGTCAGCCCCAATTACCCCGCCTCCCAGGCACACCTCACCGTCGTATACCACCGCCGACTGTCCCGGTGTCACGGCCCATTGTGCTTCTGAGAAGTCCAGCTGGAACCCGCTTGCGGCCTCCGCCAACGTGCAGGCCGCATCGGCCTGCCGGTAGCGGCTCTTGGCGGCGTAGGCGCCGGGCGTGGGGGCGTGGCCGGCGACCCAGCTGGCGTCGTCGGCCACCAGGGTGTGGGACTGCAGCCAGGGGTGGTCGTGGCCTTGCACCACCCACAAGGTGTTGCGTTCCATGTCCTTGCGGGCCACAAACCAGGGCGCGTGCTCGCCGCCGCCGCGCTGCGCGCCTTTTTCCTTGATGCCGCCAATCCCTAAGCCCTGGCGCTGGCCCAGGGTGTAGAAGCTCAGGCCCACGTGCTTACCCAGCACACGGCCTTTTTCGTCTTTGATCGGGCCCGGTTCCTTGGCGATGTAGCGGTTCAGGAAGTCGCGGAACGGCCGCTCGCCGATGAAGCATATGCCGGTGGAATCTTTCTTGGCCGCGTTGGGCAGCGCCATCTCGGCGGCGATGCGGCGCACCTCGGTCTTGTGCAGCTCGCCCACCGGGAACAGGGTCTTGCTGAGCTGCGCCTGGTTCAGGCGGTGCAGAAAATAGCTTTGGTCCTTGCCTGGGTCCAGGCCTTTGAGTAGCTGGAACTGGCCGTCCACCTCGCGCACGCGGGCGTAGTGGCCGGTGGCGATCTTCTCGGCGCCCAGGCGGATGGCGTGGTCCAGGAAGGCCTTGAACTTGATCTCGGCGTTGCAAAGGATGTCGGGGTTGGGCGTGCGGCCGGCCTGGTATTCGCGCAGGAACTCGGCGAACACCCGGTCCTTGTATTCGGCGGCGAAGTTGACGTGCTCGATCTCGATGCCAATCACATCGGCAACCGCCGCAGCGTCCACGAAGTCGATGTTCGACGAGCAGTACTCGCTGTCGTCATCGTCTTCCCAGTTTTTCATGAAGATGCCGATGACCTCGTAGCCCTGTTGCTTGAGCAGATAGGCGCTGACGGCCGAATCCACGCCGCCGCTCAAGCCGACCACCACCCGTTGTTTGCTGTGTGTACCCATGCTCCGATTGTAAAAACATGGACCGCACCGCAGATGCCGGCGCCGCAGTGGCGCTAGACTGGCAAGGGTCATACATCAAAAATCGTAGCGCCTTACGCAGGCGCTGATTGCGCTAGAGGTCTTTTTTATGAAAATCTGTATTTACGGTGCCGGTGCCATTGGTGGCTGGATCGGCGCACGCCTGGCGGCCCAGGGCGAGTCTGTAAGCGTGCTGGCGCGTGGTGCCACGCTGGAGGCGCTGCGCACGCACGGCCTGCGCCTGCGGCAGGACGGGGGCCTGTTGCAGCTGCCCGTGCAGGTGGCCGACAACGCTGCCGCCCTGGGCGTGCAAGATCTGGTGGTGGTGGCCGTCAAAGCACCGGCCCTGGCCGACGTGGCGCGCGGTATTGCGCCATTGCTGGGGCCTCAGACGATGGTGCTGACAGCGATGAACGGCGTGCCTTGGTGGTTCTTCCAGGGGTTTGGCGGCAGCTACCAGGGCACTCCACTGCGGGCGGTGGATGCCACAGGCGCGATTGCGGCGGCCATCCCGGCATCGCAGCTGATTGGCTGCGTGGTGCATGCGGGCACCTCGGTGCCCGAGCCGGGCCTGGTGCAACACCACTTCGGCAACAAGCTGATCCTGGGCGAGCCGGCGGGCGGGCGCAGCCCTCGGGTGCAGCAGCTGGCGGAACTGCTGGCGCGGGCTGGATTCGAGGCGCCGGTGTCCGACTGCATACAGAAAGACATCTGGTTCAAGCTCTGGGGCAATATGACGGTCAACCCCGTGAGCGCGCTCACCGGCGCCACCACCGACCTGATCATGGCCGACCCGCTGGTCTGCGGCTTCACCACCCGGGTGATGCTGGAGGCGAAAGAGATCGGCCTGCGCCTGGGCATTCCCATCGACCAGCAGCCTGAAGACCGGCACGCCATCACCCGCAAGCTGGGGGCTTTCAAGACCTCCATGCTGCAGGACGTGGAGGCCGGTAAATCGGTGGAGCTGGACGCTTTGGTGACGGCGGTGCAGGAGCTGGGCCGGCTGACCGGCGTGGACACGCCGTTTATGGATGCACTATTGGGTATGGCGCGCCTGCACGCCCGGGTGCGCGGCCTGTATTCGGCGGCTTAGGTCACGTCCGGCGCGGTGTACACCAGGTCTAGCGGGTAACGCCGCCCGGCTAGGTAGTCTTCCACGCAACGTAGCAGCAGGGGGCTGCGGTGGCGGGTGGTGCTGGCGCGGATTTCGTCGGGCTTCATCCACAGCGTGCGCACAATGCCGCGGTCCAGTTTGCGCTGCGGCTGGAACGCGCCCAGCGTGCCGCAAAAGGCGAAGCGCAAATAGGTGTTGGTTTCCCGCGTGCTGGCGTTGTGCAACTGGGCCTGGTAGATGCCGACCAGGGCGCTGGGGCTGAACAGGTAGGCGGTTTCTTCCAGCGTTTCGCGCGCGCAGGCCTCGGCCAGGGACTCGCCGGATTCGAGATGGCCGGCCGGGTTGTTCAGCTTCAGGCCCTCAGGCGTGTGTTCTTCCACCAGCAGGAAGCGGCCTTCGTGCTCGACCACGGCAGCCACCGTGACGCTGGGTTTCCATCGTGGTTTCATGCGCCCATTATGCGTAGAGCCTGTCACGCATGTTGGGTGGCGGGTCTGGCGGGCGGCCAAAGTCAGTTAAGCTTGGTTGGATAAGAAGCAGGCCACTTTTCGAGAAAACTGCACACCGTTGCGATTTTCTTTACCGAACACGGCTGTCTGCGGCCAGCCGTTCCGAAATTCAAGACCCGAGGAGACAAGAATGCTGATAGGCGTGCCGCAAGAGACGGCGACCGGAGAAACCCGAGTTGCCCTGACCCCCGAGACTGCCAAGAAGCTCGCAGCGCTTGGCCATGCGGTACGCGTGCAAAGCGGTGCCGGCATTGCCGCCAGCGTGACCGATGCCGCCTATGCCGCCGCCGGGGCCGAGATCGTGGATGCCGCCGGCGCCTTTGGCTGTGAACTGGTGCTCAAGGTGCGCAGCCCCTCGGACGCCGAGGCCGCGCTGATGCGTCCCGGCACCACCCTGGTCGGCATGCTCAACCCGTTTGACGCCCCTGGCCTGGAGCGCCTGGCCGCCGCCGGCCTGACCAGCTTTGCCCTGGAAGCCGCCCCCCGCAGCAGCCGCGCCCAGAGCATGGACGTACTGTCCAGCCAGGCCAACATCGCCGGCTACAAGGCCGTGATGATGGCCGCCGACAAATACCAGCGCTTCTTCCCCATGCTGATGACCGCCGCCGGCACCGTCAAGGCCGCCCGCGTGGTGATCCTGGGCGTCGGTGTCGCCGGCCTGCAGGCCATCGCCACCGCCAAGCGCCTGGGCGCGGTGATCGAAGCCAGCGACGTACGCCCCAGCGTCAAGGAACAGGTCGAATCCCTGGGCGGCAAGTTCATCGAAGTCTCCTACGACACGCCGGAAGAGCAAGAAGCCGCCGTCGGCGTAGGCGGCTACGCCAAGCCCATGCCCCCCAGCTGGCTGGCGCGCCAGCAGATCGAAGTCGCCAAGCGCGTCGCCCTGGCCGACGTGGTGATCTCCACCGCGCTGATTCCCGGCCGCGCCGCGCCCACGCTGATTTCTGAGGAGATGGTGAAGAGCATGAAGCCCGGCTCGGTCATCGTCGACATCGCCGCCGGCAAAGGCCCCAACGGTGGCGGCAACTGCCCGCTGTCCGAAGCCGACAAGACCGTGGTCAAGCACGGCGTGACCCTGATAGGCGAGACCAACCTGCCGGCCCTGGTGGCCGCCGATGCCTCCGCCCTGTACGCCCGCAACCTGCTCGACTTCCTCAAGCTGGTGCTGACCAAAGAGGGCACGTTGAATGTCGACATGGCCGACGACATCGTCGCGGCTTGCCTGGTGACCCAGGCTGGCGCGGTGACCCGCAAATAACAACGACAAGAAACAAAGACAAGAAGAAGGAGCAAGACATGGACATTCTTTCCCCGACGATCACCAACCTGATCATCTTCGTGCTGGCCATCTACGTGGGCTACCACGTGGTCTGGACTGTCACCCCCGCGCTGCATACCCCGCTGATGGCGGTGACCAATGCCATCTCGGCCATCGTCATCATCGGCGCCATGCTGGCCGCCGCTTTAACCGAAACCACGCTGGGCAAAACCATGGGCGTGCTGGCCGTGGCGCTGGCCGCTGTCAACGTGTTTGGCGGCTTCATGGTGACCCGGCGCATGCTGGAGATGTTCAAGAAGAAAGAGAAGAAGACGCCGTCGGCAGGGCAAGGAGCTGCCAAATGAGCATGAACCTCGTCACGCTGCTGTATTTGTTCGCCAGCGTTTGCTTCATCCAGGCGCTCAAGGGGCTGAGCCACCCCACCACCTCGATCCGGGGCAACTTCTTCGGCATGCTTGGCATGGCGGTGGCGGTGGTCACCACCATCGCGCTGATCTTCAAGCTTGCCGGCCAGATGGGATCACCTGGACAGTACAGCGGCATGGAGGGCATGGCCTGGGTGCTGGGCGCTTTGCTGGTCGGTGGCTCGGTCGGCACGCTGATGGCCAAGCGGGTCGAGATGACCAAGATGCCCGAGCTGGTGGCCTTCATGCACAGCATGATCGGCCTGGCGGCGGTGTTCATCGCCGTGGCGGCGGTGGCCGAACCCTGGGCGTTTGCGATTGCCGCCAAAGGCATGGAGATTCCCGGTGGTAACCGGATTGAGCTGGCGCTCGGAGCCTTCATCGGCGCGGTGACCTTCAGCGGTTCGGTGATTGCGTTTGGCAAGCTCAGCGGCAAGTACAAGTTCCGCCTGTTCCAGGGCACACCGGTGAGCTTTCCCGGCCAGCACAAGCTGAACCTGGTGCTGGGCCTGGCGGCGGTGTTCTTCATCTTTGGCTTTTGGCATTCGCAAAGCTGGATGGACATGTGTCTGGTGATCGCCCTGGGCTTTGCCCTGGGTGTGCTGCTGATCATCCCGATCGGCGGGGCCGACATGCCGGTGGTGGTGTCGATGCTGAACAGCTACTCCGGCTGGGCGGCGGCCGGTATCGGCTTCAGCCTGAACAACAGCATGCTGATCATTGCCGGTAGCTTGGTAGGGTCCAGCGGCGCCATCCTGAGCTACATCATGTGCAAGGCCATGAACCGCTCGTTCTTCAACGTGATTGGCGGCGGCTTTGGCGGCGATGCGGCAACCGCAGCGTCCGGCGCGGCCGTGCAGCGCGCGGTCAAGAGCGGCAGCGCCGACGATGCGGCCTTTGTGCTGGGCAATGCCGAAACCGTGGTCATCGTGCCCGGCTACGGCCTGGCCGTGGCCCGGGCCCAGCATGCGGTCAAAGAGTTGGCGCAAAAGCTCACCGACAAGGGCATCATCGTCAAGTATGCGATCCACCCGGTGGCCGGGCGCATGCCGGGCCACATGAACGTGTTGCTGGCCGAGGCCGAGGTGCCCTACGACCAGGTGCACGAGATGGAAGACATCAACGGCGAGTTCGGCCAGGTGGACGTGGCCATCATCCTGGGCGCCAACGACGTGGTGAACCCCGCCGCGCATGTGAAAGGCAGCCCGATCTACGGCATGCCCATCCTGGAGGCCTACAAGGCCAAGACCATCATCGTCAACAAGCGCAGCATGGCCGCCGGTTATGCCGGGCTGGACAACGAGCTCTTCTACATGGACAAGACCATGATGGTGTTTGGCGATGCCAAGAAAGTCGTGGAAGACATGGGTAAGGCCATTGAATAACTAACGCTCACCCCCAGGCTGCACACTGCGTGTTTTCGCCACCCCCCTTGCAGGGGGCGATGCCAGTGGCCCGGCAAAGCCGGTTCCACGGCATCTCTGGGAGCAGATGGTTATGCCGTTTTAGATTTTTGGAGATTTCCTTATGACCGAGCGCATCTGGCTCAAAAGCTACCCCCCGGGCGTGCCCGCTGACATCGACCCAACGCGTTACCAGTCGCTGCAGGCCTTGCTGGAAGAGAGCTTCCAGAAGTACGCCGATCGACCCGCCTATAGCTTCATGGGCCGGGATCTCAGCTATGGCGAAACCGATGGGCTGAGCCGCAAGTTCGCCGCCTATCTGCAGGGCTTGGGCTTGGCCAAGGGCGACCGCGTCGCGGTGATGATGCCCAATGTGCCGCAGTACCCGATTGCCGTGGCGGCGCTGATGCGGGCCGGCCTGGTGCTGGTCAACGTGAACCCGCTGTACACCCCGCGCGAGCTCGAGCACCAGCTCAAGGACTCGGGCGCCAAAGCCATCGTGATCCTGGAGAACTTTGCCGCCACGCTGCAGCAATGTCTGGGCAGCACGCCAGTCAAACACATCGTGTTGTGCGCCATGGGCGACCAGCTCGGCCTGCTCAAGGGCGCGCTGGTCAACTATGTGGTGCGCAAGGTCAAGAAACTGGTGCCGCCCTATGCCTTGCCCAGCGCCGTGCGCTTCAATGTGGCACTGGCCCTGGGAAGCCGGACCACGTTCACCCCGGTGCCGGTGCAACCCGACGATGTGGCGGTGCTGCAGTACACCGGCGGTACCACCGGCGTGTCCAAGGGCGCGGTGCTGCTGCACCGCAATGTGATCGCCAATGTGCTGCAGTCCGAGGCCTGGAACCAGCCGGTGATGGACGCCGTGCCCGCTGACGAACAGCCCACCAGCGTGTGCGCGCTGCCGCTGTACCACATCTTCGCCTTCACGGTGGGCATGATGCTGTCCATGCGCACTGGCGGAAAACTGATCCTGATCCCGAATCCGCGTGACATGAAGGCGGTGCTGAAGGAGCTGTCGCAGCACCGCATCCACAGCCTGCCAGCGGTGAATACGCTGTTCAACGGCCTGGCGAACCACCCCGATTTCAAAACCGTGGACTGGAGCCATTTGAAGGTATCTATCGGCGGTGGCATGGCAGTGCAGGCCGCCGTGGCCAAGCTCTGGCTGGAGAAGACAGGCTGCCCTATCACCGAAGGTTACGGCCTGAGCGAAACCTCGCCCACCGCCAGTTGCAACCCGCCGACCGACAAGTCCTACACCGCTTCCATCGGCGTGCCTTTGCCCAGCACCTATTTCAAGCTGCTGGACGACGCGGGCGCCGAGGTGCCGCTGGGCCAGCCCGGCGAAATTGCCATCAAAGGCCCGCAGGTGATGGCCGGTTACTGGCAGCGCCCTGACGAAACGGCCCAGTCCATGACGGCCGACGGCTACTTCAAGACCGGCGATATCGGCACCATGGATGCGCGCGGCTATTTCAAGATCGTCGACCGCAAGAAGGACATGGTGCTGGTCAGCGGCTTCAACGTCTACCCGAACGAAGTCGAAGACGTGGTGGCAGCCATGGACGGCGTGCTGGAGTGCGCGTGCGTGGGCGTGCCCGACGAGAAGACCGGCGAGGCCGTGAAGCTGGTGATCGTCAAGAAGAACCCGGCCTTGACCGAAGCCCAGGTGCGCGAGTACTGCAAGGCCAAGCTCACCGGCTACAAGCAGCCGCGCGTCATCGAGTTCCGCACCGAACTGCCCAAGACGCCGGTCGGCAAGATCCTTCGCCGAGAGCTGCGCACGAAGGCATGATCTGACATGAGCCTGGCCATCCTCAGCGCCCTGGCCGAAGAGCAGCAAGGCCTGTTCGAGCAATTGCAGCAGCCATGGCGTGCGCTGCATGCGGGGCGCGAATTCGGCCTGGGCATCTGGCATGGCCAGCCGGTGGTGCTGGCCTTGTCGCGCATCGGCAAGGTGGCGGCGGCGACCACGGCAACCGCGCTGATCGAGAAATTCGGCGTGGACCGAATCGTCTTTACCGGCGTGGCCGGCGGTGTGGGCGAGGGCGTTCAGGTGGGTGACGTGGTGGTGGCCAGCGGTTTTGTGCAGCACGACATGGATGCTGCACCGCTGTTCCCAACCTTCGAAGTGCCGCTGTATGGTCGTGCGCGGTTCGACTGCGATCCCGCGTTGGCTGCTATGCTTTTAGAAGCTACTCGCGCAGGCGTATCCAGCGCTAGCGGCCTGTTTTCTTTAAATCAACGGATGCCGCAAGTGCATTACGGCCTGGTCGCCAGTGGCGACCGTTTCGTCTCTGCGGCTACCGAGGCGCAGCGCTTGCAAGCCGCATTGCGCGCGGGCGGCTTTGAAGCGCTGGCGGTGGAAATGGAAGGTGCGGCTGTGGCCCAGGTCTGCCACGACTACGGCACCCCCTTCGCCGCCATGCGCACCATCTCCGACCGGGCCGACGACAGCGCGCATGTGGACTTCCCCGAGTTCGTCCGCACCGTGGCCAGCCGCTATGCGCAGGCCATTCTTGCGGAGTTTGTGCAGCGCTTGTAGCCAAACGCTGGTCAAGGATACGCCTGACGGTTCCAGAGATACCGCGGGACCGGCTTTGCCAGACCGCTGGTATCGCCCCCAGCAAGGGGGAGCCGCAGCGAAGCTGCGGCATGGGGGTGTGCCTAAGTCAGCCAGCCGCGTTTATAGAAGTACCACATGGGCACCAACGCACTGGCCGTCATCATGGCGACCACGTAGGGGTAGGACCAACTGCCCAGGAACTCCAGCTCGGGGAACTTCATGTTCATGCCGTAGATGCTGGCTACCAGGGTCGGCGGCAGTAGCGCCACGCTGGCCACCGAGAAGATCTTGATGATCTTGTTCTGGTTGATGTTGATGAAACCGACGGTGGCATCCATCAAAAAGTTGATTTTGTCGAACAGGAAGGCGGTGTGCGAGTCCAGCGAGTCGATGTCGCGGTGGATCTGCCGGGCCTCTTCAAACTGCTCGGCGTTCAGCATCTTGCTGCGCATCATGAAGCTCAAGGCGCGGCGCGTGTCCATCATGTTGCGGCGGATACGGCCGTTCAAATCCTCGTGGCGGGCGATCGAGGCCAGCACCTCGCCGGCCAGTGCATCGGTCATGTTGCCGGCCAGCACGCGACGACTGACCTTTTCCAGGTCCACGTAGATGTCTTCCAGCGTGTCGGCCGAGTATTCGGCGTCGGCGTCGAACAGTTTGAGCAGCACTTCCTTGGCGTCTTCGATCAGTCCCGGAGCCCGGCGCGCACGCATGCGCAGCAGGCGGAACACCGGCACGTCTTCGTCATGGATGGAGAACAGAACGCCTTTGCTCTTCAGCTCGGCGTTGTGCTGGTTCAGGATGAAAGCCACGCGCACGGTGCGCGGGTCGGACTCGTCGGCCACCAAGAAGTCACTGCGGATATGCAGCTCGCCATTGTCTTCCTGGTAGAAGCGGGCGGATTCCTCGATGTCTTCGTCCATCGCGTCTTCTGGGATGGACAGGCCGTAGTACTGTTTGATCCAGCGCTTTTCTTCCAGCGTGGGCGATTCGAGGTCCACCCAGATCGGTTGGAACTTGGACAGCTCTTCCAGCGACTCGATCTCTTCCTGGAAGAGTCGGCCGTTGGCGAGCGAAAAAATGTTGAGCATGGGGCACTCCCTGAGAATGAGGGCAACGAACGGGGCTGGGGTGAATGGGCTGGCTTTCAACCCCCGTGCTGCGCAGGGAGGTGAAAGCTACCGACTGGGGGCGCTTTCCATGGCGTGTCTCTGGAGTGGAGGAGGTCGGGATTATGGCATTGCAACATGTTGAAGAGCTTTGCCAGCGGCGATGTTTACCTTCGTTAAAAGCGTAACAAATGCCGGTTTGAGGGTTGCATTCCCATGCCAACGGGCGCATAGTGAATTGACTTTCAACGGTGAAAGTACAGCATTAGGAGGCTATACATGAACTTGACGATCAGCGGACACCACCTGGATGTAACTCCCGCTCTGCGTACCTATGTGACAACCAAGCTGGACCGAATAACCCGGCATTTCGACCAGCTGGTAGACGTCAAAGTGCTACTGACGATTGAAAAGCAAAAGGAAAAGCAAGGCCGGCAACGCGCCGAATGCAACATCCATGTCAAAGGCAGCGACATGTTCGCCGAAAGCTCCCACGCTGATTTATACGCGGCAGTTGACGACCTGGTCGACAAGCTGGACCGCCAGGTAGTGCGCCATAAAGACCGTGTGCAAGACCACCACCACGCGGCACCCAAGCGCCTGATGTAAACCCCGGGCGTTCCGCGCTCCGAGCAAAAGCCGCCGATTTATGAGGCGGCTTTTTTGTTGGGACTGCCCCTTACATTAGCGCACGTGCATAATTCGCCACTCACCATGAACCGACTCGCCTCCATACTGCCCTCCGCTCAAGTGCTCGTGAGCGTCGATGCGTCCAGCAAAAAGCGTGCTTTTGAAGAAGCCGGCTTGCTGTTTGAGAATCTGCACGGCCTGAGCCGGGCCCTGATCACCGACAGCCTGTTCGCCCGCGAACGACTCGGCTCGACCGGGCTGGGCCATGGGGTGGCGATTCCCCACGGCCGCATCAAAGGCCTGAAGGCGCCTATGGCCGCGGTGGTGCAGCTGGCCCAGCCCATTGGTTTTGACGCGCCGGATGAGCAGCCCGTGGGTTTGCTGATCTTTTTGCTGGTGCCCGAGGCTGCGACCCAGAAGCACCTGGAAATACTGTCCGAAATTGCCGAGTTGCTGAGCGACGCGCCCTTGCGCGAAAAGATTAAGACAGCTGCAGATGCCGAGGCCTTGCACGGCCTGATCTGCACCTGGCAGTCAGCGCAACCCGCCTGATCCCCTAGCTTCGGGCCCGGTACCGCCTTTGAAACCCACCGTTGTCAGCGCAGACGTCCTGTTCGAGGCCTTCCGCGCGCTGTTGCGCTGGGAATGGATTGCCGGCCTGGGCGCTTCCGAGCGCCGCTTTGACGAAGTCGCGGTGCGCGCGGCCCGCTCCGGTGCCGATCTGGTCGGCTACCTGAATTACATCCATCCCTACCGCGTGCAGATCATGGGCGAGCGCGAGGTCGCCTACCTGACCAGTGCGTCGGCCGAGGACTGTGCGCGCCGGATCGCCCGTATCGTCACGCTGGAGCCGCCGGTGCTGATCATGGCCGACGGCCAGGTGGCTCCTGATGCACTGCTATCGATGTGTGAGCGTGCGCAGATACCGATGTTCTCGACCGAGGACTCGTCGGCCTTTGTGATCGACGTGCTGCGCGCCTATTTGTCCAAACATTTTGCCGACCGCACCTCGATGCACGGCGTGTTCATGGACATTCTGGGCCTGGGCGTGATGATTACCGGCGAATCCGGCCTGGGCAAGAGCGAGCTCGGCCTTGAGCTGATCTCCCGCGGCAACGGCCTGGTGGCCGACGACGCGGTCGACCTGTACCGCATCAACCAGACCACCATCGAAGGCCGCTGCCCCGAGCTGCTGCAAAACCTGCTGGAAGTGCGCGGCATCGGTCTGCTGGACATCCGCGGCATCTTCGGCGAGACCGCGGTGCGCCGCAAGATGCGCCTGAAGCTCATCGTGCACCTGGTGCGCAAGGAAACCATGGAGCGCGAATATGAGCGCCTGCCCTATGAGCCGCTGACCCAGGACGTGCTGGGCGTGCCGGTGCGTAAGGTGATCATCCAGGTGGTGGCCGGCCGCAATATCGCCGTGCTGGTGGAGGCCGCCGTGCGCAATACCATCCTGCAGCTGCGCGGCATCGACACCTACCAAGAGTTTGTCGAGCGCCACCGCAAGGCGATGGAAGACGCTGAATAAGCTCACCCCCAGGCTGCGCGCACTACGTGTCGCTCCTCCAACCCCCTTGCAGGGGGCGATACCAGTGGCCCGGCGAAGCCGGTTCCACGGTATCCCTGGAAGAGGTGTTTCTGTGCGGGGTTTAAGCTTTTTGGGCAGCTAGCGCTTATGCCATGTGCTGCGACAGCTATCTAATAGATAGCATCTTGCTGGCGACTTACTTTGCGGAGCACTCGGCGCAGAGGCCGTAGAGCGACATCGCGTGGTCGTGCACCGTCCAGCCCTTGGCTTTGGCCACGATCTGCTGGCGCTGTTCGATTTCCGCGTCGTAAAACTCTTCCACCTTGCCGCAGCCGGTGCAGACAAAGTGGTCGTGGTGCCGGCCTTCGTTCAGCTCGTACACCGACTTGCCCGATTCAAAATGGCTGCGCGACAGAATGCCGGCTTGCTCGAACTGGGTGAGCACGCGGTACACCGTGGCCAGGCCGATGTCGGAATGCTCGAGCAGCAGCACGCGGAACACGTCTTCTGCCGTCATGTGGCGCAACTCGCCTTTCTGGAAGATTTCCAGAATCTTCAGGCGGGGCAGGGTGGCCTTCAGGCCGGTGTTCTTCAGTTCTTCGATATTGGCCATGGACGGAGGGTCTTTCTTTACAGGCGGCGCCGTGGAGGCTACCGCTACAATCATTCGATCATATCGCTAGAGCCCTTTATCCATGTTTGCACCTTTCTTGCGCGGTACCGGTACCGCTCTGACCCTTGCGGTTTGCGCGACCTTGGTAGCGTGCAGCGGCCTGGATAACCGCACCCGCAGCTTCGTCAGCTCCTTGTCGCCGTACCAGATCGAGGTGGTGCAGGGAAATTTCGTGTCCAAAGAGCAGGTCGATGCCCTCAAACCCGGCATGGCCCGCGAGCAGGTGAAAGACATCCTGGGCACCTCGCTCTTGCAGGACGTGTTCCATGGTGACCGCTGGGACTATGTGTTCACCCTGCGCCGCCAGGGCACCGAGCCGCAGGCGCGCCAGCTGACCGTGTTCTTCAAGGGTGACGTGCTGGACCGCGTCGAGGGCGACACCATGCCCAGCGAAAGCGAATTCGTCAGTTTGCTGGCCAAGACCCGCTCGGCCAAGGCCGTGCCGGTGCTCGAAGCCGACGAAAGCAGCCTCAAATCCTTCCCTGCGCCTGCGCCTGCTCCTGTTGCGGCCGCCTCGGCTCCGCAGGCCCCTGTGGTCACCGCCTACCCTCCGTTAGAAGCTCCCGCCCCTTAATCCCGGCGGTTTTTTGCCATGACCGACTCTCTCTCGGGCGCATCCGCCCACACTCCCGTCCACGCGATTGCTGTCGCCGGCTCCTCGGGCCGCATGGGCCGCATGCTGATCGAAGCGATCCGCAACGCCGATGACTGCGTGCTGGCGGGAGCCCTGGTCCGGCTGGAAAGCCCTTCCATTGGTACCGACGCCTCGGCGTTCCTGGGCCAGAGCGCCGGTGTGGCCTTCACGGCCGACTTGCAGGCCGGCCTGAAGAACGCCCGGGTGCTGATCGACTTCACCCGCCCAGAAGGCACGCTGGCGCATCTGCAGGCCTGCCGCAGCCTGGGTGTGAATGCCGTGATTGGCACCACCGGCTTCAGCGACGCGCAAAAAGCCGAGATCGCCGAGATCGCCAAAGACATCGCCATCGTGCTGGCGCCGAACATGAGCGTCGGCGTCAACGTGACCCTCAAGTTGTTGGAAATGGCCGCCAAGGCCTTGTCCACTGGCTATGACATCGAAATCGTCGAGGCCCACCACCGCCACAAGGTGGATGCACCCTCCGGTACCGCGCTGAAAATGGGCGAAGTCATCGCCGACGCCCTGGGCCGCGACCTGAAGGACTGCGCCGTCTACGAGCGCTATGGTGTGACCGGCGAGCGCGATCCGTCCAGCATCGGTTTTGCCACCATCCGCGGTGGTGACATCGTGGGCGACCACACGGTGCTGTTCGCCGGCACCGGCGAGCGCATCGAGATCAGCCACAAGTCGTCCAGCCGCGCCACCTACGCCCAGGGCAGCCTGCGCGCGGTGCGCTTCCTGGCCGACAAGAAGACCGGCTTATTCGACATGTTCGATGTGCTGGGCCTGAAGTAAGTCCATGAATGCGCTGCCGCTGCTGAGCCAGGGCGACTTCGTCAGTCGCGTGGTGGCGCTGCTGCTGCTGCTGATGTCGGTGGCCAGCTGGGTGGTGATTCTGTGGAAGGGCTGGCTGCTGCGCCGCGCCCGGGTCGATGTGGCGCGCAGTACCGCGGCTTTCTGGCAGGCGCCCAGCGTCGCCGAAGCCCAGCAGCGTTTGGCATCTTTTGACCCTCTGGCGCTGGTCCTTCCTTTGCTTGCAGCTACAAAAATAGAAGCAAATGGTACCTTGGCTGCGGCTGGCGACCGCTCGCAGCAGCTGACCCGCGTGCTGCGCAACGCCTTGCACGCCGTGCTGCACAAGCTGCAGTTCGGCCAGGTGCTGCTGGCCACGGTCGGCTCCACCGCGCCGTTTGTCGGCCTGCTGGGCACGGTCTGGGGCATCTACCACGCGCTGGGCGCGATTGCGCTGTCGGGCCAGATCAGCATCGACAAGGTGGCCGGCCCGGTGGGCGAGTCGCTGGTGATGACGGCCGCCGGCTTGGCGGTGGCCATCCCCGCGGTGCTGGCCTACAACGTCTACGGCCGTCTGCTGGGCAGCATCGAGGCCGATCTCGAAGGCTTTGCCCGCGATCTGCGTGAGTTGCTGGTGGACCACCCGGTCTAGCACCATGGCTTTCGGCCGCCTCGAACGCACCAAGGGCCCCGAGCCCATGAGCGACATCAATATGACGCCGCTGGTCGACGTGATGCTGGTGCTGGTGGTGATCTTCATCCTGACCGCGCCCCTGCTGGCGACCTCGATCCAGCTGGACCTGCCGAAAACCGATGCCGCCAAGCCGCAGACCGCGCCGCAGTTCGTCAGCCTGGTGGTCGACAAGGCCGGCAATGCCTTTCTGGACAACCAGCCGGTGGGCTCCTCCGAGCTGGCCGCCCAGCTTGCGACCATTGCCGAGCACGACCCCGATACCGAGGTGCAGCTGCGCGCCGACACCACGGTGCCCTACGGCCGGGTGGTCGAAGTCATAGGCGTGGCGCAGAAGGCCGGCCTCAGCCGTATCGGCTTTGTGGCCGAGCCCGCGGCCAGACCCTAAAATCAGCCCCTTGCGGTCGATTTCGCCGCCCCGTCTTTTTGCTTCCCCCGTCCGCCATGCTCGAAAAATACAACCATCTCGAAGTCGAATCCGCAGCCCAAGCCCATTGGACGGCGCGCGACGCCTACCGTGTCACCGAAGACCGGTCGAAGAAGAAGTTCTACGCCTGCTCCATGCTGCCTTACCCCAGCGGCAAGCTGCACATGGGCCATGTGCGCAACTACACCATCAACGACATGCTGGCGCGCCAGCTGCGCATGCAGGGCTACAACGTGCTGATGCCCATGGGCTGGGACGCGTTTGGCCTGCCGGCCGAGAACGCCGCGATGAAGAACGGCGTGCCGCCCGCGCAGTGGACCTTCGACAACATCGCCTACATGAAGACCCAGATGCAGGCCATGGGCCTGGCCATCGACTGGAGCCGCGAAGTCGCCACCTGCACGCCCGAGTACTACAAGTGGAACCAGTGGCTGTTCTTGAAGATGCTGGACAAGGGCATTGCCTACCGCAAGACCCAGGTGGTCAACTGGGACCCGGTTGACATGACCGTGCTGGCCAACGAGCAGGTGATCGACGGCAAGGGCTGGCGTACCGGTGCGGTGGTCGAGAAGCGTGAAATCCCCGGCTACTACCTGAAGATCACCGACTACGCCGAGGAGCTGCTGGGCCAGGTCCGGGACGACCTGCCGGGCTGGCCCGAGCGCGTCAAGCTGATGCAGGAGAACTGGATCGGCAAGAGCGAAGGCGTGCGTTTCGCCTTTCCGCACAGCATCCAGGACAGCAGCGGCCAGCTGATCGACGGCGGCAAGATGTATGTGTTCACCACCCGCGCCGACACCATCATGGGCGTGACCTTCTGCGCGGTGGCGCCCGAGCATCCGCTGGCCACGCATGCCGCCAAGACCAATCCCCAACTGGCGGCCTTCATTGAAGCCTGCAAGCAGGGCGGCACCACCGAGGCCGAGCTGGCGGTGCGCGAAAAAGAAGGCATGCCCACCGGCCTGCAGGTCACGCATCCGCTGAACGGCCATCCTATCGACGTATGGGTCGGTAACTACGTGCTGATGGGCTACGGCGACGGTGCGGTGATGGGCGTTCCCGGCCACGACGAGCGCGACTTCGTCTTTGCCCTGAAATACGATTTGCCGATTGTCCAGGTGGTGCACATTGACCATCTGCATTACGACTACCACCACTGGAACGACTGGTACGCCGACAAGCAACGCGGCGTGACCATCAACTCCGACAGCTTCAGTGGCCTCAGCTTCCAGGACGCAGTCAACGCCGTGGCCCATGCGCTGCAGGTCAAGGGCCTCGGTGACAAGAAGACCACCTGGCGCCTGCGCGACTGGGGCGTGAGCCGCCAGCGCTACTGGGGCACACCGATTCCCATCATCCACTGCGACGAACATGGCGCAGTTCCGGTGCCCGAGAAGGATCTGCCCGTGGTGCTGCCGCAGGACTGCATCCCCGACGGCTCGGGCAACCCGCTGAACAAGCACGAAGGCTTCCACGCCGGCGTGGTCTGCCCGATCTGCGGCGCCAAGGCCCGGCGCGAGACCGACACCATGGACACCTTCGTGGATTCCAGCTGGTACTTCATGCGCTACTGCGACCCGCACAACACCGAGCACATGGTGGCCGAGGGCGCTGACTACTGGATGCCGATGGACCAGTACATCGGCGGCATCGAACACGCCATCCTGCACCTGCTGTACGCCCGCTTCTGGACCAAGGTGATGCGCGACCTGGACCTGGTGAAGTGCGATGAGCCATTCAGCAAGCTGCTGACCCAGGGCATGGTGCTGAACGGCGCCTTCTCGCACAAGCCGGCGGCTGGCGGCATCCAGTACCACTGGGAGAGCGAGGTCGACGTGGTGCGCAACGAGCGCGACCAGATCACCGGCGGCACGCTGAAGGCCGACGGCACGCCGCTGCACTACGAGCTCACCACCATGAGCAAGAGCAAGAGCAACGGCGTCGACCCGCAGGACCTGATCGAGCGCTACGGCGCCGACACCGCCCGCCTGTACACCATGTTCACAGCGCCGCCCGAGGCGACGCTGGAATGGAACGACGCCTCGGTTGAAGGCAGCTACCGCTTCCTGCGCCGGGTGTGGAACTTCGGCGTCAAGCTCGCTGCTATGGATTCCGCAGCTGCCCGTGCAAGCGTGGCAAGCGCCAGCAGCCTGAAAGATGTTGAATTCGGCAAAGCCGCCAAGGCCTTGCGCCACGAAGTCCATACAGTGCTCAAGCAGGTCGATTACGACTACCAGCGCATGCAGTACAACACCGTGGTGTCGGGCGGCATGAAGCTGCTGAACGCGCTGGAAGACTTCAAGGCGCTGGACACGGCCGGCGCCCAGGTGGCGCTGATCGAAGGCTTCGGCATCCTGCTGCGCTGCCTGTACCCGGCCACCCCCCACGTGACCCATGCGCTGTGGACCGAGCTCGGCTATGTGGACCGCTTCGGCGATCTGCTCGACGCGGCCTGGCCGGTGGTCGACCCGCTGGCCCTGGTGCAGGACGAGATCGAACTGATGCTGCAGGTCAACGGCAAGCTCCGTGGTTCCATCCATGTGCCGGCCGCCGCCAGCAAGGCCGAGATCGAGGCCGCGGCCCTGGCCTGCGAAGCCTTTACCAAAGCGGCTGCGGGCGCCGCCCCTAAAAAGATCATCGTGGTGCCTGGGCGCCTGGTGAACCTGGTGCTGTGATGCGCCGCCGCAACCTCTTGCTCGCCGCCCCCGCACTGGGGCTGACCGCCTGCGGCTTCGCGCTGCGCCAGGCGCCGACTTTCGCCTTCAGCACCATCTTCGTCCGCGTGGCCGAAGCTTCGTCGCTGGGCAATGAGCTCAAGCGCAACCTCACCGGCAGCGGCTTGGTGGTCATCAGCGACGCGAAACTGCTGAACACCGCCCAGGTGGTGCTGGATGTGATCAGCGACCAGCGCGAGAAGAGCGCGGCTTCGTTGACATCGGCCGGCCAGGTGCGTGAGTTCCAGCTGCGCGTGCGGATGAAGTTCCGCCTGCGTACGCCGCAAGGCAAAGAGCTGATTCCCGATGTGGAACTGCTGCAGCAGCGCGACATCAGCTACTCAGAAACCCAAGCTCTGGGCAAGGAGGCGGAAGTGGAGCTGCTCTACCGCAGCATGCAGACCGACATCGTGCAGCAGATCATGCGCCGGCTTGCGGCAGTGAAAGAGATCTAGCCCGGGCTATGCAACTCGCCCCCGCCCAGCTTGCGGCGCAACTCTCGAAAGGCTTACGCTCCCTCTACACCTTGCATGGCGACGAGCCGCTGCTGGTGCAGGAAGCGCTGGACGCGATCCGCGCCACCGCGCGTGGGCAGGGCTATACCGAGCGCACGGTGCACAGCGTGGCCGGCGCGCATTTTGACTGGAGCGAGGTGCTGGCGGCCGGCGGATCGCTGAGCCTGTTTGCTGACAAGCAGGTCCTGGAGATCCGCATTCCGTCCGGCAAGCCGGGCAAGGACGGCAGCGTCGCCTTGCAGCAGCTGGCCCAGCAGGCCGAGGGCAATGCCGACACCCTGACGCTCGTGGTCTTGCCGCGGCTCGACAAAGTGGCCAAATCGGCCGCCTGGTTCGTGGCGCTGGAGCGCTTTGGCGTGACCATCCAGGTCGAGCCGGTGGAGCGTGGCGCCTTGCCGCAGTGGATCGCCCAGCGCTTGCAGGCCCAGGGCCAGCGCGTCGAAGCCGGGGTCGAAGGCCAGCGCACCTTGCAGTTTTTTGCCGACCGGGTGGAGGGCAACTTGCTGGCCGCGCACCAGGAGATCCAGAAACTGGCGCTGCTGCATCCGCCGGGCGAGCTGCAGTGGGCGCAGGTCGAATCTGCGGTGCTGAACGTGGCGCGCTACGACGTGTTCAAGCTGTCCGAATCCGTGCTGGCCGGCCAGCGCCTGCGCACCCAGCGCATGCTCGACGGCCTGCAGGCCGAGGGCGAGGCCGAGGTGCTGGTGCATTGGGCCCTGGCCGAAGACATCCGCGCGCTGAAGCGCGTCAAAGACGCGATGGACGCCGGCAAGCCGCTGCCGATGGCGCTGCGCGACAACCGCGTCTGGGGCGCCAAGGAGCGGCTGTTCGAACGCGTGCTGCCGCGCTTGGCCAGCGCCCAGATCGCCCAGTTGCTGCAAGCCGCGCACCAGGTGGACGGCATCGTCAAAGGCCTGAAGCAGCCCGACTGGCCGGCCGATCCCTGGCAGGCGCTGCACCGACTGGCCGGCATGCTGTGCCAGGCCTGCGTTCCACCGCCCGGACGCTAGGTTTTTGCCGCCCGTGACAAAATACGGGCATGAACGCTCTGAACATCGCCGAATACGCCCAGACCCTGGGTTTGCAAGCAAAAGTGGCTTCTGCGCATATGGCACGTGCGTCAACAGCTACTAAAAACATAGCTTTGCGCAGCCTAGCCCGGCTGCTGCGCGAGAACATCGCGCCGCTGCAGATTGACAACGCCAAAGACCTGGACCGGGCCCGTGCCGCCGGCTTGGCCGCGCCTATGGTGGACCGGCTCAAGCTCAGCCCGCAGACGCTGGAAACCTGCGCTCAGGGCTGCGAGCAACTGGCCGCCATGCCCGACAGCATTGGCGAGATCATCGGCCTGCAGCAGCAGCCCAGCGGCATCCGCGTCGGCCAGATGCGCGTGCCGATCGGCGTGTTCGGCATGATCTTCGAGAGCCGCCCGAATGTGACCATCGAGGCCGCCAGCCTTTCGATCAAGAGCGGCAATGCCTGCATACTGCGCGGCGGCTCCGAGGCCATTGAATCGAACAAGGCGCTGGCCCTGCTGGTCCAAAAAGCACTGACTGAGGCCGGCCTGCCGGTCGACGCGGTGCAGCTGGTTCAGACCACCGACCGCGAAGTTGTCGGTCAGCTGATCACCATGCCCCAGTACGTGGACGTGATCATCCCGCGCGGCGGCAAGAGCCTGATCGAGCGCATCAGCCGCGACGCCAAGGTGCCGGTGATCAAGCACCTGGACGGCAACTGCCATGTGTATGTGGACGACCCCTGCGACATCGCCATGGCCGTCAAAGTGGCCGACAACGCCAAGACCCAGAAATACAGCCCCTGCAACGCCGCCGAAGGCCTGCTGGTGGCGCGTGGCGTGGCGGCAGAGTTCCTGCCGTTGATCGGTGCCATCTACGCCGCCAAGGGTGTGGAAATGCGGTGTGATCCGGTTGCAGCGCAGATATTGTCTGCACATGTAGCTACCAAAGATGTAGCAAATGTTTTGTCGGCGAGCGAACAGGACTGGTTCGAGGAATACCTGGCGCCGGTCATCAGCATCAAGATCGTCGAAGGTGTGGACGAGGCCATCGCCCACATCAACAAGTATTCGTCGCACCATACCGACGCCATCATCACGCGCGACCATATGCACGCACAGCAGTTCTTGCGCGAGGTGGATTCGGCCAGTGTGATGGTGAACGCCAGCACCCGTTTCGCCGATGGCTTCGAGTTCGGCCTGGGAGCCGAAATCGGCATCAGCACCGACAAGTTCCACGCGCGCGGCCCGGTCGGGCTGGCCGGGCTGACCTCGCTGAAATACGTTGTGCTGGGCCAGGGCGAAGTGCGCGGTTAAACCGCGCGGGCGGCTACAGGTCGCCTACCTTGTCGCTCGGGTACTTGAACGAGTCCTTCAGCATGTAGGGCATGGGCAAGTCCAGATTGACATTCTTGGGCGGGATAGGGTGCTGAAACCACTTGGCGTACAACGCATTGATTTCTCCGCTCAGGATGATGCGGCGCATTTCTTGGTCCACCAGCTTCTTGAACGGCGCATCGTCCTTGGGCAGGATGATGGCGTAGGGTTCGATGCTCAGGGCTTTGCCGATCAGCATGAAGTCTTCGGGCTTGGGCGCAGTGGCGCGCAAGCCGGACAGCAGCACATCGTCCATGGCAAAGGCAGAAGCCTGGCCGCCGGCCACCATGGAAAAAGCCTGGGCGTGGTCCGCCGCTTCGACGATTTTCAGACCCAGTAATTTGTCGTTGTTGACGCGACTCAGGGACTTGATATTGGTGGTGCCCTTGGTGGACACCACGGTATGGCCGTTGAGCTCTTCTATGGACCGGATCTGGGAATCGGTGCGGACTAAGAAGCGGGAGCTGGAAATGTAGTGGGGGATGGTGAAGTCGACCAGCTTGCGCCGTTCTGCATTGTTGGTGGTCGAGCCACATTCCATGGAGGCCTGTCCTTCCGCGATGGCCTTCATCCGCGTATCCGGCGTAACCAGCAGGTATTTGACGTTCATCTTGGGCAGCTTTAGCTCGCGTTTGATGGCATCGGCCAGCTTCAGGCACAGGTCTACCGCATAGCCCATGGGGCGGCCATCTGCGTCCACATATGAGAAGGGAATCGAGGCGTTGCGGTGCGCCAAGGTGATCTCGCCGCTGCTGCGGATGGTGTCCAGGGTATTGGCCGTGGCCGAGACGGCAACGAGGCAGGCGCAGAGTAACAGGCTGGTAGATTTCATGGTCAAGGGCTTGGTGGCAAACAGGTAGGCGATGATCCGCCGGCTAGGCAAAGTTGGGCGGCGATATTGCGCACATTCCATGCCAATTTCTTTGGGCAAGCTTGCTATTTCGGCATGACGCGGTGTTCCAGGCCCTGGCGGCTGCGTCGGGCAGGGCGGTCTGCCAAGTTCCTACAATGCGGTTATATCTTTCAAAGAAAACCCCATGGTTCCCCATCTCATTACTGCGCTCACCGGCCCGATCAACGAACTGGAACAGCGCATTCTCGACTCCATGCCGGCCATTGAGCGCTGGTTCCGGCTGGAGTGGATGGAGCACACGCCGCCGTTTTACTGCGCGGTGGACATCCGCAATGCAGGCTTCAAGCTGGCTCCGGTCGATACCAACCTGTTCCCCGGCGGCTGGAACAACCTCACGCCGCAGATGCTGCCGCTGGCCGTGCAGTCGGCCATGGCCGCGATTGAAAAGATCTGCCCCGAGGCCAAGAACCTGCTGTTGATATCGGAAAACGACACGCGCAGCACCTTCTACCTGTCCAACGTGGCGCAATTGCAGCGTATCTTCCACATGGCGGGCTTGAACGTGCGGATCGGCTCGGTCAACCCCGACATCAAGGAAACCACGGTCGTCAACCTGCCGAATGGCGAGCAGGTGACGCTGGAGCCGGTGATCCGCAGCAAGCGCCGCCTGGGCTTGAAGGATTTCGACCCTTGCACGATTCTGCTGAACAACGATTTGTCGGCCGGTGCGCCCGGCATCCTGGAGGAGCTGCACGAGCAGTACCTGCTGCCGCCGCTGCACGCGGGCTGGTCGGTACGGCGCAAAAGCACCCATTTCCGCAATTACGAAGAGCTGGCCAAGCGCCTGGGCAAGCTGCTGGGCATCGACCCCTGGTTGATCAACCCGATGTTCAACCAGTGCGGCGCGGTGGACATGGCCCAGGGCCAGGGCATGGAGTGCCTGAATACCAATGTGGATGCGCTGCTGGGCAAAATTCGCCGCAAATACAAGGAATACGGCATCAACGAGAAGCCGTTCGTTATCGTCAAATCGGACAGCGGCTCGCGCAATATGGGCATTATGACGGTGCGCGACGTGAAAGACCTTGCCGTGCTACACCACCGTGCCAAGACCCAGCAGGACGACGTTCCCGCGCAGGACATCATCATCCAGGAAGGCGTGCTGACCAATGAGCGCATCAATGACGCCGTTGCCGAGCCCGTGGTTTACATGATGGACCGCTACGTGGTGGGGGGCTTCTACCGCATCCATGCCGAACGCGGCGTGGACGAGAACCTCAGCGCCCCCGGCTCCAGCTATGTGCCGCTGGCGTTTGCGGAGAGCGCGCACCTGCCACAAGTGGGCATGCGCCCGGGTGCCAGCGCGCCCAACCGCTTCTACATGTACGGCGTAGTCGGACGTTTGGCCATGGCTGCGGCCAGTTACGAGCTCGAAGCCACCGATCCGGACGCCGAAACCTACGATTAACGACGATGGTGTGTCAGTTGTTGCGCTGCAACATTTATTTTTTCTAGAGGCTTCATCCTGCTTGCGCAGGCGCATGTGAAGCGCAAAATACCCCTCCCAAAGTTTATGGAACCCCGCCGACCCTTTCAGGGGTCATCTGGACGGGGCCTTGTTTGTGCAAAGTTCAAAATCTTCGCTTTCGGCGCTCACACTCGGTGCGCTTGGTGTGGTCTACGGCGATATTGGAACCTCTCCCCTTTACGCTTTCAAAGAAGTTTTTGCCCATAGCCATGTGCAGCTGTCCGAGGCCAATGTGCTCGGCGTGCTGTCCTTGTTCTTTTGGGCACTGATGGTGGTGGTGTCGCTCAAGTACGTGGTGCTGATCATGCGGGCCGACAACCACGGCGAGGGCGGGCTGATGGCCTTGTTGGCGCTGGCGGCGGAATCGGTGAAGGACAGTCCGCGTTTGCGCCGTGCCCTGCTGATGCTGGGTATTTTTGGCCTGGCGCTGTTTTTTGGCGACGGCGTGATTACCCCGGCCATTTCGGTGCTGTCGGCTGTGGAAGGCCTGGCCATCATTACCCCGGCGGCCGAGCCCTATGTGCGGCCCATTTCGTTGGTAGTGCTGGTGCTGCTGTTCATGGTGCAGCGCCGCGGCACTGGCGATATCGGCAAGTTCTTTGGCCCGGTGACCCTGCTGTGGTTTGGCGTGCTGGCGGTGATGGGGGTGCACCAGATCGTGCAAAACCCGGTGGTGTTGCAGGCCTTGTCGCCGCTGCACGCGTTGCGCTTCAGCTTTGAGAACCTGCATATCGCCTTCATCACCCTGGGTGCGGTGTTCCTGTGCCTGACCGGGGCCGAGGCGCTGTATGCCGATATGGGCCACTTCGGCAAGAAGCCGATCCGCCTGGCCTGGTTTGCGGTGGTCATGCCGGCGCTGGTGCTGAACTACTTTGGTCAGGGCGCGCTGGTGCTGTTGGACCCCAGCGCGGTGGAAAACCCGTTCTACCTGATGGTGCCCGAATGGGCCCTGATCCCCACCGTGGTCCTGGCTACGGCCGCCACCGTGATTGCCTCGCAGGCCCTGATCACAGGCGCCTTCTCGGCCACCAAGCAAACCATCCAGATGGGCTACTTGCCCCGGCTGACCATTCTGCACACCTCCGTGCGCCACACCGGGCAAATCTACGTGCCGGCGGTCAACTGGCTGCTGCTGGTCGGGGTGATTGCCGCGGTGCTGATGTTCGGCTCGTCGGGTGCTCTGGCAGCGGCCTACGGCATTTCGGTCAGCCTGCTGATGGTCATTACCACGGTGCTGACCTTCTATGTGGTGCGCTACGGCTGGGGCTACTCGTTGCCGCTGTGCATTGGTGCCACCGGTTTCTTCCTGGTGGTGGACGCGGTGTTCCTGGCCTCCAACTCGCTGAAGATCATGCAGGGTGGTTGGTTCCCGCTGGTCATGGCGGTTGTTCTGTACATCGTCATGTCTACCTGGAAGGACGGCCGCCGCCTGCTGGGCGACAAGCAGCGCGAACAAGCGATGGACCTGCAAAGCTTCATGGATTCCGTGTTTGTCAGCCCACCGGTGCGGGTCGAGGGCACGGCGGTGTTCCTGACCGCCGAGAAAGCCACCGTGCCGAATGCACTGCTGCACAACCTTAAGCACAACAAAGTGCTGCACGAGCACAACCTGTTCGTCACCGTGGTCAATCACCCCATCCCCTGGATCGGCATGGATAAGCGGCTCGAAGTCGAGGCCCTGGGGCATAAATGCTGGCAGGTCATCATCCACTACGGCTTCAAGAATAGCCCCGACGTGCCCAAGGCGCTGGAACAGATCCGCGGCCGCGGCTGCGAGCTGGAAGTGATGAGCACCAGCTACTTCCTGTCGCGCGACACCGTCATCCCCACCCTGGGCGGCGGCATGGCGCCGTGGCGCGAAAAGCTGTTTGCGCAAATGCACCACAACGCCAGTGGCGCAGCCGACTTCTTACGGCTGCCCAACAACGCAGTGGTGGAGCTGGGCTCCAAAATCGAAATTTGATGACTGCACCCGTTGCGCCGCTACTGGACTTCGATGTCTTGATCGTGGGCAGCGGCCTGGCCGGCCTCAGTGCTGCGCTGTTGCTGGCCCCCACCCACCGTGTAGCGGTGCTTACCAAACGCGGTTTGAACGACGGCGCGAGCGCTTGGGCCCAGGGGGGCATTGCCGCCGTACTGGGCGAGGGCGACAGCTTTGCCTCGCATGTGGACGACACCCTGGTCGCCGGCGGCGGCCTGTGCGATGTGGACGCCACCCGCTTTGTGGTCGAGCACGCGCCCGAATGCATTGCCTGGCTGCAGTCGCTGGGCGTGCCCTTTTCGCTGGAAGACGGCCACTTGCACCTGACCCGCGAAGGCGGCCACAGCCACCGACGTATCGTCCATGCCACCGACGCCACCGGAGCCGCGGTGCAGGCCACCATGATGGAGCAGGTGCGCAAGCACCCGCAGATCCGTCTGTTTGAAAACCACACCTTGGTCGATTTGGTGATCGGCAGCAAGATGGGTCTTCCCCAAAAAGGCTGCGTCGGCCTGTACGCGCTGGACGCCGCGACCGACCAGGTGCTGACTTTCAGCGCACCCAACACCATCCTGGCCACCGGCGGCGCGGGCAAGGTGTATCTGTACACCACCAATCCCGACACCGCCACCGGCGACGGCATTGCCGCCGCCTGGCGCGCCGGCTGCCGGGCCGCGAACATGGAATTCATCCAGTTCCACCCGACCTGCCTGTACCACCCACACGCTAAGTCGTTTTTGATCTCGGAAGCCGTGCGCGGCGAAGGCGGCCGCCTGCTGCGCCCCGACGGCAGCCGCTTCATGCCAGAACACGACGAGCGTGCCGAGCTGGCCCCGCGCGACGTGGTGGCCCGGGCCATCGACTTCGAGATGAAGAAGGGCGGTTTCGACTGCGTGTATCTCGACATCTCGCACCAGCCCAAGACCTTTTTGCTGGAGCACTTTCCGAACATTTACGACCGCTGCCTGGCGCTCGGCATCGACATCGCATGCCAGCCGATTCCGGTGGTGCCCGCCGCCCACTACACCTGCGGCGGCGTGCTCACTGATCTGCAGGGTCGTACCGACGTGCCCGGCCTGTACGCGCTGGGCGAAGCCGCCTGCACCGGCCTGCACGGCGCGAATCGGCTGGCCAGCAACTCGCTGCTGGAATGCATGGTCTTCGCCCGCGCGGCCGCGCAAGACCTGGCGCAGCTGGAGCGCGCGCCCGTACCGCAGCTGCCAGCCTGGGACGACAGCCAGGTCACCGACAGTGACGAGCTGGTGGTGCTGTCGCACAACTGGGACGAGCTGCGCCGCTTCATGTGGGACTACGTGGGCATCGTGCGCACCACCAAACGGCTGGAGCGCGCGGCCCACCGCATCGCCCTGCTGCAAAGCGAAATCCACGAGTTCTACGCCCGCTTCCACGTCACAAGCGACCTGCTGGAGCTGCGGAATCTGGTGCAGGTGGCCGACCTGATCGTGCGCAGCGCCCGCGCCCGCCTGGAAAGCCGCGGCGGCCACTTCAGCCGCGACTACCCGGAGCTGGCGGCATCGTCTGAGCCGACGGTGCTGGTGCCTGGAAATTTATAAGGAATCGGTCTCTGGCGCAGGTAATACCTGCGTCAGCAGCTCCTGAACATGTAGCTGAACCAGGTCGGCGTCTATCCAGCCGCGCAGGCTGTTGACGAAAGCCATGCCTTGCACTTGCGGCAGCTGCTCCACCCGCACCACCGCCTCCACTAGTCGGCCGTTTGCCAGCGCTTTGGCCCGCCCCACGCCGCCCAGCAGGCCGCAGGCCAGCGGCGGCGTGACCCAGCGTCCGTCCAGCAGCAGGGCGATATTGCCGCGGGTGCATTCCGTGATCTCGCCGGCCGGGTTCCACAGCAGGGTTTCGAAGATGCCGGGCGGCGTGGTGAAGGCATCGTAGTGGCCGCGGCGCGTGGTCTTGAAGCGCACGAACTCGCTGTGGGCCTCCTGCAGCGGCCGATCTGCCAACTGCAGCCGTACCCGTGCCGGCGAGGCTTCGAGCGCATAGGCCTCCGCCGTGGCATGGCCTTGCGCATCCAGCAGCAGGCGCACACGCCACGTCTTCTGCACATGGCCTGCGATCAATGTGTCCAGGGTGTGCGCGACATGCGCGGCGTTCCACGGTGTGCCGAAATGCGCGGCCGCCTGGGCCAGCCGCGCCAGGTGCTCGGTGCGGTTGCGCAGAGTTCCATCCACCAGGGCCAGGGTTTCCAGTAGCGCAAACGGCGCGCTGGCGCGCTGCACGAAGGCTTGCTTGTTCTGCCACTCTTGCCACTCGCCATCGGTATTCGCGTCAAAGGTAATGCCGCTGCCGATACCGCATTGCGTCTGCGCGTCGCGCAGGGTCACGGTGCGGATGGGCACGTTGAAGGTGGCGGTGCCGCCGGGCTGCACCACGCCGATGGCGCCGCAGTAGACGCCGCGCGCCCCAGGCTCCAGCGACTTGATCATCCGCATCGCCTGCACCTTGGGCGCGCCGGTGACCGAGCCGCAGGGGAATAGCGCGGCGAATACGTCTGCCAGACTGCAGCCGGCGCGGGTGCGGGCGCTCACATCCGACGTCATCTGCCATACAGTGGGCAGCGCCTCGGTGTGGAACAGCCGAGGCACTTGGACGCTGAAAGGCTCGGCGATGCGCGACACATCGTTGCGCAGCAGGTCGACGATCATCACGTTCTCGGCCCGCTCCTTGGGCGAGCTGCGCAGCGCCGCTGCCAGCGCCGCGTCCTCCGTCTCCGTCGCGCCGCGGCGTGCGGTGCCCTTCATGGGGCGCGCCAGAATCTGACCATCGCGCCAGTCAAAAAACAGCTCGGGCGAGACCGACAGGATTTGTGTGTCGCCGGTATCGATGAAGGCAGCATAGCCACCCGGCTGGGCGCGCTGCAGCGCCGCGAACAAGGCCTGCGGCGCACCGCTGAAGCTGCCGCGCATCTGCGCCGTCAGGTTCACCTGGTACAGCTCACCATCGGCAATCGCCTGCAACAGCGTTGCCATCGCGGCATCGAAATCCGAGCGGGCGATGAAGCTCTGCCAATCGATTTGTGCAGTGCCCACAGCAGCCTCGGGCCAGGGCAGGGGTGTGTTAAATACCGCAAACCAGGCCAGCGGACCATCGGCCTTGTGCACCGCCAGCGCCGCATCGAAGGCCGGAGCGGCTTCGTACTGCAGATAGCCCACGCACCAGCGTCCTTGGTCGCTGGCTGCCTGCACGGCATCCAGCAGTGGCCGCACCTGCTCCGGCGTATGCGCCACCAGGGTTTGCAGCGGCGTGCCAAACGCGTGGCGCAGCCGCGGCGCGCCGGGGTCGGTCGCGTCGCTGAAGTCGATCAGCGCGGTGATGCCGTCCATCAGGCTGCGCCGATATGGGGTACCAGGCCGGCCGTGGGCTGGCCGTTCTTCAGGGCGGCGGTGAAAGCCAGCATGCGGTCGATAGGCACGCGGGCGCGTAGGCCCAGTGCGGGGTCGATGTGGATTTCGTTGGCGCCGGTCTCCAGCACCTGGGCCAGGCCGGCTAGGCCGTTCATCGCCATCCACGGGCAGTGCGCGCAGCTCTTGCACGTGGCGCTGTTGCCGGCCGTGGGGGCTTCGATGAACAGCTTGTGCGGGTTCTGCGTGCGCAGCTTGTGCAGCATGCCGTTGTCGGTGGCGACGATGAAGTTGGTGGCGTCCATGGTGCGCGCGGCATTCAGGATGGCCGAAGTAGAGCCTACGGCATCGGCCAGTGCCACCACGTCGGCCGGCGACTCGGGGTGCACCAGTACCTTGGCCTCGGGGTGCTCGGCTTTCAGCGCCTGCAGCTCGAAGGCCTTGAACTCGTCGTGCACGATGCAGGCGCCATTCCAGAATACCATGTCGGCGCCCGTTTCGCGCTGGATGTAGCTGCCCAAATGCTTGTCGGGCGCCCACAGAATCTTGTGGCCCTGGTCTTTCAGTGCGCGCACCACGTCGAGCGCGCAGCCCGAGGTCACCAGCCAGTCGGCGCGGGCTTTGACCTCGGCGCTGGTGTTGGCGTAAACCACCACGGTGCGGTCTGGGTGCGCGTCGCAAAAGGCGTTGAACTCGGCGCTGGGGCAACCCAGGTCGAGCGAGCAGGTGGCGTCCAGGTCCGGCATCAGGATGCGCTTTTCGGGCGACAAAATCTTCGCGGTTTCGCCCATGAAGCGCACGCCAGAGACCACCAGGGTCTGCGCCGCATGGTCGCGGCCGAAGCGGGCCATTTCCAGTGAATCACTGACCAGGCCGCCGGTTTCCTCGGCCAGGTCTTGCAGGTCCGGGTGCACGTAGTAGTGCGACACCAGCACGGCGTTGCGCTCTTTCAGCAGGCGGCGGATGCGGTCTTTCAGCGCCAGGCGTTCGCTGGGGCTGGGCTCTACCGGTACGCGGGCCCAGGCGTGGCGCGGGGCGCAGACCGACTCCGAGGTCGGCTGCTCGTATTCGACTTCCATCAGGGTGTGCATGGCCGTTTCCTCACAGGTCCTGGAAGCGCATGGAATAGTCGGTGGCTTTGACATCCTTGGTCAGGCCGCCGATGGAGATGCGGTCTACGCCGGTTTCGGCCAGCGCGCGCAGGCCGTCCAGGGTCACGCCACCGGAGATTTCGAGAATCGCCTTCTGGTCACCGCGTGCCGTGTTGCGGCGCACGGCCTCATGCAGCGTGGGCAGTGCCATGTTGTCCAGCAAGACCATGCGGGCGCCGGCGTCCAGTGCCTCGTCCAGTTGCTCCAGGGTTTCCACCTCGATCTCGACGAAACTGGCCTGTTGCGCGAACTCGGCGGCACGGCGCAGCACGGCGGTGACGCCACCGGCGGCGGCGATGTGGTTTTCCTTAATCAGCACCGCGTCATACAGGCCGATGCGGTGGTTGGTGCCGCCGCCCACGCGCACCGCGTACTTCTGCGCCAGGCGCAGGCCGGGCAGGGTTTTGCGGGTGTCGACGATGTGGGTGCCGGTACCGACCACGGCCTGCACATGCAGGGCGGTGCGGCTGGCCACGGCGCTCAGCAGTTGCAGAAAGTTCAGCGCGGTACGCTCGGCCGTCAGCAGGGCCTGGGCCGGGCCTTCGAGCTCAAGCACCACCTGGTCGGCGGCGCAGCGTTCGCCCTCATTTACCAGCCAGCGCCAGGTGGCGGTGGGGGCGATCTGGCGCAGCGTGGCCTCGACCCAGGGCGTGCCGCAGAGCACGGCGGATTCGCGGGCCAGGATGCGGGCGCGGGTGTGGCGGGCCGGGTCGACCAGCGCGGCCGTCAAATCGCCAGGGCCTACGTCTTCGGCCAGGGCGCGGGCTACATCGGCCTCGGCCAGGGTGGCGATGCTGGCCGGGGAAAAGTCAAAAAACCGTGTCGTTGTCATTGTTGTGGGGCAGGTCAGTCTCTAACGGGACCGAAGTGTGTCACATCCGTGGTGAGTGCTCACCCCCAGGCTACACACTGCGTGTTTTCGCCAACCCCCTTGCTGGGGGCAACACCAGCAGCCTGGCAAAGCCAGTTCTGCGGTGTTTCTGGAAATAGGCGTTCTGTCGATAGAGTTGGATTTGTCCATTTTCGCCGTGGTCCGTGTGTGCATGGCACCATGCAGGCCATGAACACCACCGAACCCGAGCTCCAACGCCTGCTGGATCTGCAGCGCCAGGCCCACGCGGCCGACCCGGCACCCACCTATGCCGTGCGGCGGGACCGCTTGCAGCGCCTGGGCGCTCTGATCGACACCTACGCCGAGCGCTTCACCGCCGCGGTCAGCCAAGACTTCGGCAACCGCTCGGCCACCGAGACCACGCTGACCGAAATCGTGCCGCTGCGCGCTGCTATCCGCCATGCGCAAAACCATCTGCGGGCCTGGATGCGGCCGAAGCGGGTGCCCACGGCCTGGACCTTCTGGCCGGGCCGCAGCCGGCTGCTGCGCCAGCCGCTGGGCGTGGTGGGCATCGTCAGCCCCTGGAACTACCCGCTGCTGCTGGCCTTGTCGCCGCTGGTCGATGTGCTGGCGGCCGGTAACCGGGCGCTGCTCAAGCCGTCTGAGCTCACGCCCTTGTTCGCCGATGCGCTGCAGGCGGCGGTGGCCGAATTTTTTAGGCCCGACGAGGTGGCGGTGCTGACTGGCGACGCGGCCCTGGGCCAGGCGTTTTGCGTTGCGCCCTTCGACCACCTGGTGTTTACCGGCTCCACCGCCGTGGGTCGGCTGGTGGCGCAGGCGGCGGCCAAGAACCTGACGCCGGTGACTCTGGAGCTGGGTGGCAAGTCGCCGGCCATCGTCGATGTGTCTTGCGACCTGGGCAAAACCCTGGAGCGGCTGGCCTGGGGCAAGCTGATCAACGCCGGCCAGACCTGCATCGCACCCGATTACGCGCTGGTGCCGCGTCCGCAGCTGGATGCCTTTGTGGCGGCTTTGCGTGCCAGCATGCAGCGCCTGTACCCGCGCTTCCAGGGCAACCCCGACTACACCAGCATCGCCAGCGAGCGCCATCTGCAGCGCCTGCACGGCCTGGTGGAGGATGCGCGGCAGCAGGGCGCGACCGTGCTGGAGTTGGAGCCTGGTGGTGGCCGGCAAATGGCGCCGGTGCTGCTGCTGGATGTGCACGCCGGCATGCGTGTGCTGCAGGAAGAGATCTTCGGCCCCATCCTGCCCGTCATGGCTTACGACACGCTGGACGAGGCGATTGCCTTCGTCAACGCCCGCGACAAGCCGCTGGCGCTGTACTGGTTTGGCCGCGACAGCGCGCACCGCGACCAGGTGCTGGCGCAGACCCTGTCGGGCGGCGTGTCCATCAACGACTGCCTGGTGCATCTGGCGCAGGACGGCCTGCCGTTTGGTGGCGTCGGCCCGTCCGGCCAGGGGCACTACCACGGCGAATACGGCTTTCGCCAGTTCAGCAAGGAAAAGCCGGTGTTCCTGCAGTCGCGCTGGTCGGCCGGCGGCCTGGTGTATCCGCCGTACACACCGCGCGTCCAGCGGCTGCTGCGCTGGCTGGCCAGGCGGGCCTGAGTTTGCTATTTAATTAATAGCTTCTGGCGATGGTGGAATATGCGCTAGGGGCCGATTTGTTGCATAATTTTTTGCGTCGCGGACAATCGCCGCATGCGTTTTTTCAAAGATCTCCATCTCTCCGCCGTCACCGCCGGCTTTGTCGCCGTGCTGGTCGGCTTTACCAGCTCGGTGGCCGTGGTGTTCCAGGCGGCGCAGGCGCTGCATGCCACGCCCGCGCAAACGACATCCTGGATGTGGGCGCTGGGCTTGGGCATGGGTTTGTGCACCTTGCTGCCCTCGCTGTGGCTGCGCCAGCCGGTGATGATTGCCTGGTCCACCCCGGGCGCGGCGGTGATCGCCACCGCGGCCGTGGCCGGCGGCTTCAACATGGCCGAGGCGGTGGGGGCTTTCATGGTCAGCGCTGTGCTGATTGCGCTGTGCGGCATCACCGGCTGGTTTGAGAAGGTGATGGACCGCATCCCCATGGCGGTGGCCGCAGCCCTGCTGGCCGGCGTGCTGGCGCGCTTCGGGCTGAACGGCTTTGTGGCGGCCCAGTCGGCCCTGCCGCTGGTGCTGCTGATGCTGGCTGTATATCTGCTGGCCCGGCGCTGGTGGCCGCGCTACGCCGTGGTGCTGACCCTGCTGTCTGCTATTGCTTTTGTAGCTGCGCGCGGAGAGGTGGTCAGCGCCAACATCGTATTTTCCTTGGCAACGCCGGTATTTGTGGCGCCGCAGTTCAGCTGGGCGGCCATGGTCGGCATGGCCTTGCCGCTATTCGTGGTGACCATGGCCTCGCAGAACCTGCCGGGCGTGGCGGCGATCCGCGCGGCCCATTACGACATGCCGATCTCCAAGCTGATCACCATCAGCGGCCTGGCGACCCTGGTGCTGGCGCCGTTCGGCGCGTTCGCACTGTGCCTGAGCTCGATCACCGCCGCCATCTGCATGGGCCCGGAGGCGCATGCCGACAAATCCCGGCGCTACACCGCGGCCGTGTCCTGCGGCGTCATCTACGTGCTGATCGGCATCTTCGGCGCTGCCATCACCGGCCTGCTGACGGCGTTTCCGCGCGAACTGATCGCGGCGATTGCCGGGCTGGCGCTGCTGGGCACCATAGGCAACGCGCTGGCCGCCGCGCTGCACGATATCCAGCACCGCGAGGCCGCTACCATCACTTTCCTGGTCACGCTCAGCGGCGTGGTGATAGCCGGTGTCGGCTCGGCCTTTTGGGGCGTGGTGGCCGGCGCGCTGGCGCTGTTTGTGCAACAGTACCGCCGTCCCGCTGTGTGACATCCTGTTTGAAAGCTTCCATGAACATCCTCTTCGTCGCCGATCCCCTCGAGTCTTTCAAGATCTACAAAGACAGCACCTTTGTGATGATGCGCGAAGCGCAGCGGCGCGGCCACAGCATCTCGGCCTGCGAGCCGCAAGACCTGCAGTGGCAGACCGGCGGCGTGGTGACGGCCCAGGTGCGCGACATACATCTGACGGGCGACAAGGCCGACTGGTTCAGCGTCAACCAGCCGCTGTTTGCCAACAGCCCGCGCGCGCTGAAGGACTTTGGCGCCATCATCATGCGCAAGGACCCGCCGTTCGATTCCGAATTCTTCTACGCCACGCACCTGCTGGAGCAGGCCGAGCGTGAGGGCGCCAAGGTGTTCAACAAGCCGCGCGCGCTGCGGGATCACCCGGAAAAGCTGGCCATCATGGAGTTCCCGCAGTTCAGCGGCCCGACCCTGGTGACGCGCAGCGCCGAGGCGATCCGCCGCTTCCACGCCGAGCACAAGGACATCATCCTCAAGCCCCTGGACGGCATGGGCGGCATGGGCATCTTCCGCGTCAAGGAAGACGGGCTGAACCTGGGCGGCATCATCGAAACGCTGAACAAGAACGGCGCCGAGAGCGTGATGGTGCAGAAGTTCCTGCCCGAGATCGCCCAGGGCGACAAGCGCGTGCTGGTGATCGGCGGCAAGCCCGTGCCCTACTGCCTGGCGCGGATTCCGCAGGGCGGCGAGGTGCGCGGCAACCTGGCGGTGGGGGGCAAGGGCGTGGCCCAACCGTTGTCTGCGCGCGACCGCGAAATCGGCGAAGCCTTAGGCCCGATTCTGGCGGCGCGCGGCCTGCTGTTGGTGGGCGTGGACGTGATCGGCGATTGCGTGACCGAGATCAACGTCACCAGCCCGACCTGCTTCCAGGAAATCTTCGACCAGACCGGCTGCGACGTGGCGGCGCTGTTCATCGACGCGCTGGAAGCCGCGCTGGCGGTTTAAAGAAAATCGGGCTCTGGCGCAGATAGTGCCTGCGCTGGAAGCTATCTAAAACATAGCGTACAGGTTCAGCCGACCAGGGCGCCGTCGACAAACACCTTGAGCTCGCCGGTGGCGAAGGCGGTCCAGTTTTCGTTGCTGGTCAGCGGCGCGGTGGCCACCAGGGCCACGCGGTCGTTGGCGGTGGTGTGATCGGCAAAGTTGACGCTCAGGTCTTCGTCGGTCAAGGTGGCGTGGGCAAACGGATGTTTGCGCTCTACGTAGTGCAGATGGGTCGAGGCATGGGCCCACAGCGCCTCGCCGTTGCTGAGCAGAAAGTTGAAAGTGCCGTGGCGCGCAATGCGCTGGCTGAGTTCGCGCAGGGTCAGCGTCAGCTCGGCAACGCTGGGCACACCGGCATGTGACTTGGCCAGCTCCTGCATGATCCAGCAGAACGCGCGCTCGCTGTCGGTATTGCCCACCGGCTGGAAGCTGGCGTGCAGCCGCGGGTGGAAGTCCTTCAGGTCGCCGTTGTGGGCGAACACCCAGTAGCGACCCCAGAGCTCGCGCACGAAGGGGTGGCAGTTCTCCAGCGCCACGACGCCCTGGGTGGCTTTGCGGATGTGGGCGATGACGTTGCGGCTCTTGATCGGGTACTGGCGGATCAGCGCCGCCACCGGTGACTCGCAGGCCGCCTGGTGGTCGACAAAATGGCGCAGACCGCGGCCTTCGAAAAAGGCGATGCCCCAGCCGTCGCTATGGTGGTCGGTGCGGCCGCCGCGTTCGGCAAAGCCGCTGAAGCTAAACACCACGTCGGTCGGCGTGTTGCAGTTCATTCCGAGTAGTTGGCACATAAAAATTGTTGCTTACCCCCAGGCTGCAGAGCTTCGCTTCTTTCGCCAACCCCCTTGCAGGGGGCAACACCAGCAGCCTGGCGGAGCCAGTTCTGCGGTGTTTCTGGCAAAGATGCGTCGTCCATTCAGCGGGGAGGTGTGTTGTTATGGTCGGTTTTCAGTTGCCAGGCGGCGACGAGGGCCAGCGCGCACAACGCGGCCAGCATCAAAAAGGATTCATTAAACGCCATCAGCCGCTCCGGGCTGGTAACAGGGTTCGCAAACGAGTCGCCATGCGCGGCCAGCCGCCATTCCAGCACGATGCCGCACAGGCTGACTCCGGTGGCGCCGCCCAGCATGCGCAGAAAATTGATCGCACTCGAACCCTGCGGAATCAAAGCCTTGTCCAGTGGCCGCATCGCGCCCAGGTTCAATGACGGCAGGATGAAGCCCAGGCCGATGCGCCCCAGCACCGCCCACAGCACCAGCATCCAGATAGGGCTGCCCAGGGCAATGGTCACCATCAGCGCGAACGAGCTGGCCAGCAGCGCCAGGCCGATGCTGACCAGCAGATAAGTCGGTTGCTTATCCGCCAGCCGGCCGACGAAGGCGATGGTAGCGGCCAGCACCAGCCCCGCCGGCAGCAGGATGGCACCCACATAGGAGGCCGACAAGCCCAGGCCGACCTGCATGTATACAGGCAGCAGATAGGTCGAGCCAAACAGCGCGGTGCCATAGATCACCGCCACAATGCTGCCCATGGCGAACGGCCGGTAGCCGAACAGCGCCAGGTCCATCAGCGGCGCCCCGCCCCGGACTGCCAAGCGCCGCTGCCAGGCGATGAAGGCCACCACGGCCAGCACTGCACCCAGCAACAGCAAGCCGGCCACCGGCAGCGTGCCGCCGCGTAGCTGCACCATGCCGTTCAGCAGGCACAGCGTGCCGACCGCGGCCAGCAGCAGACCGCGCCAGTCCAGCGAGGCGCCGCTGCTGGCCAACGCGCCGCCAGGGGCGGTGGTAGGCACGAACTTGCGCGCCATCCATAGCGATACCAGGCAGAACGGCACCACCATGAAGAAGATCGAGCGCCAGCCGAACAGATCGACCAGGATGCCGCCGATGCTGGGGCCGATAGCCGGCGCCAGCACCACGCCCATGCCGAACAGGCCGCTGGCGCGCCCCTGCTCGTGCGGCTCGAAGGCGTGCAGGATGATGATGGCCGGTATCGGCTGTACAACGCCGGCCGCCAGCCCTTCGGCGACGCGCGCCGCCAGCACCAGGCCGTAGTCGCCGGCAAGTCCGCCGGCGATGCCGCCGACCATTAGCAGCCACATGGCGCCCGCATAGGTGCGCCGGTAGCCGTAGCGGGCCAGCAGCCAAGGCGTGGTCAGCATGGACACCGTCATGGCCACCATAAAGCCCGAGCTGACCCACTGCGCGCGCGACGGCCCGAGGGTGAAGTGGTGGCTCATGTCGGGCACCGCCACGTTGACGATGGTGGACGACATGATGGACGCCATGGTGCCGATCATCACCGCCAGCAACAGCAGCCAGCGGTAGCGCTCGCCATAGCGGGCTTTCAGATCGACGGTGGGGATGTGCGGGCTCAAGATGCGTGGGTTAGCTGTTAGCGGCGGCTGTTGGCGGGCAATGCAGCGCAGCGCGGGCACACGCAAGCCCGGTCCACCGCAGCCGGGTCGATCTGCGCCAGCGTTTCCGGGGCGATGGGCTGCTGCATGCACCAGCAAGGCGCGGGCGCTTGCCCGGAGCTACGCGCCAGCTCCATCGCGCACTGGTTGGGCTGGCCGCACAGCGGGCAATAACGGGGATCGACGGCGGCGGACATGGGAGTGGGGCGGATGGCAGCAGGCATCGGCTGCTCAATTTATAGGAAACCAAGCATTTAAGCATGGCATATGTGCAGTAGTTGCTACACATTGGATAGTATTTGACTATGCTTTTGTATACACCCTGAACGGGTGAAAGTGCTATGCAGCATGTGCTATTGGATCCGTCTTTCTCATAAAATCAAATGCATTACAAAATAATACGCAGACCGGATGCGGCCCCGACCCACGGCTTGGCGGGGGGGCCCGGAACTTCGCGTTTGGAGACACATCATGGACATGCGGGTCGGTAGCGGGCGCCACAAGCTCGTCGGGGGGCTCACTCTGCTCGTGGGTTGGGGCTTGGCGGCCGCAGCCTGGGGCGTACCCATTGCCGATCAGCCTTCTTCTGCTTTCCAGTCTCAGCCTGCGGCCGAGGCGCCAACCGTTGATGTCGACGCCTTGACAGCGACTGCCGATACGCCGGCAAAATCCACTGCGCCCAAGTCGGCCGATGCCCCGGCCCGTAGCGGCAGCCCCGAGCTGCCCATGCCCCGTGTCGAGCCGGCCAGCACCTCTGGTCTTGCGGAACCCGAGTCGCTGCGCTCGAGCTTGAAGGAGCTGGCCAACTCCAGCGGTGTGGTGGATGCCTTGCATACCCTGAATTCCGAGCTGAACGGCAGTGCCTCGGGTACTTTTGCCGATGCGCCGGATGGCGGGGCGGATATGGCGCGCCGCACCGAGGCTCAACCCGGCAGCGAGGCGCGCATGGGGGTGCGGGCCGCGCCCTTGACGGAAGAGCAGCGCAAGCTGGAGGAGGCGCAGGCTTCGTTCCTGTTTTCCGCCCTGGTGCAGGAGGTCACGCCCTGGCTGATCGCGGCGGCGTTAATGTACGTCGTGATCTACGGTGCCCGCGTGATGCTGGCCTATTCCCGCATGAAGGCCGCCCGCAAACGCAAACGCCGCGAGTCCAAGTCTGGCGCACGCACGCGCAGCGCCCGCATAGATTGATGTAAAGGTCGGCAAACCCACTTCTGCCGAAGCGCCTCGACCATCCAATATGCTATCGGCCCGACAAGCCCTATCCGCAGAGCGCGGCGGTTTGCAACCCGCCACATTGATCCCCCGAACAGGGGTGCCAGCAAAAAACTCCCCCTTGCTGGCCGTCCCGATTCATGGGATAAGCTGCCGTGTGATTTGATCTGAGTAAGGCGAACCAACCATGTGTGATCTGAATGACCAGGAAGAACTCAACAAGTACACCCGTCGCGACTTCGGTACGTGGGCTGCATCCGCCGGCTTGCTGACCGTGCTGCCCAGGGTAGCCAACGCTGCGGCCATTACCGAGCGCGAGGTGACCATCACCACGCCAGACGGCAGCTGCGACGCATACTTTGCCGCACCTACGTCAGGCCCAGCACCCGGCGTGCTGGTGTGGCCCGACGTGTTTGGTCTGCGCCCAGCCTTCCGGCAGATGGGCTTGAGACTGGCCGAGTCGGGCTATAGCGTGCTCGTGGTGAACCCCTTCTACCGCCAGAAGAGGGCGCCCACTGCGGGACAGGGTGGCCAGACGCCGATCGCCGAAGTGATGCCGTTAATGCAGGCCCTGACGCCAGCCATGCACCTGAGCGACGGTAAGACCTTTGTTGCCTGGCTTGATGCCCAACCCGAGGTGGACAAGGCGCGCAAACTGGGTACCACCGGCTATTGCATGGGCGGGCCGATCGCAGTGCGCACTGCCACGGTAGCGCCGGCCCGTGTGGGTGCGGTTGGCACCTTCCATGGCGCCGCCATGGTGACCGCCGCGCCCGACAGCCCGCATCGCCTGGTAGCCCAGACTCAGGCGCGCTACTTGATTGCGGTTGCCGAGAACGACGATACAAAGGAACCCGAAGCCAAAGGCACCCTGCGTGCCGCGTTCGACTCAGCAAAGCTGTCAGCTGAGGTGGAGGTGTACCCAGCGGCCCACGGTTGGTGCCCGCCCGACACACGGGTCTACGATGCAGCCCAAGCCGAACGCGCCTGGACGCGCCTGTTGGATACATTCAGCAAGGCATTGGTTTGATCTCGTCCGTCGGCTGGCGGGCCCAATCAGGCGCCGCGGTTCCGGGTGTGGTTATGCAGGTCGCGAAGACCAGCACTGGCACCCAAATTTTTGCTTTAAAGAGCTGAGGGAGACTGTTTTAGGTACAAAGCAGTCTGCTGAGTGACGGGCATGGGAGACCGCAAACGCTTCAAAACGGTCTAAATGGATCGAGCTCGAGTGACCGCTATTGACCGAGGCGGTATGAAAACACTTAAACAGTCCCAGCGCCATTTTGGTCAATTATCGTAAGCCCATTTTTCTTTTTCGCGATCTCACAAAGCGCGTCAATCGACCGTCGTGTGACCTGTATGGTCCAAGAAACACGTTTCTAATGGCGCAAAACACCCGCAAGGGCTCACGCCCCAGCCAGCTTCATCGCCTCCGGCTGGCGATCCAGTCGCTGCTGCACGCGCTCAAGGACTTCTTCGTGTTCCCATCGCTTGATGCGCCGGTAGCTCGATGTCGTGCACTGCTCCTTGAGCGGGCAGGTGGGGCAAGCGCTAGTCCAGTAGGCGTGTAAGGTCAGGCCGTTCTCCACCGTGCTGAACCGGTAAATGGCATGCTGCCCGGCCGGGCAACGGTACGCATCCTCCTTGGCAAGATATACAAAGTCCGCTTTGTCGAACCGGCCATCTGCCTTCGCGTTGGATGTCATGGGCTTGGGCACAAAGGTCGTGATGCCGTCGTCTTCGCAGGCCCTGAGTTCCGTGCCGCTGAAGTAGCCGCGGTCAGCAAAGGCTTGGAACCGTTTCTTACCCATAGCTTCGCAGGCGATCAGCGCCATTTTGTGCAGTTGCGCCCGGTCGTTGCCGATGTTGGTGGCTTCATGGGCCACGATCAGGTGGTGCTTTACATCCATTGCCGCCTGTAGGTTGTAGCCCACCAGGCCCGATCCTTTCCGATATCGGCCGTTTCCTTCTACGTCTCCAACGGTAAATCAAAACCCTCGGCATCCACCACAAGCAACATGCCGCTGGCACAGCGCAGTTTGTGTATCGAATCGGCCCCTGGGCACTATCTGTCTGCGGCGAAAGCTACTAAGAATGTAGCTACCCGTTTCTGCCATGGCGGCCTGCCTTGACCACGGCTGCGACGCTCACGACCGCAGGAAAGACAGCAGTGCGTCGTTGAACGCTTGCGCGTGCGATACGTTCAGCCCGTGCGGTGCACCGCTTATCTTCACCAGTTGGCTGTGGCGCACGGTGTGGTGGGTGCGCAGGCCCGAGCCTTCGATGGGCACGACGGCATCGGCCTCGCCGTGGAGCACCAGCGTGGGCACAGTCACCCGTTTCAGGTCTTCTCGGAAGTCGGTGGTGCCGAACGCTTCCATGCAGGCCAATGCGGCGTGGGGCGCTGACTGGTGGCACAGGGCGATCGCGTCGCTACGCTGGGACTCGGTGACCTGCAGTACGCCATGGGCCGAGAAGAAGTCGCGGGTGAAATGGTCGAAGAAGGCACTGCGGTCTTGCGCCATCGCCTCCATGCTGTGTTGTGCCTTCTCGGGTGTGAGCGGGCCGTCGGGGTTGTCGGCGGTCTGCATCAGGTAGGGCGGCACGGCGGCGGCAAACACCACGCTGTGCAGGCGCGATTCACCGTGCCGCGCGATGTAGCGCGCCACCTCGCCCCCGCCCATCGAGAAGCCCACCAGCGTCACGTCCTGCAGCCCGCAGTGGTCCATGACGCGCTGCAGATCGTCGGCCAGCGTGTCGTAGCTGTAATCTGATTCCGGAGTGTGGGACCGGCCAAAGCCCCTGCGGTCGTAGGCCACCACGCGATACCCAGCGGCTTGGAGCACCGACACCTGCGGCTCCCAGGCCTGGGCCGACAGCGGCCAGCCGTGGATCAGCACCAGCGGCCGGCCACCGCCGCCGCTGTCTTCGATGTGCAGGCGCACGGTGGCTTCAGGCACTGTGTCGGCCTGGGCTGTGGCACCGGCGGCAGCGCCGCCCAGCGCGCCGGCAACAGCACCGAGAGATGCTCCCACCACCACCCCGACCGGGCCGGCCACCCCGATGCCGATAGCGGCGCCCGTGACCATGCCGGCCACCATGCCGCCGCCTACCAGCGTCGATTTGGCTTCGCGCTCCGCCTCCTGGGGGGCCAGCGCTAGCTGCGCCGCAGGGTCCGGGTCCTGCGAGGGAATGCCATGGCCGGGGACGGCCTGGTCGGTGAGGTCTTTGTCGACAGTACTGTATGGCGATGTGGGGGATGCTTGCATGTGTCTCTCCTGGTTGGGTTGAGGATGGAGCACGCTGCCTTTGCTCGCTGCATTGCATGGTGGCGGCCCAACCCGGCCGGGTCTGTACGTCAACGCACACAGCCCGCACTTCGGCCTGCTATTTGCTCACGTGTCGGCACAGATGTTTCCCTCCAGCCGCGCGGCATGGCTCATGGGTCAAATATGCCTCTGGTGCAATATTGACAAGCGCTACCAGCTATAAAAAATGTAGTGACTTAAGCCCGCTGCAGGTAAGCCGCGACTGCGTCCTACCAGGGGTGATTTCTTACGTCAATTAACATCGAAGGTTTCGCACTGACTCAGAGAACACCATGGCTGCCAATATTTTGCAAAAACTCCCCGCTGGCGAACGTGTCGGCATCGCGTTTTCGGGGGGGCTGGACACCAGCGCTGCCGTGCACTGGATGCGCGCAAAGGGCGCCATTCCCTGTGCTTACACCGCTAATCTGGGCCAGCCCGACGAGTCCGATTACGACGAAATTCCCCGTAAGGCCCTGGCCTACGGCGCTGAAATGGCCCGCTTGGTCGACTGCCGCCCGCAGCTGGTAGCCGAGGGCATTGCCGCCATCCAGTCCGGCGCCTTCCACATCAGCACCGGTGGTGCCACCTACTTCAACACCACGCCGCTAGGCCGTGCCGTGACCGGCACCGCGCTGGTGGTGGCCATGCGCGACGACGGCGTAAACATCTGGGGCGACGGCAGCACCTACAAGGGCAACGACATCGAGCGCTTCTACCGCTACGGCCTGCTGTGCAACCCCGAGCTGCGCATCTACAAGCCCTGGCTGGACCAGCTGTTCATCGACGAACTCGGCGGCCGCAAGGAGATGAGCGAGTACCTGGTGGCCAACGGCTTCGACTACAAGATGAGCGTCGAGAAAGCCTATTCGACCGACTCCAACATCCTGGGGGCAACCCATGAGGCGAAGGACCTGGAGTTCCTGAACGCCGGCATGCACATCGTCAAGCCCATCATGGGCGTGCCGTTCTGGCGCGATGACTGCGTGGTCAAGGCCGAATCCGTGACCGTGCGCTTTGAAGAAGGCCAGCCCGTCGCCCTGAACGGCCAGACCTACCCCGACGCTGTGGCCCTGATGTACGCTGCCAATGAAATCGGTGGCCGCCACGGCATCGGCATGTGCGACCAGATCGAAAACCGCATCATCGAAGCCAAGAGCCGCGGCATCTACGAAGCCCCCGGCATGGCGCTGCTGCACATCGCCTACGAGCGCCTGGTGACCGGCATCCACAACGAAGACACCATCGAGCAGTACCGCAGCAATGGCCGCCGTCTGGGCCGCCTGCTGTACCAAGGCCGCTGGTTCGACTCGCAAGCCCTGATGCTGCGCGAAACCGCCCAGCGCTGGATCGCCCGCGCCATCACCGGTGAAGTGACTTTGGAACTGCGCCGTGGTAACGACTATTCCATCATGGACACCAGCAGCCCCAACCTGACCTACGCGCCCGAGCGCCTGTCGATGGAAAAGGTGGAAGACGCGGCCTTCACCCCGGCCGACCGCATTGGCCAGCTGACCATGCGCAATCTGGACATCGCCGACACCCGCGAAAAGCTGGGCGTCTATACCCGCGCCGGCCTGCTGGGCAGCGGCAAGGACGCGGCCGGCGTGGCGCTGATCGCCAATCCCGGCGGCGTCTAAGCCCCGGTGCCGGCGAGCGGAGGGGTATTCAAGCCCATTCCCGCCGGCTGTTTTCCACCCAGCGCTGCTGCGATGCCTTGAGGTGGGCGCGCATCGCGGTTTGCGCTTCCAGCACATCGCGGCGCTCCAGCGCCTGCAGTATGGCCTCGTGCTCGTGCAGCGCCTCGGCCCAGGTCAGGCTGCTTTCCGAATGCTCGCGCAGCTGCGCCGAGATCGGACTGTGGCGCTCGTCAAACAACTCTCCCACCAGCCGCACCAGCACCGCATTGCCGGTCAAGGCGGCAATCGCCAGATGGAACTGCCGGTCGTGCGCCAGCGGCGGGCGCTGCTGGGCGACGGCGCTGCGCATGTCTTCTAGTGCTTGGCGCAGCGGTGCCAGCGTTTCGGCCGTGGCCAAGGCGCAGACCTGCATCGCCACCGAACCCTCGAGCAGCGCACGCGCCTGCATCAGCTCGCTCGGGCTTTCGCCCATGGCCGCCGTCGCCTGGGACGCGCGCCCTGAGGGCGCACACACGTAGACGCCTGCGCCCATACGTACTTCCACACTGCCGTCGATCTCCAGCGCGATCAGGGCTTCGCGCACCGAGGGGCGGGATACCCCCAACTGCTGCGCCAGGTCGCGTTCCGGCGGCAGGCGCGTGCCGGGCGGGTAGGTGCCTTTCTGGATGAAGGCGCGGATCTGGTCGGCAATCTGTTGGTAGAGCCGCCGGGTGTCCACCTGTTTGAGTTGTTCCAGCATCGGGTTTCCTGCATCAGCGGGGTGAGGACCGGGATTGGCCTTACCAAGCGTTGTATCCGCGGATTTTATGGGCGCTGCTGGCGCCAGCGTCACTGGGTTTCATGGATTGAGGGTAAATACGGTAAGGCCAATTTATCCTTTCAGGTAAAGTGGCCTTACCAATATCAAGACCATCTTCCACAGCAGCACCAGCGCATATGCAGTACGTACCAAGCTGCAGGCCTGGATCAACCACGGGGTCGCCAAGAACAACGAGAACGGCAACCCCACCGCCATCTACAAGCGCTTCCACGGTTGAAGCGCTCCATCGAACTGAACCGAACTGAAGGATTTCCATGCTGACCGTGATTTGCGAAACGCCGGGCACGCTGCGCGCCGAAGACCGCTCCATGCCGCTGCGCGGCGAAGACGAGGTGCTGCTGCGCGTCAAGCGCGTGGGCGTGTGCGGCACCGACCTGCACATCTTTACCGGCAAGCAGCCGTTCCTCAGCTACCCGCGGGTGATGGGCCACGAGCTGTCGGGCATCGTTGAGCAGGCGCCGGCGGGCAGCCATCTGGCCGCGGGCGACACGGTCTACGTCATGCCCTATCTGTCCTGCGGGAAGTGCGTGGCCTGCCGCCAGGGCAAGACCAACTGCTGCGTCAACATCCAGGTACTGGGCGTGCACCGCGACGGCGCTTTTACCGAGTACCTCACCGTGCCCCAGGCCTTTGTGCACAAGGCCGAGGGCGTGACCCTGGACCAGGCGGCGATGGTCGAGTTCCTGGCCATCGGCGCCCATGCCGTGCGCCGCGGCCAGGTGCAGGCCGGCCAGCGCGTGCTGGTGGTTGGCGCCGGGCCCATCGGCATGGCGGCGATGATCTTCGCCCAGCTGCGCGGTGCGGTGGTCACGGCGCTGGATACGCGGCGCGACCGGCTGGATTTCTGCACTAAGCAGCTGGCCATTCCGGCCGCCGTGCAGATCGGCCCGGACGACGAGGCGCAACTGGCGGCACGTACCGAAGGCGAATACTTTGACGTCGTCTTTGACGCCACCGGCAACCCCCAGGCCATGGAGCGCGGCTTCAAGTTTGTCGCCCATGCAGGTACCTATGTGCTGATCTCGGTGGTGGGTGCCAACATCACTTTCTCGGACCCGGAATTCCACAAGCGCGAGACCACGCTGCTGGGCAGCCGTAACGCCACCACCGAAGATTTTGAGACCGTGCTGCAGGCCATGCGTGCCGGCCAGATCCCCGATGCTGCGCTGAATACCCACCGCCTGGCCTTGGCGGATGTGCCGACCGGCTTCCAGAAGCTGCTGGACCCGACCCAGGGCGTGGTCAAGGCCATCGTCGAATGCTAAAGCCCAGCACCATGGGGCAGCCCATACTCCAGTTCGGTACCAGCCGCTTCCTGCAGGCGCATGTGGACCTGTTCGTCTCCCAGGCGCTGGCGCGCGGCCAGGCGCTGGGCGGGATCACCGTGGTGCAGACCAGCCACAACCCGGCCAGCGCGCAGCGCGTGGCGGCGCTGGCCCAGGGCGCTGGCTACCCGGTGCATCTGCGTGGCCTGCTGCGGGGCGAGCGCATCGACACCACCGTCACCTGTAACGCCGTGCGCCAGGCCTGGCAGGCCGATGCAGATTGGCCGCGGCTGCTGGAGGCGGTGGCCCGCGAGGTGCAGGTGATCGTCTCGAACACCGCCGACCGCGGCTACCAGCTGGACGCGCAGGACGGCCCCGATCTTTTGGCTTCTGCAACCCGCGCGCCGCGCAGCTTCCCCGCCAAGCTGCTGGTGCTGCTGCGGCACCGCTGGCAGCAACAGCCAGAAGCCCCCTTGTCGATCTTTCCGTGTGAGCTGATCGAACGCAACGGCGACGCGCTGCGCGAGGTGGTTTGTGGGCTGGCCGCTGCCTGGGCGCTGCCGGCCGACTTCATAGCCTGGCTGCGGCAACACTGCGTATGGGCCAATTCGCTGGTGGATCGCATCGTTTCCGAGGCGGTCGACCCGGTGGGAGCGGTTGCCGAGCCCTATGCGCTGTGGGCGGTGGAAAAGCAAGACCGGCTGGTACTGCCCTGCCAGCACGAGTCCATCGTCCTCACAGACGACCTGGACCACCACGAGCGGCTCAAGCTGTTTCTGCTGAATGCCGGCCATACCTACCTGGCCGAGCGCTGGCTGCTGGATCACCGAGCCGACGACGAAACCGTGCAGCAGGCCATGAACGACCCGGCCCTGCGATCCGCGCTGGAGGCGCTGTGGGCCGAAGAGGTGCTGCCGGTGTTCGACGCGCTGGGCCAGCGCGATGCGGCCCTGGCCTATCTGGTCGATCTGCGCGAACGCCTGCTGAATCCGTTTCTGGCCCACCGCCTGGCCGACATTGCGCAGAACCATGCGCAGAAAAAGCAGCGGCGGCTGGCTCCTGTGCTGGCGCTGGCTAGCCAGCTGGGGCTGGATCTCGCACAGCCACGGCTGTGTGCGGCCTTGGCCGGCCCAGTTCAGTCGGGTCAGTCGATTCAGTCGGTGTAGGGCGCCTGCACGGTGCGCTGCGAAATCCACCAGATGTTGCCGTGCGGGTCGAGCACGCCGCCCTGGCGGTCGCCGTAAGGCATGTCAGCCACCAACATTTGCAGCACCGCGCCGTGCTGCAGCGCCCGGGCCATCGCCGCGTCGGCGTCTTCCACATACAGGTAGTAGGCCGCGGCCATCGGCGGGTAGTGGTCGCTGGCTTCGCTGACCATCACGGCCGAGCCACCGATCTGCACCTGGGCGTTGGCAATGAAGCCATCGGGCCGCAGGGTGCGCCCGGTTTCGCTGCCGCCCAGCCCCTGGACCAGAAAGTCCACAAAAGCATCGGCGTTGCGCACAAAGAAGTAGGGCGTGACCGTGTTGAAGCCGGGCGGGATGTACATGGTGGACTCCTGGGGGTTAGACGCCTGTTTTCAGGGTGTAGGCAAACACCAGCGCCAGCAGCACCAGCCCGAGGCTGACCCAGCGCAGCCGCACCCGGTTGGCCTCCACGCGCTGCACCAGCTCGGTATTTTGGGTGGCCAGGGCCTGGATCAGCTCAGTAGAGTCCTGCATTTGCGCATGCAGCTCGGCGGTGGTGGCCTCCAGGGTGGCGATGCGGGCCTGCAGCTGGCTCAGGATGTCACCCTCGGTGGCCAGCACCACCGAGGTCGGGGCGGGTGCCGTCACGGGCTTTTTGGCGACGGTTTTCCAGAGCTTCTTGGCACCTTCGGCCACCACCGGTGCGGTGGCAATCACCTCCGCCCAGGGTACGGTTTTGAGCAGTGAAAACCAGCCTAACGCCATAGCACAACCTTTCGAAAATAGAGGAACCGGCCCCGCCGCTCCAGCTTGGAGGCCGGGCTGGGCAGGTGGTTCCCCTTTATACGCCCACCGATGGGGTGTGGGCTTTTCGAATGCTATGTGTTTGATAGCTGCTTGCGCAAGCTATATATGCGCTAGCCATCGATTTAGCGTAAAACTAGCACCGGCGTGTGCGAGTGCGTCAGCACCTGCTGGGTTTCGCTGCCCAGAAGCAGGCGCTTGATGCCGCGGCGGCCGTGCGAGGCCATCACGATCAGGTCGGCTTCGTGCTGGGTGGCGGCGGCAATGATGCCCTCGGCCACCAGGTCCGACTTCACCACCACGGCCTTGGCGTTGACGCCCTGGGCCTCGGCGCGGGCTTTGTCGGCGTCCACCACAACCAGGGCGTCGTCAGACCATTGCTGCTCGATGCGGGCCAGCTCGTCCATGCTCACGGGAATCGAGCCCTCGAAATAGCTGCGTGCGTAGAACGGCACGACCTTGGTGATGACCAGCTTGGCCCCGGTCAGCTTGGCCAAGTCAATGCCGCTGGTAACGGCCAGCTGCGAGAGTTCTGACCCATCGGTAGCGACAAGAATGCATTTGTACATGGTGATCTCCGGTAGTGGACTAGACCAATAGATTAGTCCTATTTATCGGCTCTGGGGTTGATCCACGTCAAATGCGGCGCTGTCCTACGCGGCTACGCTAGGCCGCATGCTTGCCACCCTTGCGCCTTCTCCCCAGCCAACCCGCGATTGGCTGGACGAACCTGGCGAATGGGCGGCGTTCAGCCAGCCATCCAGCGACTGGCCGGCCTACCAGGAATCGCAGCTGCTGATTGACGGCATGCACTGCGCGGCCTGTGCGCTGTCGGTCGAACAGGCTTTGCGCGCCGTGCCCGGCGTGCGACTGGCCGAGGTGGGCGCGGCCTCCCGGCGGGCACGGGTGGTCTGGTCGGCTACGCAGACCCGGCCCTCGCAGTGGCTGGCCGCCGTGGCGCGGGCTGGCTACCACGCGATACCGGCGCTGGATGCTGGCGAGCGCCAGCGCCGCCAGCTTGAGCAACGGCGGGCGCTGTGGCGATGGCTGGTGGCCGGCTTGTGCATGATGCAGGTGATGATGTATGCCATGCCCGCCTATGTGGCCGGGCCGGGCGAGATGACGGCCGACATGGCACAGCTGCTGCGCTGGGCCTCCTGGGTGCTGACCCTGCCGGTGCTGGTGTTCTCCTGCGGGCCGTTCTTTGCCAATGCCTGGCGCGATGTGCTGCAGCGCCGCATCAGCATGGATCTGCCGGCCGCGTTGGGCATGGCCGTGACCTTTGTCGTCAGCAGCGCCGGCACTTTCGACCCCGACGGCCTGCTGGGCCACGAGGTGTATTTCGATTCGCTGACCATGTTCGTGTTCTTCCTGCTCACCGGCCGTTGGCTGGAACTGCGCTTGCGCGACCGCACCGCCGGCGCGCTAGAGGCACTGATCGGCCGCCTGCCCGACAGCGTGGAGCGCTGGGATGGCACGGCCTTTGTACGCGTGGCCGTGCGGCGGCTGCACACCGGCGACCGCATCCGCGTGCTGCCGGGCGAGGCCTTCCCGGCCGACGGCACCGTGCTGCAGGGCCGCACCCAGGTGGACGAGGCGCTGCTCACGGGCGAGTCCAAGCCCCTGGGCCGCGCGGTGGGCGAAGCCGTGCTGGCCGGCAGCTACAACCTGAGCGCGCCGGTGGAGTTGCATGTAGACCAGCTGGGCGCCAGCACCCGCTTCGCCCAGATCGTGGCGCTGATGGCCCAGGCCGCCAGCCAGAAGCCGCGGCTGGCGCAGCTGGCCGACCGGGTGGCGCGGCCGTTCTTGTGGGGCGTGCTGCTGGCCGCCGCGCTGGCCGGCCTGCTGTGGTGGCCGTCCGGCCCTGGCCATGCGCTGATGGTGGTGGTGGCGGTGCTGGTGGTCACTTGCCCCTGCGCCCTGTCGCTGGCCACGCCGGCCGCGCTGCTGGCAGCAGCCGGCAGCATGGCCAAGTCGGGCGTGCTGGTGCGCCGCCTGCAGGCGCTGGAAAACCTGGCGCAGGTCGATACCGTGGTGTTCGACAAGACCGGTACCCTGACCCGCGACGGCATGGCCGTGGTCACCACCCACCACCGGACCGACGTGTCGGCGCAGCGCGCGCTGGCCCTGGCCGCGGCGCTGGCCAGCCAGTCGCTGCACCCGGTGTCGCGCGCGGTGGTGGCGGCTGCCCAGGCGCTTGGCTTGCATGTCGATCCGATGCCGGACGTGGAAGAGGTCGTCGGTCAAGGCCTGCGCAGCGCGCGCTACCGGTTTGGCTCTTCGCAATTTTGTTGTGTACCGGCGGACCCGGCCCAGCAGCAGGTGCACCTTAGCGATGCGCAGGGCTGGGTGGCCACGTTCGATTTGTCCGAGGACGTGAGGCCCGATGCGGTGCCGGCGATCCAGGCGCTGCGGGCTGCCGGGGTGCGGGTCGAGCTGCTGTCGGGCGACAACGCCACGGCCGCGCTGCGGGTGGCCGGGCAGGTAGGCATTGCGCTGGCCCGCGGCGGCTGTACGCCGCAGGACAAGCTGCAGCATCTGCAGGCGCTGCAAGCCCAGGGCCATTGCGTGGCGATGGTGGGCGACGGGCTGAACGACGGTCCGGTGCTGGCCGGCGCCCATGTGTCGTTTGCCTTCGGCCAGGCTGTGCCGCTGGCGCAGCGCCAGGCCGATCTGGTGGTCACGGGCGATGCGCTGAGCGTAGTGCCGCAGGCCCTGCTGATGGCCCGGCGCACGCTGCGCGTGGTGCGGCAAAACCTGCTCTGGGCTGCGGCCTACAACGCGGTCTGCGTGCCCCTGGCCCTGGCCGGCTGGCTGCCCGCCTGGGCTGCGGGCCTGGGCATGGCGCTGAGTTCGCTGCTGGTGGTGCTGAATGCCGCCCGCTTGTCCCGCGGCTAGTTTTATATGAAAACTGCCTCTGGCGCTTATTTCACCTGCGCAAGCAGCTATTTATTGCATAGCAAAACAGTATTGGAGTACGGATGGACATCCTGTATCTGTTGATCCCCTTGTCGGTGGTGCTGGTGCTGCTGATCCTGGGTGGTCTGTGGTGGGCCATCTACCAGGGCCAGTTCGAGTCGGTGGAGCAAGAAGGCGAGCGGATTCTGCATAACGATTGACTTGCATCAAGGTGTGACGCGGCCATCGCTAAGACACTGCCTCTACAACAACAGAGGTGCTTATGGTCTTGACTCCAACGCAAGCGACCCCGTCCGAGGTCTATAGCGACACCGCGGTGCGGCAGTTCGCCATCATGTCCGTGGTCTGGGGCGTGGTGGGCATGCTGGTAGGGGTGATCATTGCCTCCCAGCTGGCCTGGCCCGATCTCAATATGGGCATTCCCTGGCTCAGCTACGGGCGCTTGCGGCCACTGCATACGAATGCGGTGATTTTTGCGTTTGGCGGCTGCGCGCTAATGGCCACCAGCTTCTTCGTGGTGCAGCGCACCTGCCAGGTTCGGCTGTTCTGTCCGCCGCTGGCGTCCTTCGTGTTCTGGGGCTGGCAGGCGGTCATCGTGGCTGCCGCCATCAGCCTGCCGCTGGGTTACACCACCGGCAAGGAATACGCTGAGCTGGAATGGCCTATCGACATCCTGATCACCCTGGTGTGGGTGTCGTATGCCATCGTGTTCTTTGGCACCGTGGGCCGCCGCCGCGTCAAGCACATCTATGTGGCCAACTGGTTCTACGGAGCCTTCATCATCGCTGTGGCGCTGCTGCATGTGGTGAACAGCGCCGAGGTGCCCGCGGGCTGGATGAAGTCCTACTCGGCCTACGCCGGGGTGCAAGACGCGATGGTGCAGTGGTGGTACGGGCACAACGCCGTGGGCTTCTTTTTGACAGCCGGATTTTTGGGAATGATGTACTACTTCATCCCCAAGCAGGCCGAGCGGCCGGTGTACTCCTACCGCCTGTCCATCGTGCACTTTTGGGCGCTGATCTTCACCTATATGTGGGCTGGCCCGCACCATCTGCACTACACGGCCTTGCCCGACTGGACCCAGTCGCTGGGCATGGTGTTCTCGCTGATTCTGCTGGCGCCCAGCTGGGGCGGCATGATCAACGGCGTGATGACCTTGTCGGGCGCCTGGCACAAGCTGCGCGATGACCCGATCCTGCGCTTTCTGATCGTCTCTCTGTCCTTCTACGGCATGAGCACCTTCGAGGGGCCGATGATGGCCATCAAGACGGTAAACGCGCTCAGCCACTACACCGACTGGACCGTGGGCCACGTACATTCCGGCGCTTTAGGCTGGGTGGGCTTTGTGAGCATGGGCTCGCTGTACTACCTGATCCCGCGCATGTTTGGTGGCAAAACCATGTACAGCATCAAGGCTATCGAGTTCCACTTTTGGATGGCCACGGTAGGCGTTGTTTTCTACATCGCCGCCATGTGGATCGCCGGCGTGATGCAGGGCCTGATGTGGGGCGCAGTGAACACCGACGGCACCTTGACCTACACCTTTGTGGAGAGCGTCAAAGCCACCTTCCCGTTCTATGTGGTGCGGATGGTCGGCGGTCTGCTGTACCTGAGCGGCATGCTGGTGATGGCCTGGAATGTGTGGATGACGGCGATCTCCGGGCGCTCGGTGCTGGTGCCTGTGCCGTCGTTCCAACCCGCCCACGCTTGAGGATAAGAACATGGCTGACAACAACAAACCCGTCCCGCTGTTTTCGCACGAGAAGATCGAGACCAACAACTTCCTGATGATCGTGCTCATCTTGCTGGTGGTCGCCGTGGGCGGACTGGTCGAGATCGTGCCGCTGTTCTTCCAGAAGTCCACCACCGAGGCCGTGACTGGCCTCAAGCCCTACACCCCGCTGCAGCTGGTGGGCCGCGACATCTATCTGCGCGAGGGCTGCTACAACTGCCACTCGCAGATGATCCGCCCGTTCCGCGCCGAGACCTTGCGCTACGGCCACTACTCGGTGGCCGGTGAGTTCGTCTACGACCACCCGTTCCAGTGGGGCAGCAAGCGCACCGGGCCCGACCTGCACCGTGTGGGCGGCAAGTACAGCGATGAATGGCACCGCATCCACCTGAACAACCCGCGCGACGTGGTGCCCGAGTCCAATATGCCCGCCTACGTCTGGCTGGAAAAAGCCATGGTTGATCCGGCCGTGGTGGCGCCGCGCATGAAGGCCTTGCGCAGCGTGGGCGTGCCCTACACCGATGCCGAAATCGCCGGTGGTGCGGAGGCTGTGAAAGGCAAGACCGAGCAAGACGCGCTGATCGCCTACCTGCAGGTGCTGGGCCGGGCCTTGACCGACCAGCTCGCCCTGCAAGCCGCTCCGGCTCCCGCTGCACCCGCCAGCGCCCCTTGATTCAGAAAGCCCACCATGGATGTCACCACCTTGCGCGTTATCGCCACCGTTTGCAGCTTTGTCACCTTCATCGGTATCTGGGTTTGGGCGTTTTCGCGCCGCAATAAAGCGCAGTTCGACGAAGCCGCGCAGTTGCCCTTCCTGCAAGACTGAGCCCACGAGGATTCTCTTATGAGCGATTTCACCAGCAACTTCTGGTCGGTTTTCATCACCGCCATTTCGGTCGTCAGCATTGCCGCCTGCCTGCTTCTGTTGTGGGTCACGGCGCGCAAGAAGGTGCCGTTCCAAAGCGACAACACCACCGGCCACGTATGGGACGGCGACCTGCGCGAGATGAACAACCCGCTGCCCGTTTGGTGGGTTGGCTTGTTCATTTTGACGGTAGTGTTTGGTGTGGGCTACCTGGTGGTCTACCCGGGCCTGGGCAGCTACAAGGGCACGCTGGGCTGGACCCAGGTGGGTGAATACGAGGGCGAAGTAACCGAGGCCAACCAGGCGCTGGCGCCGCTGTATGCCAACTTTACCGCCTTGCCGCCCGAAAAGCTGGCCGGCAATGCGGCGGCCATGGCTGTGGGTGAGCGCCTGTTCATGAACAATTGCGCCCAGTGCCACGGCTCGGATGCCCGCGGCAGCAAGGGCTTCCCGAACCTGGCCGACGCAGACTGGTTGCACGGCGGCAGCGCGGAAAAGATATCGGAAACCCTGCACCAGGGCCGCATCGGCCAGATGCCGCCCATGGCTGCGGCGGTAGGCACGCCGGACGACGTGAAGAACGTGGCCAACTACGTGCTCAGCCTGTCGGGCAGCCCGCACGACTCGCTGCGCGCGGCCTTAGGCAAGTCCAAGTTCGGCGTCTGCGCCGCCTGCCATGGTGTGGGCGGCAAGGGCAACCAGGCCCTGGGGGCCCCCAATCTGTCCGACGACATCTGGCTGCACGGCTGGGGCGAGGCGGCTATCGTGGCCATGGTCAACAACGGCAAGACCAACCAGATGCCCGCCCAGCAAGGCAAGCTGACCGAGGCGCAGATCCATGTGTTGACCAGCTACGTGTGGGGCCTGTCGAACAAGCCTACGCCAACTCCGTAAACAGACCATGCGCGCGCCCAGCCCCCGCAAGATCGTTCCCATCGCCGCCGTACCGGCCGATGGGGATATGGTGTCGCTGTACGCCGCGCAGCAGAAGATCTACCCGCGCTCGGTGCAAGGCCTGTTCGCCCGCTGGCGCTGGGCTATGGTGTTCCTGACCCAGCTGGTGTACTACGGCCTGCCGTGGTTGCAGTACGGCGAGCGCCAGGCGGTGCTCTTCGACCTGGGCGCGCGGCGCTTCTATATCTTCAACTTGGTGCTGTACCCGCAGGACTTCATTTACCTGACGGGATTGCTGGTGGTGTCGGCACTGGCGCTGTTTCTGTTCACTGCGGTGGCGGGGCGGCTTTGGTGCGGCTTCGCTTGCCCGCAGACGGTGTATAGCGAAATCTTCATGTGGATAGAACGCCATATCGAAGGCGACCGTACTGCGCGCATGCGGCTGGACGGCGGGCCTTTGTCGGTGCGCAAGCTGTGGAAGAAATGGGCCAAACATGCGGTCTGGATCGTGCTGTCGCTGTGGACAGGTTTTACCTTTGTGTCCTACTTCACGCCCACGCAGGAGCTGCTGCAGGAGTCGCTGAGCGGCAGCTTCGGCTCGTGGGAGGTGTTCTGGGGCCTGTTCTACAGCGCCGCCACCTATGGCAATGCGGGCTTTATGCGCGAGCAGGTGTGCAAGTACATGTGCCCGTATGCCCGGTTCCAGAGCGCCATGTTCGACAAGGACACCCTGATCGTCAGCTACGACACGGCCCGCGGCGAGCCGCGTGGCGCGCGCTCGCGCAAGGCCGATCCGGCGGCCCTGGGGTTGGGGTCCTGTGTGGACTGCACCCTATGCGTGCAGGTTTGCCCCACCGGCATCGACATCCGGGAGGGCCTGCAGTACGAGTGCATAGGCTGCGCCGCCTGCGTGGATGTGTGCGATGGCGTGATGGACAAGATGGGCTATGCGCGCGGCCTGATCCGCTTTGCCACGCAGAATGGCATCGCCCAGGGCTGGTCGGCCCGGCAGATACTGCGCCGCGTGCTGCGGCCGAGGGTGCTGATCTACACCGCCGTGCTGTGGACGATTGCCGCGGTGTTGCTGGCCAGCCTGCTGCTGCGTACCCCGTTGAAAGTGGACGTGGTGCGTGACCGCGCGGCCCTGTCGCGCATTGTGGCCGGCGGCCAGCTGGAGAATGTCTACCGCCTGCAGGTAATGAATGCCACCGAGTCGCCCCAGCGCTACCGCCTGGCTGCCCATGGGCTGGATGGCCTGGTATTGGCGTCCGACGAATGGGTCGATGTGGACGCCGTCCAGTCGCGCTGGGTGGCCGTGCGCTTGCACATCCCCTACGGATCTGCTGCCCCGGGATCGCACCCGGTGGTGTTCGACATAGAAACCGCAGACGGCGAACACCGTGTCTCGGAAAAATCCACGTTTATCGTGCCACGCTAAGGAGAATGCCCATGTCCACAGAACCCGTGCAACCCTGGTGGAAATACGGCCATGTATGGCTGGTGATCTCCGGGCCTCTGGTGGTGGTGGTCGCAGCTGTGGTTACGGCCTGGATCGCCTTCAGTCAGCAGGACCCAGTGCTGGCGCAGGACTATTACCGCCAGGGCTTGAACATCAACAAGACTCTGGCCGCCCAGGGTTCGCTGGCACCGGCGATGCAGGGGCGCAACCATGCGGCCACGCCTGCCGGCGCGGTACGGCAGAAGTAGTGGGAGGTGCAATGACAGCGCAGCGTAGTATCAGCGTGTTGTGGCCGGCTTTTCTGGGCGCTTGCGTGCTGGAGGCCTTGGTGTTTGCTGTGGTCGATCCGCACAGCCTGCAATGGCATGGGCAGTCGCTGGAGCTGTCACGGCAAAGCGTGTACAGCGTGGCGTTCTTTGGTTTCTGGGGGGTGACGGCGCTGGTCGCTAGCCTGGCGCTGCTGTTGGCGCAGCCTACAGACAGGACTGAGTCTGCTGATTGACGATGCGCTTGAGCGCATCGGTGTCCAAGATATGGATGTGGCGCTGCTTGACTTCGACAATGCCGTCATCGACGAATTTGGAGAAGGTGCGGCTCACCGTCTCCAGCTTCAGGCCCAGGTAGCTGCCGATTTCTTCGCGCGTCATGCGCAGCACCAGTTCCAGGGCCGAAAAGCCGCGCGCATGCAGGCGTTGCACCAGGTTTAGCAAAAACGCGGCCAGCCGTTCCTCGGCCCGCATGCTGCCCAGCAGCAGCATCACACCGTGTTCGCGCACGATTTCTCGGCTCATGATCTTGTGCACATGGCGCTGCAAGGCATTGACTTCGCGCGACAGCTCTTCGATGCGGTCGAATGGCATTTCGCAGACCTCGGCGTCCTCCAGCGCCACCGCATCGCAGGTATGGTTGTCGTTGACGATACCGTCCAGGCCAATGATCTCGCCGGCCATCTGAAAGCCGGTCACCTGGTCGCGCCCGTCCTCGGTGGTGATCGAGGTCTTGAAGAAGCCGGTGCGGATGGCGTAGAGCGCGGTAAACGTCTCGCCGTTGCGGAACAGCGTGGCACCGCGTTTGACCTTGCGCCGCACGGCGACCAGATTGTCGATGCGGTTCAACTCATCTTGGTTGAGCCCCAACGGCATGCACAGCTCACGCAGATTGCAGTTCGAGCAGGCAACTTTGATGGCAATAGGGTTCATGCGCGGAGTATGGGCTGATTCAAAAAAGAAAGGGCTTATAAGAACTTATATTGTGTGTAGAAGTATCTGAAACCGGCTTGATCCAGGTCAAGGAAAGCTGGCGGCGTTCGCGGCACATTGGGCATATGCAACCAGAGTGCCCTTTATGACCCGCGTTACGCCAGATCTACTCAGCCGTTTTGACGTGCCAGGGCCGCGTTACACATCCTATCCCACGGCGGATCGTTTTGTCGAAGCTTTTACGGCCGATGACTATGCCCGCGCTCTGCGCCTGCGCCGGGCCGCAGCGCAAAGCCTGCCTTTATCGATCTACGTGCACATCCCGTTTTGCGAGTCGCTGTGCTACTACTGTGCCTGCAACAAGATCATCACCAAGCGCCACGAACGCGGCGCCGCCTACCTGCAGTACCTAGAGCGCGAGATGGCCTTGCACACAGCCGAGCTGGGTGCTGGCCGGGTGGTCAGCCAGCTGCATCTGGGCGGCGGCAGCCCTACCTTTTTAAGCGACGCCGAGCTGGCCCAACTGATGCAGATGCTGCGCCGCCATTTCACGCTGGCGCCGGGTGGCGAATACGCGATCGAGGTCGACCCGCGCACCGTCGATCCGGCCCGGCTGTCCGCCCTGGCGGCGCTGGGCTTCAACCGTGTGAGTTTTGGCGTGCAGGACTTCGATGCCGATGTGCAAAAGGCCGTGCACCGCGTGCAGCCCGCCGAGCAGGTTTTCGCGCTGGTGGAAGCCGCTCGTGCGCTGGGTTTTGAGTCCATCAACACCGACCTGATCTACGGACTGCCGCGCCAGACGCCGACCTCGTTTGCCCGCACCCTGGAGCAAGTAGTCGACCTGCGCCCCGACCGGATTGCGCTGTACGCCTACGCCCACCTGCCAGAGCGCTTCAAGCCGCAGCGCCGCATCCTCAAGTCCGAATTGCCGGTGGGCGCTGCCAAGCTCAGCATGCTGGCGCAGGCCCTGGACGCGCTCTTGGGCGCCGGCTACGTGTACGTGGGCATGGACCATTTCGCCCTGCCGAATGACGCGCTGGCCGTGGCCAAGCGGCAGGGGCGGCTGCACCGCAACTTCCAGGGCTACAGCACCCAGCCCGACTGCGACCTGATCGCCCTGGGCGTGTCGGCCATCGGCCGTATGGGCGCCACCTACAGCCAGAACGCCAAGACCATGGAGGAGTACTGCGACAAGCTCGACCAGGGCCAGCTGCCGGTGGTGCGCGGCCTGGCGCTGAATCGCGACGACCTGGTGCGTCGCGCCGTCATCATGGCCTTGATGTGCCAGGGCGAGGTGCAGTTCGAATCCATCGAGCTGGCCTACCTGGTGGACTTCAAAGCCATGTTCGCCACCGAGCTGGAGGCGCTACAGCCCCTGGTCGAAGCCGGCATGGTCACCATCGATGCCAGCAGCATCCAGGTTACGCCGACCGGTTGGTTCTTTGTGCGTGCCGCCGCCATGGTGTTCGACCGCTACCTGCAGGCCGACCAGAACCGCGCGCGCTTCTCGCGGATTATTTGACTTCGACATGCAGACTGGACTGGCCTGGACCGCGCTGCTGATGGGCCTGGCCGGCGGGCCGCACTGCGCCGCTATGTGCGGCGCAGCCTGTGTGGGCGTGGTGCGCGTGGCCGGTGCGCCGCGCGGTATGTTGCAGTTGCAGGCCGGGCGCCTGCTGGGCTACACGCTGGCCGGTGCGTTGGCCGCGGCGGCGGTGCAGAACCTTGCCTGGCTGGCCGAGCAATCGGCGGTGCTGCGCCCGGTGTGGACGCTGTTCCATGTCGCCGTGCTGGTCTGGGGCGGTGTGTTGCTGGTGTTGGCGCGGCAACCGCTGTGGGTAGACGGCGCGGGCCGCCAGATCTGGGCCAGCGTGCGTTCCCGGCTAGCCGGGCGGCGCTGGGTACTTGTGGCGGGGGCCGCCTGGGCGTTCATGCCCTGCGGCCTGCTGTATTCGGCCCTGCTGGTCGCGTCGCTGAGCGGCGGCCCGCTGGACGGCGCGCTGTCCATGGCCTTGTTCGCCCTGGGCAGCAGCATCACCCTGGTGGCCGGGCCGTGGCTCTGGCTGCGCTTGCAGGCTTGGCGCAGCCCCCAGCGTAAAGACTGGGGCATGCGGCTGGCCGGCGCGGCCCTGGCCGGAGTGGCCGTGTGGGCCTTGCTGCACGACATGGACCCGCGCGTGCTGGAGTGGTGCCGCAGCCTGTGGTGAAATCCAGGCCATGCACGCCACACCACGCTTCTGGGCCGACCTCACCACCCGCGACTTCGCGCAGCTCGACGCGGTTCGTACCGTCGCCGTGCTGCCCGTGGCCGCCACCGAACAACACGGCCCGCACCTGCCGCTGAGCGTCGACACCACCCTGGTCGATGGCGTAGTGGCGGCGGCGCTGCCACATCTGCCCGCCGATGCCTCGGTGCTGGTGTTGCCAACCCAGCAGGTCGGCTTCAGCCCCGAGCACCAGCGCTTTCCCGGCACGCTGACGCTGTCGTCCGAAACGGTGATCCGCATATGGACCGAGCTCGGCGCCTGTGTGGCCCGCAGCGGCGTGAAAAAGCTGCTGATCTTCAATTCCCACGGCGGCCAGGTCAGCCTGATGGACATCGTGGCCCGTACCCTGCGCACTGAGCATGGTTTGCTGGTCTACAGCGCCAGCTGGTTCAACCTGCCGCTGGGCGCTGCGAACAGCCCGTTCAGCGCCGAGGAACAGCGCTTCGGCGTGCACGCCGGCGATGTGGAGACCTCGATGATGCTGGCCCTGCGCCCGCAATGGGTGCGTATGGACCAGGCCCGCGATTTCAAGTCCACCTCACAAGACCGCGCGGCCCGGTACCCCATCCTCGGCAACGGCAAAAGTGTCAAGCTGGGCTGGCAGATGCAAGACTACAACCGCACCGGCGCAGCCGGCAACGCCGCTGCCGCCACGGCAGACAAAGGCCAGGCGCTGGTGGATGCATCCGGCCAGCAGCTGGCCCTGCTGCTGCAGGAGATTGCCGATCTGCCGCTGTCAACGCTGGTGGATGCGCCAGATCTGGGTTGAAGCATAAAAACAGGCGCTGGCGCAGGTATATCCTGCGCTGGCAGCTATGTTTTAAATAGCAATCGGGTTTGGGTTGGCTACACCAGCCCCCAGGCCAATACCAGGGCCGTGCCCCACATCATCAGCACCACCAGACCGTCCAGTGCATGCCACAGCGCGGGTGCGCGCAAGCGCTGGCCTAGCAGCATCAAGCCCAGGCCCAGGCCGGCAAACCAAAGGGTGGATGCTGTGATTGCGCCCAGGCCGAACCAGGCATTGCCCGGCCGACCCCAGGCCAGCGAGGCCGTGCCTATCAGCACGGCAGTGTCCATCCAGGCGTGCGGGTTCAGCCAGGCGAAAGCCAGGGCGGCGGTCACTGCCTGGCGGCGCGTCATGGGTGCCTGGGCGGGCAGGCCCTCCGCCTCCGGGCGGGCGCCACTGCGAAAGCGCGTGAATGCCTGCCAGCCGTAGTACAGCAGGAAGAGGATGCCCGAGCCCACCAGAGCCCCCTGCAGCTTGTCCGACATGCCGCCCAGTTGGGCCAGGCCCAGCACGCTAAGGCTTATCAGCCCCATGTCCGACACGATGCACACTGCCACCGTCAGCCACACATGCTGCCCGGTCAGCCCCATGCGCAGCACATGCGCGTTCTGCGGCCCCAGCGCCACGATCAACGACAGGCACAGCACCAGTCCGGCGGTGAAGGCGGGGGTGAATAGCAAAGAGGGCAGGGCGGACATGGCGGGCTTTCAATACAAGGCTGAGAACGGCCTGCAGTGTCTGGCATCCTGGGCTTTCATTAAACAAACCTAAATTAAAATCACATCACATTAAAAATACTTGACGAAAGCCGCCGCATGCTGGACGCGAAACAACTCGAAGCCCTGGCCGCCGTGCTGGAACACGGCGGCTTTGGGCCGGCGGCCACGGCGCTGAACCTCACGCTGGCAGCGGTGTCGCTGCGCATCAAGGGGCTGGAGACGGCGCTGGGCCAGCGCCTGCTGGTGCGCGGCAAGACCGTGCGCGCCACGCCCGCCGGCCAGGCCATGCTGGCCCATGTTAAGCAGCTGCGCCTGATGGAGGCGGATTTGGTGGGTGCCTTGCCTGCTTCCAAACATGCGAAGGGGGCTGCTGCAGCCTGGCAAACCCTGGGCGTGGCCATCAACGCCGACTCGCTGGCCAGCTGGTTCCTGCCCGGCGTAGCGGCCTGTGTGGCGCGCTACCGCCTGCTGTTGGACCTGCAGGTCTATGACCAGGACCACACCCACGAAGCCCTGAAAAACGGCGAGGTGGTCGGCTGCGTCAGCACCCTGGCCCAGCCCATGCGCGGCTGCGTGGCCGAGCCGCTGGGCGTCATGCGCTACCGCTGTGTCGGTGCGCCAGCGCTGGTGGCGCAGTGCCGTACCAAGACGGGGGCTGTGTCGGTACACCGCATGCTGGCCACACCCGCCATCATCTTCAACCGCACAGACGGCCTGCAAGACGCCTTCTTGCAGCAGCACTTTGCCTTGTCCGCGCCGCAGTACCCCCGGCACTTCGTGCCCGCCGTCGATGCGTATGAGGCTGCGTTGGAGCACGGCATGGGCTGGGGCATGGTGCCCGACCAGTTCCTGGCCCGCCGCGAGGGCCGCTTGCCGCTGGAAGAACTGCTACCCGGCAGCGCGGTGGAGGTGGCGCTGTACTGGCACCACTGGGAGCGCGAGCCCCTGTCCGCGCAGCGCTTGACGCAAGGGGTGCGGGAGGCTGCGGGTGGGTTGGGGGGATGAGGTGTGGGAGCCTGAATTTACGAGTGGCTGTTGGGTGCCGCGTGCGATTGCATGCCGGTTGTCGGCCTCACGCAGCCCCCAAGTTCCCGTTCTTCCACACGCCAACGACCCAGAATACAACTGAAGAAAAAAAACCACAGACAACGAACAGAGGGGCCATCCTCCATGCAGCCAGTGAATGGGCTGAAGTAAGGTATATCACTGCACCAAGAAAGCCAACGCCGACACCCACGAGAGCGCACAGATGCAGCTTGATACGCTTCCGCATTACGACGTAAAGCGGAACCGCAATAAAAAGCGTCAAGGGAACTGTGAACACGCTGATCATTGCAAACGCGAATTGAGCATCTTGGTTTCCGATTGCATACGCGAGCGTAGGAAGCCAGAGTGCAGCACAGACAAACCCAAGAGTAACCCTCAACATTGTTTTCACCACGATTGCGTTAACCAACGGAGGGTGTGCCTCAAGCCCTGTGGTTTACATTGGCTGCTGCGGTCCATCACGTCCATTGATATCTCCTGGAAATAGCTTGCATGCTGACTTTCTGTTGGGTGCAGTTGCTCTTATCCAACTATAAATTTTTCAACAAAACTGTACTCCATCTGCTAGATCGCTATAGCTCGGAAAAATCATTCGATGTGCTATGCGTGGGAATCATTTTCCTCAAATTAGAGAGTCGTTGAGCGCTCTTCTTTCGTAGCGGCTTGCGCTGGTGAAATTTGCGCCAAAATCACTTTTGACGTGTGGTTTTCTACGGGGTTTGGGGTGGTGTAGGACGCTGTTGTTCTTCATGCCATCCCCGGCCGGGAGTTCGCCCCGGCGGGCGAGTAACTTGTTCTTTTGCGCAAAAGAAAAGTCACCAAAAGAAAGGCGCCCCCACTGTCTGCGCCCTCCGCTTGCGCTACGGGAGCCTGCGGTGCTCGCTTTGGTCGGGGTCTGGCTAAACTCGCCTGCGGCTCAAACAACGCCAGCCCTGATCCGCCCAAAGCTGCGCTCCTCGACGCATACAGAGGGGGGGGACCCCGGGAGCGGGATCGGCCCGGCTGCGCCGGGCATCGCGTTGGGCGCGAAATGCTCTACTTTTGATAGCTGTTTGTGCAAGTAATACTTGCGCCAGAGCCACTTTTTGCACGTAAAAATAGACCCCCGCACCACCTGCGCTAGTCGCGCAAAGCTGGGGCGAATCTCTTCCTCGGGTACCGCGCCGTAGCCCAGCAGCAGGCCGCTGTTGGCGCAGCGCTTGACGCCGGGCGGCGGCGGCGGGTGGGTTGGGGGCTTGAATGCAGGGTTCGGTGGCACGTTTATGTGCTGCCGAGGTTGAGCGTAAGAACGCCCCCCACGATGAGCCCAAGGCCCGCCAATCGGAATGCAGTAGCAGGCTCGCCGTAGATGGCCATGCCAACAATCGCCGTAAGGGCAGTGCCGCTCGCGGCCCAGACCGCATAGGTAAGCCCCATTTCAAGTTGCTTCATCGCGATGGACATGAGCCAGACGGCAAGTACATAGCAAGAGCCCGCAAGCGCGGCCGGAAGCAACTTCGAGAAGCCATCGGAGTGCTTGAGCGCGATGGTTCCGACGACCTCTGAAACAACACTGGCGCCGAGCAGCAACCAGGCTAGAAGATTTGAGTGCATTAGGCACCTCCATACATGCCCGCTTACCGCTTATACCGAGCGGAGCGAGCACTGCACGAGAGCGGTACCTTAGAACTTGGAAGTCTACTTCGATCAGTAAGGATTGCTGTGGCGCGCATCTCGTCAGGCGCGAAACGCTGTGTTTTTTATAGCAGCCTGCGCAGGTTCAATCTGCGCTAGAGGCTGGTTTTCACATCGAATCGGCTACAAAAATCCCCGCACCACCTGCGCCAGCCGCGCAAAGCTGGGGCCAATCTCCTCCTCCGGCACCGCGCCATAGCCCAGCAGCAGCCCCTTGTTCGCGGCGGGCTGCTGCAGGTGGTACAGCGATAGCGGCCGGGTGCTGATGCCGGCGCGCTGGGCGGCTTCGGCTACGGCGGCGTCGTCTATATGCTGGGGCAGGCCCAGCACCAGGTGCAGGCCAGCATCGCCGCCGATGACGGGCAACTGGCCACCAAACTCTTGGTTAATGGCGTGGATCAGCGCGTCGTGCCGGCTGCTGTACACGCCGCGCATGCGCCGGATGTGGGTGGCGTAATGCCCCTCGGACAGGAACTGCGCCAGCACCGCCTGTTGCACGGTTTGCCCTTCGCGGAACAGCTCGTTGAGTGCGCGGGCGAAGCCGTCCACCAGGTCGGGTGGCAGTACCAGGTAGGCAATGCGCAGGGCAGGGAACAGGGTTTTGGAAAACGTGCCCAGGTAGACCACGCGGCCATGCACATCCAGGCCCTGCAGTGCCGGCAGAGGGCGCGTGCCGTAGCGGAATTCGCTGTCGTAGTCGTCCTCCACCACCCACACGCCGTGTACCGCCGCGTAGTCCAGCAGCTGCTGGCGCCGGCCGTGGCCCATCAGCGCACCCAGCGGGTACTGGTGCGAGGGGGTGACAAACATCAGGCGCGGCGGCTGGTGCAGCTGCTCGGGTGACGGGGCCATGCCTTCTGCGTCCAGCGCCACCGGCTGCAGGTCCAGCCCGTGGGCGCGCAGCACGCTACGGGCGCCCCAGTAGCCGGGGTCTTCCATCCACACCTTGTCGCCCGGGTCGCTGAGCAGCTGTGCCACCAGGTGCAGCGACTGCTGCGTGCCGCTGGTGATCACCACCTGCTCCGGGCTGCAGACCACGCCGCGCGTGCCCTGCAGGTAGTCGGACACAGCCTGGCGCAGGCCGGCGTCGCCCGGGCCGGTGGCGTAGGTCAGCTGGTCCGGCGTGTGTTTGCGCGCCAGCCGGGCCTGCAGCCGGCTCCATACCTGGGTGGGGAACATGCGCACCTCGGGCACGCCGGGGGTGAAGGCGCCCCACTGCAGCCGTGCGGCCCGCGCCTCGCTGACCAACTGGCTGCCGCGTTGTGACAGCAGGGCGCTGCGGGCGCGGGCCGGCGTGCCGCTGCGGTCCACCAGGCGCGGGCCTATGGCCGCCACGTAGGTGCCACGGCCCACGCCGGCCTGTACATAGCCCTCCAGCGCCAACTGCTCATACACGTGGACCACCGTGTTGCGCGCGATGCCCAGGGCCTGGGCCAGGGCGCGCGTGGGCGGCAGCTTGGTGTCTGCCGCCAGCACCTGCTGGCGTATGCCGCCCTGCAAGATGGTGTAGAGCTGGCGGTGGTCCGGCTGGCCGCTATGCCGGTCGAACTGGCGCAGCACAAAGTCGGGCAGGGTGCTGGCCTTGGCCACCCGGTTGCGCTTAATTGGTTCCATAAAGTATTCGATATTGGTTCTAATTTTGGGGCCAAATTAATTTTAAACTTCGCCACACTCACCACCCACCGTCTTCAAGGATCCTATGAACTCCGCTACCGATACCCAGCATCTCCGCCCTGCCACTGCCGCCAGCAACGCCGCCCTGGACGCGCGCCGCGTCGCCGCCACGCCGCGTGGTGTGGGCATCGGCACGCCGATGTACGCCGCCCGCGCTTTGAACGCCGAGCTGTGGGATGTGGAAGGCAGCCGCTTCATCGACTTTGCAGCCGGTATCGCCGTGCTGAACACCGGCCACCGCCACCCGCGCATGGTCGCTGCCATCCAGGCCCAACTGGAATGCTTCACCCACACCGCCTACCAAGTCATTCCCTATGAAAGCTCGGTGCATCTGGCCGAGCGCCTGAACGCGCTGACGCCTGGCAACCATGCCAAGAAAACCGCCTTCTTCACCACCGGCGCCGAAGCCGTTGAAAACGCCATAAAGATCGCCCGCGCCGCCACCCGCCGCCCCGGCGTGATTGCGCTGACCGGCGCCTTCCATGGCCGCACCTTCATGGGCATGGCGCTGACCGGCAAGGTCGTGCCCTACAAGGTCGGCTTTGGCCCCTTCCCCGGCAGCATCTTCCATGTGCCCGCCCCCACGGAACTGCATGGCGTGACGGTGGATGACACGCTGCACGCCATCCAGCACATTTTCAAATGCGACATCGAGCCCACCCAGGTCGCTGCCATCATCCTCGAACCCATCCAGGGTGAAGGCGGCTTCTACGTGATGCCTTCCGAGCTGTTCGTGGCCCTGCGCGCCCTGTGCGACCAGCACGGCATCCTGCTGATCGCCGATGAAATCCAGACCGGCTTTGCCCGCACCGGCAAGATGTTCGCCATGGACCACCACAGCGTGGTGCCCGACCTGATGACCATGGCCAAGAGCCTGGCCGGCGGCATGCCCTTGTCGGCCGTGTGTGGCCGCGCCGAGGTGATGGACGCCCCCGCCCCCGGCGGCCTGGGCGGCAACTACGCCGGCAACCCGCTGGCCATTGCGGCAGCCCATGCCGTGCTGGACGTGATCGAAGAAGAGCAGCTGTGCGCCCGTGCCGAGCGCCTGGGCCAGGTGCTGAAAGCCCGCCTGGAAGGCCTGCGTGCCACCGTGCCGCAGATCGCCGAAATCCGCGGCCTGGGCTCGATGGTGGCGGTGGAATTCAACAAGGCAGACGGCTCCCCCGACGCCGACTTCACCAAGGCCGTGCAAAAACGCGCCCAAGAAGCCGGCCTGATTCTGCTGACCTGCGGCGTCTACGGCAACGTGATCCGCTTCCTGTTCCCGCTGACCATTGAAGACAGCGTGCTGGCCGAAGGCCTGGACATTTTGGCTGCTGCAATGACGGCTTAACGCTCACCCCCAGGCTGCAGTGCTACGCATCTTTCGCCAACCCCCTTGCAGGGGGCAACACCTGCAGCCTGGCAAAGCCAGTTCTGCGGTGTTTCTGGAAGTGGTGTCTTCTGACTCTCGCCAGCATTTGAATCGCTGCTACGGCCTCAACGGAATTACAAAAAAATGACTACCACTCTGAACCTCAAAGACCCCACCCTGCTGCGCCAGCAGGCCTTCATCGCCGGTGCCTGGGTCGATGCCGACAACGGCGAAACCGTGCCAGTTACAAACCCCGCCACCGGCGAGGTGCTGGGCACCGTGCCCATGTGCGGCACGGCTGAAACCGTGCGCGCCATAGCCGCCGCCGAGGTTGCTCAGCGCCAGTGGCGCAATGTGCCGGGCAAGGAACGTGCTGCCATCCTGCGCAAGCTCAACGACCTGATGCTGCAGCACCAGGACGACTTGGCGCTGATCCTCACTTCCGAGCAAGGCAAGCCGCTGGCCGAAGCCAAGGGCGAGATCGGTTACTCCGCGTCCTTCATTGAATGGTTTGCCGACGAGGCCCGCCGCAGCTACGGCGACACCATCCCCACGCCCAGCGCCGACCGCCGCTTGCTGGCCATCAAGCAGCCCATCGGCGTGACGGCCGCCATCACGCCCTGGAACTTTCCCACCGCCATGCTGACCCGTAAGGCCGGCCCGGCGCTGGCCGCAGGTTGCTCCATGGTGGTCAAGCCCGCCACGCAAACCCCGTACTCGGCTTTGGCCTTTGCCGAACTGGCCGACCGCGCCGGTGTGCCCAAGGGCCTGCTGTCGGTGCTGACCGGCTCCGCCAGCCAGATCGGCGGCGAGATGACGCGCAGCCCCATCGTGCGCAAGCTGACCTTCACCGGCTCTACCGAAGTGGGCCGCACCTTGATGCGCCAGTCCGCCGACACCATCAAGAAGCTGTCGCTGGAACTGGGCGGCAACGCGCCCTTCATCGTGTTCGACGATGCCGATCTGGACGCCGCAGTCGATGGCGCCATGATCTCCAAGTACCGCAACACCGGCCAGACCTGTGTCTGCGCCAACCGTATCTACGTGCAACGCGGCGTGCTGGAGGCGTTTACCGCCAAGCTGGTGGCCAAGGTCAATGCCTTGAAGGTGGGCAACGGCGTAGACGCTGGTAGCACCCAGGGCCCGCTGATCGACGCCAAGGCCGTGGCCAAGGTGAAAGAGCATATTGCCGACGCCGTCGCCAAGGGTGGCAAGGTGCTGGCCGGTGGCAAGACACATGCGCTGGGTGGCCTGTTCTTTGAACCTACCGTCATCGGTGGTGCTACCGAAGACATGCTGTTCGCCCAGGACGAAACCTTCGGCCCGCTGGCCCCGATCTTCGTGTTCGACACCGAAGCCGAAGTCATTGAACGCGCCAACAACACCGAGTTCGGCCTGGCTGCGTACTTCTACAGCCGCGACATCGGCCGCGTGATGCGTGTGTCCGAGCAGATCGAGTCGGGCATGGTGGGCGTCAACACCGGCCTGATCTCCACGGCCGAAGCACCCTTCGGTGGCGTCAAGCAATCCGGCCTGGGCCGCGAAGGCTCCAAGTACGGGCTGGAAGAATTCATGGAAGTGAAGTACATCTGCCTGGGCGGTTTGGATAAATAGCCCACCCCCTCCAAGAAAATAGCCACCTGGCGCAGGCACTACCTGCACAGGTAGCTATTTTTTTTGTAGCGTAGCTTTAAAGCAGGCGCGTCATGAACACGCTGTGCGGGTCCAGTTTGTAGTCGGCAAACGGCCCGCATTCCTGGAATTCAAACGCTTCGTACAGCCTGTGCGCTGCGGCGAAGCCGGGGACGGGGCCGGTCTCCAGACTGAGGCGCCGCAAGCCCAGCGCTTGGGCCTGTTCCACGATATGCGCCAGCAGCGCGCTTGCCACGCCCTTGCGCAGATGCTGCTTGGCGGTGCGCATGGATTTGATCTCGGCGTGTTCGGCATCCAGCTGCTTCAAGGCGCCGCAGCCCAGCAGGTCGGCGCCGTCCCACGCGGTCCAGAAGCGCACATTCGGCTGGCGCAAGCCGTCCAGGTCCAGCGCATGCACGCTTTCGGGCGGCGACAGGGCGTGCATGCCGCGCATATGCTCTTCCAGCAGAGCGTGGATTTCAGGGCCTTGGAGGTTGTCTAGTTGTATGCGCATGGCGGCTGTGCAGGAGAGGCGGTGAGGCCGCTATTCTCTATGGGAAACGGTGGGCGTTTGCGCGGATAGCAGGCCCAGATCGACTGTCATCTTCGTCTACCATGATGTGGCCATGCCCTTCATCGTGACCGAACCCTGCATACAGTGCAAATACACCGACTGCGTAGCCGTCTGCCCCATGGACTGCTTCGTGGAAGGTCCGAACTTTCTAGTGATTAACCCGGACAGCTGCATCGACTGCTCAATCTGCGTGGCCGAATGTCCAGTGAACGCCATCGTCAACGCCGCCGAGGCGAACGATGCGCAGCGCCCCTACATCGCGCTCAATGCCCGCCTGGCCAAAAGTCCGCAGTGGCGGTCTATCACCCGCTCCCACGCGCCGCTGCCTGGCCATGCCGCATGGCGGGATGTGGCGGCGAAGGCGCATTTGCTGGAGCAGCCGCGGGGGCTGGCCTGAGGTGGTGGTGCGTGCCAACGACCGGATTGCGGTCCGCCCGTTTACCCAAGCCGATGCGGACGCTTTCTATGCCGCCGTGCGCGCATCTATAGATTCGCTCTCGTACTGGATGCCCTGGTGCACGCCCGCCTACAGCCTGCAGGACGCCCAGGCCTGGATGGCCTATTGTGAGGACGTGTGGCGCGCCGGTAGCGCGTTTCCGCTGGGCATCTTCGACCTGGCGAGCGGCCAGGTGCTGGGCGGCACCGGCATCCACGACGTGAATTCGGCCTACCGCATGGGCAGCCTGGGCTACTGGGTGGGAACGCCGCATACAGGCCGCGGTGTGGCCCGCGCGGCGGCGCGGATGGCGGCCGACATCGGCTTCAAAGAGCTGGCGCTGACCCGGCTGGAAATCATCGTGCTGCTGCACAACGCGGCCAGCCACCGCGTGGCCCAGGCCGTCGGTGCCCAGAAGGAGTGCGATGCACGCAACCGCCTGTATTTCAACGGAGTGGCCGAAGACGCCAGTGTGTATGGGCTGCTGCCAGCTGACATCGGTAACAGCTGAAGTATTGAGCCTATTTCGGCCGTTGGCGCAGTATCTACCTACGTAAGCTGCTCTCAATATGAGAGTAGTCCAAGCCCTGAGGCGGGCGGCGGGCAACCTAGAATTCAAGAAGCGTTTTCCAGCGCCCCATCCTGTCCACGCTACCTGAGCCCTGTTCACCATGACCGTAGAAACCTTCACCCCGTCCGATCTGTTCACGCCCATCGGGCCTTACAGCCATATCGCCAAGTCCGGCCCCTTCATCTCCATCTCCGGCACGCCGGGAGTCGACAGCGCCACCGGGCTGATGGCCGGTACCGACGCCTACACCCAGTCGCTGCAGATCCTGAAGAATTTTCGGCTGATGCTGGAGTCGGTGGGCTCGCGCCTGGAAGAAGTGATGCACGTGCACGTCTACCTCAAGCACGTTGAAGACTTTGCAGCTATGAACCGCGCCTACGCCGAGGTGTTTACCAGCCACTTGCCGGCGCGCACCGTGATCTGCGTGGCCGATCTGCCGAAAAAGGGTGCGCTGCTGACCATGAACCTGAACGCTATCTGCAACCCGGCGGCGGGCTGAGGTGCTCGGATTCGGGTCATGCGTCACAGAAAAATCCGCTCAGACACGGCCATAATTTCAGCGTAGGGACCTTACGGGTCGTGCGCCACTGGGGCGGGCGGCGGCACTGTTCCACGAGGGAGAACACAATGAACTGGTTCGTCGATGCCTTGAAGAAATACGCGGTGTTTTCCGGCCGCGCGCAACGCAGCGAATACTGGTACTTCTTTCTGTTTTACTTCGGACTCGCGATAGGCGCGGCTCTGCTGGACGGCATGGTCGGCGCATTCAATCGGCAGGCCGGCGTGGGCTTGTTCGGCGGCATCGTCGCGCTGGGCCTGTTGCTGCCCTCGCTGGCGGTGGGCGTGCGGCGCCTGCACGACATCGACCGCAGCGGCTGGTGGCTGCTGATTGCGGTGGTCCCGGTAGTCGGCGCCATCGTCCTGCTGGTGTTCAGTCTCAAGGACAGCCAGCCCGGCAGCAACCGCTTTGGCCCGAACCCCAAGGACGCGTTTCCCAGCGAGAAGTTTTCGCTGACCTGAGGGGGGCTCCTGGAGCGAGAAATAAGCCCCTGGCGCTTACCAGATATGCGTGAGAAGCTATAAACACAATAGCAAACTCCGATCTTCTACGATGTGCCTACTCACCTTCCAATGGCAGCCCAACGCCCGCGTGCCGCTGACCATCGCCGCCAACCGCGACGAGTTCTACGCGCGGCCCACGCTGCCTTTGCATGCCTGGCCGGAAGCCGGTGGCGGGCAGATCGTGGCCGGCAGGGACCAGCAGGGCGGCGGCACCTGGATGGGCGTGCACCAGCCCAGCGGCCGGCTAGCGGCGCTGACCAATTACCGCGACCCCGGCCATAACCGCCCTGATGCACCGACGCGCGGCGGCATCGTCACCGACTTTTTGCAGAGCCCGCTGGGCGCGGAAGGGTTTGCACAGGCGCTGGCTGCGCGCTCAGACGCCTTTAACGCCTTCAACCTGTTGCTGTTCGACGGCCAGCAGCTGGTGGCCTTCGAGAGCCGGCACCGGCGCCATTTCGCGCCCCAGCCCGGCGTCTGGGCGGTGTCGAATGCCGACTTCGATACGCCCTGGCCCAAGCTGGTACAGCTGCGCAGCGCGTTTGCCGACGTGCTGCAGGCCCACCAGGCGGCCGAGTCGCCCGACATCAGCCCGGCGCTGGAAGCGGCCTTGTGGAACCTGCTGGCCGATACTTGCGTGGCCGACGATGCCGACCTGCCTGCCACCGGCGTGAGCCTGGAGCTGGAGCGCGCCTTGTCCGCCGCCTTCGTGCACCTGCCGCACTACGGCACCCGCGCCAGCACCTTGCTGCAGCATGCGCGCAACCAGGTCAACGTGGTGGAGCGCAGCTTTGGTGCGGGCGGTGTGGAGGCGCCGCTGGGCACGGTGCGTTTGCGGCTGGATTTGGGCGCTGGGCGCTAGCGAACACACCACTGCTGTTCGCAGGGGATTCCATTCTTGTTGCCACCGTCCATCTTCACACCGGGGCAGTTGGCGAGGAAGTACTTTGCTTCGGCACAAGACTTCATTTGCGAGCAGTACTGTCGGCCGTCACAGCTGAAGCTACTGGATAGGTTGGGACCTGCGGGAGCGGCCTTGTCGGCGGGCGTTGCAACAGCTGCAGCACGTCGCTGTTTCTCCGCGGCGTTCAGTTCTTGGATGGTGGGGGGCTGTCGAGCTTGGCCAGATGGACAGGGTGTCTGTTGATAGGTGACCGTGCCGTTAACCACGCACTTGTTCGCTGGTGCGGCCCCAGCTGCGGACGTGGCAACCATGAGACCTGCAACCCAAACATGGGCTGTCTTATGCACTCTGAATACGATCGAGCTTGGGGCTTTGCAGGTGTGCAACAAAAGATCAAAAGCCATAACAACTCCTGCAAAGGCAACGGGCCAAGTCGATGAGCCACTATAGCCCGGAGTCTTTCCTTCCAATGGCGGATGCTGATGCTGCTCTACTTTTCGCAGCATCCTGCCCCTGCTGACCGGGAGCTAATGCATCGGCCACTGCTCGGATAGCAAGTGCACCAGCCGTGCGGTCGAGCGCATGCCGAGCTTGTCGCGGATGCTGCGCAGCTGGTGGTCTACCGTGGACAGAGAACGGTCCAGTTGGCGGGCGATCTCCTTGTAGGTCAGGCCTGTGGCAACCAGCCGGGCGACCTTCATTTCTGCCGGCGTCAAGTCTCTGAACCGGGGGTGGGGAGCCTTCATGGTCTGCGGGTCCGGCAGCACGTCGCACGTGGCAAGCTGCCCGGCACTCTTCAGCAGCGGCCCCAGCACCTGGGATGCCAACCAGGGTAGCTCGTTGCAAATCTCGCCGGCCCAGTGCGGTGACCGCGAATGCCAGTCCGCACAGAGCAGCCCAATCGGCGCCGAGCCATCGCGCAGCGGCAGGGCCAGCTTGGCGACGGTGCCCATCGACAAGAGTGTGCCGCGCAGGTCTTCGGGCAGGCTGCGCTCCTGGGTGACGTCGGAGATCGGCATGAGCTCGGTGTCACCCCACAGGCATAACAGGCCGGGGCTGTTGGCATCGAAACGGCGCCCCAGCGCCGAGGGCAGCAAGGACACGTCGCGCTGCGCCTCGGCAACCACCACGTAGTCGCGGCAACGCCCTGCGGAGCCAACGAAACCGCCATAACCACCGTCTACCCGGTCCGCGTCCAGGGTTCCGCGTAGCCATTCGGTGGTGATGCGCCAACAGGCCTGGGGGTCGTCCAGGTACACCAGCAGCTGCGCGGCCAATTCGCGACCCGGCCGCCAGCGGATCGCGCCAGGGCCTTCAAACAGGCGCCGCCGCAAGCTGCGCTGCACCTGCAGGATGTCATCGTCGGTTGCGTTCATGGTGGGGATTGCAGTGGGTTGCCAAGCGTAGCCAAATGGTATATCCACCCAGCGGGGCACCGAGACAGGGTTTGCCTGCGGTGGATGCGGTGGGCAGCATCATTTTCGGAAGCTGTGCACCTTGGGCTGGGTCATGGACTTCAGCCCATCCACACCGAACTCGACGCCCCAGCCAGAACGTTTGATGCCGCCGAAGGGCACCATGGGGTGCACCACGCCATGCTGGTTGATCCACACCGTGCCGGCATCGATTCGCGAGGCCACTGAACGTGCCGTGTCGATATCGTTGCCCCACACCGAGGCGCCCAAGCCCGTGCCCAGGCGGTTGGCGCTGGCCAGCGCTTCTTCAATGTCGTCATACGCAATGATGGGCAACACCGGGCCAAACTGCTCCTCGTCGACTAGGCGGGCGCCGTCGGCGATGCCGGTGACCAGGGTCAAGGGGTAAAAGAAACCCGGCCCCGGCGGCGGATTTCCGCCGCAGACGATGGTGGCGCCGCCCGAGCGGGCATCTTCGACCAAGGCCGATACCTTGTCGTACTGCATACGGTTCTGTATCGGACCCATAGCCACGCCGGGGTCGAGGCCGTTGCCCATCGGCATGGCCTGGGCCAGTGCCTTCAATTCCGTGACCACCGCGTCGTGCACGCTGCGGTGTACATACAAGCGCTTGGCGCAGGCACAGGTTTGCCCCATGTTGATGAATGCGCCCCAAAACAGCCCCATGGCAATGGCCTTGGCATCGACGCCGGGCAATACGATGGCGGGGTCGTTGCCACCCAGCTCCAGAGTGGTTGGCACCACATTGCGGGCAGCAGTGGCGGCGATGCGCGCGCCCGTGGCCGTCGAGCCGGTGAAGGTGATTTTGTCGATGCCGGGGTGCTCGACCAACGCACTGCCGACCTCGCCTGCGCCGCTGACGGTATTGAGCACGCCCGGCGGCAGTACCGCGCCGATCAGACGCGCCATTTCCAGGGTGCCGATGCTGGTGTATTCCGAGGGCTTGAGCACCACGGTGTTGCCTGCGCGGATGGCCGGAATGATCTGCCAGATGGCGATCATCAACGGCCAATTCCATGGCGCGATCGCAGCCACCACACCAAAGGGGCGGCGGTGCACCTCGTCGCGCCGGGTTGCGTCCTCAAAGGCAACTTCCACCGGCAGGTCCAGGCTGGCGGGCACGCGGGTCCAGGCCTCGCAGGCCCAGGCTTCGAAGCGCGCGCCCGGCACCTGGTCCGGGCCCACACCGCCCAGCGGTTTGCCCTGCTCCCGCGTGATCCAGTCCGCCAGGTAAGCCGACTCGGCCTGCAGTACATCGGCCACCTTCAGTACCAGCGCTTTGCGCTCCGCATCGGGGCGTGCCGCCCACGCGGGTTGCGCGGCACGGGCGGCTGTCACTGCTTGGGCTACCTGTTCGGTGCTGGAGCGGGCAACCCGGCCCAGCACTTCACCCGTGGCGGGGTTGATCGATTCAAAGCTGTCTGAAGAGGCCACCAGGCGGCCATTGCAATAGTTGTCGTAGATGTGCATGGCAAGGCTTTAAAAGACATAGAGGGCGCGCAGGCCGAGGGTCTGCAGGCGCGGGCCGTTCTGCACCTTCAGGTCATCGCTGTACTGCAGCTGCAACTGCACCTGCTTGGTAAGGAAAGAAGCCCAGGTCAACGTCAGGTTGGTGTCGCTCTTGCGTCCGGCCACCGTGCTGCTGCCCAGCGTCTCCTTCGTGCCGGCGGCATAGCGTAGCGAGACACCCAGATGGGTGGCATCCGACAAGTGGTGGCGAAGGTGCACGATGCCACGTACTAAAGGATCTTTCTTGGAACCGGTATCGCGGCGATCCTGGTAGACCTCGGTCTGGCCGATCAGGTCCACGCTCCATTTGGGCGCAAAGCGTTTGATGTAGCCAACCTGCAAGTCCGCCGCCCAGCGGTTGTCGCTGATGGCGAATCCCTTGTCCTTGTCCACCCCGGTCGGGGCGGTCAAGAAGATGGAGTAGCCCAGGTGCTCGCCGCCCGGCAGGTCGGCAATCGTCCACAGCGTGCCGCCGAAGGTGACGTCGCCCACACCCGAACTACGCACATGGGTCAGATCTACATTCTGGGTGGCCACCGGCACCACGATCTGCGGATCGATGGTGTAGCCCGCCCATTTGGCGAAGTGCACATACCGAAAGACCCCGATATTGGCGCTCATACCCAGGCCGCCAGGGATATGGGTCTGGCTACCATCGGCATAGACCTTGTCGCCCGTGACGCGCTGCGCATAGACGAGGGCCAGGTCGGTGCCCGCCGGCAGCGCGGTGTAGTCGCCCGGGTCCGGGGTCGTGGCCGCGTGGGCCGAACCGAACGCCAACAGGACCAGGGCGGCAGAGGTGGATCGCAGGAGCTTGGTGTTCATGGTGGTTCTTGTCTCTTGTTTGGGAATACGCATGGAAAACCGGGCTCTCAGGCGGCCAGCTTGATCATGTCCGCGGCCTTCTCGGCAATCATGATGGTTGGCGCATTGGTGTTGCCCGAGGTGACCGTGGGCATGATTGACGCATCAACCACCCGCAGGCCCGACACACCGCGCACGCGCAGCTCGTGGTCAACCACCGACATGGCTGACTGCCCCATGGCGCAGGTGCCCACCTGGTGGTGGTAGCTCATTGCGCTGCTGCGCACGTAATCGGCTAGTTGGGAATCACTGGTTTTGTCCGGGCCTGGGGAGACCTCGCGTTCACGCCACTCGCCCAAAGCCTGTTGGTCGGCAATCTTGCGCATCATGCGTACGCTGCTGACGAGGGTGGAGACGTCGTGTTCGGTCGCCAGCACATTGGGGTCGATGAACAGAGGGTCCGTCACCTTGGGGCCGGTCAAGCGCAGCTCGCCCCGGCTGGTGGGCAGCACGATGGCGGCGCAGAAGGTAAAGGCGTTGGCAGGGCCGTCCTGTCCGGGGGCGTAGTAGCCCACGTTGAAAAACAGCGGCTGGGTGTCTGGCCCTGGCAAGGCCGGATGGGTCTTGGCGAACAGCTGGGCGTGCAGCACGGTGATCGTCGGATCGTCCTTCGGAGGAATGGGCTTTTTGGCTTCGTAGATCACCGGCACCAGCAAATGGTCGTGCAGGTTTTTACCAACCCCTGGCAGGTGCTGCTGGACCGGAATACCGTGCTGCTGCAATTGCGCCCGATCACCAATCCCGGACATCATCAGTATCTTGGGCGACTCGATGGTGCCGCCGCTGAGGATGACTTCCTTGCGTGCCGAAACCTGGTGGGTCTTGCCCTCTTGCTCGTAGACGACGCCGCTGCAACGCTTGCCCTTGAAGCTCACCTTGTGCACCCGGGCATTGGTAATCAAGGAGAGGTTGCCGCGGTCCAGCGCCGGGCGCAGGAAGGCGACAGCGGTGCTGACGCGTTTGCCGTTTTTGGTATTGAGGTGGTTGAAACCCACGCCCAAAATCTCAGCGCCGTTGTGGTCCGTATTCAGTGGATGGCCGGCTTGCACGGCGGCATCGACCATGGCTTTGGTCATCACGTGGGGCGTGTAGTCGGTAGTGACATGCAGCGGGCCACCCTGGCCGTGGAATGCGTTGGCGCCGCGCTCGTAGTCCTCTGACTTGCGGAAATAGCGCAGCACACTTTGGTAGTCCCAGCCCGGGTTGCCGGCTGCGGCCCATGCGTCGTAGACCGAAGAGTGGCCGCGCACATAGATCATGCCGTTGAGCGAACTGCTGCCGCCCAGGGTTTTTCCACGGGGCCAGAACAGGCTGCGGTTCTGCGCATGCTTCTGCGGGGCGGTGTCGTAGGCCCAGTCGTACTGCGTCTTCCACAGCTCGATCAGACGGATGGGGGTCGATATTTTTTCCGAGTTGTCGGGGCCGCCAGCTTCAATGAGCAGCACCTTGACCTTGGGGTCTTCCGTGAGGCGGTTGGCCAGCACGCAACCTGCGGAGCCCGCACCCACGATGATGTAGTCGAAGCTCCCGTCCAGGCTTTCTTTCGCGTTGACCTGCGCCCCCGTGAGCAGTCCGCCCACCATCAGGGTGCCACTGGCTACGCCGGCCGTCTTGAAGAACTGTCTGCGCGTGGAACTTGTCTCTACGAATGGCTGCTTGCTCACGTTATGTCTCCTGGAATGTCTTGCTTTGGTGGATGTGCTGGCGTATCGCTTGGGCGATGCCAGTAGTTTCCTGGGCAGATGCCGCGGTGGCATCGCGAACATTCGCAAGTGGAAAACCCTGGGTTTGCCAGGGCTGCCCGGGCAGTCGCGGCCGACGCCAGGCCGTGTAGCGTCAACCGCGCAGAGAGAGGCTGCGAACCAAATCAGCCTCTAGCGCAGATACTACCTGCGCACATAGCTCTCAATTTGAGAGCAATCCTGACATTCCGCACGGAGCGGAAGTCCACGCTCAAGCCATCTGGCTGATCGTCTTCCGAAACCGTGCCAGTGCAGCAAAGAAGAACAGCGTGCCAATCACCAGAATGGCCAGCAGCTGCGGCCAGACCACGGCCATGCCGGCACCCCGGTACAGAATGGCCTGGCCCACCGAAACGAAATGGGTGGTGGGGGCCAGCAGCATCACGTTTTGTACCAATACAGGCATGCTTTCACGCGGCGTAACCCCGCCCGAGAGCATCTGCAGGGGTAGCAGCACCAACACCAGCAGCATGCCAAACTGCGGCATGGAGCGCGCCAAGGTCGCCAAGAAAATCCCCAGTGACGTAGTGGCAAACAGGTGCAGCGCCGCCGCCAGCATGAACAAGGCCACCGACCCTTCGACCGGCACCCCCAACGCGCCTTGCACTACAAAAACCAGCGCCATCAACGCAGCCAGCAGCACCACCAGGCCCATGGACCAGACCTTGGCCAGCATGATCTCGGTGGGGGTCACGGGCATCACCAGCAGATGCTCCAGCGTGCCGTGCTCGCGCTCGCGTATCAGCGCCGCGCCGGTGAGGATGATGGACAGCATGGTGACGTTGTTGATGATCTCCATCAACGCGCCGAACCACGCTTGCTCCAGGTTCGGGTTGAAGCGCATGTGCAGCACCAGGTCTACCGGCGCGGCTGCGGTACTGCGGTAGCGCTGCACAAACTCGCTCACCTCGCTGGTCAGTATCTGCTGGATGTAGCCATTGCCGGTAAACGCCTGGCTCATCAGCGTGGCGTCCACATTCAGCTGCACGGCGGGTGCCTGCCCGGCCAGCACGTCGCGCTGGAAGTTGGGCGGAATGTCCAGCACAAACGTGTATTGGCCGCTGTCCATGCCGGCATCCACCTCGGCGAGCGACACCATGGCGGGGGGCTTGAAGTGCGGTGGGTAGAAGCTGGCGATGATGCGCGCCGACAGCGGCGAACCATCCTCGTCCACGATGGCAATGGGTGCGTTGTGCAGGCTCTCCGGCATGGCCGTGGCGGCGACGTAGATCGACAAGGTGAAGGTGTAGGCGATCAGCACCAGCATCATCGGGTCGCGCACCAGACTCCACAGCTCCTTCACGCCCAGGCGGTAGATGTTGGGAATGCGCATTCAGCGGGCCTGCTTCTTCAGCAGCTGTATGGACATCGCCAAAATCACAGGCGCGGCGACCAGCAAAGGCCAGAACGATGAACCCAGGCTGGCGATGTCCAGCGCCTTGTTGAACACGCCTCGGCAAATCGTCAAAAAGTGCGTAGCGGGATAGATATGCCCAATCGCCGCACCCACGCCTTCGAGCGACGACACAGGATTCGTCAGCCCCGCAAACTGCACGCAGGGAATGATGGTGCCAATCATGGTCACAAATATCGCAGCGATCTGGCTCTGGGTGAACGTGGAGGCCAGCAGGCCAATCCCGGTGGAGCTGACCACAAACACCAGCGCGGCCAGTGCCAGCGTGGCAAAGCTGCCCTTGATGGGCACGTCAAACAAGGTCACGGCCAGCGCAGCCATCAGGAAAAAGTTGAACATGGCCAGCGCGATGTATGGCAGCTGCTTGCCCAGCAGGAACTCGCTGCGGGTGACCGGGGTGACGTAGAGGTTGATGATGGAGCCCATCTCCTTCTCACGCACCACGGACAGTGCCGTCAGCATGGCCGGGATCATCATCAACAGCATGGGGATCACCGCCGGCACCATGGCTGGCAGGCTTCGGACGTCCGGGTTGTAGCGGTAGCGGCTTTCGATGCTGGCAAGCGCAGTCATCGACTGGCCGAGCCGGTGGGTTGCCATATCGGCCAGCCACGCGGCATGCATGGCCTGCACATAGCCGCGCACGGTTTCGGCCCGTACGGGCATGGCGCCATCGACCCATGCGCCCATTTGCACCGGTGTACCGCGCGCGATGTCGCGGCCGAAGCCGTGGGGTATTTCAAGGGCCAGCGACAGCTCGCCGCTGCGCATGCGCTGGTCCAGTTCGGCATAGCTGCTGATGGGCGGCTTCTCGATGAAATAGCGCGAACCGGACAGGTTGAGCACGTAGTTCTGGCTGAGCGCCGTTTGGTCCTGGTCCATTACGGCGTACGACAGGTTTTCCACGTCCATGTTGATGCCGTAGCCCATGATGAGCATCAAAAATGCCGTACCCAGCAGCGCCAGTGCGGCGCGCACCGGGTCGCGCTGCAGCTCCAGCGACTCACGCAGCGTGTAGCTCCAGGCGCGCGCAAAGCTGAAGCCGCGTGTGTGGGCTTGCGTGGCAACACTAGGCCCAGCTGCGGGTGCCGCATCGGCCTGGGGTACGGAGGATGCAGAGGGTGCGGCCTCTTCCAGATAGGCGATGAAGGCCTGCTCCAGATTCTGGGTGCCGCGCTTTTGCACCAGGCCGGCCGGGCTGTCCGTCACCAGCACCCGGCCGGCGTGCATCAGCGAGATGCGGTCACAGCGCTCGGCTTCGTTCATAAAGTGCGTGGAGATGAAAATCGTCACCAAGTCGTTGCGGGCCAGGTCGATCATCAGCTGCCAGAACATGTCGCGCGCCACCGGGTCCACACCGGAGGTGGGCTCGTCCAGAATCAGCAGCTCGGGTTTGTGCACCATGGCCACCGCCAGTGACAGGCGCTGGCGTATGCCCAGCGGCAGGCTTTCGGGCAGGCTGTTTTGCACCTCGCGCAGGTTGAAGCGCTGCAGCATGGCATCGACCCGGGCCGTAATATCGGCCTCGGCCACCTGGAATAGGCGCGCATGCAGCACCAGGTTCTGCTGCACCGTCAGCTCGCCATACAGCGAGAACGCCTGCGACATATAGCCCACCCGCCTGCGGGTGGCGATGTCCTTGGGGTTCACCTTGCTGCCAAACAGCAGCGCCTGGCCTTCGGTGGCGGGCAGCAGGCCGGTGAGCATCTTCATGGTGGTGGACTTGCCGCAGCCGTTGGAGCCCAGAAAGCCAAAAATCTCCCCGCGCCGGATGCGAAAGTTCACCTTGTCCACGGCCAAAAAGTCGCCGAAGCGCATGCTCAGGCCCTGGGCTTCGATGGCGATCTCGGGGTGGGCTGTTTCCACCAGCGGCGGCACGTGGATGGCATGGTGGTCGTGCCGCTGGGCCTCGGGCAACAGGGCAATAAAGGCGGCTTCCAGCGTGTCGCAGCCGGTGCGGGCCCGCAGCTCGGCCGGTGTGCCCTGGGCCAGTATGCGCCCGGCGTCCATGGCCACCAGCCAGTCAAAGCGGTCCGCTTCTTCCATATAGGCGGTGGCCACCACCACGCTCATGCCGGGGCGGTCGCTGCGGATGCCGTCGATCAGGTCCCAAAACTGGCGGCGCGACAGCGGGTCTACACCGGTGGTGGGCTCGTCCAGAATCAACAGGTCCGGGTCGTGGATCAGCGCGCAGCACAACCCCAGCTTCTGTTTCATGCCGCCCGACAACTTGCCCGCTGGCCGCGACAGAAACTCTTGCAGCCCGGTGCTGCGTGTCAGGCTGTCGATGCGGCGGCGGCGCTCGGCGGCGTTGTGGCCGAACAGGCGGCCAAAGAACTGCAGGTTTTCTTCCACCGACAAGGTCGGGTAGAGGTTCTTGCCCAGGCCCTGGGGCATGTAGGCGATGCGCGGGCACACGCGGTTGCGGTGCGCGGTACTGGCCATATCGCCATCCAGCACCAGCACCTGGCCCTGCTGTATAGCCCGGGCGCCGGCCAGCAGGGACAGCAGGCTGGACTTGCCCACGCCGTCCGGCCCTATCAGCCCCACCATGCACCCGGCGGGAAGGTCCAGCGTGATGTCGATCAGCGCCTGCGTCTTGCCATAGTGCAGATGGACGCCCGCCAGCCGCGCAACCGGGGCTGCTTTCACTGCGGCACCTTGACGGTCAGCTCCGCAGGCCACGCGGCTTGTGCATCGGTTTTGATCCAGGCCATGCCCGGCACGCCGGTCTTCACCTGCTGCAGGTGTTTTTGCAGCAATGCGGGGTCGATCTGCGCTTTGACACGGAACATCAGCTTTTGCCGTTCGCTGGCGGTTTCCACCGTCTTCGGTGTGAACTGCGCAGTGCTGGCCACAAACGTGATCTTGCTGGGAATCACGTACTGCGGCGCGGCATCCAGTACCAGGTGCACCTCGCTGCCCATCGCCAGCCGGCCAGCGCTGGCCTCGGGCACGAAGAAGGTCATGTACACGTCCGACAGGTCCACCAGGCTCAACACCTTGCCGCCGGCTGCGACGACCTCGCCCGGCTGGGCAATGCGGTACTGCACGCGGCCCGCACGCGGTGCGGTCAAGGCGCTGTCGTCCATATCGGCCTGGATGCGTACCACCGTGGCGTTGGCGGCCAGCACGGCAGAGCGGGCGGCAGTCACCTGGGTTTGGGCGGCGGCTACGGCTGCGCTGGCAGCAGCCACCTGGGCACGAGCGGCATCCACCGCGGCCTGTACGCTGCGCACCCTGGCGCGGTCGTCGTCCAGCTCCTGCTCAGACGAGGCACCTTCGCGGGCCAGGATTTGCGAGCGCTGCAGACGCAGTTGCGCCGCGTCAAATTCGCTCATGCGCTGCGCCACCACGGCCTGCGCGGCCAGGCGGTCGCTGGCGCGCATGGCCACCTGGGCCACTGCCGTGTCAATGCCGGTCACGGCCTGCTGCGCGCGGGCGCGGGCTTCATCGCGCTGGGCGTCCAGCGTTTGCACCTGCATGTGGCCAAGCACCTGCCCGGCCTGCACAAACGCACCCTCGTCCACCAGCAGGTCTTGCACACGGCCGCCGAGCTTGGCCGCCACATTGATCTCGGTGGCCTCGATGCGCCCGTTGCTGCTGGCAAAGCCCGGGCCAGGGCCCTTCGGGTGCAGCATGTTCCAGGCAAAGTAGCCAGCAACGGCCAGCGCGGCAACGATGGCCGCCGCCACCAGCCAGGGTTTCCATTTCTGGATGAACGAAGGTGGCGTTGGTGTTGGCTGTGGTGTTGGCGTTGATGGTGGTGGTGGTGGTGAAGGCGAGGCGGGAGATGGGGTTGCCGGTTGGGCAGCCACGGTAAGGTCGTTCGTCATGGGATGCCGTTGGTGGATAGAGGGGTTTGTTCCAGCGCGCCGCCGCCCAGGGCGGCATACAGGCTGACGCGGCTGGACAGCAAGGCATAGCGTGTTTGCACCAGCTGCTGCTGGGCGGCCAGCAGGTCGCGCTGGGCGTCCAGCACATCCAGGTAGGCGGCTGCGCCGTTGTCAAAGCGCATTTGCGACAGGCGGGCGCGCTCGGTTTGGGTGGCCAGGGCGGTCTGGGCGATGGCTGTCTGCTCGGTCAGCCAGCGGCGGGCCGACAGGGCATCGGACACATCGCGGAAGGCGCTTTGCGCGACTTTCTCATACTGGGCCAGCGCAATGCCACGGCGGGTGTCTGCCAGCGCCAGGTTGTCGCGGCGGCGGCCTGCATCGAATATCGGCAGCGAGATGCTGGGTGCGAAGCTCCAGGCGCGGCTGCCACCTGCAAACAGTCCGTCCAGCTCGGCACTGGCCGTACCCCAGCTGCTGGTCAGGGCCACGCGGGGAAAGAAGGCGGCACGGGCAGCGCCGATATTGGCGTTGGCAGCTTGGAGCTGGTGCTCGGCGGCCAGGATGTCGGGGCGCCGCAGCAGCAGGTCGGACGACAGCCCTGCGCGCAATTCCAGCGCCATGTCCGGCGTGCCAGCGGTGGGCTCGACATCACCGGGCGTACCTACCAGCAGGGTCAGGGCGTGCATTTGCGTAGCGCGGGACTGCTGCAACTGCACCGCCAGCGCCTGGGCCTGGGTGAACAGCGTCTCTACCTGCGTGAGGTTCAGCCGGGACGTCGCGCCCACCGCCACCCGGCGCTGGAAGATGCGCAGGCTCTCGGCGCGGGTGGCGGTGGTTTGCTGGGCCAGGGCGATGCGCTCGTCCAGCTCGCGCAGCGCAAAGTAGCTATTCGCCACCTGGGCGACCAGGGAGATCGTGGCCGCCTGGCGGGCTGCATCGGTGGCCAGGTAGCTCTGCAGCGCGGCGTCTTGCAAGCTGCGCACCCGACCCCAAAAGTCGATCTCCCAACTGGCCATGCCCAACGCTACCTGGAACTGGTTGCCCAGCAGCGGCTTGCCGGTAGCGCTGAGATCGGCCGGGGTGCGCGAGCGGGTGGCACCGGCTTGGGCGGCCAAGCTGGGGTAGGCGTCTGCACGCTGGATGCCGTAGGCGGCGCGGGCCTCATCGACCCGCAGCACTGCGGTGCGCAGGTCGCGGTTATTCCCCAGCGCCTGGGCGATCAGGCTTTGCAGCGCGGGCTCGTTGAAATAGTCGCGCCAGCCGGTGGCGGTGGCTTGGGCGCCGTCTTGCGCGGTGTCGGGGGCATAGTGGCTGGCGACTGGCAGCGCGGGAGCTTCATAGGGCGGCGCCATCGATGCGCAGCCTGCTGCGAGCAGGACGGCCACCAGCAGGCTGCCTTTGCGTAGACTGTGTCTACTATTATTTTTATAGCTGCTTGCGCAGGTATTACCTGCGCCAGAGGCCTTTTCTTTATAAATCATCGTGCTGCAGCATTCCCTATTGGGTCGGGTCGGACCTGGGTGCCTGCGGTGCCGGCCAGCAGGGCTTCTATATCGTCCAGCGACCCGATCACGGCCCGGCGCCCGGTCGCGCTGACGAATGCGCAGGCGGCAGCGACCTTGGGCCCCATCGAACCCGCAGGCCAGCTGTGTTGCCCAAGCTCCTGCGGTGTGACTGTGCCCAAGGCGCGCTGGCTGGGCTGGCCCCAGTCCAGGTAGACGGCGGCCACATCGGTGGCGATCACCAGGCAGTCGGCCTGGAGTTCGCGTGCCAGCAGGCTGCTGCACAGGTCTTTGTCGATAACGGCCTCCACGCCTTGCAGGCTGTGGCCATCCGCGCCCCGGGCAACAGGGATGCCGCCGCCGCCTGCGGCAATCACCAGCGCGTTGTGTTCCAGCAGCCAGCGGATGGCATCCAGGCCCAGCACGCGCAACGGTGGGGGCGAGGCCACCACGCGGCGCATGCTGTCGCCGTCAGCGGCCATCTTCCAGCCCTTGTCTGCTGCCAGCTGTGCCGCCTGGCTCGCGGTGTATATCGGGCCAATTGGCTTGGTCGGGTGGCTAAACGCGGGGTCTAGCGGATCGACCTCCACCCGCGTCAGCAGCGTAGTGATGCTGCGCGTGGCGGGCAGCAGGTTGGCCAGTTCCTGCTGTAGCAAGTAGCCAATCATGCCCTCCGACTCGGCGCCCAGCACGTCCAGCGGGTAGCTTTCCACGCTGCTATCCACGGCGGTATAGGCGGCGGACTGCAGCGCCAGCAAGCCCACTTGCGGCCCGTTGCCGTGCGTCAGCAC
>CAUPON010000010.1:0-140758 GCA_963513025.1 uncultured Albidiferax sp.
AAGGTGATGGCGGGCAAATCGCCCGATTTCTCCCCAACCCGAAGGGCAGCTGCCTTTTCGGGCAGTCTGGGGCGTTGCGACTCTTGCACATAGCCGAGCTATGTGCGGCGAGCCGCGCCTACCAGCCCCTCCCGAAAAGGCCGCTGCGCGGCCCCAAAAAGACCTTGAACACGTTCTAAGGAGATCCGGCATTGTCAGTGGGTGCTGCGCCTGAACATTGAGATGGTGAAGATCATCCACCGCCGCGATTTCCGCAAGAAGATGGCCCGCCAGATCCAGGACGACACCGAGCGCTTCGCCAAGCGGGTCAACGCCGCACGGGTCAGCGTCGACGAAAGCCGTGGCGCACGGGCCAGCGTTAGCCCGCCTGCCGCCATCGGCCGGAACTTGGGCACACACTTGCCGGTGCGCCGTTCAACCAGACCTGCTCTTCATCCAGTTGCGCCGCGGTTGCAGGATCGATGTCAAAGCAGATCCCCAGTGCGCGCGCCACATGGGCGTTTTCGATGGGCAGCTCCCAGGTCAGAAAGACCTGGCTGCAGTCCCGGTCGGGTGGGAAGTCGTCCACGTCGAAGCCGGTGCTGTGGCGGTCAATCACGGCGTGGGGCTGGCCGGTATCGAACACCACCACCGTCCCTTTGACCAGGGGGACACGCAAGTCGGCAGAGGGAAAGTGCAGGTCCAGCCCCTGGTCTTCGCCCAAAAACAGATTGCAAAACGCCGCGCTGCCGTACTGCGCGCCGTCGTGGTGGTAGCGCGCGCCACGGCAGGCCATCAGAGCGACCTCAGCGGACGCCAGCACATCCTGCAGACCGAGCGAGTGCGTCCAATCGGACGCGGCCTGCACGCAGAGCTTGTAGTCTGGCCAGCGGGTGCGCGCCCGCGGCAAAGGCAGGGCCTCCACGTCTCCGGGCTCCAGGCCCAAGCGCTCCGATATATCCCTCTCCCAATCTGCCACCAGCCGGGCAGGGGGCGCCGGCACGTCGACTAAGTCTGACAGCACAACATCCCCCACGCTGCGGCTGCGGATGGCATCGCCGCTCCAGAAGTAGGAAGTGAGGGCGTCTGGTATGCGGTGCGGTGGAGGGGGCTGGCGCATCGGGATGTGTCCCGGGCTGAACCTATGTCGCTCGAAAGAGCTCTGCGACCGCCACGGTGACCGCCACCGCCACCAGCCAGGCACCTATGCGCTTGAGCAATGCTGTGTCCAGGGTTCTGGGGTTGGCCACCTGGTTGCGCCCGAAGCCCAGCACAAACGCGTGCGCAGGCAGCGCGACCACAAGCAGGAACGCCACGACCAAGCCCATGCTGTCTGCCGAGCCCGGACCACCGAAGCGCGCCCACAGGAAGGGCAATACGAGGGCTGAAAACATACCGGCGAGCGCGGCGGTGATGGGGGTTGGAGTGATGCTCAATTTGTATTGCCGAGTTTGCTTTGGCGACGCGGTTGCTTACTTGTTGCTAAAGAGGGCCCAAGGTTTGAATCCACGGGCGATGCGTGGCTTTATTGCGTATTGCCCACTGGAATAAGTGCTTAACCCTGAGAATTTGACTCCGTGCCGGAGAAGGCATATCCCGCAGCCATCTCTCGTATCTTGCGTCGAATAATTGCTACCCGAAGTAGAAACGTAGCAACGTAAAAAGCAATGATGAATGGCGCCATTGAGGAAAATTCGTATCTCCCGAACAGCCCCACAAGTGCTAAAAATCCTATAAAACACACAACAATAAGAAGCAGATTGCTACTTGCAGCCTTGGTCGCTTGCTTTACAACTTCCGTACGCTGCCAAGGTTCAAGCGCAGTTAATTCACGACAGCGATATGCCATGGCGACGGGGCGCACCTTAGATTTACGGCTTTCGAGCCGTAAAGATTGTGCTTGATCGAGCAGACCATCCGCAATCGCATGTGCTTGATCTCTCGACAGCATTGATATCCTCCTAAGGCTAAGAACGTATACCGCAACGGGCTGCGTAATGACATGCTGACTTTAACTGCAGAATCTGGGATTGGAGAAGACCATATTTGGATAGTTCGCTTCATTAAAAGTAGCAAAAATCCGGTATTGGCCCCGACACTTGTCGTTATTCTCGACAGCCATCCCCCCCTCAATCCCCCAAAATCCGCCGATCCTTGATCAGCTTCCCAAACCGCGCCGTGTCCTCATGCGCCTTGGCCCCAAACGCCGCGGGCGTCATTGGCGCCACCTCTCCACCCAGCCCGGCGATCCGGTCCTTCACCGCCTGGGTGCCCAGGATCTTGTTGATCTCGGTGTTCAGCCGCGCCACGATGTCATTGGGCAGGCCGGCGGGGGCGTAGAAGCCGAAGATGGTGTCGGCGTCGAAGCCTTTCAGGCCAACCTCGTCCAGCGTCGGCACATCGGGGAACAGGGGCGAGCGGTGTGGACTGCCGACGGCCAGTAGCTTCAGTTTGCCGGCGCGCACTTGGTTCAGGCCGATGCCGGGGTCGAACATGAAGTCCACCTGGCCGCCCAGCAAATCCTGCATGGCGGGGGCTGCGCCGCGGTAGGGCACGTGCACCGAGAAGCTCTGCGTCATGTCCTTGAACATCTCGCCCGCCAGGTGCGGCGACGAGCCGTTGCCGGGCGAGCCGTAGGTCAGTTTGCCGGGGTTGGCCTTGGTGTAGGCGATGAATTCCTTTACGTCCTTCACCGGCAGGCCGGGTTTGACTTCCAGGAACACCAGCACCCGCGCAGCGGCGGCCACCGGCACGATGTCCTTGGCCGGGTTGAAGCTCATCTTCGGGTAGATCGCCGGGTTGATCGACACCAGGCCGCCGGAGGTCAGCAGCAGGGTGTAGCCGTCTGGCGCGGCCTTGGCCACGGCCTCGCCGCCGATATTGCCGCCGGCGCCGGCCCGGTTGTCCACCACCACCGGCTGGCCCAGCGCCTCCTGCAGCGGTACGGTGATGGCGCGGGCGATCTGGTCGGCCGCGCCGCCGGGCGGGAAGTTGACGACCACCTTGATCGGCTTGGCCGGCCAGGCCTGGGCCAGCGCCGCCAGCGGCAGCAGGCTGCTTACTCCTAAAGTAATAGCTGCCAGCGCTGGTGCTATCTGCGCCAGAGGCCGATTTCTTATAAATTCCGTCATCGTGTTTGTCTCTTGTAACTCGGCTCAGAACGGGTAGTGCCGCGGCGTGGTCTGCACGGTGACCCAGCGCAGGTCGGTGAATGCCGCGATGCCGGCGACACCGCCGAAGCTGCCGATGCCGCTGCCCTTGACGCCGCCGAACGGCATCTGCGGTTCGTCGTGCACCGTGGGGCCGTTGACGTGGCAGATACCGGACTGGATGCGCCCGGCCACCTGCAGCGCGCGCGCAATGTCGCGGCCGAACACGGCGCTGGACAGGCCGTAGGCGTTGTCGTTGGCGCAGGCCACGGCAGCATCGACGCCGCTGACGCGGACAATGGCTTTCACAGGACCAAAGGATTCTTCGCTGTAGATCTTCATCGCGGGCGTTACGTGGTCGAGCAGGGTGGCGGGCATCAAGGTGCTGTCGGCCTTGCCGCCACACAGCAGCTTGGCGCCTTTGGCCAGCGCGTCGTCGATCAGCGCGTTGCAGCGCTGCACGGTGCTCATGTCGACTACCGAGCCGAGGACCACGGGGCCCTTGCGCGGGTCGCCCAGCGGCAGGCCCGCGGCCTTGGCGGCCAGTTGGGCGACGAAGGCGTCGGCGATTTTTTCGTCGACGATGATGCGCTCGGTGGACATGCATATCTGGCCCGAATTGGCGAAGGCGCCAAAGGCCGCGGCGTTGACGGCGGCGTCCAGGTCGGCGTCGTCCAGCACCAGCAGCGGGGCCTTGCCGCCCAGCTCCAACACCACTGGCTTCAGGTACTTGGCGCAGACGCCGGCAATGATCTTGCCCACATGGGTCGAGCCGGTGAAGTTGACCCGGCGCACCGCAGGGTGGGCCACCATGGCCTCGACCACTGCCGCCGCATCGGCCGGTGCATTGGTGATGAAGTTGACCACGCCCGGCGGCAGGCCGGCCTCTTGCAAGGCTTCGATGATCAGGCCGTGGGTGGCGGGGCAGAGTTCCGAGCCCTTCAGCACCACGGTGTTGCCGCAGGCCAGCGGCACGGCGACGGCACGCACGCCTAGGATCACCGGCGCGTTCCACGGTGCCATGCCCAGCACCACGCCGGCGGCCTGGCGCAGGCCCATGGACAGACTGCCCGGCACGTCGGACGGAATCACCTCGCCGCTGATCTGCGTGGTCAGCGACGCGGCTTCCAGCAGGGTGCCGGCGGCCAGGTGCACATTGAAGCCAGCCCACATCGCCGAGGCGCCGGTTTCGGCGGCCATCGCGGCGATGAAGGCCGGGGCCTTGGCTTCGAGCGCGTGGGCAGCCTTGGTCAGCAGCGCGCGGCGCTGGCCCGGGCCGGTGGCCGACCAGGCGGGGAAAGCGACGGCTGCCGCTTCGACGGCGGCCACCGCGTCCTGCACCGAGGCGGCGGGCGCGCTGGTGGCTACGCTGCCGTCCAGCGGGTTGCGGCGCTCGAAGGTAGCGCCGGTGCTGGCGCCGCGGGACTCGCCGTTGATCAAGAGGGAAATGCTGGGCATGTTTGTCTCCTAGGGTTGTTTGCTATTAATACCGTAGCTGTTTGCGCAGGTAGATCCTGCGCTACAGGCCTTTTTCTTATAAATGCAGTGGATCAGGCCACGTCCACTTCCACCAGTATGGGCCTGGGCGAAGCCAAAGCCTCGCGCAGCACCTGGGCCAGCTGCGCCGGGTCGCTCACCGTCACCGCGTCGCAGCCTTGGCCGCGGGCCAGCGCGGTGAAGTCGATCTCCGGCAGGTCCGTGCCCTGCAGGGTCTCGCCGGGTTTAAAACCGAAGGTCGGCGCGAATTCCTGCAGCGCGGCGTAGCGGCGGTTCTTCAGGATCACGAAGGTGATCGGCAGCTTGAGCTGTGCCGCGCTCCACAGCGCCTGGATCGAATACAGGCTGGAGCCGTCGCCCATCAGAGCAATTACTTTCTTTTCCGGCTGGGCCAGCGCCACGCCCACGGCGGCCGGCATGCTGTGGCCGAGTCCGCCGCTGCACATGGTGTAGAAAGTGCCGCTCTGGGTGAAGGGCAGGTAGCTGTGCATGACGGAGCGAGCGCTCGGGGCTTCTTCGACCACGATGGACTCGGGCGCGCGCAGGCTGGCCAGGGTTTGCAGCACATAGGCCACGCTCATCAACGGGCTGGGTTCGGCGCGCGGGCGCTGCTGGCGCGGCGAGGGCAGAGGGCGCTGGGCCACGCTGGCCGGCACGGGCCGGGCCAGCAAATCCTGCACGCCGAGGCGGATGCTGCCCACGGCCGAGGTGCCGGTGGGCGCCCAGGCGGCGATTTGCGGGTCGTCGATCAGCTGCACCAGCGTGGCGCCGGCCGGCAGGTGCGGGCCGGCGCCTTCCACGTGGTAGGTGAAGGCCGGGGCGCCGAGCGCAAACACCAGGTCGTGGCCGCCCAGCAGGGCAACTATTTTTTCGCGCATCGCGGGCAGAAAACCGGCGAACAAGCGGTGATCTTCGGGGAAGCTGCAGCGGCCCGACATGGGCGCAACCCAGACGGCGGCGTTGTGGCGTTCGGCCAGCTGCAGCACCGCGTCCCAGGCCTGGTCGCGGTCCGCCGCGGCGCCGACCACGATGGTCGGGCGACTCGCCTGGTCGAGCGCGTCGCCAACCAGGCCCAGCACCTGCGGGTCGGGGCGCATGGCCTGGCTGACCATGCGGGGCAATACCGGTTCACACTGTCGCTGCCAGTCGTCGGCCGGGATCGACACCAGCACCGGGCCTTGCGGCTGTTGCATGGCGATGTAGTAGGCGCGGGCGATGGCCAGCGGCACGTCTTCGGCGCGGGCCGGTTCCACGCTCCATTTGACGTAGGGCTTGGGCAGCTCGGTGGCCTGGTTGGAGAACAAAAACGGGTCGAACGGCAAGATGGCGCGCGCCTGCTGGCCGGCGGTGATGACCATGGGCGTGCGGTTCTTGTGCGCGGTGAAGATATTGCCCATGGCGTGGCCGACGCCGGCGGCCGAGTGCAGGTTCACAAACGCGGCGTTGTGCGTGGCCTGGGCGTAGCCGTCGGCCATGCCGACCACCACCGATTCCTGCAGGCCCAGGATGTAGCGGAAGTCGCTGGGGAAATCCAGGAACAGCGGCAGCTCGGTGGAGCCTGGGTTGCCGAATATGGTGGTCATGCCAAAGGCGCGCAGCAGGTCCAGCACGGCTTCGCGCACGGTAACGGTGGGTGGGGTGGGTTGCATGCAAGGGTCTCCAGGGATGGCGTGGATCTTGGGCTGCGCGGCATCATTCGTCCATACAATGATCTGACTAAGCAGTATTAGATTCATGCATATCAACGACATCGACCTGAACCTGCTGCGGGTCTTCGACGCCATCTACAGCACGCGCAACGTCAGCCGTGCTGCCGAGCGCCTGGGCCTGACCCAGCCGGCGGCCAGCCAGGGGCTGACGCGGCTGCGCCTGCTGCTGGGCGATGCGCTGTTTGTGCGGGCGCCCGGCGGTGTCGCGCCCACGCCGCGCGCCGAACGGCTGGCGGTGGCGGTGCAGCAGGCGCTGGCCACACTGGAGCAGGCCCTGGGCGAGGCCAGCCAGTTCGACCCGGCGGCATCGGGCAAGACTTTCAGGCTGCACCTTAGCGACATCGGCGAGGCGCGCTTTCTGCCGGCGTTGATGGCCGACTTGCACCAGCGCGCGCCCGGCGTGCGGCTGGAGTCCAGCCCCTGGCCGCATGAGCAGATCGCCCAGGCCCTGGACAGCGGCGCTATCGACTTCGCGCTCGGCTACCTGCCCGCGGTGGCCAACACCCAGAACACCCAGCGCGCCCATGTGCTGCAAGACCGCTACAGCATCCTGCTGCGCGCCGGCCATCCGCTGCTGACGCGGCAGCAGCCGGGCCAGACCTTGTCGCTGGCGGACCTGCGCCAGCTGGACTTTGTGGCAGTGCGCTCGCATGCGCAAACCCTGCGCATTCTGCAGTTGCTCAAGCTCGACGGCCAGGTGCGGCTGACGGCCGCGCACTTCCTGGCGCTGCCGTCCATCGTGCGCGAGAGCGACCTGGGCGTGCTGATGCCGCTGGACATTGCGCGCGGCTTCGTGGCGGGCGGGGGCTATGCCGTCGTCGAGCCCGACATGCCGGTGCGTGACTTCACCGTGTCGCTGCACTGGAGCCGGCGTTTTGAGAGCGATCCGGGCAATGTGTGGCTGCGCCAGCGCGTGCTGGCCTTATTTGCCGACATGGGTGAAAACCCGGTCTAATTCTGAATTAGATCTTCTAATGAACTATGGCTTAATAAATTAGACCAACTTATATTGCGGCCTGTTACCACTTTTCACAAAGCGAGCGCCGCATGAAAGTTCTGATCTTGGGCAGTGGGGTGATTGGCACCTGTACCGCGTACTACCTTGCCAAAGCCGGCCACCAGGTAACGGTGGTCGACCGCCAACCGGGCCCCGCGCTGGAGACCAGCTACGGCAATGCGGGCGAGGTGTCTCCTGGCTACTCGTCGCCCTGGGCCGGCCCCGGTGTGCCGCTTAAGGCAATCCAGTGGATGCTGATGCACCACAGCCCTCTGGTAATTCGCCCACTTTTGTCGCCCACCATGTGGCGCTGGGGCATGCAGATGCTGCGCAACTGCACCGAGGCCCGCTACCAGGTCAACAAGGCGCGCATGGTGCGCCTGGCCGAGTACAGCCGCGACTGCCTGAAAGAGTTGCGCGCCGATACCGGCATCGCCTATGACGACCGCAGCCAGGGCACGCTGCAGCTGTTCCGCACCCAGAAGCAGCTGGACGGCACGGCGGCCGATATCGCCATCCTCAAGCAGTTCGGCGTGCCGTTTCAGTTGTTGGACCGCGAGGCCTACCTGCAATACGAGCCAGCACTGGCCTTGGTGAAGGAAAAGTTCGTTGGCGCACTGCGTCTGCCCGGCGATGAGACCGGCGACTGCTTCAAGTTCACCAACAAGCTGGCCAAGATGGCCGAGGCCCTGGGCGTGCAGTTTCGCTACGGCGTGCAGATCGACCGGATTGCTGCCAACGGGCAAAAGATCACCGGCGTGCACACCAGCGCCGGCCTGCTGCAAGCCGACAGCTACCTGGTAGCGCTGGGCAGCTATTCGCCGATTTTGCTGAAGCCGCTGGGCTTCAACCTGCCGGTGTACCCGGTCAAGGGCTATTCCATCACCGTGCCCATTACCGATGCGGCTTGTGCGCCCGAATCCACGGTGATGGACGAAACCCACAAGGTCGCCGTGACCCGCCTGGGCGACCGTATCCGCGTGGGCGGCACGGCCGAGCTGGGGGGCTACAACCTGGAGCTGCGGGAAGAGCGCCGCAACACCCTGAACCATGTGGTAACCGACCTGTTCCCCCGTGGCGGCGATACCTCCAAGGCCGAGTTCTGGACCGGCCTGCGCCCCATGACGCCCGACGGCACACCGGTGCTGGGCGGCACGCCGTACCCGAACCTACATTTATCTACCGGCCACGGCACTTTGGGCTGGACCATGGCCGCCGGCACCGGCCGCGTCATGGCCGATCTGCTGTCGAACCGGCCCACCGAGATCAGCATGGATGGGCTGACGCTGGCGCGTTACGGAAATGGTTTCAGCGGCCACGTCAACACCGGGTAAATTCCGTGCATGAGCACACTTGATCCTGACGCCCTCGAATGCCTGGCCGCCATCGTGGAAGAAGGCGGTTTTGAACGCGCTGCCCAGCGGCTGAACATCACGCAGTCGGCGGTCTCGCAGCGCCTGCGCTCGCTGGAGGCGCAGGCCGGCACGGTACTGGTGGTGCGCAGCCGCCCGCTCAAGCCGACGGCGGCCGGCCATCTGCTGATCAAGCACACCAAGCAGCTGCGCCTGCTGCGCGCCGATCTGGAGCGCGACATGCAGGAGCTGGCGCCCAGCGCCATGGGAGGTGCACGGGATGAAGAGCGGGTGTCCATCGCCATCAACGCCGACAGCATCGCCACCTGGGCCATGGGCGCACTACAGGCCGTGGTGGCCCAGGGCCTGCCGCTGGAAATCATCACCGACGACCAGGATTTCACCCAGGAATGGTTGCGCGAAGGCCAGGTGATGGGCTGCGTGACGACGCTGAAGCAGGCTTTGCGCGGCTGCAAGGTGGTGCCGCTGGGCGCCATGCGCTACGTGGCCGTGGCCCAGGCCGACTACGCGCGCCAGCACCTGCCGCACGGGCTGACCGCGCACAACTTCCGCAACGTGCCGTTTGTCGCCTTCAACCGCAAGGACGATATGCAGCGCGAGTTCGTCAACCAGGTGTTTGGCCTGAAGCGCGTGGCCTTGCGCCAGGTGTTTGTGCCCAGCTCCGAAGGCCAGGTGCGGGCCGTGCGGGCCGGCTGGGGGGCCAGCGTGCTGCCCGAGCTGTTGGTGCGCGGGCTGATCGCGGAAGGCGAACTGGTGAACCTGGCGCCCAGCCAGGCGCTGCCGATTCAGCTGTACTGGCACTGCTGGAACCTGCAGTCCGAGGTGCTGGACACCTTGAGCGCAGCCCTGACCCAGGCCGCGACCGCCGCACTGTTGGAACCTATCGTCTAGGCTCCGCGCGCATCACCAGAACGACAGGCTTTTGGCCAGGATCTTCTGGATCCAGGAGCGCGACGCGGCGTCGGACACATCGCCGCGGCCCACCAGCTCCAGCCGTGCGTCCACCACATCGCTGGAGGCCACCACATTGCCGTTGGTGATGTCGAGCGGATTCACCACACCCGAGAAACGCAGGGTGCTGATGCCGCTGTTGAATGCGATGCTGCGCTCGCCGGCCACCACCAAGTAGCCGTTGGACTGCACATTGATCACCGCGGCGGCCAGGCGGCCGGAGAACTTGTTGCTGCTCTCGGTGTTGCCTGAGCCCTTGTAGGTGTCGCTGCCCGAGGCGCTGGCATCGATGTTCATGATGCCCTTGAGGATGCCGCCCAGTGAATTCGAGTTCGAGCCCGGGCCTTTGGAAGCCAGCGTGGTGGCCCGGCTGGTGTCGGTGGTCAGCTCGCTGCTGGCGCTCAGGTTTTCGGCAATGTCGATCTTCAGCGCGTCGCCAATCTTGTGTGGCCGGCGGCGGTCGGAAAATAGCGAGGTACTGGTCATGTGCTTGCGGAAGATCGCGCCGGTCACGGCCGGCTCCACATCCATGGGCTGGGGCAGCGGATTGGCGCGCACCGGCGGCGGGATGATGCTGTCGCTGCTGGCGCAGCCTGAAATGAGCGCGGCCACGGGCAGCACAAGCGCGACCAGGCAGCGGGTGAGGGCGTGTTGGAGAGCGTGTTGCATGGGAGTCCTTTGCGGGTTATCTGCGTAGCGGCGGCACCGGCGGCGCCGCTCAATTTTCAAAACCGGTGACGACGGCCGTCACAACGGGGGCGATCTTGCTGCGCACCGACGACCACTTGCCCATGCCGTACACCGGGTCCAGGGAGTAGCTGCTGCGCGATAACACCTTGCCATCTGCATTGCGCAAGGTCAGGGTGGCGGTGGTGAGATAGGTCTTATATTCATTGGTGAACGGTGGAATTGCCCATTCAATATAGGCCACATAATGCAGCCATATTTCACAATTATTTCCGCCCGTACCCGCCTCGTATATACGGCTTTCAATCTGGTGCATGCGCAATTCTGATTGCAAGGCCGGCAGTATTTCTACCGCCTGTGAATGCGGATTCAGCTCGATACACACTTTATTGAAAGTTGGATGGATATGGTAGACCGTATCCGTGGCTTTGCTGGGGCCGACCGCAATCAGCGTGCTGGCGGCGATACCCGAGGCCTTGGCCAATTCCATCAGCGGAACCGGCGTAAATATGGAGCATGCCGTTTGTATTCCGCACAGGGCGCCAATCCACAGCAGGCGATAAAGTTTCGGGAGAACAACCATGGCTTTATGCGCTGTGAATAGGCCGTATTTAAGCCAGCGCGCTCACGGCCTGCACACTGGCCGACAGCCCTGCATCGGCGTAGCCGGCAATGGCGCTGGCGGCGCTGCCGATGCCGCTGGCGGCCGAACTCACACCGCTGGACACCTTGTTGTAGGCCGACTTCAGCCCTTCGGCGCTGTCATTGGCCAGGGCAACGGTGTTATTCGCCGCTTCCTTGACAGTGCTTTCCACGCTATTTACTACTTTGCTGAGGGTGCTGCTGTTTTGTACTGCAGCCTTGCCCACGCCAATGGCCGTAGCGGCAATTGGGCCAAATTCCTTGGAATTTTTTTCAAATGCACCCACTGCCGATTTTTTGGCGGTGGTTGCGGCAGCCAATGCGGTATTGCCCGTTGCGGCAGTCGAATTGTTGACTTTCATGAATATCCCTTTGGTAGTTGAATGGGTAAATAAATTCTGCCACGTAACTAGGAGTTACAAAATTAATAAGCCGTGTGAAAACCGGCTTGATTACCGTGCTTTACACAACTCAACCCGTTTGGTACATTGGGTATATATATCGAAATATAAACACGGATATATGGGGTTTTTGTTGATTTTGATGCTGTAAAATTAATGGTCCATAATGAATGAAATAATATTCAAGTCATTTATGGGGCAGAGCCCAGGTGCACCGAGACTTGGTCTGTGTTTTGTGACTGCCCGGTAGCAAAATAGCCACCCATATCGTTCCAAGAACGCGGCGGGCTAAAATTGCAGCATGAAACCCGCCCTCACGCCCAAATCCCCCAAAGTCTCTTTCAAGCAGCAGATGCTGCAAGCGCGGGAAGAAGCCATCGTGCAAACCGTGAACCGCCTGCTAGCCGAGAAGGGCTTCGAGGCCATGACGGTGGACGAAGTGGCGGCCGGCGTAGGCATTGCCAAGGCCAGCCTGTACAAGCATTTCCCCAGCAAGGAAGACCTGGCCGCTGCTGCCATGGTGCGGGTGCTGCACCGCACCCAGGCGTTTCTGCTGACCCTGCCGCCCACCGACACACCGCTGGCCAAGCTGAAAGCCATGGTGCGCTGGGCCATGCAGGTGCAGATGGTCGGAGAAATGCCGTCGCTGCCCAGCCAGAACTCCAGCCTGCGCGCGAACCTGATGGGCAACCAGGCATATCTGGAAGCGCTGGTGCAAGTCAGCGAGCAGCTGGGCGGCTGGATTCAGGCCGCGCAGAAGGCTGGCCAGATCAGCCCGCAGTTCCCGGCGATTGCGGTGCTCTATACCCTGTATGCGCGCGCCTGCGATCCGGTGCTGGGCTTTTTGCAGGCCAGCGGCCAGCACAGCGACAGCCAGATCATCGACTGGGTGCTGGGCACCTGTTTTGAGGGTCTAAATGCACGCTAACGCATATTGGATAAGCGCAAGCTGCTACTAATTCAATAGCTCGATGCAGTAGCTGGGCAAGAAGGCGTGTTGTTCGTTTTTGCGTGCGTAGCCGCGCGGGTTGGCCACCACCCGGCAGCCGTGGTGTACGTAGTCGCTGGGCGCATGCAAATGGCCGTGTAGCCACAGCCGGGCCTGCGGCAGCAGCTCGTCCAACGCATTGCAGAAGCCGGCGGTCCCCGGGGTTCGGCCATAGCGCGGGTCGGCGCTGTGGAGGCTGGGCGCAAAGTGGGTGACCACCACCGTCGGCCCGTCAAATGGCGTGGCCAGCGCGCTGCGCAGCCATTGCTGGCAGACCAGCGCCTGTTCTCGGATGGCGTCGGCCAGCATGGGCTCGCCCTGGCGGGTGGCGCTGTTCTTCTTCAAATAGTAGTTGGCCGCGCGAAAGGCTTTGTCGCGGGCTTTCAGCTGCTGGCCCAGGGTGGCCTCTGTCTCGGTAAGGGCGGGGCCGAGCGCATCGAAGTCGCTCCATAGCGTGGTGCCGAGGAAACGCACGCCTTGCAGTTCCAGGCTTTCGCGTTCCAGCCACTGCAGGCCGAGCCGTTCGCAGGTGGCGCGCAGTCGCGTGTGGGCGGTGTCGAAGTCCAGGCCGTCGTATTCGTGGTTGCCCGGTACAAACAACACGGGCGTGGGCCAGCCCGCGTACTGCGGCAGCGGGGAGAAGCGGGCCAGGCCAAAGTCGGCATCCTCCAGGTCCAGCAGCTGCGAGCCCGGCTGGTAGGAGCCGATGTCGCCGGCCAGCACCAACACATCGGCGCCGGTAGCAGGGGTGGGCACAAACTGCGGGTGCACTTCCAGGTGCAGGTCGGATAGGAGTTGGATCTTCATGGCGACGCCCAGTCTACGCTGGCGCAGCCACCGGCTGGATAGAGGGCTGCAGCAGGTTATGCAATACCTGCATGGGATGGGTCTTGTAATCCTAGGGAAAACCCTTATTCTTACCCCATACCTACTTTTCACCGCTCATACGGTGATGTTTCCATGTTTAGCTTGTTTGTTCAGTTCTTTCTTTTCCGCACTACTTCGCGCATTACCCAGCGCTTTGCCTCCGTGGCCCAAACTGCCATGGACAGCCCCAGTGTCGCCCACGACCTGATGGAAATCGCCTACGCCCGTGCCGGCCGCGACCCCCACCATTCGGCCGAGCTGCGGGCTGCGGCGCTGGCTTCGCTGAGCTGCGCGCGCTAAATCGCCTGCGGCGCGTAGGCCTGGGCGGCCACCCGCGCCACTGCTTGGCGTAGCCATTGGTGTGCGGGGCTGGACTCCGTGCGCCGGTGCCAGAGTGCATCTACATGCACGGCTGGCACCTCGAACGGCAGCGCCTGCTGCACCAGACCATTGACGTTGCCCGCCACCCTAGCGAAATGCTGGGGTAAGACCGTCAGCAGATCGGTTTGCGAGGCGATATAGCCGGCGGTAAAAAACTGGTTCACCGTCAACGCCACCCTGCGCTTGCGCTGGATCAAGGCCAGAGCCTCGTCGATAAAGCCAAATGAGCGTCCAGCAAAGCTGACCAGCAGATGGCGCGCCGCGCAGAACTGGTCGAGGCTCAGGGTGCCCTGGGCCAGCGGATGGCCGCTGCGCATCGCACACACATAGTGGCCGTCGTACAGGCGCTGGTGCGCATACGGAATGCCCTTTCCCACCTGCGCGCGTGCCGCCAGATCAGCCAGCACAGCCGGGAAGAAACCCACCGCCAGATCCAGGCTCTCGTCTTCTAGCAGTTTGCGCGGATCGCGCGAGGCCAGCGGCAGCACGTGCAGAGACACGCCCGGAGCCTCGGCTTCCAGCAGCCGCACCAGGCCGGGCATCAGCTCGGCTGCGGTGGCGTCGGCCATGGCCAGCACAAAGCTATCGTCGGCCTCGGCCGGCTCGAAGGTGCTGGGCGCCAGCGCAGTCTGCAGCTGGCGCAGGGCTTCACGCACCGTGGGCCACAGGGCCAGCGCTTGGGGTGTGGGTTCCATGCTCTGCCCGTTGCGCCGCACCAGCTCGTCGTCCAGGCTTTCGCGCAGGCGCCGCAGGGCGTTGCTGACGGCGGGCTGGGTGAGCGACAGGTTTTGCGCGGCCCGGGTCAGGCTGCGCTCGGCCATGACTTCGTCAAATACGCGCAGCAGGTTCAGGTCAAACGTGCGGAAATTGGGTGGGTTCATCGCATAGGCTGCAAGGGGTTTCAACTAAAGAATCGGATTCTGTTGTTTTATGCGGACACAGGGGAGAGCTCTCTAAATTCGGACCGGATCTGTAATCCCCGGTCTTGTTAGCCAACTGTTGACCGCGGCAGCACACTAAAACTGTATGCACATTGCGCTATTATTTATGTAGCTGCTTGTGCAAGTACTGTAAGCGCTGGAGCCATATTTTTCTTAAAAAGAATGGGCGTAGATGTTGCCAGGTACTGCGCCTAGGCTGGGTTTGCACCAATCCACGCCAGATAGATTCATCACTACTGTGAATGGAGATCATCACAAAGATAAAGTAGAGCGGCACTAGTATTAACCCTAATATTCGTTTGCGTCTACGGCGATCCCGTCCAGGACGCTCGTTCTAAAAGGAAATTACCATGACCAGTTTTATTCAACCTAGCTTCCCAACCGTACACCCCGGGGTTGCCCGTGCTGAATCGGTCGTCGGCTCCGCCCGCAATCTGTACAAGAATTTTGACTCCACCAAGGGTTTGTCGACCATGCTGCTGGCAGCTGTGGTGTCGGCTTTGGTGGTCGTTGCCGACCAGTTGGTCGATACCTGGGCTGAAGGCCATCTGCTGGCCGCTTGGGTGGCTGTCTGGGCTGTCGGCTTCGCCGCCATCGCCTTGTTTGCCGGCAGCGCCCGCCGTACGGCTGTGCGTGTAGTGGCAAGCTTGGATGCCTGGTCGTTGCGCCAAGCCCGGGCCCGTGCCGACCAGCGCCTGTGGGCGAGTGCTCTGAGCGACCCACGCATCATGGCCGACCTGCAAGTGGCCATGGGCCGCCGCGAAGTGGCTGAAGTCGCCGCAACCGCTGAAAAGGCCCCCCAGTCGAACCGCATTGCCGCTGCGATGCTGCGCACTTTTGATGCCATGGATGCCAAGGCGCTGAATGCTGCCAACTACCGCATGAACGCTTTCCGCTAAACCGGCAAGCTCCAACCCAAAGCCCCGGCTATCGCAAGATAGCTGGGGCTTTGGCGTTTTAGGCGCTCAAACGCTTTTCGATGGCGGCCTTGGTGTCGACCAGGGCTTGCGGCAAGTGGTGGGCCAGCTGGGTGAACAGCTCGGTATGCAGCACCAGTTCCTGTTGCCAGGCGGCTTTGTCGATACTGGTCACGGTGTCGAACTGGGCTTGCGTGAAGTCCAGGCCGGTCCAGTTGAGTTCGCCGTAGGTCGGGCTGACGCCGAAGATGTTTTCCTGGCCGGCAGCCTGGCCTTCGATGCGGTCGATCATCCACTTCAGCACGCGCATGTTTTCGCCGTAGCCGGGCCAGACGAACTGGCCGTCGGCGCCCTTGCGGAACCAGTTGGTGCAGAAGATGGCGGGTTGCTTGGCGCCCGATGCGGTGATCTTGTCACCCATGTCCAGCCAGTGCTGGAAGTAGTCGCTCATGTTGTAGCCCATGAAGGGCAGCATGGCGAAAGGATCGCGGCGCACCACGCCCATTTGGCCGGCGGCGGCGGCGGTGGTTTCCGAGCCCATGGTGGCCGCCATGTAGACGCCTTCGGTCCAGTTGCGGGCTTCGGTCACCAGCGGCACGGTGGTCGAGCGGCGGCCGCCGAAGATGAAGGCGTCGATGGCCACTCCGGCGGCATCGTCCCAGGCTTCGTCCAGCGCGGGGTTGTTGGTAGCGGCCACGGTAAAGCGCGAGTTCGGGTGCGCTGCCTTGGCGCCAGTGGCTTTGGCGATTTCCGGCGTCCAGTCATTGCCTTGCCAGTCGATCAGATGTGCGGGCAGGCTGCCGGTGTCTTTTTCCATGCCTTCCCACCACACGTCGCCGTCGTCGGTCAGCGCGACATTGGTGAAGATGACGTTCTTGTCCAGGCTGGCCATGCAGTTGGGATTGGTGTGGTAGTTGGTGCCAGGGGCCACGCCGAAGTAGCCGGCTTCGGGGTTGATGGCGTACAGGCGGCCATCGGCACCGGGCTTGATCCAGGCGATGTCGTCACCGATGGTGGTGACCTTCCAACCGTGGAATCCTGCCGGTGGTACCAGCATGGAGAAATTGGTCTTGCCACAGGCGCTGGGGAAAGCGGCTGCCACGTGGTACTTCTTGCCTTCGGGGTTGGTTACGCCCAGGATCAGCATGTGCTCGGCCAGCCAACCCTGGTCGCGGCCCATGTTGGAGGCGATGCGCAACGCAAAGCACTTCTTGCCCAGCAGCGCATTGCCGCCGTAGCCCGAGCCGTAGGACCAGATTTCGCGGGTTTCCGGGAAATGCACGATGTACTTGGTCTTGTTGCAGGGCCATTTCACGTCGGCCTGGCCTGCTGCCAGCGGCGCGCCCACGGTGTGCACGCAAGGCACGAAGGCACCGTCGGTACCCAGCAGCTCGACCACGGCCCTGCCCATGCGGGTCATGGTGCGCATGTTTACCGCTACATACGGGCTGTCGGACAGTTCCACGCCAATGTGGGCAATCGGGCTGCCCAGCGGGCCCATGCTGAACGGCACCACATACATGGTGCGGCCGCGCATGCAGCCGGCGAACAGCGGGTTCAGCGTGGCGCGCATCTCGGCGGGCTCCATCCAGTTGTTGGTGGGGCCGGCATTTTCCTTTTGCGCAGAGCAGATGTAGGTGCGGTCTTCGACGCGGGCCACATCGCTGGGGTCGCTGCAGGCCAGGAAGGAGTTGGGGCGCAGCTCGGGGTTCAGGCGCTTGAAAGTGCCGGCGTCCACCAGCTGCTGGCACAGGCGTGCGTATTCTTCTTCGCTGCCGTCGCACCAGTAAATGGCGTCGGGCTGGGTCAGCGCCGCCATGTCCGCGATCCAGGCGACCAGCCCGGTGTGTTTAACGTAGGCAGGGGTGGCGTGGGCCAGGCCCTCGAGGGTGCGTGCGTTCATGGGGGGAGCTCCTAAGTTGAAAATCGTCTTTTCAAAAGAGGGCTCCACGCGGTATGTGCTGAGAGCGGCCTTTTCAGAAAACGGCTTTGCTACTCAGTCGGCGGGCGGTGCCTGGCACCGCAGGTCGGCTGGGACCTCGATTTTAGGGAGGTCGCAGTAAGTTACGGAGCGATTACATGGAAAATCTATGCAAACGTTGCATTACTTTATGCATGAAATCAGCGATGCCGAAATGCGCCAGAATTGGCAGTGAAAATAGCCAAAAGCGCATACAGCAACTGCGTATATGACTATGAAAATAATAGCAATCGCCGCAGCTGAGTCAGTGGCCGCCAAAACACACAGAAAGGGGGAGGGAGACGAAAACCAGGTCTTACGTTGCGTAACACTCCGCGCCAGCCCTGCCAAGGGGCCTGGCGCACTACAAAGCATAGCGGCTAGCCCATAGCGGGCCAGCGCTGGTGGCCTTTAGGCCATGGAGACGGCGATAAATGCCAGCAGGAAAATCAACACACCACCCACGATAGGCAGCACGATGGGGATCATCGGCACGATGGATTCGACAGCATCGGCGGGTGCGCGGGCTGGCGTGCCATGGTCATCGGCGTGGGGAGTGCTCATAGATATTCCTTAGTCTGGGGTCGGCGCAATTCTAAGCGGACTTGCAAGTGCTAGAAGTGCTAAATCGGCAAACGGGAGTTGTTCGCGTTCTGGCAAATTTCAATAGCAAAGTCTTCCCATGCCCCATGCGCTGCGTTATGGTCCGCTAACGAAGCATTTCGTTGCTAGGAGCCTTTCCATGGTGAAGCGCTTGGTTTCTGATTCCGCCCACGCACCCCTGATCCCGTCGCCGGGGCTGAAGGCTGCGCCGGTGCTGGATTTAATGTGTTCGCATTTCGTGCTGACCCTGGTGGCCCGCCAAGGCCCCAAGTTCAATTTGCGGCGCGACCTGAACAGCCTGTTGGCCATGGCCGGCCGGCATTTGGTGTGGCCGCAGCCGGTGCTGCTGCGCCTGCGCGAATTCCTGTCCCGGCGCTGCAAGGACAACGAATTCTGGCGCGGCCACACGGCCCTGGGCACCACCGAGTTTCTGGAACGCCACGGCATCTGGCGCGGCCCGTACGAAGAAGGCACGCTGTTCTTCTACCTGGACGAATACGCCAAGGACCAGCCCAAAGACCTGTTGTCGGCCCTGGCCGTCACCGGCGAATGGCTGACCCATGCCCTCAAAAAACAATCTACGCTGGTGGAGAAGAATATTGACGCCTTGTCCGGCCTGCTGCAGCTGAACAAGGCCGAGCGCGCGCTCTTGCTCTACGGCACCCTGGCCCGCTACCAGCGTGACCTGCGCACCATCCTGGTCGAGGTCAAGGTCAACAACGCGCCCGAGGCCTATGCGGCGATTGCCGAAGTTGCCGGCGTCAGCCCCGCCGAGGTGGGCGAAGCCTTGCGCGCTGGTTCCCGGCTGGAGCGCATCGGCCTGGTCGAAAACCTGATCTCCGAACACAACATCACCGACCTGGCCGACCTGATGAAGGTCAGCGAAAAGCTGCCCCCGGTGCTGATGCGCGAATACCGCGACCAGAGCGAGCTGATGGCGGTGTTCACCCGCCCGGCCACCAAAAGCGCGCTGGCATTGACCGATTTCACCTATGTGCTGGACGACGCCCAGGTGTTGGTCAGTCTGCTGCGCAACGCCGTGGCGCGCAAGGAACCTGGCGTTAACGTGCTGCTCTACGGCCCGCCCGGCACGGGCAAGACCGAGCTGGCCCGTGTCGTGGCCCAGGCCGCCGGGCTGGACTTGTTCGAGGTGGAATACGCCGACCGCGACGGCAACTCGCTCAGCGGCCGGGACCGCTACCGCTCGCTGCAGATCGCCCAGGTGTTCCTCAAGGGCAGCGTGCAGGCCGCGCTGCTGTTCGACGAGGTGGAGGACGTGTTCCCGCCCATTAGCTCCGAGGCCGCGCAGCTGATGGCCCGGGCCGAGCAGGTCACGGCGCCCGGCAGCGCCTCGGTCAGCGGCAAAGCCTGGGTGAACCAGATACTGGAATCCAACAGCGTGCCGACGCTCTGGGTGACCAACCGCATCGAGCAGATCGACCCGGCGTTCCGCCGCCGCTTCGCCTACCACCTGGAGCTGAAATCGCCACCCCCCGGCGCCCGCGAAGGCCTGGTGCGCAAGACCTTGGAAGGCCTGGCGGTGTCCGATGCCTTTGTGGCCAAGCTCACCGAACGCAAAGGCCTGACCCCCGCGCAGATCCGCACCGCGGTGCGCTTTGCCGGACTGGTGGCGCCGGCCGCCGATGCGACGCTCGAAGGCCTGATCGACCGCCAGCTGAAGAACGCCGACAAGGCCTTGGGCAATAGCGCGGCCGACCATGCCGTGCGCCCCTCGGCCACCACCTACAGCCTGGACATGCTGAACGTGGAGAGCAGGTTTGAAATCCCGCGCGTCGTCCAGGCGCTGCAGGCCCGTGGTCACGGCACGCTGTGCTTTTATGGCGCGCCCGGCACCGGCAAAACCGCGCTGGCCGAGCACATCGCCCAGACGCTGGCCAAGCCGTTGATCATCAAACAGGCCAGCGACCTGATGAGCAAATACGTGGGCGAGACCGAGCAGAAAATGGCCGCGATGTTCAAGGAGGCCGAGGCCGAGAAAGCTGTGCTGCTGCTCGACGAGGCCGACAGCTTTTTGCAAGACCGGCGTGGCGCCCAGCGCACTTACGAAGTTACCGAGGTCAACGAAATGCTGCAGGGCATGGAGCGCTACCGCGGCATCTTCATCTGCACCACCAACCTGCTGGACCGCATCGACCAGGCGGCGCTGCGCCGCTTTACCTTCAAGATCCAGTTCAAGCCGCTATTGCGCACGCAGCGCGAAACCATGTTTCTGGTGGAGGCGCTGGGCGGCGATGCCAGCCGCTGGACCGACGCGCTGAAAACCCGCCTGGCCCGGCTAGACCAGCTGTGCCCCGGCGACTTCGCCGCGGTGAAGCGCCAGGCTGAGATTCTGGATGCCGCCCTGGCCGCCGACGAGTTTATGGAGCAGCTGGAAGCCGAGCACCGCATCAAACCCGAGGTGCGCGAGTCGCGGGGAATCGGCTTCATGCACTGAAGGCGAGGCCTGCACAGCCGCGCCCCAATCCACCCAGCGAAGGCCAGCGCCCGCCTCCGAGCAGACTTTGCGTATGTGCCGCACGGTGTTGGCACCCAGCGTGGAAACCGAGGGCCAGCGTACCTTTCATAGGGCGCACAGCCAGTTGCACACTTAAGCTAAATCGACCTATGGCGCAGGCAATATCTGCGGTAGTAGCTCCTATCTATGTAGCGATAGGTGTGCACGCGCACCCCGCGAATCCCTCGCACCGGTTGCTGCTCGGTCGCTTGTCACAGCGGTGGGCCAGGCGATGTGTCACGACGGCGTAACGCCGCGCCTCTACTATTTTCGCGCGGCACCGGATCTTCAGCGCCCGCCATGCCTGTCTCTCGCGCTACTCTTTGGAGTTGGCGTCAATCTCTTCGTCTAACTGAGAAGTTTTTATGTCCCGGTTTTTTCACACCTTTAAACTTTCGATCGCACTGCTGGGGAGCAGTGCCCTGCTTGGCGCCTGCGGCGGCGGCAGTTCTTCCACCGAGCCCACGGGCAAGTGGACTGCAGGTGATCTGCATGTGCACACTGTGCAATCCGACGACTCCCGTACGACGCAGACCCTGGACTTCGTGCTGGGCAAGGCCTTCGCCACCTACAAGCTCGACTGGACGGCGATCACCAACCACCTGCGTTCGTCCAAGTACGACAACAACGGCAACCTGCTTTCCGCGCCGGTGGCCTTTGCTTATGGCATGGCCTCGTACGAGATTCCGCGTATCAAGGCTCTACAGGCCGGCGGCACCTATGCCGACAAGCTGATCTACTCCGGCTTCGAATGGGACATGCCAACCCATGACCATCTGGGCGTGGCCCTGTTCGAAGGTCCGGCCATGGATGTATCGACTAATGGCGTGAAGGAGTTCCAGTACGCGTTCACGACGACGGCGGAGTCCGTGTTCGACCCGGCCGACTTGGCGCGGTTGAAGCAAAAGTACCCGCAGCGTGCCGCCGCAACGGGCGCTGATGCGTTGCAGGCCATTACCTGGCTGAAGACCAACTACCCATCGACCAGCTTCGCCACCATCAACCACCCCTCGCGCAATCCTGGCAAGTACACCATCAAGGATCTGCGCGACATGAACGACCTGGCACCCGACATCATGTTCATGCTCGAAGGCATGGTCGGCAACCAGATGGAACCCGACCGCGGCGGTTATACCTCGGCCTATATCGACGCGAACCTGCCGAACCGCACCTACGGCGGCGTGGATGCCATGGTGGCCCAGGTCGGCGGCGTGTGGGACGCCCTGCTCGGCGAAGGCCGGCGCATCTGGAACATCGCCGACTCCGACTCGCATTTCGAGATCGATTCGCAAAGCAACAGCAGCGGCTACTACCCGGGTGAATACTCGAAGAACCACGTCTGGATGGCCGATGGCGCCACCGGTGTCGCCGGGCTGCAAAAAAGCCTGCGCGACGGCCGCATGTACGGCGTCTACGGTGATCTGATAAACGCCCTGGACTTCCGTGTAGCCGCCTCGTCTGGCAATGGCTTCATGGGCCAGGAGGTCCAGGTGAACAACGGTGAGAGCGTGATGGTGACGATCCGCTTCAAGAGCCCCGCATTGAACAATTACCAGAAGCCGGTAGACAGCGGCACCCTGGGCAACATGAAGCCGGTGGTCGATCACGTCGATCTGATCGTAGGCGATGTCAATACCAAGGCCTTGCCGGGTACGGCGGCCTACAACGTGGCCACCAACAGCTCGACCCGTGTGCTGCGCCGCTTCACCGCCGCTGACTGGAAGCTCGACGCCGACGGCTACTTCACGGTGCAGGTTCCAGTTGAGGCGAAGAAGAACCAATACTTCCGACTGCGCGGTACCAACCTGGCCGTGAACACGGCAGGACTCACTGCAAACGGCGAGCCGCTGGCCGATCAGAAGACCACCGGCGCAGACAACACCACCCGCGTCAACGCGATCAACGACCGCAACTACGCCAGCCTGTGGTTCTATTCGAATCCGGTGTTCGTGAAGATCAAGTCGTAATCAGGCCGTAAGGGCAGCGCAGACGCGCAGCACGTCGGCACCATAGGCTTCGAGCTTCTTGGTGCCGATGCCGCTCACGCCTTCCAGGTCGGCCAGGCTTTGCGGGTCGAGCGCGGCGATGGCGGCCAGGGTAGCGTCGTGGAAGATCACGTAGGCCGGCAGATTGTGCTCACGCGCCACTTCGGCGCGCCAGGTTTTCAGCGCGGCGAAGCGGGTTTGCGCGCTGTCGTCCAGCGCTGCCACCACCGCCGATTTGGCCGCGGATTTTTCGCGCTTTGGCTTGCGCTCGGCCGGACCGGAGAGGGACGCACGCAGCATCAGCGGCACCTCGCCCTTCAGCACGGCGCGCGAGCCTTCGGTCAGGCACAGCGTGCTGTATTCGCCTTCCACCGCCACACCGCCAATCGCAATCAGCTGGCGCAGCACGCCGCGCAGCTGCTGTTCGCTGTACTCCGCACCCAGGCCGAAGGTGCTGAGCGTGCTGTGGTTGAACTGGTTCACCTTGTCGGTGGTTTTGCCGCGCAGGATGTCCATTATGTGACCCGTGCCAAAGCTAATGCCGCTCATCTGCTGGATGCGGTAGATGGTGGACAGCAGCTTGCGCGCCGCCTCGGTGCCGTCCCACACCTGCGGCGGCTCCAGGCAGTTGTCGCAGTTGCCGCAAGCGTGGGATGTTTCCCCAAAGTATTTCAACAGCCGCACGCGCCGGCAATCCGTCGCCTCGGCCAGGCCGAGCAGCGCATCCAGCTTGCCGCGCATCACCTGCTTGAATTCTTCGCCCGCCGGGCTCTCGTCGATCATGCGGCGCTGGTTCACCACGTCCTGCAGGCCGTAGACCATCCAGGCATCCGCGGGCAGGCCGTCGCGCCCCGCACGGCCGGTTTCCTGGTAGTAGCCTTCGATGTTCTTGGGCATGTCCAGATGCGCCACAAAGCGCACGTCGGGCTTGTCGATACCCATGCCGAAGGCGATGGTTGCCACCATCACGATGCCTTCTTCGCGCAGAAAGCGGTCCTGGTGGGTCTGGCGCAGCTTGGCGTCCAGGCCGGCGTGGTAGGGCAGGGCGTTGATGCCGTGCTCACACAGCATCTGCGCCACTTCTTCCACCCGCTTGCGCGACTGGCAATAGACCACGCCCGCGTCCTCGTCGTGCTCGCGTTCAATGAAGCGCAGCAGCTGCGTGGTCGCGTCCTTCTTTTCGACGATGGTGTAGCGGATGTTCGGCCGGTCAAAGCTGCTGACGAAGTGCTGGGCTTCTTCCAGCTGCAGCCGCTCCACGATGTCGGCGCGGGTCAGCGCGTCTGCCGTCGCAGTCAGCGCAATCCGCGGCACGCTGGCATAGCGCTGGTGTAGCACCGTTAGCGCGCGGTATTCGGGGCGGAAGTCGTGGCCCCACTGGCTCACGCAATGCACCTCGTCAATGGCAAACAGGCTCAGCTGCCGGCGCGCCAGCAGGTCGTCCAGCATGTCCAGAAAGCGCGGCGTGGTGATGCGCTCGGGCGCCGCGTACAGCATGGTGATGTCGCCGCGCATCAGACGCCGCTCCACGTCCAGCGCCTCGTCGAACGACAAGGTTGAGTTCAAGAACGCCGCCTTCACCCCCGCCTCGTGCAGCGCCCCTACCTGGTCGTGCATCAACGCAATCAGCGGCGAGATGACGATGGTGATCCCATGCCCGTCCAGCTGCCGCGCAATCGCCGGGATCTGGTAACAAAGCGACTTGCCGCCGCCGGTAGGCATCAGCACCAGCGCGTCGCCGCCAGCGACTACATGCTCAACGATGGCCTGCTGCGGCCCCCGAAACTGCTCATAGCCAAAGGTTTCATGCAGGATGGCGAGAGGGGACGAGGACAATGCTTTTGCTCTGGAATTTGTAGCTGCTGGCGCACGTATTTATTGCGCTAGAGGCTGATTTGATGGGTAAACCGGCCGGAGGCTGGTGGGAAGGCGCTATTGTGCCCGGGGCTGGGGCGGCAGTTTTGTCGGGCTATAGATGGGCCATCTGTGAAACACTCAGTCATGTCTCAAGTACTTGCAACAGTTCGAACCTTTGTTCCTGAGCAATGGGGTGAACTCGATATTTTCTCGAAGTTCTATCCAGGAACTTACGAATTCAACTCAGAGTGCCGGAAGGCGCTGTCCGGAGTTTCCAGTCATTTTCGTAAGGCATCGGTTCTTTTCGGTTTGGCACGAAAGCTAATTCCAAACTTGTCGCAAGACAGGGAGCAGCTACAAACCCACGGATTTACGCCAGCTCTAAATTCAAAGGAATTCTCTGCAGTTGTAGAGGGGGTATTTACCGAACTCTATTCGTCGATTGATTGCGCGAGGAAGGTGATAGTCGCAACGCATCGCCACTGCCGAAGAATTCCGGATTCAACGCGAAAGCTAATGCAGCGAGTAAAGGAGGACCAGGTTGGATCAGAATTTCCCGAAGCGTTGCGGCAGAGTATTGTGTCAACCGATTGGTATGAAGAGCTTCTATTAATTCGCGATACCCTGACGCATTCGGATATTGGATACTGCAGCTTGGACCCCACGACCAACAGCATTTCTTATACACATCAGGGTATTCGTGCGGAGGGAAAACCTTTAATCATTAATGATGTTGTAGCAAAGCTAGAAAGCCTGCAGATTGGTGTCAATACATACTTGGGGAATGTCTTTCATTATTTGAATACGACATTGAAACCCCATGAAGTCGACGAGCTCTGCGGCATCTTCTATGCCCGAGGCTATATGCGAAAACTTCGTTTTGGGGAGCACATAGACTTGAACGCGGGTGTTTGTATGTCGCGATCCTGGTTTTTGACCGAGGAGGGCTATCGTTGCCCCCTTGCGGATTCATGTGGAGCCTTTGCCCGTGCGGAGACTGCGTGAGGACTAATATGCTCTGTAATTTGTAGCTGCTTGTGAAGACTAGGCAAGCACAAGCAGCTATTCAAAGTACAAGGCCATGGGTGTTGCTAGAACACCCCATCCGTCGTCACCGACACCCCCTGCCAAGCCTCCAGCTCCCCCCGCAGCGCCGCTATCTTCGCCCCAATAATCTCCACCGCATCGCTACCCGCCGCAAAGCGAAGCGGCGGCTTCGGATGCGATGCCAGTTGCAGCAGCACCGCAGCCAGCCGTGCCGGGTCGCCGGGCTGCAGGTGGTTGCGGGCACCAAAGCCTGCGCTGATCTGGGCAGACTGCGTGGCGTAGTCGGCGATGGGCTGGCTGCCAAAGCGCATGGACTGGCCGTCCAGAAAGTCGGTGCGGAACGCGCCCGGCTCCACGATGGTGACGCGGATGCCGAACGGGGCCACTTCCTGCGCCAGCCCTTCGGAAAAGCCCTCCACTGCAAACTTGCTGGCGCTGTAGAGCGCGGTGCCGGCGCGGCCACGTATGCCGGCCATGGACGAGAGGTTGAATACATGGCCGGCGCGCTGCTGGCGCATCACCGGCAACACGGCCCGTGTCACGTGGAACAGGCCGAACACATTGGTGTCGAACTGCGCTTGCGCGTCGGCCGCCGTGCTTTCTTCAAACAGGCCCAGCTGGCCGTAGCCCGCGTTGTTGACCAGCACGTCGATGCGGCCGAAGCGGGCCACGGCGGCTTGCACGGCGGCCTGGGCTTGGGCGGCGTCGGTGACGTCCAGGTCCAGCGCCAGCAGGCGGTCATCGGTCACGGCAATGCTGCCGCGCTTGCGGGCGGTGGCGACCACGTTGTGGCCGGCGGCCAAGGCGGCCTGCGCGACCTGGGCGCCGATGCCGCGCGCTGCGCCGGTGATGAACCAGGTATTGGGTTGAAATGGCATGCAGAGGCTCCGTGTTGTTGAGAGCTTGACTATCCGCCTCAAGGCCTGCGCAGCGGTAGCCTGATGCTGCGCAGCTATTGCATAATCCTCGCATGCTGCCACCGCCCACGCCAGATTCGCTCAAAGAGTTGTGCGCCCTGATTGCACAACACTGCCACCAAACCCGTACCCCCACGGCCATCCCCCGGGTGGGCCTGGTGCGTGCCGACACCCCGACCTTGCCGGTGGGCGTGGTGTACCAGCCCATGCTGTGCATCGTGGCGCAGGGGGCCAAGCGCACGCTGCTGGGCGACGGCATCGTGGACTATGCAGCCGGCCAGTACCTGGTGGTGTCGGTGGACCTGCCTGTTACCGGCGCCGTCACCCAGGCCAGCCCGGACGCACCGTATCTGGCGCTGTCATTGGTGCTGGAGCCGGCGGTGCTGGTCGACATGCTGCTGAGCCTGCCAGGGGCAGCCCAGGAAGCAACCTTGCCCGGCCTGGCCGTCAGCCAGGTCACGCCCGACCTGCTGGACGCCGCCGTGCGCTTGCTGCGGCTGCTGGACCGGCCGGCCGACATCCCCATGCTGGCGCCGCTGGCCGAGCGCGAAATCCTTTACCGCCTGCTGACCGGTGCCCATGCACCGATGTTGCGCCAGATCGCGCTGGCCCACAGCCGCATGGCCCAGGTGGGCCAGGCCATAGGTTGGATACGCAGCCACTTCGCCGAGCCGCTGCGCATTGACGATGTAGCGCAGCGGGCGAATATGAGCGCCTCTACCTTCCACCGGCATTTCAAGGCCGTCACCGCCATGAGCCCGCTGCAGTACCAGAAGCAGATTCGCCTGCAAGAGGCGCGGCGCTTGCTGCTGGCCGGCCAGGCGGATGCGGCCAGCATCGGCTTTGCCGTGGGCTACGAAAGCCCGTCGCAGTTCAGCCGCGAATACGCCCGCATGTACGGCCAGCCGCCGCTGCGCGATGCGGCGCGGTTGCGCACCCAAGGGCCGCTGGTGGAGGTGTGATGTGCAGGGCCTGGGCTTTTACCCCTGGACCACACAGTCCTTGGGCAGGCGGATTCCAGCACAGACAGGGCTTCTTGTATGCGGCCTTGCTGGTGCAGCCCGCTACCGTTCATGTTGGACGGACTGCGGCCGAATTTGCTGGCGCTGATATGGGCGTATGCGTGGACGGCTTCTTCCTTGCGTCAGAAGGGCTTCGCATTACACCGGCCCGCGGGCCACCGCTGTGGGATATTGCCCTGCAGCCAGAATGCGCCACCGCGACCAGCAGCAGAAACAAGATGGCAAGGGCGATGAGGGGCTTCTTTATGGCAGCAAGTTTATTTGCTGAGTGACTTCATGGCGTACAAGCGTTTATCCGCCGCAGCCACCAAGGCGTCTTGGGTGGTGCCGTCGTCGGGGAAGGTGGCGAGCCCGTAGCTGAAGGAAAGATGGCATTCACTGTCACCCGTCCGCAAGGGTTTGGCCTGCAGCTTGGCTCGGATGTCAGCAATGTTTTTTTCCATCACCCGCGTTTCACTCTCGTGGTAGCAGGCAATGAACTCGTCGCCGCCGAGTCGGCCAATGATGTCCGAGTGGCGGCAGGACGTGCGCAGGGCACTCGCAATCGTCAACAGCATTTGGTCACCGGCCAGGTGGCCCAGTGAATCGTTGGTGGCTTTCAGGTCGTCCACATCAAACAGGGCCAGCACAAACGATTCCTGCTGGCGCAGCGCTCGGACCAGCGAGACCTTGAGCCGGTCTTCAAAGTGGCGGCGGGTGAACAGGCCAGTCAGGGCATCCACCTGGTAACGCTGGATATTGGTGGTGTAGCGCTCGCGCGCCAGTAACGCAATTTCAATTTGTGTGCGGAATTGATCCACGATTTGGACGTCGTCCATGTTGTAGGTATCGGCAATGGCGGAGTCCAGGCTCAAGGCACCAAAGAGGCGGTCCCCGATAAATATTGGCGCGTTGATGACCGACCTGAACTCCCATTCGCCAGGCTGGAAAAAAGTTTCAATGCGTTGGAAGTCTTTGCTACTGAAGAGCCGGGTGTCCTTAATGTTGCCGCCAGTAGCTTGGTATAGAAAGCTATCCTCCAACCGGAGGTGAAATTTGTTGATAAATTCCTCCGTAAAACCCCGGCATGCTGCGATCGAGAAGTAACCGTTATCTTCCAAAACCTGAACAGAACCGCCGCTAGCTTTGTTGAATATTTGGAACAGGTAATCGAGGATGGTGCGGTAGATGAACTCAATGTCTTCGTTGAGCAAAATTTCGCGGTTCACCCGCACGTTCATCTCGGCCAACAGGCGTAAGCGGCGGGAGAATTCCTCCAGCGCCGTGAACCGCCGGTGCACCAGTAGCAGGCCCCTATTCAAAACCAGCAGGCTGAGTACCAGAACCCCAGCCAGCGCTGCACAGCCTGGCCCAAACCAGACCAGCGACGCCAGGCCCGCAGCGATGACGCCGAGTTGCGCCACCGCGATCAAGCTAAAGCCAACGCGAAGGGGGCGAGATAGGAGCCGCACGCTGAGAAGTATGTCACAGCCTGATACTGCGCAGCTCTTGCATAAACCTCGCATGCAGCCATTGCCATTGCCATTGCCAAGTGCAATTGAAGAGCTGCGTGCATTGATTGCACAACACTGCTATGAGCGCCGGACTGCTATCGCCATTCCCCGCGTCGGCCTGATGCGCTCCGACACGCCGACGCTGCCGATGGGCGTGGTCTACCAGCCCATGCTATACGTGGTGGCGCAAGGTGCCAAGCAGGCGCTGCTGGGCGACACCATCGTGGAATACGCTGCTGGCCAGTATGTGCTGGTGTCGGTGGACCTGCCCATCACCGGCGCGGTCACCCAGGCCAGCCCGGACGCGCCATATCTGGCGCTGTCGCTGCAACTGGACCCGGCGGTGCTGGCCGACATGCTGCTGACCTTGCCAACTGCAGCCCAGGCGGATGCGGCCAGCATCGGCTTTGCCGTGGGCTACGAGAGCCCGTCGCAGTTCAGCCGCGAATACCCCCGCATGTACGGCCAGCCGCCGCTGCGCGATGCGGCGCGGCTACGCACACAAGGGCCGCTGGTGGAGGTGTGATGTGCAGCGCCTGGGCTTTCATCCCTGGACCACGCATTCTTTAGGCAGGCGTATCACGGTTTCAAAGGGGTAAAAACCGGGTTCTGGCTGGGCTTCCGGCAACAGCCGCAGGGCGATCGTGCCTCCCTGGCGTTCTACAAAGCTTTTGACGGCATCCATGCCGACGCCCCGGCCAGAGATTTCTGTGACCTGCCCGGCGGTGGAGAAGCCGGGCGTGAAAATCAGCTGCGCAATGTCCTGGGGGGCCAGTTCTGCACCCGCGTCTACCAGGCCTTGGGCTACTGCTTTTTTCAGAATGTGGGCTACCGCCAGTCCTTTGCCATCGTCTTTGAGTGTCCATTGCACATGGCTGCTGTCCAGGGCCAGGTCCAGCGCAATGCTGCCTTGTGCGGGCTTGCCTTTGGCCTGGCGCTCGGCGGCGGTTTCCAGGCCGTGGTCCATGGCGTTGCGGTAGAGGTGCATGTAGACGTTTTTCACCGTATCCACGATGGGTGCCTTGAGCGCGATGCCATGCGTCTGAATGGTGACCACGGGGGCCTCTTTGCCCAGCTCTGCGGCCAGTGAGGGCAGGGATTGCAGCACTTCGGCGAGCACGTCTTCGACGCTTTCGGTGTCCACCAGGCGCAGGCTGCTCCGTACCTGCTGTAGGGCTTCGCGCAGGCTTTGGGGGTTGGTTTCATCCACCTTGTCTAGCACGGCGAGGGCTTCTTGTACGCGGCTCTGTTGCAGCAGTTTGCTGCCGTGCGCGTCGGATGCGCTGCGGCCGAGTTTGCTGGCGCAGATATGTGCGTATGCGTTGACGGTTTCTTCCACCTGGCCGAGTTGCGCCAGAAGTGCTTCGGCGTCCCAGGGGGCATCGGCGTCGGTGCGCAGGGTGTCGTAGGCTTGTTCGGCTTCATGGACCAGGTTGGTCAAGCTGAGCAGGCCGTAGGTGCGGGCATTGCCCTTGATGGTGTGCATATTGCGGAACAGCACGGACACAATGTGGCTGTTGCGTTCCTCGGGTGCCAGTGCCTTACCCAAGGGGATCAGGCTACGGTTTTCAAGGATGAACTCTTGCGCGCTGTGGATGAAGGCCTGGAACTTGTCGGGCGCGATGGACAGAATTTCCCCGATCATGGTCAGCTCGCGTTTTTGGGCCTGGGCTTCGGCGGCCAGTGCGCGCAGCTCGGTGACGTCCCACACGCACAGCATCAGGCGTTCGACGATGTCGTTTTCCCCGGTGATGGGCGACCAGCTGATATCCAGCACTTTGACCTTGCCGTCGGGCATGGTCTTGTGGATTTCGTGGGGCAGCACATGGGCGTTGAACTCGAAGTTCATCGCATCTTCGCCAATGCAGGCGCTGAGTGCGGCATCCATCTGCGCGCGGGCATCTGCGCCGAGCGTGGTGTTGCTGAAAACCAGTGCCGTTGCGTCGCGCCCGGCAATGTCCTTGGTCTCCAAAATGGAAGCCAGGTAGCTGGAGTATTCGGGGTGTACGGTGTTGCCGGGGGTGACTGTGAGGATGCCTTGCGGAATGTTGTGCAGCATGGCCTGGATGTCGGCGGTTTTCTGTTTGACCAGGTCCGAGCTTTGCTGGATTTTCTCGACCATGGTGTTGAAGGCGGTGAGCGATTTGCCGATTTCATCCATGCGCTTGACGGGCACCCGGTGGGTGAAGTCCTGGCTGGTGGCAATCTGCGTCATCTTGTGTTCCATGTCGGCAATGGGGTGGATGATTTGCCGGTACAGCAGCACGCCCATGAGCACCAGCCCCAGCACGGCCAGCGCCGTAGCGATGGACAGGGTCTTGCTGGTGTAGCTCAGTTTGTTGTTCATGTTGTCGATCGCGGCGTCTTTGCTGCGGCGCTTTTCGATCTGCAAGGTTTCGATGATGGCCCCCTGCTCGGTCAAGTACTGGTCTACGGTGGCAGACATGAGCGCTTCGGCCATCACATCTTGTCCGGCCAGCTTGAATTGCGCTGTCTGGTCAATGGCGTCAAAGTAGTTGACCAGGCTTTCCTGGGCCTGCTGCACCAGCCCGCGCTGTGCGTTGCTGTCAGCCTGGGTAAGCTGGTTGTTTAGCGCTTTTTCGAGTATGGATTTGCGTGCCGTGACTTCGTCTTTGATCTTGGCGACGGTGTCCTTGTCTTGTGCGGCCACCATGTTCATGGTGGCTATCTGCACGTCCTTCAACTGGGTCACCAGCTCTACGGACGCGATGGCGCTAGGCACCACCCCTTCGGTCACAGACTTCACTTCCCTGGAGCTGCCCATGGACTGAAAAATCGCAAAACCGCCGACAAAGCTCAGGGTTAGAAAGGTGGTGATGATCAGCAGCGTGATGCGTTGGCGTATGTTCATGTCACACCTTAGGCGCCGGCGAGTTTTTTGAAGGTCGCCAACACGGCGTCTCCTTTGAACGGCTTGACGATCCAGCCTTTGATACCGGCTGCCTTGCCGCGCTCTTTCATCGCAGGGGAGTTTTCCGTGGTCAGCATGATGATGTTGACCGTGTTGTTGCGTAGGTCGCTGCGTACTTTCTCGGCCATCGTCAGGCCGTCCATATTGGGCATGTTGACGTCACACACGATGAGCTTGACGCCTGGGTCGCCTTGCAGCTTCGCCAGGCCGTCTTTGCCGTCGACGGCCATCGCCACGGTCAGGCCGTTCTTCTTCAGAAAGTCGCCTACTTCGGTGCGGACTGTGCTGGAGTCATCCACTACTAAAACTTGTGCCATTTGGGTTTCCTTACATTGACCGAAAAAATTCCAATTCGCCACGCATGCGGCCATACCAGGCCGAACGGCAGCCAGTCAAAACAACTCCAACTCACCGTCCTCGACGGTGTCTTCCTGTGAGCATGGGGTGTAGTGAAAGTCGAGCGTGTCGTAGTCGCAGACGCATAGGCTGGCGTGGAACATGGGGCTATCGTTCACGGTGATAGCAAAGTGCTTGACCAGCCCGGCGTTCAGCACGGTGATGTGGTCCGCACACCGGCGTTCCAGGACGTTTGGCGTGGACAAACCGATGTGCGGATAGAACGGCACCAGTTCACGGTTAAATCCACCGCAGCACATATTGGCTGCTTCGCACATCGTGTCCATGAATGCTTGCGGGCTTGGCGCTTCTGCTTCTGTGTCCGTGCCACCGCGCCGTGCGAAGTGCGCTTGGGTAGCTTGGTCGGTATTGAAGTAGATGAACAGCATCACCCGAAAGACATACGAGGCCGATGTCAGCACCACTACATGGGTCTCTGGGAATCCTCGGGTCGCCGGCACTTCGGTTACGTCGACCCGGTCGCCGTCCATGACGGACAGTGATTTTTGGAGGCTTTTTACCAGCAGGGTTTCAAATCCTTGGCGAGCACTTTTGCTGATCATGGCCGGCTTACGGTTGCAGCGCTGTTTGCGTGCGTTGGTTGATATGGTCCAAGCCCATCACCGCACCGGTAATCATCTTGCCGCCGGCTTGCAGGTCCTGGAAGGTCGTCGTCGTGATGAGGTCGTTCTCATACAGGCTTTTGCGGTAGTCGGTCGATAGGCTATCGGCCCGTGTCGCCAGGTCCCGCATTTCATTGGCCACCACAGCAAAGCCTCGGCCCTGGGTTCCGGCGCGGGCAGCTTCAATGGATGCATTGAGGGCCACGATGACCACCTGCTTCACGATGGATGCAAACTCGTCGTTTTTGGTGTGCATCGCCCGGTTGTGGGTGATCAAGATTTTCATGTCGGCATGCCAGCGCTCAAAAGTCTTCACCAATGTCAGCAAGGCGGCAATTTCTCCGTGCAACGCGTGGCTGTGGCCCAAGGCGTCTTGTTGCATGGTGCTCACGCGCTGTAGCAAGGTTTGCTGCGCATCGTGGAAAGTGAGCTCGGCTTCCTCTTCCTGTAAGCGGATGGCATGGCGCTGTGCATCCTGTGCGGCCTTTGTGTCCAGGAGCAGCTGCTGTAGGTGCTGCACTTTGCTTTCTAAAGCAGCCTGTTCCTGCTGTGCAGTGGCCGCGCTGACCATGCCGTGGAGCCGGCTGCGTAGTTTGCGTATGGGGTACCAGCTAACGAAGGAGCCAATGGCAATGCCAACGACCGTGAAGAGTGCAGATTCCATTTACTTGCTATCAAGGCTAATAAGCGCCATTGTTCGCATGCATGTGTTGCAGCGTCATTACAAATTGATACAACTCTGACATTTGCAGAACTTTACGTCTGGTCTGCCGGTGCGCAGAGCGATTGCGGCGGACGCAGCCCAGCCCCGATAAAATGTGCGATTACCCAAGGGGCGCTGCAGCAACCCTGTGCTTTAAAGCACGGTTGCCAGGCTTGGGGATGTCAACGGCGCTCACTTGTCTGCACTTTCCATGTGAGCCGCCTTTATGAAACCTGTTGAATACACCCGCGCCCAACAACTGCCCGCCATCTTGGCGCAACGCATTGCCATCCTGGATGGCGCGATGGGCACCATGATCCAGCGCTTCAAGCTGACCGAAGAGCAATACCGTGGCGAACGTTTCAAAGACTTTCACAAGGACGTGAAGGGCAATAACGAGCTGCTCAGCCTGACGCGCCCGGACGTGATCCGCGACATCCACGAGGGCTATCTGGCCGCCGGTGCCGACCTGATCGAGACCAATACCTTCGGCGCGACCACCGTGGCCCAGGAGGACTACGACATGGCCGATCTGGCCATCGAGATGAATTTGCAGTCCGCCCGCATCGCCCGCGCCGCCTGCGACAAATACAGCACGCCGGACAAACCCCGCTTCGTCTGCGGCGCTCTGGGCCCCACGCCCAAAACCGCCAGCATCAGCCCCGACGTGAACGACCCCGGCGCACGCAACGTCACGTTCGAGCAGCTGCGCAAAGCCTATTACGAGCAGACCAAGGCCCTGGTCGAAGGCGGCAGCGATGTGATTTTGGTGGAGACGATTTTCGATACGCTGAACGCCAAGGCCGCGCTGTTCGCGGTAGACGAATATTTTGAAGACTCGGGCCAGCGCTTGCCGCTGATCATCAGCGGCACGGTGACCGATGCCTCGGGTCGCATCCTCAGCGGCCAGACCGTCACCGCCTTCTGGCACAGCGTGCGCCACGCCCAGCCGCTGGCGATCGGCCTGAACTGCGCACTTGGCGCGGCGCTGATGCGCCCCTACATCCAGGAGCTGCACAAGGTGGCGCCCGATACCTTCATCAGCTGCTACCCGAACGCCGGGTTGCCCAACCCCATGAGCGATACCGGCTTCGACGAAACGCCAGACGTCACCTCGGCCCTGGTGCGCGAGTTCGCCGCCGAAGGTCTGGTGAACATCGTCGGCGGCTGCTGCGGCACCACGCCCGACCACATCGCCGCCATCCACAGCGCAGTGAACCCGCTGCCCGGCCGCGTGCTGCGCCCGTTTTTCTACAAAGAGGCAGCCTGATATGCAAAAAGTGCGCTGGGGCGTGTTGAGCACCGCCAAGATCGGTATGGAAAAGGTCACCCCGGCGCTGCAGCGCAGCCAGTGGTGCGATGTGCAGGCGATTGCCTCGCGCTCGCTGCCGTCAGCCCGCGCGGCGGCCGACAAGCTGGGCATTCCCACTGCCTATGGTTCCTACGAAGAGCTGCTTGCCGACCCCAGCATCGAGGCCATCTACAACCCGCTGCCCAACGACCTGCACGTGCCCATGACCCTGGCTGCCGCCCGCGCCGGCAAGCATGTGCTGTGCGAAAAGCCGATCGCCCTGAACGCCGTTGAAGCGGCCCAGCTGCGCGAAGTGGCCGGCAAGGTGCACATCATGGAAGCCTTCATGGTGCGCTTCCACCCGCAGTGGCTGCGCACGCGCGAGCTGGTGCGAAGCGGCGCCCTGGGCGAGCTGCGCACGGTGCAGGCCTGGTTCTCCTACTTCAATCGCGACGCCAGCAACATCCGCAATGATGCGGCAAAGGGCGGCGGCGCACTGTTCGACATCGGCTGCTACCCCATCGTGGCCGGGCGCTTCTTGTTCGGCGCCGAGCCGGTGCGCGTGATGGCGCTGGCCGATATGGACCCCGAGTTCAATGTCGACCGTACTTTCAGCGCCTTGCTGGACTTTGGCGGCGGCCGGCACCTGGACTTTACCGTCTCCACCCAGTCCACGCCCTACCAGCGCGTACACGTGGTGGGCACGCAGCAGCGGGTGGAAATCGAAATCCCGTTCAACGCGCCCCAGGGTGAAGCCACCCGCATCTTCATCGACAACGGCCAGCGGCTGGGCGGCGCCAGCGCAGTTGTGGAGAGCTTTGCGCCCTGCGACCAGTACAGCCTGGAAGGCGATGCGTTCTCCAAGGTGATCCGTGGTGAAGCCCCACTGCTGTACGGCGTGGAAGACGCAGTCCAGAACATGCGCATCATCGACGCGCTGTTTGCCTCGCAGCGCAGTGGGCGCTGGGAAACCCTAGCTGCTATTTAATTAGTAGCTGCTGGCACAGGTAATACCTGCGCTGGAGGCCAATTTCTTATAAATTCTTGGCGGCCGTCGCCAGCAGCTTGCTGGCCTCGCGGCGTGCGCTGACCAGCGCGATGAAGCGCCGCGCCGCCAGGCCCAGCGGCCGCTCCTTGGACCAGACCACGTCTACCCACAGCTCCATGTGGTTGGTAAGGTTGTCGAACGGTATCTGCACCAGCGTGCCAGCGGCGATCTGGCTGCGTACAAAGGACTGTGGCAGCCAGCCCCAGCCTATGCCGGCCTCGATAAGGCCCAGCGCGGCGATGTGGTTGTCGGTGCGCCAGCAGTGCCGCGCAAAGGCAAAGCGCCGGTCGATGGTGGCCAGGTCGCGGCTGGCGACCACGATCTGCCGGGTATTGGTCAGCTGTTCTTCGCGCAGGCCATCCGGGCTTTGCAGGGTGCGTGCCAGCAGCTCGGGCGACATCACCGCCACCAGGGTTTCACTGCTGACTTCTTGAAAGCCTTCGCGCCCGTCCAGGCTGGGCCGCTCGAACACCAGGGCCAGATTGGCCCGGCCGGCGTGCAGCATGCTTAAAGCATCGGCCTGCGGCGCGGCAAGCACCTCCACTTCCAGCAACGGGTATTCCTGCGCCAGGGTGGCCAGCGGGCTGCGCCACTGCGCGGCCAGCAGCTCGGGGGCGATTGCCAGGGTCAGGCGGTTTTCCAGCCCCTGCGTCAGGCCCAGGGCCTGGGCTTTGAGCTGCTGCAACTGGCTGGCCAGCAGGCGGGCCTGTGGCTCCAGCGACAGCGCTGCGGCGGTGGGCCGGGGCTCGCGGCCGCTGCGGTCGAACAGCGGCAGGTCCAGCTCGGCCTCCAGGTGCGCTATCGCCATGCTGACCGCCGACGGCACCCGACCCAGCGCGCGCGCGGCGGCCGAGAAGGAGCCGCGGTCCAGCACGGCCAGAAACACCTGCACGCTCTCAGAAGTGAATGCCATGGCTGCAGCCTATCAATAAAACTGAAATAACCTGACTTTATGTATCAGAGTCTAAGACATACAGTGGCGGTATTCCCCTATTCAACGGCTGCACAGCCCAGAGATCCGCCATGCAAGGTATCAAGCGTAAATTGGTTTATGTAAGTTTGTTCGAAGGCATCGCCATCCTGGCGACCACCCTCGGTTTGTCCGGCATGACGGGCCACGACATGCAGGATTCGAGCGTGGTGGCGGTCGCGGCTTCCAGCATCGCCATCGCCTGGAACCTGGTCTTCAACACCTTGTTCGAACGCTGGGAGGCGCGACAGGCGGTGCGTGGTCGCAGCGTGGGCCGGCGCATCGCGCACGCGATTGGTTTCGAGGGCGGGCTGACGGTGTTTCTGGTGCCGCTGATGGCCTGGTGGTTCGACGCCTCGCTGCTGCAGGCGCTGGCGATGGACTTCGGCCTGCTGCTGTTCTTCCTGGTCTATGCCTTCATCTTCAACTGGATTTTTGACCGGCTGTTCGGCCTGCCCGCATCGGCACTACAGGTGCAGCCTGCCTGAGCCATTTGCTATTGAATACATAGCTGTCTGCGCAGGCAGAATATGCGCTAGAGGCCTATTTCTTTTGAATTCTGGCCGGCCCTTAAAATAATCGCCTCCCAAGGAGCGTTGCAGCGGGCTTGCCCCCGTCAGGCTTGGGAGCCTCGCCATCCTGAGATCGCAACGACGCTCACCTGAACCATGCCCCTCCACAGGTGAGTCGAATGTCCGAACCCGTCGCAAATTCCGTCCCCCCCATGCTGTTGTCCGGCCTGGAGCCCGTGCTCATCGGCCCCGGCACGCTGTTCGTCAACATCGGCGAGCGCACCAATGTCACCGGCTCCAAGGCCTTCGCCCGGATGATCCTGAACGGCGAGTTTGACCAGGCCTTGTCGGTGGCGCGCCAGCAGGTGGAAAACGGCGCCCAGGTGATCGACATCAACATGGACGAAGCCATGCTGGACAGCAAGGCGGCCATGGTGCGCTTCCTGAACCTGATCGCCAGCGAGCCCGACATTGCCCGCGTGCCGATCATGATCGACAGCAGCAAGTGGGAGGTTATCGAGGCTGGTTTGCGCTGCATCCAGGGCAAGGGCATCGTCAATTCCATCAGCATGAAAGAAGGCGTGGAGCAGTTCAAGCACCACGCCAAGCTGCTGCGCCGCTACGGTGCAGCCGCGGTGGTGATGGCCTTTGACGAAAAAGGCCAGGCCGATACCTACGAGCGCAAGGTCGAAATCTGCGAACGCGCCTACCGCATCCTGGTGGACGAGGTGGGTTATCCGCCCGAAGACATCATCTTCGACCCGAACATCTTCGCCGTGGCTACCGGCATCGAAGAGCACAACAACTACGCGGTGGACTTCATCGAAGCCACGCGCTGGATCAAGCAGAACCTGCCGGGCGCCAAGGTGTCGGGCGGCGTATCGAACGTATCTTTTAGCTTCCGCGGCAACGACCCGGTGCGCGAGGCCATCCACACCGTGTTCCTGTACCACGCCATCCAGGCGGGCATGGACATGGGCATCGTCAACGCCGGCATGGTCGGCGTGTACGACGACCTGGAGCCGGTGCTGCGCGAGCGCGTGGAAGACGTGGTGCTGAACCGCCGCCCCGACGCCGGCGAGCGCCTGGTCGAGATCGCCGAAACCGCCAAGAGCGGCGCCAAGGACGAGAGCAAGCGCCTGGACTGGCGCGGCACCGCCGACCACTTTGTGACGGTAGAGCAGCGCCTGAGCCACGCCATGGTGCACGGCATCACCGACTTCATCGTGCCAGATACCGAAGAGGCCTACCAGGCCATTCTGGCCAAGGGCGGTCGCCCGCTGCACGTGATCGAAGGCCCGTTGATGGCGGGGATGAACATCGTGGGCGACCTGTTTGGCCAGGGCAAGATGTTCCTGCCGCAGGTGGTGAAGTCGGCGCGGGTGATGAAGTCCGCCGTGGCGCATCTGATCCCTTACATCGAAGAAGAAAAGCGCCTGGACGAAGCGGCGGGACGCGACGTACGCACCAAGGGCAAGATCATCATCGCCACCGTCAAGGGCGACGTGCACGACATCGGCAAGAACATCGTCACCGTGGTCTTGCAGTGCAACAACTTCGAGGTGGTGAACATGGGCGTGATGGTGCCCTGCCACGAGATTTTGGCGCGGGCCAAGGTCGAGGGTGCTGACATCGTCGGCCTGAGCGGCCTGATCACCCCCAGCCTGGAAGAAATGCAGTACGTGGCCAGCGAAATGCAGAAGGACGACCACTTCCGCATCAAAAAGATCCCGCTGATGATTGGCGGTGCTACCACCAGCCGCGTGCATACCGCAGTGAAGATCGCCCACCACTACGACGGCCCCGTGGTCTACGTGCCAGATGCATCGCGCAGTGTGGGTGTAGCGCAGAGTTTGCTTGGGGATGGTGCTTCTAATTTCATAGCAGACCTGAATGCTGACTACGACAAGGTGCGCCTGCAGCACGCCAATAAGAAGCAAACCCCACTGTGGCCGCTGGCCAAATGCCGGGCCAACAAGACGCCGATAGCCTGGGCCGGCTATACGCCCAAGACGCCGAAGTTCATCGGCCGACGCGTCTTCAAGAATTTCGACCTGGGCGAGCTGGCCAAGTACATCGACTGGGGCCCGTTCTTTCAGACCTGGGACCTTGCTGGGCCGTACCCCGCCATCCTGACCGACGAAGTGGTCGGCATAGAAGCCACCCGGGTACACAAGGACGCGCAGGCCATGCTCAAGCGCGTAGTCGAGGGCCGCTGGCTCACCGCCAATGGCGTGGTCGCCCTGTACCCAGCCAACACGGTGAATGACGACGACATCGTCTTCTACACCGACGAGTCGCGCAGCGAAGTCGCCATGACCTGGTACGGCATGCGCCAGCAGACCGAGAAGCAGGCCGTGGAAGGTGTGATGCGCCCCAGCCGCTGCCTAGCCGACTTCGTGGCCCCCAAAGCCAGCGGTGTCGACGACTACGCCGGCATTTTTGCCGTGACCGCCGGCCTGGGCGCCGAGAAGAAGGAAGCCCAGTTCATGGCCGAGCTGGACGACTATTCCAGCATCATGTTCAAAGCCATTGCGGACCGCCTGGCCGAGGCTTTTGCCGAATGCCTGCACCAGCGCGTGCGCACCGACCTGTGGGGCACATCGCCCCAGGAGGCGCTGAGCGTTGAAGACATGATCGGCGAGAAGTACACCGGCATCCGCCCCGCGCCCGGCTACCCGGCCTGCCCAGACCACAGCGCCAAGCAAGAGATGTTTGCCCTGCTGCAATGCCACGAGATCGGCATGGAACTCACCGAGAGCCTGGCCATGCTGCCGGCCGCCAGCGTCAGCGGCTTCTACCTGGGCCATCCGGACAGCGTGTATTTCAACGTGGGCAAGATCGGCGAAGACCAGCTGAAAGACCTGGCCCAGCGCCGCGGTGTAAACGAGAAGGATTTGCAGCGCCTGCTGGCCCCGAATTTATAAGCCGTGTTGCGGCCCCACTTAGGGCTATTGCGGGCTTGTTACATCCTGGGGTTTGTAAGAAACTAAAGTTCTACTTCGAGAGGTGCGCTTGTCGCTGGACCACTGATGGATGAAGATCTTCTAGAGTTCCTGGACGCCGCACCGGCCACCGTGCCTGGCGCTGCCCCGCCCGAGCCATGGCGCATTCTGATCGTCGACGACGACCCCGATGTGCACGAAAGTACGGCCTATGGTTTGCGGGGGCTGGTGATCGAAGGCCGTGGCCTGCTGCTGCTGCATGCGCATACCGCGGCCCAGGCCCTGGACACCCTGCGCCGCGAACCCGACATCGCGGTGATCCTGCTCGATGTGGTGATGGAAACTGACGACGCCGGCCTGGCCACGGTCGGCTCGATCCGCGAAACCCTGGGCCTGGCGAACGTGCGCATCATCCTGCGCACCGGCCAGCCTGGCCAGGCGCCCGAGATGGACACCATCCGCCGCTACGACATCAACGACTACAAGACCAAGAGCGAGCTCACCCGCACCAAGCTGTATACCGCGCTGACCACCGCCATCCGCTCCTACGACCAGCTGCGCCGGATGGACGCCAGCCGCCGCGGGCTGCAGAAGATCGTTGCCGCCAGCAACCAGTTCATTGCAGAGCAAGGCCTGCAGACCTTTGCCGAAGGCGTCATCACCCAGATGGCCGGCCTGGTGGGCATTGCGCCCGAGGGCTTGGTCTGCGCCTGTACCGCCAGCCGTCTGCCGGGTGAGGGCGAGGGCGAGGGCCTGCAGTGCCGGGTGATTGCCGCGGCCGGGCAATTCGCCCACCTGATCCAGCAGGGGATTGGCGAGATCGATGACCCACACATCGTCGCCAGCCTGCGCCAGTGCCTGACCGAGCGCCGCAATCTGCTGGGCGAACGCAGTGTGACCTTGTTCTTCCAAGGCCGCGAAGGCGGCGACTTTGCGGCCTTTGTCTACAGCGCGGCACCGCTGCGCGAGGTGGACATGCATCTGCTGCAGGTGTTCTGTACCAATATCGCCTTGTGCGCCGCCAATGTGGAGCTGGTGGGGCGGCTGCGCAACCACGCGTTTGTGGACCGCTTGCTGGGCCTGCCGAACCGCACGGCCTTCATCCAGCACCTGGACGACGCGGCCCGCAGCGGCAACCTGGGCGGTTGTGCCGTGGGCCTGATGGACGTGGACCAGTTCGCCGAGACCAACGATATGTTTGGCCATGTGTATGGCGACCTGCTGCTAGCCGCGATTGCCCGGCGCCTGGGCGAAGTCCATGGCGGCGACGGCCTGCTGGCGCGGGTGGCCGGCGATACCTTTGGGCTGGTCGGCCTGGAGTCGGTGGTCAACCCCGAGGTGCTGCGGGCGGTGTTCGTCCAGCCTTTTGAGATCGAGGGCGTGCAGCGCCCGGTGTCCATTTGCATGGGCTTTGCGCGCTGCGGCGAGGCCAGCAGCAGCGGCCTGGAGCTGCTGAAAGACGCGTCGATCGCACTCAAGCGCGCCAAGGAGCTGGGCCAGGGCCGCAGCGCCTATTACTCGGCCGAAGTCGGCGTGGTGACGCGCGAGCGCACCCGCTTGCTGCACGGCCTGCAGCGCGCCTTCGACCACGAGCGCCTGTTCGTGGTCTACCAGCCGCAGGTCAGCCTGCTGACCGGCCAGACGATAGGGGTCGAGGCCTTGCTGCGCTGGCGCACTGAAGACGGCCAGTTCGTGCCGCCCGACCGGTTCATTCCGGTGGCCGAGCAGTCGGGGCTGATCGTGGCGATTGGCGCCTGGGTGCTGCGTACCGCCTTGCATGCACTGGGGAGGCTGCGGGCTGGGGGCGCGGGCGATCTGCGTATGGCGGTCAACGTCTCGTCGGTGCAGCTGGCGCAGCCGCAGTTCCTGCAGATCGTCGACCAGGCTTTGCAAGACACCGGCATGCCGGCCGATTGTCTGGAGCTGGAGATCACCGAATCGGTGGCCGTGATGGGCATGGAGCGCGTGGCCATGCTGCTGCGCGATATCAAGTCGCGCGGGATTGCGGTAGCGATTGACGATTTCGGCACCGGCTTTTCCTCGCTGTCCTACCTGGACCAGCTGCCTGCCGACCGGCTGAAGATCGACCGTGCGTTCGTGATGTCGCTGGACTCGGGCCGGCTGGGTGCGCGCATTGCCGAAATGATCGTGCCGCTGGGCCACCAGCTGGGCATGAAGGTGCTGGCCGAGGGTGTGGAAAACGAAACCCAGGCCAGCTTGCTGCGCGACCTGGGTTGTGACGAAGCCCAGGGATATCTGTACGCCAAGCCCATGCCACTGGATGAGCTTGGCCCCTGGTTGGCCCAGCGCCGCGGATGGGCGCCATGACGCTGCGGCCCTGGCTGGCGGGGCTGGCCTTGCTGTTGCTGCTGGGTTGCAGCCCCGAAAAGCCGATCCGCATCGGCTTGCTGAGCGGCTTGTCGGACCGGGTGTCTGACACCGGCGAAGCCGGGCGCAACGGCGCCATCCTGGCGGTGGAGCAGCGCAACCAGGCCGGCGGCATCCATGGCCGCAAAATCGAGATCGTGGTGCAGGACGACGGCCAGGACCCCGCCAAGGCCGTGGTGGCGGTCCAGGCACTGGTGGATGCGCGGGTTGATGCCGTGATCGGTCCGTTTACCAGTGCCGTTGCCGAGGTCACCGTGCCGGTGGCCAACCAGGCCCGTCTGCTGATGATCAGCCCCACGGTCACCTCCAGGGATTTCTTTGGCTTGGACGACTTTTTCATTCGCATCAACCGCACCACCAGCGAGAACGCGCGGGAATACGCGCAGCGGCTGTACCAGCGCGGCCAGCGGCGGGTGGCGGTGGCCTACGACACGCGCAACAGCAACTTCACCTTGTCGTGGCTGAAGGAATTCAAGGCCGCGTATGCGGCGCTGGGCGGCCAGCTCGGTGTTGCCGTGCCGTTTGCCTCGCAGGCCGAAACCGGCTTGGGCGACGTGGTGCGCAAGATGCTGGCCGCGCAGCCCGATGGCCTGCTGCTGATCGCCAGCGCCATCGATGCGGCGCGGCTGGCCCAGCAGGCCGAAAAGCTCGCACCCCAGCTGCCCAAGACCGCGGCCGAATGGGCGGCCAGCGAAACCCTGCTGGAGCTCGGCGGCCAGGGGGTCGAAGGCCTGTTGATCGCCCAGGCCTACGACCGGGATGACCGTTCCGAGCGCTTCCGCCGGTTTGTCGACGCCTATGTGGCCCGCTTCGCCAGCGAGCCGGGCTTTGCCTCGGTGCTGGCCTATGACGCGGCCACGGTGCTGCTGCAGGCGCTGGAGCGCCAGCAGCGTGGCGAGTCGGTCAAGGACGCGGTGCTGAAATACGGCCCTTTCGAGGGTTTGCAGCAGAGCATCCAGTTCGACCGAAATGGGGACACGCTGCACCAGGTGTACTTCACCGTGGTACGCGGCGGTCGTTTCGTGCTGGTCAAGTGATATGGTGAATTTGCGGGTCTGGCGCTTGCGCAGCTATATGACGGCATTGCTGCTGATCACCATGCTGGTGACCTTTGGGATTGTCGGCAGCACCATCTTGCTGATCAGCATCCCGCACATCGAGAAGAACAACAAGGAAGAAGTGGCGCGCGAGACCGAGGAACTGCAGGAGCGGGTCGAGGTGCTGTTGCGTTCGCTGGAGGCACGCATGGAGCTACTCAGCGAGGCGCTGGAAACCATGGACCCGGTACTGGCCAACGGCATGCTGGAGCGGGCCGCCTGGGATGGCGAGTCGATCCGGGCCATCTACCTCGCATCCAACGAGGGCACGGTGCTGGCCGCTGGTGTAGCACCCGCGCTGCGGGTCCGCCGTGCCGATCTGCTGGGCAGCGATCTGTCGGCCACCCCTTTGTTTCGCCACGTACTAGAGTCGCGCCAGATGGTCTGGGGCGACAAATACCTGTCCTCGCTGTCCGGGGCAGTGACGGTGGGGCTGGCCTATCCAGTGGGCCGCCAGCACATCCTGCTGGCCGAGGTGCCCATGCGTTATCTGCTGGACACTTTCCAGATCGCCGCCGGCAAGCGCACCTCGTCCATCTGGCTGGTCGACCGCAGCGGTGAGATCGTGGCCGACACCAATGGCGGACGGCAGGTGGGCTCGGCCAATGTGTTGAACTGGCCGTTGATGTTGGCCGTGAAGAACGGCCAGTCGCTGCCCGAGGTGTTTTCCTTTGACGGGCGCCGTTTCCATCCGGCGGTATCGCATTCCGACGATCTCGACTGGTATTTCATAGGAGGCATGCCGGCAGGCCTGGAGAACGAGAGCATCCGCGCCACCGTGCTGTTTGTGCTGGCCGGGTTCACCGGTTCCTTGCTGGTCGGCCTGCTGATGGCGCCGTTCTGGGCGTCCTGGTTGACCCGGCCCTTGCGCGGCATCGTCGCGCGGGCCGCTCAGATCACCCAGGGGGCGCCCGCCGGGCCGTGGCCGCGCGGCGCGGTGGCCGAGTTCAACAACCTGTCTGCCGATCTGGAGGCCATGGCCTCCACTTTGCAGGAGCGCGAGCAGAAGTCGCTGGCGGTGTTCAACGCCTCGCCGGTGCCGATGTCGGTCACCGATATAGAGCGCTTTGCGCTGCTGGATGTCAACGACGCCTGGTGCAAGACCTTCATCCGCCGCCGTGAGGATGTGCTGGGCCGGACTTCGGTCGAGCTGAACTTCTGGCGCACGGATGCCGAACGCGATGCCATGCGCGCCCAGCTGCAGGCCACCGGTTCGGCCGAGGCCTGGATGCTGCGCGGCAATGGCCAGGAGGTACGGCTGCAGTTCAGCCGACAGCAAGCCCAGATCGGCAATACCCGGTTGATGGTCTGGGCGGCAGTGGAGGTAACCCAGACCCGGCGTATCGAGCAGGAGTTGCGCGAGCTCAACGCCGAGCTGGAGGAACGTGTGGAGCGCCGCACCCAGGCCCTGGCGACTGCCAATGAGGAATTGTCCGGGGCGCTCAGCAGCCTGCAGGAAACCCAGAGTGAGTTGGTCCAGGCCGAGAAAATGGCGGCCCTGGGCAGCCTGGTGGCTGGCGTGGCGCACGAGCTCAACACCCCCTTGGGGAACGGTCTTATGGCGGTCACCGCGCTGAGCGACGATCTACGCCAGTTCCGGCTGTCCATGCAAGACGGCGTGCGCCGCTCCGAGCTGGACGCTTTGCTGGTGAGCGCAGAGCAGGCCACCAGTATCGCGGTGCGCAATCTGCACCGCGCGGCGGACCTGGTCACCAGCTTCAAACAGGTGGCTGTGGACCAGACCAGTGCCCAGCGCCGCCGCTTCGAACTGGCCGAGGTGGTGGACGAAATGGTCGCCAGCCTGCGCCCGTCGTTCGCCCGCTCGGCCTACAAGATCGAGGTCGAGGTGCCGTCTGGCCTGGTGCTGGACAGCTACCCCGGCGCGCTGGGCCAGGTCATAGCCAACCTGGTGAACAACGCCGTGCTGCACGGCTTTGATGACCGCAGTTGGGGCACGATACGCATCAGCGGCGAACGCGCCGACGATGGCTGCATCGTGCTGCGCGTGGCCGACGATGGCCACGGCATACCCCCAGCACTGCTGGAGCGGATATTCGACCCCTTCGTCACCACCAAGATGGGCCGCGGTGGCACCGGCCTGGGCCTGCACATCGTCTACAACGCAGTCACCAATGTGCTGGGCGGTAGCCTCACGGTGGCCAGTGTGGTGGGTGAGGGCACGGTGTTCGAGCTGCGCCTGCCCGACGCCGCGCCACGCGCCAGCACGGCTACGCCAGCGGCGTAAACCTCTCGAGAAATTTAGATGAAATGTGGCTATAGCGCAGGTTTTATAAGCGCCATAAGCTACCAAATATGTAGCAATCCTTAGGCCGTGGCCCGTAGCGCACGCCGGTACTGCATGGCCTCGGCCACATGTGCGACTTGGGTGCTGGCCGCGCCGTCCAGGTCGGCAATCGTGCGCGCCACCTTCAGGGCCCGGTGGATGCCGCGTGCCGACCAGCCGAGCCGGGCGGCGGTCAGGTTCAGGAACTTGGCGGCGGCGGCGTCCAGCGCGACATGCTGGTCGATGTCCTGCCCCTGCAGCGCCTGGTTGGTCATGCCCTGGCGGTCCATGGCGCGCTGGCGTGCCGCACTGCTGCGGTTGCGGATGGTCTGGGTCGATTCGCCGGGCGGGGCATGCAGCAAGTCGTCGGCGGGCAGGGCCGGCACCTCGATGTGCAGGTCGATACGGTCGATCAGCGGGCCGCTGAGCTTGCTTTGGTAGCGCAGCACCTGGTCGGGGCTGCAGCGGCAGGCCTGCTGGCGCGAGCCCAGGTAGCCGCAAGGGCAGGGGTTCATGGCGGCGATCATCTGGAAGCGCGCCGGGAACTGGGCCCGGCGTGCGGCCCGGGAGATGGTGATGTGGCCGGTCTCCAACGGTTCGCGCAGGGCTTCCAGCGCGGCCCTGGGAAACTCGGGCAACTCATCCAGGAAGAGGACGCCGAAATGCGCCAGCGAGATTTCGCCCGGCCTCGGCGGCGAACCGCCACCGACCAGGGCCACGGCGCTGGCCGTGTGGTGCGGGCTGCAGGTCGGCCGGGTCGCCCATCGCTCCAGCGCAAAGCAGCCGCCCAGGCTGGCGATGGCCGCGCTTTGCAGGGCTTCGTCCACCGTCATCGGCGGCAGCAGGCCAGCAAACCGCTGGGCCAGCATGGATTTGCCCGAACCGGGCGGGCCTACCAACAGGTACGTATGCTCAAATACACCAATGACTCAAACAGCATATTCTTACAGTAGGTTCTCAAGCCCGCAGCAGCAGCATGGACGTTCTCAAGCCCGACAGATTGAAGGATGCCAGCGCTATTGCGATCAACATGGCCTGCACTTGGCCGATGGGGAGGACTATAGATTTTTAGATGCTGGAGTTTCAGGCTGGAAGGGCGACCACCTCGGCGAAAAAGGCGACCTAACTCGGTTCATCAATCTGGTGAAGGAAGGCACCATCAAATCAGGCAGCGTGCTGATCGTGGAATCCCTCGACAGGCTGAGCCGGGAACAGGTGGACAAAGCACTGAGTGTGTTTTTGCAACTACTTGGCGAAAGTATTGATATTGTCACGCTGACAGACCAAAAGATTTACCGCAAAGGCTGCGATTTTGTGGATTTAATTACCAGTATCGTGATTATGTCGAGGGCTCACGAGGAATCAAGCACAAAATCAAGGCGCGTCCGGGATGCCTATGCAAAGAAACATGAATTAGCACGTACAGAAAATAGGCCGATGGGACAAAACATGCCTATGTGGCTAGAGCTATCTGCCGACAAGAAAGAATATATATTGCTGCCTGAACGCACAGCTATTGTGCAGAGAATATATCAGTTAGCGATTGACGGGTATGGGAGGGCAGCTTCCTCTCGGATATTAAATAAAGAAGGGATACCATCCTTCAAGGGTAAAACTTGGGCTACCTCTAGCCTAGATAAAGTGCTAAACAATAGAGCTGTGCTTGGGGAATATCAGCCGTATTCTGTTCAGGTTGAAAGCAGTGGGATTAGACAAAAGAGTGGTGAACCAATATTAGGTTACTTCCCCACAGTTATTACTGAATCAATCTTCTATCAGGCGCAAGCGGCAATAAGTGGCAGGAGAATTTCAGTTGCCACAAAACAGTCCAAGAACTTTAACGTTTGGCAGGGCGTGGCTAAATGTAGTGTGTGCGGCTCTGCAATGCACATGGTGAACAAAGGCAAGCCACCGCGTGGCTACGTATATCTACAGTGCTATCACTACCGAAAGGGACTATGCGCAAACAAGGGCACAAGGCTTGATTCCTTGGAGCCAGTTTTTCGCCATATGCTCTCGGTACTAGACAGCAAGTCGCTAATTCACGACGACAGCGCAAAGATTACGGCTGAAATTACCGTTATTGATGCCCGTATCGCTGAACAGAAAGATTTACTGGAAAAATATCGGGCGATATTCAAAACCATCCCCTCAGAGTCTATCGCTGAACAAATAGCTAGCACCGAGAAGGAAATTACCACTCTTGAGAATCAAAGCGAAGCGCTGCAATCAGCCCTTGCCTCTGAGGCGGTTATGAGTAAGAAAGACTTCTTAGAAAAACTGGACCTCGTAAGCTACGAGGGCAGAAACAGAGCTAACACCTTGCTAAAGAAGCTGGGAATAACGGCATACATTAACAAACGCTACACCACTGTTTTCCAGAAGGGTGTGAATGAATTCGAAATGGAGGTGCTGAAAGGAATAATCACACTGTCAACCACCCTTGATAAAGTAGTCCTACAGCGCTATGCACAATTCGACAGCTTAGGCCACGCATTCACTGCCAATACAGCCGCCATGATTGTGGAAATGGAGCAGGGTTTCCCTGTCCTGCTCGATCAGGCAGACGAAGAGTTACCTACCGTCATTCCCGACCCCGAGTTCTGGCGCGGCATCCTGGCAGAGCATGAGGCGGGAATAGGCCCACGCAAACCTATAGACACTAACCTTTAACTACAGACTTTATGAAAACACCACCTGTATCTAATTCTGGCCAACAAGCTGTTGACGTCTACAACCGTGCGTTCAAACGCTTCCAAGAGAACAAGGACACCAACGTAGACAAGGTTATCCTCTCTCTAATGGAACAAACTGTAGAGCAGTCTGCCACCATCCGCGCCCTGACCCTCAAGCTATCGTTTCTGGAAACTGCCGAGGCGCTGGACGATGCCGAGACGGAATGCACAGCCCTTCTAGCGCGCCTAGGGAAGCTGTAGATTTTCTGCTCGCGTTTTGCACCCTGGCCGACGACGTAAGCAGCCGTCCCAAAAAATTTTGTTGTAGCTTTTCCGAGCATGGTAGTTAGTTCCGCAAAATTTCCGAGCTATTGTTCCGATCACTTTCGGCACCTTGCGCATGAAGTCATCGTGGCGCAGTTCAGCCTCTACAGTTTTGAGAGTGATATTGAAGCCATTAACTATTAATGCGTGTCTAGCGAGTCCAGATTTGACAAACTAGACTCTTCCTGTATCATTCGCTTTAATTACCGAACAAACGTAATTAACTAGCTGCATGCAACGTGCAGCATTCTAAGCCTCCTACACCTAAGGGGGCTTTTTTATTTCCAACTCAAAACCAAACATATCCATAAAGGAGGCCCCAATGCGCCCACGCGTCTATAACCCCAACACCACACACTCAGATTCTTACTACCATTCTGTGTTGAAGCAGTTAATCGCTGGCACAAACGAGAACCTAACCTATCAGCAAATGGCTGACGGCCTGAACGCCCAGGACATTAAAACCTCTGGTGGCTTGTCCTGGTCAGCCGAGAATGTTAAGGGCGTGCTCCGTAAGCTGCGTCTGCACCGGGAAATGCCCTCCAAGATTCACCACGCTCTCTTACACCTCGTATTCAATCAAGAGCTAAGTCTTAAGGAAACTCTGCCCCTCTTCAAGACGCGTTCACACGGGATGATGTGATGCTCAAAATGCCCGCACCGTTGAATCAAAACATTTTCAACAATGCTGCCAAGGTCGCCCGCTATCACGCCCAGGTCGATGCATATCTGGCCCAACAAGCCGAAATCGAATATCAATATCAGCAGAGCCTAGATTGTCGCCATCCTGGCCGTAAAGCCCGCTTCGAAAACTCATTTAATTAAAGGAATAAACATGAACAACATTCAAACCGCCACACCAATCAAGCCCGCCGACTTGGATAACACCAAACTGCACACGCCAGCCGAGTACAAGGCGTGGCAACAGAGCATGCGCGACTATTACAATGCTTTACGGGCCATTGAGCAGGCTGCGGAAAGGAAAGCGCAAGCAGTAATTGCTGAGCAAAACAGGCCGATCAGTGATGACGAATATCATGCACTAGCTGTTAAACGCAAGCAAATTGCAGACGACAAAATCGCCGAACGAGCAGCCGCGGAAAAATCCGCAGCACTTGCAGAAATCGAAAAGCTAATGTCCAGCCCAGCTACTGTAGACGTGATTAACCGCAATGAAGTCTTGTTTATGGTTGAGGTTATTCAGTGGGCCAATAGAGGCTATACGATGCCTGAAACCGGCTTTCATAGTTTCGGGCTTGGTCTTTTCCACATCACCATGAATGCACCAGTTTTGGCAAAGAAAGTGGGTGCGAAATGAAGCCAGCACTGCGAAAGATCGCCAAGGCCACCACGGCGCACACAGCACCTGCAAAGCCCGCTGCACGAGACTACAAAACGACACCGCCAGTAAAAGCTACGCCGCCAAGGGATGTAGAGCGATGCCATGTGGTTTTGTCGTCCATCACGTGGTTGGCAATCGACCATCAAAGACGAGACACCGGGCTAACTGCCGAACAGTACATAACTCAGCTAGTGCAAAAGTCGGGCAAGCCGTGAGTAAGCGCCGCACCACACAGCAGGGTGTGTATGTCGAACGCCGATACACCTACCTAACCCCCGCACTGTGGCAAGCCGCCCACCGTTTGAGCATGGCGGCTGGTTCAATGAGCGTTAGCCACTACCTATCGCAGCTTGTAGAGGCGGCTGACAACAACAGCAGCAGTAGTAAGGCTGTCTATTGAGGGTTTAAACACCCCCTTTGAGCCGTTTAAACGCAGCGGCAGGGCGTAGTAGCCACAACGGTTTAAAAACGCTTGCAGGCCGTTTAAATGCCTGCATCTCAATGCTTCAATTCTCCACACCTTATTTTTACATGAATTTTTGGTGTGGAGAAAAATAATTCGTAACTTAAAGGATTCAAAACATGACCCACCCCACCTACCACACAAGCATCCAGCACAGCGATATTTATTACCTGCGGGTGATTCAAGGTCTGCTATCTGGCTTGAAAGATGGCCTAAGCGACAAGGACATGGCTGCACATCTAAACAGGCATGGCTTGCTCTCTGCCACTGGCAGGCCGTGGACGGTGACAGCCGGAATACAGGCTTTGTCTAAGCTTCGCCATTCGCGTAAAACCAGCTCTCACCTACACACTGCCATGCTGCGCCTCTGCTTCGATGGCGTGCTATCCAAGGCCCAAGTGCTGCCCTTGCTCACGCCGCGAAAGAGCCCTCAAGTGCAGATGTAGGCACAGGCCGACCTCCCGTAGTTACAACCGTTTCGGAATAAGCCCATTTTGCTACAAACGCAGTAGCAATGAACGCAAAGCTGCAATGGCTTTGCGGGGTATGGGCATGAGTTCAAGGGCCTGAAAAACAGCCCTCAATCCCCCCAGGAAATTTTGCCTTAGATGTAAGTATCTCCTTTAAGGAGTCTTTACAGATGGTTCTAAGCATCTTCTAAGCACTCAGTAAAGCAGTCTCAACCAGTATGTATACAAAGGAAAGACAAACAAAGCAAGACATACACAAGGAGAGAATATTAAAGCAACTCTAGCGCAGTACAAGCCTACTGTACACAATCTGAAATGGACTACAGCAATCTGCAGCGGTAACAACAATCAAGGCATACACAACCAAGAGCAATTCAGGAAGGCTGTAGCCATGCTGGAACATGCTGCACACAACTGGCGTAAGCCCAGACTCTTCCACCTCGTTATGACAGGCTCTACGAAGTCTGTTTACCAGCAGCTTATAACCCGCCTGTGCCGCAAGATACGAAGCACGGGGGCTCTATGCGACTACAAAGCCTCAATAGAGCTAGACAACAGCAAGGGCCTGCACTGTCACGTGATGCTTGTGCTGGGCAACATACACAGCAAGCCTGAGCGCTACTTCACCAGGGCTGACGAATCCGGCAAGGCTGATGCATCCTTGCTACGCCTAGTAGTGCGAGAGGTACAGGCAGACTGTCCCGACCTCAAAGTGAGCGTACAGCCCCCACAGTCGCAGCCAGTGCCATACATTGAATTCAACCGCTCCAACAATGAACGCCTAAACAATGCCGTGGAGTGGTGCAGCTACATATTCAAGACCAGAAGCAAGCCGAAAGGGATGTGCTACATGAGCAGCAGGCCAGGACGTAGGCCATGCAACAGCAAAGCGGTTAGCGTTTTGACACCAGAAACGCTCTAAATCGAAGGGGTGAGGGGTAGACAACCCCCCATGCATCAAAAGCGTTTTAGAGGTTGTTTTCATAGCTAACAGACTTCGCAGCCTCTGCCAGTGAGTGGGTTGTGTCGTCCATCACTCACTTACAGCATCTGTAAAGCTTCCTTTAAGCACACTTACAGGATTCTGTAAGTGAAGACAAGCTCAGATGTATACAACATCCATACACTTAAAGATTGCTGTACAGAATACTTAAAGTATGCTGTATTTAATACCATTTTCGACCCATTGAAATGGGATTATACACTTTTCCTCTGCAAGAAGCAAGCTGTACAGGATGCCTTTGCTGCTGCGATAGGGTCGTCAAAGTTTGGAAGCAAGGCAACAGCAGGCTTCTGCGCTTTGGACAGGGCGGCCTCAGTAGCTTCCCAGGCATCGAAGACTTGCGCTTGCAGTTCGTAGCTGTAGGACATGGCGATTAGCATTGCTTCTCGCTTAGGGAAGTTGTAGAGCGGCAAGCTCTTGTTCTGACTGCTTTTGTAGGAGCAGTAAAATTTTACTGCTCCTACTCCCAGTACCTGCGGAACTTTTTTAAGGAAGTTGTAGTGTTCCACTTTGGCCTCGCCAGCCTTGCGGATGCTGTTGATGTATTCCACCATTTCCAGGCTGGACATTGTGAGAATGCCGTCAGAGGTAGAGGAGACAGGGTTTTGGGTGAGGGTGCCGGTAGGTAGAGGAAAATTTTCCCAGCCCCCCCCACACCAAGCACGTTAGCTAAAAACTTAGCCGATGTCATTTCACCAAGAACAGTGTCTAGCTTTCAAAAACCACTGTTTGGCTTAGCAGTTCGCGCAGCGTAAGAGAAATTTCATAATGTGAAATATGCCCTGGCTTTATTCTTTAACATAGAGAATGTGCAGTTTGGAAATGGAACGAAGGCATACAAATGTGCAACCGTTACACCCCACCGAACGAGCTAGACATAGAGAGGCTATGGCACATCGGTGCACGAAACCAGCCCAAGTGGTGGAAGCCTGTCGTAGCACCGCTCCTGCCAGGGCCGTACATCAAACCGGGCAACGTCCTTGAGGTTGGACAGTGGGGAATGATTCCTCCAAACTCTAAATCACACGTGCCCACTGCGGCTGACGGACGGCGCTTGTCCACCAACAACGCCAGGGATGACCGTATCGCTACAGCGTTCACCTACAGAGGCCCTTGGAAGCATGGGCAGCGCTGCCTGATACCTGCAGAGAGCTTTGTAGAGCCGTATTGGGGCCATCGGAATAAAAACATCTGGTGGAAGTTCGCCCGCACAGATGGCAACCCTTGGGCCTTGGCTGGAATATGGAGTGAATGGACAGACCCAGTGACAGGCGAAGTGGTGCCTAGTTACAGCATGCTCACTCAGAATTGCGATGCACATCCCCTGCTGCGATTGATGCACAAGCCGACCCTAGACCCGCTTACGAAACTCCCAGCAGCGGAGCAGGATAAGCGCGCAGTGGTGCCAATCGAGCAAGAACAATGGGATGCATGGCTGAACGGCACAGTGGAACAAGCACGTGCATTGATTCAGCTTCCAGCGCTAGAACTGTTCGCACATGGCCCGGAGGATTCCAGCATTGGTGTAAGCCTTGATCTATCCACTGGGCAAGCCATCGCTGGCAGTGATTCAGGCGAACTGTTTTAGGCTCTGCCAGCCAACGTACTCAACTTTGATGATGAAGGCACATTGATTGTCTTTTGACACCGCCAAAATCGTGCCAGCCGACTATGGTGTGCGCATGGAAATTACTAAATTCATGCTCGTCGTCGAAGACCTTGCCGTAAATGGTGGTGCCATCTCGCTCAACGAGGCGTTGATAGAACTAGGCGAATACATCGAGGGGATGGACTCAACACACCCAGACTACGACAAGAACGTGGTTCTGCTCATGCGCATAGCTGCCAGTATCTGGGCGCAACTGCGGACGGGTATTGTTCCCTAGGCGATAATTCCGCCGTAAAAATGTCTGGGGTCTATGTATACGGCCGTCCTGCGGTCCTCTCCCCGTGCCCCCTTGGTTCTCATAGAAGCACCGCGCACAAAGCAAGCTTTTCGGCTGCTTTGGGCCCAAATCCGACGATGGGCATCTCTCTCCAAAGCAGCCTGTGATGCGCTACCCAGCGTTGCCGAGGTCATAACCTTGCGCTTTGAGTGCCCCGATTTCTGCTTTTCGGGCTATAGTTTTCCCTGCATATGCCCGCCGGGTTTCATGGGATTTTTATACCTGGATGTTCGCACAGCAAGGTCAATAAAAACGTAGGCTGCATGCCCCTATCAGGAGGAATTCGTGTCCCGAATATCCCGCACCGCCCAGCTTATTCTGCAGAACCTGCGGGATACATTACGTTAGGCCGCCGAATGAACCGTCCAAGATATGCCCTCGGCGCAAGAGCCCGAAGAGCCAAGTCCGACACTGCAGTGAAATCGAGCATTCCCCGTCAGGGACTCATTCCCTTCCTAAATACGTCTCTCGGTCTGTGGCTGCTCTCCACCACCTTCATCTCAATCGGATCATGGGCATACACAACTTGGACAAGGCAGCTAGACACCGAGAAGCAATCATCTATCTACATCAAGAAGTTGGATAGTGAGATTGAACATCGGCTCGATACCGGAGATCCACGCCGAATACTGAGAGCACGAGGCATCAGTTCCCCCATCGAAGCCAACCTTACTCCAGCCTTCGCACCACTGCCGGAGCGCGTTCTCGCGAAACCGCGTGAAGGGGATATCCTATTTCCCGAGTTTGCGAATCGCACACTTGAATCCCTTGTTGTCGAGCTAGAGTTTTTTCAAGACAAGCTCGACTTCTGTTTGAGCTACGCTAGACAAGATATCGAAAAATTTCGAATTCGATGGCCAACTTTTGCGCCGAAGACCATTGAAGAATACAAGTCTTATATTGACGATCTCGATGACATTTACGATAGGCGATGGAGCGTATACGCCAAGAATGCACGGACTCACCAATTGGCTAATTTGGTGTCCACAGGGCGCGTGGCCGAAGACAAATATTTGTGCGGAATTTCGTTGATAGAAAAACGACGCGAAAAGCAGAAAAGGTAGTCAAAACACTCGCTTGGCTGCGGCCTAACCCATCCTTCAAGCGGCCAGCCCTTCGGCCAGCCGCTTAAGTCAAACGTTAGGCGGCCGAACGTCTGCTGATGGCCGATAGCAGTCAGTCATCAAAAATGGTAACACCGCGCAAAGCCTAGCGGTTTCAGAGCATCGCCCGTGGCTCTGTGGATCAAAGGTTGCAGTAAGTCCATCTAGAGTACACCCTAACTGCACAATCAAACCACCCCCTTAAAAGTGTACGTCTAGGGTGTCTTTATCTATTGATTGACACATTCCGAATAAGCTCTTAGACTCTATCCGTACACAACAACACTCGGACAGAGCAACATGAACACCAGCACCAAGGGACAGACAGTAGGATATGTGCGTGTATCCAGCATGGACCAGAACACCACCCGCCAACTAGACGGCGTCGCTACAGACAAAACCTTTACAGACAAGGCAAGCGGCAAAGATACACAGCGCCCCCAGCTACAGGCCATGCTTGAGTTTGTCCGTGCTGGTGATCTGGTAGTGGTTCACAGCATGGACCGTCTAGCCCGCTCCCTAAGCGACCTAGAGGGCATCGTAAAGGGACTCACAGCTAAGGGCGTATCAGTTCGCTTTGAAACCCAAGGCATGACCTTTACAGGCGATGACTCCCCCATGAACACGCTCATGCTGCAACTGCTAGGCGCTGTGGGCCAGTTCGAGCGTGCTCTTATCCTTGAGCGCCAAAAGGAAGGCATCGCCATTGCCAAGACCAAAGGCGTTTACAAGGGCCGTAAGCCTTCCCTAGATGACGCTGGCAAAGCCAAGCTACAGGCGATGGTGAAGGACGGCATGCCTAAGGCGCAGATAGCGGCTGCATTGGGTGTGTCTCGTACCACGCTCTACGCCAACCTGTCAGAGTAGCCCCAAAGCTTAGCGACACAGCCCCCAGGCGCTCTAAACCGAGGCGTAAGGCGTGGGGTGCCCTTGCTCTCTGGCGGCGCTTCCAGTGGATATTTGGCAGGCTTGGCGATGCCTTCCCTCCATCCATCCATACCGTTAAGCCACGCATTCGACCAAGTTGGAAATTTTTCCAGCAGGCTAAGCCCGCGACAGAATGCCCCCCACCTGAAAATTTTATTTTTAAAATTTTTGGTGTATTCAGTCACAAAGTCAGCAGGCTATGGCCGCCAGCCGCGGCAATCTCCAGCGCCCGCTTGGCTGCGGCCTGGCCTTTGACATCGGCCAGGTCGGCATAGTGGGCGGTGGCCGGCAGGGTGGTGGTGGTCAGCTGCGACCAGCCGTCGCTGGGCTCGGCAGCACCCTCGGACAGCGGCAGAAACTGCTGCACCACATCCAGCAGATGCTGGGCGCAGAACACCTGGGCATCGGGCACTAAAGCGGCTTCTTCGGCGCTTCCCGGCGGTAGCACCAGCCGGGTGCGTACCTGCAAGGTATGCAGGGCCAGGCTCATGGCCAGCGCGCCGCGGACCGGGCGCAAGGCACCCGAAAGCGACAATTCGCCGGCAAACTCATGGCCGGCCAGCCGCTCGGTATCGATTTGCCCGCTGGCCGCCAGAATGCCCAGCGCTATGGGCAAATCGAAGCGGCCCGAGTCCTTTGGCAGGTCGGCTGGGGCCAAATTCACCGTAATTCGCTTGTTATGGGGGAATTCCAGGCCCGAATTCTGGATCGCCGAGCGGACCCGCTCGCGCGCCTGGTTCTTCCTAACAAACTGCTAAATTTTTAACATACTGCTAAAAGAGGAAAGTCGTTGATAACAAACTGCCAAAAACTCATTTCGGCTAGTCGTGCCACTTCGCGAAATACGAGATGCATCTTGGACCGCGATAAATGCATTTGTAGATGATGGTGGGCTGCACCCGCTCGCGCGGACACGTGACGGTTTTCCAGAAGTGCTGGCCGCAAACCTTATGAAGATGTCGAATGGCATGCTCCATATTGCTGCGCGAATTTTGGCAAGACTTACAGGCTCGGCAGATGTGCTCAAGAAGGTCGAGCCAAGCCATCTAAAGTTCGTAAACTGCTTGCCTGTCATCACGCAGTCCGGCAGTTGAATTAGCTTGCGAGAGACCGGGAGTCGACTCATATCGGCCAAGAGCTACCTATGGCGCTAGTGAAAGGGGGCGCTCAACGTCAAGTGTTTTTTGGGAAGTTGCGCCTTCTACGGCGGCCAACAAAGTGTATGGGTCAACTCTGAATCGGCAGCCCAGCCGTAGACTTACGCAGCGCTCCAATACGCTCCTCAAGTCCCGCAGCAGTATCTGCGGCTTGGCAGCCGGGATGAAAAATCGCGCTTACTGCTTGGTCTACTTCGTTGCCGGTCGCGATCCATACATGCACGTTATTCCTAACTGCATCGAATCCGCGTCGCCTGATGATGTTGGCTAGGACGCTCTCGAAACACCAAATGTTCGTTTCTTCAAGACGTTGACGCATTGGGACGTCCGAATGGCACAAGTGACCGATTTGCCGCAACGCCTTGCGGTCTCCGGTTATCAAGTGCTTGACGTCAGAACGGTCAAGCAGCACCGCAAGCATTTGCTGTTCGCCAACATCCAGCCCATTTCCAAAGCATCGATCGAGGGCCTCGAAACTCGCTTGTGGAATTTCATTGGCCTTTGAAAAGAAATACGCCAGCCTTCCTGTTTTTACTTCTGCCGCACCAAAAACACGAGTCAGCTGCGCACGGAGCGCAGGCAAGATCCATAACGTATTAGGTGGAATTTGCCAAACATTCAACAAGTCGTTGAGAAGATTGCAGTGGGCTAGCTTTCGGACGATGTCCGAATCAGAGATAACGATCATCGCCCAGTTCGGTCGGCTTTACTGGGTAAGCGCTTGATCAAGAAGTGCAACTTGGTCGCCGGAAAGCTGATCAAGGTCCGCATGGGCGCGGAAGCTTCGATTCACCTTGCCGCATGCGTCGTCCTGATCGGTCAGGAACTTGAGTGCAGCCTTGCCAAGAGGAAAGGCCTTCATGTTCTTCGCCACGTTCAAGATGACATGGCCGGGGTCAATTGCATTCGCCTTTCCATGCTGCACAGCAGTGGCGGCGAAGCTCTGCGCCGCCATGAAACGACCCAATGTGTAGTTGGCCGGCCGGCCGTTCAGCAGCTTGATGGCGAAGTCGTTTGCCTCGACTTCTTCGGTGTCCTGTTCTGCCCCTTCTTTTTCATCCGCGATGAATCCGTCTAACGCAAGGTGGCCTAGTGCAATATGGCCGATCTCATGAGCGAGCCAAAAAAGCATCTCCGACGTTGCACCCTTCCGAGAAAGAACGACGGCGAATTTGCCATTGCTTCTGATCGCGACCGCAAGCATCTTCTTCCCAGGCATGTCGGCGATGTGCATAACTGGAATTCCCACGCTTCCGCACCATGCAAGCAGGCTCTCCAGATTGACTACGCCACGCGCATGAAGAATCGCCTTGCGGAGTTCTGTCGGGTCCGACGAAATGGGGCTTGGAGCAGTTGTGAATGCGGCCAGTGCAAGGCGCGCCATGGCCGAGGCGTAGTTAGCGCTTGGCGTAACGTCCGCCTCCTTCATGTTTCGCGAAAGCTTGAATTTTCGTTCAGCCGTCCTGAAACGAACTTCGGTGTCAACGCTATAGATCGATCGAGGGTCGAGATTGAACGCCTGCGCGAGATACAGGCAAGCCTGCTGGAGGCCTGCTGGCGTCTCCGCAATCGAATCCTCCCACCATACTGGCAAAGCCCGGCGTACAAATTCACGCGAGATCCCGGTTTGGGTCACGCGTGCGCACAGGCGGGGCATTGCAGTCAGGGTCACAGGCGTCTTGAATAGGTAGAGCGCACCAGAGAAGGAAGGGTGCGCATAAGTCATCTTTGATGATACCGCACAACTTATCAACAGAGATATCCACAGATAACTTTGCAATAAAGGTTAGTGCGTTACACCACACCACTGCGTATTAGCGGTGTTTGCGCATGAACAACAGCAGTGTGACCCTGGTCGAAAAAAAGGTATGACGAGGTGGCAGACAGTTACGCTGAGTTTTGAAGTTCAGCCGTGGGTTAAGCACTCGCATGACCTGTGTGGTATCCGTGCTTTGAACTTCTTGACTCAAGACGATGGATCGATGTACAGCGGAAAGCTGCAGGCCGATGGCTATGCAGGATACAACGTAGTCAGCGAGGCTGTCCGAATTGCTTGCCTGGCACACATTCCGCGAAAGTTTGTCGACGCGTTGAAGCTTGTCCCATCGAATGCACGTTCTGATTCGGTTGCAGCTGAAATTATTGAAATGATCGGCGAGCTATATGCTGTTGAACGTTTCGGCAAGGGGCTTACGGATGATGCGCTGTTGGCACTTCGTGCCCGTGACAGCCGACCACTGGTCGCTCGAATTAAGTCTTGGCTGAAAGAGCATCGCGATAAGGTACTTCCCCAAACCGCACTCGGCAACGCAATTCGCTACGGTTTGGGGCAGTGGTCTGCGATGAAGAAATACCTTGACGACGGGCGATGTTCAATCGACAGCAACATTGCCGATAGAGACATAAAACGAGTTGTCATGGGCAGGAAGGCTTGGCTATTTGCGGACAGTGTGGATGGCATGGAAGCCAATGCAGTCCTATACAGTCCTGTTCAGACCTGCATCGCAAATCAGGTTGATCCATATATGTACTTCAAAGCAGTCATCGAGCGTATGCCATATGCCAAGTCGCAAACCGACTTGAAAGCGCTTCTGCCGTGGGCTCTGAAGCAAGAATTTGAACACGATGCGGCTGAGTCAAGCTGGCTGCCTAGTATTGCCCCAACGGGACTGGCGCACCTTTGTCGAACCTCAACGTGGCGTGCAGATCGTTGCGTGGCTGGCTTTCGCATCACCGGGCGGGCTCTTGATATGGGTGACGGCAGGTGCCCACGACTGCTGCCGGCTGACCACAGTCATTCGTGACCAACAGCCTAAGCGTCCGCTGCTCCTCCTACTGCCATTGGACGGGCAGCGGCTCGTATGTCTGCTACGCCATAGCGCTTTCCGAACTGCCTTACCCCTGCCGTGACGACGCGCTCCCCCTTGTCGGTGACGTTTCTTCTTTCTGCCGTGCATTGTCCTAAGCTGAGATCGGGAAGTCCCGCATCTCGATCTCCTTGGCATAGAAGATGCCAATCGCTATAGTGATATACAAAGAGAAGCGCCCTTGGATTGAGGGCGCCAAGATTCATCGAGGGGCTAGTCCATGTCGACATAGCCGGAGGGGAAGGCCTTGAGCAAACTACACACACCTGAAGGATCTGTTTGGCGGCTATGGGATTTCCATTGCCATACACCTGCTTCCTACCACTGGAAGGGCACCAAGTTGCGAGGTTTGGTCGGCGCAGATAGGGAGCAGTTGATTGCTCAGACTGTCAGCGCCATGGCGAATGCCAGCCCTGATGTATTCGTGACGATGGACTACTGGACCTTTGACGGGTACCTGGCCATTATCGAGTATGAAAAGAAGCATCCAGGCGCACTGGCCAATAAAGTCGTCTTTCCGGGCATTGAGCTGCGTGTTGAGAGCTCGCTGAAGCAGCGTCTGAACGTGCATTTGGTACTTGACTCCGAGGCGTCTCCGCAGACGATGAAGGACGTCTTGGCCGTCCTAAAGATCAACTTGAAGGATGGCGACCGTTCCTTGAGTGACGAATGCTTGGTCCAACATTCCCGTGAACTTGGTCCCGACCGACTAGCGAAGGGCAGCTTCGACGGAAAGAAAGTGGCCGACGATGAGGAATATGCGCTTGAGGTTGGCTGGCAAACCGCCATGGTCACCCAGGAGTCGCTGAGAGAAGCCCTGAAGGTGATTGGCGACCGTGGCCTGCTCCTGATGCCGTGGGACACGTATGGTGGCCTCTCAGACATCGACTGGGTGGCCCACTACGCTGAGGTGCGCCGGTTCCGGACGGCTGCGGACATATTTGAGTGCAAGGATGAGGGCAATCGCCTAGCCTTCCACGGAGTCAAGAACACGTTGAACGAGAAATACTTCGACAACTTCTGGGCTTCTCTAGACAAGAAGGCGCGCCTTTGCGTTCGCGGCACCGACGCGCACAGCTTCGCCGACTATGGCGTATTCCCGAGCAACATGAAGACTTGGATGAAGACTGAGTCCACGTTCCAGGGACTACGCCATGCCATCAAGGAACCGGTGTTCCGCTCATACATCGGGGACGTGCCACCGAAGAAGGCATTTGTTGATGCCAACGGGCGCCTCTTCATGGACCGCCTACAGATATCTACGAAGGCCGGCGTCAAGACGGAAGAGAAGTGGTTCAGCGGTACCGATCTGAAGCTGAACCCGGATTTGGTGGCCATCATCGGCAACAAGGGCTCTGGCAAGAGCGGATTGGCCGAGGTACTCGCCCTGGCGGGCAACTCCAAGGCACACGACTTCTTCACCTTCCTGGTGGACAACCGTTTCAAAAGTGGCAGCGGTCATCGTGCAGGGGCCTTCGAGGCGAAGCTGACCTGGCGCAACGGCGATGTGGGTCAAGCCACGCTGGATCAGCAGGCCAAGGCGGACCAGCCGGAGCGGGTCAAGTACATCTCACAGACGTATTTTGAGGAACTTTGCAACGACCACATCACCGGCAAGTCTGATCGTTTCAGCACCGAGATTCGCAAGGTCTTGTTTTCACATCTGGACCAGGCAGACCGTGGCAGCTACCAGAACCTGGACGAGTATCTTGCTGCCAAAGAACAGCCTGCCCAGGAGCGGATTGAGGGCCATCGCCAGGCGCTGCGCAAGGCCAATGTCCAGCTCGCCGAGTTGGAGCGCCAGTCAGGTGCTGCCCACGAAAATGAGCTCAAGGAGAAACTGGCTTCTAAGAAGCTCGAACTTGGTGATCTCCAGGCGAAAAAGCCTGCTGAAGTCCTGAAGCCAGCGGATGCCGATGCCGCCGCACCCACAGCTGAATCTCAACGCCTGGCAGCCATTGCACAAGAGCTCGCTCAGCTGGAGCTAGCTAAGACTGCGGCGGACACCACGCGGCGGGAGCTGATCGATCGCAGAACCACGCTCTCAAGCGTTGATCAGCGACTGTCGGCATTCGAGCAGCAGGCGGCCAAGATCAATGTGGAGCTTCTCGCTGAGCTGCAGAAGGTCAATGTGACCTTCCAGCACGTGCTGAAGATTGAGACCCAGAGGGTCGTCATTCAGAACGTTCTTAGCACCACAGAGACTGAGCTTGGCAAGCTGGCGACCGAGCAAGTGGATCGTGTCGCCAAGCAGCAGGCTCTGGTGACGGAGCGCACGCAGCTGCAGGAGCACCTCGACCAGCCCAACAGGCTCTACCAGGAGTACACGATCCAGCTCACCGCGTGGGATAAGGCCGTCAAGGCGTTGATTGGAACGGCTGACGAAGCCGAAACGATGGCGTTCTACGAGGCACGGCTTGCAGAGTTGGCTCAGTTGCCTGGGCGCTGCAAGGTTCTTGAAGATGAGCAGGATAACTTGGTGAAGGATGTCCACGCAGAGCTGATGGCCATCGCGGAGTCACGCCGACCGCTGTTCGCGGTCGTGGAGGCGCTGGTTGACGGTGTCCCGGGCGTTGCGACTGAGCTCAAGGTGGAGTTCCAGAGCGGCCTTTTCTTCGACCGGCAAGCCTTCCTCGAGCGATTCTTTGCACTGGTCAAACAGAACACCGGCGGCTTCCGCGGCGATGAAGAGGGCCCGGCAAAGCTTGTGGCGCTGCTCCGAGGCATCGACTTCAACGACGCCGAGAACCTGGCCAAAGGGCTAAGGAGTATCCGGGCGACAATTACCGCTGGTGCAGAACAGCCCGGCGCCGCACTACTACCAATTCTCCGAACCAAGGTCACGGCAGAGCAGCTGTATGAACAGCTCTTCGACCTGAAACAGGTGGAAGCCAAGTTCTCGCTGAGCCTGGCTGGAACCACCATCCAGCAGATGTCGCCAGGCCAACGAGGGGCTTTGCTGCTCATCTTCTATCTGTTGGTCGACACAGACCCGACGCCACTCATCCTTGACCAGCCGGAAGAGAACTTGGACAACCAGACTGTCTACTCCATGCTGGTCCCCATCATCCAGCGCGCCAAGGAGCGCCGGCAGATCGTCATGGTCACCCACAATGCCAATCTGGCAGTGTGCTGCGACGCCGAGCAGATCATTCACGCCGAATTCGACCGCGGCGACCAGTTTGCACTGGCGTACGTCTCCGGTGCCATAGAGAGCTCGGAGCTGAATCGCTCGGTCCTGGATGTTCTGGAAGGAACAACGCCAGCATTCGACAACCGGCGGGACAAGTATTTTCACTGACCAGAGCATTCACCGGAGATGTCTTTGAAGTGCTATTTTGGGCAATGCTGAGCAAGCCGCCGATTTCAGTGACCTTGGCGACGTCGATCCGCATGACGAGAACGTACGACGATTTTTCGTGAGTTTGGGACAAAATCGCCCGACTTTGTGTGCCGCGCGTCATGCGGGCGCACGTATCCCATCAGACGCCGTCGCGCTAGGTAGAGGTTGGCCAGGTTCGTCACCACTGCGGCCCGCGTGGCGTTCTTCGACCAGTCGTCCTCACACTGTGCATATGCTGGTCCCTCAGGCGCCTTGGCTGGAGACCGCGCTGACGCGGCTGAAACGCTGAGCGGGCCAAGTCCGCTCTTGAAACGTCGAGGCGGCTAGAGCCGTCTCAAGCGCGCGGAGGCAGCCAACCCGCAACCGGCCCGACGTGAAGTGCGATGCCGGCTGCGAAACTGTCTTGTTGGTACGGTGCTCCCCGATACAGAATGACGTCGACCTTTGAAGCAAGCTCGCGGTAGAGCTCGTTCGAGGTCGCGCAGCTGTAAAGCAGGGCGACCGCGAGACGCCTTTCAGGAGTTGTAGCGATTGCGATAACAAAGAGCGCTGCCGGATCTGGTTCGGTGACCGTTACGCTCCAGCCGGCATCTCGCAGGGGACGAACCAGGTCGTTGATGGCATCTGCGGAAAGCACGGCTTTCCGCAGGGTCACGCCGTTGTCGGTGGGCAGTTCGGGCACCAAACGACCGTGAGCCTGAAACTCGGCTTGCTCATGCAGGTTCAGCGCCATCTGGAGCTGACCGCGGATCAATGCCTGCTGCCACAGCAGCTTGCTGTCCTGATCCATGGCCGGGAACAGCAAGGGAACGACGTTGGTTTCGTCGTGCCAAGCTTCGATCACACCGAGCATCGTGATAGCCACGACCAAGCGAGAAAAGTTTGATGCTTGCTGCCAGTCAGTGGACTTTCCGTGGGCGAACAGGTGTCGATTGAGGGATGTCGTCCCGCTGTAGCTGTCGATATTCTGGAAGAAGCAGGTCTGGAGCCACCTACGGAACGTCTCGAAAACCATAACTCGCTCGTCCTGGCCAAATAGGAAATCGATTGACCGGTACTCCTGCGGCACCCACATCCTCTCGAAGTACAGATCGGCTGCCAGACCGCAGGCGCGCTCGATTGTGTGGTTGATCGCATCGTGCGAATTCAGATGGGGCGTCGCGCTGGCGATCCGCTGAACACCGCCTTCGATAACTGGGATCAGCGCGGCCACGCTTGCGGCGCACTGCCCGCTGTAGAAGGCGAGGTATGCCTCGCGTGCGAGCGGAGCGAATGGCGCCAAGCTGCGCGTTCGAGGCAGGAGCTGTGCGATACAAACAGCCTGGAAGGGCAGGGTGTAGACCGTCGACAAGTGATAGTCGAACTGACCGATGGCGTCGGCGCCACGCCGATGCTCCACCGCTGCCAGTAACTGCGACGTCTTTTCATTGCTCACCCAGAGCGGGACGAACCATTCGACCCGCGCCCAGAGATCGGCGACGCGATCAGCGGCCGAGCGGTTGGCCTGCCACTCGTGGCTGTCCTTGGAGATCAAAGGAAAGCAGGCCTTGGCATTGTTGGCGGTCAAGACCACTGCGGGAATCGGCCGGAAGAGGCCGACCCGCCGCTCCTGGACATCGGCAACGTCGAGTCCCCTATCCTTTGCCCACGCCTCGATGGTCGCGGTGGAGATGGCTGGAGCCCTTGGCGCCTGAGCGCGCCGCCAGAGCCCCTGAAAATGTTCCGCCACTTCAGTCTTCAAGCGCTCGCCCTCCCAGGCCTATTGAAACGAAAACAGTAAGGTGCAGTTGGCAATTCATTCCGTACCTGCACGAGGCATCACCCCAGATAGTGGCTCCAAATCGCCTTAGATTATGGCGTTGAATGATCGGTTGCAGGGGGAGTCCTGTCGGGCCTACGGACGCACTGGGTCAAATCCGCCCGGTCGCCTCATGCCAGAACGGCCATTCGGGGTTGGATCGCGGGCGCCACCTGTCAAGTGGCAGATTTCGGAAGTGCTGTGGCCATACGCGTCGCTGCCTGTCGAGCTGGCGACCGCGAATGACTATTACCACCTTTGGGCGACGGTTGTCGTAGTGGTCACCACCGCAGGCAACTTCAAATCTGATCAACAAATACCGGCGCAGCTGGTCAGTTGTACCGGATTACGCACACGGTGCGTAATCCGGCCAAAAAAACCAGCCAATCCGATCCAAAGAAGCCACCGATTCCGGTGTTCGCCTTGCCAATCATTCCGATTCAAAAACGTCACATGTGCATGGTCACACTGGCTAAAACCTAGGTCAGCCATAGGCTGATTGCCGTCGCCGGGTATCCAACTAATCCTGTCATCGGCACAACCGATCTTCGATACCAGAAGGGATGCCTAAAGCGGGCAGTCGACACTTTCGGCTTCTTGCCGAAGGCAATTGCTTTAGGTCGCTGCCCATTCAGTGGCTATGGCTGAAACTTTCACCCCGGATATAGTCATCGCAAACGGAAAAAAAGTGGAGGACCGATGGCACTCAGTGACTTCTGGAACGGGACGAAGCACCGGGCGCGAGCCGAACGACTAGAGCAAGAGCTGAAGGCTTCGCAGTCGTCTGCCGACGAACTTCGAAAGCGCTGTGAGGTGCTGGAGGGCCAACTGCAGCAAAGTCGCCTCCTGAGCCTGGACGAAATCAAAGACCTAGTCAAAATGGAGGGAGACCGGCTCGCTAAGACCAAGGTGCATGTGGCAGTGGCTCAGGCCGAAGTGGACGCCGCCTTTCGAAATTTGAAGGACATCCAGAAGGCAATCCTGGTTGCAGAGGACACGGTGGAGCTCGAATCGTTCGCGCTGTATGTGCCCAAGTATCAATTCACCAACAGCGCCGACTACAAGGGCCGGCTGGACGCAATCCGTGAGGAGCAGAAAGAGTCGGCCCGGCAATTGAGCAAGGAAGTCGAAAGCTGGGACCACGCGGGGGTCACGTTGACGAAGACGGAGTGGAAACAGTTGCGCAAGGACGTACTAAAGCTTTCGCTGCGCGCCTTCAACAGCGAGTGCGAGAACTGCATCGACAACGTCAAGTTCAACAACTTCGACCGCATGGAAGAACGCATCCGCCGGTCCTTCGACGCCTGCAACAAACTGCTGAAGCGGACGGCGTGCTGGTGGAAGGACGTGGTCCTTCAGCGCAAGTTGGCAGAGTTGCACTTGGCTCACGAATTCCAAGTGAAGCGTGCCGAGGAGAAAGAGATGGCGCGCCAGGCTCGCGAGGACCAGCGTGAGCAGGAAAAGCTGGAGCGCGAAATCCGCGAGGTGCGTGCCAAGATCGACAAGGAGCGTCGGCACTTTGCCAGTGCAATTCAGAAGTTACAACTTCGGTTGGCAAGCGCCCAGAACGAGCAAGAGCGTGAAGACCTGCAGGCACGCCTCACCGAAGTGGTGCAGCAAAACGGGGCGCTTGACGAAGAAGAGCGACTCTTGGATTACCGCGAGCAGAACGCTCGAGCCGGCTACGTATACGTGATCTCGAACATCGGCGCGTTCGGCGAAGGGGTCTACAAGATTGGAATGACACGACGTCTTGAGCCGATGGATCGGGTCGACGAACTAGGCGATGCCTCGGTGCCATTTCGGTTCGACGTGCACGCCCTGGTGTTCTCCGACAACGCACCGGCGCTCGAGGCCAAGTTGCACGCGCACTTTGCAGTAGGGCGCATGAACAAGGTCAACGGGCGCAAAGAGTTCTTCCGCGCCGACCTCAAAGAGATCGAAGCGGTGATCCGGGCGAACTACGACGCAGTGGTCGAAGTGGTGCATGCGGCGGCGGCAGAGCAGTACCGCGAGAGCCTTCGGATGGTCATGCCGGCTGAGTCCATCCAAGCGGCGGAACTGGCCGTGGCCGCAGACGCCCGCAGTTGATCTTTGGGTTACAAGCAGAGTCGGTGATGCTGGGCTCCACGTCTTCGGAGATAAAGCGCCTTGCGCGCAGCAGGCCAGTGAACCTTCTGATCGCTGCGCTGACTGGCCAAGCACCTTGCCGTATATGAATATCAGGGCGTGGAATGCCTGGCGATGGTTCGATGGGGACAGCTGGGGTTCGGCCGTCGGGGGGCAAGTGCGCTTCGACTTCGGCGCCACCTATCTCGGCAGGTTGCTTGAGCCCGTGGAATCGAATAAATGCACGGGCCTAGTAGACATAGACCCGTTCAGCCTTTAGGCTGTAGTGCACTAGCCTGCAACGCTCAAGAATCTGGTCGAGCAGGCGCGCAGAGCGAAGCGGCGCAAGCTCTACGACTTCCCCGGGACGTAGGGTTCCTCGAGGGATGCCAGGACCGGGCGGCGTTGGAAAAATGACTGCCAGCCTTCTTCCTAGTGGCACCGCGCAGCCCCTCCGGGACGGTTTTGACAGGAGCGGCAATTGCCGTCAAAAAAATGACTGTATGAAAAGATAGTCAACAGAAGGAAAGATCAGATGAAACAAGGGTCTAGGTGTGCCTCGCTGCGGCTGTTAGCGCGCGGTTGCCGGTGTTATCCGACACTTCCTGTCGGTATATAACTAGTTGGGCCGCGAACATCGAGGAAATAAGTTGAGCAATATGAACGAACGTCCCATGCTCACGGTCGCTCGTGGTGACCCTAAGCACCTCGCCGAACTCCTGGCGTTGATGGTGACCATAGACTCAGCAAAACCCCAAAGCGACACTAGCGAAGACGTCAAGGCAAAACTCTTCGAGTTAAGTAACGCTTGGCACGTACGAGCCTTCCTAGCCCAGAACGCAATCTTGCGGGAACCGCCGACCAACTCGCAAGTTCTCCGCGCAGGGTCGTTCCTAGATCCGGTCAACGACGTGCTATCAAAGCGCCTAGAGCAAATGACCAGAGGAGTTGGAGGTGATTTCCGCACCTCACTGGCACTTCGGTTGGATGGCAACTCCTTCGCGCAAGTGCAATGGCTGCAGAGCCGTGAGTACTCTATCGAGATCGGCCTCAAACTCATCGTACAGCTATTTCTTGGGGCGACAACTCTTAGCCAATCAGGGTCTAAATCGTCATCTACATTGCCGAATCCGTATGAACCCAAGTACGGACGTGGTGCCGCTTCAGTCTATGAATCTCAGGCCCCGCTTCTACAAGCACTGAACGCCAGTCCTTTCAAGGTACTTCTCCCGGAAGAGAACTGGCGACGGTTGCTCGCGTTCGAGTTGTTCTCAAAGGCCATTGAATTCGCGCTTCTTCATGAGCTTGGCCACGTAACAAGAGGACATCTTGAGTTTTTGGCAGAGCGTGGTGCACCCACCGTGCGCTCAGAAGCTGGCGACCGTCCTGATTCGATTTCTCCATTGACACACCAACTTCTTGAAGCGCAGGCGGACGATACTGCCTCCATCTCCATGATCACGAAGTGGAAGCAACTTTCCGGACAACATGTGTTTCAGGAAGGTCCGCTGATGTTGGGCCGCTACGGTTTCTGCGTGACGCGGCCTGAACACGCGCAGCTCATTAATGCCTATGCGGTTGCCCTCTTATTCATGGTCATTGACGCGGAAGATAGAAGAGCCATACTCGTCGAGAATGTCAGCCGGCCCAATGGTATTTCCCGAAGTCCCACATATCCAACTCCTGCATACAGAACATGGCGGTTTCATCAATGGCAACACTCTATGAGCGTTGCTCCTGCGCCATGGCTTAGTTGTCTTGAAAGTGTTCGGGACGACCTGGAGGCAGATCGTTTCCCACACGCCACTTCGATCTTTGACGGCCAGACGAATCTTCAGGAGCTTCAGGCCTTTGACAAGTCACTGATTGAGCATTCGCGAAATAATGATGAAGGTCGAGCACTGATGGATCACGAGTGCAAGTACGCACAACTAGTGAATCCCCAGAGGCCAATGACGCCCCCAGGGTTTTGGGGCGAAGCGAGAGGCTCGCTCCTGGAAACTTTCAAGCAGCTATTTGGATTTAGCGGGAGCAATCGATGAACGAGATTACTGGATACATGTCGGTTTTTCTTGGCGGGGCGTCGGGGGTCGTTGTCGTGGAGGCTGCGAAGTTTGCTGCGGCTAGCATGGGTCAGAGGGCGTCCCAGAAGGTCTCCACGTATAGACGTGGAACCTATTGGCTGGGTTTGTTAGCGCTGGTACTTGTCGCCGGGTTCATCACTGTAGTGAGTGTTGGTGACGGACCAATTCGGCTCATTAATGCGCTTCAGGTTGGCATCAATGCGCCTGCGCTAGTGGCGGCATGGGCCACCGCGTCGCAGCGAGATGCGATAAGGAGAAGAGTACCTTCGGCAGGAATCAGACCAAGTGATGCGGACCCCAGCCAAGGGGATTCTTCGAGCCTGTTCCGCAGGGTGCTCAATGATCAAGCGTGGTAAAACATCCCGTGAGTTACCCGAAGGCGTGTTTGGCGACGGCGGCCCAACAACCGGCTGCAGCGGACGGTGCGCTGCGCGCCCAGCCGCAGAACTGAAGCACTGAGCGACCGGTTTCAGGCGTCGAATTCAGCAAAGTGAAGGACCGAATCCGCTGCGAAGCGGTCGTCGGCATCGGTAGGTCGAACGACGACACCGGGCCCGAAGCCGCACACGGTTGGCCTGCTTGCAAGCCCGCAACGAAGCATTAAGGAGTGTTGGTCAGGGCTGCTTTCGGGAAGACCAATTACAGGATTTGGGCTGTCGGGCAGCCTCCGTTTATGGCTATCAACTACCTAAAAATTGCTTTCCTAACGACGCCTTTCGCATCCATTAAAACCAACTTTGCTAGTTCCAAGTGGGCGCTGAATATTTCGCCCTCCACATCAACCTTGGGCAAATGGAACCACTTCCATAAAAAGAAAACTCATGTATCGAAACATTGCAACCACCTCATCTGTTGATCTTTCAAGGACTTTGGTGGTTCCATCCGCCCTGCTGATAGCACCGCTCACCCGAACTTGATACTGGCTAATGGGGCTTAGGACCGCTTCGACACGGAAAAGATATCTATCGCATGGATTTGCCAGATTCCGTTTCCGTCGCCAATGCTAGGGGCGCCTCCCATCGAGCAGCCTCCGACTCTGAAAAAGCATGTCGTCTCTGTCGGGATATCGCCCTAGCTCAAATGCTTTTGCGGCAAAACTCGTTCGTCTCTATCTTCTAAGTAAGTCACGAATCATGTTTGTGTATACATTATTTAATGCAAATATTGAACTCAATAATTGTGAGCAAAAATATGCCTGCTTGGCTATACTCAACGTTCTAGGTCTATTAACAACATCCTTCTGCTTTCGAACGTGTCAACGCCTGTATCGATTTTTCTGCGGGATCTTCGTCTCCAGCTCGGATTGACGCAGGCAGATCTTGCTCGCTTTATTGGGTACGAGCAGGCATATGTGTCGTCAATTGAGTTAGGCACAAGGGGGCCAAGCAAGGAGTTTCTGCATAAGCTCACCTTGGCAGCGGAACTAGGGCTTGAGGAGCAGCGCCGTCTAGAGAAGGCGCTACGTTCATCCAATAGACGCTTTGTGCTCTCGTCAGAAGCGTCTACAAAGACCTACCTGTTTTGCAATGACTTGTGGGAGCGGCTTGAAACGCTTCATCCCGCACTGCTTGAAGCATTACACGCGTTGCTCACTGTCCAGGATCAAGTGGCGGGAGAACCTCGCATCCAGCGCACGCGTCTGAAACGCCGAAACACACTGGAGACTCCCATGTAAAACGGGACAAACCAAAGGGCTTGTCCCGTCCACATGACCGCATAGCGATCCGACTCCACAGAAGTTAAGTATCGCGCAACGCGATCACTCGGTCAAGGAACGCCCTCTCCATTTTCTGCCGCTGCTCGCCCGAAATATCACGGGTGATGGGTGTTCTTACGCCCCAAAACTGCACTTAAAGACGTCTTCAACCGGGTGTGATGAGCCCAGGGCGATTTGCGCCCTGCGCACACCCATAAGCGTGGCGATTCACATGAGAGTTAAACAAGTTGCTGCAATTCGCGGCAAGCATTCCTATGGCCTGGTAGGTCCACAAAGACAAAATATTCGACGGTATGGCCGTCGTCTCCAGCATCAATACGCCCCATCGATTTGCCTCTACAGGCAAATCGCGCCACGAATAACTCATGGTGTCAGGGATGGTCAAGTTCCTCGCTTGAAAGCGGAGCTCAATGGCATGCCAGTAGCATTTTTCCCGCATCCCTTTCCCACCGAAACCGTGTACAGCGTGTGCGGGCGGTTTCACCAGGCAACCCGTGGTGAGTCGCCGCAGGAGACTGCCCTTCTATTGTTCGGGGATGTTAACGCCCGTCATTACACCGATGTCCCGTCGCGTTTGGAATACTTGCAAATCGCGACGGCAGGTGCAATCGATGCAACGGAACACACCCTTCGAGCACGTTCGGGACTGGGTGCGTATATGGCGCTCATGCCATCTACCAACAGGCTTGGTTTCTTCAGGGCATGCCAAAAAGAAGCACCGTCAGTTGCCCGAGCACGATCTGGACTCAATCGGTACGTAGGACAGCAAAGCGTCCTAAAGCTTTGTTGGATATGCGCGCAGCAGCAACTGGGCCTCGATTCCATCACGTGGTGGAACGCCTCACATCAGTGCCCAGGCGATTGGTTTTGCGAACAACATCGCGTCGTACTGTTTTACGTTGCAGCACCCAAGCAAGAAAATGCTCTCTGGACTCTTCCACACCTAGTCTTCACTACCGCCTTGCAACCGACGCTCTCGGTGCAGGCACAACTCAAGTTACTGCGGCTCGCTTCCGTGGTGCGATGGATGTCTTCCAGTCACCATCTCGAAACGGCCGTCCTCCAAGTCATGTTGAAGGATCGCTTTAGACAAGCGGGGCTTTGCGCAAGCGAGCTGAAATGGCGTGTCGGTGAGCGTGCGCTTCTTGAGGAACAGTTGCGCCACTACTGTGGTGACCTATTTGTTCCTGATATCCAGCGTCTGAAGGCATGTGCCTGGCTACGGGCACTGCTGTCGGGTGACAACCGTCACTATGACCCTTTGGCTTGGTCCCTTGCCCTCTCGTGGCATGGAAATATTTCTAGTGAAGGCCTTGCTAGAGAGTACTTCGGTGCCCGCGCACGAAAGCCTGAAAGGGAATTGTTCGACGCACTACCGCGTCGCGAACGCCGCGTGTCAGCTCCCGAACATATCTACCGGGCGCTAGAGACATCCGATTTTAAGAAGTTCGTACTTGAAGGCGGTCATATCACCGAATATGAAATCGACAGCTGGTTAAGACGCGACCCTGATCTGAAGAAAGCATGGCAACGCGCCATCCGTCAGCGTGCCAAAACCGACTGCGTCCTTGAGATCAAAACATTCTTGGCGTCACACCCGGATGCGTTGCGCGTCGACATTCTGAAGGCCTGCAACCGAGCCTACCGGTGGCTCGACGCCAACAATCCGGATCAATTGCACCGGTTGCTGCCTTGGGTCACGCCAAGACATAGCCGGCAGCTACGCCTGCCTTGGGATCAAAAAGCGCCTATCTCATCAGAACGCCATACGACAGGTGATCTCTCCACCACGGGGGACGCATCGTGAGCAAAGCCATGACGTTAGCAAAACTCGCCCGCCAGATGGCCCTTGGCGATGGAGCGGGACGACATAACCTGTATAGGCCGTGGATTCGCATCCGCAGAAAACTGTCTTCCCCTGTGTCCAATCTCCAGGTCTTTGCTGTGCCCCAGTACACGCGAGCTCTGCATTTACTTTCTGGCCTCGAAAAATCCACTGCCAATGTGCTTGCGTGGCTAGGCTGCAGGGAAATCCGCGAACAGTTTCCACTTTGGCCCTTCCCTCACCATCATCCTTTGATTGGCACCAATCGCGAAATAGATCGGCAACGCCGCCCCGTGCGTGGGCTTCTTTCCATCTGCCGCGCCGCCGACATCGACCATGGTGTGTACCCGGGTAGCAAGATCCCTTTCGTGGCCACTATCGACTTCTTAGTCACCCTGGGGGAATGGCATTCTGAAAGGCTTGTGCTTTGTAGCTGTAAGCCCCACGAACTGCTTCAAAGTGCGCCCAATCGGCAACGCATGCATGAACGCATCGACATGGAGCGCCTTTACGCCCAGGAGGTTGAGGCCAGCCATGTGCTGATCGACGGCCGCCTTTTTCCCGAGGTGCTCTATAGCCAGCTCGACTGGCTCAGACCCTTGAAGGAAGACTTCGACTTCAAAGTTGAAAAGAGCTTGCTTCAGCGCTATTCCGAAGCCTTGATGCGGGTGGCCGATGACCGCCCTTTAAGGGATGCCAAGACACATGCGGCCAACCACACCTCGCTGCATGAACCCGAAGTTCAGGAGACGTACTTCCGAGCCGCCGCGTGGATGGGTCTTATCGATATTGACCTGAGCCGACAAATTCGTCCTTGGGTGCCATTGGAACGAGACCGAGGAAACGTCAAACGGCGAATGCGCCAACAACTATTGGGAGGAGCGCTATGACGCCTGGTCCCTTGGGCAAAATGATCCGCTGCCACACGGACGACGCGTATTCCGACGTCGGCCGAATTGTGCACGTGAGCCGCAACGGTGAATTGGCTTACTTCATCCCCTGTCGATCAACCAGAAAAGGCCAGAACACATACACCGCATGGTATGTAGCTGATGTACAGGTCGTCACAGTCGCGTCACTGGAGGATACCGGCCACAATGAACGCTTCAACGGCGAACTGACCCTGGTTGACTTTGTGCCCCCTCCACAGTGGCGGCTAACAGACCAGCAGCTCTCAGCGGGAATTTGTCAGAACGGCCTGGTCGGTCAACGGGCCAATCTCAAGGATTGGTTGAGAGAGCGACAAGAAAAACAAAGTTGGATCGCCCCCATCCTAGAACAGTACAGCGTTGAAGACCTGTTGGAATACAACGCGTTACCGCGCGCGGTGCAGGAGCGTGCCAAAGAATTAGGGCACACGAATCCAATTGGCGTGCGCCAAGCGTTGCGCTTGTGGCTATATGGATGTGGTGACCCAAACGCACTCTTGCCTGCAAAGTTTCGCCTAGGGGCCCCCGGTCAGTTAAAGGAATTCAAAACGAAACCTGGCCGACCGCCAAAGGATTTCATAGACCAGATCAAGCCGACCAAAGGATACGTCGCAACCCTCGCAGATAAGGAAAACTTGGCCAAAGGAAGGCAGCGGTACAAGAAGAAGGGCGTCTCTGAATACCACTCCTATCTGCTGACTTGCGCGCAGTATTGGTCTGGTGTGGAAGTCGTTTTGGGCAAGGACGGACGCAAATTCGCACTGGCTCCTCCCGGCGAACGCCCCACACTAGCTGAGTTCCGTAACGCGGCGATGACACGTGGCTTGACCTCTGCAAGGCGCTTGAATATTGGCGAGCATACGTATGACATGTGCGAGCGGGCGCGTCGTGCCGCTTCCACATACGGCATCAGAGCCGTAGGGCAAATGGCTTTGATCGACAGTACCTCGGAAGACCAGACCCCCGTTTCTAGCCTCTCGCGCTTGCTCGTACTGCCAACAACCTACCGAACTGTGGTCATGGATGTTCGCACCCAGTACATCCAGGGCGTCTATTGTGGCTTCGAACATCCGAGCACCAGGACCTCATTGCTCGCGATCCTGAGCGCGGCAACAAGCAAGGTTGAGATGTGTGCTAAGTACGGTATCCCCATCACCGACGACGATTGGTATGTGCTAATGCCCAAAGGCGTGCGCTTGGACAACGGTGAGCTCAAAAGTAAAGAAGGTATAGACACACTCACCCTGGTCGGCGCCTCGATGGAAATCACGGCGGCATACGCCGCCGTGCTGAAAAACATCCTGGAAGCCTCTCATCGCAGCTTGCACGCCCACGCGGATCATCAAGCAGCTGCCTCCACTAAAGGCCGTCGTCGCGCCCGAGGAGAGCCCGATCGGAAGGACGACGCTTGCCGGACCTTTGAGGAGAACATGCGCTCGGTCATTCAAGCCATTCTGCGCCACAACAACGAAGATCTGGTGCCGGGTCTTCTGATCCCCCAGATGATCCGAGATGGTGTGACGGCCACCAGGGCGGCCATCTATCGGTGGTATGTCAGCAATGCGTATGTAGCCAGCACGCCGTCGGACATTGATAGCCTGCGCACTCGTTGCCTGCCGTCGCTAGATGGTGTCCTTCATCGAGAAGGGATTCGGCTATACAACCCCCTTGACCCACGCGAACTCATAGACGGCTTGATTTTCAGTAGCCCTTGGTTGCGGCAATCGGGCTTATGCGACAAATCCGCTCGACGTGCAGTTCAACGCCAGGTGGAAATCAAACTAAAACCGGACGAGCTTGGTCATTGCTATTTCGAGTACGGCGGCCAGTTCCATCGGCTTGATAACCAGGATCTCGATGTCGAGTGCCGCTCCTTCACCTTAGTGGAATACATCCAGTTTTCTGAAGAGCGCAAAAGGGTTGGGCGCGCTGGCCGCGCCTCTCTCGAAGAGTGCGACTACAAGATCGTCAAGGAAAACCGTGACGTCAACAAGGCCGCAAAAAAAGCCAAGATCAAAGAGGCTCGTGAGGTCGTGGCACAAGGCGGAGAAATTATCGCACCGCGACAGCAGAGTCTTCGCGCCAACGTGGTCCAGGAAAGGCGACTTCACCGCATGCAACAGCTTGGTCTGGGCGAGGTTCAGAAGCCCAACCCGCCGCCTGAGTTGTTGGCACCCATGCCTGAAGCAGATAAGAAAACCTCTCATGAGACGACGCAGATGCAGGCATCGCCGGACGATCAGCAGGCCCTAGAGATTGCGGATGCAACAGCAAAACTGATGGCGCGATATCGCAGCAAACGCGTCTTGATTGACTAGAAACAGCACACCAAAAAAATGAACATTGCCGCCTACCAGGATGTTGCCGAATTCGATGCGGGCAATCCACTTTTACAGAAGTTGCCGCACGAAATGTCTTTCGAGGAATGGAGCGAAAAGCTCTTCTATGACCCTCGAAAGACCTGGACGAAGCCATACCGCTTTCCCCCGCTCGAGAGCCATGTCGAGTCGCTCTACGACTTGTTTATACCAGTGGAGACTTCAATTTCCATTGCCGTGGCGTTGTACAACGTGATCCTCACGTCGCTTCGGCGACGTGACCCCCGGCTTCGGGAGAATCGACGACGCATCTATCAACGCTCCGTGCACCTCGACCGACACGTCATTGAAGCTGACTTAGGAAATCTCGCCAATTTCTCTATCACTGCGATGGGCATGATGCTGCTTGGACCCACAGGGGTGAGCAAGACACACACGGTCAGCAACGTCTTGGCCCACTTGCCGCAAGTTATCGAGCATGGTCCGCACGAGGAATGCGGTTGGTCCTATTTGAAACAACTCGTTCATTTGCGTGTGCATTTACCTAACGACGCGCGAGAGTCCAGCCTGTACCACAACATTGCAGATGCGCTAGACCAAGCGCTTGACACCTCCTATGGCGTTGAGATTCGGCGACTAAGGATGAAAGTCCCGGACAAACTTAGCAAGATCATCGACTGGCTCAATTTGCATAAATGCGGGGTTTTGATTTTGGAAGAACTGCAAGAAAAGCAAACCAGTTCTGATGTCCTCGGCAAAGAGTTTGCGGGCTCCTTCTTGCGAATCATGAACGAGGGCATACCGTTGGTTGTGATCGGCAATCCTCTCGCGTTTGAACACATCTTGGATTTCACGCAGGACGTAGGCAGACTGACGTCCAAAGGCAAATTTGAAATGGCGCCTGCCTATGACCATACCGATGCAGCTTGGGCCGAAGACCTCGTCCCCGGGATCTGGACGTGGAGGTGCTTTGACGAGAAGGACGAGGAGATCCCAGACCTCGCGAAAGTCCTTTACGAGCGGACCGGCGGTATACCAAAATTTTTATCGACCTACCGTTGTGCCACGTTGAAGGAAGCCATTCGCGCTGGTGCCAAGCGTGTTACCCGCACGCACATGGACAACGCATATTTCTCAGCGGAGATGATTGGGTTGCACCACATTATCGAAGCCTATGTCAGCAAAGACGAGAAGCTATTCGCAAAGATGCGTGATCAGCCTCTTATGTTCTTGAAAAAATTTTGGGCGCGAGAGGAGGCTAAAAGAGCGTGGATGTCGAAGCAGAATGGGGCCTCTAATCGCAAGATCGGTCCAGGGAAGGCCGCCTCATGATTCCACTCTATCCAGAGGGCACCACGTTGGCATCCATCGTCCGGATCACCATGCTCGTTCAGCAGTGTGAACTCGGCCTCAAAATTTCGACACGCGTTTTCCACGGCTGGGGAATTGGAGAGATCGCCCAACGTTGTCTACCTCCGTCAGAGGACCTACGTACCGCCCTCAGGCGGTACAGTGCCGCGCCCATCTTATTGGCTTTACGCCAGGAGGAACATGCAGCGAAACTTGAAGAAACCTTGCTGCAGGGACTTCGCCCTAAAACTGGCCCGCATCGAGTCCTTCCCGTTTCATCAACTGTGCGGCGATGTCCAGAATGTGTGGACGAAGATCTACGTGACGTCGGTGTGGCATGCGCCCGAGTACTACATCAAGTGATAGGCGTTGCGCATTGTCCGTCCCACAATATTCCTCTGCAGCAAGCTTGCTCAAAATGTGGACAAGAGTTCGAAGAACTCACCATTTCAAGTGGCAGGATCGTTAGCACGATTCTGGATTTAAAGCATTGTCCGGCCTGCGGCTGCACATCGGGCGTCAATCTCACCCTACCGAAAGCAGACATGTATCGGCTTTTCGTAGATCTTCTCGTTGGTGCATTCAAAGGAAATGCATGGCTTCTTCAGCCGAAGATACGAACACATCTGGTCGAAGCCGCAGCAGAATGTTCTGCCAAGGAGGGCACCGCAGTCACAGCGGCTTTCGCCGCAGAATGGGGAACGGATTCCTTCGACGATGCCGCCGCAGTGTGTGGTGCAAATCCCGGAATTCTCAAACGGGCGCTGCTTGGAATGGATTTGAACTCGAATCCGACTGCCGCCGTGATGTCGATAGCTTTTGCTCTCAGTTTTCTAGCTAAGCGACAAATTTTCTATGGAGGAAAGTTTTGCGAGCTGGACGGCGCCAACGGAAACTCGACCCCTGTAGACGACACCCTTGAAGATCGTCTTCGGTGCGCCGGCAAAATTCACGGTGTTCCAAGCGCCCTTATTGAGCGTCTGGCAGAAGGATCTGGTGGGACCAACTTATGGGCAAGATCTGATACTGTCCGCTTCTTGCTGGACTCGTTATCGGATGCAGACAAGCGTCAGCTAGATCGGCGCCAAGCTGCAGCACGAGCGGTGCATGAACTCCGATTTGACGACGATAGTCGCCGAAGATCAAACAACAGAATTGCGGTTTTGTATTTGGTTAGAAAGGCTCGGTACACCGAGCTCATCGTTGCACGCCACAGCGATTTCTGCAAATCGATGTTCGTCAATGACAGCGAATGGTTGAAAGAGGTCGCCCCGAGCCTTTACCAAGCCACTATCAACGTGTACCCCAATTTACGCCCCATAGCTTTGGCTATGCATACAGTCACCAATATCAATCCATCGGGAATTGCGGTCGATAAAACAGAAAAACGCCCTGGGAAGATTCTTGAAACAAGTGCCTTCAAACCGGCGCATGTCGAGGTCACTTCATGAAAACACATAAGCAGCAGCTCATCGATGCCAAATCGGCATGCGCTGGATCTCGTCATAGCGTCCTCGAAGAGGACAGCAGTTTGTACCAGTGGATGCGCGCCCATGACGCCGAATGGTTCAACAAGTACGCCGCGTTACTCCGTCAACACCTGTTCATCGCGAACCCGGGGCCGAGTGTCGATCGGACAGCCATGCTTCCGGGTGATAAACAGGACTGTCTGCGACTCACAAATGGCTATCGCAATTCGTCAGAACTCACAGTCGAGGAAATCAAAGAAAACTTCTTGGAGCCTTCATGGAGCTGAACAGCTTCACACCGGCTTCAGCCGTGGTATCGCTGTCTAACTGGGGATACATATGATTTTGTTTTTAGACTACGACGGCGTCCTTCATCCAGATTCGGCTTACCTGGTGAATGGTCGCCCAACGTTGAAAGGAGAAGGACAGCTGTTTATGTGGGCACCGTTGCTGGTGGACGTGGCAGCTGATTTTCCGGATCTGCAAGTCGTCCTGAGTACGAGTTGGGCACGTGAGCTCTCATTTAGCCGCGCCCGCGACTGGTTGCCGCTTGCGCTGCGCGGGTGCGTCATCGGCGCGACCTGGCACAGTGCCATGGCCGCACCGCTGGCGGGCTTTCGTATGCAGCTGACCTGGTGGGATCAGGCTACGCGTTACCAGCAGATCAAACGGTATGCCGGTCGAGCGGGCCTTGCAAATTGGGTTGCCATTGACGATCAGCCGGAGGGCTGGGCAGAGGCGGACCAGAGCAAATTAGTTCGTACCGATGGCAGCACCGGCCTGTCAGATCCTGGTGCCCTCGCCTTGTTGGTGGCACGACTGGAAGAGCTGAGGAGGAGTAACAAATGCTGATTTTTCTGGATACCGAATTCACAAAGCTGGAGCGGCCAGATTTGATCAGTCTGGCGCTGGTGGCCGAGGATGGCCGGGAGTTCTACGCCGAGCGCACCGACTACTACCCCAACCAGTGCAGCGATTTTGTACATCAAAACGTGTTGCCCCTGCTAGGCCGCGTGCCGGGTGCGACTTGCAGCCGCTTGGAGTTGACCCACCGGCTGCGCGACTGGGTAGGGCAGTTTCCGGCACCTGCAACCTTCGTTTTCGATTCAAAACATGATTGGCAACTGCTCGCGGTAGCCATGCTGGGCCGTCCCCAAAAGAATCCGCCGGGCGATTTTGGGAAGCAACTGTTTCTGGATAGCGCCATCTTCGCCCACCCTAGGTTTGTCGCAGCGTCGAATGAGACATACGCGGAGGAACTTCCTATGCACCATGCCCTGGCCGATGCCCGCGCCTTGATGGCCGGGTATCGAGCCTGGATCGCGGTGTCTGGAACAGCGTGAGGGTTCATAGATGCTCGTATTTCTTGACACCGAATTCCCAGGGTTCGGGAAGAAGTTGGACTTGATCAGTCTTGCGCTCGTGAGCGATGACGGCCGGGAGTTCTATGCCGAACGGAACGACTACGCCGTTGAGGACTGCAGCGATTTCGTTCGGGAGCATGTATGGCCCCAATTGGGCCGCGTGGCGGGTGCTGCTTGCAGCCGTACCGAACTGGCCACTCGGCTACATGCCTGGTTTGCGTCCTTGCCCGAGCCGGTAACCGTTATCTTTGACTTCAAAGGTGACGGCGTGCTGTTCAATGAAGCCTGTGCGGTTGATGGCGATCACCCCCCGCCACCCAACGTCGGCGAAATGCGGTTGCTTGGGCGAACCACTACCAACCATCCTGTATTTGAGCAGGCACATGCGGCCACGTACACAGACGGTTTTCTTCCGCACCATGCCTTGGCTGATGCGCTGGCGCTGAGGGCGGGCTACCGGGAGTGGGTCAAGTTCATGGAACCGATCTGGCGGATTCGGTGACAGACGGGATTCCATTTGACAGTGCCATAGCAGCTCTGGCATCCACTTGGCAAGCAGGCAGAACCCGGCACATCCAGCACATCCAGCAGGACCAGCATGAAAAAGACGTATGGCTTAGTTCTCAAGGAACAACGGGAGCCGGTGCGCCCCGTGCCAATGGATCAGTCCGGCAAGAAGGGGTCCAGGGTGGTCATGGCCGCCGCAAAGCGTGTGATGGCAACGCATGCCGAGGTCATCAAAGCACTGGCTAAGCGGTAGCCACGGTTTGCTTTGGCGGAAAACGGCCTTGGCCCCGTCGGTAGCAAGCCGCGTATCCCGGTGTCGGACTCGTCAGTTTTTTCGATTCAATAGGTCGACCCATTCGGATTTCCATTGGATGTCATCGAACTACACAACGAAATATGGAGGTTTGATATGAATAGACCGGCCCCACCCACCAATTTCCAGTCTTGGCTTGATTACGCAGTCGCAACCGTGGACGTGCGAGGAGCACGCCTGGACCGCATCTCTAGTGAGGACGACGTGCCCTCTCAGGACGCTATCCGGGTTACAGCCCAGGAAGAGCTCAATCACCTCAAACGACGAGCAGTCATGCCGTGGTTCGGTATGTTGGAAAACTGGCAGATTGCACTTTCAAAGCGACTGGGCCGCTCTGCCGAAGACCTTCTTGAATACAACCTGCTGGCGGCAGATTTTTCAGATGATGGTGTCCATGTCCAATTCAAGGATGGCACCGATCTGACGTTTCGGCGGGCGTTTTACGTGGGTGCAACACCCGCTGAGGGGGCCATTTATCGCGTCGCAGTGTTTACCGAGCATTGCGGGTCCCACGAGTTCTGGATCGGCCCAGGGGACCGGATTTCGGCAACTTCAGAATCCAGCGCTCGCCGTTAACCCTCAGACGAAGATTTGGCTTGGGACGCCATGCCACCAGTAGGGTGTGAATTTAGAAGCCCTGATTTCGACAAGCTGATGGGCGAAGATGCGCAGAAATTTGCGTCAGATCTGGCCAGATGGATCCAACACTGCAGCGCCTCAAACCTGGCTTTGCAATTGGACGACGATCAGGTATCAGACGCACGCAATGTTCAACTCGCATTGCAGGAACTCGGACAAGACGTCACGATTGAGGTCGCCGCCTCAGTTTGGAAGGGATATTCACAATCACTGGCAGCAAGCTGGATGTCAGGTGCGGAAACAGTTCGGTCTGCCGCCAGAACCCTGTATTTAAATTGCCCCAGAGATCAGTCGTGCCATGAACCTTGAATGACGGCTGACCGCGTAAACTCCGCGCCGCATGACCCAGAAGAAGTCTCGTAAGCGTCGCAGCTCCCATTCCAGCCCTCGCCACAGCCAGAACCTCCCCTCCGCGACGGTGCGTCGCTTTGGTGTCGCGCTGATTACCGCTGCGGTCGTGGCATTCCAGACCACCAGCTGCGGCCTGCAGCCAACGGCCACGGGATCCGGTACCGAGCACAGCAAAACCACAGCATCCTCGGGGTTTGCCGCCTGCCCGCAGTTCTTTGCGAATGGGATCGCTCCCATGGTTCCCGGCATTCCCCAGCAACGCGAGCTGTGCTACGAAGGTTTCGCCGTGCTGCACAACGGCAGCACACGGACACCTGCCTTTGTGGCAGAGCGCTTGAACCGCCAGCTCCTGCTGCAGGCCCGAGCGCAAAAGCGGACGGACAGGTTCTTTGCGGATGCCCGTCTGCCCCAGGCCGAACGCGCCGAACTCAGCGACTACAAGGGATCTGGCTATTCCCGGGGGCATATGGCGCCGGCAGGTGACATGTTCAATCCGACGGCCATGGAGCAGTCGTTCAGCCTAGCCAACGTAGTTCCGCAAAACCCGCAACAGAATGCCGGCGCCTGGGCCAAGATCGAAGAAGACACGCGCTCCTATGTCCTGCGCGCCCAGGGGGATGTGTATGTCATTACCGGCCCGGTGTTCGCCCCCGGAAGTCCAGCGATAGGCGCCAACCAGGTGCGCGTTCCGACGCATCTATTCAAACTGGTCTACGACGCTACGACACAGCGTGCCTGGGCACATTGGCAGCAGAACTCTGCAGAAGCCCGCCCTGGACCACCGATCACCTATGGCGAGCTGGAGCAGCGCACGGGCATGGAATGGTTGCCGGGGGCCGCTCTTCGATAGCGATGGCCGCCCCCCCCTGATCCGCATGTGCTCAGTCAAACAACGATGGCGGTAGGTTTTCCCGATGTCCGGAGAGCACTCCCAACATCCTCATCAAGGTCCGCGCATTCCGCTGCCCCTGGTCTTCCATGTTGTTGTTGAACACCACCTGGAACGTGCCAACCTTGGTCGCCAGTTCCAGGATCGGATTCACCAGCCCGGCCAGCTCCGCCTCCGCGTAGTCGTAGTTGAAGCGGTCCGAAGATGCCGCTTGCCCCTTCTGGTTCCACGCCTCCTGGTTGCGCCCATGCAGCCGCAGAATGGCCAGCTCCGGATGGGTGGCTTCCCAGATTGCCGGCACGCTGTTGTCAAATCCTTGCGGACCATCCACCACCGTGTGCACCACACCCAGTTCCCTCTCGAAGTCCAACGTTCCCTGCCGGGCATCCCCTTCGAACCAGGATGCATGCCGGAACTCCACCGCCACCAGGTGGCCAGCCATGCGCTGCACGCACTCCCGCACATGGGCATGGCCTGAGCGGTTGCGCTGAACCCACGGTGGGAACTGGAAGTGCACTGCCTTCAGCTTGCCCGCCCGCTTCAACGGCTCCAATGCCGCGACAAAGCGTCGCCACATCTCATCCATGAGCTCGCCCGGCAGGTCCCGGTAGTAAACGATGTTGCGACCGGTGGCCGGCAAGGCTGCCTGGATGTCCTTGGGCAGTGCCAGCGGTGAGGTCTGGTGTCCCGTGAACAGCCGAAACGCCTTCACGTTGAACAAGCAGCCATCCGGGGTCCGGTCGGCCCACAGCTGGGAATTCTCCACACTGGGCATGGCGTAGTAGCTGGAATCAACTTCGACAGTGGGGAACTGCGAAGCGTAAAACCGCAACCGGTCTTCTGCGCTGCTGACGCCCTTGGGGTAGAAGCGCTTGCAAGCCACCAGGGACTTGTCAGTCCAGGATGCGGTGCCCACCAGGATGGCCATAGAGTCGTCCCTTCACCGTGTCAAAGTCAGCATGGGTCACACATAACTGGATTGATATACAGTATAGGTAGCTCCCGACGCGCCTATGCCCATCGTAACGCCCGCCCCTACCGATCTCTTCGCCGAGCTGAATCCGGCCCAGCAGGAAGCGGTACGCCATGGCCTGGGCGACCAGGCTGCCGACACCCGGCCGCTGCTGGTCATTGCCGGTGCGGGCTCGGGTAAAACTAATACCCTGGCCCACCGGGTGGCCAATCTAATTCTGCACGGCGCCGATCCCCAGCGCATCCTGTTGCTGACGTTCTCCCGCCGGGCGGCTGTCGAAATGGAACGCCGCGTGGCCAGCGTCATGGGGCGGGTACTGAAAGCCAGCCAAGCAAGTTCTTCCTTTACGGGCAGTCTGCCTACAGCACCGTTACCTTCACTCCCCTGGTCCGGCACCTTCCACAGTGTCGGCGCCCGCCTGCTGCGGGAATATGCGCTGCGCATCGGATTGGATGAGGCCTTCACCATCCATGACCGCAGTGACTCCGAAGACCTGCTCGGGCTGGTGCGCCATGACTTGAACCTGTCGGCGACGAAGAACCGGTTTCCGCAGAAAGGCACCTGCCTGGCAATTTATTCACGGGTGGTGAACACCCAAGGATCGCTGGCCGAGGTCCTGGCCTCGACCTTCACCTGGTGTGCTGCCTGGGAAAGTGAGCTGAAAGCCCTGTTCCGCGGCTATGTCGAAGCCAAGCAAACCCAGAACGTGCTGGACTACGACGACTTGCTGCTGTTCTGGGCCGAGATGGTGACCGAGCCGGTACTGGCGGCCGAACTGGGCAACCGCTTCGACCATGTGCTGGTCGACGAATACCAGGACACCAACCGGCTGCAGGCGGCAATTCTGTTGGGTATGAAACCCGATGGTGCCGGTGTCACCGTGGTAGGTGACGATGCCCAGTCGATCTATGCCTTCCGCGGCGCCACCGTGCGCAACATTCTGGACTTCCCGCACCAGTTCGGTGGGGTGGGCCAAGACGGCCAGGCCGGCCAGGGCGGCAAAGTGGCCCGCATCGTGACACTGGAGCGCAACTACCGCTCGACGCAGCCGATCCTGGAAGCGTCCAACGCGGTCATCGCACAGGCGCGAGAACGCTATGCCAAGACCTTGTGGACCGACAAGGTGTCGAGCATGAAACCGCAGCTGGTGCTGGTGCCTGATGAAGCCGATGAGGCGCGCTGGGTCGCCGAGCGGGTACTGGCCCACCGGGAAGCCGGTCTGCGCCTGAAATCCCAGGCCGTTCTGTTCCGCACCTCGTCGCACAGCGCTGCGGTCGAGCTGGAACTGACGCGGCGCGGCATCCCCTTCGTGAAATTTGGTGGCCTCAAATTCCTGGAAGCCACCCATGTGAAAGACATGCTGGCCATCCTGCGCTTCGCCCAGAACCCGCGGGGCCGGCTGGCAGGGATGCGTGTCACCCAGCTGATTCCCGGCATCGGGGCGGTGACAGCCACCCGGTTCCTGGACGCCATGGCAGCGTCAGCCGACCCGCAGGCGGTACTGGACAGCTTTGAGCCACCCGGTGGCGCCAAGATGGAATGGCAGGCCTTCGTCAGCTTGTACCGGGGTCTGCGCCATCCGCAGCTGGCCTGGCCCACCGACATCAGCCTGGCCAAGCAGTGGTACCTGCCGCACCTGGAACGGCTACACGATGACGCCGATGCGCGGCGGGCCGACATAGAGAACCTGGAACGTATCGCCAGTGGCTACGCGAGCACAGAGCGCTTCCTGACCGACCTGACGCTGGACCCGCCCGATGCCACCAGCGACCAGTCCGGCGTGCCCTATCGGGACGAGGACTACATGGTGCTGTCGACTATCCATTCGGCCAAGGGGCAGGAATGGAAGGCAGTGTTTGTGCTGCGCGCGGTGGACGGTTGCATTCCTTCGGACATGGGTACCGGCAATAGCGCCGATATCGAGGAAGAACGGCGCTTGCTGTATGTGGCGATGACACGGGCGCGGGACTATCTGCATGTGATGCAGCCGCACCGGTTCTATCTGACCCAGCAGCGCACCAGCGGGGATCGGCATGTGTATGCGCTGCGAACGCGGTTCATTACGGCGGCTATGTTGCCGGGGTTTGAGCGCATCAGCTGGCCAGCGGCGCCACCCGGGGCACCGGGACGGACCCAAGCGACGGGGGCGGTGATGCAGGTCCGAGATCGGGTTCAGGCGACTTGGCGGTGACCCGCTCCGAGGTTCGAGACACCTCCGGTAGGACAAAGTGGTCGGCCGGTCATCGTCGATGTGGTTACAAACGAGACAGGCTGATGAATGTTGGGCTTTGGCGACGGAACCGTGTCACAGCTGTGCAGCTTGGTCGAAATCGTGGCTATATCGGTACGTAAACAGTCGGACATCCGATGCGCTAGTGGGCAGCACCAAAGTTAGGCGGAATCAATTTTCAATGGTGACAGAGACTTAGAAGTGTTGCCCCCAAATTTAAACTAACCCTGCCCCCAAAGTTGAAGGAAAGTTTGCATTTGCAAAAGTAGGTCTCACCAGCCATCACAACCAATAAAGTAGTGCTCCGAGTCAATAGCTTCTGACCTGGTAATGTGAGCAAGTTATTCCACGAACAGTTCACCGAGTTTCACAACGACTTCGACAAAGTCCACGGCATCGAGTAATTTGATGACGCCGACGACCACGACTACGACATCCTGTACGACGACGTGCATATGCTCGCCAACACGCCCAAAAACGCCGCAAGACCGCGCCAGCGCTAGCTTGTGGCGGGAACGCGGCTTGGAAAATGCCCCAACTAAGTCAATTTCAAGAAAACGCGGCCGCTTTTTAGATACTTGTTTTAAATCAAAGGGTTAGCTCTTCCAATTGACGGAAAATCAGTAGTCCAACAGCTATCACCATTTGCTAGGTGGTTTTCAAGGGCGGAGAATTCGCCTATGGAACAGAACAAGCCTTCATCACAGCGGCCGTGGCTACCACCGCGCTTGGACCTTTTGAAGTATTTCAAAAATGACCCGTGGTGGGTGCGATTGCCTGCGCTCCTCATCTGTGTCTTGCCGTTTATAGCGCCCCCTGTGACCGCCACACTCTACCTACTGATGAAGTAAGGTTATGGCGACATTAACGGAGTATTCAGTCTTCGTGAAGAATGTTTATGGTGATTGGCCGTGGTGACCCCATCAACTATGTTATTTACGGTCAGAACGACGGCGGCAATTTCTATGCATTCGGCCCTGTCGATGAGAATGTCTACTTTCTCTGTCGGTCCTCGCCCGAATATCCGTGTAAAGTTTGTCGTTAGACTGCTCAAATTCGGCCATAACTATGGGAGATACTTTGGAATTTCTAAAATACCTCACGGCCGGCTTGCTGTCTGGCACCCTTGTTCTTACTGCCTTTGCCTTTCTGTTTAAGGAATCATTCACTCGGCTACTTGATCAACAGATGGAGATATTCAAGCAGAAACTGCAAATTGATGCGACGACAAGAGAACTGACATTAAAGTCTCAGATCGACTTCCGGGAACGGCAACTCGGTGAGTTCTATGGGCCGATCTATGCGTACTTGCGGCGTGGAAAACCCATCTATCTTCTTTGGGATGAGGGTCGATTAGATGAAATTGAATCTGATATTAACAAGCTGTTCGTAGCGGCTAATGAAGCAATCGTCGCAATAATCCTTACAAAGTCGCACCTTATAGCCGGCGACAAGATTCCCGAGTCATTTACACGATTTTTGACGCATGTCGCCGTGTGGCATGGATACATGGGCACCGAGCATGGTGGCGTACCGCTGTCGGATAAAGAGTTTCCGGAAGCTTACTATCCTGAGGAGTTTGAAGACGAGATTTTCGCCACAACTGAGAGACTCAAGAAGGAACTCTTCGAACTGCACAATCGATATGGCCTCCTCATTAGCCAAGCGGTCTAATCGATCGATCGATCGATCGATCGTTCGAGCCGACAGCCGCTCTCTGTGCGCAAGGTGTTCCCAGCTTGTCTTAAGGACAATCTAGTCCGGCTTCAACAAAATAAGGGATGACGGGCGCACGGCGGCGGTTTCCAATAGTGCCGCGTTTAAGCGAAAGGCATTCCATGTTCAACTCGGAAACTCTCGAAGTCGCAATCGGCATGGCCTTCCTATTCCTGTTGATGGCGCTGATTTGTACCGGCATCAAAGAATGGTTAGAAGGTATCTTTAAGTGGCGTGCCATGGACTTGGAGCGGGGCCTGCGTACCATGCTGGATGATGAGAAGGGTCAGCTTACGGCCTACCTGTACGAGCATCCACTGGTATTGTCGCTGTACCAGGGCAAGTACGACCCCGCGCACCTCACCGAAAACCGGCTGACCAACTGGATACCCGGCGTGTCGCAAGCGATGCAGGTGCGTTGGAGCCGGCGCCGCAACCTGCCTTCCTATATCCCGGCAGGACACTTCGCCAAAGCTCTTATCGACTTGGTGGGCCGTGGGCCGGCCAGCGTCGACAACGAGACCGCTCCGGATGCGCTGCTGACCATCGCGCATCTGCGCGAGCGCGCCGCCGCGCTGAGCTCGCCCTTCCTTCGCCGCGCGGTGCTCAGCGCCATCGACCACGCCGGCGGCGACCTCAGGCAGCTTACAGAAAATCTGCAACACTGGTTCGATGGCTCCATGGACCGCGCCTCAGGCTGGTACAAACGCCGCACGCAGACGGTGCTGTTCTTACTGGGCATCGCCGCAGCCATTGTGCTCAACGTAGATGCGCTCTACATAATGAGCCGGCTTACGGCGGACAAGACCTTCCGCGAGACGGTGGTAAGCGCTGCGGCAAAGGTTGAGGCGCCAGCGCCAGGCGCGGCCGGGTCGCCCACTGACGCGCTGGAGACGGCCCGTAAGGCTCGGGCAGAACTCGACAAGGTGGGAATGCCCGTGGGTTGGCTCGAAGTGTTGGACAACAAGCAAGCCTGGTTCTACGGCCTCGCGCCGGTGCAGCGCTGCCATGTCGTCAGCGTCACTGCCGTAGAACCCGTGCGCTGCACCGAAACCAAATATTCGCCGCTGCGCATAGTCCTCGGCTGGCTAATCACGGCCTTTGCCGTCATGCTTGGCGCGCCGTTCTGGTTCGACCTGCTGAACAAGTTCATGGTAATCCGCTCCACCGTGAAACCGCACGAGAAAAGCCGCGAGGAGGGCAGTGAGGACCGGGCTGACACCGCCTCTAAGGATGCGCAGGCTCCATCTGCGCCGGCGTTGCTGCGCGTCGTGGCACCCGCAGCCGGGGCGAACGCAGCAGGCGCAAGGCTAGTGCCGGGGCCACTGCCAGAAGCCTTCGTCCCGCACGAATGGCGTGACAGCGTCGTGAACTCCAGGGAGATTCCACTGTGAGCGCCGGTTCGAACGACTCCGAACTGATGGTCAATCGCGACCTGAACCGCTTGGCGCCAGCTTTCCGTCAAGCCGTGGAGGCCGCTATCGCCGAATGTGAGAGACAGGGCCTGGACGCCATCGTCTACGAGGGCTACCGCTCGCAGGCATTGGCGGCGATGTATTACCAGCGCGGGCGCACCGTGAAGCCACCCGACAAGCCGGTCACCAATGCCCTTACCAACCTGCACAGCTGGCACGGCTTTGGCTTGGCCGTGGACGTGGTGCACCGCACGAAATTCTGGTCCCCGCTCGAGGGCGACGCATGGTTCCGATGGGTCGGCGCCATCTTCAAGGACAATGGCTGCACCTGGGGCGGTGACTGGAAGATGGCCGACCTGCCCCACTTCCAGTGGGGCCGCTGTCCGGCCAGCCCGTCCGACGTGGCGCGCCAGCTGATCAACAGTCAGGGCGTGCAGGCCGTGTGGGCGCACTTCGGCGCCATCGACGGCCCACCCGTGCCGGCCGTACTGCCTCCGCCTGCAGCCTCATCCATCCTTGCGACGCGCACGCTGGGCACCATTTCCGGCGAGGGCTTCACCTGCGAAGTCTTCGAAGACAGCGACGGCCGCGTGTACTTCACGGCCGACGCCGACATCGACGCCGACGGCGCCAATGGTCAGGCCGGCGGCCCCGCGGCCTACCGTATGGACGACAGCGGTACCGAATCGTTGGCCAACGGCGGCATGAAGATCCAGGGCAGCAAAGTGGTCTGCGCCCAGACCTGGGCACGCGACATCGTCATCCTCGGCGCCGACAACGAACCCATGGTCTTCCCGGGGGGCATCATTGCTTCTACGACTTGGTACCGCCATGCCGGCAAGGCTGTGAACGATCCGAGCGCGTATGTGGACGCTGAGACCGTACCCTACATTGTCGTGCCGCCGCTGGTTGTGCAGCGCACTGCAGGTATCGTACGAGGCTGCAAGGCCCGTGTGACTTGGCACGGCCGCAGCGTCGACTGCGTCGTCGCCGATCGCGGCCCGTCCACTAAGGTGGGGGAACTCAGCATTGCCGCCGCCCGCGCTATCGGTCTACCCGCCAGCCCACGCAATGGAGGGACGGACATAGTTGAGGTGTCCTACGAGCTGTGGCCCGGCGTAGCGGCGCCCGGGTTCATGCTGCAGAAGGCCTGAGTTTGATGGAGGAACCTGGCCATGAATGAATTGAAGTTGCCACCGCGCAACCTGATCGTCTGCTGCGATGGCACTAACAACCAGTTCGGCAACCAGAACACCAATGTCGTGCGGTTGGTACAGTCGCTCAGCCGCGACGACGACCGGCAACTGGTCTTCTACGACCCCGGCGTGGGGACGCTGCCGCTGCCCGGCTTCGTGTCGCGGCTGGGCCAGCGCATCTCGGAGATCGCGGGACTGGCCTTCGGCGCAGGGCTGCTCGACAAGGTCGCCTGCGCCTATCGCTTCCTGATGGACAACTACCGCAGCGGCGACCGCGTGTACCTATTTGGCTTCAGCCGCGGAGCCTACACCGCACGCATGATCGCCGGGCTGCTGCACATGTACGGCCTGCTGCCGCGCAACAGCGAGAACCTGCTGCCCTATGTGCTGCGCCAATTCGCCGAGGCGCGCCATCGGCTCTCGGAGGATGAACAGGGATTCTGGGATCTGGTCGACGAATTCCGGCGCAGCTTCGCGCGCGACCCCGGCACGTCCACCGACCGCCGGCTGCCGATCCACTTCCTGGGCGTATGGGACACGGTCTCCTCGGTCGGCTGGGTCTGGGACCCTGCCTCCTTCCCATTCACCGCGAACAACCCGGGCGTGCACTTCGTACGTCACGCAATCTCGCTCGACGAGCGGCGCGCGTTCTTCCGGCAGAACCGCTTCACGACCAGGGTGGCGGGCCAGGATCTCGTCGAACTCTGGTTTCCCGGCGTGCATGCCGACGTGGGCGGCGGCTACCCCGAATCCCAGGGTGGACTGTGGCGCGTCGGCCTGGAGTGGATGCTGGAGGAAGCGGTGGCTTGCGGCATGCACGTCGACCCCAATGCGCGCCAGCGCTCGCTGACGCGCTCACCCCCTCCGCCACGGCCCTGGCTCGAGCCGAAGCACGAATCTCTGACGCCAAGCTGGAGGCTTGCCGAGTTCTTTCCCAAGATGCGCTGGAACAGGGAGACGCGGAGCCGCCGCCCGCACCTGAATCTGGGCCACCCCAGGCGCCTGGAGGCGGGCTCTAAGCTGCATCTCTCGGCGCTGCTGCGCATGGATGGCGACCCGAGCTACAAGCCCCGCAACCCAGGATTCGACGAAGCCGAGAAGGAGGCGCGCGCCAGCATGGCAGTGGCGGTTGCCAAACCGGCGGCCCCTGTCGCTGACCCGGAAATCCACTCCTGATAGGAGTTGGGTTTGCCGGCCCGCTACGTGTTTCGGCCCACCATGCGCCCCAGCCTGTCGTGCCAGGCCAGCAGCGCCCGCCCGAGGTCCGAGAGGGACTGGGGAAAGCGCTGTGCCAGCGCCGCTTCCTGCGGGAAAAAGTTGTACATCGCTCCGCCGGGCAGTGACGCCAGCGCAGCGGCCAACTCCAGCAGTCGCCCGTCGCGAACGGCCGCGCGGACGATGGCCCGGCCATTGGCAGAGCTGCGGCTCGGGACGAAGCCGATCTCCTTCAGGTGGCCGACTAGGCCCTTGCGCGACAGGGCAATTGCCCGCGTCAGCGCGTTGCCCAGCGCCGTCTGCCAGTCACTGTGGTCAAACACCATGGCGTAGCGGACGGCGGCTGCCAGGTCCCAGTCGTCCTCTACGCGCGTGGCGATCTCGACCCGGCGCTGCCGCCATGGGCGTTCCTTGTCGTCGGATGGCGAGGCCGAGCCCAATTGCAGCTTCTCGGCGAGGAGGGCTTCGAGGCGCTTGTCACGCCATTTGGCGCCCCCCTGAATGCTCGGAAATCGGTCGGACGAGCGCACCCATGCCGCCACCAGGTCCGGGCGCGCTGACTCGCTTGTCAGGATGGCCAGGCGCAGCACCCTGCGCGAGGACAGCAATGCCGTGCTTTGTAGTCTGCCGATGGTATCTCGGAGCATATCGGGGCTGCTGTTGGGCTGGGAGATAAGCAGGTGGCTCGCGATCTCGATCCCGGCGACGGCGGGGAGCACTGCGAGCGCGTCGTCCAGGGCTCGCTCAGGCGGCAGGTCGTGAAGACCTGACTTCACGTTCAGATGGAGGAGCAATCGCACCAGTTGCGCGCGGGCCAATAGCGGTGACCGGACGAAGGGCAAGGGTGACCGCTCGAGGAAATAACTGGTGAGCGTCGCGCAGTCCTGCCAGGCGCCGGCCCTGTAGAGCAGCCGTGCGCCCACAGGCAGTAGCTCCGGCGCATCGGACGCGACGGCCTCCAGCCTCGGGCCGGCTGCTGCCTGCATCACCTCGAAGGCGGCGGCGGGGTCCGTCGCATCCAAGAACTGCTCGCCGCGCTCGATCGCCCACGCACCGGCAATCGGGGGGGGAAGCTGGCGCGCTTCGTCGGCCGCCAGTCCTTCTCGGTTGCGGGCCTTTAGGAACAGCACGGCTAGCGAGCCGGGCTCGAACTCCTCGGGGTCGATGCGCGCGTTCGAAACCTGTCCCCTGCTCCAGAGGCCCTCCAGCCGCTCCAACGGTTCGCCGCACCACAGGCCGTGGTAGACCGCCTCGACTGCGGCGAGTTCATCGGGCCTGTCGGCCTTGCCGGCAGCGATCGCGGCCTGACTGAAATGCTCGAACGCCAGGCGGTGCAACTGCTCGAAGCGGTACGGGCTTCGAGCCCGGATGAGTGGCAGCATCTCGCTGCGCACGTCCTGTCGGTGCCGCAGCACGGGGCCGTCGCGTTCCACCAGCGTGATTTCCCTGGAGAAAGCCTGGTAGATATCACGGGCCTCCTCGGGCGAGACCTTCCATGGCTCGAAATCGGCGGCATCCGGCTCGGCCTCGGTGCCTGGGCGCGGCGTGCCGGGGGCCATGACGCGCTCTATCACCTCCGGAGTGATGTGGCGCACCACCAGGCCGGGGTCGGCCAGCGCCTTGACCCGCGGGTCGGCCACGTGGTCGATGATGCGCCGGACCAGGATGCCGTCGATCAGCACGCGGGCGGCGCTGTCGCCACCTTTCAGGCCGCCTTGCAATTCCTTGATGAGCGACTGCGCGACGTCCTCGTCGGTTTCCTTTTCCCGCTGCAGGAAGATGCTGCCCACCATGCGGATGCGCAGCGGATGGACCTTAGGCTTGGTCAGCATGTTTCTCTTGATGGCGAGCAGCCCGGCTAGCTCGGCGGCGGCCTTGGCGGACAGTTGCCGGGAGGCGCGCTGCGCCAGTCGCACCAGCAGCTCCGAAGCGCCATCCACGTCCAGTCCCTTCAGTTCTGTGGCCTCCAGCTCCAGGGGCTCAGCCTCCGTGCCCACCTTGTCCACTTGCTTGCGACCCGCCAGGATAAGCCGCACCCTGGACCATCCGCTCTTCACGAACAAGCGAAGAAAGCGTTCGAGGTGGACCACCTGGTTCGCGTCGTACTGGACCACCTCAAAGGTGTCCAGTACGATCAAGAAGGGGCGGGGCCACTCGAAGAGCGACTCCTGCTCGTGCAGAAAGTGGTCGACCTGGTTGCGCAAGGCCTCCACGAGTTGCTCTACCCGCTCATCCGCATCCGAAGTGGGCTCGCTGGACTGTCCTTCGAGCGCCTCCGCGCGCAGCGCGCGCAAGGGTTCGTCTAGCGCCTCGAACTGCGCCGACACTTGCAGGCAGATCTCCGCGAACAGGCCCAGATGGTCCTTCGGGCTGATGCTGGGGCGGTCGAAGTCAAGATAGGCGAACGGGTAGCTGCCCTGCGCGGAGTCGATGTGCTCCAGCATGAAACGCGACAGCAGCGTGGTCTTGCCCACGCCGCCGGTGCCCCAGAAAGCTAGCGGCTTGCGCCCCGTGATCGCGCGCCTCGTTGACGCCACGCCGCGAACGACGCCGTCCAGCAGCGACTCCGCGGCGATCACGCCCACATAGCCGCGCAGCGTTTCCAGCTCGCTGGCGCGCCCCACGACCTCGGTCCTGAAATCCTTGCCGCAGATGCGCTCGAACTGCTCCACCAGCCGCCGCTTGCGGATGAGGCGGTCCAGCCGGGGCAGCGGTACAAGGGATAGCAGCGACTCCATATCGCCAAGCACGGACGCCGCCGCGCGCATCGCCTCCAGTTCCGGCAGGTCGGCCGACTCAAGCCGCTTTAAGACGACGCCCTTCAGCGTGTCGCGAAGCGCCCGGCTGACGGCATCGCCGAAGCTCTGTGAGGTTCGCGCCAGCGCTTGGGCGAAGTCGTCCTGACCCAGCGCCAGCCGCAGCACCGCGGCCCGCACGTCGCGCCTGAGCTCCCAGCGCGCGCTATCGGGCGTCGTCACGGGGTCCGAATAGTGGAGTACGGTGTTCTCGGCCTGCTGCCGTTCGTCACCTGACGCGGCCTCGGGCGCAAGCTGCCGGGGCAGGAAAGTTGACACCACGGCCGCGTCGAGCAGCAGCGGCCATGCGGAGCTCTGGCGCTGGGACTCGAACGGAGGGTGCTGGACGGTCCGCGATGCCACGGCGCTAAGGGCCCGCGCGGCCCATTCGGGCAGCGGCGCAGAGTCTTCCGGGACGATGTCGGGGCTGATGGCCATCGCGGTCACCGCCTGGGTACGTAGTTCAGTGCGTCGGTCACGGCGTTTGCGAGGGCCTTCCGGACGGGGAAGCGTTCGGCCGCCGGCCGCTTGGAGTTTTCTGCCTTCGCCTTGCGGGCCATCCCGACGAGCCAGTTGGGCGGTATGGGGGCCGACGCATCGATGGCCCGCCACGCGAACTGCATGCATTCGACAAAACCGTCCTCGGCGTCCAGGTCGCCGCGAAGGTCTTCTTCCAGCCGCGTCGCCCCGCCCACCGGCAGCGGCGTGGTGCTTATGAGCACCCAGCGCAGCTCCGAAATATCAACGGCCTGGCCCGCGTCGCGCACGCCCACCAGTCCAGTCACCAGATCCCGCAGCCCACCCTTCCACAGGACCGGCGCGTGCGCCGGCGCCGTCACATCGATGGCGACCCAGGCCGGGAAGGTGCCCGGCTGGACCTTGGCATGCCGCGCCAGCTGGCGGCCCACCCAGCCCGGCAAGTCCAGCGCCAGCCAGCGCTCCGGCATTTCCGTCTCGGGGACCGTCGGCATAGGGTCGGCAAGGTCACGCTCCACACCCAACTGCTCCAGCAGCGCCCGCACGAACTCCGGCGGCGTCAGCTCTCCCATGTTGCTGGGGGTGAAGCGCGCGATGGGCACTTGGTTGCCCACCAGCCGCTGCAGCAGCGCGATGGTGAAACGCGCGAACGTGCCGTAGTCGCCCAGCACCACCATGGCCCGCTTGCCGCGGTCGGCCGTCATCAGCGCGACGTTCTCGCGGAAGACCCGCCGGCCGATGACGGGTCGAGCACCGTCGATGCTGTCGGTCAGGGACCACAAGGCGACAGCGGAGTCGTCGGCCGCGGCGGGAGCTTGCCAACCGGGTGCGTAGTCGACCAGGTCCTTCGCAATGGTGTCAATGCGCACGCCCTGGTTCACGCGGCCCTGCAACCCGGTGAGAGTCGCGTCGACCTCGGCGTTGTGCAGCGCAAACAAGGCACCATTGGCGCTGACTGCCGCGCCGCCGGACGAGCCGTGAGCCGTGCTGACGCTGTACCATACCCGCGTCGATGACGCATCCAGTTTGACGAACTCCCCGACGTCCCATTTCTGGGACGTTCCCTCGGGATGTTGGAAGACCAGCACCCGTCGGGGTTCGACGTAGCCGGGGGCCACCTCGGGTAGGGGGAGCCATCCTCGCATCGCGCCGCCACTGACCCGGGACGGCCTGTTTCCCACGGCGCTGGCCAGGCGGATCACCGCATAGTCGAACTCCTTGTCGACAGGCATCGTGGCGTTGGCTTCTCCGTCCCAGTCGCGAAATCGCCTGGCATGAACCAGCCAAGCATCGGCGGCATGCACGATCAGCGTGGAATCAGCCTTGGCGGGCTGCGCCCCAGACAGGTCCGGTGGCGGCTCGGACCGATAGTCGAAGACGAACTTCAAATCCTTGCCGTCGCCGTTTTGTTCGAACACCTTCGGATTGTTCGGCGACGCCTTGAAATAGCTCGGGATGACGTGGAAGTTAGTCAGCACCAAGTCGGGCCCGATCAGGAAGCCCGAGCCCTTGATCTCGTCCTGGACTGCCACCGCGCAGACGGTGCAGGTGACGCGAGGGTAGATGCGCTGGAACTCGTCGGAATTGAAGAAAGGCTCGTAGGTGTTGAGCAGCGCCTGGACCTTGCCCGGGTGAAAGCGCCGGCCGGCCATGATCTCGTCCAGCCCAAGGCTAAGGTAGCCCTTCTGCCGGGACTCCCGCCTCAGCAGTGAGACCGCCGCCTCGACGGCGCCTTTCTCGGCCAGCCGCGTGACCAGGCGCTGGGCAAGTTCCTTCGTGCTGCCGATGCTGTTGCCTTCTTCGCGCAGCACGTCGATGCCGAGTGTCGCCGTTCCCAGCCACGACAGCGTGCCCGGCGTCAGCGCCTTGGCGAAAAGCTGGGCCAGGTCGTCGATCTGGTCCTGCGATAACTGAGGGATGAGCACGGCGCTCATGGTAGGCCGTGCTTGAGGATGCCGCCCAGCGGGTGCTGGTCCAGCAGTGCTGTCGCGACGGCCCGGTTGAATGTGCCCGTCGCGTTGCCCGGCTCGTTACCGCCTCCGCCCAGGTGGATGCCCACCACGCGATGCTCGTACACGTCGAAGACGGCGGAGCCGGAGCTTCCGCCCAGCGTGGAGCAGTCGTGGTCCACTGCCGAGGCCGCGCGCCGCATTCCCGTGGAGTAACCTGGCGAGAAGCGCTTGCGGCCATCGGCATCGCCGAACACGCGCAGGCTTTCGGCCGTGGGCAGGCGCAGCAGCGGGTGGCCCACCACGTAGACCGGCTGGCCCTTGAACGTCGGCGGCTCTCCGTCGACCTCCCGGCCCAACCTGGCCTCGTCGAACGACACGGCCAGTGGGCAAGGGAAAGCCAGGCAGCTGGGCTGCAGGCGCAGCACGGCCACGTCGACGTCTCCCTTCGGCGCGCAATAGGCCAAGCTGGCGACGACAAAGCGTACGGTGCCTTCGGGCTCGTCGACCGCGCCGAAGTCGGCGATGCAAGAGCATCCGACGTCCAGCACCCATTGGCCGGGGTCCAGCGTCGCGTCTTGCACCAGTTTCTCCGCGACATGCCGGTTGGTCACCACCAGGTCCGTGCCTAGTCGCCAGGCCGTACCCACCTGTTCCTCGCGTCCGTCACTGCGCATCCGGTTCAGCCGGGCGACTGAGGACGCGACCCGGTTGATGTGGCTGCGGGCCTCGCCCAGCAGGATGATCCAGCGCGAGTTCGCTCCCAAGTCAGTCGCCGGACCCTGCACCTTGCCCCGGGGCAGCCGCAGGGCCGGCCGCCCCAATACCTGCACGATAATCTCGAGGCTGTCGAACTCCGTATCACTCAGCGTCGCGTCGCCATCTGGGGCGGACTTTTGCAGACCCTGATCGGCGTTTCGCATGACCTGGGCGGCGGCTGCCGCGAGCACCGCCGGGTCGGAAGGCTGCAGGCGGTTCAAGTACAGCTCCAATGCGTGCAATAGCCGCTCGGGTTTGATCGGCTCGACCCCGCCATGCGACTGCAGCGCACTACCCATCCCCAGTAGTGACCTCGCCGTATCGGCCAGCGTGCGGTGTTCGTCGTTCATGGACTTTAGCGGTCGCGGTATTCGGCCAGTGTCATTCGCTCAAAACCATCAGGCGGCTCCTTGCCGACGGCCAAACGGGGTGCGGCCTCCGGCTGGACCGCGTCCAAGTTGAGCGCGCTGGAACGTTCCCAGTCGACTTCGAAAACGTGCAGGAAATACCGGGCGATCTCGGCATCGTCGAAGATGAGGCTAGCGTCGCGGTTCAGCGTCACACCGTCGGAGCTCCAGTTGTGACTGCCGATGAGCACCTGCTTGCCGTCCACCACGATGCCTTTGGTGTGCGTGTTGGCGAGTCGCTTTACGCAGCGGTTCACGTCTAGACCGTTGAGCTGCAGCGCACGCATGTCGTCCAACAACCCGTCGCCGCCACTACGCAGGATGATTCGACAGTCCCTGATCACCCGAGACTTTTTGCAGAGCGCATCGACGAGGATCTTGAGGTTGCCCTTTTTTACGCCCGCGAAGCTGATGTACTGGTTCTGGAACAGGAGCTGGTCCTGCGCCGATTCGATGAGAGTCAGCACGGCATCCGTGTACACCTTACCCAGCTTATCTGGCGTCAGCAGCGGTTTCACGCGCATCTTGCGTGGCGGGATGAACAGCGGCTCAAATACCCTCTCGGCTGCGCTCTCCAACTCGACGGCTTCAAAGCGAATTGTCGGCACGTCGATGAGGATATCGTCATCGATGGCCTCCTGCGTGCCGCCTAAGATGTCGTGGCAATAACGGAAGTCCTCCACGATGTGAGAGCGGAAACGTTCGGCCAGCGTATTGCTGCGCAGCGTAACGTGCCATTCCCGGTTGCCGGCGCTGGTGGTCTTACGCGGGTCGTTGAGGTTGGCCGCAGGGATGTTCGGCTGGCTAGAACGCTTCCAGTTGCCGCTGGACAGCCACACGTCCTCGTCGTCCCGCACCGTGACCTTGATATGGTAGGAATTAGCCACCAAACCGCCGGAACCGGTGGCGACGTAGACGTTCTCGAAGCTCTTCGGATACTTGTCGCGCCAGAGCCTGAACTCCGCCTCGCGATCGAAGTCTCCGACCGGAATGTCACCTCGGGACGGGTTGCGGCTCTGCCGCGCCAGCACAAGCTTCAAAGCGACGTGGTGATCCAGCCGGGAGCTCAATTCCGTGGCGATGTGACCGGCATGGAACTCGTACATCGACGACACCAAGCGTTCCTTCGCGCCCTCGATGAAAGACTTCAGCACGGTCCAACTGCGCTCAGGACCCACGTGCGCGGTGACGCCCACGGCCTCGGTGCTAAGCCAGTCGAAGCTGTACGCCTTGCTCGTGCGGTCCGCATCGTTGTACGCGATGGAGGACACCCCCTCACGCTGGGTGCCATCCCACGTGCCCATGCCGAGCTGGTCCTGGATTGACGCCGGCTGCAACATCACGCTGAAGCCGCGGAATTCGGCCGGCAGCTTGGATCTAACCCTCTCCAGCGCGGAAGGGTGAACCGCTACTACCAGCCCCACCGTGGACGTCAGCAGGCCAGAGGCGACCAGCGCCCCGGGCCGCACCGACAGCACTGCGTCCTCGCCCTCCAATGTCCTCCCCAGCGCATCAGCGGCGGACGGGGCATCCATGGGCGAGCTGGCCGGAGTCGCCACCGCCAGCTGCACGCTGGTGTCGCGCAGCTCGATGCCGCCGATAGTCACGTCGATGCGCACGGGAATGTTGAAGGACAACGTGCGGGTATGCTCCTGGGGTCTGGTGGGACCATTGAGCGGCGCCGCTTCAGATTGCGACGGCGACGCAGGCGGCGGCGGAGGGGTAGGGGCCCCATTCCAAGGGCGTCTTTCTAAATAGCTGCGAATGACGGACGCCGGGACGGCGTAGTTCTCCACCATGTAGAGGCCCGCGAAATGCAGCGCCACGGCCTTTCCGGTCTTCATGTTAACGACGACGGAGCCCGAGTTGCCGCCCAGCGTAGTGCAGTCGTGCGTGGCCCAGCCCCGGCTAGCCGCCCCCATTAGGCCCGGTGCAACCCGCTTGACGTCGTAAGTCTTGCCAAAAATGCTTTCCATCCAGGTTTGGTCTGGGATGTTGGAGTGTGGTGCCCGGGCCGGGTAGCCAATGACGGCCACTGGTGTTGCGTCGGCGGCGTCCTCCTGGGCCAGCTTGAAGTGACCGCGCTGCCGATTATCGTCGGCAGTCTCCACCTCGATGAAAGCAATGTCGGCCTTCTTCGCGTCCGGTTCGATCCAAATCACGCGTTTGACCTTCGCCACCGCGGCCGCCTGCACGTCGTACTCGCGTCGGTAGTCGATGGATACCTGCATTTGCTCACCAAAGCGGCCGAGCTTGAAATCGAACTGATGGCCGTCTGCCCGCGCCATCAGCTCGGCCACGTGCCGATTCGTAACGACGATGTTCTTGTCCACCAGCCAGCCCGTGCCTAGGTAGGGAACGTTGCCGGGGTAGTTGGCGGAGTCGATGCGACCTACCAACGGCAGCAGCGGCTGAATGACGTCCACTGCCTCGCGTAGCCGGTCGGTGATGGGCTTGGCGCTACTGTCGGCCTCAGCCCCGGCGAACATGATGGCCTCGCGCTGCACTAGCAGCGCCGGCCGTCCTTCGCGCACAATGGTCTCCAGGGCCATCTGCTCGACCCTGCCCTCGTCAGGTGACTCCAGGTTCAGGCATTCCTCCGATTCGAGCATGTTACTAGGCGCGCGCAACTCACCCGTGCGCTGTTGCATCCGCGCCTTCAGCATCTCATACAAGGGCGGGTCCCTCATGGCGAGGGCATCTAGCCATTTGCGGTATGCGTCCAGGGGTGAATTTTCGGGGCTGTCGGACATGATTGCCTTGGTCGGTAAGTGTGTGGCGCCGCTCTATTTACAGCTTGCCGGGCGGCAGTAGCTTTGACGCGAATACACCCCACCTCATAGTTAGAGCGCGAGTTCGCGATTTACTGGTCTCAAGATAGTAACGACCGCAACAGGGATCGTCTCCATCTCGTCGGCAATGCTGCGGACGGGCTGGAGGTTGGTCGCGCATCCCGATGGGAAAGCGGAAACCACAGGGAGGAATGCGTGAGACTTCATCAAAGGTGTTCCTTGGGCCGTGAGAAACATGATGGACCGGCAAATCCCGGGCGGGCGCAACCCGAAGAAGCACAAACTGCAGCAATGCAGCACCGCACCACGCTGTCCGTTTTCGGTCAGCATCTTAGCCGCGGTGACTAGCGCAACGTTACCTGGCCGGAAAAGAAAAGTCATCCTCTTTCCAGTGGATATTTGTCGCTAGGTCGCGGGTAGCATCATGGTCACGATGTGCTCCTCGATCCGCAATGGACAGTGTTCCATTGTTGATGTGAAAAATAGCCATAGCCCACTTCGCGAACAGCACCGAAGACCCGGAAGAGATGGACCTACCAGCACCAAGCTTCATCGACCTGGCGGCCGCCATGTCGTAGCTCCTAGGGGCATTGCGCAGCCAACCAATGTCGAGGAAGTGCAGAAGATTATGCGCCGGGCAATGGCTTTGAGATACAGTCGGCTCCAATCTTGAGGATGGGCGGGCCCGCCACGGCTTCGATCGATCCAAAGCGGATTCAATGACGAAATCACCAACGGATCTTCTTTCGATCGTTCCTACCTTGCAATAGTCAATCGCTGCTCAATTCACAGCTATTGGCTCCGGCATTTCTGTGAATCTCGGGTAGCAAATGTCGCGAGGTCTTTGCCATAGTCCGAAGAATAGTCAGCGGCCTTCCAGACCAAGTACGGCTCGTGCAGGCAGTGGAAGCGGCGAGCGTAGTCATCGAAGAAAGAATGGGCTGTCTGGCTCTCGCACAGCCCCGCGTTGACGCAAATCGCCAGCTCTCCGAAGAACGCTGTCACCGCATCCACGTCGGCCACTACGCCACGTGTGATCTTGCCGTCCTTGTCTTCCACGGAACCGTGCTCTATCACCGACATCACAAGCTGGCGATGCCGTCTTGCGTACTCATCGCCAGGTGGTGAGTCTTGCAGTTTCTGCAGTTGCGATTGGGCGGAGTACCACACACTCCCGATGCGCCTAGTCGATTCAAGCATGTTTCCTTCAGAGAATCGCTTGACGTACGTAAGGCTGCCTTCGATGCGCCTTTGCTCTTCCTTGTGCCGATATTCGAAGTAGCCCCAACCGGCGCCGACAACCGTCCCAACGATCACCAACGTCTTGGCGCAGGCCTCGAGCCAATCGATAAACGTCTCTGGCAAGAAGGACATGGGACCACTCACTTCTGGCAATTGGAAGCGTTGAATACTACAGGCTCCTTTTCGAAGTAGCTAGCATCGCCCGCTCTCTTCGCCTGTATGCATCGCAGCAGCGCTTTACTGATCTTGACCGGTCCGGCCTCCTTCTTCGCCGCTGGCTCACTCGCCTTCGACGCACCAGAGTTAGGCAACGTGGGCAGGCTTTGGCGGCTCCCGCCTTGAGACACTGTAGCTCTTTCGCTCTCAAGACAAATGTCGAAATAGAAGACGACCGGATCTCCCTTGTCTCTCATCAAAATCTCCACGTTATCCGCCAAGCAGCGCGCCTCCTGTGAAGAGAGGCTCAGACTAACGTCTCGGAAGATTTTCTCGCTTCCCGCTGCGAGAGCGAAAGACGTCGTGCATAGCCACAGCAAACCAAGGCTGATCGATCGGCAACTGGCATCTCGACTCATCCTAGTTGTGGTCGCGACTCGCATAGATCTCCCCTCCAGAATAGAACAAGCCGGCCCAAAGCATCGGATCGGCGTAGGGCTTCCATTGAGGCTTGAGCTCAACGAATCGTGCAAGCTTGTCGAGCCCCTCTTTTGCTGCCTTGTCCTTGGCCACCGTAGAGAGCCGGCGTGCTGCAATGGCCAGCTCCTCGCCGCTCGCGTCCCTTACCCAGAGCTGCGCGTCGCGGAGAGCCACGGACGCTGATTTTCCCTCCACGGCAAACGCCATCATAAATCGATCAATGAGAAAGAGGGTTGGCCCATCTTTCACTGGCCAAAGCGAGGAGATGATCCCCTTTGTGCCCAAGGACAGGAAGGCTGCAGGCAGCCCTTGGAATTCGTTAGCAATGTCATAGACTTGGATCAATCCTGATTCGCAGGCGGACAAAATCGCGAGGTCCGGCCCTCCACCTTTCATGCTCGTCTGTAGAGCGGCGACCGTTAGGCGTTGCTGGTTGGACATCAGCAGGTGCGACTTCAAAGGGTCGTCACGATCAAAGCTGGCGTGCCCGGCAAAGTGAAAGATCCGCACTGTCTTGAGTTGTCGCTTGACAGCCGTTGGACTCGCCTGATCATAGAGAAGTAGCCGTGCTTTTGCGGTCGGGAGCTTTGAGACCGCCGTCCTGGCTTCGGCTTCGGAGAACAGCAGTTTGGGGTCGCTGGTCGGGTTCCCGACCGACAGGATCCCGGTCTTCCGCGACCGGGCGACTTTGCCTGAACGCGCCGCACCACGCAACAACATGAGGCTCGGCGCATACGTCACGGGCATGTGTTCAATTAAAAGCTTGCCGTCGCCCATCAGCGCAGCATGGATTGGCAATAACGCCAATTCACCTTGGGTGATCCACACCGCGTTGGTGGGCTCGATACCCTCACGATGGAGCCAATCGAACGTTGGCTGGACTAGGTTAGCTCCCAGCCATATTTGGCTGCTGCGAAGCTCCGCGCTCCATCTCTGTGGTGATCCGTCCGGTGCACCAAGGCTATTGACCTCCTGATAGGCGCCGATCCAGCCGGCCTTTGCTGCGGCTCCGCGCTTTCCGCCCTGGAGATATTGAACCACAAGGTCTGCAGAGAGTTCATTAAGAAAGGTCTTCTTTACTACCCAGTCGGCCAGCGACCTGTAAAGAGCAAAGACTACGCTGCCCTTCGTTGTCACGATGGGAACGAGTATCACAGTGCCAGGAGCAGACTGAAGCTCTGACAGATGAGTCCGAAGCCCCGCATCCACTGCTGCCACCTCTTTTAAACCCAGCTTCCTTTTGAGCAGGCGCATCTTTCCTTGTTCTGCGATCCAGAGCCCTTCCTCGCCCCTGTCCTGCTGTGCAAGCGCATACGCAGCTCGCTCGAACCAGCGCTTGGACTGGCTGACGGAGCGCAGCAGCACATCCTGACCTTCGATGGCATTAAACATGCCGCGCTGCCTCTTCGCTATGGATGCGTACAGGTTTGCGGCCTCCTGCCAATGTGCGTTCTCAAACTCCAAATTGGCGATGTTAACCAACGTATCTGCATGCTCTCGTGGCATCGCCGACTCAGTGCGTACACGAAGCGCCTGCTGGTAGGCGTCACGAGCACAGGGATACAGGTCAGGGCGTTCTCGACTGTTGCAGGCGTTGCCCAGGTTGTTATGGAGGCTTGCCCAGATCGACGGCGCTTCTGCCGCATTGGTAAGCGTGATGGCTGTTTGGTAGGCATCGACGGCCGATTCCAAGGCTCCGTCCTTTCCTGCTGCGTATCGCGCCCGGAAGTAGTCACCCTTATCCGCTTGCAAAACCGCACGCCGCGAGGGCGAAAGGCCGGCCGCCCGCTCTTCGGCTTTCGCCAGCAAAGCGCCCGCGGCATCCAACTGTCCAGGAACTCCCCACTGCGCCCACGTGAGTCGGATGCCGAACTGGATAGCAAGCGGTTTGACGGTCTCCTCAAACCGATTCCTCTTTTCAAGCCAGGCAACAACCTCTGTCAGAAGATCGTCCGCCTCCTGGAGGTTCTCATCCTCGTTGATTTTTGCCGCTTCCAACGCCATCGCCAAGTTCACAGCACTCCGCACCCAGCGGCGCTGGTCCTTCGGCAAAGTCGGCTCCAACAACTTGAAAGCTGCCCTGAACCAGTGCGTGGCTTCCCGCATGTTCTGATCTCGATTTCCCTCCTGCCGTGCCATAAAGGCACTCGCCAAGGCATTAGCGGCCTCGCAGTAGGTGTCGCGATCGTCGTGTTGATCTATGGTCGGCAGCGTCAACTGAAGCAATTTGATGGCGCGCTCCACGTTTCGACCGAAATTCGAGTCCTCGACCTGAACGAGAGTCCTCGCCAGATTGACCTGCGTCCGCACCCGCCCTTCGCGGTTGCTGAGAGCCCGATACACCGCGATGGCCTTTTCGAAGAGCTCCACCGCGTCGGCGAGCTGATAAGTCGACACCTCCTCCGATCGAATTGCTGCAGCTATCAGCCGCGCCTTAGTTTCGAAGGCCTCAGCCCGGTCGACGCTCGGCCTACGGCCTACATCGAGCTCCAGAAAGAGCTCGATAGCACCGAGGGCTTGTGCCAGTGCTGAGCCATCGCCCTGTTCGAACAGTTGCTCATTGATGTCAACAAGAAGCAGGTAGTATGTCTGGCGAGATTTGGCGGCCCACGAGGCGTCCGGAAGCTGGGGCAGCAACGATTCAAGAGCTACTCGCGTGGCGATCAGGTCCTGACGCTCTTGCGCAGCATGAAAACGAAGCCTGGCGGCTGCGACGCTCACGTTGAACCACGTCTTCCTGTTCTCCGTGACGCTCAGCAGGTCTGCGGATTGCTGCGCATAGACAATGGCCTGCCTAAGGTCGGTCTGCGAAGCATCCGTCGCACCTGCATAGAATAAGGACAGCTCGTACGCCGCTTGTGCAGCAAGCGACGGGTACTCCATGAGGTTTTCACAATGGAGCGCCGAAGATAGAAGAGCTACGCGCCGTTGATGGCCCCGCTCATCCTTAGGCGATTCGTCTACGAGTGCATGAAGCTCGTTTGGCGAACACGAGGATGGCGCCTGCGCGGCACCAACCGACTCGAGCAGGGCGGCGCCTAGGAAGCCAGCCACGACTAGCTTCCTACAATAGCGGGGCGGAGAACACCAATGAATCATTCCGCAATCCATCCTTCTGCTGAGGCAGAGACTCCGCCATATGATGCGTGACGTCGCAATGCCGCTGCTAGATCATGCTACACCGCGATGTACGGTGCGACTACGGCTATCCCCAAAAAGGGGGATGTACAACTGAGCCACAGGTGGCAAGCTCTTCCGCTCGCGCGGGGTCAGTAACCATCTCTCCGCTTGCTTCGGCGGATACACGTTCACCTTCAATCCTCCCTTAATCAAACTGTGTTGGTTGGCGCACCTGGGCGCCGCATTTACCAACGCCAGCACTTCCTTGCTTAGTGCACTTCAAAGTTTTTCGAGCAGTTTGACGGTCCAGCCATTTACAGCAGGACCGCGAGATTCTCGAAGGTCGCGTCATCAAAATGGTGGATGTTTCGAGCAACTCCTGCGCTTAACATTCAGTTGGCTTCAAGATGCAATAAGTCGGACGATGGAAGGGCTTTTTATGCCGTCTGTTCAAATTTCTGGATATCGTCGGCGTTGCTTAGCCGTCAGCTTGGTCGCCGTTGGCGCTCTTCAGGCTTGTTCGGTCAATCCACTCGTACGCGTTGAACGAAGCACCGAAACGGGTAAGAAGACTGACGTTCCGACCATGCTCGATGACGCCAAACGCGATGTCGATGTCAAGCGGGAAGCCTATCGTGCCAAGATTAATGAGTTTGTTGGCGCCAGCGCGGGGACATCTACCGCGCTCATCGGCCTGGGGGCGTTGATTGCCGTGTTGGCTGCGTCAAAAGGGGTGCATCGCGATGCCATCTTGGGCGCGTCCGTGATCGGCGGCACAGGACTTCTTCTTGGCAACTGGAATCTCGACCGTCGACGCCTGGCCATCTATCACGCGACGGTCGCTGCATTCAATTGCGCCGAACGAGCCGCGGCGCCGCTGAACATGCGCGTCGTCGACTACGACAAGCTGGTTGCCGAGTTAGAAGTTCTGACTAAAGCTCAGACAGATGCATCCATTGCTATCGGCCAAGTGGAAATCGGACTCGAAAGTTGGACGCGGAACAACGTCGGCCTGCCGCTTGACGTAACCAAGCCGTTCAGCGATCGCCTCATGGCAAGCAAGTCTGCTCTCGCCGCTTCTGAGAACATCTCTCAAGCAGGCTATGCACTGGCTGATCGTGCGCAGACCTCGGGGGATCTCCTTCGCGATGCAATGCGTCGCATTGATACCGAAGCGGACAAAGCGCTCGGTGACACGCTTGGCGATCTCAACAAAGTTCCGGACGTCATCGCGATGGTGGCTGGTGCCGCCGGCTCGTTCGCACCAGGTTCCGGCGTCGAATCGACTCTGACGCAAGCTCTAAAAAAGGCCGTGCCGGCCCCTACCACACAGAATCAATCCGGCAGTGACGCGAAGCCGCCAGCCGAGCTATCCAAGGCCCGCGCAGAACTCGACGCTGTAATGATTCGACTGGGAGCGTCCAGCGCCATAGTACAGAACCGCGTCAAGGCCCAAGCCGGACGCGCCTCTACCGACAAGCTGACTGACTGCGGTATTGGGGAGGGGCATATTGCAATGAGCATTGACCCTCCGAAGATCGTTGTGCTGACCAAGGATTCCTCGTCGACGACAGTCATCATCGAGGGAGGCAAGGCGCCGTTCGCGGTAAAACCCAACGGTAGCGTCAATGCTGACGTGAAGGTTAACGGGCCTGACCGCATGGGCAACAGCTTTGACGTCGTCATCCCGCCCGACAAGCTGGCCAATGCGCAAGTGCTGAACTATCGGATCCTTGATTCATCGAGCCCAGCTCGGTCGATCGGGTTCTCCATCGAGGTCACCGGAGCCTCAGCACCAGCAGCAGCGTCGACTTCTACATCGTCGCCGGCACCGCTTGCGACAACCACCGACGTCAAGAACGGAAAGGCGTCTACGCCCACACCGAGCGGGAATATTGCCTCGGCTCTCGATGCGATCAACAAATTTAACAAGCCATTCAATGCTAATGGGACCGCGGTGACTATTGCCGCAGCTCCAACGCTCACCGCGGATGGCAAGTCCATCCGAATTCCCGTCGGCTGCACGACGATCACGCCCATCGCACAGGACGTATTGCGGACAAAGTTGATTGATCAGATGCTCGACAAGAAGCCTGTCTTTGAAGGAGTTCCGCTGCAGTTTGCAAACATCGCTGCAGGGCAGAACTGCGCCGCGAGGACATGAGCACAGGCGCTCGACAACCTTGGGCCCGGCGGGTTGAGCGCAACTCATTGTCCATGCGTGAGCCGCTGCTCGCGCAGGGCATGGCCAACTACAGACAAATCGACGACGAAGCTCTCAAGGCGCTGCTTGCCTACGAGATCGCGCTGACCCGCGGGGCAGAGCTAACGCTTGCCTACAGGAACGTGATCATGGTGTTCTCTGGGCAGCGCAGGCGCCGCTACCGTGGACGCGAACGTCTGCAAGACGAGAGCTGCGTGGTATTCCTTGTCCGAAAAAAGTGGAACCGAAAAGACAAAAAACTCTTGAAAGATGCACAAGCGCTTCCGAATAGCCTGTTGACGTTTGTGGAATGGCGCGGCGAGCGAATGTTGGTTGCCGTGCCGACGGATGTCCAGACCGCTGAGCAGCACGCCGCCGTTCGGCCGCAGGGTCAAAGTGCCGTCTGCGTTAGACGACAGGGACATATCGACGAGTACGGCACCGTCGCTGTAGGTCTGTCGAACGGTCAGCGGGCGTTGAGCGCACTGCACGTGTTAACGCCCCACTTCACGAGTCAAGGAACCTTGCCGGTCGCCAATAGCAAAGTCGAGTTCGCAGCCGGACGTCCACAACCTTTGGGGCCGCTGCTTCTCGGCAGCTCCAGTGCTCAAGGCGGGCGCCTGGTGCCAGCACCTGCCATCAGCCTGGATGCGCAGATAATCGATGTGTCTAACGTCGCTCTGTTGGGGCAGATGTTGGCAAGTATGCGGATCTCATCGGCAGAACCCTACGTTGCAAGCGTTATGCGATTCCACCAGTTGCGTGTGTCCAGTCCGTCGCTTGTGATCGAGATCCTAGCTCCGCTAAATCGGATGGGGGAAATGCAAAAGAGGAATCGCATGTTCGCAGCCTTCTCGAGCATCGCACCTCATAGTTTTTCCGTTCCATACAGGGCAACTGATGGGATCTTAGACGTTGTGCATTGGGAGTTGGTCGAACTGGACGTCCTGGGTGGGCAGCAGACACTCGGCGGAGACAGCGGCAGCGCAGTAGTGTTTTGGCGACCCGATGGAACGGCCACGCTGATAGGGATGCATGTCGCGGGCACCGGCAACCGGTCGCACGTGGTGCCTGCTTGGTTGTTGTTCAGCCCCAACGCCGACGACGCAGTGCCGCTGGCGGGTGAAACGCCCAGCGGCTTGTAATTGTCAACCTCGGGCGATTTCATGAACTTCAACGGCCGTGCCGCTCCACTCTCATCCCAAACCCTCAGGTTTGCATGCTCGCAACTAGGTTGTTCCGATGCAGCGCTGTGGTCGGTGCTAACCGTCGAGACACGGGGCTGCGGATTTTTAGCGGATGGGCGGTTGCAGATATTGTTCGAGCGCCATGTCTTTCACCGTCGCACGGAAGGGCGGTTCGCTCAGCAGGCTCCAGATCTTTCGAACGCCAAGTCCGGAGGATATGGTGCTGCCGGTGCCTTTCAATACGAACGTCTTGTGAGAGCTATGGCTTTGGACAATGATGCTGCACTGGCGAGCACATCCTGGGGGTTGGGCCAGGTCATGGGATTCAACGCGGACAGGGTGGGCTTCGCCAACACTGCGTTGATGGTTGAGTCGTTCATCGATGGAGAAGATGCCCAACTCGTTGCAATGGCAACCTTCGTCAAGAGAGCATCACTAGCCGATTACCTGAGCGCTGCCGACTGGACTGCCGTTGCAAAAGGTTATAACGGAGAGGACTTCGCTCGGAACCACTACGATGAGAAGCTTCGTCTCGCGCATTCGCGTTTTGCCACCGGGCCGATGCCCAACCTCACGGTGCGATGGATTCAAGCAGCCCTTCTTATTCTGGGCTATGCGGAAGTCAAAGCCGTTGACGGGTGGTTCGGCGAGAGGACTCAGAAGGCGCTTTTGGCGTTGCAACGGGATGCCCAGATTGAGAGGACCGGGCGGGCTGACGAGGCGACGATAGAACACTTGGCGCGCCGCTTGAACTGGACTGCGCCGGCCTGATAGCTTAGAGTTCCGATCATCGAGCTTTGGGGGCCCACGCCAAGCAGGCACTGCTTATTTGCAGCAATTTAACCCGAGAAATACTACGAGCCTTTTGACAGCAAACACAGCTTGCCAGTGGCGCCGGACCTGGTGCAGCGGCGCTTCAACCCCGAGGCACCCAACCAGCTGTGGTGTGGCGACATCACCTACATCGCCACCGACGAGGGCAGGCTGTATCTAGCCGCAGTCATCGACCTGTTTGGCCGCCAGGTGGTGGGCTGGAGAGCCTGCAGCCGCACATGCAGACCAGCCTGGTCAAGGATGCGCTGGCCATGGCATGGTTCAGGCGTCGTCCCTTGGCAGGCCTGATATTCCACAGTGACCGTGGGAGCCAATACTGCAGCCACGAGTTCCAGGGTGCATTGAAGGACTGGGGTATGCGCTCATCAATGAGCAGGAAGGGCAACTGTTGGGATATAGCGTAAGTCGATATCAATCGAAGCGGGATCTGCCCTCCAGCAATCATCCGCATGGCTGCTCCGCTGGCTACCGCTTCACTCAGATGTTGCAGGTGCAAAAGACTTTTCTCCGACCGGTCATTTCTAATAACTGGCGGTATTTCTTGTCGTCGTGCTCCTTCATAAACTCATCCCGTCAACATAGCTACGTACTAAAGCGCTTTAATCTAAGAGCCAAGTCATTCACCAACTGAAAGTCGACATGTCAGCCTGGAAAGAGATTTTCTGCGGTAGAGCCAGCGAACTTGATCAACTTCTATCGCTTTTCAGCGAAGTAGTGGCAGGGAAAGGGCCTAGACTTGCGGTTCTTCTGGGGGACCGAGGCATGGGCAAGACTCGGCTGGCTCAGGAGTTCTACCGAAGAATAAGAGCCGAGTACGACAGCCAGCAATACTGGCCAGACGCCTCCATTTTCCACGGCGACAACTTGAGAGTTGCGCCCGAAATAGGCGATGCAGAGGTAATCCGGCACTATGAGTCCTTTGGCATCGAAGAGCGCTCAATGCCTTTTCTTTGGTGGGGCTTCAGGCTTCACGACCCCAGGGAGCGGAATGCCGCATTGTCCGACCTGGCATCTCTGCGGTCGACGCTAGTGCCCCACTTGGCTGCAGCCTTCTACGCTAGGCGAATATCCGCCGCACGGCAGGCAGTGGCGGAAGCAGGCAAGGAAATCCGAACCGCGATCGGCACTTCGATCGGCAAGAAGCTCATAACCGAGGCCGTCAAACAAATACCCGGGATTGGTCTGACAGCCACCGTATTTGACCTGCTGATGGAGTTTTCGGATCAGGGCAAGAATGCGTGGACGGGCATCCGCGCGGGTTTGCAAAAAGACAGTTCCATAAAGAAGCGCAACATCGCGTCCGAAGGCGATACGCTAACCAATGACCTGTTGACTCAGACGATCAATGAAATCAGCGAGCTGCTGGCTCCGGCGGACCGCCTGACTCCCTTGCCCGTCGTCATTTTCTTCGACGATGCCCAATTCTCCAGGACCGGCCAGGGAGAAAGCGCACTCAGGCTGGTGAACACCCTTTGGGAAAAAGCCCACTTGGCGGACTGGCCGCTGATGATCGTTATTACCCACTGGTCCACCGAGTGGGGAATCGACTCCGATAACAACACAGCCAACAGTTGTGCAAAAGTCTTTAAGGACTCCGCCAAGTCTGCGCATCATGGGGCCATCATCACGCTTGGCAAGGAGCCGGAACTCGACAAAATCGTGCCCGCGGCACTTCCTCAACTCGACGCGGCGGACGTCAATTTCCTGCTGGGAAAAGCCGACGGAAACCCTCAAGTGCTTGTCGAGTTGTTACATCTCATAAAGGTATCTCCTGCCTGGTTGAAGAACAACAGGACCGAACTGGCAGCATCCGCGAGGAAATGGATAAGAAGCAATCCGACGGAATTATCTAGACTGATACTGAAGCGACTGAAAGGCAGCGAAACTCCGGAAGAGGTACGTCAGGTGGTCGCCCTCTCGTCGCTGCAGGGGCAGCAATCGCTCAATACCCTGACCCAAAAAGTCGCCACGCACTTCGGCGTCGACGGTTTCGAGCAAGGCCTGAAACTGGCCATGCATCCGCATGGGCTGCTGGTTCAGAAGGATCGTGACCTCGCAGCCTTCGCACAGAGGGCGTACCGGGAAGCATCTTTCGAATTGCTGAGTTCGCACATTGGCGATCTCGACGAAATAACAGCTGCTGTCGCGGAGATTGCCAGCTCCTTTCGTCATGACCCGGCGTATTGGGACGGGCTCTCAACGCTTGAGAAGAAGTCCTTGCTGAGTGTCATTGCCGAGAATGGAGAAAAAGGCCGATCGGGGCCAATGCGTCACCATGCAGGTCAAGCGTTGCTCGACTTGATCGACATCTTGTGGAACCAGCAAAGCGCCTCAGACATCGGTGCCGCCGCCGAACTGGCTATACGCTTCGAAAACGGTCTCGGCGAACAGTGGTCCGCCGGTGACTTCCGAAGTTCGCATGTGGATCTCGCCCGGAAGGCTATCCAGGCCTGGCATGGCAGCGCCCATATCGGAAAGATAGTCCGGCATCAGCTAGACGCTTCCCGCAAAAACCTGGATCTAAATGTGGCCCTAGATGATTTCATCGATGCCATAGATGTCATGAGGAACATGTCTTTCCACCTCGATGCCTGCAACAAGGTGGTGGAAGCGGACGAGGTACACCAGAAATGCCTGGAGCTTTCCCGCGCCAGGGCCGACGCCCGCAAGGATGCCGACTCCAGCCGATTTTTTCTGACCCAGCTCAATGACCATGGCAAGTTGGCACTTCTCTCCGATCGCTACCAAGCTGCGGAAGCACTTTTCAGCGAAGGCTTAACTATCGCCGGGCAGCTGTTCGAGCAGTTCGGCTCGCACAAGGCAAAGCGGGATTTGTCCGTCAGCCTGGATCTGGTTGGACAGGCGAGTGCGCGCCTGAACAAGCCGGAAATTGCAGCGTCACACATGGCCTCCGGTCTGAAACTAAGCCGCGAACTTCACCAGGAACTCGATACAGCTAAGTCACGGCGCGAGTTGCTCATTTCGCTCAATAACAACGCACAGATCAAGTGCGACCAAGAAAAGAATGCGGACGCGACCGCGCTATGGTTGGAGGCAGGTGAGCTTGCTTTTAGGGCGTTCTTCGACGAAGTATCGATTCAGTCGACGGCTGACTTGAGAGATGTAATCGGTATCTTCGGCGCTGCCTTGCACAGAAATGGGCAGTGCGAACAAGCCATCGAATGCTTCTCTAATGTCGTTCGATGGTCCAGGCTGGCCGTCGACCGTTTTGGCACCCTGAAAGAAAAGGAGTATTTGGCCGATGCACTGGTTACGTATGCAAACGGCTTAGAGGCAACGAGCAGTTTCGACTTGGCGGACGCGGCACTCGTGGAATGCGAATCAGTCCTTGAGCGCCTGTGCCGGCAAGGCGCAAATGCCCTGACATGGTTTAACCTAGCCATGATTCGGCGCAGGATCGCACAATCGTTGATGCGGCGGCAGGAATGGCAAGCGAGTATTGACCGTCTCGAGCAGGCAAAAAAAATGCTGTCGACACTTCCGGAGGATGCCCGCATTGCAGGCCTGCGTCGTGAGCTGGACTGTGTTGAAGGACTTCTGCAAAGATGTACGTATCTGGTCGCCGCACTAGAAGATTAAAACTCCTAAATGCAGGCTCCGTTCACACCTCAGATGCGAGTGTTCAAGCCTGTGCGGCGCGCAGCCAATTTTTCGTAGCCTAAGTATATAGTTCTGCAGGCATTCAAAGTTTTCATGCAGTCGTTGGTCACCGATTTCCCCCTGCTGGTCATTCTGGAGTTGGCGTCAACAATCCTAGTTTTTAGCAGTTTGTTAGCAATTGCCGTGCATGGTTTAAACCTTTAGCAGTTTGTTCAAAGCAACAAAAAAAGGGGGGCCTGCAAAGCCGCACCAAATGGAGGTGCACTTTTAGCAGTTTGTTAGAAGCAACCAGCGCCTCCTTGACCTCCACCTCGGCCAAGCCGACCAGCGTGAAGCTGGGCAGGCCGTTCGTCAAATGCACCTCGACGGTGACCGCAGGAGCCTCCAGGCCCAGCAAGGCCCGGCTTTGCACCAAACATAAGCCCATAGTCAGATGACTCCCCATATCGGTGCGGCTGCGTGGTTGGGCGAAATTTGCCTACCCGCACGCACCATTTGTGTGCGATAAATATCTACCCAAAGCCGTGCACTGCCAAAAAGCCGGTCCGGGCGGTGCTGGTGCCAAAGTAACACCAATTTGGCACGCTACATGCTTAAACCTTCCGCGATTCCCCTATTAATTTGGAGAAGCACATGAACCAGCCTGCACCCAAGGCCGCCCGCCTTGCAGCCCTCTATTGCTACAGCTTACTGAAAGAGCAGCCATGAAACTTGTCACCGCCATCATCAAACCCTTTAAGTTGGACGAAGTGCGCGAAGCCTTGTCCGGCATTGGTGTGCAGGGTATCACCGTGACGGAAGTCAAAGGCTTCGGTCGCCAAAAAGGCCATACCGAGCTGTACCGCGGTGCTGAGTACGTGGTCGACTTCTTGCCCAAGGTCAAGATCGAAGCCGCCATCTCCGACGAGCTGGTCGACCGTGTGATCGAGGCCGTTGAAGGCGCGGCCCGCACCGGCAAGATCGGTGACGGCAAGATTTTTGTCTACAACCTCGAACAGGTTGTACGCATCCGTACCGGTGAAACCGGCAAAGAAGCGCTGTAAGCAGCATCGTCTTTCTGAAAGAGTAAAGCAAACATGAAAAAACTAATTGCATCCTTTGCGCTGGGTTTGGGGTTGCTGTGGGGCAGTTCTTTGGCCCAGGCACAAGCACCCGCTGCGGAACCTGCTGCCAGCGCGGTTGAAGCGGCCGCTCCGGCCGAAGCCAAGCCTGCTGACGCGGCTCCGGCCCCTGCGGCTGCCGCAGCACCTGCTGCCGCTGCCGCCTCCGCCGAAGCAGCACCTGCTGCAGCACCCGTACCCAACAAGGGCGACACCGCCTGGATGATGCTGTCCACCCTGCTGGTCATCTTGATGACCGTGCCCGGCCTCGCCCTGTTCTACGGCGGCCTGGTGCGCAGCAAGAATATGCTGTCGGTGCTGATGCAGGTCATGGTCACCTTCTCGCTGATCGTGGTGCTGTGGTTCATCTACGGCTACAGCCTGGCCTTCACCGAAGGCAATGCCTTCGTGGGTGGCTTCGACCGACTGTTCATGAAGGGCATCTGGGACAACGCAGCGGGCACGTTTGCCAACGCTGCCACGTTCAGCAAGGGTGTTTACATTCCTGAAATCGTGTTCGCCGCCTTCCAGGCTACCTTCGCCGGTATCACCTGCTGCCTGATCGTCGGCGCCTTCGCAGAACGCATGAAGTTCTCGGCTGTGCTGCTGTTCTCGACCATCTGGTTCACCTTCAGCTATGCGCCTATCGCCCACATGGTGTGGTTCTGGATGGGCCCTGACGCTTACTCCAGCAAGGAAGTGGTTGACGCCATGAACGCCAAGGCGGGCTACATCTGGCAATCGGGCGCGCTGGACTTCGCCGGCGGCACCGTGGTGCACATCAACGCTGCTGTGGCTGGCCTGGTTGGTGCCTACATGCTGGGCAAGCGCGTAGGCTACGGCAAGGAATCCATGGCTCCTCACAGCCTGACCCTGACCATGGTCGGTGCTTCGCTGCTGTGGGTGGGTTGGTTCGGCTTCAACGCCGGCTCCGCCCTGGAAGCCAACGGCTTCGCTGCCCTGGCCTTCATCAACACCCTGGGTGCGACCGCTGCTGCGGTGCTGGCTTGGTGCGTTGGCGAATCGCTGATGAAGGGCAAGGCTTCGATGCTGGGTGCTGCATCCGGTGCGGTGGCAGGCCTGGTGGCTATTACGCCAGCAGCCGGCAACGTCGGTATCGGCGGCGGCCTGGTGATCGGTTTCATCGCTGGCTTCGCTTGCCTGTGGGGTGTGACCGGCCTGAAGAAGATGCTGGGCGCCGACGACTCGCTCGACGTGTTCGGTGTGCACGGCGTGGGCGGCATCATCGGTGCTCTGCTGACCGGCGTGTTCAACTCGCCTAGCCTGGGTGGCCCATCCACCGTGGCTGACTGGGTTTCCGTCGGTATGACTCCCGCAGACGCTTACTCGGTGGGCGCACAGGTGTGGATCCAGCTGAAGGCTGTGCTGATCACTGTCGTCTGGTCCGGCGTTGTGGCTTTCATCGCCTACAAGCTGGTCGACCTGACCATCGGCCTGCGCGTGTCGGAAGAAGAAGAACGCGAAGGTCTGGACATCAGCTCGCACGGCGAAACCGCCTACAACCGTTAATGTGAAAGAACTTTCATGACTCGGGTGCTCTGCCCCCAAGTACATGAAAGTTAAACCAGCCCCGTGCTGCGGCCTGCGTGCCGCAGCCTGTCTGGTACAGGATCTTCCAAAGAGATTCGCCCACCCGCTATCGCCGGTGGGTTTTTTTTCGCCCGTTCACAATACGGGCATCACAAGCTCCCACATTCTCAGCATGACCTGGCACACCGTTACCACCGAACCCAACGCACTGGGCGAATCCCCCTTCTGGCATCCGCAGGAAAAGCGCCTGTACTGGGTCGACGTGCCGGGCAAGCTGCTGCAGCGGCTGGACGTGGCCAGCGGCGCGGTCGAGCACTGGGCCATGCCGTCCGAACCCGGCTGTATCGCCCCGGCGGCGAGCGGTGGCCTGGTGGTGGCGCTGCGCGACGGCATCTACCGCGCCAAGGACTGGGGTGGCGACTTGCAGCTGATTGCCCCCGCACCGTATGACCCGACCACCACCCGCTTCAACGACGGTAAATGCGACCCGCTGGGCCGCTTCTGGGCCAGCACCATCTACGAACCGCGCGATGCGCGCAAGGCCCAGCTGTACTGCCTGGAGGCCGGTGGCTTGGTCAGCAAGGCCGGCAACGCCATCACCGGCAACGGCCTGGCCTGGTCGCCGGACGCGAAGACGCTTTACTGGTCGGATACGCCGCACCACATCGTCCACGCCTGGGACTGGGATGCGCAGGCGAATTTGCTGTCCGAATACCGCGAATTTCTCAACATGGCGCCCAAGCCCGCCGGCTGGCAGCCCGGTATGCCCGGCTACGGCGGCCGCCCCGACGGGGCGGCGGTGGACGTGCAGGGCAACTACTATTCGGCCCAGTTCGAAGGCCAGCGCCTGTGCAAGTTCTCGCCTGACGGCGATCTGCTGAACGCCTATGCGCTGCCGGTGCGCTGCCCCACCATGCCCTGCTTCGGCGGCGACGATCTGCAAACCCTGTACCTCACCAGCGGCCGCCATGGCCGCCCCGCGGCCGAGCTGGAGGCACTGCCGGCCTCTGGCTGCGTGCTGTCCATGCGTGTTGATGTGCCCGGCTTGCCGGTTAATTTCTTCAAAGATTGAGCTTGCTACTGTTTATGTAGCTGCTGGTGCTGGTACTCTCTGCGCTAGAGCCCTATTTTTCATAAACCAAGGTAACTAGCACCTCCCCGTCACAGACAGCACGGACGCCCTAGTGGGATACCGCGGAACTGGCTTTGCCAGGCCGCTGGTATCGCCCCCTGCAAGGGGGCGCGGAAAGTGCGCAGCACTGTAGCCTGGGGGTGAGCCACAAACTTATGCGCCGCCTGCTTTATTTGTCCAGCCAACACCGTACCGCCGCCACGAATCGGCTGCTCGGCGGCCTGCTGGCGTTCAATGCGGGGGCCATCAATGCCGGGGGCTTCCTGGTGGTCGGCATGTACACCTCGCATATGACCGGCTTTGCGTCCATGCTGGCCGACAACCTGGTGCTGGGCAATATCACCTTGGTGCTCGGGGCCTTGGGCACGGTGCTGGCCTTCACCGTCGGCGCGGGCACTACCGCCATCCTGGTCAACTGGGCGCGCCAGCACCATTTGCGCAGCGAATACGCGCTGCCGCTGCTGGTTGAAGCCCTGTTGCTGCTGGTGTTTGGCCTGATCGGCGCGGCGCTGAACCGGCAGACCCCGTTTGCCGTGCCGCTCACGGTGCTGGTGCTGGCCTTCACCATGGGTTTGCAGAACGCGCTGGTGACCAAGATCTCCGCCTCGCAGATCCGCACCACCCACATGACCGGCGTGATCACCGACCTGGGCATCGAGCTCGGCAAGCTGGTCTACATGAACCGGCAAGACAGCCCGCTGGAGTCGCGGGTGCGCGCCAACCGCGTCAAGTTGCGGCTGTACGGCAGCCTGCTGGGTGCATTTGTGGGCGGCGGGCTGGTGGGCGCCATGGGCTTTCGCTACGTGGGCTTCATCTGGGTGCTGCCATTGGCCTTGCTGTTGCTGGCCTTGTCGCTGCCGCCGCTGGTGGCCGACCTGGTGCGCCCACGGCACCGGCATCCCTAGGACGCTTAAACCCAGCTTACGCCGCCACGTCCTGCGGCCGTGGGTGGCCGGGCATCAGCGCGTAGGGCGCCACCCAGCCCGGCTGGCTCTGGATGCGCTGCAGCCAGGCGCCCACTGCCGGGTAGTCGGCCCAATCCACGCCAAACTCCGCCGGCCAGAACAGGTAGCCGCAGAGCGACAGATCGGCCGTGGTCATGCGCTCGCTTACAACGTAGCTGCGGCCGGTTAAGTGCTGCTCCAGTATCTTCAGCGCCGCCTGCATGCGGCCGCGCAGAAACGCCGTCACCGGGGTTTCGCCGGTCTTGGCGAACTGCAGCTGGAAGCGCAGCGTGGCGATGTTGCTGGTTAGCTTGTGGTTGTCGAACAGCTGCCAGCGCAGCACCTCGCGGCGCTCGTCCTCGCCCTGCGGGCCGAACTGCGGAAACTGCCCTGCCAGGTAGTCGAGGATCACACCCGACTGGCTGAGCCGCAGGCCAGCGTGCTCCAGCACCGGCACCTCGCCCATCACATTGATCTCGCGGTAGGCGGGGGTGCGGGTTTCGCCGTTGAAAAAGTCCACGAAGCGCGGCGTCCAGTCGGCCCCGGCAAGCTGCAGCAGCAGCGCCACCTTGTAGGCATTGCCGGACTGGGCGAAACAATACAGTTGGTACGGGGCCATGCGGTCTCCAGGATAGCGGTGAAAAAGGGGTTCGGGCCGGCCATCGTAACGGAGACGCCGGCCTAAATGGCCGGGGCAATGGCTGCTTTTCCGGCCATTGGCTGGCGGCCATCTGGCTACCCTTGAACGGTCGTGTTTGCATGTCTGCAAGCACCTGTAGAGGACACCGCATGAACATCCAAGCCAGCCGCATGGCAGCATCTATGGCCTCACCGGCCTATGCGCCTGCACGCCTGGCTGCCGGGACTGCGGCCAGCCCCGGCTCGGCTGCACCCGATGCAGCCCTGGGTGGCGATAAGGTGACCATCTCCCAGGCCGCGCGCGATCTGGCCGAGCGCGCTGCGCCGATCCGCCCGGTGCTGGCTGTCGGCCTGGCACCGGTGGCCAGCGAGCGCAGCGCAGCCGATAGCCCGGTGAACGCCATCTCCAGCTCCAGCCAGGACTACAAGGCCGCCATCGACCAGGCCATGGACAGCCTGGAATTCCAGCGCAACAGCAAAATGATCACCGAAGCCCAGTTCCGCCACGACATGGCCTTCTACACCCGCGTGGCCAACGCCGTCGTCTGATCCGTACATGCTACGGATTTAAGAGCTGCTGGCGCATATTCCATATGCGCAGGAGCCCGATTTAACTCTTAAATTTCCCATGCTGCGTCAGGGAAACCTGCGCTTGCCTGCCTTCTTCGCTGCGCATGACGATGGGGTAAGTCCCAATAAGCCAATCCGAAAAATATCGGATAGTTCGTGCGGAAGTCGAACTAAAGCAAAGAACGCTGGCACTTCCTAGACCCGCCTCAAGCAGGCACCCAATGGAGACAAGCATGCAAAACACATTCAAGAAAACCCTGTCCGTCCTGGCCCTGGGCCTGGTCAGCAGCGCAGCTTTTGCGCAAATGACCGTGGGGGTGAGCTGGTCCAACTTCCAGGAGGAACGCTGGAAAACCGACGAAGCCGCCATCAAGACCCAGCTGGAAAAGCTCGGCGCCAAGTACATCAGCGCCGATGCCGGCGGCTCGCCCGAAAAGCAGCTGGGCGACATCGAAGGCCTGATGACCAAGGGCGCCAAAGTTCTGATCGTGCTGGCCATGGACAAGGACGCGATCCTGCCCGCCGTCAACAAGGCTACCAAGCAAAAAGTGCCCGTGGTCGCCTATGACCGCCTGATCGAAGCGCCCGGCGTGTACTACATCACCTTCGACAACAAGGAAGTCGGCCGCATGCAGGCGCGCGCTGTGTTCAAGGCCCAGCCCAAGGGCAACTACGTGATGATCAAGGGCTCGCCCACCGACCCGAACGCCAACTTCCTGCGCGAAGGCCAGCAAGAGGTGATCGACGCTGCCGTCAAGTCCGGCGCCATCAAGATCGTCGGCGAGGAATACACCGACGGCTGGAAGCCCGAAGTCGCACAAAAGAACATGGAGCAGATCCTGACCAAGAACGGTGGCAAGGTCGATGCCGTGGTGGCCTCCAACGACGGCACGGCCGGCGGTGTGGTGGCGGCGCTGACCTCCAAGGGCATCAAGGGCATTCCGGTCTCCGGCCAGGACGGCGACTTCGCCGCGCTGAACCGCGTGGCCCTGGGCTCGCAAACTGTCTCGGTGTGGAAAGACGCACGTGACCTCGGCCGCGAAGCCGCGATTGCCGCGGTCGACCTGGCCGCTGGCAAGAAAGTGCCTGGCACGGTGAGCTGGAACGGCGGCGAAAAGAAGATCGCGCTGGACTCGCATTTCCTCAAGCCCGTGGCCATCACCCGCGACAACCTCGACGTGGTGGTGAAAGCCGGCTGGATCAAGAAGGATGAGCTGTGCAAGGGTGTGGATGCGGCCTCCGCTCCCGCTGCCTGCAAGTAAGCAGCTCCTGCACACACACGCTGATGCGCGCCGTCCCGGCACCGGGGCGGGCGCCAGCGTGCGGCATGTTTCCCATCCCGGACGCTTGATATGACTTCTTCCTCCCCTGCCTGGCGCAATGCTGCCATCGATTGGCGGCTGGTGCTGATGAGCCTGGTGCTGGCTGCATTGGCATCGGCCTTCGGCCTGATGACCGACGGCCTGTTCTTCTCGCCGGAAAATCTCTACAACATCGCCCAGCAGACGGCGGTGGTGGGCATCGTCTCCACCGTGATGGTGTTGGTCATCGTGGCCCGGCATATCGACTTATCGGTAGGCTCGGTGATGGGGTTTGTCGGCGTGCTGATCGCCTACCTGCAGTACAGCGCCAACTGGTCCTGGCCCACTGCCTGCCTGGCCGGGCTGGCGGTGGCGATGGCGGTGTCGATCTACCAGGGTTGGCTGACCGCGGTGCTGGGAGTGCCCTCGTTTGTGGTCACGCTGGGCGGGCTGATGTCGTTCCGCGGCGCGGCCTTTCTGGTGGCCGATGGCAAGACCCAGCCGGTCACCAATGACTTTTTTCTGCGTCTGGGCGGCGGCTACGACGGCGGCATCGGCACCACGGCCAGCTGGGTGGTGGTCGGGCTGGTCAGCCTAGCGCTATTGCTGCGGGCGGTGCAAAAGCGCCGCACCCGCCAGCGTTACGGCGTGGTCACCGATCCGCTGTGGATGGAGGCGCTGCTGGTCGGCGCACCCATCGTCTTGCTGCTGGCCTTTGCCGGCACCATGAACCACTACCAAATATCCAGCAAGACAGAGCCGCAAGGCATCCCGGTGCCGGTGCTGATCTGGGCGGTGGTGGCCGGCGGGCTGTCGTTTCTGGTGCACCGCACCCGTTTCGGTCGCTATGTGTACGCCATGGGCGGCAATCCCGACGCGGCGGCGCTGGTGGGCATTCCGGTCAAACGCGTGACCTTGCAATTATTCGCGCTGCTGGGCGTACTGATTACGGTAGCAGCTATTGTTTCCATAGCGCGGTTAAACGCCGGCACGAATTCCCTGGGTACCGGTATGGAGCTGTATGTGATCGCCGCGGCGGTGATCGGCGGCACGGCGCTGGCCGGTGGCAGCGGCTCGATCTTCGGCTCTGTCCTGGGCGCGCTGATCATGCAGTCGCTGGACAGCGGCATGCTGCTGCTGGACGTGTCCATCGGCAAGCGCATGGTCATCATCGGCCAGGTGCTGATCATCGCCGTGGTCTTCGACGTGCTCTACCGCAAGTTCACGGGAGACCGATAAATGCTCGACCACTCCCAACCCCTGGTAGAGCTGCGCGACATCCGTAAAGCCTTTGGCGGCGTGGTCGCTGTCGATGGCGTCAGCATCAATCTGTACCCCGGCGAAGTCGTGGCTCTGCTGGGCCACAACGGCGCGGGCAAGTCCACGCTGATGAAGATGCTGGCCGGTGCCTACCCCATCGACAGTGGCGATACCGTGATTGCCGGCCACAAGGTCCACATCCGCACCCCGGCCGAAGCCCAGGCCCAGGGCATAGAAACCATCTACCAAACCCTGGCCCTGGCCGACAACCTGGATTCCGTCGCCAACCTGTTCCTCGGCCGCGAGAAGATGACCGCCTGGAACACGCTGGACGACCACTTCATGGAAGTCAATGCCCGCAAGGTGTTTGCCCGGCTGAACAAGAACTTCACCAATATTCGCGTGCCGGTGCGTCGCTTGTCGGGCGGCCAGCGCCAGGTGGTCGCAATATCCCGCGCGCTGTACTTCAATGCCCGCATCCTGGTCATGGACGAGCCCTGCGCGGCACTCGGCCCGGAGGAAACCGCGATGGTCGGCCGCCTGGTGCAGCAGCTGAAAAGCGAAGGCGTGGGCATCTTTCTGATCACCCACGATATGCCTGACGTGTTTGGCTTGAGCGACCGCCTTGCGGTGATGAAGAACGGCAAGCTGGTCGGCACCTACAACACCGCCGATGTGACGGAAGACGAGGTGCTGGGCATGATCATCACCGGCAAACGGCCCGAGGGGAAGGTACAGGCGGAGCGCAGCATCTAGACTGCTGCCATCTCTGTTTACTACGTGCCCGCTATGAAAACCACCGGTGACCAACAACTCGTTAAGCGCATCAACCGCAGTGTGCTGCTGCGCCTGCTGCGCGCCCAGCCCGGCCTGTCACGGGCCCGGCTGGCGACCGAGAGTGGCCTGACCAAATCGACGGTCAGCCTGCTGGTGCGCGAGCTGCTGGACGACGGCTGGTTGACCGAAGCCGGCGAGACCGTCAACGAAGGCCTGGGCCGGCCCTCCACCCCGCTGCGCATCCACGAAGGTCGGCGTGCGCTGATCGGCGTGGAAATCGCGGTGCAGGTGGTGCGCGTGGTCTGCGTCACCCTGCAGGGCGAAATCCTGCATTCGGAAGAGCAGCCACTGGCCAGCACCACACCGGTCCGTGCCTGCCAGCAAACCGCGCGCATGGTGGCTACCGCCTACCAGGGCATCACCGCGCTGGGCCTGCAGCTGGTGGGCGTGGGCGCCTGCACGCCGGGCGCCATCGACCACGACACTGGCAAGGTGCTGTTCGCCCCGAATCTGGGCTGGCGTCAGCTCGACTTGCTGAGCTTGCTGACCCGCGCGCTGGCCGAGGTCGGCCTGCCGCCAGTGCCGGTGCAGCTGCAGAACGATGCCGACGCCGGCGCCCTTGGCGAGTACGAATTTGCCGACGGCGAGGGCGAAGACCCGCTGATCTTCGTCAGCTGCGACGTCGGCGTGGGCGCGGGTATCGTGTCCAACGACCGCTTGTTCAGCGGCGCGCAAGGCATGGCCGGCGAAATCGGCCACACCATCATGCAGATCGACGGCCCACTGTGCTCGTGTGGCCGCAAGGGCTGCGCCGAGGCCTTCATCGGCCTGCGCGCGCTCAGCGGCCAGAACGGCGCGGCGGTGGATCTGAGCCGCTCCGGCCACTACCTGGGCGTGCTGCTGCAAAACCTGTGGACCACCTTCAACCCGCGGGCCATCGTGGTCGGCGGCAAGTCGTGCGACCACCACCCCGAATTTTTGCAAAGCGCCATCGACACCGTGGCCCAGTACGCTGCCAGTGCCGGCATGCCACCGCCCAGCGTGCGCACCGCGCGCTACGGCCAGCTGGCGTCCGCCGTGGGTGCGGCCGCGCTGACCCTGCACGAATACCTGCGCCCCATGCACCCCAATTCCGAAGCCCGGCGCGCGCGCGCTGCAAATGTATGAACACCCCCAGGCTACACGCTGCGCGTTTCCGCCAACCCCCTTGCAGGGGGCAACACCAGCGGCCTGGCAAAGCCAGTTCCGCGGTGTTCTGGAATGGGTTGCTCTCGTTTGATGCGTTGCGGGGTACGGAAGTTATTTCGCGCTAAACCCATCCACCAACCCAAAAGGATCTTCCATGCCCTCCTATTTCTCCGAAATTGCCCCCGTCCAGTTTGCAGGCCCTGCATCGACGGACCCGCTGGCCTTCAAGTGGTACGACCGAGACAAGCTGGTACTGGGGAAACGCATGGAAGACCATCTGCGCTTTGCCGCCTGCTATTGGCACAGCTTCTGCTGGAACGGCTTCGACCCGTTCGGCTACGACGGCACCTTCGAGCGCCCCTGGCAGCACGTGGCCGACCCCATGGCCGCGGCCCGTGCCAAGGCCGATGCGGCGTTTGAATTCTTCGCCAAGCTCGGTGTGCCCTACTACTGCTTCCACGACCGCGATGTGGCCCCCGAAGGCGCAACCCCGCGCGAGAGCGTCAACCACCTGCACGAAATGGTCGATGTGCTGGGCGAGAAGCAGCAGCAGACCGGCATGAAGCTGCTCTGGGGCACAGCCAATCTGTTCAGCCACCGCCGCTTCATGTCCGGCGCGGCCACCAACCCCGACCCAGCGCTGTTCGGCATGGCCGCCTTGCAGGTCAAGGAAGCCATGGACGCTACCCTGAAACTGGGCGGCGAAAACTATGTGCTGTGGGGCGGCCGCGAAGGCTACGAGACCCTGCTGAACACCCGCATGGGCCAGGAGCTGGACCAGATGGGCCGCTTCCTGAACATGGTGATCGAGTACAAGCACAAGATCGGCTTCAAGGGCACGATCCTGATCGAACCCAAGCCCCGCGAACCCACCAAGCACCAGTACGACTACGACGTGGCCACCGTCTACGGCAGCCTGTGCCGCTTCGGCCTGGAAAAGGAAATCAAGGTCAACATCGAAGCCAACCACGCCACCCTGGCCGGCCATAGCTTCGAGCACGAGATCGCCACCGCCATCGACCTCGGCATCTTCGGCTCAATCGACATGAACCGCGGCGACATGCAATGCCAGTGGGACACCGACCAGTTCCCCAACAGCATCCCCGACACCGCGCTGGCCATGTACCTGATCCTGCAAGGCGGCGGCTTCAAGACCGGCGGCGTCAACTTCGACTCCAAGGTGCGCCGCCAGTCGATCGACCCGCAAGACATGTTCTACGGCCATATCGGCGGCATGGACGTCACCGCCCGCGCGCTGCTGATCGCCGAAAAGATGGTCATCGACGGCCGCGTCGAGAAGGCCATCGCCGACCGCTACGCCGGCTGGAAGTCCCCCGAAGCGCAGAACATCCTGGCCGGCAAAGTCAGCCTCGACGACCTGGCCGCGCAGGTGCTGGCCGGTGGCGCCGATCCGCGCCCGGTGTCGGGACGGCAGGAATACATGGAGAACCTGCTGAACGCGTTTATTTGAGGTTGCTATTTAAATAGTAGCTGCTGGCGCAGGTTCTATCTGCGCTAGTGCCCGATATGGCTTAAATCTTTAGACGGGTTGGCGTCTTCGGCATCCCTGGCCGGGAAATGCGCCCGGCGGCGCAGTAACTTTCTTTCGCGTCGCCGAAAGAAAGTCACCAAAGAAAGGGCGAGCCGAAGTCGTCGCCCCCTTCGCTGCGCGACGGGGTACGCTGCGTTGCTCGGTCTGGTCGGGGTCCCGCTCGAACTCGGCCTACGGCCTCAAACAATCGCGGGCCCTCATCCGCCCAGCCCTGCGCTACTCGCCGACGCCACACGGCGTGGGAGCGGACAGCCAAACAGCCAGCCCGGCTACGCCGGGCATCGCGCCCTGCACGGGCTGCGGGTGCCGGGGGCTTGTTGCTATATACATCGCAGCTGCTAGCGCAGGTATTACTTGGTCTGGTGGCCGATTAAGCTTGCAACCATTTGCCTGCCACCAAGCTGCACCAGGCCGTGGGGTCAGATCCGAATGGCGCGATCTGCCTGTATGCAAGCGCGCAGCCCAGCCGCATTGCGGCTGACCCCAGGGGGGGTAGATTGCCCGGCTATAGTGCCCCATCGCATTTATCAGCTGCTCTTGTAGGGACTGTTATATCCATCAGTCTGTGTCAAGAATCCCGGAAGCCCGAGTGGGCACGGGGTTCTGGGGCAAGTTGGAATGACCATGTCAGATCGATAGATATATGTCGCTAATTAAGTTTGCGCGAATAGCAAGTTTATGTACACCATCTCCGACCATCAAATCAGAGCCTTTCGCCGCTTTTACGAGTTGCTCCCAAGGACTGACGACGCCGAACTCCTGGTTCTGAAAGTTCACTTACTCATTGAAGAGCAAATTCGCTTGATACTTCATGAGCGTTTTCCAAACGCTGCAGCTGCGAAGAAGGCGGACCTGACTTGCTACCAAGCTATTTGCATAGCTGAAGGCTTCTGCTCCGAGGATGCTGACCCAAAGCTTTGGGACATTTTGAAGAAGTTGAACAAGCTTCGAAATGATATCGCGCACAATCTTGAGCCGAAAGGCATGACTGATCAGATGAGCAACATTGTTAAGTCAGTGCTCCCAAAATTAACAACAGCTCAAGTCCCTGAACTCGCAGAAAAAATGTCACCGCAGCAGAAATTTTCCTTCGCTGCGTCCATGCTAATGGCTCGCGTCGCGTCTCTTGTTATGCCCCCTTCAAAACGAATTGAACATTCGTCGGCCAATGATGAGAATCCGATCTGACTCCACGCTCAAGCGCAGCGTTAACAGCGGGCCTGGCATCCTATCGCCGTCGCCCGCTTGACTGGAACGTTATGGCGGCCTTCTCACTCCTCTCTGCATCCGAGCAAGATAAAGACTTCATCTTTGAAGCCTTCAAAACCTCCATGCGCGAATATGTGGAGTGGGCTTGGGGATGGAACGAAGAGTTTCAGCGCGACGGCTTTTGGGCCAATTTACCGTTGCATAAATTCAACTTGATTTGCGTTGACGGGCAGAACGCCGGGGCGCTGTATGTCGAAGAGAGCGCGCAAAGCCATTGGGTGCGAACCATTTTTCTCAGGCCCGAATTCCAAGGGCTCGGGGTGGGTTCTGCTGTGCTGGCCCAAGAAACAGCTCGGGCAAAAAGCGCCAACAAGCATGTGCTGCTGAATGTCATAAAGATCAACCCCGCAAAGCGCCTCTACGACCGCTTGGGGTTCAAAGTCGTGCACGAAGACGATGCCACCTACCATATGCAATGGGGCTGACAGGGCAGGTGCGGCTCCAATGCCCGATTCCATTCATTTTCTCAAGACCCGACGAACTGCTGAAAAAAGGACAAGCTTTCCTGCCGCGTGGCTTGCAAGGCTTTCGACGCCTCTATGGTGCCCAAACCCTGCGTGGCCAGCGCGCTCGGCGAAAGGCCCGGCGCATAAAAGTTCAGCAGCCATTTCAGATCGCTGAAGTCCAGATGCCCGGCATCTTGCACCGTGACGCTGCGGGTGGGGCCCGTGGCCAGGCGCAGCACCGCGTCTATGGTCGGGTCCCCGACGTGGTTGGAGGCCAGCAGGAACATCAGGGGTTTGGGCCAGGGGCCCGCCGTGCCGCCGTAGACGGTGCCGTCGATATCCAAGCCGGCCTTTGCGCGGGCATCAGACCTTGCAGTCTGGACCGCGGCCGCGCCGCCTATGGAATGCCCCATGAGCCCGATACGCGCAAGATCCAGGTGGCCAGCCAGCAGGCCCGTGTTCGGGCCCTGCAACCAGTCCAGCACATAGCGCTGGTCCGCCACCAGCGTGGCCACTGCGCCGTCCAGAAATGCCGGCAACGCTTGTCCGCTGGCAGGCCCGGCCAGGGCCTGCGCCAGCTGCCCGTTGGCCAGGGGTGTGACGCCTGAGATGTAGGGGTGGTCCACCGCCACCACGACGATGCCATGGCTGGCCAGGTCTTCCAGCAGGGTGGAGTAGGCTTCCGCCACCATGCCATATCCGGGCGAGAAAATGAGCACCGGGTAGACACTCCCTAGTTGCAGCGGAGCCCCCGATTTGGCATTCGTCAGTACATCGGCCGCAGTGGACGGAATAGCCAGTTGCGCTTTCACCAACGCGGCGATGGCCGGCTCCAAATAATCGGCCCGCGCACCCCCGGCAGTGGTGGCCGTGGGGTACCAGACCTGGACGCTCAGCTCCCGCCGGTCGCCTTCTTCGGCCGTGTAGGCCTCTGCGCGTGCGGCGTCCAGCAAGCGGAATCCGGCCTTGCCTATGCAGTTCTCCCCGGTGGGCGCCGGTAGCAGCAGGGCGTGGGATGCACTGGGCGGCAGCTGGCAGCGGCTGGCGTAGCCTTGCGGTGCCGCCGTGCTGGCGGTGTCCTCAGAGCCACCGCCGCATCCACCCAGGCTGAGCAATGCGGCGCAGCAGGCGTTTAAAGTGAGCCTGGCCATCGCCGCGGGAATGCGTTGCGGCCATCGGATGGGGGGATATTGCATAGAGGTGTGGATTCTGGAAAGTTGAGATGCGAAGACGGTTCCGGTGGACCGTGCGCATTTTTGAACCACCAACCTTTGGCTTAGCCAAAGCTGTGTCGCCGACAATCCACCGCATGCACGTATTGCTGATCGAAGACGACCTGGACTTGGGGCCCGCCTTGCAGAAGTCGCTGAAGCTGGAGGGCATCAGCAGCGAATGGCGCAGGCGCGCCGCGGACGCGCCACGTACGCTGGAAGACGAGGGTTTCGACTGCGTCTTGCTGGACCTGTCTCTGCCCGACGGCTACGGCCTGGACCTCCTTACCCAATGGCGCCGCCAGACATCCCACACATCTCTGAAGGCCCAGGTGCCCGTCATCATCATCACCGCCCGAGAAGCGCTGGCGGAGCGCCTGGCCGGGCTGGACAACGGGGCGGACGACTTTATCGTGAAACCCTTTGCCCCCGAGGAACTGGCGTCCCGCCTGCGCGCCGTTCTGCGGCGCTGTGCCAAGCAAGCCAGCGATGTCTGGTCGGTGGGCGATCTGGAGATAGAGCCGCGCAGCCGCCGCGCGCGGCTGCACGGCGAAGCCCTGGCCTTGTCGCCCCGTGAATTTCAGCTGCTGCTGGAGCTGGCCCGTGAACCCAACGCGGTGGTGGTGAAGGGCACGCTGGCCCGCCGCCTGGAGCCCTTGGGCGAGCCCCTGGACTTCGGGCTGATCGAGGTGCATGTGTCGAATCTGCGGCGCAAAGTCGGTGCCGAGCGCATCAAGACCGTGCGCGGTGTTGGCTACATGTTGGTTCCGTGAAAGCGCTGTTGACTCCCACCCTGGTACGCCGCATCGTGGCCGCGCTGTTGCTGGCGTTTGCGCTGGCTTGGTGCGCGGTGGCGACCTATACCTACCTGGATTTTCGCGCCAACGTGCGCACCCATTCCGGTTTGCAGCAGGCGGGCCGCGGCCTGCTGGATGCGCTGGCCGGCATCCCACGCGACGAGCTTGCTATCAACGCGGTGCAGGTCACGGCCCAACAGTTCAACGCGGTGCGACGCCAAGACAGCCAGCTGCCAGGAGACCTGCTGTTCCAACTGCGCTCAACGGACGGGCAAGAGCTTTTTGCATCGCCGCCCATCGCCGGCCAGACATTGCAGGGCGTGCCCGGCCAGGTCGCGGACACCCGCTTGAACGGCCAAGCCTACTGGCTGTTTACCGGTCAATCCGGCCGCTGGCAGTTGTGGATGGCCGAACCACAGGTCAGCACGCAGTGGGTGCTGCAGTGGATATTCGATTCGCTGGCGCTGCCGTTTCTGGTGGCTTTTCCGTTTGTGCTGGTCCCTGTGTGGATCGCTGCGACACGCGGCCTCAAGCCTTTGCGGATGCTGGGCCAGGCCATAGAGCAGCGCGCGGCCGGGGATTTGTCGCCGCTGGGCGTGGTGCCGCGCTACGCCGAACTGACGCCGCTGGTGACCGCGTTGGAAGACATGCTGCTGCAACTGCGGGGCAAGGTGGCCCGCGAACGTTCGTTCGTGCATGACGCAGCCCATGAGCTGAGAACGCCGCTCGCGGTGATCAGCGCCCAGGCCCATGTGCTGTCCCGGACCACCGATCTGCAAGCGCGCGCGGAAGCCAGCCAGCACTTGCAGCAGGCCGTGGCCCGCGGTTCGCATCTGGTGCAGCAGCTGCTGGAACTCGCCACCATGGACGCGGCGACCCACGCGCCGGCCCAGTCTGTCGATGTCGCCGATCTGACGCGGCAACACCTGGCGCAAGCCACGCCCCATGCGGCCAGCCTGGGCGTGGAACTCATCCTGGACGCGCCGGACAGCCTGCCCCTGGCGCTGCCCGTCGCCCTGTACGAATCCGTGTTGCGCAATCTGCTGGACAACGCCGTGAAATATGCGGGCGGCGCGGGCGAGGTGACGTTGACGCTGGCCTGGCGCGACGGCGCACTGCAACTGGTGGTCGCCGACAGCGGCCCCGGCGTCCCGGCACACGAGCACGCGCTCGTGTTTGAGCGTTTCTACCGGGGCACGTCCGCATCGGCGGCAGTGTCGGGCACCGGCTTGGGCTTGGCCATCGTCCGCCAGGCATGCGTGCGCATGGGCGGCGACATCGCGCTGCACAGCCGCAGCGGCGGCGGCTGCGTGTTTGTGGCGACGATGCCGGTAGCTGCTACAGCAGGGGGCTGAGTAAAGCCTGCGATGCTGCCGCTAAGGTGCGACCGGCCCCGGCGCCAGCCGGGCTGCGAGCAGGCTGGCGGTGTACCGCAGGCGGTCGATGTCGGCTTCGGTACGGATGCCGCGGCTGAAGCAGCACAAGGTGCCGTACACCGTGCCGCCCGAGAGGCGCACGGGCGTACTCAGGTGGGTGCCGATAGGGAATCCGGGGTCGGGTGCCTGCCCGGATGCGACGTAGGCCGCGGCATCTTCCATCCGCTCGGGCAAGCGGCCTTCGACAACCCGCTGGCACCAGCTTTCTTCGACCGGGTCGGACATGCCGGCCTCCAGCAGCGGGAAGTCCGGCACCTGGTCCACCGCCATGAAGGTACGGCGCTGGTCGGCGATTTGGGACACGAAGGCCACGTCCATGTCCAGGCAGGTGCGCAGTAATTTCAGAACCTCGGGTACGGCTGCCGGAAGTTCGGGGTCGGCGGAGTCGCTGGTGGCGACCAGCAACTCCGAAATTTTGACGTCCAAGTCGTCGGGTTCGTAATTCAAGTACATGCCCGGCAGTCTAAGCGCTCGCCTAAGCCGCATCTTGCTACGGGGGCATAGCGCGTTGACCGGGGCTGTGTGCTATATAAAAAATAGCTGCTAGCGCAGAAGCTATCTGCGCTAGCGCCCGATTTTTCGTAAACCTTCAGCCCCGGGCTCAGTGCACGATGGCCAGCTTGCCGAAGTGCCGCCCGCCGGCACTCAGTTCCGCATAGGCTGCGCCCGTGTCGGCGATGCCAAAAATCCGGTCGATCACCGGCACGATGCGGTGGGCGGCGATGGCGCGGGTGGCTTCGGCCAGGTCGGCCACCGAGCCGGTGCTGTTGCCGACGATGCGCAAGCCCTTGACGATGACGGGCAGCAAATCAATCGACGCGGCGGTGCCGGTGAGGATGCCCACGGTGAACACCGTGCCGCCCATGGCGGTGGCGTTCAGCGAGCGCGCGATGGTGGCCTCGCCCACGGTTTCCACCACCAGGTCGACACCGCGCCCGCCGGTGAGCTTCAGCACTTCGGCGTCCCAGGCGGGTGTGGCGCGGTAGTTGATCAGGTGGTCCGCACCCAGCTGGCGCGCCCGTTCCAGCTTTGCGTCGGAAGACGAAGCCAGGATTACCGTGGCGCCCGATGCCTTGGCGAACTGCAGGGCAAAGATGCTGACGCCACCCGTGCCAAGCAGCAACACCACCGAGCCCGGTCGCAGCGAGGCCGAACGCACGGCGTTCCAGGCGGTGGTGGCGGCGATGGGTAGCGCCGCACCCTGGACGAAATCCAGATGCGCGGGCAGGGCGACCAGGCTGTGGGCGGGCACGGCCACGTAGTCGGCCAGCGAACCCGGCAAGCTGATGCCGCGCATGGCGGCCACCTTGCGCGGCGTCATCACGCCGTCCTGCCAGTTGGGCATGAAGTGCGGCACCACGCGGTCGCCCACCGCCCAGCCGCTGACGCCTGCGCCCAGGGCCGCGATCTCGCCCGCACCGTCGGCCACCGGAACCATCGGGAAAGTGGCGCCGGGGAAGGCGCCGGTGGCCACGGCCACGTCGGCGTAGTTCAGCGTGGCGGCGCGCATGCGCACCAGTACCTCGCCATAGCCGGCCTGCGGGTCGGGCAGCTCGGTACTTTGAAAAGCGCTGAGGGAATGGGCGGTGAGTTGGACAGCTTGCATGGGGATTTCTCTGGAATAAAGGAAGAGCGCAGTTTTATTTAAAAACCATAAGAGATAAACTGCGGTTGAGTTGATAGATTTGAAACTGGGAGTGGTGAATGGATGTGTTCGACAGCATGCGGGTCTACGTGCAGGCGGTGGAAAAAGGCAGCCTCAGCGCGGCCGCCACGGCCTGCGGCATCTCGGCCACGATGGCAGGCAACCACCTGCGGACTTTGGAAAAGCGCCTGGGCATGCAGCTGCTGCAGCGCACCACCCGGCGCCAGCACCTCACGGCCTTTGGCGAGGACTACTACGCGCGTTGCAAGGAAATCCTCCGCCTGGTGGCCGAGACCGATGCCCAGGCGCAGAACCTGCAGCTGGCGCCGGCCGGCAAGCTGCGCATCAGCGCACCCGTGAGCTTCGGCACCGAAGCCCTGATGCCCGCCTTGTCGGTGTACCTGGCGCGCTACCCCGAGGTGAGCGTCGACGTGGCCCTGTGCGACCGCGTGGTCGATCTGGTGGAGGAGGGCTTCGAGGCGGCGATCCGCATCGGCGCGCTGCCCGATTCGGCGTTGATCGCCCGGCCGCTGGCGCCGTACCGGCTGATGATTTGCGCGTCGCCCGACTACCTGGCGCGCCGCGGCACGCCGGCCTCGCCCGAGGACCTGGGCCAGCACGAATGCCTGTCGTTCTCGCCCGCCGCCCTGGTGCATTGGCGCCTGACGGACACGCAAGACGACATCTGCCGCGTGCCAGTGTCGGGCCGCTTGCAGGTCAATAACGGGCAGGCGCTGCGGGTGGCGGCATTGCACGGCCTGGGCATCGTGCTGCAACCGGCGATTCTGCTGCAGGCCGACGTGCAGGCCGGCCGCCTGGTGCAACTATTTGCCACCCATACCCTGCCCAGCCGGCCGATGAGCGTGGTCTATCTGCCAGACCGATACCGCTCGCCCAAGCTGCGCAGTTTTGTGGACTTTCTGGTCGAGCGGTTCAGTTAGCTAGCCGTTGATTGCTATCGTAAGCGTAGCTGCTAGTGCAGGTAGTACCTGCGCTAGAGCCCGATTTTCTTTGAATCCTCAGGTAGCCAAAGTCTAGAAAATAGACAAACCCGTACGCGCTGCAAACAGCTCCAGCGCCTGCATACCCAGCAGCGAATTGCCGCTCGCGTCTAGCGCCGGCGACCAGACGCACAGGGTGAGCTGGTCGGGCACCACGGCGACGATGCCGCCGCCCACACCGCTCTTGCAAGGCAGGCCGATGCGGTAGGCGAATTCACCGGCGGCGTCGTAGGTGCCGCAGGTCAGCATCAACGCGTTGACGCGGCGCGCCTGGCTGGCGCTGACCACGGCCACGCCGGGGCGGTACGGATGCCGGCCGTCGCGGCACAGGTAGCCGGCGGCGCGGGCCATTTGCTGGCAGCTCATGCGGATCGCGCACTGGTGGAAGTACATGTCCAGCACGGCTGCGACCGGGTTGTCCAGCTTGCCAAAGCTCTTCATGAAGTTGGCCAGCGCATGGTTGCGAAAACCGGTTTCGGCCTCCGATTGGGCGACCTCGGGGTCGAGGTGTACCGGCTCGTTGCACAGCGCGGACAGCAGCTCCAGCAGCTGGCCCACGCCGTCGCCGTGCGATAGCAGCCGGTCGGCCACGGCGATGGCGCCGGCATTGATGAAGGGGTTGCGCGGCTTGCCCTGCTCGTTTTCCAGCTGCACCAGCGAGTTGAACGGGTTGCCCGAGGGCTCGCGGCCGATGCGCTGCCAGAGCGCGTCGCCCAGGTGCTGCATCGCCATGGTCAGCGAAAACAGCTTGGACATGCTCTGTATGGAGAACGGCGTGGCGAAATCACCGCTGGCCGCCTCCAGCCCGTCGCAGGTGCGCAGGGCGATGCCGAAGTGCTGCGGCGAGACGCGGGCCAGCGCCGGGATATAGCTGGCCACCTGGCCTTGCGCGCCGAGCTGCGGCTTCACGGTGGCAACGATGTCGTCAAGGATGGCTTGGAAGTTCACACGGGGCTCCGCACAGAAAGGAGGCTGGATTGTCCGGCATTACGACCGCCGAGCAGATATATGCTTGCTACTAAATAAATAGCTGCTTGTGTAGGTGGAATATGCGCCAGGGGCTTATTTTGCTAAATTTTCGAATCGACTCACTTTCAAGGCGGCAAGCGGCCTTACCTGGCTACGCGCAATAACCATTGGTTATCCATGAAGGCGGTCGGCCCGGATGGTCGTGCGACTTGGCTAGGGGCTGGTGTTGGAGCTTGAGGGGCCGAGGTTCACGCCGCTTCGACGGCGTTGCCCGCCATGCCGTGCAGTATGTCCATGAAGGCCCGCGCAGCAGGTGCCACGGGTTCGCCCAGGCGGGTGATCAAGCCGTAGTCGGGCATGCGGTCTGGCAGGTCGACGGGGATGCGGGCCAACAGGCCTTTTTTCACGTAGCGCTCGACCAGGGCGGCCGGCTGTAGCGACAGCATGTCGGTGGTCTGCATCAGCTCCAGGGCAAACAGGAAGGACGGGGTTTCGACCACGCCAGACGTGAGCGTGAGGCTGGCGCTGCTGAAGAAGGCATCCGACACCTTGCGCACGGCCGTGGAGGTGGGGTAGAGGATCCAGGGCCAGCGTGCCAGTTCGACCAGGTCCAGGGCCTGGGCTCCGCGCAAAGGGTGGTTCAGCCCGGCCACCACCTGCAGCGGTTCGCTGGACAAACGCGCGTACTGGAACTGGGTTTTCTGCGCCTCGTCGGTGAAGCGGCCGATCATCAGGTCGATCTTGCGCTCGGCCAGCCAGACGATTAGCTGGTCGCTGCTTTGCTCCAGTATTTTGAGCACCAGCAGGGGCCGCAGGCGCTGAATCTCCGCGACCGCGGCAATCAGCAGGTGCGCTGCCGAGCCGGTGATGGCACCAATCGCCAGGTGGCCGTGGCCGCCTTGCCGGAGGGCATTGAACTCATCGACAAATTTGCGGTGCCCCGTCAGCGCGGTGCTGGCATAACGCAGCGTGAACAGGCCTAGTTCGTTGGGTTGCATGCCGCGTGACAGGCGGTCAAACAGACGCGAGCCGAGGATGCCCTCGATGTCCATCAGGATCTTGGTGGCCGCCGGTTGCGTGATGTGCATCTGCTCGGCGGTCAGCCGCAAATTGCGTGTGCGGCCGAGGATGTCTAAAAACTGGAGGTGCCGGAACCGCAAGCGCCCGCAGGCCTGTGCGATGGATAAGGGGTTACCCAGGAAATCATCCGTACTCATAACTGTTTGGAATGGATTCTAGCGAAAAATTCAGTGGACCGATGCAGGTGCCTGGCCTAATCTTGGCCCCGCGCCATCCCGTATCCCGGCGGAGCTGGCGAGGTGCTGATGGGCCAACCATCGCAACAAAATTATTAGATTGGAGACATTCATGAAGCTGAAATCCCTCGCCTTGGCCGCCACGGTGCTGGCCGCACTTGCAGGCCCGGTGGCTGCGCAAATCAAGGAGCATGTGTTCAAGGTCGGCATCGGCCTGAGCGACGACCATCCGCAGGCCCTGGCCGTCAAGTATTTTGCCGAGCAACTAGCGGCCAAGAGCGGCGGCAAGCTGGTCGCCAAGCTGTATGCCGGCGGCGCGTTGGGCAACGACGTCAGCATGACTTCGGCCCTGCGCGGCGGCACGCTGGAGATGACCGTGCCCGACAGCTCCACCCTGATGGCACTGATCAAACCGTTTGGCGTGCTCAACTTGCCGCTGACCTTCAACACCGAACAAGAAGCCGATGCCGTGCTGGACGGTCCCTTTGGCCAGAAGCTGCTGGCCAAGCTGCCCGAAAAAGGCCTGATCGGCCTGGGCTACTGGGAAAACGGCTTTCGCCACGTAACCAACTCGCGCCGCCCCATCACCAAAGCCGATGACATTGCCGGGCTGAAGCTGCGCGTCATCCAGAACCAGCTGTTCCTGGACAGCTTTAACGCCCTGGGCGCCAACGCCACGCCCATGCCGTTTACCGAGCTGTTCTCGGCCATGGAGCAGGGCGCCGTGGACGGACAGGAAAACCCCACCGCCACCATCTTGGCCAGCCGCTTCTACGAGGTGCAAAAGCACCTGGTGCTGTCGCGCCACATGTACAGCACCTGGGTGTTGCTGATGTCCAAAAAGACCTGGGACGAGCTATCGCCCCAAGAGCAAAAGATCGTGCAGGAAGCCGCCCGCGAGGCCACACTGTATGAGCGCAAAACCATCCGTGCCTTTGGCGACAAAGCCCTGGGCGAGCTGAAGAAACAAGGCATGCAGGTCACCGAACTGCCGCCCGCCGAGCAGGCCAAGATGCGCGCCAAGCTGCAACCGGTGCTGACCAAGTTCAGCAAGGAGTTTGGCGAAGACACCACCGGCGAAATGATGGGCGAGCTGGCCAAGCTGCGGAAATAGGTACACCCCCAGGCTACAGCGCAAGCGCTTTTCGCCAACCCCCCCTCGTATCTGTTTGAAAAACAGATACGACATGCAGGGGGCAACACCAGCAGCCTGGCAAAGCCAGTTCTGCGGTGTTTTTGGAAGGGGTGCGTTCTGCCTGTAGCCGGGTGCTGCGCCCATCGACCTGATTTACCCCACTTTTCACAAAAAGCCACGCCATGGACACGCCAGAACGTCAGCCTATCCGCCCCTTCCGCTCCCGCGACTGGTTCGCCGACCCGCAGCGCTCGGACATGACCGCGCTGTATTTAGAGCGCTTCATGAACTATGGGCTCACGCCCGAAGAGCTGCGCTCGGGCCGTCCCATCATCGGCATTGCCCAGACCGGCAGCGACCTGTCGCCCTGCAACCGCATCCACGTGGACCTGGCGCGGCGCGTGCGCGAGGGCATCCGTGATGCGGGCGGCATCCCGATGGAGTTCCCGGTGCACCCCATCTTCGAGAACTGCCGCCGCCCCACCGCCGCACTCGACCGCAACCTGGCCTACCTGGGCCTGGTGGAAATTTTGTACGGCTACCCCATTGATGCCGTGGTGCTGACCACCGGCTGCGACAAAACCACGCCCGCGGGCATCATGGCAGCAAGCACCGTGGACATTCCGGCCATCGTGCTGTCGGGCGGGCCCATGCTGGACGGCTGGCACAACGGCGAGCTGGTGGGCTCGGGCACGGTGATCTGGCGCAGCCGCCGCCAGCTGGCCGCAGGCGAGATCGACGAAGAAGAATTCTTGCAGCGTGCCTGCAGCAGCGCCCCGTCGGCAGGCCACTGCAACACCATGGGCACGGCCTCCACCATGAACGCGGTGGCCGAAGCCCTGGGCTTGTCGCTGCCCGGCTGCGCGGCCATTCCGGCCCCGTACCGCGAGCGCGGGCAAATGGCCTATGCCACCGGGCGGCGCATCGTGGAGATGGCCTATGAAGACCTGCGCCCCTCGCGCATCCTGACGCGCCAGAGCTTTTTGAACGCTTTGTCGGTGGTGAGTTGCGCCGGCGGCTCCAGCAACGCGCAGGTGCATATCATGGCCATGGCGCGCCACGCGGGGGTGGATCTGCAGCCGCAAGACTGGACCACCCACGGCTACGACCTGCCCCTGCTGCTGAACATGCAGCCTGCGGGCAAGTTCTTGGGCGAGCGATTCTTTCGCGCCGGCGGCGTGCCCGCGCTGATGTGGGAGCTGCAACAGGCAGGCCGCCTGCACGGCGATGCCTTGAGCGTCACCGGCCAGCCCATCGCCGCCAACCTGCAAGGCCGCGAAACCAACGACCGTGAGGTGATCTACCCGTTTGCCGCGCCGCTGATGGAGAAGGCCGGCTTTCTGGTGCTGAGTGGCAATTTGTTCGACTTCGGCATCATGAAGACCTCGGTGATCTCGCCCGCCTTCCGCGCCCGCTACCTGAGCAGCCCCGGTGCCGAGGGCATTTTCGAGGCCCGCGCCGTAGTGTTCGAGGGGGCCGACGACTACCACGCCCGCATCAACGACCCCACGCTGAACATCGACGAAGGCTGCATCCTGGTGATGCGCGGTGCGGGGCCAATCGGCTGGCCAGGTTCTGCCGAGGTGGTCAACATGCAGCCGCCCGATGCACTGATCCAGCGCGGCACCATGACGCTGCCGACCCTGGGCGATGGCCGCCAATCGGGCACGGCAGACAGCCCGTCCATCCTCAACGCCTCGCCCGAGAGCGCGGTAGGTGGCGGATTAAGCTGGCTGCTGAGCGGCGACACCATCCGCATCGACCTGAACGCGGGCCGCTGCGATGCCCTGGTGTCCACTGAAGAAATCGCCCGCCGTTTGCGCGAGCTGCCAGCCCCGCCCATTCCGCCCAGCCACTCCCCCTGGGAAGCGCTGTACCGCGAAAAAACCGGCCAACTGGCCGACGGGGCCACGATGGACTTTGCGCTGGACTACAAGCGCATTTCCGAAAAGACGCCGCGCCACAACCACTGAGTACCGCCACTAATTAGCCATTGAAAGAACAACATGAGCGAAGCTAACAACATCCTTCCCCAAGACGGTCTGGCCGGCACCTTGGTGGGCCGCGTCTGGCTGGGCGGTACGCTGCCCGGCCCGGCAGTCGTGGCCCTGCGGCCCGAGGGCGTGTTCGACCTGAGCGCGAACTACCCCACCATGAGCACCCTGCTCGATACCGCCCAACCCGCAGAGGCCGTGCGCAAGACCCCCGGCCAGCGCTTGTGCAGCGTCGATGCGCTGCTGGCCAACAGTCTGCCCGGCAGCCGTGACACCACCCAACCTTACCTGCTGGCTCCGTGCGACCTTCAGGTGGTGAAGGCGGCGGGCGTGACCTTTGCCGCCAGCCTGATCGAGCGTGTGATCGAAGAGCAAGCCCGGGGCGATGCCAGCCGGGCCCAGAGCCTGCGCAGCCAGGTCACCGGCCTGATCGGGGCCAGCCTGGCCGACATGCGCCCCGGTTCACCCCAGGCCATGGCGTTGAAGGCATTGCTGCAAGAAAAAGGCCTGTGGTCGCAGTACCTGGAGGTGGGCATCGGCCCGGATGCCGAGGTGTTCACCAAGGCCCCGGTGCTGGCCTCGGTGGGCTGCGGCGAAGACATCGGCATCCGCTCTGATTCGGCCTGGAACAACCCCGAGCCCGAGGTGGTGCTGGCCGTCAACAGCCGGGGCGACATCGTGGGCGCGGCCCTGGGCAACGACGTCAATCTGCGCGACATCGAGGGCCGCAGCGCCTTGTTGCTGGGCAAGGCCAAGGACAACAACGCATCCTGCGCCATCGGCCCGTTCATCCGCCTGTTTGACGCGGGCTTCGGGTTGGACGCGGTGCGCAACGAGACGGTGCACCTGCATGTGGCCGGGGCCGACGGCTACCAGCTGCGCGGCATCAACACCATGGCCAGCATCAGCCGCGACCCGGTGGATCTGGTGGCGCAAACCTTGTCGGCACACCAGTACCCCGACGGTTTCATGCTGTTTCTGGGGACGCTGTTTGCCCCTATCGAAGACCGCGACCAGCCTGGCAGCGGCTTTACCCACAAGCTTGGCGATGTGGTCACCATCCGCAGCGACTGGCTGGGGGGACTGCACAACCGCGTAGCGCACAGCGAAACGGCGGCTCCCTGGCGTTTTGGCTTGCGCGCCTTCATCAGCAACCTGGCCCAACGCGGGCTGCTGCAAGGTCACCCGCTCTGAGTCTGCGTGGGTTCCTGGATCGGCTTTTGAAAACACAGCGGCAAAGACCGCCACGGAGACAAATCATGGTGAAGAAATGGATCGACGGGTACTGCAAAGTGCTCAGCTACGCCATCGCAGCGGCCCTGGCCGTCATGGTGGTGCTGGTGTTCGGCAATGTGTTCATGCGCTACGCCTTCAACTCGGGCTTCGCCGTGTCCGAAGAGCTGTCGCGCTGGTTGTTCGTGTGGCTGACATTTCTGGGTGCCGTGGTGGCCTTGCGCGACAACGCCCAT
>CAUPON010000011.1:0-136546 GCA_963513025.1 uncultured Albidiferax sp.
CAGGTCAACGACGCGGTGCATTTGCTCAATCACAGGCCTCGTAAGTGCTTGGGCTACCGAACTCCCCATGAGGTGTTTTACAACCTACCGGTTCGGCCTCTTACACTGCATTCCGTTGCACTTTGTACTTGAATCCGCGAATAAAAAAGCCGCGCAGCCCTTTCGGAACCAGCACGGCCAGCTACTGAATCAGTAGCAATTCAATAACTTACTTCTTCGCCGGCGGCAAGTCCGTGCAGCTGCCATGCGCCACTTCCGCAGCCATGCCGATGCTCTCACCCAGCGTCGGGTGCGGGTGGATGGTCTTGCCTATGTCGACGGCATCCGCGCCCATCTCGATGGCCAGGGCGATTTCGCCAATCATGTCGCCGGCGTGGGTGCCGACCATGCCGCCGCCGAGGATCTTGCCGTGGCCGTGGGCTTCGGGGGAGTCGTCGAACAGCAGCTTGGTCACGCCTTCGTCGCGGCCATTCGCGATGGCGCGGCCGGAAGCGGTCCAGGGGAACAGGCCCTTCTTGACCTTGATGCCTTGGGCCTTGGCCTGGTCTTCGGTGAGGCCAACCCAGGCCACTTCGGGGTCGGTGTAGGCCACGCTGGGGATCACGCGGGCATTGAAGGCGGCGGCGGCCAGTTCCTTGTTGCCTTGCAGTTCACCGGCAATGACTTCCGCCGCCACATGGGCTTCGTGCACCGCCTTGTGGGCCAGCATGGGCTGGCCGACGATGTCGCCGATGGCGAAGATGTGCGGCACATTGGTGCGCATCTGGATGTCGACGTTGATGAAACCGCGGTCGGTGACTGCCACGCCAGCTTTCTCGGCAGCCAGCTTCTTGCCGTTAGGCGTGCGGCCCACGGCTTGCAGCACCAGGTCGTAGACCTGGGGTGCGGGGGCGGTGCCGCCCTCTTCTGCCGAGGCGAAGGTGACTTCAATGCCTTCGGGCAAGGCGCGTGCGGAGACGGTCTTGGTCTTGAGCATGATGTTGTCGAAGCGCGGCGCGTTCATCTTTTGCCAGATCTTGACCAGGTCGCGGTCGGCGCCCTGCATCAGGCCGTCCATCATTTCCACCACGTCCAGGCGGGCGCCGAGGGTGCTGTAGACCGTGCCCATTTCCAGGCCGATGATGCCGCCGCCGAGGATCAGCATGCGCTTGGGCACTTCCTTCAACGCCAGAGCGCCGGTGCTATCCACCACGCGCGGATCAACGGGCATGAAGGGCAGGCGCACGGCTTGGCTACCAGCTGCGATGATGGCCTTCTTGAAGGCGATGGTCTGGCTCTTGCCGGTTTGTTCCTGACCTTCGGCACCGGTGGTTTCGGCCACTTGCAGATGGTTGGCGCCGACGAACTGGCCCAGGCCGCGCACGGTGGTGACCTTGCGCATCTTGGCCATGGCGGCCAGGCCACCGGTCAGCTTGCCGATGACCTTTTCTTTGTGGCCACGCAGCTTGTCGATATTGACAGCGGGCGCACCGAAGTCGATGCCGAGCGCGCCCAGGTGGCTGACTTCGTCCATCACCGCGGCCACGTGCAGCAAGGCTTTGGACGGAATGCAACCCACGTTCAAGCAGACGCCGCCCAGGGTGGCGTAGCGTTCGACCAGGATGACTTTCAGGCCCAGGTCAGCCGCGCGGAAGGCTGCGGAATAGCCGCCAGGGCCGCCGCCGAGTACCAGCACGTCGCACTCCAGATCGGCCGTACCCGCAAAGCTGGATGCGGTCGGTGCTGGTTCCGCTACAGAAGTTGTAGCTACTGGCGCAGGTGCTGCCTGCGCTGGAGCCGGTTTTGCTTCAGAAGCCGGGGCGGCAGCCGCGCCAGCCACTTCCAGCGTCAGCACGACCGAGCCTTCCTTGACCTTGTCGCCCAGCGCCACTGTGAGCGCGGTGACCACGCCGCCGTGGCTGGACGGGATTTCCATCGAGGCTTTGTCGCTCTCCACGGTGATCAGGGACTGGTCGGGCTTGACGGTGTCGCCTACCTTGACCATCAGCTCGATGACGGTGACTTCGTCGAAATCGCCGATGTCCGGGACTTTGATTTCTAGGGATGCCATTGCTTAAATCTCCACTTTATTTCTTGAGTTTGACGGTGAACACATCCACCGGACCACCAGAGTTCTTGTCGAATTCGCAGGCTGCCTGCACGCTGAGCACAGCCAGGTCGCGCGCCGATTTGGCGCTGCCCCAACTGGCATGCAGGGCGCCCAGTGCGAAGCTGCGGCCCGAGCCTATGCCCCAGAATTCCTTGAACTCGAACACTTCGCGGTAGCTGTACAGCCCGTAGATGCCGGTGGCATTGGCCACCACCACGCTGAACTGGCTGGACTCGTAGGGGTCGTTGTCGTCTTCTTTGGTTTGCAGAAAGAAGGTCTCTTTCAGCACCGGGTGCAGCTTGGTGAAGGTGTCGAACACTTCGTCCTTGCTGCCCAGCAAGAGCTGGTCTTTGGGCAGGGCTTCCATGGCCTTGCGCAGCGCGGGAAAGTGGGCCACCGTGCCCGCCATGCCGACGAAGCTGGCGCCCGCCGGGGTTTCGATCTTGAAGATTTTGCTGTTCTCTTCAAACCTGCTACCCAGGCGGGTGTCGCCGAAGGTCACCAGCGTGTCGGCGGCTATCGCCACCACACCCGCTTTTTTGACCACGACGACGGTCGTCATTTAGAGCAGTACCCGGCGGAAGTCGGTGAGGACTTGACCGAAATAGGCGTTGAAGCGGGCTGCGGCAGCACCGTCGATGACGCGGTGGTCCCACGACAGCGACAGCGGCAGCATCAGCTTGGGCACGAAGGCCTTGCCGTCCCACTTGGGTTCGATAGAGCTCTTGCACACGCCCATGATGGCCACTTCGGGGGCGTTGATGATGGGCGTGAAGTAACGCCCGCCAATGCCGCCCAGGCTGGAGATGGTGAAGCAGGCGCCGCTCATGTCGGCCGGGCCCAATTTACCGTCGCGCGCCTTCTTGGCCAGGTCGCCCATTTCTTGCGAAATCTGGACCACGCCCTTCTTGTCCGCATCCTTGATGACCGGAACCACCAGGCCGTTGGGCGTATCCGCCGCGAAGCCGATGTTGAAGTACTGCTTCATCACCAGCTGGTCGCCGTCCAGTGAGCTGTTGAACTCGGGGAACTTCTTCAGCGCGGCCACGCTGGCCTTGATCATGAACGCGAGCATGGTCAGCTTGATGCCGGCCTTCTCGTTTTCCTTGTTCATGCTGACGCGGAAGGCTTCGAGCTCGGTGATGTCGCAGTCGTCGTGGTTGGTGACGTGCGGAATGATGACCCAGTTGCGGTGCAGGTTGGCGCCGCTGATCTTCTTGATGCGCGACATGTCCTTGCGCTCGACCGGGCCGAACTTGGCGAAGTCGACCTTGGGCCAGGGCAGCAGGCCCAGGGCCTCGCCACCGCCTGCCGCAGCCTTGGGCGCAGCAGCGGCCTGGGCCTTGGTCTGCACGGCGCCGGCCATCACCGACTTGGTGAAGCTTTGCACGTCAGAATCGGTGATGCGACCCTTGCGGCCCGTACCCTTGACTTCATCCAGCGGCACGCCGAGTTCGCGGGCGAACTTGCGCACCGAGGGCGATGCATGCGGCAATGCGCCGGACGGTGCCACGGTGGGGTTGTGGGCCGCAGGCGCGGCAGCAGCCTCAACCGGAGCGGCGGCCGGTGCAGCAGCGGCCGCAGGTACGGGGCTGGCAGCAGCTGCTGCAACCGGTGCTGGCGCTGGAGCAGCCGCAGCGGGTGCGCCCACGCCTTCGACGATAGCCAGCAGGTCACCGATGTTGACGGTGTCGCCCAGTTTGACCTTGAGTTCCTTCAGCACGCCGGCCGAAGACGAGGGGATCTCCATCGAGGCTTTGTCGCTCTCGACGGTGATCAGCGACTGCTCTTGCTTGATGCTGTCGCCGACCTTGACCATGACTTCGATGACGGTCACGTCCTTGAAGTCGCCGATGTCGGGTACGAAGATCTGGATCGGGCCGGAGGCTGCGGGTGCGGCAGCCGGTGCTGCTACAGGAGTTGTAGCTGCTGGCGCAGGGGCTGCCTGCGCTGCAGCCGCTTTGGGCGCTTCAGCTGCGGCGACTGGTGCGGGTGCTGCGGCAGCGCCACCGGCGACTTCCAGCATCACCACCAGCGAGCCTTGCTTGACCTTGTCGCCGATAGCGACCTTGAGCTCCTTGACCACGCCGGCCGCGCTGGACGGGATTTCCATCGACGCCTTGTCGCTTTCGACGGTGATCAGCGACTGGTCGGCCTTGACGGTATCGCCAGGCTTGACCATCAGCTCGATCACGGTGACCTCGTCAAAGTCCCCAATGTCGGGGACATGAATTTCTACCAATGCCATGTTGTGTCTCCAAAGTGCGTACAGGACCGCTGTGCGCGGTCCTGCGAGTGGGGTTTTTATGCGTAGAGCGGGTTGATCTTGTCGGCCTGGATGCCGTACTTGGCAATCGCCTCGGCCACCTTAGCCGCCGGCACGGTGCCGTCTTCGCTCAGCGCCTTCAACGTGGCAACCACGATGTAGTGGCGGTTCACTTCAAAATGCTCGCGCAGCTTGCTGCGGAAATCGCTGCGGCCAAAACCGTCGGTGCCCAGCACCTTGTAGGTACGGCCCTTGGGGATGAACGGGCGGATCTGCTCGGCATAGGCCTTCATGTAGTCGGTGGACGCAATGACCGGGCCGGTGGAGCCCGCCAGTTGCTGGCCAACGAAGCCGACGCGTGGGGTTTCCAGCGGGTGCAGCAGGTTGTAGCGGTCAGCGTCCTGGCCGTCGCGGGTCAGCTCGTTGAAGCTTGGGCAGCTCCAGACGTTGGCCGACACGCCCCACTCTTTTTCCAGCAGCTCTTGCGCGGCAATCGATTCGCGCAGGATGGTGCCCGAACCCAGCAATTGCACGGTGCCCTTGCCGTCGGTGGCGGGCTTGCACATGTACATGCCCTTGATGATCTGCTCTTCGGTGCCGGCGGTGAGGCCTGGCATCGCGTAGTTTTCGTTCAGCAGGGTCAGGTAGTAGTAGACGTTGTCCTGTTTCTCGACCATGCGCTTCAGGCCATGGTGCAGGATGACGGCTACTTCGTGGGCAAACGTGAGGTCGTAGCTGATGCAGTTTGGAATCGTGCCGGCCATGATGTGGCTGTGGCCGTCTTCGTGCTGCAAGCCTTCGCCGTTCAGCGTGGTACGGCCCGAGGTGCCGCCCAGCAGGAAGCCGCGGGCTTGCATGTCACCGGCCGCCCAGGCCAGGTCGCCAATGCGCTGGAAGCCGAACATCGAGTAGTACACATAGAACGGCACCATGATGCGGTTGCTGGTGCTGTAGCTGGTGGCCGCAGCGATCCAGCTGGACATGCCGCCGGCTTCGTTGATGCCTTCTTGCAGGATCTGGCCGGCTTTGTCTTCCTTGTAGTACATGACCTGGTCTTTATCGACCGGGGTGTACTGCTGACCAGCGGGGTTGTAGATACCGATCTGGCGGAACAGGCCTTCCATACCGAAGGTACGGGCTTCGTCGACCAGGATAGGCACCACGCGTGGGCCCAGGGCCTGGTCGCGCAGCAGCGTGGTCAGGAAACGCACATAGGCTTGGGTGGTGGAGATCTCGCGGCCTTCGGGCGTTGGCTCGATCACCGACTTGAAGGTTTCCAGCGCCGGCACGGTGAAGCTCTCGTCGGCCTTGGTGCGGCGGTGTGGCAGGTAGCCGCCCAGAGCCTTGCGGCGCTCGTGCAGGTACTGCATTTCTGGGGTGTCGTCGGCCGGCTTGTAGAACGGGATCTCGGCCAGTTGGCTGTCTGGGATCGGGATGTTGAAACGGTCGCGGAAGATCTTGATGTCTTCGTCGGTCAGCTTCTTGGTCTGGTGGACGTTGTTCTTGCCTTCGCCGCTCTTGCCCATGCCGAAGCCCTTGACGGTCTTGATCAGCAGCACGGTCGGTTGGCCTGTGTGGTTGACCGCCTTGTCGTAGGCCGCGTAGACCTTCTTGGCATCGTGGCCGCCGCGCTTCAGGGCGAAGATTTCGTCGTCGCTCATGTGGGCGACCATTTCCAGCGTGCGCGGATCGCGGCCGAAGAAATGCTTGCGCACATAGGCACCGTCGTTGGCCTTGAAGGCCTGGTAGTCGCCGTCCAGCGTGTCCATCATCAGCTTTTGCAGCGCGCCGTCCTTGTCGCGGGCCAGCAGGGTGTCCCACTCGCTGCCCCACAGCAGCTTGATGACGTTCCAGCCGGCACCGCGGAACTCGCCTTCGAGCTCTTGCACAATCTTGCCGTTGCCGCGCACCGGGCCGTCCAGGCGCTGCAGATTGCAGTTGACCACGAAGATCAGGTTGTCGAGGTTTTCACGCGCAGCCAGGCCGATGGCGCCCAGGGATTCGACTTCGTCCATTTCGCCGTCGCCGCAGAACACCCAGACCTTGCGGTTGGCGGTGTCGGCAATGCCGCGGGCATGCAGGTACTTCAGGAAACGGGCTTGGTAGATGGCCATCAGCGGGCCCAGGCCCATGGACACCGTGGGGAACTGCCAGAACTCGGGCATCAGCTTGGGATGCGGGTAGCTGGACAAGCCCTTGCCGTCAACTTCCTGGCGGAAGTGCAGCAGCTGGTCTTCGGTCAGACGGCCTTCGAGGTAGGCGCGGGCGTAGACACCGGGGGACACATGGCCCTGGATGTACAAGCAGTCGCCGCCGTGGTTTTCGCTCTCGGCGTGCCAGAAGTGGTTGAAGCCGGCGCCAAACATATGGGCCAGCGAGGCGAAGGAGCCGATGTGACCGCCCAGGTCACCGCCGTCTACCGGGTGGTGGCGATTCGCCTTGACCACCATGGCCATGGCGTTCCAGCGCATGTAGGCGCGCAGGCGTTCTTCGATTTCGATATTGCCAGGGCAACGGGCTTCCTGGTCGGCCGCGATGGTATTGACGTAGGCGGTGTTGCCGGAGAACGGCAGGTCGATGCTTTTCTGGCGTGCGTGGGCCAGCAATTGTTCCAACAAGAAATGCGCCCGCTCCGGGCCTTCGCTTTCAATGACGGCGGACAAAGCGTCCATCCACTCACGGGTTTCCTGGCTGTCTGCGTCGATTGGGGCAGCTCCAGGCAAGCTTTCGGGTACAGCTGACATGCTTTGTCTCCTTTGTTGGTAACAGTATTTTGAGGGGTTAGGACGGCTTTTTTGAGCAGCCTGTCTATTTTTGCACAAAACTTTGCCTGTTTCAATATATGGATAGTTGTTTCACAATGCGAAAAATAACGACTAAAAATTCAGTAATAGCACGCATAGTTTTTTGTCCTTCGCGGTTCTATAGCGCGGCTCCCCTACACTTCATATATGCCTTCGCGTCCATCCGCAAAACCTCTGCTCTCCGAGCCCCTGACGCCTTCGCGTTGGTGGCGCCACTGGTGGCGCAAGCAAACGCCGCACCGCCAGGACCGCTTCGCCATGCTGGCGCCGCTGATCGCGGTGCTGCTGTTTTTTGCCGCCATCGGCTCGTCCTTCATGTACCTGCGGCTGGAGGAAATCGACCGCGAGCAGGAGGCCGTGAAGCGCGATGTCGAATACACCCAGCAGCAGATCCGCCTGCGCCTGCTGGAGCGGCAAGAGCAACTGATGCGCATCGGCCGCGACATCTCTAATGAGGAGGTGGACGCGCAAGAGTTCGTCAGCCGCGCCGAATCGCTGGTGGCCCAGCACCCGGACCTTCAAACGGTGAGCTGGATCGACGAGCGCCGCCGCATTAAGGCCAGCTACTCCGCGCCCAGCCTGCCCACACCGCTGGTGCGGGTGGTCGACACCTTGCTGCGCCCGGGTGGCGACACCGAAAGCACCTTCAGCCTGGCGCGCGACCTGCAGCAGCCGGTGTATGCGCAACCAGCGGGCGAATCCGAGGTGGTGCCGCTGCTGCAACTGCATATTCCACTGGCCGACCGCGGCCACTTCGCCGGCGTATTGCTGGCCGAATACTCGACTGAAAACCTGCTGCGCTACGGCGTTCCCGCCGAGGTGCTGGCAAAGTACGCAGTGGCCCTGCTGAACGGCAATGGCCGGGTGCTGGCCGGCAATGCCGCGCCCATCCACTCGGTGGGTACGCGCTTGCTGCCCTGGTCCAGCCAGTCGGAGGCCTATGAGATCCCGGTGTCGCCGGTCGGCAACGGCCTGGTGCTGCGGGCCCAGGCCTACCGCACTTCGCAAGGCGTAATCGGCAGCGGGCTGTTCTGGCTGGTCGGCGCCCTCAGCGTGCTGACCGCCTGGATGTTGATCGGCAACTGGCGCCACACCCGGCGCCGCCTGCAAGCCCAGCAAGCGCTAGTCTCGGAAACCAACTTCCGCCGCGCCATGGAAAGCTCGATGCTGACCGGCATGCGCGCGCTGGACATGCAGGGCCGCATTACCTATGTGAATACCGCGTTCTGCCGCATGACCGGCTGGAGCGAGTCGGCCCTGGTTGGCCACACCGCCCCCTTCGCCCACTGGCCCGAGGAAGACCGAGCCTATCTGGCGGCCCGGCTGGAGGACGAGTTGAACGGCCGCACCCCGCCCGGCGGCTTCCAGGTGCGGGTCAAGCGCCGCGACGGCAGCGTGTTCGATGGCCGAATGTATGTGGCACCGCTGATCGATGCCGTGGGCAAGCAGACCGGTTGGATGACATCTATGACCGACATCACCGAGCCCAACCGCATCCGCGAGCAGCTGTCGGCCTCCTACGAGCGATTCACCAAGGTGCTGGAGGCGCTGGACGCCTCGGTATCGGTAGCCCCCATCAACAGCCACGAGCTGCTGTTTGCCAACAAGCTGTACCGACTGTGGTTCGGCGTGCAGACCGAAGGCCATGAAAAGCTGGTCGCCCAGGCCGGCGTACCCACGGTCCCGCCTAGCGACGACGCCATGGACGACGTAGACGCCTTTGCCGGCCTACCGACCGACAGCCTGACCGACACCCAGGCCGAAAGCTCCGAGGTGTTTGTCCCCGAGCTTGGCAAATGGCTGGAGGTGCGCACCCGCTACCTGAGCTGGGTCGATGCCCGCCTGGTGCAGATGGTGATTGCAACCGACATCACGCCGCGCCGCCGCGCCGAAGAGCAATCGGCCGCCCAGGCCGAGCGCGCGCAGACCTCCAGCCGCCTGATCACCATGGGCGAAATGGCCTCCAGCGTGGCACATGAGCTGAATCAGCCGTTGGCCGCCATCAGCAACTACTGCAACGGCATGGTGTCGCGCATCAAGGGCAACGGTATTGCCGAGGCGGACCTGCTGGCCGCGTTGGACAAAACCGCCCGCCAGGCCCAGCGCGCTGGCCAGATCATCCAGCGCATCCAGTCGTTCGTAAAGCGCAGCGAGCCCAACCGCACGCCGTCCGACGTTGAGCACATGGTGTCCGAGGCAGTAGAACTGGCCGGCATCGAGCTGCGCCGGCGAAATGTGCGGCTCAGCCATTACGTGGCGGCGCGCCTGCCGCGCCTGCAGGTCGACCCGATTCTGATCGAGCAGGTGCTGGTGAACCTGTTGCGCAACGCGGCCGAGGCCATCGACCTGGCGCAGCGCACAACCGCCCAGCGCAATATTGAATTGCGTGTGATCCCAAAGCTGATGGACGACAAGGCCGGCATCGAGTTTTCGGTATCCGACACCGGCCGGGGCCTGGCGCCCGAAGTGCAGGAACGCCTGTTTGAAGCCTTCTTCTCGACCAAGGCCGAAGGCATGGGCATTGGCCTCAATTTGTGCCGCACGATTGTGGAGTCCCACCTGGGCCGGATGCAGGCCGAGAACCTCTACAATGGAAACGAAGGCACAGGGTGCCGTTTTTCATTCTGGCTCCCGTTGGCGCAATCCTCTATCGCGCAGATTGGCCCAGCAAATACCCCCCCAACCCCGGAGTGACTGCATGAGTTTGATCCCCAAAAAAGGCACCGTGTACGTAGTCGATGACGACGAAGCCGTCCGAGACTCGCTGCAATGGCTGTTGGAAGGCAAGGACTACCGGGTCCGTTGCTTCGATTCCGCAGAGTCCTTTTTAAGCCGTTTTGATGCTCGCGAAGTGGCCTGCCTGATCGTTGACATACGCATGGGCGGCATGACCGGCCTGGAGCTGCAAGACCGTCTGATCGAGCGCAAGTCGCCCTTGCCTATCGTCTTCATCACCGGCCACGGCGACGTGCCGATGGCGGTGGACACGATGAAAAAAGGCGCCATGGATTTCATCCAGAAGCCTTTCAAGGAAGATGAGTTGGTTGGCCTGGTCGAGCGCATGCTGGAGCACGCCAAAGACGCCTTCACCGACCACCAGCAAGCCGCTAGCCGCGGCGTGCTGTTGTCCAAGCTGACCTCGCGCGAAAGCCAGGTGCTGGAACGCATCGTCGCCGGCCGCCTGAACAAGCAGATCGCCGACGACCTGGGCATCAGCATCAAGACGGTGGAAGCGCACCGCGCCAACATCATGGAAAAGCTCAACGCCAACACGGTAGCCGACCTGCTGAAAATCGCTTTGGGACAAGCTGCACCCAAGTAATACTACTATTTCGATAGCACCTCACGCCCGTCTGATCTGCTTCAACGGGCGTTTTTACTTATATTTTTGAACGATGACCGCTGAACTGATCGATGGCAACGCCCTGTCCAAGAAACTGCGCCAGGACGTAGCCGCCCGCGCCGCCGCCCTGCGCGCCCGCGGCACCACACCCGGCTTGGCCGTTGTACTGGTCGGCGACAACCCCGCCAGCCAGGTGTATGTGCGCAACAAGGTCAAGGCCTGCGAAGACAGCGGCCTGCACTCGGTACTAGAGAAGTACGACGCCGACCTGTCTGAAGCCGCGCTGCTGGCCCGTGTTGATGCGCTGAACCACGACCCTGCCATCCACGGAATCCTGGTGCAGCTGCCGCTACCCGCGCATATCGACGCCCAAAAAGTGATTGAAGCCATCTCGCCCGCCAAGGACGTGGACGGCTTCCACATCGCCAGCGCCGGCGCGCTGATGACCGGCGCGCCCGGCTTCTGGCCCTGCACCCCCTACGGCTGCATGAAGATGCTGGAAAGCATCAACTACGACCTGCGCGGCAAGCACGCGGTGGTGATCGGCCGCAGCAACATCGTCGGCAAGCCCATGGCGCTGATGCTGCTTCAAAAGAACGCCACCGTCACCATCTGCCACAGCGGAACCAAAGACCTGAAAGCCATGACCCTGCAGGCCGACGTGATCGTTGCTGCCGTGGGCAAGCGCAATGTACTAACGGCCGACATGGTCAAGCCCGGCGCCGTGGTGCTGGACGTGGGCATGAACCGCGACGATGCAGGCAAGCTCTGCGGCGACGTGGACTTCGACGGCGTCAAGGCCGTGGCCAGCCACCTCACCCCGGTGCCTGGCGGTGTCGGCCCGATGACCATCACCATGCTGCTGGTCAACACCATGGAAGCTGCGGAACGTTCTGCCAGCTCTTGAATCGATAGAGTTCAACGCCACATCCACACCATGACCAATCCACTGCTCGATAACCCCTTGTTAGATTTTGGCGATCTGCCGCTGTTTGACCAGATCCAGCCCGAACACGTAGGCCCCGCACTCGACCAGCTGCTGGCCCGTGCCAACGCCGCGCTGGACACGGTGACCCAGCCGGACTTCCCCGCGCAGTGGACCGAGATCGCCAAGGCGTTGGATGTGAGCACCGAGCAGCTGGGCCGCGCCTGGGGTGCCGTCAGCCACCTGAACAGCGTGGCCGACACCCCGGCCCTGCGCGCCGCCTACAACGAGGCCCTGCCCCGCGTCACCGAGTTCTGGACCCGCCTGGGTGCCGACGAACGCCTGTACGCCAAGTACAAGGCCGTGGACGCAGCCAGCCTGAACCCCGAGCAGCAGCAGGCCCACCGCAACGCCATGCGCAACTTTGTGCTCAGCGGCGCCGACCTGGAAGGCGCGGCCAAGGAGCGCTTTGCCCGCATCCAGGAACGCCAGGCCGAGATCAGCCAGAAATTCAGCGAAAACGCGCTGGACGCAACCGACGCCTTTGCCTACTACGCAGCCGCTGATGAGCTCGACGGCGTGCCCGCCGACGTGCAGCAGACCGCCCGCGCCGCCGCCCAGGCCGAAGGCAAAGACGGCTACAAACTGACTTTGAAGATGCCCTGCTACCTGCCGGTCATGCAGTTCGCCACCAGCAGCCCGCTGCGCGAACGCCTCTACCGCGCCTACGTGACCCGGGCCTCCGACCAGGCCGAGGGCGACGCGGTCAAGTTCGACAACTCGGCCATCATCCACGAGATCCTGGCGCTGCGCCTTGAAGAAGCCCAGCTGCTGGGCTACACCAACTTTGGCGAAGTGTCGGTGGTGCCGAAGATGGCCCAATCGCCGCTGGAAGTGACCCGCTTCCTGCGCGACCTGGGCGCCCGCGCCCGGCCCTACGCGCTGAAAGACGTGGCCGACCTGCGCGCTTTTGCCGCCGAGCACCTGGGCCTGGCCGATCCCCAGTCCTGGGACTGGGCCTATGTGGGCGAAAAACTCAAGGAAGCCCGCTACGCCTTCAGCGAACAAGAGGTCAAACAGTACTTCACCGCGCCCAAGGTGCTGGCCGGCCTGTTCAAGATCATCGAAAGCCTGTTCGAGGTGGCCATCCACAAAGACAGCGCGCCGGTGTGGCACCCCTCGGTCGAGTTCTACCGCATAGAACGCGCCGGCCAACTGGTCGGCCAGTTCTACCTGGACCAGCCGGCCCGCACCGGCAAGCGCGGCGGTGCCTGGATGGACGATGTGCGCGCCCGCTGGCTGCGCCCCGACACCGGCCAACTGCAAACCCCGGTGGCCCACCTGGTATGCAACTTTGCCGACGGCGTGGACGGCCAGCCGCCACTGCTGACGCACGACGACGTGACCACCCTGTTCCACGAATTCGGCCACGGGCTGCACCACATGCTGACGCAGGTGAACGAGCGCGATGTTTCCGGCATCAGCGGCGTCGAATGGGATGCGGTCGAGCTGCCCAGCCAGTTCATGGAAAATTTCTGCTGGGAATGGGATGTGCTCAAGCACATGACCTCTCACGTAGTGACCGGTGAAGCACTGCCCCGCGCACTGTTCGACAAAATGACCGAGGCGAAAAACTTCCAGAGCGGCCTGCAGACCCTGCGCCAGATCGAGTTCTCGCTGTTCGACATGCTTCTGCATACCGAGCACGACCCGGCGCAAGACTTCATGCCACTGCTGAACCAGGTACGTGCCGAGATCGCCGTGCTGCAGGCCCCGGCCTTCAGCCGCACCGCCCATACCTTCAGCCACATCTTCGCCGGCGGCTATGCGGCCGGCTACTACAGCTACAAATGGGCCGAGGTGCTGAGCGCCGACGCCTATGCGGCATTTGAAGAAACCGCGGGTAGCGACGGTTTGCCCAACATCGAAACCGGGCGAAAATACCGCCAGGCGATTCTGGAAGCCGGTGGCAGCCGCCCGGCCATGGAATCGTTCAAAGCCTTCCGCGGCCGCGAGCCCACGCTGGACGCGCTATTGCGCCACCAGGGCATGGCCGAAATTTAAGAGGAACCAGACAATGCGCCCTACCCCGTTCACCACCACCCTGGCCTGTGCCGTACTGGCCCTGGCCGCCGGCAGCACCCAGGCGCAAACGGTGTACCGCATCGTCGGACCGGACGGCAAGGTGTCGTTCTCGGACCAGCCGCCGCCCCCCAGCAGCAAAGCCAAGGTCACCACCGCCGGTGCTGGCGGCAGCAGCAGCGTCAACGCGGCAGCCCTGCCCTTCGAGCTGAAGGAAGTGGTGCAGCGCTATCCGGTCACCCTCTACACCAGCGCCAGCTGCGGCCCCTGCGCCAGCGCCCGCAACCTGCTGACCTCGCGCGGCGTGCCGTTTACCGAGCGCACCGTCAACAGCAACGAAGATGGTGACGCCTTGAAGCGCATCAGCGGCGACACCAGCCTGCCATTCGGCACCATCGGCGGCCAGCAGCTCAAAGGCTTCTCCGACGTGGAATGGACGCAATACCTGGATGCAGCGGCCTACCCCAAGAGCTCGGTGCTGCCCGCCACCTACCGACCCGCTGCGCCCACGCCGCTGGTCGCCAAAGCTGCAGCGCCCGCCCCAGCCCCGGCACCCGCGCCCGTACCGCAACCCCAGGCGCAGCCGGTGGACACCAGCCGCAACCCGGCAGGCATCCAGTTCTAACCATTTAAAAAACGAGGGTCTTCACACCCTCGGCTGTGCCCAGCAGGCAGACCTGGGCTTTCTGGTGGGCGAAAACGCCTACCGTTACTACGCCAGGCCACTGGTTCACCTGCGACTCGAAGGCCAGCGGATCGCTGATCTGCAGGCCAGTCACGTCCAGGATGATCTGGCCGTTGTCGGTGACCAGCGGCTGGCCGTCCTTCATGCGGATGGTGGCGACACCGCCCAAGGCGGCGAACTGGCGCACCACGCGCTTGGCGGCCATCGGAATCACCTCGACCGGCAGCGGAAACTGGCCCAAGGTCTTGACCAGCTTGCTTTCGTCGGCGATGCAGATGAACTGCAGCGACTGGGCGGCCACGATCTTCTCGCGCGTCAAAGCCGCGCCGCCACCCTTGACCATATGGCCCTGGTGATCGATCTCGTCGGCGCCGTCGATATACACCGCCAGCTCAACCACTTCGTTCGAGTCCAGCACCGGAATGCCCAGCGCCTGGAGCCGCGCCGTGCTGGCCTCGGAGCTGGACACCGCGCCCTTGACCTGGTCTTTGATGGTGGCCAGCGCGTCGATGAATTTATTGACGGTGGAGCCTGTGCCTACACCGACGATACTGCCAGGCAGCACGTATTGCAGCGCGGCCTGGCCGACCAGGGTTTTGAGTTCGTCTTGGGTGAGTGCGGAAAGTGCGGGAGAGGCTTGTGTCATCTGTGAAAATCCGGGGTAGTAACAATATGCAGAACTCCTGAATTATCCAATGTCCCTTCTCCCCTACGCCCTGGCCCGTCCGTTTTTGTTTGGCCTGGACCCCGAAGCCGCCCACGACCTGACCCTGAACGCCATCGCCCGCACCCAGGGCACGGCGCTGGAATGCGTGTACCGGCAGCCCATGGTGAGCGACCACGTGACCCTGGCTGGCCTGTATTTCCCGAACCGGGTCGGCCTGGCCGCGGGGCTGGACAAGAACGCCCGCTGCATCGACGGCCTGGGCGCCATGGGCTTTGGCTTTGTTGAGGTCGGCACCGTCACGCCGCTAGCCCAGCCGGGCAACCCCAAGCCGCGCATGTTCCGCCTGCCCGAGGCCAAGGCATTGATCAACCGCCTGGGCTTCAACAACGGCGGGCTGGAGGCCTTTGTGGCCAATGTGCAGCGCGCCCGCTTCCGCAGCAAGGCCCAGGGCAAGCCCATGCTGCTGGGCCTGAACATCGGCAAGAACGCCGCCACCCCGATCGAGCGCGCGACCGAGGACTACATCCTGGCGCTGGACGGCGTATACCCGCATGCCGACTACGTGACCGTCAACATCTCCAGCCCGAACACCAAGAACCTGCGCGCCCTGCAAAGCGACGAGGCGCTGGACAGCTTGCTTGGCGCCATCTCGGCGCGGCGTGCGATCTTGGCCCTGGAGCACCTGAAGCGCACGCCGATCTTCGTGAAGATTGCGCCGGACCTGGACGAAGCCCAGGTGGCCGTGATCGCCGCCACCCTGCAGCGCCACGGCATGGACGGCGTGATCGCCACCAACACCACCTTGTCGCGCGACGCGGTCAAAGGCATGGCGCACGGCGAAGAAGCCGGTGGCCTCAGCGGCGCACCGGTGCGCGAACTGAGCAACCGCGTGGTACAACAGCTGCGCGCGGCCCTGGGCCGGGACTTCCCCATCATCGGCGTGGGCGGCATCCTGAGCGCCGCCGACGCAGTGGCCAAGATCGAAGCCGGTGCCGACGTGGTGCAGATCTATACCGGGCTGATCTACCAAGGCCCGGCGCTGGTGCACCAGGCGGCCCTGGCCATCAAAAATATGAAGAAATAGGCCTCTGGCGCATATTCCACCAGCGCCAGCAGCTATTATTTATGTAGCAACTGCCTATTGCGGGTGGTAGCCGGCACTCTTCACCATCCGGGTCCACGCCTCGTGGGTATGGCTGACCCGCGCTTCCAGCTCGGCCGGCGTGCTGGCTAGCGGCGTGATGCCCAGGCCACTGAGCTTGTCAGCAAAATCGGGCGACTTCACCAGCTTGCTGATCGCCGCGTTGTAGCTTTGCAGCAGCGCCGCCGGCGTGCCGGCCGGCGCAAACATCGCGGTAAAAATCACTTCCTCGTAGCCTTTGATGCCGAGCTCAGCGTAGGTCGGCACATCGGGCAGCAACGGCAGGCGCGCCGTGCCATTGACGGCGACGATGCGGATCTTGCCGGTTTTGGCATGCGGCAGCATCGCCCCCACCGAGCCGATGCCAGCGGGAATCTGCCCGCCCATCAGATCCTGGGCCACCGGGCTGTCGCCACGGTAGGGCACGGATTTCAGGTCCGAGCCCAGGGCTTTGGACACCACATCGACCGCAAAGTCCGGCGCGCTGGCCGGCGCCGGTACGCCGACATTGCCCTTGCCCGGATTGGCCTTGGCCCACTGGGCAAACTCCCGCAGCCCAGCCGCAGGGTTGCCAACGACCGCAGGGTTGATCACAAATACATCCGGGTTGATGGCCACCAGGCCGACAGGCGCAAAGTCCTTCGCGGTGTCGAAGCCGGGGTTCAGCACCGTCAACGGAATCATCGCCACCGTGTGGCTGTTCGACAGGAACAGGGTCTGACCGTCGGGCTTGGCAGCCTTCAGCGCCTGGGCCGCTATCTGGCCACCCGCGCCGGGGCGGTTTTCGACGATCACCGGCCGGCCCAGCTCCTGCTGCAGACCCAGCGCTAGGTGGCGGGCGATCACATCGGTGCTCCCACCGGGGGCATAGCCCACCAGGATCTTGATCGGTGCGCCGCTTTGCGCCATGACCGACGTGGCCGACGTAGCCGATACTGCCGCCAGCGCGATACATGTGAACGCCATGCGGCGGGATAGTTTGCAGAAATGCACAGTTGTTCCTCAAAAGTTAAGCGGCTGGCTGGCGCTGCATCAGCAGCTGCAGCGTCGCCACAAACAGCGGCGAAGCCGGGTCGGCCAACGTCAGCACCAGGTCGAAATGGTTGGTACCCGGGGTTTCGACCCAGTCACCAGGTAAGCAACGGGCGTTCCAGGCCTGCAGAAAATCGGTCGACTGGCGCTTGAATTCGCGGCTCTCGTACTCTCCACAACAGACCAGGATGTGGCAGCCCTGACGTGCATCGCCAGCAGGAATGGCGAAGCGTGGGCTGTTGCGCATGGCGCTGGCCTCGTCCATCTGCATCCAGGTATTGGGCAGCAGCGCCGTCAGCGGCTGCAGGTCAAACAGGCCGCTGAGCAGCACCGCGCCCTTCACCACATCGCTGGGCACCTGGTAATCGGTATGCCAGTGGCCGGTGACCAGCATGCCGGCCAGATGCCCGCCGGCCGAGCTGCCCGACACATGGATGCGCTGTGGATCGCCGCCAAACTCAGCGATGTGGTGGAACACCCAGGCTGTGGCCTTGCGCACCTGGTCGACGATGTGGTCCAGCGAGGCAGCGGGCATCAGGTCGTAGTCAATAACCACCACGGTGACACCGGCCGCGTGCAGGGCCGGCACTACGCAGGCCGAGTCCTCCTTGCTCAGGGCACGCCAGTAGCCGCCGTGGATGAAGACAAATACCGGGGCCCCATGCGGGTCTGGGACCTCGGCCGGATAGATGTCGAGCAACTCGGTAGCGCCCTGACCATAGCGCTGGTTGGCCACACGCTGCGGCCAGGCCAGCACAGGCGCGCTCTGCTCGCGGTACTGGGCCAGGGCAAGCCCCACATCCTGGACGGAGGCGCGGGCGTTGTACTGGCGGTCGTAATAGCTATGGACGGCGCTGGGGATGGAGGTGGAAGTCATAGGGTCTCAACTGGCTTGGGCAACAAAAGCATCGGCAAAAAAGGCGGTCGGGCGCATGCCGCAGTGTGCAGCAAAGTCGCGCCGCGCCGCATCGACCATGGGCGGTGCGCCACAGGCGTAAACCTCGTGGGCGGACAGGTCGGGGTGGTCTAGCAGCACGGCCTGGTGCACCCAGCCGGTGCGTCCAGTCCAGCCGTCGACAGCGGGTGCGTCGGACAACACCGGCACATAGCGAAACTGCCCCGGCAACGCCTGCTGCCACTGCGTGCATAGCTCATGCAGGTACAAATCCTGCCGGCTGCGCCCGCCCCAGTAGAGGCTGAGTTGGCGCTGGCTGCCCTCGGCGATCAGCCGCTCGACCAGGGCCTTGATGGGCGCAAAGCCGGTGCCGCTCGCCAGCAGGATCGCCGGTGCCTCGCTGGGGCTGTGCATGCCGAAGGTGCCGAACGGCCCTTCGATGCGCAGCACATCGCGGGCCTTGAGCTTGCCAAACACCTGGTCGGTGAACAACCCGCCCGGCAAGTGGCGGATGTGCAGCTCCAGCAGATCGGCGCCGGGGGGCGTGGCCAGCGAATAGCTGCGCCGCCGGTTGCCTGGCAGCAGCATGTCGACATACTGGCCAGCCGCGTAGTGCAGGCGCTGGCCCGCGGGCGGCTGCAACTGCAGGCGGATCACATCGGACGCCAGCCGCTCCAGCGCGGCCACCCGCACCGGCAGCTTGCGCACCTCGATGCCGGGAATGTGCGGAATTTCGGCGCACTCGAGCTGCAAGCCGCTGCGGGCACTGGTGCAGCACAGCAGGCGCAGGCCTTGGGCGGCGTCTTCGGCGCTCAGCGCGGGCGCACCGGGGTTGAGAAGTTGCGTGTCGCCGTCCAGCACCCGGGCTTTGCAGGCGCCGCAGCTGCCGGTCTTGCACTGGTGCGGCAGCAGCACGCCAGCGCGGGCGGCTGCGTCCAGCACACTTTCGCCTTCTTGCGCGCTAAAACTGGTTCCGCTGGGGAACAAGGTGATGGCGTGGGCGCGCAGCGCGGCTGCGACCGGCCGGTCTTCGGCAATATCCAGCATGGGGAAACCTTTAAACGGTGAGGTAGCGGGACCACAGACTGCGGTCGGCGTTCAGGGCGTCGGAGTCGCCCTGCCACACCACCCGGCCGCGCTCCAGGATGACATGGCGGTTCGCCAGGCCGACCAGGCGGTGCACGTATTTGTCCACCACCAGAATGGTTTGCCCGGCGGCTTTCAAAGTGGCCAGGCAGCGCCAGATTTCTTCGCGGATCACCGGGGCCAGGCCTTCGGTGGCTTCGTCCAGAATCAGCAGGCGTGGGTTGGTGGACAAGGCGCGGCCTATGGCCAGCATCTGCTGCTCGCCGCCCGACAGCTGGTTGCCCAGGTTGTTCTCGCGCTCCTTGAGGCGCGGAAACACCGCGTAGATGCGCGCCAGGTCCCAGGTGTCACGCAGGCCGTTGCGGTTGTCGGCAAAGGCAAGCAGGTGCTCGCGCACCGTCAGGTTGGGGAACACATGGCGACCCTCGGGCACGATGGCCAGGCCGAGCCGGGCAATCGCATCCGGGCGCATGCCGCGCAAAGATTGACCTTCAAAATAGACCTCACCGCCCGTTGGTGCTAGTGCACCAACTATGGTTTTGATAGTGGTGCTCTTGCCCATGCCGTTGCGGCCCAGCAGCGACACCACCTCGCCCGGCTGGATATTCAGTTCGATACCAAACAGCACCTGGCTAGCGCCGTAGCCGGCCTCGATGCTGCGGCAGCTCAGTAAAGGATCAGGGGTGCTCATACGGTTTCCGTTCCCAGGTAGACCGCCTGTACTTCGGGGTTGTTGCGGATCTGGTCGGGCGTGCCCACGGTCAGCACCTTGCCATAAACCAGCACCGAGATGCGGTCGGCCAGGCGGAACACCGCCTCCATGTCGTGCTCGATCAGCAGCACCGCCATGTCTTGGCGCAGCGCCTCGATCAGGGTCACCATCTGCGCCGATTCATCCGGGCCCATGCCGGCCATGGGTTCGTCCAGCAGCAGCAGCTTCGGGCTGGCCGCCAGGGCCAGGGCCACATCCAGGGTGCGCTGCGCGCCGTGCGGCAGTGCCCCGGCCGTGCGGTCCAGGCTGTGCTGCAGGCCCACGCGTTCGGCCAGTTGCTCGGCGGCGGAATACAGGCTGCGTACCTGGCTGCGCGGCTGTAGAAAGCGGAAGCTGCTGCCCGCATGCGCCTGCACCGCCAGCAGCAGGTTGTCGCGTACCGACTGCTGCGGGAAGATGCGCGTCACCTGGAAGCAGCGCGACATGCCGGCAGCCACGCGCCGGTGCATGGGCAGCGGCGTAAGGTCCAGGCCGTCCAGCAGCACCCTGCCCGCATCGGGCTGCAGCAGGCCTGAAATCTGGTTCACCAGCGTGGTTTTACCCGCGCCGTTCGGCCCGATCAGCGCATGGATTTCGCCAGGTGCGACCTCCAAGCTCACATGGTCGGTGGCCAGCAAGCCGCCAAAGCGCTTGACCAGGCCTTCTACGCGAAACAAGCTCATACCGCCCTCCCCGAACGCCATTCCAGCAAGGCAGCCAAGCCCTTGGGGGCGTACAGCGCCGTGGCGATCAGCAACACACCCAGCGGCAGATGCCAGTAGTCGGTGTTCAGCTTCAGCGCTTCTTCCAGCGCCAGCCAGACCACCGCGCCCACCGGCCCGCCCCAACGCCGGCCCAAGCCGCCGATCACCACCATCACGATCAAGGTGGCCGATTGGGTCCAGTGCATCATGGATGGGCTAACAAAGCTGTTGCCGGTGGCCAGCAGCGCGCCGGCCAGGCCGGCCATGGCCCCGGCCAGCATGAAGGCCACCAGCTGCAACAGATACACCGGGTAGCCGAGTGCGCGCATGCGGGTTTCGTTGTCGCGGATGCCGATGAGCGCCGTGCCGAAACGCGAGCCGGTGGCGCGGTCCAGCCACCACAGGGCGACCGCCACCAGGGCCAGCACCACCCAATACAGGGTGGGCTCGTGCATCACGTCCAGGCCCAGCCCCAGGCCGGGGCGCATGGGCAGGCTGTAGCCGTCGTCGCCGCCGTAGCTGCGCAGCGAAACGAATACGAAGTACAGCATCTGCGCAAACGCCAGCGTGATCATGATGAAGTACACACCCTTGGTGCGCAGCGACACCGCGCCCACCAGGGCCGCCGCCAGGGCCGCAAACAGCATGGCTGCGCCCCATACCAGCCAGGCCGAGGCCACACCGGCATCGGTCAACACCACCACCGTATAGGCGCCCACGCCGACAAAGCCCGCATGGCCGAGCGCGACCATGCCGCCAAAGCCCATGATGAAGTTCAGGCTGGCCGCCGCCAGCGCGAACACCAGCATGCGGCGCACGAAGCCGACGTAGAAATCCAGCCCCAGCGGCACCGCCACCAGGGGGAACAAGGCCAGGGCCAACAGCACGGCCAGCGGTACCAGCGCGCTGCGCCAGGAAGAAGACAAATTGGTTGCCATGTGATGTCAAGCCCGCGCAGAAAACAAACCAGCCGGCCGAAAGCTCAGCACGGCGGCCATCAGGGCGTACATCGCCACTTCAGAGAACAGAGGACCAAGGTCGGCCGCTACGGCTGGTGGCAAGGTAGCGCGCAGCAGCAGCGGCAAGAAGGCCCGCCCTATGGTGTCCACCAGGCCTACCAGCAGGCTGGCCACGAAGGCACCGCGTACCGAACCGATACCGCCAATCACAATCACCACCAGCGCCGGGATCAGGATGGACTCACCCATGCCGACCTGCACCGCCATGATCGGCCCCATGAGCGCACCGGCCAGCGCCGCCAGACCGGCACCCAGTGCAAACACGCCGCTGAACACCTTCTTGACCCGCACTCCCATCAGCTCGGCCATCCAGCGGTCAGAGGCACCGGCGCGCACCAGCATGCCCATACGGCTGTGGTTTACCAGCAGGTAGAGCAGCAAGGCCACCGCCACCCCAGCGCCCAGCACCACCAGGCGGTAGGACGGGTATGGCAGCACCCCGAACAAGTCCACCGGGCCGGACAGGACCGCCGGCGTTGGCGCCATCACCGGCGACGGGCCCCAGGCCATCTTGACCAGATCGTCGGCCACCAGGATCACCCCGAAGGTGGCCAGCACCTGGGCCAGGTGGTCGCGGCCATACAGCCGGCGCATCAGTGTCAGCTCCAGCAGCAGCGCCACCAGCACGGTGGCGGCAATCGCCACAAACACCGCGCCAAAGAAGGAACCGCTGTGCACATGCACCTGGGCCGCCACATAGGCGCCCAGCATGAACAGCGAGCCGTGGGCCAGGTTCATCACGTCCATGATGCCGAACACCAGCGTCAACCCGGCGGCGATCAAGAAGAGCATGAGCCCGTAGCCCGCGCCGTTGAGCAACTGCTCGATAACCAGAATGGGATTCATCGTGGGGAACCTGGGGCAGCAAGATTTACTTCAGCGGGCACTGGGCGGCATAGCTGTCGCCATAGTTTTCCAGCAGGGTCTTGATGGTCTTGTTGGTCACGCGGCCCTCAGAATTCTTGCCGATGGTGCGCAGGTAGAAGTTCTCCACCGGGTAATGGTTGTTGGCGTAGCGAAAGTTGCCGCGCACCGAGGCAAACTGGGCCTTGGCCAAGGCCTTGGACAGGGCTTCGCGGTCGGCCACATTACCGCCCACGGCCTTGACGGCTGCGTCCATGGCGGCGATCACATCAAACGCCTGGGCTGCGTACAGCGACGGCAAGCGGCCGCCGTATTCCTTGCGGAAGGCCGCCACGAAGGCCTTGTTAGCAGCGTTGTCCAGATCGTAGGCCCAGTGCGAGGTATTGAACAGGCCCAGCATCGGGTCGCCCACGGCGGTGATCACGTCTTCATCGGCCGAGAAGCCGCTGGTCACCAGGGTGATGTCCTTGGAAAGGCCGGCGCCGACGAACTGCTTGATGAAGTTGATGCCCATGGCTCCGGGCAGGAAGAAATACAGCGCCTGGGGCTTGGCGGCGCGCAGCTGGGCGAGTTCGGTGGCGTAGTCAATCTGGCCGAGCTTGGTGTACATCTCTTCGGCCACCACGCCCTTGAATTTGCGCTTGAAGCCGGTCAGCGCATCCTTGCCCGCCGGGTAGTTGGGGGCAATCAGCACCATGCGGCCAAACTTCTGGTCGTCGGCAAACTTGCCGGCAGCCTCGTGGAACTGGTCGTTCTGGTAGGCGGTGCCGAAGAAGAAGGCATTGCACTGGGCGCCGGCGAACTGGCTGGGGCCGGCGTTGTTCGACAGATAGGGCACCTTGGCCGAGAACAAGGTCGGGGCCACGGCCAGCGCCACGTTGGAAGCGATGGGGCCGGTGAACAAGTCAATCTTTTCGCGCTGCACGAAGCGGTCGACCAGCTGCTTGGCCTGGTCGGGACTACCGGCCATGTCGGTCTGGATAAATTCCACCGGCTGGCCGCCCAGCTTGCCGCCCAGCTGCTTGATGGCCAGATTGAAGCCGTCGCGGGCTTCGGCACCTGGGCCGGCGAACGGGCCGGAAACATCCAGCGCGATGCCCACCTTGACGGGCGCAGCCCAGGCGGGAGCCAGCATGCAGGCCGAGGCCAGCAGGGTCAGGGACGCCTGGCGCAGGCGGGAGGTTTTCAAAGCGATACGCGTCATCATCAATCCTTGGTCAAATGGGGTAAATGCAAACAGCTAGCCAGGGGAGAGGTTACAGGTCTTTACACCGACACTTCCACCCGCCCCGCCACGACGCGCACCGGAAAGGTCCGCACCGCTTCGGTGGCCGGTGCCTTGCAGGGCGCTCCGGTCTCGATGTCGAAGGTACCCTGATGCAAGGGGCATTCCACACAGCCGTCCTCCACGTAGCCGTCGGAGAGTTTGGCGGCCCCGTGGGTGCACAGGTCGTACAGGGCAAACAGGTCTTCGCCCTGGCGGAATACCGCGACCGGCAGGCCGTCGGCCAGCACCGGCCAGACGGCGCCATCGGGAAAATCATCGGGCTCGCCCACGTCGTGCCATGCGGCGACAGCGGTATCTTGGTTTGCTTGCATATCTCTGCCTTTCAGATCGGGGTGGCCAGCAAGGTGGGCACGCGCAAGGTGTCGTAGACCACGCGCTTGCTGCGGTAACGCCACTCGCCATCCAGCTGGACCACCTCGTCCAGGTACTTGCCGGCCTGGTAGACGCTGGATTCGCCGGCCTGGCTGGTGATGACCACGATGTAGCTGGACTCGGTACTCACCACGCCATCGACGGACGAGGTGATCACCAGGCCCGAGGTGGCGTGGCGGTATACATGGTCTTCATAGATGTTGGCATTGCGCAGCGACAGCACGCGGTCGCGCAGCATGCCGGCGTTGCGGCAGTAGATGATGGGCACGGGGAAGCCGGCGTCGAAGTTCTCCTTGGGGATGATTTCGTAGCGGCAGTCTTCGACGAAGAAGCCCGGCCATTCTTCCAGGCGGTTGTTGTCCAGCACGCTGACGTAGCGGTGCTGCAGCTCGAGCAGCTCGGTCCAGAGTTGTAGGCGTTCTTGGTGGTTCATCATGTGCCTTTCAATAGCCCATCAGCTTCTGGTAACCGACCCAGAAGCGGCGGATCAGGTTTTCGGTGATCACCGTGTCCATCTGCTCGGGCGCTTCACGGGCCATGGCGATGTAGGAATGCTTGTCGCCGTCGCGCACCGTGCCGCGCTGCACCAGCTCGGTGGCCTCGGTGTCTTCCATCGAGATATAGCCGGCCGGCCCGACCAGATTGGCCTGCAGCATGCGCAGCTCGCGCATCTCGGGCGTGTCGTCTTCGTAGCCGAAGAAATGGAACACCAGCTCGAAGTTGCTCGGCCCCTTGGGCAGCAGCTGGCGCGCCACCAGCGTGTTGTGAATCTGCTGCACCACCAGCTGCGGAAAAATCGGCTGGATGTGGTTGGTGGTCATCTCGTCGAACTCCTGGATCTGGCCCAGCAACGCTGGGTCTTCCAGCGCAAAGCCCTCGTCCATGGAGCGGATGTTCTGCGCGCTGTAGGCGGCTGCGGTGTCCGTGTCCACCTCGGGCTTGGTCACGGTGATGATGCTGTGCAGGCCGTGCGTGGCATCGGGAATCGAGCGCGCCTTCATGCCGACGCGGAAGATGTTGAACGTGGTGTGGAACAGGTGCAGCAGGCTGGCGTGGTAAGGGTCTTTGACGTTCTCGAAGTACAGCTTCCAGTTGGACTTGGAGTACTGGCGGGTGCAACCCAGGTAGACGATGGGCTTGTGGAAGATGCGGTCGATCCAGGGCCGCATTTCCGCGCCCAGGTACTCGGGTAGCGGGGGCGTATCGTCGCGGAAGGTAGCGAACAGCAGGCCCTTGTAGCTGTCGACACGCAGCTTGTGCAGGTTGTGCTCTTGCGGCTTGAAGTCCTTGGGCATGCCGACCATGCCCTTTTGCCCACGGCGGAACGGCACGCCCTGCAGGTCGCCATTCGCAGCAAAGCTCCACTGGTGGTAGACGCAGGTATGGCTGGCCGCATTGCCACGCTTTTCGCGGCAGACCATGGCACCACGGTGCGCGCAGCGGTTCACCCAGCAGGCCAGGCCTTCGGGTGTGCGCGTCACCACCACCGGCGTGTCACCGATGAAGGTGGATTTGAAGTCGCCCACATTCGGGATCTCGGCTTCCAACCCTAGAAAGCTCCACACGGGGCCACGGAAGATGCGCTCTTGCTCGCGGTCATACACCTCTTGCGAGCTGAACACCTGGTACGGCACTTCCGCGCCATCCGGCTGGGGGAACAACACGGGACGCTGGCTGGCTTTGTCGGGTCGGGGGTGGAAGGCGATCGGTGCTTCTAAAGTCGCATCAGACATGGGGCGGGACCTCGGGTGTGGTGATACCCCCATGCTAAAAGTGGCCCCTGCCCGGGGCTATCCTCAAATGGCAGAGATGCGGCCGGCCTTATCCGTTTCTGGCAAAACACAGGCCTGCGCACCCGCCTGCACGGTATGCCGGGGCAGTTCACCAAAACGCTGGCTGTAGTACTGGGAGAAGCGACCCAGGTGGCCAAAGCCATATTCGAACGCGATCTCGGTCACCGACGCGCCGGGCTGCGCCATCAGCCGGGTATGCGCGGCATCCAGCCGCATATTGCGCAGCAACAACATGGGCGACTGCGCATGGTGGCGCTGGCACAGCATATTCAGCGTGCGCACGCCGACACCTGCAGCCCGGGCCAGGTCCTCCAGCGCGATCGGGGCGCACAGGCGGCTGCGCATGAAGGCTTCCAGTTTGTCCAGTCGCAGCAGATCACTGCCCGCAGCGGCGTCCTCGGCGGCATCTTGCGACGCCGGCCCGGCATCGGGGCGGGACGACAGGAACAAGGCCACGTTGCGCTCCAGGTGGTCGACCCACACGCCGTGGGCCGGATTCTCGGAAGGCAGATTCGTCACGTGCAGCAGTGACTGCATCAGAAACTGCCATTGCAGGCCCTGCATATCGGTCAGTTGCTGCACCGACGGCCCCAGCGGAGCCTCGGACCCAGCGCCGGCCAGCAGCTGGCGCGGCACCTTCAAAATGAACTGGCGCGCGCCCTGCTGCCAGCGCATATGCAGATTGCGCCGCGGCGCCAGAATGGCCGCGGCGCCGGGCCGCAGGTGCACGCGCCGGCCGTCCGAATCGATGTCGGCCGTGCCGGCCAACGACATGTGAACCAGAAAAAAGTCGTCAAATGGCCGCGGCCGGATCTCGACTTCCGCACCATATTGCAGCATGAAGACCTGCAGCTGGCGCACCGTGGTCTTGAACAAGGCGGTGTCCACATTGCCGCGGCACCACTGCAAACCATGGTCGGAAAACTCGCCCGCCACCTGATGGTGGGTGTCGACCCGCGCGTTCGAGCGGAACACGCAGCGCTTCACCAGAGGCGACAAGTCCATGGAAACACCGGCAGCTTGCATCGTGGGGATAGACCTTTGTTCTGAAACTGCGACGGGCTGTGAAGCCGTCGCCCGGGGTTTCAGAGCAAGTTCTGTACCGATGGGCCAGCGCCCAAAGCAAAGCGCCACCGCAGGCAGGCTGCGGTGGCGCTTCAAATCACTATCAAATAAATAGCTGCTAGCGCTGGTGGAATATGCGCTATAGCCTGTTTTTATCTAAATTTACTGGGCTACGCGGTATTGCCCATCTTGGCGGTTTTTTGGTCCAGCAGCACCTCGGGTTCGTTGGCTTCGACCCAGGACTCGTTGTTCAGCGCCGCATTCAGGCGCTCGGTGTCCAAGTCGCCGGTCCACTTGGCAACCACCAGGGTGGCCACACCGTTGCCGATCAAGTTGGTCAGCGCGCGGGCTTCGGACATGAAGCGGTCGATACCGAGGATCAGCGCCAGTCCGGCCACCGGCACATGGCCCACCGCCGACAAGGTGGCGGCCAGCACGATGAAGCCGCTGCCGGTCACGCCGGCCGCGCCCTTGGAGGTCAGCAGCAACACCAGCAGCAGCGTGATCTGGTGCGAAATGTCCAGCGGCGTATTGGTGGCCTGGGCGATGAACACCGCGGCCATGGTCAGGTAGATCGAGGTGCCGTCCAGGTTGAACGAATAACCGGTGGGGATCACCAGGCCGACTACCGACTTCTTCGCGCCCAGGTTTTCCATCTTCTCCATCATGCGCGGCAGTACCGATTCGCTGGACGAGGTGCCGAGCACGATCAGCAGCTCTTCCTTGATGTACTTGATGAACTTGAGGATGCTGAAACCATGCAGCCGGGAGACGATGCCCAGGATCACCAGCACAAAGATCAAGCAGGTCAGGTAGAAGGTGCCCATCAGCTTGCCCAGCGAGAACAGCGAGCTGATGCCGTACTTGCCGATGGTGAAGGCCATGGCGCCGAAGGCACCGATGGGCGCCACCTTCATGATCACGCCGACGATGTCGAACATCACGTGCGAGAACTTTTCGATGAAGTCGAACACCAGGGTGCCGCGGCCGCCGAACTTGTGCAGTGCAAAGCCGAACAGCACAGCAAACAGCAGCACCTGCAGAATTTCGCCCTTGGCAAACGCGTCCACCACCGACGAGGGGATCACGTTCAGCAAAAAGTCGGTCGTGCTGGCCATCTTGCCAGGGCCGGTGTAGGCGGCGATGCCCTTGGTGTCGAGGGTGGAGGCGTCGACATTCATGTTCGCGCCTGGCTGCACCAGGTTCACCATCACCAGGCCGACGATCAGCGCCAGCGTGCTCATGATTTCAAAGTACAGCAGCGCCAGGCCGCCGGTCTTGCCGACCTTCTTCATGTCTTCCATGCCGGCGATACCCACCACCACGGTACAGAAGATGATGGGGGCAATCAGCATCTTGATCAGCTTGATAAAGCCGTCGCCCAAGGGCTTCATCTCGGCACCCAGCTCGGGGCGAAAGTGCCCAAGCGCAATACCGAGGGCGACCGCCACCAGCACCTGCAGGTAAAGAGACTTGTAAAAGGGTTTTTTGGGAGTGGATGCGTCTGCTCGCATGGCTGGCCTTTCAGAGGGAGAGAAGGACTTACGCAGCCCCCGAAGGGCAGGCCAAAAGCGCTGCGCCCGAGGGCTGCGTAAGTCGTGGAGACAAAAAAACCGCGTTGCCCAAAGGCTTGCACGCGGTAGATACCACTCTAGTCTTGCAACACCGGAGTACAAGTGTGGGAAATACAGCAAGACAACCAAGGGTTTACCCTAAATCCTTCCCCCACGCGACCGCAAATCGTCATGTTTTAGGCAGACAATGGGCCTATGGAAAACACCGACAAACTCAATGACCGCAACGTCGCCCTGGCCTGGGCCGATTTGCAAGCCCACTCTGCCAATGGCCAAACGCTGGATGCCGACGCCTACCGTCTGGCCTTCTCCGACCCCGAGTTTTTGCTGCGCCGCGAGACCCGCGGTATCCGCTTCCAGTTGGAGATGCTCAAGCCCGACCTGGCCCAGCAAGCCCAGGGCATTGAGAACACCGTGGTCGTGTTCGGCAGCGCCCGCTTCCCGGCCCCTGAGGATGCCCAGCGCGAGCTGGCGACAGCTCAGGCCAGCGGCGATGCCGCCGCCCTGAAGGTGGCCGAGCGCCGCACGCGCAATGCCCATTTTTACGAACAGTCGCGCCTGTTCGCCCGCCTAGTTGCCAACTACAGCGCCGACCGCCCCTCTGCCGAGCGCCTCTACATCTGCACCGGCGGTGGCCCCGGCATCATGGAAGCCGCCAACCGCGGCGCGCATGAAATGGGCGCCCTAAATGTGGGCCTGAGCATCGCCCTGCCCCACGAGCAAAGCGGCAACCGTTATGTATCGCCAAGCCTGAACTTCAAGTTCCACTACTTTGCGCTGCGCAAGATGCATTTCATGATGCGCGCCAAAGCCCTGGTGGCTTTCCCTGGCGGCTTTGGGACGCTGGACGAATTGTTCGAGGTGGTAACCCTGGTGCAGACGGGCAAGACCAAGGCCGTGCCCATCATCCTGTACGGCACCGACTACTGGAAGAACCTGCTGAATTTCGACGTGCTGATCGAAGAAGGCGCGATCTCGCCCAACGACCTGAAGTTGTTCACCTACGTCGACACGCCGCAGGAAGCCTGGAACGCCATCAAGGCGTTTTATCAGCTGTAAAAGACGCCGTCTTGAGCAGCCAGGCGGCGCGCGAGCCGCCGCCCACCAGCGCCCCCACCACCCAGAATAGGCCGGCCACGCCCACCGCGGCGCTGGCCACGCCGAACAGCAAAGGCATCACCACGCTGGACGCGTTGATGCTCATCAACCGCAGGCCCAGCGCCTCGCCGTGCCGGTGCTCGGGGGTGATCTGGTGCAAGGTGCTCATGATCATGGGCTGCACCGAACCCAGGGCCAGGCCTAGGAAGATCGAGCACACGCCCATGGTCGCCGCGCTCGTCAGCAGCGGGTACAGGCCGAACAGCAGCGCCGTGGCCCACATGGCACCGGTGATCACGGCCCATTCGCGCAAGCGCTCGGCCACCAGCGGCATGGCCATGCGCACCACCGCGGCGGCAATCGCAAAAGCGCCCAGGATGGAGCCGATGGTGGACGCGCTCAGGCCCCGCTCGTGGCCCAGGATGGGCACGACAAAGGTATGCACATCCCAGCAGGACGACAGAAACCAGTTGACCAGCAGCAGCCGGCGCAGCACCGGATCGGCCAGCAGGTCCCAGACCCGGGGCTTGGCGGCGCCCGCCATCGGATGGATAGGCGGCAGCTCCTGCACATGGCGGACCAGCAGCCAGGTCGCAATCGGCAGCACCGCCATCAAGGCAAAGGCCGCACGAAAACCCGAGGTGTCCCCCGAGGTGGCGCCTGCATAGTCGATCATCAGCCCAGCGGTAAACGGGCCTATGAAATTGGACAGAGCCGGTCCCAGGGCCAGCCAGCTGAAAATCTGCTTGAGCTGGGTTGAACCCTCGGCCGCGCGACCCACATGGCGCTGTAGCGCGATGACCGCCACCCCGGTGGCGCCACCGGTCAGCAGCGCGCTCAGGCACAGCACCGGATAGACCGGAAAGGCCGCCGCCAGCGCAGCGCCCACCACCGCCATCACCACGCTACCGGTCACCGGTTTGCGCAGCCCATGGCGGTCCGCATAGCGGCCAGCGGGCAAAGCCAGGAACACCTGGGTCAGGGCAAACAAGGCCAGCAGAAAACCCACCGCCAGCCCGCTGAAGCCGGCCTTCAATGCCAGCAGCGGCGAGGCCAGACGGATGCCGGTCATGCAGGCATGCAGGCAAATCTGGGCGGCAATCAGGCGCGCAAGTGCGGGGTTCATGCCTCGTCGCTTTCCGCGGTGAGCGGCAGCAAGGCTTGGGCCTCGGCATCGGGCAGCGCCTCGACCACCTTCAGCGCGCGGCGCATCTGGCGGGTGCGGGTGTCGGCCTTGTCCAGGGTGTCGGAGGCCTTCTGCACCTGTTCACGGATACGCGCCACCCATTCGCCGTAGCGCTCAAACTCAGTCTTCACCGCGCCCAGCACCTTCCAGACTTCCGACGCCTGCTGCTCCAGCGCCAGGGTGCGAAAGCCCATGTGCAGGCTGTTCAGCATGGCCAGCAAGGTGGTGGGGCCGGCCAGTGTCACGCGGTAGTCGCGCTGCAGGCTGTCCATCAGGCCGGGGCGGCGCAGCACTTCGGCGTACAAGCTCTCGATAGGCAGAAACAGGATGGCGAAGTCGGTGGTGTGCGGCGGGGCCAGGTAGCTCTCGGCAATCGATTTGGCCTCGGTGCGGATGCGTGCCTCCAAGGCCTTGGCAGAGGCCTCTACCGCCAGCGAATCGCTGCGTTCGTGCGCGTCCAGCAGGCGCTCGTAATCGTCGCGTGGAAACTTGGCGTCTATCGGCAGCCAGACCGGCGCGCCGTCGGCACTGCGGCCCGGGAAGCGCACCGCAAAGTCGACGCGCTGGTTGCTGCACGGCTTGGTCTCGATCTGCTTGCCGTATTGCTCGGTGGTCAGCACCTGCTCCAGCAGGTTTTCCAGCTGCACTTCGCCGAACATGCCGCGGGTTTTGACATTCGTCAGCACCCGCTGCAGGTCGCCCACACCCTGGGCCAGCGACTGCATTTCGCCCAGGCCTTTGTGCACCTGCTCCAGCCGGTCGGCCACCTGCTTGAAGCTCTCGCCAAGGCGCGCCTCCAAGGTGTTCTGCAGCTTCTCGTCCACCGTCTGGCGCATCTCGTCGAGCTTGGCCGCATTGCTCTGCTGCAGCTGCAGCAGCTGGGCTTCCAGCGTGGCGCGCACCTCGCCCATACGCCGGGCATTGGATTCGCCCAGGGCCTGCAGCTGGGTGCTGAGGGTGTCGCTGAGCGAGCGCTGCAGCACAGCCAATTGCTGGGCCAGCGCGTCGATCTGGGTGTTCTGGGTGCGCGTGGCCTCGGCACTTTGCTGCACCAGGGTGCGCTGGAAGGTGGCCAAGGTGCCGCCCAGCTCCTGTCGGTCGGCCCGCGAAGATTCACGCAACTCCCGGTCTAGGCGCTCCAGCCGCTCCATGGCGGCGTTGTCCGCAGCCGCTGGCTTGCGCAGCAGCAAGGCCAGCAACAGCGCCACATTCAACACCGCCAGCGCCAGCAGCCCCCAATCGGTCAATCGCATGAATGCTACTTATTTGCTAGCTACCTGCGCAGCATTGATAGGCGTCAGAGCCTTGTTTTTTACTAAGAACCCGACCAGATTGTCGGCCGCCAGCCGGGCCATGGCGGTGCGCGTGGCTACTGTGGCGCTGGCGATGTGCGGGGTCAGCACCACATTCGGCACGGTCAGCAGGTCGGGGTGCACCTTGGGCTCGCCCTCGAACACGTCCAGCCCGGCTGCAGCGATGCGGCCTTCGCGCAAGGCTGCGGCCAGGGCTGCGTCGTCCACGATACCGCCGCGGGCGATATTGATCAGCGTGGCAGTAGGCTGCATCAGCGCCAGCTCGGCCGCACCAATCGTATGGTGCGAGGCGGCCGAATACGGCACCACCAGCACCACGTGGTCGGCGGTCTTGAGCAGTTCTTCCTTGGACACAAACCGGGCTTTGCACTCGGCCTCGGTGGCGGCGTCCAGCTGCGAGCGGTTGTGGTAGACCACCTTCATGCCGAAGCCATGGGCGCCGCGCTTGGCGATGCCCTGGCCGATGCGGCCCATGCCGATGATGCCCAGGGTGCTGCCATGCACTTCGGCGCCGGCAAACATGTCGTAGCTCCATTTTTTCCACAGTCCGGCGCGCAGGAAATGCTCGCTCTCGCAGACCCGGCGGGCGGTGGCCATCAGCAGTGCAAAGCCGAAGTCGGCGGTGGTTTCGGTCAGCACATCGGGCGCATTCGTGGCCAGCACGCCGGCGGCACTCATGGCGTCGATGTCGAAGTTGTTGTAGCCCACGGCCATGTTGGCGCAGATACGCAAGCCTGGGCAGGCGGCCAGCAGCTCGGCGTCGATGCGTTCGCTGCCGGTGGTGAAGGCGCCGACCTTGCCCTTCAGGCGGGCGATCAACTCGGCCTTGGTCCAGGACGCATCCTCCTGGTTGGACTCGACTTCAAAGTACTGTTCGAGGTAGGCGATGGTGGCCGGGAAGATTTTGCGGGCTACGAGAACGTGGGGTTTGGACATTTATGTGAACCAGATGAAGGTGATGACGGCAAACAGCGGCAACAGGATGCAAGACGACCAAGCCATGTAGCCAAAGAAGCTGGGCATATCCACGCCGCGGTCTTCGGCCACGGCCTTGACCATCATATTGGGCGCATTGCCGATGTAGCTGTTCGCCCCCATAAACACCGAACCAGCCGATACCGCCATCAGCGTGGCGGCCAGGGTGGTCATCAGAGCCTGGGGGTTGCCACCGGCGGTGTTGAAGAACACCAGATAGGTAGGTGCATTGTCCAGAAACGAACTGAGCAATCCACTGGCCCAGAAGTACATGGCCGGGTCGGGCGTGCCGTCCGGCCGGGTGACGGCAGCCACCACCGCGCCAAACGGCCCACCCAGGCCGGCACGCAGCATGGCGATTACCGGAATGATGGTCAAAAAGATGCCGGCAAACAGCTTGGCCACTTCCAGCATCGGGGCCCAGCTGAACTGGTTGTCGGCATGCACCTGGGCCGCCGTCCAGCGCAGCGACATCAGCGTCACCAGCACCAGACCTACATCGCGCACCAGGTCCGGCAGGCCGAGCTCGGCACCCGCCAGATGGAAAACGGTTGGCGACTTCCAGAACCCGCTGAGCAGCACCAGCCCGACCACGGCAGCGAGCAGCGCGAAATTAACCTTACCGTCAAAGCCGATGGCTTGCGTATCAGGCGTGGGATCTTGCGGCAACACACCTTCTTTGCGGTAGTACCAAGTATCGAGGGCGAAAAACAGGGCCAGCAATGCGCCTACCAAAAACAGCGTTGGCGCCCACAGATGGCCCATAGTCCAGAAGAAATCCACCCCCTGCAAGAAACCCAGGAACAGCGGTGGATCGCCCAAGGGCGTCAGTGCGCCACCGGCGTTGGAGACGATGAAGATGAAGAACACCACCACGTGCACCTTGTGCGTGCGGTTGTCGTTGGCGCGCAGCACCGGGCGCAGCATCAGCATCGATGCACCGGTGGTGCCCATGAGGCTGGCCAGCACCGCACCTATCGCCAGCAAGGCCACGTTCAGGCCTGCGCTGCCGTGCAGGTTGCCGCGTATGAAGATGCCACCAGCCACGGTGTACAGCGCCGTCAGCAGGATGATGAACGGCAGGTATTCCTCCACCATGGCATGTACCAATCCGCCCAGCGCCGCACCAGGGCCAAACACCAGTGCGCACGGCAGCAGGAAGGCCAGCGACCAGGCGGCCGAAATCTTGCCAAAATGGTCGTGCCACAAACGTGGAGCCAGCAAAGGGCACAGCGCGATCGTCAGCAAAATGCCCGCGAACGGAATACCCCACAGGGGCGACATGCCCGCACCGTTCATGCCGGAGTCTCGATCTCAAACACCTGGCGCAGGTAGGCAACGTATTTTTCGTCTTCGCACATATTCTTGCCCGGCGAGTCGGACAGCTTGGCCACCGGCTGCCCATTGCAGCGGATCATCTTGATGACGATCTGCAACGGCACATGCGTGGGCGGATCGCCCATGTCGTTGGTCAGATTGGTGCCGATGCCGAAAGCCAGCAGGCAGCGGCCGCGGAACTGCTGGTACAGCTGGATGGTGCGCGGCACGGTCAAGCCGTCGCTGAAGATCAGGGTCTTGGTCAAAGGGTCGACGCGGTTGTTCTTGTAGTGGGCCAGCAGGCGCTCGCCCCAGTCGAACGGGTCGCCGCTGTCGTGCCGCGCGCCGTCGAACAGCTTGCAGAAATACATGTCGAAATCGCGCAGGAAGGCGTCCATGCCATACACGTCGCTGAGCGCAATGCCCAAGTCACCCCGGTACTCCTTGGCCCACATCTCGAAGCCGAACACCTGGCTGTCGCGTAGCCGAGGCCCCAGCGCCTGGCAGGCCTGCAGGTATTCGTGGGCCATGGTGCCCAGGGGGGTCAGTCCTAATTTCATAGCAAACAGCACATTGCTGGTGCCCGCAAACTGCCCTTTTGCGCCTACACCCAGGCGGGCGACAAGCACCCGCAGGACTTCTTCGTGCCAGGCCTTGCTGAAGCGCCGGCGGGTACCGTAGTCTGCAATCTTGAGTTCGGCCAGGCCTTCGCCGCGCAGCTGCAGGATCTTGGCATCGAGCCGGCGGCGGCCTTCGATGAAGTCGGGCACCGGCTGGGTATTGCGGAAATAGACCTCGTTGATGATGGCCAGCACCGGGATTTCAAACGCAATGGTGTGCAGCCACGGGCCCTGGATGGAGATATCGATCTCACCGGTCGGCAAAGGGGTGACGGTGATGTACTTCTCGTTCAGCCGGAACAGGCCCAGAAAGTCGACAAAGTCGCTCTTGATGAAGCGCATGGAGCGCAGGTAACCCAACTCGGCATCGCTGAAACGCAGGCTGCACAGCGAGCGGATTTCGTCGCGGATTTCAGCCACAAACGGCGCCAGGTTCACCCCCGGGTTGCGGCATTTGAAGCGGTACTGCACCTGGGCGGCCGGGAACTGGTGCAGCACGACCTGCATCATCGTGAACTTGTAGAGATCGGTGTCGAGCAGGCTGGTGATGATCATAAAAAGCGTGGCAGTAAGCCCAAACGACGCAAGAACAGAGAAGAGCCACAAAGTGTAGGGGATTCGGCGGCGCTTCCACGGTCTTGCATCGACGGCCTTGGCGCCTGCACGGTCTATCCGTGCACAGGTTCGCAAGCTCTAGCCGCTGAAGCCCAGGGCAGGCACACCCGCATGGGTGCCCTCGCCTTCGCGCAGCTTGAACACCGCCACCACCTGCACAAGGGCATCCGACTGCATGCGCAGGCTGTTGGCAGCAGCCGCCATCTGCTCCACCAGCGCCGCGTTTTGCTGGGTCGCCTGGTCCATCTGGTTGACAGCCTCGCCAACCTGGGCCACGCCCAGCGACTACTCATTGCTGGCGGCGCTGATCTCGCCCATGATGCCCGTGACCCGGCGGATGGCATCCACCACCTCGGCCATGGTGGCCCCCGCCTGGTCGACCTGGGCCGTGCCCTGGGCCACGCGCTCCACGCTGGTGTGGATCAGATGCTTGATTTCCTTGGCCGCATCGGCGGAACGGCCGGCCAGGCTGCGCACCTCGGAGGCCACCACCGCAAAGCCACGGCCCTGCTCGCCGGCGCGGGCGGCTTCGACCGCCGCGTTCAGCGCCAAAATATTCGTCTGGAAGGCGATGCCGTCGATCACGCTGATGATGTCGGCAATCTTCTTTGAGCTGTCGTTGATGCCCTTCATGGTCTCGACCACCTGGCCGACGGCTTCGCCGCCGCGGACTGCGACCCGGGACGCGTTCATGGCCAGCTCGTTCGCCTGGTGCGAGCTGTCGGCGTTCTGCCGCACGTTCGAGCTCAGCTCTTCCATCGAGGCAGCGGTTTGCTCCAGCGCGCTGGCCTGGCTTTCGGTACGCGCGCTGAGGTCGTCATTGCCCTGTGCGATCTCGGCACTGGCCAGGGCCACCGTATCCGAGCCCGAGCGCACGTTCGCCACCACCCGCACCAGGCTGGACTGCATCTCGCGCAGGGTGGTCAGCAGCTGGCCGACTTCGTCCGCGCGCTGGTCGTCAATCTGGGCCGTCAGGTCACCGGCCGCCACCCGGCGCGCAATGCCCACGGCATCGCCCAAAGGCCGGACAATGCCGCGCGAGATATGCCAAGCTGCGGCGGCAGCCAGCAAAAAGGTGAGCACAAAGGCCGCACCAGCTGCACCCACCAAGGTGCGGTGCTGTGCATCGCTGCTGGACAGAGCGGCCGCCAGATTGGCGTCCTGTATCGCCACCAGGTGGCTGATGGACTCCAACCATTGGTCCTGCAGCGGCCCCAGCTTGGTCACCAGAATGGTGGCCGCGGTATCGGGCCGGAAGTTGGAGGCGTACTCCTCGGCTTTCTGCAAAGGCTCGATAGTTTCCTGCTCCAGCTTGACGGCCCGCGCCAGATCCGCCTGCTCTTCGGAAGTCGGCGCCAGCTGGGTGAAGCGGGCCATGTTTTTCTTGTACAGCTCTTGCCAACCGCGCAAGGCCAGCACTTCTTTCTTCATCTCGTCCACGTCGGAGCGCAAGCCGATGTTGCGAGCTTGCAAGCCCTGGCGAAACACCGCGTCGCGCATAACGCCCGCGATCTCGCGGCGCTCTTTGGCGCGGCTAAGCGCCTCGTCAAAACTGGCGCGGCTCCGCGCATCCACCACAAAAGTGACTGCTAGCACCAACGCGGGCAAGGCCAATGCCAGGCCTACCGCAAGGTATAAGCGGTGCGATATCTTGAAAACCATGCTGTTCCTTCGGAGTTGCAAACGCCTGGTGGACGAAACGATATATGCCAGGCGACAGCCATAAAAAAACCAGTTGCGCACCACTTGTGTAACGCAATGCAACTATCTCTCGAAAGATAAGTTTCCGACCCTAGGGTTTTCGATAACTAAAACAAATTGATTTAGTAACTATAGTTCGCTGCCACCCAGAAATAGCTTTCGTATTTCTACGGCACCTGCCCTCACCGAACCCTTGTTCATTCCTCTTTCGGAGACAACATGAAGAAATCCACCGCTTCCCTGGTTTTGACAGCTATCGCTTTTGCTGCCAGCAGCGTCTACGCTGCAGAGCCCGTCATTGGCCTGATCACCAAAACCGAGACTAACCCCTTCTTCGTCAAGATGAAAGAGGGCGCACAGGCCGAAGCTACCAAGCTAGGTGCCAAGTTGATCAGCGCAGCCGGTAGGGCCGACGGCGATAACGCAGGCCAGGTTACCGCCATTGAAAACATGATTGCCGCCGGTGCCAAGACCATTCTGATCACCCCCAATGACTCCAAGGCCATCTTGCCCAGTATCAAGAAAGCACAGGCCCAAGGTGTGATGTTCATCGCCCTCGACAGCCCGACCGACCCAGTCAGCGGCACGGACGCACTGTTTGCCACTGACAACTACAAAGCCGGCATACTGATTGGCCAGTATGCCAAGGCCGCTTTGGCCGGCAAGCCCGCCAAGATCGCCACGCTGGATCTATTCCCCGGTCACCCGGTGGGCGCTCAACGCCACAACGGCTTCATGTCGGGCTTTGGCCTGGCAGCCGCCGATGCCAAGAGCAATGAGCTGTCCAAGACGGCAGAAATCGTCTGCATGGCCGACAGCTTTGGCGACCAAGCCAAGGGCCAGACCGCCATGGAAAACTGCCTGCAAAAGAACCCTGACATCAACCTGGTCTACACCATCAACGAACCCGCTGCTGCCGGTGCCTTCCAGGCTTTGAAGGCTGCTGGCAAGGAAAAAGGCGTGATGATCGTGTCGGTGGACGGCGGCTGCGCGGGCGTGAAGAACGTCAAGGACGGCATGATTGCAGCGACTTCGCAGCAATACCCACTGAAGATGGCCAGCATGGGCGTAGCCGCAGGCGTAGCATTTGCCAAGGATGGCAAGAAAGTCACCGGCTACACCGACACCGGCGTAACCCTGATCTCCGACAAGCCACAAAAAGGCGTGGACAGCAAGGACACCAAGGTCGGTATGGACCTGTGCTGGGGTAATAAGTAACACCCCCTAGGCTGCGCCTCCCCCTTGCAGGGGGCGATACCAGTGGCCTGGCAAAGCCAGTTCCACGGTATCTCTGGGATAGAGCGTTCTTACCTCACAACTTGTGGGTAAGCCGCTAGCAGCCCCTCTACTCGTTTGAAACGAGGGGTGTCGCAGGTTGCGGCACCCAATTTATCCAACCCAACCAAAGGCCGCCATGTCCAGCCTCAAAGAAAAACTACCACCCATCGGCACCCTTGGGCCCTTTATCGCCCTGCTGATTGCGTGCACCTTCTTCGCCAGCCAGAACGAACGTTTTCTGTCGGCCAACAATTTTTCGCTGATCCTGCAGCAGGTCATGGTGGTGGGTGTCATCGCTATCGGCCAGACCCTGATCATCCTGACCGCCGGTATCGACCTGTCCTGCGGCATGGTGATGGCTTTGGGCGGCATTGTCATGACCAAACTGGCCGCCGACTTCGGCCTGCCCGCGCCTATCGCTATCCTCTGCGGCATTGGTGTGACGGCCTTGTTCGGCCTGCTCAATGGCCTGCTGGTGACCCGCATCAAGCTGCCGCCCTTCATCGTCACCCTGGGTACGCTGAACATTGCGTTCGCCATCACCCAGCTGTATTCCAACGCCCAGACCATTACCGATGTGCCACCGCTGATGACGGTGCTGGGCAATACCTTCCAGATCGGTGGTACCTCCATTGCTTACGGCACCGTGCTGATGCTGATGCTGTACCTGGGCATATGGTTCTATCTGCGCGAAACCGCCGCCGGCCGCCACGTCTACGCCGTCGGCAATAACCCCGAAGCCACCCGTTTGACCGGCATCCCTACCGAACGCGTCTTGCTCGGCGTCTATGTGCTCGCGGGCATCTTCTACGGCATTGCCTCGCTGCTGTCGGTGGCACGCACCGGTGTGGGTGACCCGAACGCCGGCCAAACCGAAAACCTGGACGCCATCACCGCCGTGGTGCTGGGCGGCACCAGCCTGTTCGGCGGCCGCGGCGTGATTCTGGGCACGCTGGTCGGCGCCGTGATCGTAGGCGTACTGCGCAACGGCCTGACCTTGATGGGCGTGCAGTCGGTGTACCAGGTGCTGATCACCGGTATCTTGGTGATTCTGGCGGTCGCAATTGACCAGTTGTCGCGCAAAGGAGGCCGTTAATGTCCACTTCAACATCTCCACACAAAATCGTGATGCGGGCCACCGGCCTGGTCAAACGTTATGGCCAGGTGACCGCACTCGACGGCGCTGACCTGGAGCTGCGCCAAGGTGAAATCCTGGCCGTCATCGGCGACAACGGTGCCGGCAAGTCTTCACTGATCAAATGCCTGTCGGGTGCCACCATTCCAGACGAAGGCCAGATCCAGCTGGACGGCAAGACCATCCACTTCAAGAGCCCGATGGACGCGCGCCAGGCCGGCATTGAAACCGTGTACCAAGACCTGGCTGTGGCCGCTGCCATGTCGATCTCGGAAAACCTATTCCTGGGGCGCGAAATACGCCGCCAGGGCTTTGCGGGCAATGTGCTGCGCATGCTCGACAAGAAGAAGATGCTGGAAGAAAGCATCTCCCGCATGCGCGACCTGAAGGTCGGCATCCGCTCGATGACGCAAGCGGTCGAAACCCTGTCCGGTGGCCAACGCCAGTGCGTGGCGGTGTCGCGGGCGGCAGCCTTTGCCCAGCACGTGGTCATCATGGACGAGCCCACCGCCGCGCTGGGTGTGAAGGAAGGCAATATGGTGCTGGACCTGATCCGCCGGGTCCGCGACAAGGGTCTGTCGGTGATTCTGATTTCGCACAACATGCCGCATGTATTCGAGATTGCCGACCGCATCCACGTGGCCCGCCTGGGCAAACGCGGCTGCGTGTTGAATCCGCAGAAGATCAGCATGGCCGACACCGTGGCTGTCATGACCGGCGCCATCCGGCCGGACGAGCTGCCCGCCGAGTCGCTGGCGCACTGAGGACGTAGGCATGCTCAAAGGAATAGACCCCCTGCTGACACCCGACCTGCTCAAGGTACTGGCCGAGATGGGGCACGACGACGCCGTGTTGCTGGCCGATGCCAACTTCACCGCGATACGACTGGCCGCGGGCAAGCCGGTATTGCATCTGCCCGGCAGCAGCATGCTGCGGGCGGTGCAAGCCGTGAGCTCGGTGCTGCCCCTGGCCAGCGACGTGGAGAGCCCGGTCGCATTCATGCAGGTATCCGGCACCACCCCGCCGTACCGATCCGGCCTGCAACGTGAAGTACTGGATATGCTGCAGCCGAGCCTGTTACCAGGCCAGCAGCCCGAATCCATCGAGCGTTTTGCTTTTTACGAAAGAGTGCAAAGCATCTACGCCATCGTGTTGACGGGCGAGCTGCAGCCCTTCGGCAACTTCATTCTGCGCAAAGGGGTGATCGGCGAAAATTTACGCCCATGACTCCCGCCAGCGCCGTCTCCTCCACCCCGCCTCTGCTGCGTCCACGCGGCTCCAACCATGTGGGGATGCGCCAGTTCAACGAGCGGGTGGTGCTGCAGGCCATTCGGCAGCACGGTAGCCTGCCCAAAGCCGAGCTGGCGCGACTGACCAGTCTGACGGCGCAGACCATTGGCCTGATCACCACCCGGCTGGAAGAAGACGGCTTGCTGATCCGGCATTTGCCGCTGCGCGGCCGCATCGGCCAGCCCTCGGTACCGCTGGCGCTGAACCCGGACGGCGCGTTCTCCATCGGCATCAAGATCGGCCGGCGCAATACCGACTGGCTGCTGGTGGACTTCACTGGCCAGGTGCGCCAGCGCCTGACCCTGGCCTATGCGTTTCCCGATGCGCAAACCCTGCTGCCCGCCCTGTCCCAGCACCTGAACACCTTGCGCGATGCGCTAGGACCGCTGGGCCCTCGCTTGGTGGGCATAGGAGTGGCTGCGCCGTTCCAGATGGGGGGCTGGCACAAGATGCTGGGCCTGTCCGAAGCCCAATCCACCGACTGGAATGCCATCGACCTGGGCGCCGAGGTGCAGGCCATGACCGATCTGCCAGTGAACTTTGCCAAAGACGTGTCAGCCGCCTGCGTGGCCGAGCTGGTCTCGGGGCGTGGCCGGGATCTGAAGACTTTTCTCTATCTGTTCATCGATACCTTTGTCGGCGGCGGCCTGGTCATCAATTCGCACTTGCATGGCGGCCTGCACGGCAACGCCGGGGCGGTTGCCTCTTTGCCCATGCACCTGCCACGCACGCCCGGCACCGCCCCCGAACAGTTGGTGGTGCATGCTTCGCTCTGGGAGCTGGAGCAGCGCCTGCTGGCCCAGGGGCTGGACCCCACCGCGGCCTACGACGACCGCGCTTTGCTAGCACCTTTCGCCATCGAAACCCATGCCTGGGTGGCCCAGGCCGCTTCGGCACTGGCCCATTGCGTGCTCAGCGGCACAGCCTTTCTGGACCTGGAAGCGGTGGTGATCGACGGCTCCTTGTGCCGGCCTCTTCTCGAACTGCTACTAGAGCGCACCCGGCTGGCGCTGGCCAATTACAACTGGGAAGGCCTATGGCGTACCACCTTGGTCGCCGGCAGCATAGGCTCAGACGCCCGGGCTCTGGGCGGCGCGCTGCTGCCGCTGCACGCCAACTTCGCACCCGACCGGGACTTGTTTTTGAAAGCTTAGGCCAGTAAATCACCGCCCACGGCGCGTTCTTCCAGAAAGTCCAGAAACCGTCGTACCGCCGGCACCATGCCGCGCCGCGACGGAAACACCGCGTGGAACACCCCGGGGCGTGGCGCCCAGCCCGGCAGCACCTGCACCAATTGGCCCAGGCGTAGCTCTTCGGTGCACATATAGGCAGGCAAAACACTGATGCCAGCCCCACCCAGCACCGCCAGCTTGAGGGTCAGCAAATCATCGGCCACATAGCGTGGCTGGTGCTGCACGGTATGCAACTGGCCATCAGGCCCCAGCAAATGCCACACGGCACGCCCCTCGGTGGCCGACATGCTGACCGAGTCCAGCCGCGCCAAGTCCTCCACCGTAGCCGGCTGGCCCTGACGCTCCAACTGCTGCGGGCTCGTGACCAGCAGTGAATGGGTCGACCCGAAGCTCTTGACCACCAGGCTGCCGCTGTCCTCCAGTGTGAGGCGCACCCGCAAGGCCACGTCCACGCCCTCTTCCACCAGATCAACCACCCGGTTACTGACCCGCATGTCGACCTTGACCAGCGGGTAGCGCGCCAGGAACAGCGGCATCACCTCGCCCAGCGTGGTTTGTGCCAACGTTACCGGGCAGGCCACTCGGATGGTGCCGCGCGGTTCGGTTTGCGCCTGGGCCACGGCATCGGCCGCGGCATCGGCTTCGTCACGCATGGCCATGCAATGGCGGTGGTATATCTCGCCCACCTCGGTAAGTGAGAGTTTACGGGTGGTGCGCTGCAGCAGGCGCACACCCAGCCGGGCTTCCAGCTCGGCCACCCGGCGCGAAAGGCGCGATTTCGGCAGGCCCAGCGTCCGGCCGGCTGCTGCAAAGCCGCCACGCTCCACCACCTCGGCAAAGTAAGCCATGTCATTGAGATCTTGCATCTGTGTCTCGATTGTCCCACCAGTAGAACGATGCATCGCATTTTCACCCACTTATCAGACCATTGTGAAGCTGAAACAATCCATCCATCGCCTTCCAGGCTTCAACCTTCAAGACACTCCATGAAACTGCTTCACATCGACTCCAGCATCCTGGGCTCCAACTCCGTCACCCGCAGCCTGACCGCCCAGATCACCACGCAATGGCAAGCCAGCCACCCCGGCACCACGGTAGAGCAGTTGGACCTGGCAGTTGCCACACCCAGCCATTTGTCGGCCGAGTCGCTGGGCTTTCGCCTGCCTGCCGCCGATGACAGCCTGACCCCTGTGCAACGCGCGGAAAACGCGATTTCGGAACAGCTGGTGCAGCAGTTTCTGGCCGCCGACGTGATCGTCATCGGCGCACCTCTGTACAACTTCACCATCCCAACCCAGCTCAAGGCCTGGATCGATCGCATCTGCCAGGTGGGGCGCACCTTCAAGTACACCGAAAAAGGCCCCGTCGGCCTGGCCGGCGGCAAGACCGTGATCGTGGCCCTGGGCCGAGGCGGCGTGTACTCGGCCTCCGAAGGTGGCCGTGCCATGGAGCACCAGGAAAGCTATCTCAGCGTAGTGTTCGGCTTCCTGGGCATCACGGATGTGCGCTTTGTGCGCGCCGAAGGCCTGGCCATGGGCCCCGATGCCAAGGCTGCGGCACTGGCTTCTGCCGAACGCGAAATCGAAGCCCTGGCAGCCTAAGTAGGCACTGCCCGCCAGCGGCGGGCATATTCCACAGCCACGGTATAGGTGTTGATCTGCACCTGTACCGTTTGTTCTATCTGCACGCCGTAGCCACCCGCCATCGCAAAGGCCAGCGGCAGGCGGCGCTGCCAGGCCCAGTCGAAGACGCGGCGGTCGCGGGCTTGCAGGCCGTCAAACGTCAGCTTCAGCCGGCCCAGACGGTCGCCCTCAAACGGATCAGCCCCCGCCAGGTAGATCACCAGGCCGGGCTCGAAGCGCCGCTCCAGCTGGTCCAGCGCGGTCTCCAGCGCTTCCATATACGCATCATCGCCACAGCCATCGGGTAGGTGCACATCCAGGTCGCTGGCTTCCTTGCGAAACGGAAAGTTCTTTTCCCCATGCAGCGATAGCGTGAACACACTGGCGTCGCTCTGGAATATCTGCGCCGTGCCATTGCCCTGGTGCACATCCAGATCGACGACCGCCACCTGCAGAGGCTTGCGGTGCGGGCCGTGGGCACGCCCCCACTCGGCCTGCGCGACGCGGGCCGCTACCGCCGCATCATTGAAGACACAGAACCCTCCGCCTTTGTCGGCCGTGGCGTGGTGCGTGCCGCCCGCCATATTGGCCGCAATTCCCTGCCCTCCCATGGCCACCCTTACAGCCGCCACCGTTGCCCCCGCAGACCGTCGCGAACGCTCCACCATGGCATCGCTCCAGGGAAAGCCAATCTCGCGCATCGCCTGCGGCTGCAAGGTTTGAATACTGCCGTCGGCTATCTGCCGTATGTAAGCAGGATGGTGGGCCAGGGCCAGCTCGCCGTCGCTGGCGCGCGGAGCTTCCAGCATCTGCACCTGCGGCAACTCCTGCGCCACCCGGTCGCGCAGCATGCGGTACTTGGCCATGGGAAAACGGTGGCCCGGCGGCAGGGGCAAAACATAGTGGTCCGAATAGAAAGCGTGCACGGCGTATATGTCTCGGTGATGGAATAGCTGGTCGATAGAGTCGAATCACTAATATGGTGCAGTGCAGCAAAAGCCTATTGCAAGCTGCGGTGGACGGCCTATAATTTAATCCATGCTGCACTGCAACATAAACCGGCCCAGGCCAGTCACAGCGCAGATGTTGAATCCTTTTCTGTTTTCTATTAACTGGAGATTTATATGCTGACTGCTGAACAAGTTCTGGCTTCCCACAAGGCTACCGTTGAAACCCTGTTTGGTCTGACGACCAAGGCTTTCGAAGGCGTTGAAAAGCTGGTGGAACTGAACCTGACCGCTTCCAAGGCTGCCCTGTCCGAAGTCGCCACCCATTCGCAAGCTGTTCTGAGCGTGAAAGACGCACAAGAACTGCTGGCCCTGCAAGCTGGCCTGCTGCAGCCCCTGGCTGAAAAGACCGATGCTTACAGCCGTCACCTGTATGACATCGCCCAAGGCACCAGCACGGAATTCGGCAAGGCCATCGAAGGCCAAACCGCTGAAGCCCAGAAGAAGATTGCTGGCTTGATCGAGTCCGCTACCAAGAACGCACCTGCTGGCTCCGAGTCCGCAGTAGCTGTTCTGAAGAGCACCGTGACCGCCGCCAACAACGCTTTTGAATCGGTTCAAAAGGCTGTGAAGCAAGCTTCTGACGCTGCTGAAGCCAACTTCAAGGCTGTTGCTGCATCTGCTGTGACCGCTGCTGGCAACACCGCCGCTGCTGCCACCAAGAAGCGTTAATACCAAAGGTTGACCCTGGCTTTTTTTGCCAAGCCCGGATAGACAATGACCTTTTGAAACCCCGGTTTCGCCAGTTGTCTCCTCGGGTCCTTTCGACGCCATCAGGCTCAGGGATCCCTTCAAAGCCCCATCTTCGGACGGGGCTTTTTTTTCGTGTGTTGTCGCTACCGGCTCTTGGCCAGCAGCGCTGCCTGCACCTGCGGCAACAGCTGCAGCATGGCCGCACGCCCGGCCAGAATCGAGCGGCGCCGGGCCGCAAAATCGGCGCTCTTGATGCCCAGTAGCGACGGGCGCACCACCACATCGGCGTCGCGCAGCTCGTAGCTATTGATACTTTTGCCCATGATGGCAAAGGTCTGCAGCAGGATCTGCAACGTGTCATTGGCCAGATTGCCCTCGGGCGCGCTGGAGATGTCGACCGCAATCACCAGTTCGGCGCCCATCTGGTGGGCAAACCGCACCGGCACCGGAGACACCAGGCCCCCATCCACATATTCATGCCCAGCGATTTTGACCGGCTGGAACACTGCCGGCACCGCGCTGGACGCGCGCACCGCCGTGCCGGTGTCGCCACGCTGGAACAGCACAGCCTCGCCGCTGTTCAGGTCGGTGGCCACAATGCCCAGCGGCAGAGGCATAGCTTCGATCGGCCGGTTCGCCACCTGGGCATTGACGTAGCGGGCCAGCCCATCGCCGCGCAGCATGCCGCGGCTGAAAATTGGCAGAGTCCAGTCGGTGAACGCAGCCTCTTCCATAGTCTCGGCCACCAGTTGCATCTGCGCGCCGGTCTTGCCACTGGCGTACAGTGACGCCACCAGGCTGCCCGCCGAGGTGCCGACCACCAGGTCCGGCCGGATGCCTGCTTCTTCCAGCACCTGCAGTACGCCCACATGGGCAAAGCCTCGGGCTGCACCGCCGCCTAAAGCCAGACCCACGCGCGGCAGGCGCTTGGCGACCGGCGGATTGACGGCCGGCGGCAGGTTGACCTCGACCGGCGCCGTGGCGCAGCCAGCCAGGAATACCGCCGCAGCAAGCAGCCCGCCAGCCCGCCAGCCCAGGCCGCGGCCTGATTGGAATAGCTTTAAAAAATACCGTGTTGATTGTTGTGTCATTGCCGCTACCGTATCTGTCACAGATAAATCTTTCATGTACCGCCAGGTACCGATGCGGGTATTCTCGCCGGCCCACAGCAGCACGATCTGGCCGACAATCGGCTCGCCATGCTGCAACGCCTCAACGCCCACACCCTGCTACTGGCTGGACTGCTGGGCGTGGCGGCCGGCTGGTGGACGCAGGGCAGCTTGCCCGCCCACCAGCGGCTGGCACCCGCCACGCTGGCCGAGCCACTGCAGACGGCCACCAGCAGCGCCGCTTTCACGGCCCGCGTCGGCCAGGTCGACTACCGCATCACCCCGCGCTACGACTACGAGCTGGCGGGGCTGGTGGTCAGCCGGCACGACTCCGCTGCCTGGTGGGACTGGATCCATGCAGCCAGCAACGACCACCTGAATGTGGTTGACCTGTGCGTGGTATGGGGTGCGAACGCAGCTGCGGGGGCCTATGAACGCATGGCCTTCTCCAGCGGCCAGTTCGTCTGCTACTTCAGCACCGACAGCGATGAGACCTGGCGCCCCGACTATGTGCGTGCCCTGTCGAACAACCACCTGTTAACCGATTCGCCGCGCATTGCCCGCCAGTTGCGCGGCATGCAGGTGGGCGACCAGATCCGCCTGCGCGGCAGCCTGGTGGAATACGCCCACAACGCCGGTTTCGCGTTCTTCCGAGGCACTTCGACCAGCCGCGACGACACCGGCAACGGCGCCTGCGAAACGATTTTTGTGCGCGAAGCCAGCGTGCTGCAGGCCGCGCCCCCCTGGCCGCGCTGGCTATCGCGCATGGGCTGGGCCCTGCTGGTCATCGGACTGGTATTGCTATGGAAAGAGCCGCACCGGGCGCGCGACTGATCACTACCAAAAGAATAGCTGCTAGCGCAGGTGCTATCTGCGCCAGAAGGCGTTTTGGCTTAAAAAAAGACCGGGCACCTTGCAGTGCACCGGTCTTGGGGCCATCGCCGATCAGGGCTTAGTTCAGCACGATGGCTTTCTTGGCAGTCAGTAGCTTCAGCAGCCGTGGCAAGAACAGCACCGACAGCACCACGATCAGCAGGGTCAGCGACATAGGCCGCTCCAGGAAGATGCTCCACTTGCCTTCGCCGATCGACAGCGCATTGCGCATCTGTGCTTCGGCCAGCGGGCCGAGGATCATGCCGACCACCACAGGTGCGGTCGGGAAGTCGAAGCGCCGCATCACCACACCCAGCAGGCCGATGCCGTACAGCAGCACCAGGTCGAACGCGCTTTGGCGCATGCCATAGACGCCGACCGTAGCAAAAATCAGGATGCCGGCGTACAGCTGGGGCTTGGGAATCTTCAACAGCTTGACCCACAGACCGACCATGGGCAGGTTCAGCACCAGCAGCATCACGTTGCCGATGTACAGCGAAGCGATCAGCGCCCAGACCAAGTTGGCGTTGGTGTCGAACAATTGCGGACCGGGCTGGATACCGTAGTTCTGGAACGCGCCAAGCAGAATCGCCGCGGTGTTCGAGGTGGGGATGCCCAGGGTCAGCAGCGGGATCAGCGTGGCGGTAATGGCCGCGTTGTTGGCGGCTTCGGGGCCGGCTACGCCTTCGATGGCGCCGGTGGTGCCGAACTCTTCCTTGTTCTTGGAGATTTTCTTCTCGACCGCGTAGCTCAGGAAGGTAGGTATCTCACTGCCGCCGGCCGGAATCGTGCCGAACGGGAAGCCGATGGCGGTGGCGCGCAGCCAGGCCGGCCAGGAACGCTTCCACTCGCTCTTGGTCATGTGGACCTTGCTCATGGGGTTGGCGGTTTCCACCGTGCGGCCTTCGTACATCACGTTGTACAGGGCTTCGCTGACGGCAAACAAGCCAACGGCGATCAGCACCACTTCCAGGCCGTCCATCAGTTCTGAGACACCGCCGGTGTAGCGGGCCGAGCCGGTCAACTGGTCCAGCCCGACCAGGCCCATGGCCAGACCGATGAACAGCGAGGTCAGGCCGCGCACCGTGCTCTTGCCCAGCACCGCGCTCACCGTGGTGAAGGCCAGCAGCATCAGCATGAAGTATTCCGGTGGGCCCAGGCGGATCGCATAGGTAGCCACCAGCGGCGCAAACAGCGTGACCAGCACGGTGGCGATGGTGCCCGCCACAAACGAACCAATGGCGGCAGTTGCCAGCGCGGCGCCGGCACGGCCGTTCTTGGCCATCTTGTTGCCTTCCATGGCGGTCACCATGGAGCCCGATTCACCCGGCGTGTTCAACAGGATGGAGGTGGTCGAGCCACCGTACATCGCGCCGTAATAAATGCCGGCAAAGAAAATCATCGAGGCCGTGGCCTCGACCTTCACGGTGATCGGCAGCAGCATCGCCACCGCGGTAGCCGGGCCGATGCCGGGCAGCACGCCGATGGCCGTGCCCAGGGTACAACCCACCAGCGCCCACAGCAGGTTCACCGGCGTACCCGCCGTGATGAAGCCCTGCAATAAATTGTTCCAAATATCCATTACAACCATCCCGTCTGCGTCAAGCCAGGTAAATTGATGGCCAGCAGTTGCGTAAACATCCAGTACACCGGTGAGGCAATCGCAAAGCCCACCGCACCATCCACCACCCAGGAGCGCAAGCTCATGTCAAGCCGGCCTTCGGACGACTTAAAGCCGCGCACCGCCAGCACAAAGCACAGAGTGCAGCTCAAGATGAAGCCAATGGTGGTGATCAAGGCAGCGTTGAGCAAGATGCCCACCGATACCCACACGAAGGCGGGCCAGTCGGCCCGCTCTCCGCCGGACGGCTCTTCCATGAAACGGAAGCCGCCGGACTGCGACTCCCACACCAGCAGCGCGCCGAACAGCATCAGCGCCACCGCCACCACCCAGGGTAGGAAGTTGGGACCAACGCCGGAGTAGCCCGCATCGGACTTGATGTCCAGCGCCCCTACGGCCATTGCCACACCCACAGCCGCGGTGCCCAGACCGATCAGGGTCTGGGAGGTTTTCATAGACTGAGCCATCCCCTTACACCATGCCCGACTTGACCATGGTGGCGCGCAGGCTGGCGAAGTCGTCATCGACGAACTTCTCGAACTCGGCGCCCGAGATCACGGCAGGCGTCCAGTTGTTCTTCTCGACCGCTTCGGCCCAGGCTTTGGACTTGGTGGCCTTGATGACCAGCTCGATCAGGGTCTTGCGCTGCTCGGGGGTGATGCCGCCCGCGCCGTACACACCGCGCCAGTTGCCGATTTCCACGTTGATGCCCTGCTCTTTCAGGGTCGGGATGTCCACGCCCTTCAGGCGCGTGCCCGAGGTCATGGCCAGCGCCTTCATCTTGCCGGTCTTGATGTATTCGGAGAACTCGCTCAGACCGCTGCCGCCCACCGTGACGTTGCCGCCCAGGATGGCCGCAGTGGCTTCACCACCCCCACGGAAGGCCACGTAGTTGATCTTGGAGGGGTCGACGCCAGCATCGCGGGCAATCATGGCCGCGGCAATGTGCTCGGTAGAGCCGCGCGAACCGCCTCCCCACTTGATGCTGCCGGGGTCTTTCTTCAGCTGCTCGACCACTTCCTTCATGTTCTTGAACTGCGAGTTAGCAGGCAGCACGAACACGTTGTACTCGGTGGTCAAACGGGCCAGCGGCGTGGCCTGCGACAGGCTGACCGGCGGCTTGCCGGTGATGATGCCGCCCAGCATGACGGCGCCCATCACCATGATGGCGTTCGGGTCGCCCTTGCTGCCGTTGACGAACTGGGCCAGGCCCAAAGCACCAGCCGCGCCGCCCTTGTTGTCGAAGCTGACGGTGTCAACCACCTTGGCATCGGTCAGGGCCTTGCCCAGGGCACGGCCGGTGGTGTCCCAGCCGCCGCCGGGGTTGGCCGGAATCATCATCTTGATATTGGTGCTGGCACGGGCTGCCATGGGCAGGGTTCCGGCAGCGGCCAACACGGCCAAGGACTTCAAAAAAGCATCACGACGCATAAGTGTCTCCTAGAGGAATGGACGAACCTGCCGATCATGCATCGCTTGCCTGTCAGTTCGCTGTCGGAATGTACTAGGGGAAATGCTAATGTCGGGGGTTATGAAACTGCTCCTTGTTGAAGACGATCCGGCCATGCAGACCACGCTGCAGCGGGCCCTCAGCCGGCGCGGCATCCGCGTACAAGCCTGCGGCGACGGCCGGGTAGCGCTCGATTTGTGGCTGACCAACCCGCCCGACGTGGTGCTGCTCGACCTGACCCTGCCCGGTATGGATGGCCTGCAGGTGCTGGCCGCCGCCCGCAAGGAAGGCCAGCGCACCCCGGTGCTGATCCTCACCGCCCGCGGCACCGTGGGCGACCGGGTGCTGGGCCTGAACGCCGGCGCCGACGACTACCTGCCCAAGCCCTTCGATCTCGAAGAGCTCGAAGCCCGGCTGCGCGCCCTGGCCCGGCGCAGCGCCGACAGCAACACCGACTTTGAAGACAAATCAGCCCCCAGCGCAATCATCGTCGGCACGTTACGTTATGAAAAAGAGAGTGGTGCGGTCTACCACCTGGACCAGATCATGGAGCTTAGCCCGCGCGAACTGGCGCTCTTGCGCCCGCTGCTGGCCCAGCCCGGCCATGCGGTGACCAAGGAGCGCTTGTTCGAACTGGTGTTCCCCGGCGCCCAGGAAGTGCAGTTCGAGGCGATTGAAGTCATCGCCTACCGGCTACGCAAAAAGCTCAGCCACACCGGCGTACAGCTGATGACCTTGCGCGGACTCGGCTACCTGCTGAAAGCCAGTACATGAAAGCCAGCGCATGAACTGGCCCGCCCGCCCCGCCCGCTCGCTGCGCAGCACCTTGCTGCTGGGCATCTTGCTGCCGGTGCTGGCGGTGGTGGCCATCAACTCGGTCAACCAGTACCGGCAGACCCTGGCCGCCATCAACATCGCTTACGACCGCACTCTGCTGGCCTCAGCCAAGTCGATTGGCGAACAGCTGGACGTGGACGGCTATGACGACAAGTCGGTGCTGCGCTCCACCGTGCCCTACTCGGCCCTGGAAGCCTTCGAGGCCGACAACAAGAGCAATATCTTTTACCGCGTCTCCAGCCTGGGTGGCGAGATGGTGTCCGGCTTTGCCGAGCTGCCGTTCTGGCACGGCACCATTCCCAACCGCACCACCTACTCGGCCCTTGTGGATTTCTACGACGACACCGTGGGCGAAGAGCCTGTGCGCGTCGCAGTGCTGCTGCAACCCGTGGCCAGCGATACCGGTCGCGGCATGGCCGTGATCCAGGTGGCCGAAACCCTGGAGCTACGCCACACCCTGGCGCGGCAGATCCTGCTCGACACCCTGTGGCACCAGGCCGCGCTGATCGTCTTGATCGCCCTAGTGGTGGTGTTGGTGGTGCAGCGCGCCACCCGGCCGGTGCGCAAGCTCAGCGACCTGCTGCAGACCCGGCCCGAGGGAGACCTGACACACCTGAGCGCGCCCGACGCGCCGCGCGAGCTGCGCCCCCTGGTCGACGCCACCAACCATGTGATGGACCGGCTGCAGCACCTGCTGGACCACCAGAAGCGCTTTGTGCGCGACGCCTCGCACCAGCTGCGCACCCCGCTGGCGGTGCTGAAAACCCAGGTCCAGTCGGCGCTGCGCAACGATGTAGAGCCGCGCCAGGCGCTGCTGGAAATCAACGCCACTGTCGATCGCGCCACCACCCTGGCGAACCAGATGCTGGCCCTGGCCAAGGTCGAGCAGCTGCGGCAGCAGGCCAATGCCAGCGTGCGCGACTGGTCGGACGTGGTACGCGCGGTAGCGCTCGACCTGTCGCCGTTGTTGGCCGACAAGGACATCGACTTCGCCATCCACACCACGCCCACCCCGGTACTGGCCCACGACTGGATGCTGCGCGAACTGGCGCGCAACCTGCTGCACAACGCCATCAAGCAAACCCCGGTGGGCAGCGTGCTGGAGGTGCAACTGGTGGCCGACGGTGGGCAGGCCAGCCTGTGCATTGCCGACAGCGGCCCCGGCATCAGCGCCGAGCTGGCCCAGCGCCTGTACCAGCCGTTTTCGGCCGGCGATGTGCACCATGGCTCTGGCATGGGCCTGGCCATCTGCCACGAGATCGTGCAAGCCCTGGGCGGCCAGATTGCACTGGTGAACCGCGAGCTGCACGGCCACCGCGTCGGGCTGAATGCCACGGTCCGACTGCCGCTGGTTCAGAATACCTGACCATGGACAAACTACGCATAGACAAGTGGCTCTGGGCGGCGCGCTTTTACAAGACCCGCAGCTTGGCCACCGAAGAGGTCAACAAGGGCCGGGTGCAGATTGCCGGACAGGACGTGAAACCGGCGCGCGAAGTCAAGGCCGGCGACCACATCACACTGCGCAGCGGGCCGGTGGTCCGCACCGTCGTGGTGGTTGGCATCAGCCAGGCCCGCGGCCCGGCGCCGGTGGCCCAAGCCCTGTACAGCGAAACCCCGGAGAGCATGCAAGCCCGCACCGCCGCCGCCGAACAGCGCCGGCTGGCCCCCGAGCCGGCCCATAGCCTGGACCACGGCCGCCCCACCAAGCGCCAGCGGCGTGACCTGGACCAGGCCGGCCAGGGCTGGGGCGACCGCTGGAGCGCATCGGTGGACGACTAGCGGCAAGGCATAGGCCCGGCTTCAAAACTATTTTTTAAGGCGCAGCAATCACCTGCAGGCTGGTCCGCAGGCTGGTTTCATAAATCTTGTCCACCGCCGCGCTGGCGGGAACACCCTGCGCAGGCTGCGCACCCCAAGCTTCGTTTGCCCGGCGACCCGGAGTCTGGTCCAGGGCCTGCCGCAGCTGCGAAACAAGCAGCACCTGGTCGGGCAAACCCGGCTTGCCAGAAATAGCCATGCCCGCAAGCCGGCCAGCCGCGTCAAAAACAGGACCGCCACGCGGTCCGGGTGGCATGCCAATTCCGAGTTTTCGACCCTGGCCGTCGGGCAAGACTCCCCCTAGGAATCCGGTCCGCAACACAGGCCAGGCCGGCTCAGCATCCTGGGCCGGCACATATTCCACAGCGAATCCCACGCTGCCCGGAAACGCATCCTGCATAGCGAACACCAAGCCATCGTCGAATGGCAAAACCGTCTGCAGGCGCAACAACGCGAGTCCCTTGGCGGGCAGGCGTTTGCCAAGCCTGGCTTCCACCAGCTGCCCTAGCCCATTGCGCAGCCACAGCTTTGCACTTCTGGGTACCAGCCCCAGTGGCACCAACGCCCACTGACCACCGGGCACCAGCACACCGCTGCCCAGCACGCGCGCTTTAGCGGGAAGGCCCTGGCTGCCACCATACGGCGCAAGCCGGGTTGGCAGTGCCAGCAGCATCCCGGTGGCGCGTGGCACGTCTGAGCGCAACTGTTCCCGTACACCTTGTACTACCGGGTGGTTTGGGATGCGCGTCTGCGTGTCCGACAGCAAGCGCTGCGCAATGGCGGGCTGGCCGCCTATATGCAACAGCCAGGCGTACAGCGCTGAGCCGCCCACCACATCGAGATGGGCACCGGCGGTATGCGCGCCAAACGCCAATGCCCGGCGGTAGTCGCCTGCCTGCATATAGGTACGCACCAGCGCGATCTCCGTGTCGGCCGCATGCAGAATCAGCGCCGCTCGCTCAAAAGCCTGCAATGCGCCGTCCACCTGCATCTGCGCCAGCAGAGCCTCGCCTGCCTTCAGCAGGTCGGCGCGCTCCTGCAAGCGCGCGGGTGGCACCGCGACCGCTTCACGCACCGCCTGCCCGCCCGCCTGGCTGGCGGTAGGCTGGGGCCGCACTTGCGCCATGAAATCACGCAGCTTGTCGCTGCTGCTGTAGCTATCGGCAGCGGCAAGCGCATCGCCCGGGCCGATTGCAAAACCTATGGCCAGCAGAAGGCTGCCAGCCTTGCACACAGCGCCACTCACGGATTCACGTTAGCGCCGCCTGGGCAGGTGGTACTGCTACCGACGCGGTTGATGCGCTGCGTACCGCCATCCACCACATTGGAGCCCAAGACGTAGGGCGCACTTGGCGCTTTGAAGTTGGCCAGATAGGCGGTCAGGGCATCGATATCCTGTGCACCACCCAGACGGTTCGTGCCCTTGACCAGCGTGGTGTAGCCATCACCGCCATCGGCCATGAAGTTGTTTACCGTCACGCGGTAGGTCTTGCTGGGGTTTTGTACCGCACCGGTCGCGTCGACCAGGGTCTCCGTGGTGCTGGCATTGCGCAGGGTGACGTTGCTGACGCGGGCGCCGCAAGCCTTGGCGCCGTCCCAGGTGTACTTGAAGCCTGCGGATGGCAGTGCGAACCGGGTGGCGGTGGTCGACTGGCCCAGGCAACCTGCAAACTGCTCTTCCAGGAAGTCTTTGATGTTCTGCGTGGTCAGGGTCATGGTGACAAGGCTGTTGCCGAAAGGCTGCACGGTGAATGCTTCGCCATAGGTGATGTTGCCATCACCTTCGCCAATGCTGCTGGAAGCAAAGGTGAAACCAGGGCTGCGCACACCACCACCGTTCATGAAGGCCACCACCGCATTGCCGAATGTGGAAACTTGGGTGGCCGCCAACTGCGAATCGGCGATCAAGCTACCGGCCGGCATGTTGCAGGCGCCATCCGAGCGGGCGTTATTCAGTTCGCTGGAGACGGCACCAATCACGGTATTGGAAATCGGCGAAACCAGAGCCTTGTAGCCTTCGACAATCTTGGCCACCACGCTGTCGGCGGTAATGGCGGGGTCGTTGCGCACCACCAGGCGGTTGGTTGCCACGGCTTTGGTGACGTCTCGGGTCGCAGGGTCGATAGTCAGGTCGATATCGGTCAACACGCGGCCGAACGAACTAGCGCTCGTGACCAGAATATTGCGGCCGGTGGCGTTGGGCAGCGCGCAGTTATAGGCTGCGTGGGTATGGCCGCTGATGACCACGTCCACCGCGTTGTCCAGCTGTTTGACGATGCTGGCAATGGCAGAACCGGCCAGATTGCCTTCGCAGGCATTGATGTCGGCCAAGGCTCCGGTCTGAAAGCCGCCCTCATGCACCAACACCACGATCGACTCGACACCTTGGGCGCGCAACTCGGGGATCAAAGCATTGACCGTTTGCGCCTCGTCCCGAAACTCCAGCCCGGCCACCCCAGTCGGTGTAACGATAGTGGGCGTGGCCTTCAGGGTCATACCGATGAACGCCACCTTGACATTTTTCAGGGTCTTGATGCCATAGGCGGGCAGCAGCGTCTTGCCGGTAGCAGTCGCTACCACGTTGGCAGACAACCACTTGAACTTGGCCCCCTCGAATGGCACCGGTGTACCCACAGCTGCGCCTTTGCAGCTGTTCGGGTCGGTTTGACCGGCCGTGATCTTGCAGCCGCCGTTTTGCAAGCGCAACAACTCCGCCGAGCCTTTGTCAAATTCGTGGTTGCCTACTGCGTTGAACTCGACACCAATGCGGTTCAGCGTCTCAATCGATGGTTCGTCAAAAAACAGCGACGAAATCAAGGGGGTCGCGCCGATAAAGTCGCCCGCACCGACCACCACGTTCAACGGGTTCTGCTTCTTCAGATTGGCAACATGGGCCGCCATGAATTCCGCGCCGCCCACGGCGGGCCGGCTGGCGGCGGGTACTGCCGTATTCTGGCCAAACGTACCGGGGGACTCCAGAGTGCCGTGGTAGTCGTTGAAGCCGATCAGCTTCACCGTGAAAGGCTCCCCGGGGCTGTCATCGCCCCCACAGGCCACGAGTACGGCAGCCGCCAGCAAAGTGGATACGGCAGCGGCCACAAAACTCTTTTTCATCATGGAATTCTCTCGGTCGGCAGGTGCATGACACCCAGCAGATATAAGAAAGTTTGTGAACCAGACACAAACTATTTACCTGCCCTGCTACTGTATGAACCGTGTGTGACCGGTCTGTGACGCACCCACCGCCCTGCACCAGCGCAGCCGGCTTACTCCAACCGAATCCCCTTCTGCCCGATCAGCCCGCGCATCAGGCCCTTCTCCTCCTGCACCCGGCTCTGCAGCCCGGCGGGTGCGCTGCCCACTGCCTGCCAGCCCTGGTGGAACAGCTTGGCGCGGACTTCGGGGTCGCGGTAGATCTTGGCGATCTCCGCACCCAGCCGGGTCTGTGCGGCCTTCGACAGATTGGCGGGGCCAACCAAAGCGGTCCAGACCTCCAGGTTGAAGTCGCGTACGCCGGCTTCGGCCAGCGACGGCACATCGGGCACCAGCGCGCTGCGACCGCCGGCCAGGCCGATGGCGCGCAGCTTGCCGGATTTGACATGCGGCATGGCCAGTCCTGGCGGTACCAGCGCCATCTGGATCTGCCCACCCAGCAAGGCCGTTACCGCCTGCGGATTGCCCTGGAACGGGATGTGCACCGGCACCATGCCCGGCACCTTGGCGGCCAATAGCTCCAGCCCCAGATGCGCGACCGTGCCATTGCCGGGCGAGCCGTAGTTCCAGCTGGCGCCACCCTGGCGCGCAGCCTCGAAGAACGCTTTGCCGGCCGGCAGGCTGGCCGGCGCCAGCAGCACCAGCGGCGCAGTGGTCAGCAGCGACAGGTAGCTGAAGTCCTTGGCCGGGTCGTAGGGCAGCTGCGGGTACAGCATCTTGGCCGAGGTCAAATTGCCGTTGATGACGACCCCCAAGGTGTGGTCATCGGTGGCCTTGGCTACGGCATCGGCGGCGATGTTGCCAGAGGCGCCGGGTTTGCTCTCCACGATCACCGGCTGCCCCAGCACCTTGCCCAGCGCATCGGCCAGGGTGCGGGCCGAAATATCGGGCGACGAGCCGCCGGCAAAGCCCACCAGGATGCGCACCGGCTTGGTCGGCCAGGTCGGTTCGGCCCATGCGGGAGCGGCCAGTCCGGCCAGCGCCAGCCAAGAAACCAGGGTTGCAGTAAGTCGTTGCATGGGGTTAAGCGCCATTTTTGAAAAGACTGGATTCTCGCCCGCCCAATAACCATAGCCCCGGTGCCAGAACCCCCAACCGCCCAGCCCCCGCCCCTTAACAGCTGCTACGCTGGCACAGCGTGGCAATCCACTGCTATTCATTCAGTAGCTGCCCCCGCTTTCTCCATAAGCGCCACAGCCCTTTTTTACATAAATTTTCATAACCGTTCACGACCAGGCTTCAGCCATACCGCACGCCCTCCAGAAACACCGCAGCACTGGCTTTGCCAGGCTGCTGGTGTTGCCCCTGCAAGGGGGTTGGAGATCAGTGCGTAGCGCTGCAGCCTGAGGGTGAACCACGAGCCCCCATGATTCCTTTATCCGTTCTCGACCTCGCCCCCATCACCGAAGGTAGCACCGCCGCCGACTCGTTCCGCAACACCCTGGACCTGGCGCAGCACGCCGAGAGCTGGGGCTACCAGCGCTACTGGCTGGCCGAGCACCACGGCATGCGCGGCATTGCCAGCGCGGCCACCGCCGTGGTCATAGGCCACGTGGCGGCCGGCACCAAACACATCCGCGTAGGCGCGGGTGGCGTGATGCTGCCCAACCATTCGCCGATGGTGATTGCCGAGCAGTTCGGCACGTTGGAGTCGCTGTTCCCGGGACGCATCGACCTGGGCCTGGGCCGCGCGCCCGGCTCCGACCAGGCCACGGCACGCGCGCTGCGGCGCGACCTGCAGTCGGACTCGGACCAATTTCCGCAGGACGTGGTGGAGCTGCAACATTACTTCGCGCCGGTGCAGCCCGGCCAGACCCTGCGCGCCGTGCCGGGCGCCGGGCTGAATGTCCCGCTGTGGATCTTGGGCTCCAGCACTTTTGGCGCCCAGCTGGCGGCCGAACTCGGCCTGCCCTATGCGTTTGCCTCGCACTTTGCGCCGGCACAGATGCTGTCGGCCATTGCCATCTACCGCGCCCGCTTCAAGCCTTCGGCCCAGCTGGCCAAGCCCTATGTGATGCTGGGCTTCAATGTGTTTGCGGCCGACACAGCTGCGGCCGGGCAGTTTCTGTTCAGCTCGCTGCAGCAGGCGTTTGTGAACCTGCGCAGCGGCCGGCCGTCGATGCTGCAGCCGCCGGTGGACGGCTATGCCGAGCGCCTGCAGCCGCCCGAGCGGGCCATGATCGAGCAGGCCTTGTCGTGTGCAGCGGTGGGCTCGCCCGACACCGTGCGCCGGGCCCTGCAGACATTTCTGGACCAGACCGGAGCCGACGAGCTGATGCTGACCTCGCAAATCTACGACCACGCGGCCCGGTTGCGCTCCTACCAGATCACGGCGGAACTGCGCGCCGACCTGCAGCGCCGCTGATCAGGCCAGGGCTTCGAGCAAGCCGGGCGCGGTAGGCTCGGCATCGGTTCGGCGCAGGCAGTGCTTGCCCTCCTGTTTGCCCAGGTACATGGCGGCGTCGGCGCGTTTGATCAGGGTCAGCGCATCGCTACCGTCGTGTGGAGCCAGCGCGTAGCCTATGGTCATGCCGACCTGGCAGCACTGTTCACGCAACTGGAACGGCTCGCGGAACGCATCCAGCAGCTCCTGGCCCAGCTCCTGCGCCTGCTCGTCGCGGTGCAAGCCGCCAGCCATGACCACAAACTCATCACCGCCCAGCCGCGCCACCACGTCGTTGTGGCGCATCAGTTGCTGCAGCCGATCGGCCACGGCGATCAGCAGCTCGTCACCCACGTCATGGCCATACTGGTCATTGACCGGCTTGAAGCCGTCCAGGTCCAACACGAAGATGGCCACGATCCTGTCGATGCTGCAGTGCGGCAGGGCCGCGGTCAGCGCGGCGCTGAGGCCACGCCGGTTCGGCAGGCCGGTCAGCGGGTCGGTATGGGCCAAGGAGTGCATGGCGTCGCGCTCCTGGTTGGCCCGCTTGGCTGCGTGCTGCACCGCTGTGGAACGCAGGCTGAGCAAGCGCATCAGCAGCATGGTGTCGAGCAGAGTGGCCAGCTGCACAGAATGCTGGGTCCAGCCGTTCATGGGGATGTGGCCGAAGATCACGCCCGTCATAGTGGCGGCCGCCGAGAAGTACAGCAAGGCCCCGAGCAGGATGTAGATCCCCATCGAATCACCCTGCCGCACCCGGCGCACCGCCCCCGGCAGCGCCAGCAAGGTGGGCGCTAGGCCCAGCACGCCGATGATGGCGCTGACGGCCCGGGTGGTCAGGCCGTCGAACGCAAATACCAGCGCCACCACCACAGTCAGCACCGCGCCGCCCTTCATCACACGGCTGAAGAAACGGTGGCTATCCGGCCCCAACAGCACATGCCCGAAGAACAGGAAGAAGCCGCAACTGGACATCAGCGCGGCCAACGGCGCCAGGTGCAGCTCCATCCAGCGGTTGCCAGGCCACAGGTACTGCGCGCCAATGCCGAACTGCAGTAGGGAGAACAGCAGGCCTCCGCCCACGATCAAGGCGTACTTCATGAACACCAGGTCGCGCAGGCCCAGCCAGTGCGTCAGGCTGTAGGCCAGCAGGCACAGCGACAAGCCGACCATCAAGCCCTGCAGCATTTGTTCGCGCAGCGCCTGTGCCAGGAACGCCGCCGGGGTGCTCAAGGTGATGGGCACCACCATGGCGCCTGTGGACTCAATGCGCAGCAGCAGCGTGTAGCTTTGGCCGGGCTGCAGTTGCATGATCATGCTGTGCGAGCGCGAGGCGCGTGGATGGTCTGGATCCATATGCAGATTGCCCATCAGCGCCTGCTGTTCGATCTGGTCGCCGCGCACCAGGTAGGCGTCGATGCGATTCAGCACCGGGTAGTCGATGTCCAGCACCCGCTGCAGGCCGGCACTGGCATCCACACTGAACGGCACCCGCAGCCACACCGGCTCGGGCCGCAGGCCCAGGGTGGAATGGGCACCGCGCGGCGGCTCAAACTGCGCGGTCTGGGCCAGTACCTGCGTAATGTCCAGGCGGCGATCCGGGTCGGGCAAGATGCTCACAGACGGCCACAGATCGATCTGCGGCGTGTCCTCGTCCACCACCAGAGGCGCGGCCAGGCCCAGCAGCGGCAAGGCTGCCAGCCAGCCCAGCACCCAAAGGCTGAGCAGACGGATCAGCCGGCGGAGCAGGAACCTGGAGGCCAATCGCTGCATGGGAATCAGACCGCGCCTGAAGACTTGCGCCAGCTGCCACGCACGGTCAGGCGATCTTCCAGCTTGTTCAGCCAGCGCGGCGCCTTGGGATCGTCGCTCCATTGGTCCATCATGCCGCCGACCTGGTCGAGCAGGCGCTGTGGCAGCTTCAGCGGCCGGGTTTGGTCCATCAGCAACTTGGCCATGAACTGGTAGCCGAGGATGCGGGTGATGAAGCGCGAGATCGAAAACCCGGGGACTACCCAGCGCACCACGGTGTCGATGCCGCGCACCAAGGCCATGCAAAGCGTAAATGCCATGCGCGACAGCCAGGCCACCGGCCCGGTCAGGCCTAGCGCCTGCATGGTGGCACCGCCGCACAGGTAGCCGGTGATCAGCACCGGGAACGGCTTCACCAACCGCCAGGGAATCACCTGCTCCATCACGTTCATCAAAGCCAGGGCCAGCGGCGGCCGCGGGTCGGGCGTGACCGGATGGGCCTGGCCGTCGGCCTGGAAACGAGTGAACAAGGTTTCGGCCTGGGCCATGCTGTCGGCCATCAGGCTGCGCTCGATGCCGAGTACATGGCCGACCACGTTCCAGGCGTGCAGATAGGCTTCCTCGTCCGCGGCGGGCAAGGCCAGGCCGAGGCGGCGCAAGCTGCGTAAAAAAACATAGCCAAAGGTGAGCAAGGTGTAGGCCAGTTCCTGCTGGTTGCAGGGCAAGCCGTCGTCGCGGGTGTTCCAGCCGCGCGCGAACAAGGCCTGGTACATGTCCTGAGAGCTGTCGGCCAGCGCGGGCACGGGGGCGGCATCGGCTTGCAAGGCTTCGGTCGGGCTGCCGCGCAGGATCAGATGCCGCACCATCGCATGGATCAGGCGCACCTTGAGTACCTGTGCCACGCCGGCGCCGCTGGCATCGGTAAGCCCGCCATGCAGCATCACCGGGAACACCATGGCCGCAGTGGCGCGGATGCGGTAATCGGTGCGCTGCACCAACTGCCCGGTGTCCTGCAGCACAGCCGCCAGGTCGGGCACCACATAGCATTCGGGCAGGCTGGAGCAGAACAGCAGCACGCAGGACAAGGCGCCAAAGTCCATGAACAGGACTTCGGCGCGCTGGATTTTTGCGGCATCGGCCCAGTCGGGCAGCACCTGCGCGGCCTGAAGATAACTTTGCAAGGCCGCGGCAATTTCGGGCGGGGTGTCGGGTGGCGCTTGCCAACCCGGCAACTGGGCATTGCTCTGCCACTGGCCGATAAGCCGGTTCACTTGCGCGATGCGCAGCCACTGGTCGGCCTGGGCCAGGGTGCGCGCGCTGGCGCTGGCGGTGTCGGGCACCAAAGGCCATGGCCCCACGATGTCGGCAATCGTGGTGTCGGCCAAAGGATCGGCTTGAAAGGAAGGCGTGGCGGTATCAGGGTGCAAGTGCAGAGTCCTGTAAGGCGGTCAGGGTAGCCCCGCATTCTAGGGGCTCCATACGACACTCCATACAAAGCCAGTACACAGCTACTTGCGCAAGGGCCGCAGCAGATCCGACAAGCCGTTGTGGTCGATCTCGTGCATCAGCGCCAGCAGGCGGCCGATGTCGCCAGACGGAAAGCCTTCGCGGGCAAACCAGTTGAGGTAGTTGCCCGGCAGGTCGGCAATCAAGGTGCCCTGGTGCTTGCCAAAGGGCATTTGCACCGTGACCAGGCGTTGGAGTTGTTCGGAGTCCATGGGCGGCGACTTTACACTGGCCCCATGCACCAAACCACCACCCCACTGGCCTGGGGCATCATCGGCTGCGGCGCCGTCACCGAGCGCAAAAGCGGCCCGGCTTTCAACAAGGTTGCGGGCTCGCGCCTGGTCGCGGTGATGCGCCGCAATGCCGCGCTGGCCCAGTCGTATGCCGAGCGCCATGGCGTGCCGCGCTGGACCACCGACGCCGATGCGCTGATCAACGACCCCGGGGTCAACGCCGTCTACATCGCCACCCCGCCCGACAGCCACCATTTCTACGCGCTCAAGGTCGCCGCTGCCGGCAAGATCTGCTGCGTGGAGAAACCCATGGCACCCAGCCACCGCGAATGCATGGAGATGGTGGCCGCGTTCGAGGCCGCCGGCCTGCCCTTGTTCGTGTCCTACTACCGGCGCTCGCTGCCGCGTTTTGCGCAGGTCAAGCAGTGGCTGGACCTGGGTGCGATTGGAACGGTACGGCATATCCACTGGTCATTCAGCCGCAAGCCGAATACGGCTGACCTGGCCCAAACCGCCAATTGGCGCACCGACCCGAAAGTGGCCGGCGGCGGCTATTTTGAAGACCTGGCCAGCCACGGCCTGGATCTGATGGGGCATCTGCTGGGCGACATCCGCCAGGCCAAGGGCATCGCCAGCAACCAGCAAGGCCTGTACGCTGCGGCAGATGCGGTCAGCGGCGTCTGGCGGTTTGCCAGCGGGGCAATGGGTTCGGGCTACTGGAATTTCGGCGCGGCCAGCGCGCAGGACGAGGTGCTTGTCCACGGCAGCCTGGGGCAAATCAGGTTTTCAGTCTTTGGAGAGCAACCGGTGCAGTTGCAGACCTCGGATGGCACGCAGAGCCTGGAGATTGCGCACCCGGACAACATCCAGTTGTTCCACATCGAGAACATGCAAAAGCATGTGAACGGGCAAGTGATCCACCCGTCGACAGGCCAGACCGCGCAGCGCGCGACCTGGGTGATGGAGCAGATACTGGCGGGCTAACCACCCGCGCGCTTGACCGTATAGCCCTGCTTCTGCAGCAGCTCGATGACTGTGTCGCAATGGTCGCCCTGCACTTCGATCACGCCGTCTTTTACCGTGCCGCCGCTGCCGCAGGCGGCTTTCAGTTGCTTGCCCAGCGCGGTCAAACCGGCCAGATCCAGTGGAACGCCCTTCACCAGGGTCACGCCCTTGCCAGCCCGGCCCTTGGTTTCGCGCGACACGCGCACGATGCCATCGGTCTTGGGCAGCGGCTTCTGGCCGCAAATGCAGTCCGCCACCGGCTTGCGGCAGACCGGGCACATGCGGCCGGTTTCGGTGGAATACACCAGGCCACCGCTGCTGGGTTTGCTTTTCATACAGTTACTATCAAAAAAATAGCACCTAGCGCAGGTACTACCTGCGCTAGGTGCCGATTCTGCTTATAAATTTAAGCTATGGACTTCAGGTAGTTAGCCATGCCGTCGGTAATTTCCTTCTTGGCTGCGTCAATACCTTCCCAGCCAATGACCTTGACCCACTTGCCTTTTTCCAGGTCTTTGTAGTGCTCAAAGAAGTGGCTGATGGCCTTCAGGCGCATCTGGTTCACGTCTTCGATTTTTTGCCAATGGGTGTAGATCGGCAGGATCTTGTCGGTGGGCACGGCCAGCACCTTGCCGTCCACGCCGGCTTCGTCTTCCATCATCAGGATGCCGATCGGGCGGCAGGTCACCACCACGCCGGGGAACAGCGGGTACGGCGTGATCACCAGCACGTCCACCGGGTCGCCGTCGCCGCTCAGGGTCTGGGGCACATAGCCGTAGTTGGTCGGGTAGTGCATGGCCGTGGTCATGAAGCGGTCGACGAAGATGGCGCCGGATTCTTTGTCCACTTCGTACTTGATCGGGTCCGCGTTCATAGGGATTTCGATCACGACGTTGAAGGCATCGGGGGCGTTTTTGCCTGGGGGTACGTTGTTCAGGGACATGGTTGTCTTCTCTAGTGGATAAATTGGAATCTTGCTCAGGATTAACCCTGATTTTAATAACAGGCTCCTGACAAAATTCGGATTGTCGTGGACTTGGGACTTCTTTCCGCTACTATTTATCCGTTGGCCAATCGTCTCCGCCCTTTCAAATGTCGGATCCGCGAGGAAGCAACGCAGCGGGAGCCTCGCTAGCGTTGTGCTCCCATCTCGCGAAACAACGACAAAAAGGAGACATCCCTATGGCAAGCAACTCAGCGCTGATTCTGGCGCTCGTGTGTGGATTCATCGCGGTGGCTTACGGGTTCTGGGCCCGCAGCTGGATACTGTCCCAAGACGCAGGCAATGCGCGCATGCAGGAAATTGCCGGCGCCATCCAGACGGGCGCTGCCGCCTATTTGGCCCGCCAATACCGCACCATCGCCATCGTCGGCCTGGTACTGGCCATTCTGATTCTGTTTTTTCTGGACGCTCTGTCGGCCATCGGCTTCGTGATTGGTGCCGTCCTGTCGGGCGCCTGCGGTTTCATTGGCATGAATGTGTCGGTACGCGCCAATGTGCGTACCGCACAGGCAGCCACCAAGGGCATAGGCCCGGCCCTCACCGTCGCCTTCCGCGGCGGCGCCATCACCGGCATGCTGGTGGTCGGCCTGGGCCTGCTGGGCGTGACTGGCTTCTACTGGTTTCTGGTGCCGGACGGCATGCCCACCGCAGCGCGGCTGAACCCGCTGATCGGCTTTGCCTTTGGCTCGTCGCTGATCTCCATCTTCGCCCGGCTCGGCGGCGGCATCTTCACCAAGGGCGCCGACGTGGGTGCCGACCTGGTGGGCAAGGTCGAAGCTGGTATCCCGGAAGACGACCCGCGCAACCCGGCGGTGATTGCCGACAACGTGGGCGACAACGTCGGGGACTGCGCGGGCATGGCCGCCGACCTGTTCGAGACCTATGCGGTCACGCTGATCGCCACCATGGTTCTGGGCGCCTTGCTCGCCACCGGCGGCGGCGCCAGCACCGTGGTGTACCCGCTGGCGCTGGGCGCGGTGTCCATCGTTGCGTCCATCATCGGCTGCTTCTTCGTGGTCGCCTCGCCGGGCATGAAGAACGTGATGCCGGCGCTGTACAAGGGCTTGGCGGTGTCTGGGGTGCTGTCGTTGATCGCCTTCTATTTCGTCACCCAGGCCTTGGTGCCAGATAACGCGCTCGGCGGTTCCGGCGCAGCCATGAAGCTATACGGCGCCTGCGCCGTCGGCCTGGTGCTGACCGCCGCACTGGTGTGGATCACCGAGTACTACACCGGCACCCAGTACGCGCCGGTGCAGCACATCGCCCAGGCATCGACCACCGGCCACGGCACCAACATCATTGCCGGTCTGGGTGTGTCCATGCGCTCCACCGCCTGGCCGGTGATCTTTGTCTGCATCGCCATCTGGGTGTCGTTCCATATGGCCGGCCTGTATGGCATTGCGATTGCTGCCACGTCCATGCTGAGCATGGCCGGCATCGTGGTGGCGCTGGATGCCTACGGCCCCATCACCGACAACGCCGGCGGCATCGCCGAAATGGCCGAGATGCCCAAGAGCGTGCGCGACGTAACCGACCCGCTGGACGCGGTGGGTAACACCACCAAGGCCGTCACCAAGGGCTACGCCATTGGCTCGGCCGGCCTGGCGGCGCTGGTGCTGTTTGCCGACTACACCCACAAGCTCGATGCCTATGGCAGCAAGATCACCTTCGACTTGAGCAACCCGATGGTCATCATTGGCCTGTTCATCGGCGGACTGATCCCCTACCTGTTCGGCGCGATGGCGATGGAGGCAGTGGGCCGCGCCGCCGGAAGCGTGGTGGTCGAGGTGCGCCGCCAGTTCCGTGAGATCAAGGGCATCATGGAAGGCACGGCCAAGCCCGAATACGGCAAGGCAGTCGACATGTTGACCACCGCGGCGATCAAGGAAATGATGATCCCTTCGCTGCTGCCAGTAGTGGTACCCATCCTGGTAGGCCTGCTGCTGGGGCCGGCGGCCTTGGGTGGCCTGCTGATGGGCACTATCGTCACAGGCTTATTCGTCGCTATATCCATGTGCACCGGCGGCGGCGCCTGGGACAACGCCAAGAAGTACATCGAAGACGGCCACCACGGCGGCAAGGGCAGCGAGACACACAAAGCCGCCGTCACCGGCGACACCGTGGGCGACCCCTACAAGGACACGGCCGGCCCGGCAGTAAATCCGCTGATCAAGATCATCAACATCGTGGCCTTGCTGATCGTGCCGCTGGTGATGCGTATCCACGGCGGCTGATGGTCGGTGGCTGGTAGCATGCCGCTCCTCGCACACTATCAGCCACCAACACGATGACCCAGCCTACAGCCTTCACCCTAGCCGTCCACGGCGGCGCGGGCACGATTCTGCGCAGCAGCATGAGCCTAGAGCGCGAAGCCGCCTACCACGCAGGCCTGCGCCGGGCCCTGGATGCCGGGCGCCTGGTACTGGCAGCGGGCGGCGCGGCGCTCGACGCCGTCACCGCCGCGGTGATGGAGCTGGAAGACGAGCCGCTGTTCAACGCCGGCCGCGGCGCGGTCTACACCAGCGCCGGCCAGCAGGAAATGGACGCCGCCATCATGGACGGCCGCAACCACGGTGCAGGCGCGGTGGCCGGCATCTGCGGCCCGCGCAACCCCATCCTGGCCGCACGGGCCGTTATGGAGCAGTCTGAACACGTATTGTTGATCGGCGACAGCGCCCTCGCCTTCTGCCAGGCCCAGGGCATCGCCATGGAAGACGCCGCCTACTTCTTCACCGAAGCGCGCTGGCAAGCTTTGCAAGACACGCTGGCCATGCGCCGCAGCGGTACGCAAGACCAGGACGAATCACGCAAGCACGGCACGGTGGGCGCAGTGGCGCGCGACATGCACGGCCACCTGGCGGCCGCCACCTCCACCGGCGGCATGACAGCCAAGGCGCCAGGCCGCGTGGGTGACAGCCCGATGATCGGCGCCGGCACCTGGGCGGATGACGCAACTTGCGCGGTATCAGCCACCGGCCATGGGGAAATATTCATCCGCTACGCCGCAGCACATGAAATCGCTTCGCGGCTGCGCCACGCCGGGCAGTCGCTGGATGTGGCCGCACGCGGCGTAGTAGTAGATCTGCTGGCACCGCAAGGTGGTTCGGGGGGCGTCATCGCGGTGGACAAGGACGGCAGCTTTGCACTGCCGTTCAACTGCGCGGGCATGTACCGCGGCGTGGTCACCGCCGACGGTGTATTGCGCACCGCCATCTACGACGAACCTCTGGTGGACTACCAAGCCGCCTAAAGCGGCCTTGGCATCGGTTTACTGAATAACCACGACTTCGACGCGGCGGGCTTCGGCGTTGCTGCCGCTGCCAGTCAGCATCTCTGGCTTGACCAGCTCGATCTTGTCGGCCACCACACCCAGGCCGACCAGGGTATCGCGCACTGCCAGGGCGCGCTGCTTGGCCAGTTCTTCGTTCTTCGCCTGGTCGCCGGTAGCGTCATGGAAACCGCTGATGCGCAGCGACTTGCCCTCCGAACCCAGCTTCACCACGTCGGCCAAAGCTTCTTTGGCGCCGGCGGCGATATCTGCCTTGGCCGTGGCAAAGTAGAACTTCACCACACCGTTTTCCACCTTGACGCTGGCGCCGTCGATCTCGACCACTTCAACTGCCGCTGGTGCGGCTTGTTTGGGCATATGGGTTTTGTAGATGCCCAGGCCGATCACCAGGCCAATGACAGCCGCAACCACACCAAACAAAATCGCCAGTACTACGCCAGGGCCGGTATCGTCGTCAGAAGAAAACATAAGGGGAACTCCAAAAATAGTTGCCGAATTGTAGGGGGAACGAAATCGCCCAAACATCGCAACAGCGCTAGGCCGGACCGTTCTGCGCGGGAGACTCCAAAGAATCTACCGAACGGGCCTGCAAATCCCGGTGCAAAGCCTGCACCTCCTTGCGCAAAGCACCTATCTCCCGCATCAAATCACGCTCAATCTGCCGCTCCTCGGTCTCGACAAACATCGCCGCGACAGAAGCTGTGACCAACGACAGAATTGCCAAACCCAGCAGCACCACCACCACGGCAAAAGCGCGGGACGCATGGGTGCTGGGCACCATGTCTCCGTAACCAACCGTCGCTGCTGTGGTGAAGGCCAGCCACAAGCCGTCCCCCAGGGTCTGTACACGCGGCTCCAGAATCCAAAAGCCCACGCCGCCAAAGCCCATGATGAGCAAACCCAGGGCCAGCGAATACAACAAGCCGCGGCGCGTGATGAAGAAACGGCGTTTTCTACGGTATTGCATGCTGCACTGTAGTACCCAAAGACCCCATGACTCAAGCCCCCAAGGCCACAATCGCCTGCGCCAGCATATCCACCCCCGTCTGCGTCAAGTTCTCAGCTTCCAAGGTTTGCCGGGTCGCCCAGGCGCTGAAGTTATTGCTTTGCGAGCGGCCATAGTGCGGGTCGTAGTGCAGCGCCATCAGCTCGGCAAACAAGGCGGGCAAATTACCCTCCAGCGCCCAGGCCTGCCAGCGCGCAATCACCTGTTTGCCGTGCAAGTCCTTCAGATAGCCAAGCTTGTCGGCCAGCAACTGCGGGTCGTCGCCCAGGTAGACATAGTCGCGCAGCAAGTAGTCGAGCCGGGCCGCCGGCGTGGCGCGGATTTCTATGCAGGGGCTGGCGCGCATGCGTAGCAGCAGCGGCGTGGGCAGGGTCAGGCGGCCGATCTTGCGGCTTTCGCCCTCCACGTACAGCGGGCGTGCCGGGTCCAGGTTTTCCAGCACATGGGCGATGCCGGTCTCGAAAGCAGTTTGCGAGGGCTGGGCCTGGCCCGGCACCGCGCCCAGGATCGAGCCCTTGTGCACCGCCAGGCCTTCCAGGTCCAGCACCTGGTGGCCTTGCGCGGCCAGGGCCTGCAGCACCCGGGTTTTGGCGCTGCCGGTGGCGCCCACCAGCACCCGCAGCGGCAGGGTCGGGCATTGCGCTTCCAGCGTGTCGATAACATGGCGGCGCCAGGACTTGTAGCCGCCAGCCAGCTGCTGGGCGTCCCAACCGACCAGGCGCAGCCAGGTCACCATGGAGCCACTGCGCAGCCCGCCACGCCAGCAGTAGACCAACGGCTTCCAGTTTGCCGGCCGGTCGGCAAATTGCGCGCGCAAATGCCTGGCCAGGTTCTCCGCCACCATGGCGCCACCTACCCGACGCGCCTCGAAGGCGCCTTGCTGCTTGTACAGGGTGCCGACGATGACGCGCTGCGCGTCGTCCAGCACCGGGCAGTTGATCGCGCCAGGGATGTGGTCAATGGCGAACTCGGCCGGCGAGCGCGCGTCGATCAGCGTGTGGAACGCGTGCCGGTCCACGACCCGGGTAGGGGCTCTCACCCTTCGATACCCACTGGCACAATCGACACTCTTATGACCCAGACTTCAGAACCCATTGCATTGACCCAGTTTTCGCACGGTGGCGGCTGCGGATGCAAGATTGCGCCCGGCTTGCTGGCGGAGATTTTGGCACGCGCCCCCCAGGGCCTGATGCCACCCGAGTTGCTGGTCGGCATGGAAACCAGCGATGACGCGGCCGTGTACCGCCTGAACGACAGCCAAGCGTTGGTCGCGACCACCGACTTCTTCACCCCCATCGTGGACGATGCTTACGACTTCGGCCGCATCGCCGCCACGAATGCACTGAGCGATATCTACGCCATGGGCGGCACACCGATCATGGCCCTGGCTTTGGTCGGCATGCCCATCGCCAAACTACCTCCCGAAGTGATAGGCCGCGTGCTGGCCGGCGGCGCAGCGGTCTGCCGTGAGGCTGGCATTCCGATTGCCGGCGGCCATTCCATCGACGTGCTGGAGCCCATCTACGGCCTGGTCGGCCTGGGCCTGGTGCAGCCCGACAAGGTGCGGCGCAATGCCGACGCCCAGGCCGGCGACGTGCTGGTGCTGGGTAAGCCGCTGGGCGTGGGCATTTTGTCGGCCGCGCTGAAAAAAGGCCTGCTGGATGCCGACGGCTATGCGCAGATGGTCCACCACACGACCCAACTGAACAAGGTCGGCATCGCCCTGGCGCAAATCGATGGCGTACACGCCATGACCGATGTGACCGGCTTTGGCCTGGCCGGCCATCTGCTGGAAATCTGCCGCGGCTCCGGCCTGTCGGCCCAGGTGGATGCGCAGGCACTGCCGCTGATTGCCAGCGCGGTCGCGTTCGCCCAGCAAGGCATAGCCACCGGCGCCTCGGCGCGCAACTGGGACGGCTATGGCGGCCAAGTACAGTGGGCCGGCAGCGACTGGCTGAAAGCCCTGGTCACCGACCCGCAAACCAGCGGCGGCCTGCTGGTCAGCTGCAGCCCCGATGCGGCGCAGGCCGTGCTGGCGGCGTTCCACCAGGCCGGCTTTGCCCAGGCCGCGCAGATCGGCCATATGCATGCCGCAACGCAAGCCACCACCCAAGGGCAGTTGCTGTCGTTTTAACGTGAACCACCGCGTCATTACCCTACTCGACCAGCGCCAGCACGCGCTACGCACGGCCGTGCCGGCAAGCACGGCGAGCGGCCCTTTGGCCGACCAGTTGGGCCGGCCGCTGCATGACCTGCGCATCAGCGTCACCGACCGCTGCAACTTCCGCTGCAGCTACTGCATGCCGAAAGCGGTGTTCGACAAGGACTACCCGTATCTGCCGCACAGCGCGCTGCTGAGCTTCGAGGAAATCACCCGCGTGGCCAGCGTGTTTGCCGCCCAAGGCGTACGCAAGATCCGCCTGACCGGCGGCGAGCCGCTGCTGCGCAAGAACATCGAGGTGCTGATTGCCCAGCTGGCGGCGCTACGAACTCCCGACGGCCAGCCGCTGGACCTGACCCTGACCACCAACGGCGCGCTGCTGGCGCGCAAGGCCCGGGCACTCAAAGACGCCGGCCTGCAGCGCCTAACCGTCAGCCTGGACGGGCTGGACGACACGGTATTCCGCCGCATGAACGACGTGGACTTCCCGGTACGCGACGTGCTCGACGGGCTGGAAGCCGCGCACAAGGTCGGCCTCGGGCAGAACGGCGGCCTGAAAGTGAATATGGTGGTGCAACGCGGCACCAACGAGCATGAAATCCTGCCCATGGCCGAACGCTTCAAGGGCACGGGCATGGTGCTGCGCTTCATCGAATACATGGACGTGGGCGCCACCAATGGCTGGCGCATGGACCAGGTCGTGCCCTCGGCCGAAGTCATTCAGACCCTGCAAGCGCGCTGGCCGCTGCGCGCGCTGGCCCCTACCGCGCCTGGCGAAACCGCGCAGCGCTGGGCCTATGCCGACGGCAGCGGCGAGGTCGGCGTCATCAGCAGCGTGACCCAGGCTTTCTGCAGCGACTGCAGCCGCGCCCGCCTGTCCACCGACGGCAAGCTCTTCCTATGCCTGTTCGCCAGCCAGGGCCACGACCTGCGCGGTCTGCTGCGCAGCAGTGCCGACGACGCCAGCGACGCTATCTTGGCCAACGCCGTCCGCGCCATCTGGCAGGGACGCAGCGACCGCTACTCCGAGCTCCGCGCCGCCATGGCACCGGACACCGGTGGCGGCGCGCGGCGGGTGGAGATGAGCTACATCGGTGGCTGAGATGGACCTGCACAGCATCACCGGCCTGGTGCTCGCGGGGGGCCAGGGCACGCGCATGGGTGGGCTGGACAAGGGCTTGCAACACTACCGCGGCCAGCCGCTGGCGTTGCACGCGCTGCAGCGGCTGCAGCCACAGGTTGGCAGCCTGCTGCTCAGCGCGAACCGCCATCTGGATGCCTACGCAGCCTTCGGCGTGCCGGTCTGGCCGGATGCGGACAACGACTTCGCAGGCCCGCTGGCCGGCCTGCTGGCCGGGCTCAGCCACTGCACCACGCCCTACCTGGCCAGCGTGCCCTGCGATGCGCCGCTGTTCCCCACCGAGCTGGTGGCGCGGCTGGCCGCAGCCCAGAGCGCAGCCGATGCCGACATCGCCATGGCCAGCGCGCCCGACGCCCACGGCGTGCTGCGCACCCAGCCGGTGTTTTGCCTGCTGCGCACCAGCCTGCAGCGCAGCCTGGCGCAGTTTCTGGCCATAGGCGGCCGCAAGGTCGGGCTCTGGACGGCGCTGCACCATTGCGTGACCGTGCCGTTTACCGAGACCCAGGATACCCAGGCCTTTTTCAACGCGAATACGCTGGCCGAACTGCAAAGCCTTGACCAATGAACACCCTAGACCAGATCGCCGCCAGCCTGCCCGGCTACCAGCCGCAGAACCTGTCCGTCAATGCTGCCAGCGCATTCCTGGCGGCGCTGGCCACACCGGTCAGCGGCGTGGAAACGGTGGGCATTTTTGACGCCCTGGACCGGGTGCTGGCGCAGGACATCATCTCGCCCATCAGCGTGCCGCCGCACGACAACTCGGCCATGGACGGCTATGCGTTCGACAGCCGCGGCCTACCGGATAGCGCCCCCGTGGTGCTGCAGGTGGTGGGCAGCGTGCTGGCCGGCCAGGCTTGGTCGGGGGCGCTGCAGGCCGGGCAGTGCCTGAAGATCATGACCGGCGCCGCCCTGCCCGCCGGGCTGGACACGGTGGTGCCGTTCGAAGCCGTCACGTTGCAGGGCGAGCACATCACATTCACCCCGCTGCGCCCCGGTGCCAACCGGCGCTGCGCGGGCGAAGACCTGTTGCAAGGCCAGGCAGCGTTGCGCCGGGGAGACAGGCTAACGCCTGCCGCGCTGGGCTTGCTGGCCAGCCTGGGCCTGGCTACGGTGCCGGTGCTGCGCCGGCTGCGCGTCGCCTACTTCTCCACAGGCGACGAAATCCTGAGCCTGGGCGAAGCGCCGCGCGCTGGCGCGGTGTTCGACAGCAACCGCTACACGGTGACAGGCCTGCTCCGCCAGCTGGGCGTGGAGGTGCTGGACCTGGGCGTGGTGCGCGACGACCCGGCCCAGCTGCAGGCCGCGCTGCGCAGCGCCGCCCAGCAGGCCGACGCCATCCTGACCAGCGGCGGCATGAGCGCCGGCGACGCCGACCACACCCGCAGCATGCTGGATGCGCTAGGCGAGGTGGTGTTCTGGCAGCTGGCGATCAAACCCGGGCGGCCGATGGCTGTGGGCCGCATGGCGGCCGACTTACAAGCAAAAAACGGCTCTGGCGCATATTCCACCAGCGCAACCAGCTACACAAACCATAGCAAACCACCAGCAATACTGTTCGGCCTACCGGGCAACCCGGTGGCGGTGATGGTGGTGTTTCTGGCCCTGGTGCGCCCGGCTCTGCTGCAAATGATGGGCTGCAACGCGGCAAGCAGCGCCGCAGCACCGCTGCTGCAGGCACGCAGCGCACAAGCCATCCGCAAGCGGCCGGGCCGCACCGAGTACCTGCGCGGCATCGTCGAGACCGCGGCCGATGGCAGCCTGTGGGTGCGGCTGACCGGCCACCAGGGTTCGGGCATGCTGAGCTCCATGGTGCAGGCGAATGGCTTGCTGGTGCTGGCCGAGGCCCAGGGCGATGTGGCCGAGGGCGACACGGTCAGCGTAATGACCTTAGGCGCCTAAGCCCCTAAGCCCGTAAAGCCTGCTCGGCCCGGCGCTCCAGCCAAGCCAGCACCTGGTCCAGCGGCATTGGCCGGCCAAACCAGTAGCCCTGCATCAGATAGCAGCCCAACGCCCGCAGCTGCTCGCACTCCTGCTCGGTTTCTATGCCTTCGGCAATCACGTCGAGACCAAGTTCGGCGCCCAGTGCAATGATCACCTTGGCGATGCGGGCGTCACCGTGGCCAAGCTGGATGACGAAGGAACGGTCGAGTTTGAGTGTAGAAAACGGCAGGCTCTGCAGCCGGTGCAGCGACGAATAGCCGGTACCGAAGTCGTCCAGATGCAGGTGGAAGCCGGCACGCGCCAGCGCCCTCAGCTGCAGCTGGGCCAGCTCCGAGTCTTTGGCCACTGCGGTTTCGGTCAGTTCGAAATGCACGCAGGAGCGCGGTAGACCGGCCTGGTCGACCAGCGTGCACATTTCCTCTACCAGGGTGGTGCTCATCAGCTGCTTGGCCGACAGGTTGATGTTGACCACCTGGCGCGGCTCTATCTCCAGCAGCGCGGGCAAGGCCAACACCACCTTGCGGGCAATGGCCATGCCTAACGCCATGATCAGGCCCGACTCTTCGGCAATCGGGATGAACTTGTCGGGCGGGCAGAAACCGCCGTCCAGCGGCCAGCGTGCCAGGGCCTCGAGCATGGGCGTGGCGCCGTTGCGCACGTCGACGATAGGCTGGAACCACACCTCCAACTGGTCGTTCAGCAGGCATTCGCGCAGGCGCTGCTCCAGCAGCATGCGCTCTTGCACATTGCCCAGCATGGCATCGGTGTAGTAGCTGCAGCGGCCTTTGCCGGCGCGCTTGGCGTCGTACATGGCCAGGTCGGCATTGCGCATCAGGCTGTCTTTGTCGGCCTGGCCATTTGCAAAGCTGACGCCGATGGAGCAGCTGACGGTGAGATTCGAGCCCTTGTACTGGCGGGTGCGGGCAATCGTTTCCTGCACCCGCTCGGCAAAGTGCCGTACGCCCAGAGCATCCGCATGGCCCACATACAGCAGTACGAATTCGTCGCCACCCAGGCGCACCACCACGTCGCTGCAGCGGATCAACTGCTCCAGCGAACGGGCAATCGCCACCAGCAGAAAGTCGCCGGCCTCGTGGCCCAGCGAGTCGTTGATGAGCTTGAAGTCGTCCAGGTCGATCAGCAGCACGGCCAGGGTCAGCTCGGGCTGGCGGGCCTGCTGGGCCAGCAGGCGGTCGAGTTGCTCGTACAACAGGCGGCGGTTGCCCAGGTCGGTCAGCGCATCGGTGCGCACATCGCGCTCCAGCCCCTTGCGCGCCACCCCCAGGGCCGCCACCATGGTGTTCAGCGATACCGCCAGCGCATCCAGTTCGTCTTCGCCGCGCACCGGCCACTGCCGGATGGATGCCAGGTCGCTGCTGCGCTGGCTGCGGGCCAGCCGAGCGAACAGGCCCAGGCGCTTGAGGATCAGCCGGTCCAGCAGAACCACCACCGCCACCGCGCCCAGCAACGCCATCACCAGGGCGTTGGCCAGCAGCAGCAGCTTGCTGGTGGTTTTGTGCTCGCCCAGCACATGCGGCGCCTCGACCAGCAGGCGCACCGCGCTGGGGCCGCGTACATCCGCCAATGTGGCGGGTGCGGGCTGGGGCAGCGCGCCCGTAATGGCCGGCCCCACCGCGCCCGGACCGAGCAGGTGGAAGCGGCTGCCGGTAAGCTGCATCATCCGCGACAGCCGGGCCGAATGCCATTCGCGGCCCATCAGCATCCAGCCCACGACGGGCGCCCCCGGCTGGCGCATGCGTACCGGGCTAAATACGACCAGCACAGGCTGGCCGTCCAGCCAGAACTTGAAGTCGCCCCCCCGTTCGCGCTGCTCCACCGGTATGGCCGTCAGCGCAGGGATGGCCTCGACCAGCATGGGATCGCTGGCCCGCAGCGGCTCGACCAGGCCCCGCCGCACGTCCACACTGGAATGCAGCCGCCCCTCAGGGGTCAAGAACGCGATGTAGTCGACGTCGAGGTTGTGCAGCGCGTCGACGGTGAAGGTTTGCCACAGATACTGGGCCAGAAAGCTCTGCAGATGGGCGGCCGTGTCGTCCCAAATGCCATAGTCGAGCACCGTGCGCTGCAGCGACGCGACTTCTTCGCGCAGGCCCAGGTCCACCCGCAGAAACTGGTCGTGGGCCGCGCGCTCCTCGTAGGCTGCCAGGCTGCGGTCCATCAGTGCCGCGCTCACCATGAAGCTGGCCGCCCCCACTACAAACAGCAGCAGAGCCAGTAGCCCCAGGATTCGGGCACGCAGGCTGTTCATGGGTTCATGCGGTGATCACCGTAGAGGAAAACGAGTTGCACCTATCGTAAGGGCAAACCCCAAAGCATGCCGCACAATTGCCGACACAGGTAGAGCCCCCGACGCGGGCTATTTTTAAAGAGGATTCAGCGCATGGCAGCACGGCACAGCACTCAAGCTCAGTCGGCCATCACCCTGCAGCGGTGGTTGTTACTGGGGTATCTGGTGTTCGTCATCTACGGCAGCCTGGTGCCTCTGGACTTCGTGGCGCGGCCGGTGGATGCCGCGCTGGCCGACCTGCTGGCTTTGCGCGACGTACCGCTGGAATTTTCTTCACGCTCGGACTGGGCGACCAATCTGGTGCTGTTCATTCCGCTGACTTTTCTGGCCGGGCAGAGCCTGGGTTTGCGTGGCATCGGTCTCCTGGTAACCGGGGTGCTGATTGCGCTGGCGGCCAGTGCGCTGGCAGTGGGCATCGAGTTCACCCAGATGTTCTTTCCGCCGCGCACGCCGTCGCAAAACGACATCGTGGCCCTGAGCATCAGCGGCGCCATCGGCGTGCTGGCGCAGTGGGTGGCCGGTGCAAGGGTGCAGACCTGGCTGACCGGCTACTGGCACTACGAGAAGCAAAGCGACCAGGTTTCGCGCCTGCTCAAGGCCTATTTGTTCGTGCTGTTTGCCTTTAACGTGATGCCGCTGGACCTGGCGATCAGCCCGGTGGAGATCTACCACAAATGGCGCGACGGCCATCTGATCCTGCTGCCGTTTGGTGGGCTCAAGGGCTCGCCGGCCGAGATGCTGTACCAGGTACTCAGCGACATTCTGATCTGGGTGCCGGCCGGCGCGCTATGGGCCTTGCGGCCCGACCACGGCATCTGGCGTGTGGCCCGCAAGGGCTTGCTGGCAGCGGCCACGGTTGAGTTTCTGCAGCTGTTCGTGATGTCGCGCACCACCGACATCACCTCGGTCGGCCTGGCCGGGCTTGGCTGTGCGCTGGGTGCCGTTGGCGTGCTGCGCATGGCGCACAAGACCACCGGGCTGTCGCATGTGGTGTCGAATACCTGGCTGGCCTGGTGGGGCGGCTGGCTGCTGGCCACGCTGGCGGTGTTCTGGCTGCCCTTTGACTTCGACACCGCCCGCCTGAGCTGGGCCGCTGTGGTCGAGGCCTTTACCCGTACGCCGCTGAACAACTACTACTTCGAGTCCGAGTTCATGGCGCTCAACGAAGTGCTGCGCAAGATAGGCTTCTTCATTCCCGGCGGGCTGCTGCTGGCGTTGTCCGGCCTAGCGTCGCATACCGGCGGGCGCAAGCCCTCGGCGCGCCCGGTATGGGTGTTGTTTCTGTGCGCCTTGCTGGTCGAATCCGGGCAGTTGCTGCTGCCCGAACGGGTGGCGGACCTGACCGACTTTTTATTGGAGTCTCTGGGCGGCCTGATAGGGTACAAAATAGCCTACTGGATCGGTCAACCTCGTATACACCCCACGCCCATGACCTCTGCCCCCTCCCCCCATACCGCGCCCGCCGCGCTGGCGCCGCACAGCGCATCCACGCCCCTGGACAGCGGGCACATGGCGCTGTACGCCGTGCCCAAGCCGCCCATAGACTACAAGACGCATCTGCTGTGGTGGGCCTTGACGGCGGTTTTGCTGGGCGTGCTGCTGAACCTGCCGTTCATCCCCTACAACCTGCGCGAACTGGTGGAGCCCGGCGCCGGGGGCGTGGTGTCGGTGGCCGGCCTGGCGTTGGTCCTGCACTGGATCGCCAATGGCCCGTTCCTGATGCTGCCGGCCCAGCGTCGTCCCTACCTGCTGGCGTTGCCGCTGACCCTGCTGGGCCACGGTCTGGTCACCTGGGTGCTGCTGCGCATTTCCGTGCCGCTGGAGAGCATTTACGACATCGCCGGCTCGCCGGTGCTTGGCTGGCCCTGGGAATGGGAACTGATGGGCCGCTACCTGGGCCTGCACATGGCGGTGATGCTGCAGGTGCTGGGCGCGGTACTGCTGGTGCGCACGCTGCAGCGCACCAACACCTTGTCCGACGTGGTGTACTGGCTGATGGTCAGCCTGATACTGGCCTGGCCGCTGTACACGCTGAACGTCACCTGGGCCGATACCGACAACCTGGTCGAGCTGATGGGCGACCACGCCAGCTTCAGCGCCGCCTCGGCCATGGCCGCTGGCCTGCTGATGGCCTGCCTGGCAGGCACGGCGCTGTCGGCCGCGGCAGTGCGCGGCTGCCCCAAGCGCTGGCGCCTGCTGGGCGTGTCGGTGTTTGCTGCCGGCACCGCCACCCTGCTGTTCTGGGCCGGTGCCGAGCACCTGATAGTCAAGTACGGGCAGGCGTTCTCGGCCTTCCAGTTCCTGCTGAGCAGCGACCGCGGCAACTACGCCCATGGCCTGAACCTGGCGCTGCGCTATGCGCTGGCCTTTGGCGGTGTGACCGGCGGCCTGGCCCTGCTGCAGTGGATGGGCTGGCGCGACTGGCTGCGCCAAGACCTGGCCCGCGCCATGGCCCGGCGGGCCAAGCAGAGCGGCGCCACCCGGCCGATTCCGCTGCAAGCCAGGGATTCAAGCCAAATCGGCCTCTAGGGCATATAAACCTTGCGCGAGCAGCTATTTAAAGCATAGCAATCGCAGCCTATTGCCTATTGCATGCCCCACACACCGATCACGCACACCGTGCAGCCATCCTTTTTAGTCCGCCATATCCGCACCCGGCCACGGCTGTTTGCGTCGGCGCTGTTCGGCGCCGTGGTGGCGCTGCTGCTCTGCGGCTGGTCCGAAGTGCACACCGTAACCCGCCTGGTCATAGGCTGGAACAGCTTTGCCTGCCTGTACCTGGTGCTGGCCATCCACATGGTGCTGCAGTCCGACCACGACCGCATGCGCAGCCGGGCCCCGCAGCAGGACGAGGGGCGCCGCACCGTGCTGGCCCTGGTGGTTTTGGCCGCGCTGGCAGCGCTGGCAGCCATCGTGGCCGAGCTGTCGGTGGTCAAAGACCTGCGGGGTGCCGAGCGCTATGCCCACATCGGCCTGGCCGGGCTGACCATCGCGACGTCCTGGGCGTTCACCCAGGTGATGTTCGCGCTGCACTACGCCCACGACTACTACTCGGCTGAAGCCCGGGGCCAGGAAACGGGTCTGCAGTTCCCCGGCACAGACAAGCCCGACTACGGCGACTTCCTGTACTTCGCCTGCATCATCGGCACCTCGGCGCAGACGGCGGATGTGAGCTTCAGCTCGTCGGCCATGCGGCGCACCGGCTTGCTGCATTGCGTGCTGGCCTTCTTTTTCAACACCACCCTGGTGGCCTTGACCATCAATATCGCATCGGGGCTGCTGTGAACGCGCCTGTGCTGCTGGACAGCCTGGCAACCCGCAGCGGCCTGCGCTGGGGCGTGGCCACCTTGCACGCGCCGGCCCGCCTGAACGCGCTGTCGCTACCGATGCTGCAGGCGCTGGCCCCGCAGCTGGCCGCCTGGGCCACCGACCCAGCCATCGCTGGGGTGCTGCTGCAGGCCAGTGGCGACAAGGCCTTTTGCGCCGGTGGCGATATCCGCGGCATGTACCACAGCATGCAGGCCATTGGCGCCGGCACCAACCTGGAGGCGCAGGCCTTTTTTGCCACCCAGTACCGGCTGGACCACGCGATCCATAGCTATCCCAAGCCCGTGCTCTGCTGGGGCCACGGCATCGCCATGGGCGGAGGCCTGGGGCTGATGGCCGGTGCCTCCCACCGGATCGTCACCCCGGCCAGCCGCCTGGCCATGCCGGAGATCAGCATCGGCCTGTACCCGGACGTGGGCGGCAGCTGGTTTCTGCGCCGCATGCCGGGCCGGGTCGGCCTGTTCCTGGCATTGACGGGCGCCACGCTGAACCCGGCCGACGCGCTGTTCTGCGACCTGGCGGACTTCGGCATAGACCATGCAGACAAGCCAGCGGTGCTGGCGCAGCTGGCGGATGCCGATTGGACCAGCGATATGCAGAAGAACCGCGCCACGCTGTCGCGCCTGCTGGCCCCGCACAGCTGCAGCCTGCCGGCCTCGCCGGTACGCACGCATTTCGACCAGATCCAGCAACTGCTGGCCGGCGATGACCTCATCGACATTGATGCCAGGCTACGAGCACTGCCCGCACTGAATAGCGGCGACGCCTGGCTGGACAGCGCCGCCGCCAGCTACGCCCAGGGCTCTCCCACCAGCGCCGCGCTGGCGTTTGCGCTATGGCAGCGCGTGACGCGCATGTCGCTGGCCGAGGTGCTGCGGCTGGAATACCAGGTCTCGCTGGGCTGCTGCGCCCACCCCGACTTTGCCGAAGGTGTGCGCGCCCTGCTGATCGACAAGGACCGCCAGCCGCGCTGGTCGCCGGCCCGGCTTGCCGATGTCAGCCCGGAATGGATAACAGCGCACTTCCAGCCCCGCCACACCGGCCCCCACCCGCTGGCCGACCTGGTCTAGCTCCAAAACCAAAGGCCAACCCGTTCTGCGTTGGAAACGGCGGCAGACTGCACAGAATCGTCAAAAACTTCCAACTTGGTGCGGATTTCGAACAATATGCCAAAATTCTGTGCGAAGGGGCACAGACTGAACGCCCTATAGCGGCGCATATTGGTGTTTCCTCTCCATTTAATTGCCGTCTACAACTGCTATATTGCACTGCAACATTTCCCCACGTTTAGGTCGCCATGCTTTACCAAATCTACGAAACCCAACGCTCGCTGATGGAGCCTTTTGCGGATTTTGCGCAAGCTGCCGCCAAGCTCTACGGTAGTTCTCAGTCCCCGTTTGGCAAGAACACCTTGTCGCAGCGCATGTCGGCCGGTTACGACCTGCTGTACCGCCTGGGCAAAGACTACGAAAAGCCTACCTTCGGCCTGCAGACCATCAACGCCGACGGCGTCGATATTGCGATCCAGGAACGTGTGGAGATTGACAAGCCATTCTGCGAGCTGCGCCGCTTCAAGCGCTTCACCGACGATGTGAACACGCTGACCAAGCTCAAAGGCCAGCCCGCGGTGTTGATCGTTGCGCCCTTGTCGGGCCACTACGCCACGCTGCTGCGCGACACCGTGAAAACCATGCTGAAAGACCACAAGGTCTACATCACCGACTGGAAGAATGCCCGCCTGGTTCCGTTGAGCGAAGGTGAATTCCACCTCGACGACTATGTGAACTACGTGCAGGAGTTCATCCGCCACCTGCAAGGCATCTACGGCAACTGCCATGTGATGAGCGTCTGCCAGCCCACGGTGCCGGTGCTGGCCGCCGTATCGCTGATGGCCTCGCGCGGCGACCTGACGCCGCTGAGCATGACCATGATGGGCGGCCCAATTGACGCGCGCAAATCGCCTACGGCGGTGAACAACCTGGCCATGAACAAGAGCTACGAGTGGTTCGAGAACAATGTGATCTACAAGGTGCCAGCCAGCTTTCCCGGCGCCGGTCGCAAGGTCTACCCCGGCTTTCTGCAGCACACCGGCTTCGTGGCCATGAACCCGCAACACCACGCCAAGAGCCACTTCGACTACTTTAAAGACCTTATCAAGGGCGACGACGTGGGCGCCGAAGTGCACCGCAAGTTCTACGACGAATACAACGCCGTGCTGGACATGGATGCGCACTACTACCTGGAAACCATCTCCACCGTGTTCCAGGACTTCAAGCTGGTCAACGGCACCTGGAAAGTGCGTGGTCTGAACGGCAAGACCGAACTGGTCAAGCCGCAAGACATCACCACCACCGCGCTGCTGACGGTGGAAGGCGAACTCGACGACATCTCCGGCTCGGGCCAGACCCGCGCCGCGCACGACCTGTGCACCGGCATCGTGGCCAAGGAACAGCACCACATGGAAGTGCCCGGCGCGGGCCATTACGGCATCTTCAGCGGCCGCCGCTGGCGCGACCTGGTGTACCCGCATGTCAAGGCTTTTATCCAGGCGCACAACACGGTAGCCACGGTAGCGGCCGCGCCCCAGGCTGCTACAGCGCCTGCGGTAGCAGCTCCTGTGGCTACACGCACAGCCAGACCCAAGGCAAGCCCCGTTGCGCCAGCCAAACCCAAAGCCGTGCGCGCCAAGCCAAAGGCTGTGGCAACTGCACCGGCCGTGGTGGCGGTTGCTGCACCAGCGCCCGCACCCACCGTCCCGGCCGTCAAGCTGACGGCGGTTACCAGCCCGGCGCCCAAAGCCGTGGCTGCCAAGCCGGTCGTACGCAAGGCCTGATACTGGGCTAGAGCGCAACTTGCTGTCCGTTCAAAGCCTGTCCGAGCGCATCAACGCGGCACTGCCGCAAACCCAGTGCACGCGCTGCGGCTACCCAGATTGCGCGGCCTACGCCGATGCCATCGCCAGCGCTGAAGCCCCCATCAACCAATGCCCGCCCGGCGGCGCGGAAGGCATACAGCGCCTGGCGCAGATCACCGGCCGGCCCGCGCTGCCGTTGAGCGCCGAGCACGGCGAGGAAGCACCGCGCATGCTGGCGGTGATCGACGAAGCCTGGTGCATAGGCTGCACGCTGTGCATCGCCGCCTGCCCGACCGACGCCATCTTGGGCAGCAACAAGCGCATGCACACCGTCATCAGCGCGCACTGCACCGGCTGCGAGCTATGCATTCCGGTATGCCCGGTTGACTGCATCCAGCTGGAAAACGCCAGCGGCGCACGCACCGGCTGGAGCGCCTGGTCAGACGCGGAGGCCGACAAAGCCCGCGAACGCTACAAATTCCATAGCATCCGGCGCAATGTGGACGAGCGCCAGGGGCTTAAAAGGCTAGAAGAAATAGACGATGCCGAAGTCAGCACCGCAGACAGCGCGGCCCCCGATACCAAGAAAGCCCTGATTGCTGCCGCCCTGGCCCGCTCGCGCGCCCAGCGCGCGGCCAAGTCGTCCTGAGCTAGTCCCTAGCCCGCTGCCAGGCGACTGAACGCATCCACCACCGCTGGCGGCGCCTGCACCAGTTCCACCAGCACGCCCTCGCCGGCAATCGGAAACTCTTCGCTGGCCTTGGGGTGCAAAAAGCAGATGTCAAAACCTGCCGCACCCGGGCGGATGCCGCCAGGAGCGAAGCGCACGCCCTGGGCTGTGAGCCAGGCTACGGCCGCCGGCAGATCGTCGATCCACAGACCGACGTGGTTCAGCGGTGTGCTGTGCACCGCGGGCTTCATCGAAGGGTCCAGCGGCTGCATCAGATCGACCTCGACCTTGAACGGTCCGCTGCCGATGGCACAGATGTCTTCGTCAACATTTTCACGCTCGCTGACATAGGTGCCGGTAACTTCCAGCCCCAGCATGTCGACCCACAGCGTGCGAAGACGCTGCTTGTCCAGCCCGCCAATGGCGATCTGCTGGACACCCAGCACTTTGAAAGGACGCATTAGGCTGCCAACATGCCGCTGGTCGGCAGGCCCAGCTTGTCCAGCAACTGGCGGTCTGCATCCACATCCGGGTTGCCGGTGACCAGCAACTTGTCGCCATAGAAAATCGAATTCGCGCCGGCCAGGAAGCACATGGCCTGCACGGCTTCGCCCATTTGCTGGCGGCCGGCGGACAGGCGCACGCGCGCGGTGGGCATGGTAATGCGGGCCACGGCGATCACGCGCACGAACTCCAGCGGGTCCAGCGGCGGCGCATCGGCCAGCGGCGTGCCGGCCACGCGCACCAAGTTGTTCACCGGCACCGATTCGGGATACGAAGGCTCCAGGTTCGCCAGCTGGGCCACCAGGCCAGCGCGCTGGGCACGGGTTTCGCCCATGCCGACAATGCCGCCGCTGCAGACCTTGACGCCAGCGCCACGCACGCGGTCCAGCGTGTCCAGCCGGTCCTGGTAGACGCGGGTGTCGATGATGTCGCCGTAGAAGTCGGGCGCGGTATCCAGATTGTGGTTGTAGTAGTCCAGGCCGGCGTCGCGCAACTGGGCGGCGTGGCCGTCTTCCAGCATGCCCAGGGTGGCGCAGGTTTCCATGCCCAGGGCCTTCACGGCCTTCACCAGCTCGGCCACGTTATCCACGTCGCGGTCCTTCGGGCTGCGCCAGGCGGCGCCCATGCAGAAACGGGTGGCGCCGGCTTCCTGCGCGGCCTTGGCTGCGGCCACCACCACGTCGACGCCGAGCATCTTGGTGGCGGTGACGCCGGTGTCGTAGTGCACCGACTGCGGGCAGTAGCCGCAGTCTTCCGGGCAGCCGCCGGTCTTGATCGACAGCAAGGTCGACAACTGCACGTCACCCGAGGGGAAGTTCTCGCGGTGCACGGTTTGCGCAAGGTGCATCAGCTCCAGAAAGGGGAGCTCGAACAAAGCCTCCACTTCTGCCAGCGGCCAGCGCTCGTCGGGATTCGCAACCGCTTTGGGAGTTGCGCGGTGCAAGGTGATCGGCTGTTCTAGGGTCGCAGTATTCATGGATATTTTTTATGCAAAACGGACAATGGGCTGGTCTACCGACAGGGATTCTCCCTGCTTGGCCAGCACCTCGGCAACGACGCCATCGTTGATGGCGAACAGCGCATTTTCCATCTTCATGGCCTCGATCACGGCAACGCGCTCGCCAGCCTGCACTTTTTGCCCGGCGACCACGCCCACATGCACCAGCAAACCCGGCATGGGCGACAGCACAAAACGGCTCATATCCGGCGCAGCTTTGTGCGGCATCAGCGCGTGTAGCTCGGCCGCGCGCGGCGACAGCACCAGCGCATCCAGCTGGCGGCCGTTGTGGGCAATGCGCAGCGCCAGCGGGTTCTTGTGCGCGGCCCGCTCCACCTGGGCGGTGAACGGCTGGCCGTTGCAAGTGCCATGGATGCGCACCGAGCCCAAGCGCGAACCGCTACACAATTGATAGCTCTTACCGCTTACAGCTACTGCGCTGGAGCCGGTTTTCTCTTGAAAATCAACCACACTGATGGGCGTGTGCACATGCTGGCCCTCCGCGCCTAGCGACACCACGGTAAACGCTTCGCCCACTTCCATTTCATGGCCAGCGACCTGGCCGCTGATGCCGGTGGCCCGGTTCAGGTAGCGGCGGTGCACAAAGGCCGCCAGCGCCACCAGGAAATCGGGGTCGTCGTGCGGCACATCCTCGGCGTGGAAGCCTTGGCCATAGTTTTCGGCGATGAAGCCGGTGTTGAAATCCCCGGCGACAAATTTCGGATGCGCCAGCAACGCCGACTGAAACGGGATGTTGCTGCTCACGCCGCGGATCACAAAGCCATTCAGCGCCTCGCGCATCTTGGCAATCGCATCCCGCCGGTCTGTGCCATGCACGATCAGCTTGGCGATCATCGAGTCGTAGTACATTGGGATTTCGCCGCCGTCCTGCACTCCGGTGTCGACACGCACGCCATACAGGTCCTGCGTATTCGCCTGGAACATGGTTTCCTTCGGCGGCTGGAAGCGCACCAGGCGACCAGTGCTGGGCAGGAAGTTGCGGAACGGGTCTTCGGCGTTGATACGGCACTCTATTGCCCAGCCATTGCGCTGAACATCCGCCTGCGCCAGCGGCAGCTTTTCGCCTGCGGCCACGCGGATCATCAGCTCCACCAGGTCCAGGCCGGTGATGGCCTCGGTCACCGGGTGCTCGACCTGCAGGCGGGTGTTCATCTCCAAGAAGTAAAAGCTCTGGTCCTTGCCGACCACGAACTCCACCGTGCCGGCGCTCTGGTAATTGACGGCTTTGGCCAGTGCCACCGCTTGCTCGCCCATGGCCTGGCGCGTCGCGTCGCTGATGAAGGGGCTGGGTGCTTCCTCGATCACCTTCTGGTGCCGGCGCTGGATCGAGCATTCGCGCTCGTTCAGATAAATCACATTGCCATGGCTGTCGCCCAGCAGCTGGATCTCGATATGCCGCGGCTCTTCAACAAACTTCTCGATAAACACCCGGTCGTCACCAAAGCTGTTGCGGGCCTCGTTGCGGCAGCTGGTGAAGCCCTCGAACGCTTCCTTGTCGTTGAAGGCCACGCGCAAGCCCTTGCCGCCGCCACCGGCGCTGGCTTTGATCATCACAGGGTAGCCGATGCTTTTGGCGATCTCCACCGCGCGCTCTGCCGTGTCAATCGCATCGTTCACGCCGGGAATGCAGTTCACGCCGGCCGCGCCGGCCAGCTTTTTGGATTCGATCTTGTCACCCATGGCCGCAATCGAATAGTGCTTGGGGCCGATGAAGACGATGCCCTCCTCCTCCACCCGCTTCGCAAAGCCGGCGTTCTCGCTCAAAAAGCCGTAGCCCGGGTGCACTGCCTGCGCGCCGGTGGCCTTGCAGGCGGCGATGATCTTGTCGGCCTGCAGATAGCTGTCCCGGCTGGGCGCAGCGCCAATGTGCACCGCCTCGTCGGCCAGCCCCACATGGCGGGCTTCCTTGTCGGCGTCAGAGTAGACGGCGACGGTCAGGATGCCCATTTTCTTGGCGGTGGTGATGACGCGGCAGGCGATTTCACCGCGGTTGGCAATCAGGATTTTGGTGAACATAGGTATATCTCTTGAAAGCTTCTGCGTCTTGCTATCGTCCATAGTCCGCTTACAGCGGGATATTCCCGTGCTTGCGCCACGGATTCTCGACCTTCTTGCTAGCCAGCATGACCAGGCTGCGGCAGATGCGCTTGCGCGTCTCGTGCGGCAGGATCACGTCGTCGATATAGCCACGCGCGCCGGCCACAAAGGGGTTGGCGAAGCGCGCCTTGTACTCGGCCTCCTTGGCGGCCAGCTTGGCCGGGTCGCCTTTGTCTTCACGGAAGATGATTTCCACCGCGCCCTTGGCGCCCATCACGGCGATCTCGGCGTTCGGCCAGGCAAAGTTCACGTCGCCGCGCAAATGCTTGGAGGCCATCACGTCATAGGCGCCGCCGTAGGCCTTGCGGGTGATGATGGTGACCTTGGGCACGGTGCATTCGGCATAGGCAAACAACAGCTTGGCGCCGTGCTTGATGATGCCGCCAAACTCCTGGCTGGTGCCGGGCATGAAGCCGGGCACGTCGACGAAGGTGATCACCGGGATGTTGAAGGCGTCGCAGAAGCGGATGAAGCGCGCGGCCTTGATGCTGGACTTGATGTCCAGGCAACCGGCCAGCACCAGCGGCTGGTTCGCCACGATGCCCACCGTCTGGCCTTCCATGCGGGCGAAGCAGATGACGATGTTTTTCGCGTACTCGGGCTGGATCTCGAAGAAGTCGCCGTCGTCCACGGTCTTGGCGATCAGCTCCTTCATGTCGTAGGGCTTGTTCGGGTTGTCGGGCACCAGGGTGTCCAGGCTGTAGTCCATGCGGTCCGCGCGGTCGCCGCTGGGGCGCACCGGGGCTTTTTCGCGGTTGTTCAGCGGCAGGTAGTTGAACAGCCGGCGCAGCATCAGCAGCGCCTCCACATCGTTGTCAAACGCCAGATCGGCGACGCCGCTCTGCGTGGTGTGGGTGATGGCGCCGCCGAGTTGCTCGGCCGTCACCTCTTCGTGGGTCACGGTCTTCACCACCTCGGGGCCGGTGACGAACATATAGCTGCTGTCCTTGACCATGAAGATGAAGTCGGTCATCGCCGGGCTGTACACCGCGCCGCCAGCACACGGGCCCATCACCATGCTGATCTGCGGCACCACGCCACTGGCCATGGCGTTCTTCAGGAACACATCAGCGTATCCGCCCAGGCTGGCCACACCCTCCTGGATGCGCGCGCCGCCCGAGTCGTTCAGGCCGATGATGGGCGCGCCGACCTTCATCGCCTGGTCCATGATCTTGCAGATCTTCTCGGCATGGGCTTCGCTCAAAGCGCCGCCGAACACCGTGAAGTCCTGGCTGAAAACGAACACCAGCCGGCCGTTGACCATGCCGTAGCCGGTGACCACGCCGTCGCCGGGAATCTTGTTGTCGGCCATGCCGAAGTCGGCGCAGCGGTGCTCGACAAACATGTCCCATTCTTCAAACGTGCCTTCGTCCAGCAGCAGCTCCAGGCGCTCACGGGCGGTGAGCTTGCCCTTGCTGTGCTGCGCATCGATGCGCTTTTGCCCGCCGCCCATGCGCGCCTGTTCGCGCTTGGCTTCCAGCTGTTCCAGAATATCTTGCATAGGTGATAACGCTCCGTTATTAATAGCTACTAGTGCTTATGGATACTGCGCTGCCAGCAGATTGCGTGCTGCAGTAGAGGCCGGGATACGGCCAGTCACCACTTCTTGCAGCATCTGCGGCAGCAGGGCCTGCACCTGCGGATGCTGGCGAAACGCCTGCTTCAAACCTGCGTCAATGCGCTCCCACATCCAGGCCAAAGACTGCTGCTGGCGCCGGGCTTGCCAATTGCCGTTCGCCAACTGCAACGCCTGGAACTGCAGGGCCGCGGCCCAGAAGCCGTCTATACCCTGCCCGGCCAGCGCGCTGAGCAGCAGCGCCTGTGGCCGCCAATGGGCATCGTCGTGCGCATTGAACAGCCCCAGCAACTGCATCGCCGAGGTGATTTGCAACTGCGCGCGCTGGGCCGCCAGCGCGTCAATGTCGGCCTTGTTGATGGCCACCAGATCGGCCAGCTCCATCACGCCCTTTTTGATGGCCTGCAGGTCGTCGCCGGCATTCGGCAGCTGCATCAGCACGAACATATCGGTCATGCCGGCCACGGCGGTCTCGCTCTGACCGACGCCCACGGTCTCGACAATCACCATGTCGTAGCCCGCCGCCTCGCAGACCAGCATGGCCTCGCGGGTTTTCTCGGCCACGCCACCCAAGGTGCCGCTGCTGGGGCTGGGGCGTATGTACGCCTGCGGGTGCACCGACAGCTTTTCCATCCGCGTCTTGTCGCCCAGGATAGAGCCGCCCGACACCGTGCTGGAAGGGTCGATGGTCAGCACCGCCACGCGGTGTCCCCGGCCAATCAGGTACAAGCCCAGCGCCTCGATGAAGGTGGATTTACCCACGCCCGGTACGCCGCTGATGCCCAAACGGAAGCAATTGCCGGTGTGCGGCAGCAAGGCCGTCAGCACCGCGTCTGCCTGCGCGCGGTGGTCGGTGCGGGTGGACTCCAGCAAGGTAATGGCTTTCGCAATGGCGCGGCGCTGCACGGCGGCATCCGCCGACCGTACTGCATCGGCTAGCGCGGGGAAGGTCACTTCTGCGCAGCCTTGATCTGTTGCAACACATCCCTGGCACTCACCGGAATCGGTGTGCCGGGACCGTAGATACCCTTCACGCCAGCGGCGTACAGCATGTCGTAGTCCTGGCGCGGAATCACACCGCCGACGAAGACGATGATGTCGTCCGCGCCCTGCTTTTTGAGCTCGGCGATGATGCCCGGCACTAGGGTTTTGTGGCCGGCCGCCAGGGTCGATACGCCAACGGCGTGCACATCGTTTTCAATCGCCTGGCGCGCGCATTCCTCGGGGGTCTGGAACAGCGGGCCCATGTCCACGTCGAAGCCCAGGTCGGCAAAGGCAGTTGCCACTACCTTGGCGCCTCGGTCGTGGCCGTCCTGGCCGAGCTTGCTGACCATCACCCTAGGGCGACGGCCGTACTGGTCAGCGAAGGCAGCGATGTCGGCCTTCAAGGCGTTCCAGTACTCCATGGTGTCCCCTTCGTTCGCCGAATCGTAAGCCGCGGCGTAGATGCCGGTGACCTTCTGCGTGTCGGCACGGTGCCTGCCGAAGGCTTTTTCCAGCGCGTCGCTGACTTCGCCGACCGTGGCGCGCGCGCGGATCGCTTCCACGCTCAGCGCCAGCAGGTTGCCGGAATCGTGGACTGCTGCGAAAGTGATAGCTGCCAGCGCAGTCTCCACCTGCGCAGAGTCGCGGTTTTGCTTGATAACTTTGAGTCGCGCAATCTGCCCGTCGCGCACGGCCACGTTGTCGATGTCGCGGCTCTCGATGGCGTCCTCGGTCTGCAGCTTGTATTTATTGACGCCAACGATCACGTCTTTGCCGCTGTCGATGCGCGCCTGCTTTTCGGCCGCGGCGGCCTCAATCTTCAGCTTGGCCCAGCCGCTGTCCACGGCCTTGACCATGCCGCCCATGGCGTCCACTTCTTCGATGATCTTCCAGGCGGCATCGGCCATATCCTGGGTCAGCTTTTCCATCATGTAGCTGCCGGCCCAGGGGTCGATCACGCTGGTGATGTGGGTTTCTTCCTGGATGATGAGTTGGGTGTTGCGGGCGATGCGGGCGCTGAACTCGGTGGGCAGCGCGATGGCTTCGTCGAAGCTGTTGGTGTGCAGGCTCTGGGTGCCACCGAACACCGCGGCCATGGCTTCGATGGTGGTGCGCACCACGTTGTTGTACGGGTCTTGCTCGGTCAGGCTCCAGCCGCTGGTTTGGCAGTGGGTGCGCAGCATCAGGCTCTTGGGGCTCTTGGCGTCGAAGCCCTGCATGATGCGGCACCACAGCAGGCGCGCGGCGCGCATCTTGGCGACTTCCAGGTAGAAGTTCATGCCCACGGCCCAGAAGAAGCTGAGCCGCCCGGCGAATGCGTCCACGTCCAGGCCCTTTGCCAGCGCGGTCTTCACGTATTCCTTGCCGTCGGCCAGGGTGAAGGCCAACTCCAGCGCCTGGTTGGCCCCAGCCTCCTGCATGTGGTAGCCGCTGATGCTGATGGAGTTGAACTTCGGCATGTGCTCGGCCGTGTACGCAATGATGTCGCCAATGATGCGCATGCTGGGCGCGGGCGGGTAGATGTAGGTGTTGCGCACCATGAATTCTTTGAGCACATCGTTCTGGATGGTGCCACTGAGCTGGGCCTGGGCCACGCCCTGCTCTTCGGCCGCCACGATGTAGCCGGCCAGCACTGGCAGCACCGCGCCGTTCATGGTCATGGACACGCTGACCTTATCCAGCGGAATCTGGTCAAACAGTATCTTCATGTCCTCCACGCTGTCGATGGCTACGCCCGCCTTGCCGACGTCGCCGGTCACGCGCGGATGGTCGCTGTCGTAGCCGCGGTGCGTCGCCAGGTCAAACGCCACGCTCACGCCCTGGCCGCCAGCGGCTAGCGCCTTGCGGTAGAAGGCGTTGGATTCTTCGGCGGTGGAAAAGCCGGCGTACTGGCGGATGGTCCAGGGCCGTACGGCGTACATCGTGGCCTGCGGGCCGCGGATGTAGGGCGCGAAGCCGGGCAAGGTATTGGTGTGCGGCAGCCCGGCCACGTCTTCGGCCGTGTACAACGGCTTGACGGTGATGCCGTCGGGCGTATGCCAGTCGAGTGCCGACACATCGCCTCCCGGCGCCGACTTGGCGGCGGCTTTGGCCCATTGCGCGAGGCTGGCGGGGCTGGATTCGGGTGCGGTGTGGCTCATGGATGAAGGCGCATGGACTGCGGGCTTGGCTACGTTGCTGGGCAGTTTACTGCATTCATAATTATAAATTCAGAATTATTTTCTGACGTAGAATCCGGCCCATGGCTGTCACCACCCTTACTCCACTGACTCCCCGCGCGCTCTACGAAGAAGTGGCCGAGCTGCTGCGCCAGCGCATCTTCGCGCGCACTCTGGAGCCCGGTAGCTGGATCGACGAACTCAAACTGGCCGAGGAATACGGCATCAGCCGCACGCCGCTGCGCGAAGCCTTGAAGGTGCTTGCGACCGAAGGCCTGGTGACTATGAAGGTGAGGCGTGGCGCCTATGTGACTGAGGTGTCGGAGACCGATCTGGCCGACGTCTACCACCTGCTGGCCTTGCTCGAATCCGATGCGGCCGGTGTGGTGGCCACCCGCGCCACACCCGCGCAGCGCGCCGAATTGCAAACCCTGCACGACGCACTGGAAGCTGCGTGCGACAACCGTGAACAGTTCTTCGCCCTGAACGAGCAGTTCCACATGCGCCTGCTGGCAATCGCCAACAACCGCTGGCGCGACCAGATGGTGGCCGATCTGCGCAAGGTGATGAAGCTGAACCGGCACAACTCGCTGCTCAAAGCGGGGCGCATTCAGGAGTCACTGCAGGAACACCGGGCGCTGATGGCCGCGCTGGCCGCGCAAGACGCGCCTGCCGCCGTGCAGCGCATGCGCGAACACTTCAGCAACGGGCTGGAAGCCGCTGCCTAGCTTAGGTTTATGGGTGATTCAGGCCGCTAGCGCAGATACAGCCTACACAGGCTGCTATCAATTTTACAAAACAGCACCAAAGATGCTGCCCACGCCGGCCGTCACCGCCATGGCCAGCGCACCCCAGAAGGTAACCCGCCAGGCGCCCAGCAGCGCGCTGGCGCCGCCCACCCGCGCAGCAAGTCCACCCAGGCTGGCCAGGAACAGCAGAGAAGTCAGTGCAATCCACAGAATCAGGTCCTTTTCGGGCGCTAGCGCGGTCACAGCCAAAGGCAACACTGCGCCCAGCGCAAAGCTGCCGGCCGATGCCAAAGCCGCCTGGATCGGCCGCGCGCTGACCACATCCGAGATACCCAGCTCGTCACGCGCATGGGCGCCGATGGCGTCGTGCGCCGACAGCTGCTCGGCCACCTGCTGCGCCAAATCGTGCGACAGGCCGCGGCCCACGTAAATGGCGGTCAGCTCGCGGTGCTCGGCAACCGGGTCGGCCGCCAGCTCGGCGCGTTCGCGCGCCAGGTCGGCCTCTTCGGTATCGGCCTGGGAATGCACCGACACATATTCCCCCGCCGCCATCGACATCGCACCGGCCACCAGGCCGGCCACACCGGTCACCAGAATGCTGCCATGGCTGGCCTGGGCCGCGGCAATGCCGACGATCAGGCTGGCGGTGGAGACGATGCCGTCGTTGGCCCCCAGCACGGACGCGCGCATCCAGCCTATGTGTTGTGTTCTGTGTCGCTCGATATGCCGCATCGCAATTTTTTCTCTGGAAAGTAAAAGAGAGTTACACGCTAATGGCTTTTGGGGAGTATCCGCTGCAAAGTGTTGTCGCGCACCATGTAGTGGTGGTACAGCCCCGCCAAGGCGTGTGCACCGATGAGGAAATAGCCCGCGGTTGCTACCGTCTCATGGATCTCCTTGATCCAGTCGGCAGCGTCTGCATTCTCGGCTATCAGCGCCGGCAGCTGCAGGCCAAAGAACGGGATGGCACTGCCCTTGGCACTCAGAACCAGCCAACCGGCCAACGGGGTGAGCAGCATGAAGGCATACAGCGCGATTTTCATCAGCGTGGCAATTCGCATCTGCAACCGAGGTGGCTCGGGCACGATGCGCGGCACGGGGCTGGATATGAACAGCGCCAGGCGCAGCAGAACCAACGCCAGCACCGATAGCCCGAGCATGAAATGCCAGGTCTTCATCGCCTCTCGGGCATCGCTACCCCGGGGGAAGATACCCTTCAGCTCCATGCAGGCGTAGACAGCGGCCAATAGCAGCAGCATGCCCCAGTGCAGCGCGATGGACAAGGCGCCGTAGCGCTGGGTGTTATTGCGCCACTGCATCGCAATTTGCCTCGTAGATGCTGCGCATAGTTCCTGAGTGCATATAACCCCCATTTTTTGATTGACGCATGACTGCGCGGGCCTGCATTCTGTGCCACCTACATTAGGGTTAGCTTAAGAAAAGACTCTCTGTTGGCCCGAATGTCGGCGAACAAACGCAACTACCAGCGTTCCTTTACCCCGGTAAACATGGCTTTGACCAAACGGGTGCGCTCCAGTCTGCCCATCACCACCGCAGCCAGCGCGTGCAGTCCGGCAAAGGCAATCAGGGTCGTGCCCAGTATTTCATGCAATTCTTGCAGCCACTCTTCGCCCCAGAATCTGTCCAGGGTCTGCATCCAGCCGGTGCTGCCGAGCGCCAGCACCAGTGCCAGTAGCGCCAGAATCATCAGGGAACCCAGTGGGTTATGCCCTAGGTAAACCTCCGTCCGGCCACGGACCAGGTGGCGCACCTGGTCGCGCACCTGCCGGGGCGTCGGCACAAAGTCGGAAAAGCGGGCATGCCGTGACCCGACAAAACCCCACACAATGCGCGCAGCAACCAGCGCCAATGCAGCGTAGCCAATCCATTGGTGCAAGGTTTTGCCGTCGTCCAGCACAAAGTAGTTCAAGCCAATGGCGCACACCAGCGACCAGTGGAACAGGCGCACAAACAGGTCCCATACGGGCGTGGTGGGTAGAGCGGGCATGGTGGGGTCCTCAGTAAGGGGGGCGGGTGTCAATCCTTTTGCAGTACGGCAGCGGTGACCGGGTCGAAGTAAATCTCCACCTTCTTGCCAGCCTTGTCGAAACCGTAAATTTCGTAGCACTGGCCCTTGCTCACTTTGAAGGTCTTGATCTGGTAGCCCTGCGCTTCTAGACCTTTCTTGAAGTCGGCTTCGGGCATCCAGCTGGCTTTGGCTGCGGTACAGGTGGGGCCAGCCAACACGGCGCTGGACAGGGCGATCAGCAACGGGGCGATTAAATATGCTTTCATGGGGTTCCTTGGGTTGGGTTACCAGTTGATCTGGTGGCTGTATTGCACTCCGCGAAAGTGAAGCCAACCTGAAGAGCTATCGCCACCACCACCCGACCCGACTCTTCATATTGCCTTCAGATAACAGGAGTGCAATACGCGCTTTAGGGATGTAAAGCTATATGCGGGTTTTGCTGGTTGAAGACGATTTGGCGTTGGCCGAGGCCGTGTTGTCCCACCTGCGAGGCAGAGGCTTTGCGGTGGACCATGCGCCATCCATTGCCAGCGCCCGTGCGGCCCTGCCGGTGGCGGAGTGGGATGCTGTGCTGCTGGATCTGCACCTGCCGGACGGCGACGGCTTGTCCCTGATACCGGTAGTGCGGCACCAGTCGCCCGGCATTTTGATTGTGGTCCTGACAGCGCGCGACCAGGTATCCGACCGCATCCGCGGCCTGGACGCCGGTGCCGACGACTACCTGGTCAAACCTTTCGATCCCGACGAGCTACTGGCCCGGCTTCGGGCTGCCGAGCGGCGCCGCAGTGGCGGCGCGTCGTCAGTCGTGGTGGTCGGCGATCTGGCAATTGACCTGGGCAATATGGCCCTCAGCAAACGCGGCGAGCCGGTGGTGTTGACCGCCAAAGAATGGGCGCTGCTGCGGGTATTGGCGTCCCGACTAGACCGTATCCACAGCAAAGAGTCCTTGCTGCATGCGCTGTACGACTTCAACGAAGACATCGGCTCAAACACGCTGGAAGTCTTCATTTGCAATGTACGCCGCAAACTGGGGGCCGACTGCATCCAGACGGTGCGCGGCCTGGGCTACCGCCTGACCCCGGCGCGCACATGAATCACCCGCACAGCCTGGCGGCGCGGCTGACCCGGTCTTTGCTGTGGACCATCGGCCTAGCCTGGATGGCCGTTGCGTGCAGCAGTGCCTGGTACGCACAGGTCGAAATCAACGAAGGCATGGACAACACGCTGATCGATACCGGGCACCGCCTGATGGACCTGGCCTTGCACGACCTCAAACCAACCGACTTCACCGCGTCTGCCGACAGCAGTGCACTGGCCGCGCATCCGCCCACCAAAGTACAGCGTGGTGATATCGGGTTTGCCGAAGATTACCTGGTGTACCAGGTGGTAGATGCCTCCCGGCGCGTACTGCTGCGCTCGCAGGATGCGCCGGTCGCGCCATTGGCCGCCGCTCTGACCAATGGCTTTACCGACCTGCCGCGCTGGCGGGTCTACACCTACCAGCACCCTGACCTCCCGCTGTTCATTCACGTGGGAGATTCAGTGGCACATCGGCGCGAAGCGCAGCAGGAAATCACGTTCTGGCTGCTGCTGCCAATACTAGGCGTGCTGCCTTTTCTCGCACTGTTGATCTACTACACCACGCGCCGAAATCTGGCGCCCCTACAGCACCTCAGCCAGCAAATTGGCCAACGCAATGGCCAAAATCTGGCCGCCATATCGGGCACCGCCCTACCCACCGAACTGCAGACCATTACTGACAGCACCAACCACTTGCTGCACCGACTGGGCGAGGCGCTGGACACCGAGCGGGCGTTGGCCGCCAACGCCGCACATGAGCTACGCACACCGCTAGCCACCACCTTGCTGAGGCTGCACGCCCTGTTGGAACTACCTCTGGAGCCCGACGCCAAAGTGGAAGCCACCAAGGCGCTGGAATCTCTGCTCCAGCTCAACCGGCGCGCTGAAAAGCTACTGCAGATGTCGCGCGCAGAATCTGCCGCCGCCCTCAGTTGGGAACCCGTCAACCTGGGCGCCTTGGCGGGCACGGTGGTGCAGGATTTTTGGGCGCAGACCGATCTGCTGGACCGCCTTCATCTGCGTGTACCCACCGAATACGATGTGCTGGCGCTGGGAGACTTCGATGCACTCGCCATCGTGCTGCGCAACCTGGTGGAAAACGCGGTGCACCACAGCAACGGCAGCGTGATTGAAGTCGTGGTGGAGTTGCCTGCAACGCTGCGGGTACGGGACTTCGGGCCCGGTGTACCGCAGGACAAGCTGCAGCGCATGCGCCAGCGGCATGTGAAAAATACGCACAACGCAGCAGGCTACGGCTTGGGCATGTCAATCGTTAGCACGGTTGTGGAGCGTCACCGGGGTCGGTTGGAATTGGCATCTCCCCCGCCAGGATACCCCGCGGGGTTTGAAGCAAGTGTTCACCTGCCCGTAGCAGCCGGATAACCCATACGGTGGCAGCGAGTAATGGTCGTTTCCATTTATAGAGAAAACAGCCTCTAGCGCAAATTACACCTGCATTAGCAGCTATATAAAAAATAGCAAATTACCAGAAACTATGCGTCCAGCACAACAGTCCTGCTGGTACCGCGGGTATTCCGTAGACCAGCATAAACACCTGCAACTCGCTAGCGATGCTTTCGCCCACGTACTCGCCGTAAGCTCCATGCACGCTGGTCGCCAGCAGCCAGGGCGCTAGCAGCCAGCACCAGCAGACCAACGCCTGTCACGATCAAGGTATGCATGCTGCGTTCTTTCAGCGCGCGGGCTTGCGCACCACTTGTGCGGTCAGCATGTCGGCAAAGCCAATACGTTGGGCAAATGCAATCCGCACCTTCTCGGACACCGCAATCACCTCCTCCGCGCCATCACCAACAAAGTCGATCACCGCGCGCGCCGGCCGCTGGCCCAGCGGCAGGTTAACGATGCGCACGATCTCGTCGGCCACGGCTTGCGGGCCGGCGTGGTCGGGCGTCAGCTCGCCTAGGCGCTGGCCCACCTGATCCATCACGCCATCGTAGCGGTCGTAGGCTGCCAGCCGCTGCGTGTCGGCGGGCTTGCCAGCGCTAGGGAAATGGTCGGTGCCGCGGGTGAAGGCGCCGGGCACGACGATGGAGGTCTCGATGCCAAAGCGGGCGATCTCGTACGACAGCGACACCGCCAGCGAGTCCATCGCCGCCTTGGCCGCGCCATACGGCCCGAGGAACGGCGGGAAGCCGCCCTTGGTGGTGGTGCTGCTGATCCACAGCATCAGTCCGGACTCTTGTGCCCGCAGCTGCGGCAGCGCGGCCCGATTCACGCGCTGGGCGCCGAGGAAGTTGGTATCGAACACCGTCTGCACTTCTTCAGCGGTGAAGGCTTCGACCGGGCCGATCACCAGATGGCCGGCGTTCTGCATCACCACATCGAGGCGGCCCTGCTCGCGCACAATGGTGGCGACGGCGGCGTCGGCCGAATCCTGCGACAGCACGTCCAGCTCCAGTGGATGCAACTTGACGCCCTTCTCGGTGGCCCAAGTGCGCAAGCCGTCGGCCTTGGGCTTGTTGCGGCCATGCACGTCGCGCAAGGTGGCATAGACGGTGTGGCCGGCCAGGGCCAAGGTCTCGGCGCTGAGTTTGCCTATACCGGTACCGGCGCCGGTGATCAAGATGATGGATGCCATGGGGAAGTCCTTTTTACTCAATGAATACCAACTGAAACGCGCTAGTTAAGCCGCACGTGGAAGACGGTTCTGCAACTGCAGCGCAACCAGTCCGGCTATGGAGCCCAGGGCAACAGCCAAGCCCAGCAAGACAAAAGTGCCTTGCGAAGGTGGCAGATGCGACGCAAAGTAAGCAATCAAGCCCAGGAAGTAACAGAGGATGTTGTTCAGCACCGGCACGGCCCGCAGCGACACAACCAGCACGGCTACCAGGAACACGACTGCTGGCAGCGCCAGCAGTCCCCATGCTGGTGTCAAAGCGCCTATGGCCATGGCCGCGCCCATACCCACCGCGATGCCAAACCATACGCAGGCCAAGTTGGCCAACCCGTCTTTCAACGTCAAACCACGGGTAAAGAAGGCAACCCAACCAATGAACATGGCCCACACCGGCAGTGCCAACGCTGAACTCAGACTTGCAGCGGTAGCCGCGGCGATGGCGGCGACGCCGGTAAATGCCACAGAAGCAAGTCTTGCGAAGGCGATGCCTCGCTGTTTAGGTGAATGGTTCATCACGCTTAGCACCATCAGGCTAAACCGCCGTTGGCACGCAGCACCTGGCCGTTGACCCAGGCGGCTTGCGGGCCGGCCAGAAAGGACACTACCTGGGCGATGTCGTCGGGCTGGCCCAGGCGCTCTAGCGGCGGCATCTTGGAGAAGGCCTGGATCTGCTCGGGCGTTTTGCCGTTCAGGAACAGCTCGGTGGCCACCGGGCCGGGCGCCACCGCATTCACGGTGATGTTGCGGCCGCGCAGTTCCTTTGCGAACACGTGGGTCATGGCTTCCACCGCGGCCTTGCTGGCGTTGTAGACCGCGTAGCCCGGCAGGTTCAGCGCCAGGGTGGTGCTGGAGAAATTGACGATGCGTCCGCCTTCGCTCATGCGCTTGGCGGCTTCGCGCAAGGTGTTGAAGGTACCGCGGGTGTTGATAGCCAACGTCTGGTCGAACAGCTCGTCGCTGGTATCGGCCAGCGGCACGGTTTTCAAAATGCCGGCGTTGTTGACAAGCACGTCGACCTTGCCCAGGGCCTGCTCGGTGGCATCAAACAAGGTCCGCACTTCGGCCGAGTTGGCCACATCTGCTTTGATCGCCACAGCCTTATGGCCCTGAGACTGCAGTGTGGCCACCAGGCTGTCGGCCTCTGCCGCGCTGCTGGCGTAGTTGACGGCGATGGCGAAGCCATCTTCGGCCAGGCGCCGGGCGATGGCGGCGCCTATGCCGCGTGATGCGCCGGTAACGATGGCGACTTTTTGCGGGGTATTTGCAGTGGTGTTCATGGTGTGTCCTTGGGTTCAGTGGTTGCGATGGCCGAATCATGAACCGGTGCGCTACAAAGATAATTAACCTAAAATTGCCATCACTATTCGATAAAGACCAACAATCAAAAAACCCATGGACAGGCTGGAAGAAATGCGGGTGTTTGTGCGCATCGTCGAGCGGCGCAGCTTCACCCAGGCCGCCGACGACCTGCAGTTGCCGCGCGCCACGGTGACGAACGCCATCCAGCGGCTGGAAACGCGCCTCGGCGCGCGCCTGCTGGAGCGCACCACGCGCCAGGTCAGCCCGACCCTGGACGGCGACAACTACTACCAGCGCTGTCTGCGCCTGCTGGCCGATATGGAAGAGGCGGAGGAAAGCTTCCGCAACACAACGCCCAAGGGCTTGCTGCGGGTGAACTTGCAGGGCACGCTGGCGCGCAATTTCGTCATCCCCGCCCTGCCGGCATTTCTGCAGCGCTACCCGGGCATCGAATTACACATCGGCGAAGGCGACAGGCTGGTCGATCTGGTGCGCGAAGGCGTGGACTGCGTCCTGCGGGCCGGCACGCTGCAGGATTCATCCATGGTCGGCCGACGCGTGGCGAATCTGGAGCAGATCACCTGCGCCAGCCCCGGCTATCTGGCGCAGTTTGGCGTGCCGACCGACCTGAAGGCGCTGGCCGGGCATCGGGCGGTGAACTACCTGTCTACCGCCACCGGCCGCGCGCTGCCGCTGGAGTTCATGGTCGACGGCAAGCTGCAGAAGCTGAACTTGCCGGGCAGCGTGTCGGTGACCGGCGCCGACGTGTACACGGCGTCGGCGATTGCTGGCCTCGGGCTGGTGCAGGTGCCGCGCTACCGCGTGCAAAGCCAGCTGGACGATGGCAGCCTGCGGGTGGTCTTGCCCAAGCTGCCACCGCCGGCCATGCCGGTATCGGTGCTGTACCCGCAGAGCCGCCAGCTATCGGCGCGGGTACGGCTGTTTGCCGACTGGCTTCAGGCGCTCTTTGCCTCGTCAAACCCGTAGCGGGTGTGCGCCAAAGCCATCACCTCGCGCGGTGGCGTGGTCTTGAGCCGGTGGTCGCTCCACACCTGGCGCCAGCGGCGCGCGCCGGGCAGACCGTGGCGCAGGCCCAGCATGTGGCGCGCAATGCCGTACCAGCCCGTGCCCTGCTCGGCCGCCATGCGCTCCATGTAGACGACCATCTGCTCTTCTATGCTTTCGCGCGTGGCCTCGCTGGGCGCGGCGCCGAAGAAGGCCTGGTCCCAGCCCGCCATGGTCCAGGGGTTGTGGTAGGCCTCGCGCCCGACCATCACGCCGTCCACATGGGCAAGCTGCTGCGCCACCTGCTCGTGGGTGGTGATGCCGCCGTTGATGGCGATGGTCAGCGCCGGGAAGTCTTGTTTCAGCTGGTGCACCAGCTCGTAGCGCAGCGGCGGGATCTCGCGGTTTTCCTTGGGACTCAGGCCTTTGAGCCAGGCGTTGCGCGCATGCACGATGAAGGTACTACAGCCGGCCTCGGCCACCGTACCCACAAAGTCGCGCACAAACGCATAGCTCTCAACCTTGTCCACGCCGATGCGGTGCTTAACGGTGACCGGCACCTCCACCGCGTCGACCATGGCCTTCACGCAGTCGGCCACCAGCGGCGCCTCGTTCATCAGGCAGGCGCCAAACGCGCCGCGCTGCACCCGTTCGCTCGGGCAGCCGCAGTTGATATTGATCTCGTCATAGCCCCATTCTTCGCCCAGCTTGGCGCAGCGCGCCAGATCGGCCGGCTCGCTGCCGCCCAGCTGCAGCGCCACCGGGTGCTCTTCGGTATTGAAGCGCAAATGCCGCGGTACATCGCCATGCAGCAGTGCACCGGTGGTCACCATCTCGGTGTAAAGCAAGGCGTGGCGGGACAGCAGGCGGTGGAAATAGCGGCAATGCGCATCAGTCCAGTCCATCATAGGAGCAACAGAAAGAATTTTTCCTTTGTAATTCAACAACTTAGCGTTATCATTCATGCACTTACCACCTCTCGTGTGCACTCCCGTGTGCACTCAAATTTGACCAAATTCGCCCACTTTTGACCTAGCAGTGCACACAAGGAGCACACGAAATGGCCACCTTCAAGCAGCTCCCGTCCGGCAACTGGCGCGCGCAAGTCCGCCGCAAGGGCTCCTATGCCAGTGAAACCTTCCGGCGCCACAAGGACGCACAGGAATGGGCGCTAGCCACGGAGCGCCGCATCGACCTGGGCGGAACAGCAAGCCGTCCCAAAGTCAAGGATCCCACGACCTTTGGCGACCTGATCAATTTGCACGTCACCGACATGAAGGAAGTGATGCGGGCACCGCGCCGCTCCAAGGCCTTCACCCTCGATGCGCTGCAAACGAAGCTGGGCAAGGTGCGCCTAAAGGAACTGACGCGCGAACGGCTCATCCAGTTCGGCAAAGACCGCGCAAAAGAAGGCGCAGGCCCTGTCACCATCGGCATGGACATCGGCTATATCAAGCTCGTAGTTTCTCATGCCGCGGCCGTTCACGGGATTGGGGTCCAAGTCGAGCCGATCGACCTGGCCCGCATCGCACTCAAACGCTTGGGCCTGGTCGGCAAAGGCCGGGAGCGCGACAGGCGCCCTACCCTCGACGAATTGCAGGCGCTCACGGACTATTTCGAGAACAACCACCGGCAGATCATCCCCATCGGCCGGATCATGCGTTTCGCCATTGCCACGGCCATGCGCCAGGACGAAATCTGCCGTATCCGTTGGGAGGACATCGACGCGAAGGCCCGTACCGTCATCGTGCGCGACCGAAAGGATCCGCGCGACAAGAACGGCAATGACCAAAAGGTGCCGCTGCTGACTGCCACGGGCTTCGATGCCTGGGCCATCTTGCAGGAACAGAAATCATTTTCCGGACGCAGCAGCCTGGTATTCCCTTACAACGGACGCTCTGTCGGCACTGCGTTTCGCCGGGGGTGCAAGGAACTGAAGATCAAGGATCTCAAGTTCCATGACCTGCGACATGAAGCCGCCAGCCGCCTGTTCGAAGCCGGCTTCACCATCGAGCAAACCGCGCTGGTGACCGGCCACAAGGACTGGAAGATGCTCAAGCGGTACACCAACCTGCGGCCGGAGTATCTGCATCGCGTCAAGCCGCTGACACAGCTCTCCTCGATCGACATGCCCGCCAGCCCTGCGCAGATTGCGCTGGGCGCTTCAACTGCCCCCGAACACGTCGGAGCAGGTAATGCCCCCTCCTCGCCTCGCAACGCGCAAGGCGCCGGGCTCTACCGTGCGCACGACGCATCCCCAGTGGGTGCAGCAGCCTCCATCTGAATTCTGCTTTGCACCGTGCCACTTCAACCGACCGATTACTACCGTTCGCATCTGGCAACTCTGCATCAGCAGCTTCTCGCGCACGGGATCACACAGACCTATCTGACTGGCATGAACATCCGGTACGACGGAGAGGAATTAGTAGCCACCAACCTTTTCGAGATGCCATTCGGTCAGTTGTCGACACTGGAATTCGCCCACCTGTTCTCCGTGTTCGATGGCAGCCGCGTACACGAACAGGCGGAGAAACGGCATGGCCCCGACGATGCACCGCCGGGCCTGTACTTCACAGTGATCAACAACAAAGTCATTCAAAGCCCCCACAAGAACAAGCTGGGCCTCTTCACTGAAGAAATCGGCACGACGGACCTGTTTATCGACGGTCTGCACATCGACCACTACTTCCTGAACGAGCACCAAACCCCGCGCAACCTGGGCACATTCGCTTTCACGCTGTGCGCGATCACGGCGCACTTGGCCGGGCTGGGTCATATTTCCCTGGTCGCCGCCGGCGGCAAGGGCTTCAGCAAGCGCCATATCGGCTTCAAGGTCTGGCCGAGACTCGGTTTCGACGCCGATCTTCTCCCTGGTGAAACTGCGGGAGCGCCACACCTCCAGGACTGCGAAACTGTTCAGGACGTGCTCGCCATCGATTCCGCATGGTGGGACGCCCAAGGATCACAGCGCCTAATGACCTTCGATCTGAGTGCCGCTAGCACATCCTGGCGAAAACTGATACCCTATACTGGTGAAAAAGTTTTTGCCGGAGATCCTAGTGACTAGCTCCACCGCCCTCAAGAAGTCTGCAGCAACGCCCAAATTTGAGGCGAAGGCGAAGCCTGGGCGCGTCTTCACTCTCTCGCTGAAGGGCATTCCCCGTGTGACTGCAGAAGGCAAGAAACGACTGGAAGCCGCAGCAAGGGCGAACATCAAGCGACGCGACTACCCTCAACTTGTCACGGAATAGTCAGCGCCCAACAACCAACCCGCCCGAGAGGCGGGTTTTTTGTGCGCGAGACAGGCGCCCGACGGCCACTTCAAAGAAGTGTGGCTAACGCCTTCTGCTTTTACCCGGCCAGAGCCATCTCTTTTATTGGCGCGGGAGACGAAGCGATCTGCGGGGCGTCGACTCTGACGACAGCATCATCAATCGAGCCCAGGGATACGCTCTGAGAAGATCAAGCCCCCGGCTGCGACCAACTTCAATTGGTCCACACACAGTGCGCAACGCAGGCGATGCCAGCCAATCGGGAGGTCGAGTCCCTACGCTGAGGCCCCCGGCGGCGGCAAAGCAAACTCGATTCCGATGATCGAGCAAATCTGCTGGCACATTCTCTTCGCGGCCGCCCATACGCCCGTGTAGGTCTCGTCGGGTGTCAGGCACAGGGTGAGCACGGCGATCCGCACCTGCGAAAGTTGCTCTCGAACACCCGCGAACAGGGTCTCCAGGTACTCGGAGCTGATCATCCGCTTGTGTTCACCTGCCATCTCGCAGAAAAAATAGTCCAGGTCGACGTTGACGATCCAGCGACCGGGCTTGTCTCCGACGCAGAACGACACGTTGTCGTCGAGTTCATAGACCTTGGGATGCCGCGCATTCTTGTGTGTCGCGAAGATGCAGTGGTCCAGCCGGGCACCATATCGTTCAAGGAACAGAGTGTGATCGCCGCGAGATCTCGCATATGGCGGCGACAAGTGCGATAGAATTTCGCGGTGCGTTCGTCGACGCCAGCTGCTCACCATGGCCCACCCGGTTCGCCGGGACGACGTGAAAACCTTCGTCTGAGCTTCCCATGTTTCGCGGAGCGCGGCAGTGAGCACCGGGTACACCCGCGGCAACATACAGGAACGCACCATGGAATTCATCTCCACCACGGCAACCGCCGCCGAAAAACTCAAGCGTCTGGCCAAGACGCTTCGTAAAACCACCGATACATCGCTTGCCGTCGCGCTGGATGCTGTCGCCAAGCAGCACGGCTACGAGCACTGGAAGCATGTGACGGTGTGTGTCGAGCAGACAGCTAACGTCAGTCGCAGCAAACCGCTTCCCGACTCGCTGAAGGATCTTCTGGATCGGGCTGCCATGCGCAAGCCCGCATCGGCCGAATCACAGAAGGCCTTCGCCCAAGGGTTTGTCTTCGCGATGGACGTCAAGGAAGCGGAAGAGCTTTCCCTGACCTCCGAGTACGCTGAATGCGACGATGGGTGGTACCTCGCGGCCAAAGATCTATGGCGGGGGCTGGTCCACTACCGTGACGACGAAACGGGCACCACGCTCTTCGAGACACAGTCACCCGAGGACTTAGCCAGCACGGCGCTGGATGACCTGCAGAACTATAGGCTCTTCCGCTACTTTGGGGCAGTCGCTCCCACCACCCTTGAGGAGGCCTACAAGCAGACCAGCCAGCTTTCGTTCTTCCCGCCAACCCACATCTGGCTTGGCGGAAAGTTCATCGACGTCGGCGAAGTTCCCGAAATCCGGGTAGACGGCCAGGTGGTTTTTTCCACCACGCCGGGTTTTACCGTGCTGCCGTCAAACGACAAGCGCACCCGCTTTGAAAAGTTCGGCCATCTGCTGAACGCAGAGGAGCGAGCGCTGTTCGACAGGATGCCAGCGCAGGAACAGGACTCCTTGCTGCTACAACTGGAAAAGCAGACGCCTGTCGGTCAGACGCGATACCAGCCCGTACACAGTTCGGTGACGTCCAACTGGCGGGACGCCAAGAAAATCTAGCTCTGTGGAACGTCCCCTGCGGCACCCTCGCCTGGTCGATCGTCGAACCACCATTTGTCGATGGCATCACGGTCCTCCAGGTGCGACACCCAACGGTCATCGAACAACACATCGACGCTGAAGACCGGTTGCGCGTCGTAGGCGACCTCGTGATCGAAGAATCGTCCTTGCAGCGCGTCGCAATGGATGCAGCCATTGGACAAGTAGGGCTGTCCTTCCGTCCGACTGTATCGCGGCTTGATCGGACCAATGCCGTGGGGCGCCAGGAGCGCGGTCGGCAACGTAGACATCAACAGCGCGGCCCCCCTGCCCTCGTCATCGAAGTCGTAAATCTTGGCCGTCACATCCGCGGTGCCCTGAAGCACCCGGCTGGCGGCGAAACACAGATCGATGACGAGGCCGGTAGTCTTCTTACAGCGCCAGCACTCGGTGTACGCCGCGCAGACGTCCAGCGGCAAGGTGCGGCCAACCTGTGGCGCAAAGCGCAGTTTCCCACCCAATGCCCCCTCGACAAACCGGCCCAGCTCGATGTGCTGCCGCCAGTAATTCGGGCCGTCGCTGTTCTTGCCGGTCGCGAAAGCTGGATGGTAGTAAGGCCCCGGCAGCGACACAACACAGATGTTGTCCTCGGTATCATGGCCGAGCCTGAATGCCGGAGCGGCCTTCTCGACGGGAATGCTCTGCTGCCGCATGAGCCACAGCGTGCGGATCCCGGCGGCCTGGAGCACGGCTTGGTAACGGGACACCTCATCCAGCGACAAACGCCCCCATTGAACCTTGAACGCCACTGGCTTCCCGCCCTCCCGGCTTGCCAGCACATCGACGGTCCACTCTTCCTCCCCACCCGATGTCCCGGCCGTTTCGACCGAAATACTCCAACCCGCCTGCCGCACGGCCTTGGCGATCATTTCCCTTGCCAGCATGACCTCTGCGGAGTCCGTACCGACCGGACAGCTCCCTTTCTTGGCATGCGCGAAATACTGTGTGCCGAGCTTCGTTTGCCGAAGAGTCACGTCAGCGCCGCAGCACGTCATCTTCAACGCACGATCCTTGCGGTTTCTAGTCCGCAGGGCATCCCAGCCTTCGGTATCGAAATCAATGGAAAGCAGTTCTTGATCGCCTGAATGGCATTTGAACGACATAAGTATTGGTGTGCGCTTTCTTCAATGACCAACAGGAGGAAGGATCGACGGCCGCCCCAGCCTTACGGATGGCCCCCTGCTCGCTCTTCTTCCCGAAAGCGCTGCATTGCTTCAAATGCTCTTCGCTCAGCCTCTTGAGCTTGTGTCAAATCAGCGGTCTCAGGCGCGGGTCGGAAGCTTGAGGAAACTCGCTCAACTTCTCGTCGAGCTACGAGCCAAGCCTGGAGCAACGGTTGCCACTGTCTATCCCAGTGGGCGAATGGCCGAGAGTCTGGCGACGATACCTTGCACAGCGCCTGGTGCATGACAGCTCCCGCGGTCTGCTTTGGATCGTCCCATCGGATTGGAATATTCCAGCCAGCGTCGCGGACGCCACTGAGGCTCCGGGAATCTGGACCAACCGCGGCTACGGGCATACCGACGACGGTACCAAACCCGAAGAGCTTGTGATCAATGCGATCACCTTCTTCAAATGGGCAGTTAGACCCCGTCATGAAAAATCTCCTGTCGTGCAAATTTCTCCATCATCTGCGATCCCCAGTAACGAACAGAAGACAGCCTGCATTGGTACCGGCTGTTCTGTGGAGCACCAGCGCCTAGCTCGTGGCTAGGCAAACTCAGTAGCTGTCTCAAATAGTTGCCAAGAGCGGCGAGGCCGGGCCACCTTGCCCACTGAAATCCGTCGAACCAGAGCCAGCGATGCGAACGAATGCTTCTCTGTCGACAATCAATGCTACCCCGCGTTTAGTCTTCGGGTTGTAATGAGCAATACGCCAGAACCCCGCCTTGCCAAAATCGATGAAGACAGGCTTTTCTGTATGCCATCGCTCGAAGAGCTTGCTTCGACCGAACACCGCGAACTGAGCAAGCCCATGCTCGTTAGGACTGGTTCTCCAGTTGCTGAAATTTATCGGATCAAACTCGTTCTTGCACCCATCAATCACCCAGATCATCTTTACGTAGTAGGCTTGACGTGCAAGAACTTCGTCAGGGTGGATGGTCGAGCGTTGGAATTCAATGACTAAACCGGCAGGCGTGCGTATGTCCGCGATATGGCGCTCGCCGGTTGAGCTTTGATGCGGAATTTCCTGCCATTCTTGCGGAAAGCAATCCTTCCAACCGCGGTGCCACTCTCCTTCCGACTCCCACCAAGGATCACAGTGCTCACGAGTTTTGTGCGCCCAGTGCCAGATCTTGTAGTTCCCACACTTTGCCGTGACAGGCGCACCGCAGCTAGGGCACTGGCCTTGCCGGCCTGGCGAGGGTGCGAGCCTCTGACCTTCAATTACTGCGAGTTTCATTTGACGACCTAACCTGGTATTTTAGGGGGGGGGGCACCATTAATCTCCTGCTCGGCCATCCGCGCTTCCGTCGATCAACATGTCAGTTCGGACCGAATTTTCCCTAACTTTGGATCTTGGTTTCTGCATTTTTTTCTTTATTCCTATGGAATACTGTCATAGCTGAAGCTGCATGCAGCAAGTCTACGGGTGACCTGATACTCTTCGCCTGAATACTGGCGAACGCGGTCCCGTTCAGAGATCAGGTGCAGGTTTTTCCTTGCGCGCGAGCCGATGACATACAGCAATTTCATCGCACTTTCTTGGCCGTTTGGGTCATTGAAATGCGGCACCATATCTTCCAACAAGGCATAGGCAATCACCGCATCGAACTCCGCGCCCTTGACGCCGTGGATCGTGGAAATCGTGATCCCAGTTCGGTGTTGAAAAACCTTCCGGAACGTTTCAATATCTCCTATAAATTCACTGCCTTCGCTTTTCAGTCGATCGACCCTCGCTTGCGAGCTGTCGAAGAACGCAACGTGATGTTCCTGAAGCAGTGTAAAAAGGCGAAAGTCAATGGCCAGGTTCGAAAACAGCCTCTCGAAGAATGAGCTGAGGTAGGTAAGTCCATCCGTTTCATCGATCTTGATCGCGTTGCATTCCCTCAACAAGGACTTCCGCGTGAGCTTGGACACGCTCGCGCCGGCCGCCTCCAAGTCATTCAGGATATCCCCGGCCCATCGGAGTCTGCGCACATACATTCCCGGCGATGCCTGCGTAAGTGCAATCTTCGAAAGCCTGTACCAGAAATTCTCAGTGTCCCTTGCAAAGGGGACCATACCGGGTCCATCGAACGAATACTCTGGCATGCTCGCGACCAAGCGACGCGTCATGCTGGCAAGATGCGTCCACTGTGGCGCGAGCACGCACACCTCGTGGGGTGAGATACCCATAGTCTCAATGTTGAAACGGATGAGTCGGATCAACTCGGCTTCCAAAACCGTCTTGCTCACCGTGTCGTCGAACGAAATAAGGCTCGGATAAGCCTTGTCGTCAGATGCCGCCTCAATGCTCGTGTCGTGGACGTTATAGTTTCCGAAGTAGTCGATGATGCGCTCGGAGGAGCGGTAGTTTCTCGACAGTTCGAGTTCTTCCAAGTCAATACCAGCCATCGCCTTAAAATCTTCGAATGCAATCGGATATCCCCCGAGCGACTGGTAAATCGCTTGGTTAGGATCCCCGACAATGAAGGCTTTGGTCGCACCTTGACCGGCTTTCAAGATGGCTGTAATGATCGAATACTGAATTCGCTTGGTATCCTGATACTCGTCGACCAGCATAAAGGAGAACAACTGCCCTAGAAGGGCACTGATCGCAGGATGGCGGGCGATCAATTGGTACGCATAGTAGAGAATGAGTTCAAAGTCGACCTGCCGACTTTCCCGCAGAATCTCAAAGTACTTGTCCAGTATGGCGTGCAGACCCGTGTGCTTCCAATCCTGCGGGCAGGAAAGCACATAGCCAGTTTCGGTGTGATAGAACTCACAATCCCAGAACGTAATCTTTGGCCTCTGGTAAGGCTTGCATAGGGCTTCCAGTATTTTCTCGCGCTCATGCTGATCGATCACGCGGAAGCCTCGATCCAACGCCTCGTGATAGATGCCGTAGGGCTTCAATATCCATTCAAGACAGAACGAGTGAATCGTTCCTATCCATAGTCGTGATGTATCCACCCCAAGGTGTTAATTTCCAAGCAAACCTGACCCGCAATTTCCATCGAATACTGACCCACCCTCTTTGCAAGCCTGTGCGGCTCACGGTGTGGATAAGTTCTTGGTTTTCTCCTTCTTGGGTTGCATCGGCTGCGCCGAACTATTCTTGAACCGGAAGCTGTCGTTGCCAGTCTCCAGGATATGGCAATGGTGGGTCAGACGGTCCAGCAGGGCCGTCGTCATCTTCGCATCTCCGAACACAGTCGCCCATTCGCTGAAGCTCAGATTGGTGGTGATCATGACGCTGGTGCGCTCGTACAGCTTGGACAGCAGGTGGAACAGCAGCGCTCCGCCCGAGGCGCTGAACGGCAAGTAGCCCAGCTCGTCAAGCACCACCAGATCGACGTACATCAGCCGGGTGGCAATCTGCCCGGACTTGCCCTGGGCTTTCTCCTGCTCCAGAGCATTGACCAGTTCGACCGTGGAGAAGAAGCGTACGCGGCGGTGGTGGTGCTCAATCGCCTGGATACCCAGAGCTGTTGCCAAGTGGCTCTTGCCCGTTCCCGGCCCACCGACCAGGACGATGTTGTTGGCCTGCTCCAGAAACTCACAGCGGTGCAACTGGCGTACCAAGGCTTCATTCACCTCGCTGTGGCCGAAGTCAAAGCCGGCCAGGTCCCGGTAGACGGGGAAGCGCGCCACCTTCAACTGGTACGCCACCGAGCGGACTTCCCGCTCCGCAGTTTCCGCCTTGAGCAGTTGGGACAGGATCGGCTGTGCCGCCTCGAACGCTGGTGCGCCTTGCTCGGTCAGCTCGGCCACGGCCTGGGCCATGCCGAACATCTTGAGTTCACGCAGCATGATCACGATGGCACCGCTGGCTGGGTCATGTCGCATGGCGTACCTCCTGGTCGGCAGACGCCGCAGGGCGGCGCAAGCTGTCATAGCGCAGCACGTTGGCTTGGGGTTCGCGGTTCAGGCGCAGAGCCTGGGGCGCCGTCACTGGTGCAGGTACCGGTTGGCCATCAAGCAACCGGTGCAGCACATTGAGCACGTGGGTCTTGGTCGCCACGCCGGCCTCCAGGGCGAGTTCCACGGCCGCCAGCACCGCCTGCTCATCGTGGTGCAGCACCAAGGCCAGAATCTCCACCATCTCCCGGTCCCCGCCCGGCTGGCGCAACAGCATGGCCTGTAGCCGCTTGAACGCCGGCGGCAATTCGACAAACGGAGCGCCGTTCCTGAGTGCCCCTGGCTTGCGCTGCAGCACGGCCAGGTAGTGGCGCCAGTCGTAGACGGTGCGCCCACCCAGGTCATGGCGCCGGTCAATGACCCGGGTGTGTTCACAGACCACCTGGCCCTCGGCCGCAATGACCAATCGTTCGGCATAGACCCGCAGGCTGACAGGCCGGTTGGCGTACGACGCCGGAACGCTGTAGCGGTTGCGCTCGAAGTGCACCAGACAGGTCGGCGATACCCGCTTGGTGTGCTCGACAAAGCCATCGAAGGGCCGCGGCATGGCCATCAGGGCGGACTTCTCCTGCTCCCATACATCGGCCACTGTGCCAGGCAACTTGCCGTGGGTGATCTCGGTCCACAAGGTCTTGCAGCGATCCTCCAGCCAATCGTTCAGGGCTGCCAGCGTCGGGAACGCCGGCACAGGCTGCCACAGCCGGTGGCGTGCATCGCGTACGTTCTTCTCCACCTGGCCCTTCTCCCAGCCGGACGCGGGGTTGCAGAACTCAGCCTCGAACAGGTAGTGGCTGACCATGGCGCCAAAGCGGGCGTTGACGTCGCGCAGTTTGCCGCGCCGCACCTTGTCCACGGCGGTGCGCATGTTGTCGTAGATGCCACGCCGGGGGATACCGCCCAGGACCGTAAAGGCCCGATTGTGCGCATCAAACAGCATCTCGTGGGTCTGCAGCGGATAGGCCCGTACGGTGAAGGCCCTGCTGTGGCTGAGCTTGAAGTGGGCGACCTGTAGCTTGGTGCGTTCACCACCGATGATGGCCCAGTCTTCGCTCCAGTCGAACTGGAACGCCTCGCCGGCGCCGAAGGCCAGGGGCACGAAGGTGCCACGCCCCGTGGTCTGCTGGGCTTCCTGGCGCTGCTGCTGCCAAGTCCGGGCAAAGGCTGCCACGCGGTTGTAGGAGCCGGTGTAACCCAACACTACCAGGTCGGCATGGAGCTGTTTGAGCGTGCGCCTCTGTTTGCGGGACTTGCCGGCCTCGCTCTTGAGCCATGCCGAGAGCTTCTCGGCGTACGGGTCTAGTTTGCTGGGGCTGACGCGCTTGGCATAGTGCGGCTCGGCCGCACCGGAGCGCAGGTACTTCTTGATGGTGTTTCGAGACAGGCCGGTACGCCGGGCTATCTCACGCAGGGAGAGCTGCTCTCGCAGTGCCCAACGCCGTATGACACTCAGTATCGCCACGTTAATCACTCCTCGTCTCCTGCCGCTTAAAGCAGCAGGTTAGGGTTCTTACGTGGGTCAGTTTTAGATGGAAATCACTGGGCCAAGTGGGTCACTTCTGGGTGGAAATCAACAATAGGTGCACCACAAGTCGGGCCGGTCGTCATCGCGGCGGCGCGGCGTCAATAGCTGCGATTCGGTGATGGGCGCGGGTGTCGTCGGGTCGTCGTACTTGAGGGACAGCGCCGCATGGGCGAACACTTCGGCTTCGCCCCGGTCCAGCGTGATGGCGCGCATTTCGTCGCGCCGTTCGCGCACAAGGTCGAAGCCGTCCAGCACGTCATACGCGCCTTCGATCACTTGGCCGACCACATCGCCTTTGTGCGGGATGCGCAGATCGGCCACGGTATCGCCGCACACCAAGCCGTTTTTGCAGACAAAGCGGAACATGCCCGCCAGCATTTGATAGCTGCTCGTGCCATCGTGTGAATTCAGCAAGATGATTTCGTTGGCTTCCGCGCCGTTGATTTGGTCGGCATGGCGCAGCCGTACCATGTGCTTGGTGTGATCGCGCTTGCCTTCGTCGCGCACGCGGGTCTGGCACACCATGAAGGGTTGAAATCCTTCCTTGCGCAGTTCAGACAGCACCGCACCGGTCGGGATGTAGGCATAGCGGTCGGAGCGGCTGGCGTGTTTCTCTTCGGCAAATATGGACGGGGCCACGGTGCGAATCTGGTCATCCGATAAGGGGTAATCGGCGCGCAGTACGGGGGAGCGGGATGCGAAGCGGGTTGCTAGTTGCATGGTCTTTCTCCAAAAAAAATGCTGCTGTGGTTTCAAAGCTGACCGGATTCCAAGATTCGGAGCCCGTTGTGGCTTCGGTTGGTTCGGCGCAGAGACCTGGGCCGGTCCCTGTTTGCCGCCGTCTTTCCTGAGTTCATCGCCCGCGAAAAACCGGGCCAGCGAGGGACTGGCTGTCAAGGAAGCAAGCGCAGGGTTGGTGCGGCCCGCAGCGCAGCGAGGACTCGGCCCTGCGCGCCTTGACGGCCAGGCACCGTGGGCTACGGTCGCGGGAAAAAGCGATGAAGTTGGGGAAAGACGAACAGCGGCCGATGGGCCAGGAGATGCACTGAAACTAACGCCGCGCGGCGAGCGTCCCTGCGTGCCAGCGGCATGCCTAGATGGATGGCTGTTGGCCGATCAGGCGCAGCCTGTTCGGCTGTATTCGAGGGGCGCCAAACGAAGTGCGGCGGGGATGGGCTGACCAGCCGATCCCCTGGAGGGCAAACGGAGTGCGCACCCCCATGAGGGCGAAGGCGTCAGGGATGGAAGCCCGGAAGGGACGAGACGACACAGGCGGCTCGATGCCACGCACGACAGCGCGGCACGGCTGTGCCGGGAGACACACGTCACAATGCAACGAGAAAAATTCCAATCTTTCCTGGGAAAGTCCGCACCCTGCCGGCGTTCGACGAGCACTGCAGCGAGATGCATCTGCACTCGTCGCCAACTGGCGCTCTCGACCCAATGCGGCCCTACATCTCGCGCAATTCAGCCCCCCCCTGAAGCCACCTTCCGGCAACGATAGGTAGGTGGTTGAAAAAATAGCGAGAGTCAGGCTTCGTTCAGCCACTTCATGGGTACGAGCTTAACCCCGTCTCGCCACTCGCGCAGCCCAACCACGCCAGGGATATCGCCCCACACATCGCGGGACGCGTGGTCTAGCACGATCAGTTGCAGCTTGCCCTCGGCCTTGAGCACGACCTGCCCCATGACCTCGAATGCCTTGCGAACGGCATCGATGTCTTCATCCCGAAATAGCGGCTCCTCGACTGCTTCATCCGGACGTGTCACAACGCGCTTCGGAAAGTACACCTGGCTGGGCTGGTCCAGCACCATAAAGCCGGGAACGGGACTGCTCGGCTGGGCCAAGTAGAACTGGTGCAGGGCCAGCAACATGGCCAGGTGGTAGGAGAGCCAGTTGGAGCCGCTGCCGATCTCGGACAGGTAGTCATCGCGCTCCGCGCCCCGCACCTTGATCGTCAGGTCGCTGATTTCGAGGGAGATGGGGTCATCGGCGTTCTCCACGTCCAAGGAAGGCAAAAGGCGACCCGCATGTGTGTTGACCGCGAGCAAGGCTCGGCGCTTACGGGAGTCGACATCCTGCTCGCGAAGTTCCGCCTCTAACCGCTGAACGATCTCCCGCAATCGGGCCACCTCATCAACAAGTTCACTGTCGCTGCCCAGGCGCCGGTGAAGATCGAGGGCGGACTCGAGGTTACCGACAAATCGCTCAGCTTTCTTCGCTGCGAACTGACGTTCACTCGCCTCCTTAGAGCGACCGGACAAGGCACGTTTGCGAATCTGAACAGACCGTAACCGCTCAGTCGTCTGGCCCACTTCGGCCGTCACGCGCTGCAGTTCACGATCAAATGCGGCGGGCACTTCCTTGTCGACGCCGGCCTCAGCTTCGACTTCTTCCAATCGCGCTGACAGCACCTCCAGCTTGCGTTTTGCCGAATCGGTGTGACTACCACACATGGGACAGTCTGCTGCGTCATCCGTGTGTGAGACCAGCCAACTGGATAACTTGAGACGTCCCCGCTGAAGCCCTATCGCCGCCTCATACTGATCGACGCCGGAGCTCATGCGGTTCATTTCCTCGAGCCGATGCCTCAGCGTGGTCAGCTCTCGCGACACCTCGCGCTCCTCAGCATCCAGGCCACTGAGCTCGCGCAATGCATCAGAGATCGTCGAGGTGCTGACGGACAGGGTCAGATCCGTGCGTGCGACGACCTCCTCCAGCAGCTCGATCATTTGCCCTCGCGTGGGTTGTTGCTCAGACTTGGGTGTCAGGCCCAGCTCTTGGGCTTCGCTGAACTTGACCATCAGATCCGCCAGCCAGCGCGCCGACACCTGCTGAGCATCCTTGAGTTCGCGCTCCTTGCGGCGCAGTTCCTGACGTGTACGCCCTAGCTCGAACTGCTTAGACATGAGGGCCGGCGTCACTGCGCCCAGCACATAGGGAAATATCTTGCGCAGCTTCTCGCGGTGCTCGTAAGTATTGGTCTTAAAAAACAGCACGTCCGGGTTGGCTACGATGTTCTGCGGCTGGAACGTGAACGCAGCAAGGTCCCGAAAGCTCGGGCGGCCGTCAAAACCGGTCGAGTCGTCCCCGCCACCGGTGAAGTCCAGCTTCGACAGGCCGGCGAGGTCATCCAGCAGCCGCTTCACAGCGTCGGCGTTCGTATTCTTGACGATGCGCAGCGGCACCTCGGTAATCCTGTCGGCTTCCATCAGAAACATGTCGTCGGTACTGCGCTGCGCGCCGGGCTCACGGCGCGCCAGCAGTTTGTCGCCCTGATCGGTCGCCACGACAACGCCGAACCACTCGCAATACTTGCGGATGGTGTTAACGGGAATGGAACACGTGCTGGAGCCGAGGCAGTAGTCGATGATGGGGATGACCGCGGACTTGCCCGTCCGTGACGCGCCGCTGATGACATTGACCTTGCCCAGATCGAACTGCAGTCGACGCGGCTTGAATTCGGGGTTCCGGGGCCAGAGCACGATCGCGCGAATCTGGAAAAACATCAGAGCCTCACCTTCAGCGTTGTTGTTATCTCGTGCAGCGTAAGTTGCCCACACCAGGCGCCGAGCTTCTCTGCATCCGCCAAGAGCTGCTTCACTTCGTCAGGCATACCCCGCGCCCTGGTCCGCGACAAAGGAACCGCGCTACCCGCGTCCGTGAGGTGGATCAGTCGTCCCGCGGTGGCCAACTCGATGGACTGCAAGCTCAGCACACGCCATCGCAAAGCGCGATCGTGAAGTTGGAGCAACAAGTCTTGCTTGGAGACAGCCGAATCACCGAATTTGGCCGCAAAGGCGCGAAGGCCCGAGCTGATCCTAGTACGTTGCAGTAGCTCGGCGGTCGCCTGGTGCAGAACGATGGGCAACGTCAGGAAGAGCACTGGCAACGGTGGCGGGTCGCCCGCAGCCTGGGACTCGACGTAGCCACAGCAGAACCGCCATACGACGGCGGCGCCCAATGCCGGGTTCTGGATGTTTTGTACCTCTCGTACTAGCATCGTCACGCCGCCTTTTTCGCCTTGAGGTGCTGCTCGTAGTCGGGATGCCATCCGATCGAGAGGTCATCGGCCAGTCGGTGCAGGCAGCCCGGAATGAAATGCTCGGGCGGGTCCATCGCCTGCACTGATGCGCTGACCTGCATGCAGTCGGCATACAGTGCCTGCCCCTGCTGGTCCTGCGCTTTGCCGGAGTGCGCGACTTTGCAGGCAAGTCGCTTGTTCTTCCAATTTCGCTTGAGGGTGGCGTCGAGGTCATCAAGCGACGTCACATCCACCTCGCCGCGCACGGCCCAGTCGGTGCGGTCCGCGGCAGCCATCAGGTAGTCGCTCACGGCCTCGAGCTTGTCTTCGAACGTCATGCCGATGATTTCGAGCTGTTGGACGAAGATCTTGGGCAGGTAGCCCTGCGACTCGTCCGAACTCGGCGCCTTCGCGCGACTCAGCAGCACTGTCTCCCGATCGATCTTGCGAACGTAGGCGTCATACGCAACCTTGAATTCGTCTCGTCCGATGATGGCAGGCCGATTTGCCTCCAGGAGCTCGTCCACGCGGCGCTTCACGAAGCCGCACATGTGATCTGCGATGTCCCGGACCTTGCTTGGCGACACCGGATGGGCGCGGATGACGGCTTCGATGTCAGCCTGCGGGCTGCCGGAGCCGCAGGTAAGCCGGAAATTCTTGATGACTCGCGCCACCAGATCCTGGTCAGCATCGAAGACCTTCTCAACGTAGGAGGCGATTTCTGAAGCGACGTCACTTCGCTGCGCGAAGGTGGGCGCCTCGCCCCACAGCGCGGTACGAGCCCGGAGAATGGCAGCGCGGGCGGCATCCAACGTCGCAGCCTCGGCGAGCACATGGACGATCGCGCCTGTCACCGGCCGCGACACGTAAATCTCGAAGAGTGTTCTGTCCGGATCACAGCCGCCTTCCGCGGCCAGGGTGACCCAATTTGACAGCGTCTTCCAAAGCGACTTCGCCCGATCTGCCACCGGGTTCGCGGTGAGCGCGCTCTTGCTCTGAACCAGGTGCACACCTAGCTGCGCATGTTCTTGGGCCACGTCGTCCAAGACCTCCATGCTGCAGGAGCTGCCCTCGGGTACCACAAGCAGGAGATGCAGCAGTCGGGTGTACTGGAGCCCGTAGCCCAGCGCCTGACCTGGAACCTCGGTTTTACGTCGTGACCGCGAGGCTCCCCTACCCGTCGATGTTGTCATTCAGCCCCCTGACTTAATTGAAACATCATCTTACAGGTATGGTGGTATCTGCTCGCGTGCTGCGTGCTGCGTCTGGGCATCGTCGATATGGCATAGCGGGGCGCCTTAGCGTTGTCGCATCACTGATAACAACCAGATTGCCAACATCCGCGCGGTGCCGAAACATGCCAATGTGACGGGAATACTCGTCATCCCTTACGGAGAACCTGCCCGCCTTCGGCATTGCCAAGTGACCGGACCTTCAACGGCATTGCGTTATCTAGTCGTTTATTGACAAATGACTAATTATTGCAACATACTTCAGGAATGGGCTCTGACTCAACGCTCGAACAAGCCGTCCTCGCGCTCGCCGGGCGTCGGCCACTGCTGCGCGCGCGCGATCTGGCTGAGCAGGGCCTGCCCACAGTGGCGCTCAGCCGACTGGTTGTAGCCGGCAAGCTTGAGCGCATCGCCCGCGGCGTCTACAGTTTACCGGGACGCGCGCTCAGCGAACACCGGTCGCTGGCCGAGGTAGCCCTGCGCGTGCCGCGTGGTGTCGTATGCCTGCTGTCGGCGCTGCGCGTCCATGGCATCGGCACGCAGGCCCCGTTCGAGGTCTGGATGGCGATACCCCATCACTCGCCCACACCCCGGCTGGACCAGCCTGCTCTGCGCGTGGTGCGCATGTCGGGGGTAGCTCTGACCGAAGGCATCGAGCCGGTTGAGATCGACGGCGTAAAGGTCCCGGTGTTCAACGCGGCCAAGACGGTGGTCGACTGTTTCAAGTACCGTAACAAGATCGGCCTGGACGTGGCGCTAGAAGCGCTGCGCGATGGCTGGTCGCAGCGCAAGCTGACGATGGATGCGCTCTGGCACTACGCCTCGGTGGATCGCGTGGCCAATGTCATGCGACCCTATCTGGAAAGCGTCACCGTATGAGCCGCAACCTCGCTGCCTCCATCCGGGCCCGCTTGAAACAGCGCGCCGATGCCACGAAGCAGGACTTCAACCTGACGCTCACCCACTATGGGTTGGAACGGCTGCTATACCGGTTGTCGGTCTCGCCGCATGCCGCCAACTACCTGCTCAAGGGCGCACTGTTGTTTTCACTGTGGTACGACCAGCCGCATCGGCCGACGCGCGATGCAGACCTGCTGGGATTTGGTCCGGACGATATCGACACCGCCGTGGCGGCGTTCCGCGAGATCTGCCAGATCGAGGTGGAGGATGGCATCGCGTTCGACCCTGCCTCGGTCAAGGGCTCGGTGATCCGCAAGGAAGCAGGCTATGGCGGTGTGAGGATCGACCTGCAAGCAAAACTGGATGGTGCGCGCATCGCGCTGCAGGTGGACATCGGTTTTGGCGATGCGGTCACACCAGCGCCGGAATCGGTGAGCTACCCAGTGCTGCTTGAGGAACTGCCCGCTCCGCAGTTACGCACCTATCCAAAATACACGGTGGTGGCCGAGAAGTTTCATGCGGTGTGCCTGCTCGGCATGGCCAATACCCGCATGAAGGACTACTTCGATCTCTGGGTGCTGCTGACCGAAGGTGCGTTGGAGCCAGCCGAGCTGCGCCGCGCAATCGAGGCCACGTTCGCGCGGCGGCAACTGGCGATGCCCAGTACCCTCCCCTCAGGTTTGAGCGATACATTCGTGCAGGATTCTACGAAGCAAAAGCAATGGGCCGCCTTCCTGAAAAAGAATCGACTCGAGGCCCGGGACATCACCGAGGTCGTCGCGCTGTTGCGTGGCGAATTCCAGAAACTCCTGGCCTCCTGAAGAACCGAGCCTTTCCAATAAACTGAACAAATGACCTTTACCGCAACGCAACTTCAGCAGGTTCTTGACGACCACATGCAGGAAGGGCTCTACCTGGAGTTCAAGCGCGGTGCAGCTACAGCTGCCGTCTTTCGCCTCTGACCAGGCTTCCTGCCACACGCAAGAGCCTGTCGAACTCAAGGTCTTGCGGGAGGGCCGCGTCCTCACTTCACGGCAGTCGTCACAGTGAGTTTGTGCGGCAACTGTTAGGCCCGGCACGCTACACTCAGACAACACTTCGTTGATCCATGCAAAGCAACGTCACGAAAATCCAAATTCCGATGGGCCTTGCCGACTTTGCGCCAGGCCAGTGGAAGGGCGCCCTCGACGGAGGCGTCGAATTGGAGATTCCGCCGGACTACGAGCACCTGTTCTCGTCGGCTGGGTCCGCTGGAGAAGTGTTCGCAATCCAGCGCTTGCTTAGCCTAGCCAGAAATAAGACGCCGATCAACGTCCGGTGGCCGTCTGACCTGCTGACGCAAATGTCTACAGTGGCTTCGTTGCACCCCTTGTTGGCTGTTGCGGCCAGCCTGCAGGGAGCAACTCACGAATCCTTAGGGATCGGCGCCAAAGACGTTGATGATCTGCTCGCGCGCGCCAGGCGCCAGATATTCACCTACAGGCTTCGCGGTGACTTCTTCACCGACAGCCAGATCTTGCTGTGCGTCGATGCCCGAGGCCACGGTCGGCCGCTGGACTTGTACGATCGATCGAGTAACGGGCTTAGGAGCCGTGAAGACATCGAGACGACGGTGCTGGGCGTGTTATCCCCGCATTTGAATGGCGCCGAAACTACCAGCGAGAAATTCGCGCTGGCTGGTGCGCTGGCGGTCATCGTCGCCGAGCTTTTCGAGAATACCCACCTCCACGGTCGCCTGGATTCGGCGAAAACCCCTGTGGGGCCCGACGCAATGCGCGGCTTACTGTTCAGGCGCATCAGTGTGACCCTGCCTGAGCACCAGAAGTTGGGTCGGCTCGTTGCGGAGCGCGAGGTGCCCGGCTTGGAGGTGTCGATCTTTGATTCAGGCTTGGGCTATTACGCGTCGTATACCCGGCAGGCGTTGGATTCGTCGACGAGCCTCGACGAGGAATGGAAGGTCATGCATAAGTGCTTCGCTAGGCACTTCGATCCGGAGCAGGTTGACCACAGGCAGCGTCAACGAGGCATGGGCTTGTACGAGGTCTTGCGCGCCCTTCAGGAACTCAAGGGCAGCATCGAGGTCAGGACGGGGCGTCTCTTCGCCTATCGCAGCTTTTTCGAGGGCGCAATCCTCCCTCAGATGCGTCCGCCTTCCGGGCCGTGGGCGCGGATCAGGCTCCCGAAGCCGGTCTTGCTGGACGTGCAGAACAGGCTGACGCCGAGACCAACCGCAAATGACTCCGTGGTCGGCGCGGCTCTTCGAATCTTGGTGCCGCTGGCTTGACATGCGAGCGCTAGCCCTGAGTACCCGATACCGGGAAGACACCTTCGAAGGCGATGCTTGCCTGCTTGTCTATGACGAGACGGAGCTCAGCGCGGCGATGGTGAGCAGCGACGTCCGAGACATATTGAACGCGCGTCCCAATACCTGGAAAATCTTTGTCGTTGCCCCATTCTTGGATGAAGCATCGGTGATACGTGCAGCGTTGGAGGGGAGCGCCTTTGAGCGCGCTGCGGGCAAGATTGGCGTACTCGTTGGGCGTCCAACGAGCGCTGAGCCACTCATCTTGCAATTCCTTCATCGCAATGAGGAGGATGGCAAGATCAGCGCTTCAAGTCCAGCCAGCGACGAGTTGATCCAAGGTTGGCTATTCAACCTCTTCGATCAGAGTCGTGCTCTTGTGGATGCGCCCGCCGGTGTCCACTTCGGCAAGGGCTCTGGCAAGCATGCCCGCCATTTCCTGCGAGCCAGTAGCGTGTTGCTTTCATCGGCGGCTTGTGGCTTCGTCGGCCTAGCAACATTGGCCCGATTGTCGGCCGAGGAACCCCGTCGCATCTTCGTCGACACCGCACCTCTAGTCGCGGTCGCGCAAGCGATGCAACGCATTGCTCGCCACTTAGGTCAATGGGCCTTTTCCCAGCCGGTCGTCTCATTCAGTTCCTATGGGGGAATCGACCGGGCACCGACAATGGGCTACGGTGATCTAGCGCTTGTTTCAGCGTCAACGTCGGGTTCGCTTTCTGATCGATTGATCGGCATGGGAATCGTGGCGGACAACGTCGTCACGCTTTTTTTGTTGAAAGATCCGTTGAAACCACCCGCACGGGGGAAGGTCGTTTGTGACCTGACTGCGGCGCCCAGCCGGACCTTCGGATATCGACCGATAGAAAGCTATCCGCCGGAGACCTGCCCAAGCTGCGCCCGTGGTGACGTCCTGGCTGAATTGGCGGGGGACCAGTTCTTGTTGGAGAAGCGCGCGATCAAGCGATTGAGGGTGTCCGCTGCATCCCAGAAGAAGGACGCGCGCGCGTTTTTTGAGCGTCACGCCCGGACAGGACAAGTGCAGATCCAGCCATACGCAGCCGACGCAACTGCGAATCTCGTCAAGTTCGACATCGACCGCTTGACGCAGGAGGGGGAGGTACCGCAAGCAGTAGTGAGGCTGCTGCGGCGCTTCACGCCGTCGCCTTTGCACGCCATCGTCCTCGTCGACATTCATGAAGACACGGCGCGACGCTTGTTCGAGCTTGCGGACATGCGCCACGAGTTCGACGAGGCGCGGCGCATTGGCTGGGAGGAACTTGAGTCGCTCGCTCCGATCGAACGCGGGTCGATGCTGGTTCTGGCGGGTTGCTTGAACGATCATGGGCGAATGCGAGGCATCAACGCGACGATGCGAACGAAGGCTTCCCAGGGAAATGTCGCGTACCTGAGCGTCATCACGCTGGCGGATTCGCCCCGGAATCTGGGCGATCTGAGGATGTTCCTGAGTTATGGCCAACACGGCGGCGAAACGTTCATCGTTCGATCCGCTTACGACCTGATGTTGCCCTGGCAACGAGAGTCGGTGACTGCATGGGATGCGGAAGTCGAATTGCTCCAGCGCATGGCTTCGGATGGCGCATTGGAGCCGGAGCTCGCGACACGGCTCGCCCGACTTGAAAGTATGTCTTGCGAGAGCGATGGGCTCCTACTCCCCGGAGCCGCGGGCGATCTCGCGATTGCTGCGGATTTCGTTTATTTGGGCACTGAAACGAACCTGGCGGCGATCAGCCAGGCGGACGTCCTGGCCGTTGTGAGCAACCTGCTAGCAACGGTTAGATGCAACGACGCCCCCTTGCCGGCGGCGCACATGAAGCCTTCCGGCGACGACATTCAGTGGAACCAGACGCTGTACGGCCAAGTCGTACTCGCGCCTGCGACGCTTTGTGCGCGCAACATGCGCGACTACAACGATTCGATCCTTCGCGCGGCCTTCCTGCGCATGGCGTTCAAGCAAGAGCTCGACTTTTCGATCGACGAACACATCAGTCATGAGGTGCTCGACGTGATCATGACGGAACTCTCGGGTTGGTCGAGCGGCCGAGGCAACGCGTTACCGGAATGGTTGTTGTCTATGGCTTGCGACCGGCTTCGGCTTCATTCGTTTCACACGCCGAGGCTCCTAGACGCCGTGCGTGCGGCCGAGCTGCCGGCTTGGTTGGTTCAGCTCGCCGGAAGAATCGAAACCGACTGAAGCCAAGCCGCGCATTGAAATCGAGGTGAATATCCACGGACAATAGGTGCCTCCTAGGCTCGTCAGGCAGTTGTTGGCTCCAATGGTAGAAATTCATTTTGGCTCATTCGACTCGAACCTTATGCGACCCGCGTCGCGGCAAAGAATAGTGGGCGGGCGATCACGACTTCAGAATCACCACGGCTGCTTTGCGGTTGCTGTCGGTGGCAGACGTTGGTTCGGGCGACGGGACCTCGCCGCAAGCGGGTACTGGCGGACGACAGCCTTATGCCTGCTCGATCACGGATCTCTAACCCGAAGATCGCGCGGCCTCAGGCCGCGCCCACTACGTGGAACTTCGCGCCCACGGCCCTCGCGGCGTTGTCCGTTCCGGACAGCAGCGATCTGAGCTGGACAGCGCCCAGCGCGGGCGGCAGCGCTGTGGGCTGGTTGAGCGGTAACCCGTACGCCGTCTCGGTGACATGCGGCTGCACCACCATCACCCGGTAGTCCACGTTCGTGCCCAGCGCCGCAAGCCGGGCGGAGAAGGCTGCGCGGTTGCCTACCGGTGCGGCACCTATCGCATTCGGTGCGTTCCAAAGCGGCCGCGCTAGGTCGAGGACGCGGTGCTGGATGCGCCTGAGCAAGGTGCCGGCGTCGATGAAACGGATGTTCTTGACCGCCTGCCCGCAGACCACTTCGTACGGTCCGGCGACCATCTCGCGGGCGAGGGATTTCGAACGCGCGCCTTTGATGTGCACCAGGCAGACGAGCGGTCGGCCGGCTGCCGGCGCGTGCACATATACAAAATCCGCGACCTCGCCCGAGTCGTCGTCACAGAACACCCAGGTGTCACCAACGGCCGTAAGCAGCGGCAAGTCCAGCTTGCCGGCCTGCACCGGATCCGCGACGGCCCAAAGGAACCATGAGAACAGGCTGTCCTCGGTAGGCAGCGTCCACAGTAGCGCGAGGTCGTTGCCGGCCGGCTTCTCCTTGTCGACCTGGAAGGCCAGCGGCGCGCCGCCCGCCACACCGAAGTCGCCCCATATCCAGCGGGCGAAGGGGCGATCTCTGACGATAGCCAGTGACAGATGGCCCGCGCTGATGGTGTGGCCACTGTCGTAGAAGACACGGAACAGCGCGGGCGTTCGGCCCAGCAGGCTCAACGCTTCCTGCAGGCGGGGTTCGGCGATGGCCGCCGGGGCGCCGGACACCACCAAGCCCAGCGCTGGAGAGGCGGCGGAGGAGAAAATGGGATGCACCGTTACGGACACGCTGGGTGCCGGCGCAGGCGCGCCGCCCGTCGCCGCGAACCTACGGATAATCCTGAGGTCGAATCCGCCGGGCCGCGCAGCGCTCGCGGCGCTGGGCGGCAGCACTTCGAATGCCGTGTGCTCGAGAAGCGACTCGACCGTGCGCCTGCGTGCTACGGAGGCGGCAAGCTCCAGCGGTCCCACCTCGAAGTCGAAGACCTGGCCCACGCCGGTGAAGCTGTGAAGTTCGTTGGCCAGCACCGGTAGCACGGCAGAGGTGCCGACGGCGGCGATGATGGTGTCGAGCAACTGGTTGATCGCCGCCATCAAGTCGGCAGGCGAGGCATAGGCCTTGGTCCAGACACCGGAGCTGTTGAGACTGACACCGATGGAGGCGCCGCGCGCGGCCGCTGCGAGGTAAGTGCTGTCGCCCAGCGGGTCCAGGGCATGCTCTAGGTCAGCACCGCTCAGGATCTTGGAATCGGGCTTGACCTGCACCGAGCGGTGCGTACCCGCCAGCCACATGGCCTTGAGCGGGCCGCTCTGCAGGAATGCAGAAGTCAGATGGCCGGCAGAGAGCTTGCGTAGGCGCACGAGCTGCGGATGCGTGAGCGTCGCGTTTGTAGCTCCCACGAGGGATGCGAGGACGCGGCGGTGATCCGAATCGGAGCAGTGGATTGCCAGGTGATCGGCCTTGCAGCAGATGAGGATGAGTTCATGGCTGGTGTCGTATAGCGTCGCTTCCCATGTGCAGTTGGTGGCGACTTCATAGTGCGCGGCAACGGTCTGCACGCCGGCCACCGAGGGCCACTGCAACACCGTAGTTTTCTGCGTCATCCGGCCGCCGCCGGCAATCACCTTTTCCTTGATGGCCTTGAGGGCGCCCTTGAGTAGGCCATCGAGGTCCTGCGGCAACAGTGCCGTGGGCGAGGCCGCCAGCAGGAAGGACCCGTAGGGCAGAGGTCGCAGTGGTGCGGAGGGGATGATACTTGCCATGGCTTAAGCTAATGTTGGAGAGGCCCCCGCAGTATCGTCGCCTGTCCGCTATGCGGTCACCAAGTTCTTGCGGACTAACTCGATCTGTGGGCGTCCGGCCCAACCCGTCGCTCCAACGGACGGCTGCGACCGCCCGCTGAGCGAGCGCGTTGAGTGGCAGCTTGCTGGCGTGGAATTCTACGGATGCGATGTCGGCAATGGGGCGATACCCGCTGGCCGACGCGCGCTGCGCGAATGGCTCCAAGCAGCCTATAGCTGACTTAGGTTTTAGCCAGTGTGAGCACGCACAAGTGGCTTTTTGAACGGAATGACTGGCAAGGCCGACACCGGAATCGGCGGCTTCATTGGATCGGATTGGCTGGCCTTTTTGGCCGGATTACGCACTCAACCTCGATCAACACAATGGGAGCGAGATGCAGGCCTGCAGAACTGCATCTCAGCCAAGAAAAGCGCTTACCAACCCAGCGGTTCAGGGCGAACTTTACAAAAATCAGTGCACACGAAATGCACACGGACGCGCCTAAGTAGTTGATTTTCCTAAATTTTCTTATTCATCCATCATGGGCGCAACAGACAGCGTCCAGGGGTTGGTGGTTAATGTCGGGGTCATCCCGGGATTATCCCAGCCCTGCTGGAGCCACCAGGTTCACCTGCAAGCCTGTGGGCGCGGGTAACATGCCGACTCTTACTCCAACGGATGAGCACGACCGCTATGCCGCACACCACGCCCCTCCAGCCCCATCCTTCACGCATACGCTCCACCCCATCGCTACCCAGCTGGACCAGCGTGGCGGCGGCCATCCTGCTGCTGACGGCCTGCAGCTCCACCCCGCTGCCGCCCTGGCGGGCCCCGGTCACCACCGCGCCGGCGCCCAAGCCCGCAGTCGTTGCGCCGGCGCCCAAGGTGGAAGCACCGGCGGCCGTGGCGCAAGCCGTTCCGCAGGCCAGCGTCACCCCGCAGGAGGCAGATAGCGCCGCCCCCTACAACGCGGCGCTGGCGGCGCGCTTCCCCGACCCGGCCATTGCCTACAGCACACCCGGCCTGCAAGCCGGGCGCACCAGCTATAGCTCGAACGCCGAAATCTCCACCTGGCTGCGCAACCTGGCAGCCCACCCCAACGCCGGCGCCAAGGTCAGCGTGCTGTCCATCGGCCAGTCGCAACAGGGCACGCCGCTGGAGGCACTGCTGCTGACCCGCGCCACCAGCCCGGATGCACCCAGCGTGCTGGCTACGGGCCGGCCCACCGTATTGCTGGTTGGCCAGCAGCACGGCAACGAGCCGGCGGGCAGCGAGGCCTTGCTGGTAGTGGCCCGCGAACTGGCCCAGGGCCTGCTGGAGCCGCTGCTGGACAAGGTCAACGTGCTGGTGGTGCCGCGCGCCAACCCTGACGGCGCGGCCGCCGACCAGCGCGCCACCGCCAACGGCATCGACATGAACCGCGACCACCTGCTGCTGCAAACACCCGAGGCCCGCGCCCTGGCCCAGCTGGCGCGCGACTACCAGCCCACGGTGGTACTGGATGCCCACGAGTACACCGTGGTGGGCCGTTATCTGCAAAAGTATGGCGCGGTACAGAAGTACGACGCGCTGCTGCAGTACGCGATGACAGCCAATATGCCGGAGTTCCTGACCCGCGCTTCCGAAGAGTGGTTCCGGCGCCCGCTGATCACGGCGCTGAAGAACCAGAAGCTGAGCAGCGAGTGGTACTACACCACCTCGACCGCGCTGGACGACCTGCAGATCTCCATGGGCGGCACGCAGCCCGATACTGGGCGCAATGTGAATGGCCTGAAGAACGCGGTCAGCATGCTGATCGAAACCCGGGGCGTGGGCATAGGGCGCATGCACCTGCAGCGCCGGGTCCACACCCAGGTCACCGCCATGGTCAGCATGCTGCAAAGCACCGCCACCCGCGCCGAACAGCTGGGCCAGTTGCGCTCGTTTATCGACCGCGAAACCAGCAGCCTGGCCTGCCGCGGCAAGGCCACCATTGCAGCCGGTCCGACCAAGGTGCAGTACGAGCTGACCATGCTCGACCCGGCCACAGGCAACGACAAGCAGCTCACCGTGGACTGGAATTCGGCGCTGGAGCTGCAAACCCTGAACAGCCGCCCGCGGCCCTGCGGTTACTGGTTGTCGGCCACCTCCACCAGCGCAGTCGAGCGGCTGCAGCTGCTGGGCGTACAGGTACTGCGGATAGCCGAGCCCGGCTCACTGCTGGGCGACCTGTACAAGGAAACGGCCCGCTCCTCGGGTACGCGGCAAGACGTGCGCGGCGGCATCAGCGATGCGGCCCCCATCATCAAGACCGAAGTGGCGCTGACGCGCAGCCTGGTGGATATCTCTGCGGGCAGCTTCTACGTGCCGCTAGGCCAGCCACTAGGCAACCTGGTGCTGGCCGCGCTGGAGCCGGACACACAGAACAGCTACTTTGCCAACCACCTGCTCGGCACGCTAGACGACACCGTACGGGTGATGACCGAACCCACGGTGCGGATGGAAAGGCTGCCCTGATCGCTCTGGGCCGCGAAACGGCCTAGAGGGCTTAGGGCTTAGGGCTTAGGGCTTAGGGCTTAGGGCTTAGGGCTTGGGCTCTGGCAGCGGCGCGGCCTTGGCTTTACCGGTGGCATTGCGCTGGCGGGTCTGCTCCTTGTGGGCAGCCGCTTCCTGCAGCTTTTTATCGTAGCGGGCGCGTTCGTCCGGGGCGGTAGCCTCGCGGGTGGCACGCGCAGCCTGTTCCTGCTGGTTCGCACGGCTCTTTTTCTCCAGCGTGGCCTTGCGCTCGGCCTGGGCGCGGGCCGCCTGGGCGGGGTCGTGCGGCTGGCGTGGCGCGGCCGGGGTGCGCACGCGCACAGCGGGCTTAGGTTCGGAGCTGGCGGCACTGGCCGCGGGTGCGGGGCTGTCGTGCGCCTGGCTTTGTTCCATGCGTTGCAGTTGCAACGCGCCCTTGCGCTTGCGTTCCGCGTCGTTAAGCAGGATTTCCTGGCGCCGCAGATCGGCCAACTCGGCCCGGCGCCGCGCGCGGCTCTCGTCGCGGCAGTCGTTGACGGCAAACTTCTGGAAGCAGGCCGATTCTTGCTGGTTAAAACGTTGCTCGATTTGCTGGCGCTCGGTTGCAATGCGCTGCTGCTCGGCCTGCACCGCCAGGCCGCCATCTTCGGTTTGCGCCTGCACGGCGGCGCTGCCGAACTGAGCCAGCAGGCAACACAAGGCGATCAAATGCTTGTTCATGTCAGGTGGGTATCCACAACGCGCCGCTCCAGCGCCAAAAACTCGGCCGATTGCATTTCGTTGAGACGCGACACCGTGCGAGGGAACTCATGCGCCATCGGGCCCTCGGTATATAACTCTTCAGGGAGCACGGCGGCCGACATGATGAGCTTGACCCGGCGGTCGTAGAGCACGTCCACCAGCCAGGTAAAGCGCCGCGCCTCCGAGGCTAGCCGGATCGACATCGCCGGCACATCGCTGAGCAGCACGGTATGGAACTGGGTGGCGATCTCCAGGTAGTCATTTTGCGAGCGCGGCCCACCGCACAGCGCCTTGAAGTCAAACCACACCACCCCGCCGGCCTTGCGCCGGGAGCGGATCTCGCGGGCCTCGATATGCAGCACCGGGTCTTCGTCCTGGGTTTCGGCCAGGCGGTTGAAGGCCTCGGTCATCTCCTGGTCGGCTTGCGGGCCCAAAGGCATGTGGTAGATCTTGACCTGCTCCAGCGTGCGGCGCCGGTAGTCGGTGCCGTTGTCCACGCTCAGCACTTCCAGCTTCTGGTTCAGCAGGGCAATCGCCGGCAGGATGCGGTCGCGGTGCAGGCCGTTCGGGTACAGGTCGTCGGGCTTGAAGTTGGAGGTGGTGACAAAGCCCACGCCGTTGGCAAACAGCGCATCCAGCAGCCGGTGCAGGATCATCGCATCGGTGATATCGGCTACGTGGAATTCGTCAAAGCAGATCAGCCGGTAGCGCTTGGAGATGCGCAGGCCCAGTTCGTCCAGCGGGTTCACCGTGCCCTGCAGGTCCTGCAGCTCGCGGTGCACTTCGCGCATGAATTCATGGAAGTGCAGGCGCACCTTGCGCTTCAGCGGTACAGCGTTGAAGAAGCAGTCCATCAGAAAGCTCTTGCCACGTCCCACCCCGCCGTACATGTAGACGCCGCGTGGAATCTCAGGCCGGTTGATCAGCTTCTTGAAGGCGTTAGAACGTTTTTCTTTGAACGCTGCCCATTCAGAAGCACAGCGCTCCAGCGCATCGACGGCACGCAGTTGCGCCGGGTCAGCGGTATAGCCGCGCTGGATCAGTTCGGCCTCGTAGGCTTGTTTAACGCTCAAAGGAAAAAACTCCAAATGCTATAAATTAAATAGCTGCTAGCGCAGATAGAACCTGCGCTAGCAGCCATTTTCTTTAAAACTTCATTAGAAGTTCAAAGTGCGCTTGTCAACCGCCAGAGCGGCTTCCTTGGTGGACTCGCTCAGCGACGGATGGGCGTGGCAGATGCGGGCGATGTCTTCCGCGCTGGCGCGGAATTCCATGGCCATCACGCATTCGGCGATCAGCTCGCTGGCCTGTGGGCCGACAATGTGCACACCCAGGATTTCGTCCGTGGTCGCGTCGGCCAGCATCTTCACCATGCCGGTGGTGTCGCCCAGGGCACGCGCACGGCCATTGGCCAGGAACGGGAAGGTACCGGCCTTGTAGGCACGGCCTGCGCCCTTGAGCTGCTGCTCGGTCTGGCCGACCCAGGCGATCTCGGGGTTGGTATAGATCACCCAGGGTACGGTGTTGAAGTTCACATGGCCGTGCTGGCCGGCGATGCGCTCGGCCACGGCAACGCCTTCTTCCTCGGCCTTGTGTGCGAGCATAGGGCCACGCACCACGTCACCAATCGCCCACACATTGGGCAAGTTCGTTTTGCAGTCGCCGTCGACCACGATCGCACCGCGCTCGTCCAAGGCCAGACCGACCGCGTCAGCGCCCAGGCCAATGGTGTTGGGCACGCGGCCGATGGAGACGATCAGCTTGTCCACGTCCAGCGACTGGGCTTCGCCCTTGGCGTCGGTGTAGGCAATGCTGACGCCCTTCTTGCCGGTCTTGATCTCGCCAACCTTCACACCCAGGTTGATCTTCAGGCCTTGCTTGTCGAAAGCCTTTTTGGCTTCCTTGGCAATCTGCTCGTCCACCGCGCCCAGGAAGGTGGGCAGACCTTCGAGGATGGTGACTTCGGCACCCAGACGGCGCCAGACCGAACCCATTTCCAGGCCGATCACGCCGGAGCCGATCAGGCCCAGCTTCTTGGGCACAGCGCCGACGCGCAAAGCGCCGTCGTTGGACAGCACCAGTTCTTCGTCGAACGGCGTGCCGGGCAGCGCACGGGCGTTGGAGCCGGTGGCGATGACGACATGCTTACCCACCAGCGACTCTTCGCCCACGGTCAGCTCGTAGCCGCCGTCCTTGGCCGCCACAAAGGTGCCGCGGCCGTGGAAGAAGGTGACCTTGTTCTTCTTGAACAGGTACTGGATGCCGTCGTTGTTCTGCTTCACGACGATGTCCTTGCGGGCGATCATCTTGGCCACATCCATCTCCAGGCCGGACACGGAAATACCGTGGTCGGCGAAATGGTGGCTGGCCTGGTCGAAGTGCTCGCTGGACTGCAGCAGCGCCTTGGAGGGGATGCAGCCGACGTTGGTGCAGGTACCGCCCAGGGCTGGGCCGCCCTTTGCGTTCTTCCACTCGTCGATGCAGGCCACGTTGAAGCCCAGCTGGGCTGCACGGATGGCGGCAATATAGCCACCGGGGCCGCCGCCGATGACGATCACGTCAAAATTCTTAGACATAGTTAAATCCCAATTTAGTTGCAGTCATACCGCTTGGTGCTGACTGGCCTTCCAGGAACACCGCGGAACTGGCTTTGCCCCCTGCAAGGGGGAGGCGGCAAAGCCGCCCGGGGGTGTGCCTAGTTCTTTAGATGTCGAACAGGAGGCGAGCTGGGTCTTCCAGCGCTTCCTTCATGGCGACCAGGCCCAGCACGGCTTCGCGGCCGTCGATGATGCGGTGGTCGTAGCTCATGGCGAAGTAGTTCATCGGGCGCACCACGACCTGGCCGTTCTCGACCACCGCGCGGTCCTTGGTGGCATGGATGCCCAGGATGGCCGATTGCGGTGGGTTGATGATCGGGGTCGACAGCATGGAGCCGAAGGTACCGCCATTCGAGATGGAGAAGGTACCGCCGGTCATGTCGTCCATGCCCAACTTGCCGTCACGAGCTTTCACACCGTATTCGGCGATCTTCTTCTCGATATCGGCAAAGCTCATTTGGTCGGCGTTGCGCAGAATCGGCACCACCAGGCCACGCGGCGAACCGACAGCGATACCGATGTCGAAGTAGCCGTGGTAGACGATGTCGTTGCCATCCACACTGGCGTTCAGCACCGGGAACTTCTTCAGTGCGTGCACCGCTGCCTTGACGAAGAAGCTCATGAAGCCGATCTTCACGCCGTGTTCTTTTTCGAACTTTTCCTGGAAGCGCTTGCGCATTTCCATGACCGGGGCCATGTTGATTTCGTTGAACGTGGTCAGGATGGCGTTGGTCGACTGCGATTGCAGCAGACGCTCGGCCACGCGAGCACGCAGGCGGCTCATGGGCACGCGCTGCTCGGGGCGGTCACCCAGGTCCGGTGCGACAGTGGCGACTTGGGCCAGGGACTTGGTCGGCACGCCGGTGGGGATGACGGCAGCCGTCACCTTGGGTGCAGCAACCGCCGCCAGCACATCACCCTTGGTGACGCGGCCATCTTTGCCGGTGCCGGCCACGGAGCCAGCCGCCAGGGCGTTGTCGGCCATAAGCTTGGCAGCAGCTGGCATGGGCACGCCGGCCATCGAGGTGCTGGCAGCGGCGGGGGCAGCAGCGGCAGCCACGGTAGCGGCCGCAGCGGCGACCGAACCGGCCACAGGCGCAGCAGCGCCGGCCTTGGCTTCGGTGTCAATGCGGGCAATCAGTTGCTCGGCTTTGACGGTGCCGCCATCGGCAACCAGCAGTTCGGTGATCACACCGCCGGACGGCGCCGGCACTTCCAGCACCACTTTGTCGGTTTCGATCTCGATCAGGATTTCGTCAACCGCAACCGCGTCGCCGACCTTTTTCTTCCACTGCAACATGGTCGCTTCTTCAACGGACTCGGACAGTTGCGGAACCTTTACTTCTACGATAGCCATTTAGTTTTCTCCAATTCTTCCAACGAGGGGTGCGGCCGCCGCGCTCCCGCGCAGCGGCTCGGCACTGCTTATTTATTTCGACAGAACAAAGCCCTTGAGCTTGCCAAACGCGCCGTCCACCAGCGACTTTTGCTGGTCCTGGTGCAGGTGCGAATAGCCGGCTGCCGGCGAAGCCGAAGCCGCGCGGCCCGAATAGCCGAGCTTTTGGCCTTCGATCATGTTTTCATGCAGGTAGTGCTGCACGAAGAACCAGGCACCCTGGTTCTGCGGCTCGTCCTGGCACCACACGACCTCGGTGGCGTTGGGGTACTTCTTGAGCTCGGTAGCAAACGCCTTGTGCGGGAACGGATAGAGCTGCTCCACACGCAGGATCGCCACGTCGTCGGCGCCCTTTTCTTCGCGCTTCTTGGCCAGGTCGTAGTAGACCTTGCCCGAGCAGGCGATAACGCGCTTGACCTTGTCGGCCTTGAGCTCTTTGCTCTCTGGAATCACGGTCTGGAAACCGCCCTTGGTGAATTCGCTCAGCGGAGATGCCGCATCCTTGGCGCGCAAGAGGGACTTGGGCGTCATGATGACCAGCGGCTTGCGCAGGTTGCGCACCATCTGGCGGCGCAACAAGTGGAAGATCTGGCTGGCGGTGGTGGGCTGCACCACTTGCATATTGGTGTCGGCGCTCAGCTGCATGAAGCGCTCCAGGCGCGCCGAGCTGTGCTCGGGGCCTTGGCCTTCGTAGCCGTGCGGCAGCATCAAGGTGATGCCGTTGACGCGGCCCCACTTGACTTCGCCGGAGGCGATGAACTGGTCGATCACCACCTGGGCGCCGTTGGCGAAGTCGCCGAACTGGGCTTCCCAGATCACAAAGGTGTTGGGGTCGTTCGAGGCATAACCGTATTCAAACGCCAGCACCGCTTCTTCCGACAGGATGGAGTCGATGACGGTGAAGGGCGCCTGGTTTTCCGCCACGTTTTGCAACGGGGTGTAGGTGCCTTCGTCGAACTTTTCACGGTTCTGGTCATGGATCACCGCATGGCGGTGGGTAAAGGTACCGCGGCCGCAGTCTTCACCGCTCAGGCGCACGGGGTAACCACTGGCCACCAGCGAGGCGAACGCCATGTGCTCACCCATGCCCCAGTCCACCGGGATGTCGCCACGGCCCATTGCTGCGCGGTCGTCGTACACCTTCTTCACCAACTGGTGGGGCGTGACGCTGGCGGGGATGGTGGTGATCTTCTCGGCCAGGCGCTTCCATTCCACCAGTGGAATGGCGGTGTCGCCGGCGTCGGTCCATTTGCGGTTTAGGTACGGCGACCAATCCACCGCGTACTTGCCCTTGAAATTGGTCAGCACGGGGTTGAAGGTGTTCTTGCCGGCGTCGAGTGCCGCGCGCATGGCCTTGACCATGTCGTCGCCCAGCGTCTCGCCCATGCCCTGGGCGGTCAGCTTGTCGGCGTAAAGCTTGCGCGTGCCGGGGTGCTTGGCGATCTTCTTGTACATCAGCGGCTGGGTCAGCGCGGGTGTATCTTGTTCGTTGTGGCCGAGCTTGCGGAAGCAGATGATGTCCACCACCACGTCGCGTTGGAACTCCATGCGGTAGTCCAGCGCGATTTGCGTGGCCAGCACCACGGCTTCAGGATCGTCACCGTTGACGTGCAGCACCGGGGCTTCGATCATCTTGACGACGTCCGAGCAGTACAACGTCGAGCGGCTGTCGCGCGGGTCGCTGGTGGTGAAGCCGATCTGGTTGTTGATCACGATGTGCACCGTGCCGCCCGTGAAGTAGCCACGGGTTTCGGCCAGCGCCAGGGTTTCCATCACCACGCCTTGGCCGGCGAAGGCCGCGTCGCCGTGCACCAGCACCGGCAGAACTTGCTTGCCCAGCGGATCGCCGCGGCGGTCCATGCGTGAGCGCACCGAACCTTCGACTACGGGGTTGACGATTTCCAGGTGCGAAGGATTGAAGGCCAGCGTCAGATGCACTGGGCCGCCAGGGGTCGATACATCAGAGCTGAAGCCCTGGTGGTACTTCACGTCGCCCGATGGCAGGTCTTCAGGCGCCGTGTGGTCGAACTCGGCGAACAAATCGGCAGGCACCTTGCCCAGCGAGTTCACCAGCACGTTCAAGCGGCCGCGGTGGGCCATGCCGATAACGATTTCTTGCACGCCCTTGGCACCGCCGGCCTGGATCAGTTCATCCATCGAGGCGATGAAGGATTCACCGCCTTCCAGCGAGAAACGCTTTTGGCCAACGAACTTGGTGTGCAGGAAGCGCTCCAGGCCTTCGGCTGCGGTCACGCGGTCCAGGATGTGCAGCTTCTTCTCTTTGGAAAAGTTCGGCTTGCTGCGGATGCTTTCCAGCTTTTGCTGCCACCAGCGCTTCTTATTCTGGTCGCTGGTGTACATGTACTCGGCGCCAATGGTGCCGCAGTAGGTTTCACGCAGCGCATTCATCAGGTCGCGCAAAGACATGGTGTCTTTGCCGAAGAAGGTGTTGCTGGTGTTGTAGACGGTTTCCTGGTCGGCATCGGTGAAGCCGTAGAAGGAAGGGTCGAGTTCAGGGATTTTCTCGCGCTCGGTACGCTTCAGCGGGTCCAGATCGGCCCAGCGTACGCCGACGTTGCGGTAAGCGGCAATCAGCTGCTGTACCGCGGTGCGCTTGCGGCCCATTTCGGAGTCGGCGCCGGTGGCCATGACGACCTTGGTGCCGCCTTGCTTGGCGCGTTCGGCAAAGGCGTTGATGACGGGCAGATGGGGCACGTCTTTGGCATTGCTGCCATCCACGGCGGGCACGTTTTGGAGCGCATCAAAGTAGTCGCGCCAGTTATCGGGCACGCTGCCAGGATTGTTCAGGTAGTTTTCGTAGAGCTCTTCTACGTAGGGGGCATTGCCGCCGAAGAGATAGGTGTTGCCTTGGTAGGCTTGGTACACCGAAGACACTGGATCACTCATATTCCGCTGACCTCCGTTTCCCTGCAGGAAACATTAGCTGGTTAAAGCTGGGTTTAATTAACCTTCCGCGACACGGCTGGACCGGTTGGCGGATGCGACTGTGGCAGGAAGGGCCTAGTACGGGCAGGATTATCTACCCAATATGGGGCGAGCGACGGCAGGTTACCAAGGAGGAACATGCATACGCTCCCATTTTTATAGCTACTAGCGCAATATAGATATGCGCCAGCAGCTTTTTTCATTTAAATATTTATGTGGTGCAGGAGAAACATTACTTTACCAAGGCCTGCACCGTTTTGAAGTCGGCGTGCTCTGCCGTGCGCAGCCATTCGAACAAAACCATCTCGGTGGTAACCAGTTCGGCGCCGGCGCCGGCCAGGCGGTCGAAGGCGGCGTCGCGGTTGCGTTCGGTGCGCGAGCTGCAGGCGTCGGTCACGACCCAGACGTCGAACTCGTCTTCCAGCAGGTCCAGCGCGGTCTGCAGCAGGCAGATGTGGGCTTCCAGCCCGGCGATCACGATGGTGCCGCGCTCGGGTTCGGCGTTTTGCGGCTTTTGCAGATGCTTGGGCAGGCTGCGGGCATTGCCCTGCACCGGCTTAGCCGGCGGCCGCAGCCATTCGCCCAGGCCTTCCTCGACACCGCTGAAATGCATTTTGCTCAGGGTGTTGCGGCACAGGGCCCGCAGTTCGGGCGGGTTCTGGCCGAGTTTGGAGGGGTTTTGTTCGGTGCCCCAGACCGGTACGTCCAGCAGGTCGGCGGCCTGCGCCAGGCGCAAGGCATTGGCAACCACCGCGGCGTGGTCGTGGATGGCGGGGAGAAGGCGGGCTTGGTAATCGACCAGCACCAGCTGGGATTCGGAGGCGTCTAGCAACATGGGTTTCCTAAGGGCAAAGCAGCCTCAGATTAAACCGCAGTTGCCGCCTCCTCCAGCCTGGTTTGCAAAGGCGCACCCGTCAGGGATTGCAACAAAGCCAGGCCCAGCGGCCAGTCGCCGTGGCCGGAGGCGATATTGATATGCCCCGCGTCCTGCATGCGCACCAGCTCGCTACCCCAGGCACGCGCATAGGCGCCGGCCAGGCGCACCGGGCAATACGGGTCGTTGCTGCTGGCCACCAGCACGCTGCGGTAGGGCAGCTTGGCATAGGGCACGGGGGCGAAATCGCTGAGGATGGCCCGGCGCTCGGGGTCGGCCGGCGCCACCAGCAAGGCACCCTGGATGCGCTGCACGGCTTCGTCGGGCAGATGCGTGGTCGCTATGCAGCCTAGGCTGTGCGCCACGACTACCACCGGCTCGGGGCGGGCCAGTATGGCCTGGGTGATGGAGGCGACCCAGGCACTGCGCGAGGGCGTGATCCAGTCGTCCTGGTCGACCCGTTCCACGCTGGCGAAACGTTCCGCCCACAGGCTTTGCCAATGGCCAGGGCCTGAGTTGCGCCAGCCGGGAACGATGAGTATGCGTGCTTGCGTCATGCCCGGATTGTCAGCAGACGCAAGGCAAATTCAAACGACTGAATGGCAGTTTGTTTATGCGCATTTGCTTAACACCAAAACATCTGTAACCACATCTAGGTTTACATAAGGCAGATTCAAGTACGAAGTGCAACGTTTTCCAAACGGGTTGGGCCAAGAGTGCATAGGATGCACTGTTGTGACCGGCCAGTCCCAAACGTTGCACCATGACCTATACGCACTTGACCCAAGAAGAACGATACCAAA